>NZ_JBICTD010000002.1:0-46517 GCF_043197455.1 Nocardia sp. NPDC049149
TCCTATGGTGGGCGTTTCGGCTCGTCTTGCCACCATTGGACTCCCGTCAATGAGGGGTAGCAACCATTTCACTCCCGTCAACGGCTCGGCAACCATTTGACTCCCGCCGATGGGGCTCGATAGCTACTTCTCTCGACTTCTCGGCATCGGGCTAACCCCGGCCCACAGCGGGGACGAACCGGCCGACCTCGGCGGCGTAGTTGCGGTAGTCGGTGCCGTGTTCTGTGCGGAGGTACGGTTCCTCGACGATTCGTACCTGGAGCTCTATTACTGTGATGAGTAGCAGGAAGCCCGGTACTGCAACGGGATTGGGTGCTATGGCAGTGATGCCTGCGGCGAAGGTGAACATGCCTGTGTAGATCGGGTTGCGTACCATGCCGAAGACGCCGGAGCGCACCAGGGTGGTGTGTTCGGCTTTGTCGACGCCGATCCGCCAGGACTCACCCATCGCGTGCTGTGCGTAGAGGGTGCCGCCGATTCCGGCGAGCGCGATGATCAGTCCCGGCCACTGCACGATCGGCCTGTCCAGCAAGGGAATCGGCGCCACGATGCCGGCCAGTTGCAGGATCGGTGCGGCGAGCTCGACGACGAGCACGACGACCAACCCCACGCCGACCAACCACTCCAGTGAGCCGGGCTGTCCGGAGATGCCGTGGAATCCGGTCGTTCCGGTGCGATGCCACTGCCACCACGTCCGCCAACCGAACGCCGCCGCGGCGAAGATGAGCGACAGAATCAGTGCGCTGACAGCCATCGCACTCCCCTTTCCCTGTGTCGTCGCCCACCATACATAGCGAAGTGCGCATGCGTCTATGCTTGCGTAAGATCTTGCTCCGCAGCGGCTTCCACCTGGGCAAGGCGACTCGCCAGGAACTGGAGCACCTGCTCGTTGCTCGCTCGGCTCAGTGCTTCGCGGTACTGCGTCGCGGACTCCGCGTACCGGCAGGAACGCCGCAGCAGATCGGCACGGGCGGCGGGGACGAGATGGGAGGCGGCCAAGCGCGGATGGTCAGCGACCTCGTCCAACGCGGCGAGCCCCGCGTCGAAACCGTGCAGAAAGCCGACGGCGACGGCGCGATTCACCGCGATCACCGGTGAGCTGGAGTGCATTCGCAGCTCGTCGTAGGCGGAAACGATTGCACCCCAATCTGTTTCCTCCCAAGTCCGCGCCGTGGCGTGGGCAGCTGCGATGCGCGCCTGGATCAGGTACGGTCCGGATCCGTCCGCCGCCGAGATCAAGCAGCGCAGACCGGACTCGATCTCGGCGCGGTTCCATCCGGTGCGGTCCTGGTCTTCGATCGGCACCAATTCGCCGTCCGCACAACGGCGTTGGCCTCGCCGACTGTCGTTGAGCAGCATCAGGGCGAGCAGGGCCCGCGCCTCCGGCTCCTCGGGCAGCAGCGCACAGAGCAGCTTGCCGAGACGAATTGCCTCGTCACACAACTCGTCTCGAATGGCGGTGGACCCCGAGGTGGCGGAATACCCTTCCGTAAACACCAGATACACGCACGCGAGCACCGCGGGCACCCGCTCGGGCAATAGGTGGGCGGGCGGCACCCGCAGCGGGATGCCCGCGGCCCGAATCTTCGCCTTCGCCCGGGTGAGACGTTGCGCCACAGTGTGTTCCGGTTGCAGAAAGGCTCTGGCGATCTCGATGGTCCGCAATCCACACACCAGTCGCAACGTCAAAGCGACCTGCGACTCGATGGACAGCGCGGGATGGCAGCAGGTGAAGATCATCCGCAGTTGATCGTCGGGTACCGGCGTCACCTCGGGCTCCTCGTTCGGCACGGTCAGCAGGACGGCGTCCTGTTCTTTGGCGCCCCTGGCCGATTCACGCCGCAACCGGTCCAAAGCGCGATTACGCGCCGCGGTGGTGATCCAGGCGCCGGGATTCGACGGCAGTCCGCGGTCCGGCCAACTGCGCAGCGCGTCGGCGAACGCCTCGTGCACCGCGTCCTCGGCCAGGCCGATATCGCCGATCAGCCGGGCGACGGTAGCCAGGGCGCGACCGAATTCGGCACGATAGATGCCGTCGATCGCTTCGCCCCGGCCGCCGCGCACGATCAGAAGCCCACGTCGATGATCTGGCGAAGCTCGGTGCGGCCCTTCTCTGCCCGCGGAATCTGGCGCACGATCTCGGTAGCCTGCGCCGCGTTCGCCGCGGTGAACACGTAGAGACCGTCGATCACCTCGGCGCCCTCGATGAACGGACCGTCGGTCAGCATCAGCCCATCGGCGCGCTCGCGGACGATGCGCGCCGTCTCCGGCGGTTGCAGCGCCCCGCCGCCCTTGATCGCCGCGCCGATCCGCTCCGCGAACTGTTGATGCGCAACGGCCATCGCCTGCCACTCGGGCGTATCCGGCGCGAACAGGTCGCCCTGCGGCGACCACAGCAGCGCGGTCCACCAGTCGGCGCCCGGCGTCGAGTGCGGCATCCACATCACCATCGGCCGCACCTCCACCGCACCCTTCGACGCCGCGGGAATCTTCCTGGCCAGCTCGACAGCCTCGTCCATGCTCGGGCAGTCCAGCACATAGAAGCCGGTGACCACCTCGTTGAGTTCGGTGAACGGCCCATCGGTGATCAGCGTTTCGTCACCGTTGCGCCGCACGTTGATCGCGGTGGCCGAGCGATGCAGCGCCGCACCACCCGCGATCGCCGCGCCGGCCTGTTCCTGGAACTGCGCGTATTTCACCACGCCTGCGCCGAACTCCGGGGTACCAGGCGTCATGGCCTGTTCCGTCTCGCCGCTGACAATCGTGGCCAAGTAGTGCATGGTCGCCAACCTTCCTCGAATGGACGGGCCCGATACCCTTCCCTACCCAGACGACGAACACCGCGTGGGTTTCTCTACACCCGCTGTGCACCTTTTCTACTCGTCCAGTACGGGCGGGGCGGCGCGAACGACAAAGGGCCCGGCTGGCTTCGACGGAATCCGTCGAACCCAGCCGGGCCCCGGCGGTCATGCGTCGAGTTCGACAACCCGACGCAGCTCCACATGTCCCTTTTCGCCACACGGAATCCGTGCCGCGATCCCGGTCGCCGCATCCTGATCCGGCGCGACGAACAGATAGAGGCCATCGATGACGTCCGCCGACTCGTCGAACGGCCCATCGGTGAGCGTCAACTGCCCGGACCGCACCCGCACGGTGGTCGCGGTCGTCGGCGGCTGCACCGCGCCGCCGCCGCGGATTGCCGCACCGAACTCCTCGCCGAACCGCTGATGCAGGGCGACCGCGGCATCCCAGTCCGGCGAATCCGGTGCGATCACCGCGCCCGGCGCCTCCCAGAGCAGCGCGAGCCACCAGTCCGGGCCAGGCTCGTCGTGCGGCGCCCACTGGACCATCGGCCGCAGTTCGACCGCGCCGTCTGCCGCGGCGGGGGCACGGCGGGCGAGCTCGATGGCCTCGTCGAGGTCAGCGCAGTCGAACACGAGGAATCCGCCGACCACCTCGGTGTGCTCGACGAACGGTCCGTTGCTCAGCAGCAGCCGACCGCCGGTGTGCCTGATCTCGACCGCGGTGTCCGCCGGATGCAAGGCAACGCCGCCCGCGATCGCGGCGGCGGCCTTCGCCTCGAAGTCCGCATACTTCGCCACCTCGGCCTCGAACTCCGGTGTTCCCGGTTCGGCGTACGGCGCGTCCGTCGGGCCGACCAATGTCGCCAAGTAGTGCATGATCGCCATCCTTCCTTCATCGAAGGGTCTGGTACCCCTCTATTCAGGCGACGAACACCGCACCGCGATCGCTACATCGGCGGAACGACCGCTCAGCCGCCCGCGAACGGCGGCAATACATCGACCCGCGGTGTCAGCGCGGCGTGCGGGTCCCTGGTGAGCTCGTCGCCGACCAGGTACGCGCAGACCGACAGCATCTTGTCGAGGCCGGGACCGTATGAGGCGGACAGGGTGGAGCGCAGGTCAGCGACCGTAGCCCCGGCCGGGAAGTCGAGTGTTTCCCGATCCTTGCCGACCGCATCGGCAATCGCGGCGAAGTAGCGGATCTCAACCACCGATGGCTCCCATCGTGCGTTCCGGCGGGACGAACCCCTCGGCGTCGATGCCGTGACCTGCCCACTTGTTCCACATGGCGCCGCGCCACAGTGTGGCGAGCTCGGCGTCGTCGGCGCCGGACCGCAGCACCTGGCGCAGGTCGTACTCCTGATCGCTGAACAGGCAGGAGCGCAGCATGCCGTCGGCGGTGAGCCGGGTGCGGTCGCAGGTGTCGCAGAACTTGCGGGTCACCGAGGCGATGATGCCGACGGTCGCGGGGCCGCCGTTCACCAGCCACGTCTCGGCCGGCGCCGATGGGTCGGACCGGCCCGCCGCGGTGAGATCGAAGCGCGCGCCGAGCACCTCGAGCAGTTCGGCGGCGGTGACCATATTGGTGCGCGCCCACTCGTGGTCGGCGTCGAGCGGCATCTCCTCGATGAACCGCAGCTCGCACGCCTCGTCCAGGCACCACTGGAGCAGATCCGATGCGCCGGAGAGGGTTTCGCGCATCAGCACGGCATTCACCTTGACCGGGGCCAGGCCTGCGTCGCGGGCGGCACGGATGCCTGCCAGCGCGGAATCGAGCCGGTCGCGGCGGGTAAGCCTGGCGAACGCGGCGCGGTCGACGGTGTCCAGCGAGACGTTCACCCGGTGCAGTCCGGCGGCGGCCAGCGCCTTCGCGCGGTGTGCGAGCCCGACGCCGTTGGTCGTCATCGCCAGCGGCGTGTCCGGCACCTGCTCGTGGCAGCCCGCGATGATCTTTTCGAGATCGCGCCGCATCAACGGCTCACCGCCGGTGAACCGGACCTCCTGCACCCCGAGCTCACGCACCGCGAGACGGACCAGGCGCACGATCTCGTCGACGCTCAGCAACTCGTGCTGCGGTATCGGCGGCAGGCCTTCCTCCGGCATGCAGTAGGTGCAGCGCAGCGAACACTTCTCGGTGATCGAGACGCGAAGATCGCGGGCGACTCGCCCGAATCGGTCGAGCAGCAACGGCGTGTCCGGGCGCCCGTCGAGCGAGGGACGCCCGGAACGCACGGCAGGTATCCCCATTTCGACCAGAGTCACCTGTCCATTATGACCTCCTGCGACTTTTGGTCAGCCGCAGAAGGTACGGAATCGGCCCCGGGGTGCCCGCCCGGATTCTGAGCTTCACACAAGCCCGACGGGCGATGGCTACCGGCGGACGCCCACTAGGCTGGCTGGCATGAACCCTCGGCCCTCCAGCGTTTCGGCCAGGCCCGTCGACGATTACCGCGACAGCATCGAGCAGCTGTTGCGGCCGCTGGCCGCGCGTCCGGTCGAGCATGTCTTGGTGCCGCTCGCAGTGGGGCGCCAGCTGGCCGATGACGTCCGCGCGCCGGTCGACCTGCCGGTGTTCCGCAATTCGGCGATGGACGGGTACGCGGTGCGGGCCAGCTCGGTCGTGGTGGCGCCGGTGACGCTGCCGCTGGCCGGCGTCGTCGCCGCGGGCCAGGCCGGACAGACACCGTTGCCGCCCGGCGCCGCGATGAAGGTGATGACGGGCGCACCGATCCCGCCCGGCGCGGACTGCGTGGTTCCGGTGGAGGACGTGCGCGCGGGCGTGGGCACGATCACCATCGAACGCGGCCGCAGCGCAGGCGAATTCGTCCGCGAGCCGGGCACCGACGTGCACGCGGGCGACCTGCTTGCCCGCGCGGGCACCACGCTCGCGCCCCGGCACATCGCGGCGCTCGCGGCGGTCGGCTTGCCGGACGTCCCGGTGTTCCGTGCGGTGCGGGCCGCGGTGATCACGACCGGCGACGAACTCGTCGCGGCGGGCAGCACGCTGCGCCCCGGCCAGATCTACAACTCGAACGGCATCGCCCTGGCCGCCGCGCTCGCCGCGAACGGGATCAACGTGGTCTCGGTCGCGCACAGCACCGACGACCCCGCCGAGTTTCGCAAGCTGCTTGCGGCCGCGACCGAGTCGGCCGATGTCGTGTTCACCTCGGGCGGGGTGTCCAAGGGCGACTTCGAGGTGGTCAAGGACGTGCTCGCGCCGCTGGGCGGACAGTTCGGCTCGGTCGCCGTGCAACCAGGCGGACCGCAGGGCTTGACCGTCGTCGACGGTGTCCCTGTGCTCAGTTTCCCCGGCAATCCGGTCAGCACGATGGTGTCGTTCGAGGTCTTCGCCCGGCCGATGCTGCGCCGCCTGGCCGGGCTGCCCGCGGTCGAGATCTACGAGTTGCCGCTGCGCAACGAGGTGGCGCGGTCACCACAGGGCAAGCGGCAGTTCTTGCGCGGCAAGCTGATTCGTGCGACCTCCGCCGATCTGCCCGCGTTGCACCGGCATCCGGAGGCGGTGGAGGTGGTGTCCGGGCCCGGTTCGCATCTCGTCGCGAGCATGGCGTGGGCGGACGTGCTGATCGATATCCCCGCCGAGGTCACCTCGCTGCCCGTCGGGGCGGTTGTGCGAGTGTGGGCACTGTGATGCGTGCGGCTGAATTGGCTAGGAGCGGTAGATGAGTGGGTTGTCCCATGTGGACGGCGAGGGCCGGGCCCGCATGGTCGATGTGAGCGCCAAGGCCGACACCACCCGGGTCGCGGTGGCCGCCGGTGAGCTGCGCACCACCGCCGAGGTGGTGGCGCTGGTGCGGGCCGACGACCTGCCGAAGGCCGACGTGCTGTCCACCGCGCGGATCGCGGGCATTGCCGGGGCGAAGAAGACCTCGGAGCTGATCCCGCTGTGCCATCAGCTGGCGCTGTCCTCGGTCAAGGTCGAGTTCGGCTTCACCGACACCGCCATCACCATCGAGGCGACCGCGAAAACCAAGGGGCCGACCGGCGTCGAGATGGAGGCGCTGACCGCCGTCGCGGTGGCCGGGCTGACCTTGCACGACATGGTGAAGGCGGTCGATCCCGCCGCCGAGCTCACCGGGGTGCGGCTGCTCACGAAAGAGGGCGGAAAGCACGGACATTGGCAGCGGCCCGCGCGGGAGCAGGAGCATTCTGCTTCTCCGGCAACGGAATCCGCGGTTGCCGAAGCCGATCAGGCGGCCGACGATGCCCGATCCGCGGTCGTCCTCGTCGCCTCGACCGGCGCGGCCGCGGGCACCCGAGTCGACACCACCGGCCCGGTCCTCACCGAATGGCTTGCCGGTCTCGGCTTTTCGGTGCGTGGCCCGCTGGTCTACCCGGACGCCGAGATCGCTGCCGGGCTGGCCGACGCACTGCGCTTCGCGCCTGCGCTGGTGATCAGCACCGGCGGCACCGGCGCCTCCCCCACCGACGCCACCCCGGAGGCCACCCTCGCCGCGCTCGACCGCGAACTACCCGGCGTCGCCGAGGCGATCCGCCAGCGCGGCACCGCGAAGTTCCCGCTGGCCGCACTGAGCCGCGGCGTAGCCGGGCTGGCGGGCCGGACCGTGGTGGTGAACCTGCCCGGCTCCCCCGGCGGCGTCAAGGACGGCATCGCGGTGCTGGAGCCGCTGCTCGATCATCTGCTCGCGCAAGTAGCCGGAGGCGGCAACCATGACGACAACTGAACCCACCGTCCGGCTCGCCCGCATCAGCGACCAGCCGCTCGACGCCGCCGAGGTCGAGGCCGCGGTGACGGGGTCGCACTACGGCGCGGTCGTGGTGTTCACCGGCAAGGTCCGCGATCACGATGGCGGACAACCGGTTTCGGCACTGGAGTACTCGGCGCACCCGCAAGCCGAACGCTTCCTGCATCAGGTCTGCGCCGAGCTGGCCGACTCCGCTGGCGTGCCCGTCGCCGCCGTGCATCGCGTCGGCGCGCTGACCATCGGCGACTGCGCGATCGTCGTTGCGGTCGCCGCCGCGCACCGGGCGGAGGCCTTCACCGTGTGCGCCGAGTTGGTGGACCGGATCAAGCACGAGGTGCCGATCTGGAAACGTCAGCTCTTCGCCGACGGGCTATCGGAATGGGTCAATGCCTGCGGATAGTTGAGGCGTGACGTAAATCCTATGACGAATCACTACCCCGGCGTAGCGTGACCCGACACGCAGTTCGCCGGAACACGGGAGGACGCGATGGGCACCGATCAAGTTTTGCTGCACCGATTCGTCATCTCTCAGCTCACCGCGGCCGGTCTCGATCGCGAGCGGCTCATCCGCGAGACCGGGCTGCCCGAGTGGACGATGGCCGGTGACGACGTACATCTGCCGAGCCAGACCTTCTCCCGGCTGTGGGAGCTCGGGGAACACGCGCTCGGCGATCCGAACGTGTCGCTGAACGTGGCCCGCCGCTATCAACTGCCCAGCCTCGGCCTCTACGACTACCTGTTCTCCACCGCGCCGACGCTCGGTGCTGGCCTGGCGACCTGCGGACCGTACGTCACCGCGGTCACCACCAACCACCGTTTCGACCTGGTCGCCGAGAACGAGGGGGAAGTGACCCTCTACCTGGACATGATCAAGGGCGAGGGCCGCGGTCGTGACCTCACCCAGCTGTGGGGCCTGGCCGCGGTGCTCAGCCGGGCCAGGCGGGTGGTGCGCGAGCCGGTGGCGCCCTTGCGGGTGTCCCTGCGCCAGCAGGCGCCGACCACCACGGGCGCGTTCGTCGAGGTGTTCGGCACCACGGCGATCGAGTTCGGCGCGCCGGTGGACGCGATGGTCTTCCGCGCCAGCGACATGGAGCTGCCGCTCACCACCAGCGATCCGGTGCTCGCCGCGGTGCTGCGCCCGCTCGCCGAGGCGCTGCCGCCACCGCCGCCACTGTCCTCCGCCTGGCCGTCGCGGGTCGCCGCGGCGCTGGCCGAGGCGCTGGAAACGGGCGACGTCTCGCTCGACCGGGTGGCGCGCAGGCTGGCGACCAGTCCGCGCACGCTGCAGCGCAGGCTGATGGAGGCGGGCACCACGTGGCGGCAGGAATTGGATCGTGCGCGCACGGCGCGCCTCGACAAAGTCACCGCGGGCGGTCCGGTGAGCAGGTCACGCCAGGCCGAACTCCTCGGCTACTCCGATGCGGGCTCGATGCGGCGTGCGGCGCGGCGGTGGTCCGTCACGGCGCACGGACGGCTCTCCGCCCGGCTCGACTGAATGCCCCGCCTGAGGTCAGTCCTTGAGGAATCGCGCCACGATCGCCCAGAACGTGGCGTCCTCGATCGCCCGAAAATCCCAGCCGTTGGCGATCGCGTGTGATTCGGCGACGATGCCTGGCACGTCGAAGTCGTAGCGCGTGGCCGTGCCTTTGGCCTCGAGCACTGCGATCACGTACGCGGTGGCGCTCTCCACATTATCTGACACGGAAAACTCCCATCGGTCGCAGAACGAATTGCTTCCTTCGTGGATCGGTGCGCCGAACAGACACGGCGCCCGGCATGTTCGCTCCGGTGCGCACGTGCCGATAGGGCGGCACCAGGACAGTCTCCTGTCCGCTCGACGCCGCCGCTAGCACCGAACGCGCCATGTCGTAACCGAACGCGCCAATCTCGCCGATCAGCGTCACCGACCGCGCCAAAGGGCCTACTCTGCCGTGCCCCTCAGTGCGGCGTGTAGCGCCAGACTCCGAGGAGCGATGACGGATCGAGCGGTTCGGCGTCGGTGTGCACGGTGTCGTGCAAGCGTTTCCGCGTCACCTCGGCGTCCATGCCCGCGCCGATCAGCACCAGCTGCGTGGTGCGGGATTCGCCGCGCGCCCACTGCTCAGGTTCGAACACCAGGTGACGGCCGACCAGGTGCAGCACGAACTTGCGCCGCTCGTCCGCGACGGCGAACGCGGCAAAGCCCTTCGCGCGGAACAGGCCCGGCGGCGGGTCCTCCAGGAAGCCGATCAACCGGCGCGGGTCGAGTTCCTGGTCGCTGGTGAAGGAGACGCTGAGGTAGTCGTCGTGCAGATGCCGATGCTCGGTGTGGTCGTGATCGTGGTGATCGAGCAGCTCGTCGAAGCTCAATTGTTCAGCGACTCGCGGTGCTTCGCGCAACGGCTCGTCGAAGAGCAGGCCTGGCTCCAGCCTGCCGTGCGTGGTCGCGTAGACCGGGACCTGCCCGATGAGATCCGAAATGTCCTGCCGCAGTTGACTCAACTGCGCGGCGGGCACCCGGTCGGCCTTGTTCACCACCACCAGATCGGCCAGCCGCAGATGCGTGGTCAGCTCGGGGTGGCGCGCGCTGCTCGCCGGGAACTGCTCGGCGTCGACCACCTCGACCAGGCCGCCGTAGCGGATGCGCGGGTTGTCGCTGCCGACCACCATCCGGATCAGGTTGCGTGGCTCGGCGAGGCCGCTCGCCTCGACCACGATCACGTCGATCTTGGCGCGCGGCTGCGCGAGCCTGGTGAACAGATCGTCTAATTCGCTGACATCGACCGCGCAGCAGACGCATCCGTTGCCGAGCGAAACCATCGCGTCGACCTGCCCGGCGACCAGCATCGAGTCGATGTTGATCGCGCCGAAGTCGTTGACGACCACGCCGATCCGAGTGCCGCGGCTGTTGCGCAGCAGATGGTTGAGCAGCGTTGTTTTCCCGGAACCGAGAAACCCCGCGACGATCACAACAGGAATCCGGTCAGCCACGCGGACCACCCTACTTGGCGGGGCAACTCCCCAGGAAAGGCCGAACGCCGCCCGCGAGCGGGCGGCGTTCGGTGGGTCGGTGCCTGCTATTTGGCGGGCGCGAGGAACTTCGCCGCCAGCGTGTAGGCGAGGTTGATCATCTCCATGGTGACCATGTTGTTGTCCATGCCGAGCGCCTTGGCCATGGGCACGAGCATGGTCAGCGCCATGTCGACGATCGGGCGGATGGCCGCCATCTCGGTCTGCGACTCGGGGGACGTCTTTGCGCCCGGCATGCCCGGCGACGCCTGGGTGCCGGGTGTGGCGGGCCACGGCGAGGTCCCCGGCGACGTCTGAGCGCCCGGGGTGGCGGGCCACGGCGCGGTGCCCGGTGATGTCTGAGCACCCGGGGTGGCGGGCCATGGCGCGGTGCCCGGCGAGGTCTCCTGTGTGGCAGACCATGGCGCGGTGCCCGGCGAGGTCTCCTGCGTGCCCGGCCACGGCAACGTGCCGGGCGCGGTCTGCAGCGGGGGTGCCGTCTGCGCCTGCGGCGGGAAACCTGCCTGCGGCGCCAGCCCGGTTTGCGGTGTCAGCCCGGCTTGCGGCGCGAACGCCGGCTCCGGCGCAGGCACGGCCTGCGGCTGCGGGGCCATGCCCGCGGGCGGCTCCGTCGAGGCCGGATGTGGCTGTGGCACAAGCCCGTCCTGCGGCTCGTGCACCGGCTTCGGCGCGGGCTGTGGCTCCGCCGCCGAGCCGGACTGCGGCTCGAGCGGGGCAGGCACCGGCTGCGGTGCGGGACTGGCAGCAGGCTGACCTGCCGCGGCACCCGCGTTCGCCGACTGATCACCGAGCAGATAGCTCGCCAACCCGGTGGTGATGGCGATGGCGTGCTTGAGCTGACCTTCCTGGCCCTCCAGCAGCGCGGCGTCCTCGGCGTTCGCGCCGTTGCCCATCTCGATGAACACATCCGGCACCGCGGTGAGCGCGGGGCCTGCGATGTCGCTGCGCGGCTGCAAGCCGTCCTGGCTCGCATACTTCGCCGGAAGGAATCCGGCCTGCAGGTACGCGTCGCGCACCGCGGTCGAGGCGGCGCGGCCCGCACCCGACTGGACCTTATCGATCGTGGGGTCGGGGATCGGCAGCTCGGGCACGATCAAGTGGAAGCCACGCTGGTCGGCGGGCGCACTGTCGGCGTGGATGCTGACGGCGACGTCCGCGCCGGACTGGTTGGCTGCCTTGGCCCGCTCGTCGATGCAGCCGCCCCAGCCCTGATCGTCCGGGCGGCTGAGCACGACCTTCGCGCCGAGACTCTCCAGCGCGGTCTGCACGAGCTGGGCCACGTTCCAGTTGATGGTGTGCTCAGGGACGCCGTGCACCGTGGTCATGCCGGTGGTCTGGCAGTCCTTCATGCCGCCGCGACCGTCGCTGACCTGCTTGGCCACGTCTTGGCTGTGCCCGGATCCCTGATGGCCCGGATCGAGGAACACGGTCTTGCCGGCGAGCTTGGTCGCCATCTGCGGGAAGGCCGGACCGGCCAGCGCGGTGGCCGGGACCAGCCCGGTCAGCGTCACTGTGACCGCGGCCGTGACGGCGGAACAGAGTCCCGCCTTGACGATGCTTGGCTTCATGTTTCGGTCGGTGCCCCTGGAACAGGACACCCCTCCCTTCCCATTAGTAACACCAAACCCAGTGGTTCACTCTCGCAACGCGAGCACCAGCATAGCAACATCAGTTATTCAACCGTTATCGCAAACGCAGCGTGTTCAAGGGGAATCAGACGTCGCGCGGCAGCCGCGCAGCGAACACAGAGCGTAGTGCACCAACACCCGGATGAGTCGACCGAAACGCCGGAGGGCTGTTCCGCCGGATTTCCACACTGTTCGGCACGCAAACCATTGCTGGTGAGACATCACAAGTGTAGTGTCTCCCGAAAGGCGAGACACCATTGCATGGGTGTCTCACGGATTAGCGGAATGGCGCTACGAAGAGGAGTTCGCAATGACTGTCGCGACAACGCCACTGCTGACACTTCCGGCACTTCCGGACACCAGGGTGGCTAACCAATGCCTCGCGCTTGCGGTACTCGAAGAGTCGCGCGCGATCGCCAATCACAGCATCCGCAGTTATTTGTTCGCGCGTCTGTTCGCCGACCATATCCAGGCGAAACCTGGCGACGACTACGATCAGGAGCTGTTGTTCATCGCGTGCGTTCTGCATGACATCGGACTCGGCCGCTCGGCGAGCACCCAGGTGCGCTTCGAAGTCGAAAGTGCCGAGATGGCCGCGCTTTTCCTCACCGAACGTGCCGTGCCTGCGGCCGACGTGGATGCCGTGTGGCAAGCCATCGCGCTGCACACCTCCCCGCACATCGCCGAGCACCGCAACACCCTGTGCTACCTGACCCGATCCGGGATCAACCTCGACTTCGGCCCACCCTCGGAATTCATCTCCGACGCGCAAGGCGCGGCGATTCACGAAGCCTATCCACGGCATTCCATGGTGACCTCGCTGGTGAACGCCGTGGTCGGGCAGGCCGACGCCTACCCGGACAAGGCGCCGCCGTTCTCGGCGGCCGCGGTTTTGCTGAACGAACGCCAACTCGCGCCCGATCACATGACCTGGATGGAACGCGCAACCACCACGCACGGCCGCTGGGGGAACTGACGGTCGAGGCGCAGGCGCGCTAACGCAAGAGCCTGCCGATGATGACGGCGGCGGCGGAGAGATCGCCCGGTTCGCCGGTGATGTATTCGCGGTAATAGAACGATTCGCCGAGACGCACGACGGCGTAGGCCAAAGTCTCGATGTCGATATCGGCAGGCGCGCCGATCTCCTCGGTAATCCACTCGGCAACGCTGTCGATGATCCGCCGCTGCACCACGCCGTGCTGAGAGGCCAGCACCCGCAATGCGACTTCGGTGTGTTCGGCGAGAAAGGTTCGCATCGAGGAGCGTTCGGCGCTGAGCCGCAGCAGACCGTCCACAGTCTGCGCGATGCCATCCGCACCTTTGCCTCGGTAGCGGGCGCGCAAAGCGACCAGGTCGGCGCTGGCTTGTGACCACACCACTTCACCGAGAATGCGGTCACGATCGACGTAGCGTCGGTACAGCGTTGCGCGACTCACGCCGGCTTCCGTGCTCAACTTGCGCACGTCGATCCACCCGTCCTGGATGAACATCGCCAGCGCTACCGCCAGCACAGGATCGTCGGGTGGGAATGGAGCGGGCGGTTCTTGCCCCTGAAACATCACCGGAGCAGTGTCTCACACGGAAGCGTTCGATACGCGATGCGAAACCTGCGGATATCGTCGCGACGCACCGCGTGACCGCCAAATCCCTACTCGGCAAAGGGGGAATTCAGCACGCCCATCTCGAATCCGACGTCCCGCATCAACGCGGTGCGCCCCTCGGGGACGGCCTCGGCTTCCCGGCGGACCGCTTCGATGACTTTTCGCTTGAAATCGAGGCGAGGGTGCGCGGCAACTACCGCGTCGAACCATGCGCGCCGCATGTCCTGGACCCGCTTTCCGGCCAGATCGACTTCGCATCCCGCCGAGACCGCACCGGCCAGATCGGACAGATCATTTTCGACGCCGAAGGTGATATGCCCACTGATGCCGTTGCGGACCAGCACTACCTTTCCGCGGGACGCTCCCTGGTCGGTGAGGAAGCGTTCGGCATCCTCGGCGCCGCGCACGGCGAAACACCGGCCGGGTACGGGATGCTCGAATTCCATGTCGTGCAGCATCGATGTGATGAAGAACAATTCGTCATCGATGTGCACGTTGTCCGCCTTCGCGAGCGCCTTACCGAAGTAGTAGACCCGGTAGGAATGCTCCAGCACCCACGGACTCAATTCCTCGCGCGCGTGCTGGTCGGCCGCCTTGGCGAGCGCAGTATCCGGAATCTTCATTTCCATCTCGTCCAACTGTGCCGGACCCTGGACACCGAGGACGGATAGCAAATCGCCACTCAGGACGCCAGGCGTCATCGAGGCGGCGACCAGGAGGAGCTTGCCGACCTGCCGCCGATCGAGCTTTCCACCAGTGCTGTTCGCCCAGTCCCAATCGAATCCATCTTGTGCACCCATTGGTCGAACCTCGCTTCGCGTGCCAGTAGAAGGGTTGAGACACTAGATCAATTATGTCTCACCCGAGACATTAGATTGATGGTGTCCCATTGGCAAGGATTAGTGATCCAACAGCTATCGGCGAATTCGCTGCCGATAGCAGCCCATGGCGATTAGTTGGCTATCGATCAAAAGCGCGTCAAGCGCTCTGCGGCAGCTTGCGCAGCGAACGCAGGGCATAGTGCACGCGCGTCTTGACCGTGCCGACCGGAACGCCGATCTCGTCGGCGACCTCTTGATAGGCGCGGTCACGCAGGATCACCTCGACCACAGCCTCGCGCTGCGACTCGGGCAGCCTGGCCAACAGCTCCGCGACCAGCAAGCCATCGATCAACCCGTCGGTGAAATCGGGATGCGCGTAGCGGATGTCGCTGAGCGTCTCGACCTCGTCCCAGCCGGTGTCCCCCGGCCGCGCCGCCCGCGCGCGAGCCATGTCGATGATGACGTTGCGCAGAATCGCCATCAGCCAAGTCCGAACGCTGCCCTTGTTGTCGTCGAAGAACGCACACGAGCGCCACGCCCGCAGCAGCGACTCCTGCACCGCCTGCTCGGCAAGCCCGCTGTCACCGAGGGCGCGCACGGCCCGCCAGTGCAGCAAGGCCCGGTCCGTCGCCAGCACCGCGGCCAGCCCGTCGTCGGTGCACAATCCCGCGCAGTGCGCGCCACACGACACCGACCTCCGTATCGACCGGCCGGACCCGAGCTGAGCACATGTCATACCTCGGATATCGCGGCACACCGGACGGATGACAACATCGTGCGCGATTTAGTCATGCACTGAAACAAGAAAAGTGGAATACGGCACATTCACGCGAGGTGTCTGGTAGATCTTGGCCCCGGAGATTCGGGGATCTCCCAGGTCAGCCGCTCCGCGGCGGTGAAAGCACGATTCGAGGAGAACATCGCGATGCGCGCAAGCACGCTCCTGATCGCGGGTGCCATGTCATCCGCGATGACCCTGCTCGGCGCCGGGACCGCGGCGGCCCAGCCCGCGACCACGATGCCGGGCGACGGCGTCTACCTGGTCGGCGTCGATATCGTCCCCGGCATCTGGGAATCGGCGGGCCCGGTCGATCCGGCGCACAACTGCGATTGGAGCAGGCTGTGGAAGCTGGAGGGGGACAACACCAACATGAGCAACATCATCGGCAACAACCTCACCAAGCTCGGTCCGATCCGCGCGGAAATCGAACCGACCGATCTGGCCTTCAAGTCCGTCAACTGCGGCGCATGGCGCCTGCTGCCGCCGAAGCCACCCACCGGATCCGCAGGCCGCTGACCCCGTCGCCTGGTTAAGGTCAGGCACATGACGAGGACCAAGATTCTGATCACCGGCGCGAGCGCTGGGCTCGGTGCCGCGATGGCGCGCGACTTCGCGAGCAAGGGCCGCGATGTCGCGTTGTGCGCGCGGCGGCTGCCCGCGCTCGAGGCGCTGCGTGCGGAGTTGGTCGCGGCCCATCCCGGGATCACGGTCGCGGTTCGCGCGCTCGACGTCGACGACCATCCCGCGGTGCCGAGGGTGTTCGACGAGCTGCGCGACGAACTCGGCGGGCTGGACCGGGTGATCGTCAACGCGGGCCTCGGCAAGGGCGCGGTGCTCGGCAGCGGCCGGGCCGACGCCAATATCGCCACGGCCACCACCAACTTCGTCAGCGCCCTCGCCCAGGCCGAGGCGGCGTTGGAGATTTTCCGCGCACAGAACTCGGGGCACCTGGTTCTGGTGTCCTCGATGAGCGCGGTGCGTGGACTGCCGGGCAAGAAGGCCGCCTACTCGGCGAGCAAGGCGGGCCTGGCCGCGCTCGGCGAGGCGCTCGCGATCGAGCTGGCGAAGTCGCCGATCGCGGTCACCACGCTGCTGCCGGGGTTCATCGCCACCGACATGGCAGCCAAGGCGGGCGACGCGCGGATGGTGGCGCCACTGGACAAGGGCGTCGCCGCGATGGTCGGCGCGATCGAGAAGGAACAGCGACGGGCCTGCGTGCCGGGGTGGCCGTGGCGGCTGATCGATGCGGTGCTGCCGTTGCTGCCCGGCGCTGTCGTCGCGCGCCTCGGCTGATGCCGCAGGCGCCTGCATTTCTCGATTTATTGTGCGCTGGGCCACATTATTGAATGCTGAGAGTTAACCAAATGTCCGAATTTATGATTCTTTAACATGAATCACTTCTAATTGACGTTTCCTTAGCAGGTTCTGTTACCTCCCCGAAACAAAGTCCTACGACCCTTTGCGGAGGTTCGTATTTATGGGCCGTGCCGGCTCAGCCCCCCGCCGGGGGCGAGGGTGCTCCTGCTGAGGAAAGTGTTTGAAATACATGAAGGTCAAGAAGTTCGCCGCCACGTCTGCACTGGTCATCGCGGCCGTCGGGATCACAAGCGGTACCGCGTACGCGGAGCCCGCCGCCTCGGCGCCCGCACCGGGATCGACCGTGCAAACCGACGTGCTGCCCGGTATTCACTACACCGCAAATGTAGTCGACAAATCGGTGGTGCTGCGAACCGATGCCGGATCGCTGACAACCCAGGGCACGCAATTCCAGGTTCTCGACAATCAAGGTCACCTGGTTGCCGGAATGCCGTTGACCTACCTCAAGGACGGCATGGAATGGCCGATCGCCGCCCAGATCGACGGTAATACCGCCACCTTCACGCCGAGCACCGACGCGGCGGATGCCCGTCCGGCGACCATGCTGAAGCCGGTCGACGCCAAGGAGATCGGCGGCGTCGACTTCAACACCGCGCTCAGCACCGCGGCCACCCAGTTCGGCCTGGCCACGGCGATCGGCACCCTGGTCGGCACCATCGTCGGCGGCGCGCTCGGCTGCGTGGCCGGCGCGATCATCGGTGCGCCGCTGGTGGTCCCGACGTTCTTCGCGGGCCCGATCGGTCTGTGCATCGCAGGCGCGGGCGTCGGCATCGCCCTCGGCGCCGCGGCGGGCATGATCCTGCTCGGCGTCCCGGTCGGCATCGCCAGCGCGATCCAGTTCTTCAGCTCCGTCTACGGGTAACTCGCCCGTGGGGGTGAAATAGACCCCGCTACCACCGCCGATGCCCGGCAGGTGACGTCCGACGTCACCTGCCGGGCATCGGCGTTTCTCCGACCAGCCTGCACAGCGCCCGAGCCGACCGCCGCAGCGCGGCGGTGACCGGCATCATTGCGCGGCGCACATCGACGAGGTACTCTCGGCGACGTCTTCTCCTTGTGGATGTAGGTAGCTCCTCCCACGAGAATTCCGAGATCCCCACCGAACCGGTCTCGAGAACCGTTCCGGAATACCCGGTGGATCCCACTCAGCGGCGCGCCCTCGGTCGCCGTCTTCCCGGCCGTTCGCCGATCCAACGAAACCCGCTCTCCGCAGGTCCACGAAACTCACTCACTGAAAGAAATCCCATGAACAACAACACAATCCACGAAACCGACGGTCGAACCGACCAACCGGCGACCCGCACGGTCACCGGCATCCTCGACCTCACCGGCAACCGCGGCACCCTGCGCGTCGACGGTTACCTCCCCGGTCCGAGCGACCTCGCCGTCCCGCAGCGCCTCGTTCGCGAGCTCCGCCTGCGCCGCGGCGACTTCCTCACCGGCACAACACGATCCGTGCCCGCTGACCCGGCGGGCAAGAACGACAAACTCGCCACGCTGCTGTCCGTCGGCACCGTCAACGGGCAGCATCCCGACAAGCTCGCACACCGGCCGGTCTTCGCCGATCTGGTGCCGATCTACCCCAACGAGCGGCTGCGGCTGGAAACCGAACAGCACGCGATGATCACCCGGGTCACCGACCTGGTGATGCCGATCGGCAAGGGCCAGCGCGCGCTGATCGTCGCGCCGCCGAAGGCAGGCAAAACCTCTGTGCTGCAAGCGATCGCGCACGGCATCGCGAAGAACAACCCGGAATGCGAGCTGATGCTTGTGCTCGTCGGCGAACGCCCCGAGGAGGTCACCGACCTGACCAGGGCGGTGCCCGCCGACGTCGCCGCGGCCACCTTCGACCTGCCCGCCCGCGACCACATCGCGGTCGCCGAGCTCGCCATCGAACACGCCAAGCGCCTGGTCGAGATGGGCCGCGACGTCGTGGTGCTGCTCGATTCGCTGACCAGGCTCGCCCGCGCCTACAACCTCGCGAGCCCGGCCTCCGGCCGCGTGCTGTCCGGTGGTGTCGAGGCCACCGCCCTCGCCCCGCCCAAGCGCTTCCTCGGCGCCGCCCGCAATATCGAGGGCGGCGGCTCGCTCACCATCGTCGCCACCGCGCTGGTCGAGACCGGCTCGCTGGCCGACACGGTGATCTTCGAGGAGTACAAGGGCACCGGCAACGCCGAGCTCAAGCTGGATCGCGCCACCGCGAGCCGTCGGGTGTTCCCCGCGGTCGACATCGCCAAGTCGAGCACCCGCAAGGACGAGCTGCTGCTCGCGCCCGACGAACTGGCCGCGACCCACACGCTGCGCAAGACCCTGGCCGCCCTCGACGACCAGCAGGCCATCGACCTGCTGCTCGAGGGCCTGCGCAAGACCGAGACGAACGCCGAATTCCTCGCGCCGATGCGCGCCGGGCGCCGCTGAGCGGCTTTTCGCCCTCGATACGGTCCCGGCGAAAATCCGCCGGAGGCGCCGCCCGCCGCTTGCTGAACTGGCGGCGTGACCACAATTCTCGCGCCCGCTCCCCCCGCGCCACCCCGCGGCACGCTGACCGGCTGGCTCGCCGTTGCCGCCGTGACGACCGCGATCTTCGCCGTCGTCACCACCGAGATCCTGCCGATCGGGCTGCTCACCGTGATCGGCGCCGACTTCACCGTCTCCGACGGCACGGCGGGGCTGATGATGACCATGCCTGGCCTGATCGCCGCTGTGGCCGCGCCGGTGGTGACCGTCGCCACCGGGCGCATGGACCGGCGAGCCATGTTGTGCCTGTTCATGTTTCTGCTCGTGCTCGCCAATGTGATGGTGGCCGCCGCGCCCGTCTATGCGGTGGTGCTGGTGTCCAGGGTGCTGGTCGGCGTTACCATCGGCGGCTTCTGGTCGATCGCGGCAGGGCTTGCTGAACGACTCGTGCCCGTGCCCTCGGTGGCTCGGGCCAACGCGGTGATCTTCTCCTCGGTGCCGCTCGGCTCCGTGCTCGGCGTGCCCGCAGGCACCCTGCTCGGCGAGATCGCGGGCTGGCGAACCACATTCGTGGTAATGGCGGTGCTCGCCGCGGTGGTGCTCGGCATGCTTGCCGCGTTCCTGCCGCCGCTACCCGTGCGTCAGGTCACCCGGGTGTCCTTGCTGCGCGGGCTACTTCGCGGGGTGCACACCCGATTCGCGGTGCTGGCAACCTTTCTCGTCGTCCTCGCGCATTTCGGCGCCTATACGTACGTCACGCCGTTCCTCGAGCAGGTGACCCACCTCGGGCCTGGCAAGATCACCCTGCTGCTCCTGATCTACGGCGCCGCAGGCATACTCGGCAATTTCCTCGGCGGCGCCGCCGTCGTGCGGCGGCCGCACACCACCCTCGGCTGCGCCGCGACCATGGTGGTGGCGGCGACGCTGCTGCTGCCGGTGCTCGGCCGGTGCGAGCCGGGCGCGCTGGTGCTGCTCGTGGTGTGGGGCATCGGGTACGGCGCCGTCCCGGTGGCCACCCAAGCCTGGTTCGTCAGGGCGGCGCCGGACGCGCCCGAGGCGGCCTCGGTCCTGTTCACCGCCGCGTTTCAGGCGACGTTGTCGCTCGGCGCGCTGGCGGGCGGGGTTGTGGTCGATCGGAGTTCGCCGACAACGGTGCTGTTCCTCGGCGGTCTCACCGCAGTGCTCGTGCTCGTCGCGGTGTCGTTTCATGCCCGCAGGCACGCCTGGCCGGAACGGTGACTATTACCTGACGGGTAATCGACTCGACACCGCGTGGTGGGCATGATCGCAGTCATGAGCGAACGAAGTGAGCGAACAATGGGCACAGCCGAGCAATCGCTCGTGACGGAGCCGAGCGCCAGCGAGGCGCAGTCATGAGCGAACGAAGTGAGCGAACAATGGGCACAGCCGAGCAATCGCTCGTGACGGAGCCGAGCGCCAGCGAGGCGCAGTCATGAGCGATGACGTAGGCACCAAGCTTTTCCACCAGTCCATGCCCTTCACTGAGCGGCTCGGTGTCGAGGTGCTCGAGCACGGGCCCGCGTCGGTGCGCAGCTGCATCGCATGGGACGAATCCCTGTGCACGCTCGGCGGTGTCGTGCACGGCGGCGTGCTGATGTCGCTGGCGGACGCGAACGGGGCCGTGTGCGCGTACCTCAATCTGCCTGAGGGCAAGCAGGGCACCACCACGGTCGAGTCCAAGACGAACTTCGTGCGCGCGGTCCGGGCGGGCTATGCCACCGCCACGTCGACGCCGCTGCACGCGGGCCGCTCGTTCATCGTGGTGGAGACCGAGATTCGCGACGACGCGGGCAAGCTCGTCGCCAAGGTGACCCAAACCCAGGCGGTGCTGTAGTTCGCCAGCGCCGCAAGCGTCCGTCACCCGGGTGACGGACGCTCTTCTGTCACAAGATCTTTCGTTCTGCGAACGGATCGTGATCGCTCCCGGTACGCTACCGACCAGTATTCAGGTAATGGGTTGATCGGCAGAGGATGTGAGGGACGGCCGCCGCGGCAGCGGCAGGCGGAGCAGGTAGTTGTCGGCAGCTACCGAACGCGGCATCGTTGCCATGGGGGCAGGGCGTATCGGTTCACCCGCTGTGACGGACCACGGTTCGTCACCTACCTCGTTGTCATGTGTCACAGCGAGGGTGGGTGAAGAGCGAATTATGGAATGCGCCAAAGCATCTCGAGTAACCAGTGTGGATGTTACACTTTGTCACAAAGAGATTCAGTGACGACATTTCGGCTTCCGACATGCGCCCCACCGGGTGCTACTCCTCTTCGTAGCCTGCGAACGCGGCTCCACTCTTCCCGTAACGTCCGCTGTTGGTACGGCAAGGACCGGAGATGACTGTGCGTGACGAACGACATCTCGATAGATCGATCGAGCAATCCGACAGCGAATCTCGCTCGACCGTCAGCAGACATCGCCTGCACGCCTGGCGTGAATTTTCCGCCGCCGTTCTCGACACCACCACACACTTCCCGATATACCGGACGAGGCACGGTCAGCGCGTGATCGTCCATCCAACGCGAATCCTTTCTCGGGGTACAGGATTGGCGACCGTCATGCACCGGACTGGCAGCATCGGCACCAGTCGCACGACCGTCGCGGGCAGCGCTGCCCTGGCTCAGCCCCAGTGCCGCCCATTCCAGGAAAGCACCGCCGAGAAACTACGCGTGGCCGCCTGATCCGCGACCTGCCGAACGGAAGCGATGAGCGAAAGCACCACCGGGGGGATCACCGAACTAACCGCGCCGCAGCCGGCATCAGCAGATGCCATGGCCATTGCACTGCGCGACCGGCTGATCGACGCGACCGTCCAGGTCGTGTCGACCGAGGGCCTGCACGCACTGACGGTGCGCCGTGTGTCCAGCATGTGCGGGGTGTCGACGATGGCCGTCTACTCGAACTTCGGCGGCATGCCCGGTCTCATCCGCGCGGCGGGCTCGGCGGGTTTCGCCCTGCTCGCCGCGCGGATGGACGAATTCGGGCCGACCGCAGAACCGATCACCGACCTGCTCGTGCTCGGGTTGGTGTTCCGCGCCGAAGCGCAGCGCAGACCCGAGCTGTTCCAGTTGATGTTCGGCACCGGATCCCAGCGCATCGACATGAAAATCAATCGCGGCAATGTGCTTGCCGCCGAGAACAACTCGGAGTTCGAGCACTATCAGGAGACCTTCGACCACGTGGTGGACGCGGTGCAAAGGGCACAGGCGGCGGCGCTGATCGACACACCGGATGTCCGCTCGGCCGCCGCCCAGCTCTGGATGGGCCTGTTCGGCTTCGTCCAGCTGGAGATGGCCGGGCACCTCGGTGACGACGGCCTCTTCGAGGTGCTGGTGCCCGCGATCGTCAACCTGCTCGTCGGCATGGGGGCCACGCTCGACGACATCGGCGTCGCGGTGATCCAGGCGATGGAGCGGTACACCGCCGACGAGGACGAGGAGCTCGCGGCCGAGGACGCCGACCGCGAGCAGGCCGACTAGAACGGCAGCCGGGAACGCACCCGCTGAGCCCGCGCCATCGCGCGCTCGGCGGTGCTACCGCGCGGCGGCATCAACCCGAGCTGCAACAGCATCTCCTGCAGATCCCAGGTCGCCTGGCTGCGCCAGATGAGACCGCCCTTGAACTGCCAGATGTCGATCACCAGCAGGTCGATCTTCTTGCCGGTGGCCGCGAATCCGGGCGGGTCGATCAGGCCGAGGTGGGTGCCGGTCATCCGCCACGGCACCACCGCGGCCTTGGCCTCCGCGGCGAGCAGTGGCGGAAAAGGGTTGGTGTAGGCCACATCCGGGAAAGACCGCACGGTATCGGAGACGAACTCCTCGACGCCGGACCGCCCGACCGCTTGTTTCCCGAGCGACGGGTCGTACCAGATGGTGTCCTCGGCAGCACATTTCGCGACGGCGGCGCCGTCGCCGGTGTTCCACCCCGCGATATATCGTTCGGTGAACTCGGCGAGCCACGCCGCGCTCTCGATCACTTCGGCTTCCGGCTCGATACGGAACTGCCCGGTGCTGTACGGATCCACGACCAACGCCTTTCGCCGGAAACATTCGCCACGTGATTCTAGCCGCGAAAATCGTTGAGGGTCGAACCATCTCGACAATAACCGTGTCAGCGATCCGGTATAACAATGTCATTCGACGTGAATAACACTGTGATGGCGGACGAATAACGCTGTGATGCCACCCGCGCGCAATCCAATAACCCTGTAATAACAGCAGAATAATGCCGTCATGCAGCACAGATACCAAACCAATAGGTGGCTGCGACAAGGGATTACGTACCGGTTTCGGGAAACCGTATTGACCCTGATCACAGCTTTCTCCTACCATGGTTGGACGAAGACCTCCTACCACGGAACCAAATTCACACCGGACGACGCGGCCACATCACACACGCGGCAGGCGCACGGTTACGGTGCTCTCCAAGACAATTCGAACGCGCGGCGACGAAACAGCCTACCCGCGCATTGATTTCGATGTCCTGACATCCAGAGGACTCTGCATGCCTGCAATAGCAATTGTCGGTATCGGATGCCGATTTCCCGGCGGAATCGACAATACCGCCAGTTTCTGGGATCTCGTCCTGCACAAGGGCGACGGCATCATCGAGGTACCTGCCGACCGATGGAACGTCGCCAAGTTCTACGATCCCGACCCGGACGCGCCAGGCCGGATGTACACGCGGCACGGCGGATTCCTGACCCAGTCGCTGTGGGAGTTCGACGCCGAGTTCTTCGGTATCTCCCAGCGCGAGGCATCCATCATGGACCCACAGCAGCGACTGCTGCTCGAGGTGGCCTGGGAGGCGCTCGACGACGCGGGCATGGCGGGCACGGTGAGCGGCCGCGAGGTCGGCGTGTTCGTCGGCGGCTTCATGAACGACAACGCCTTGGTGCGCAGTGGCTCCCTGGCCAGGGCCTCGATCAACAGCCACAGCCCGACCAGCGCGTCGCACACCCTGCTCTCGGCCCGCATCGCGTTCCTGCTCGACCTGCTCGGCCCGACCATGACCATCGACACGGCCTGCTCGTCGTCCCTTGTCGCGCTGCATCAGGCGGTGCTCGCGCTGGAGGCGGGCGAATGCGAGGCCGCCATCGTCGGCGGCGCGAACGCGATCCTGCGGCCCGAGGCCTTCATCTCGATGTGCAAGGGCCGCTTCCTGTCCTTCGACGGCCGGTGCAAGACCTTCGACGTGACGGCCGACGGCTACGGACGCGGCGAAGGCGCAGGCGCGATCATCGTCAAACCGCTCGAGGCCGCCCAGCGCGCCGGCGACCGGATCTATGCGGTCGTGCGCGGCAGCGGCGTCAACCAGGACGGGCGCACGCTCGCCATCCCGGTGCCGAACCCGGCCGCTCAGCAGGCACTCGCGCGCCGGGTGCAGCGCATCGCGGGCATCGAGCCGTATCAGATCGGCTACGTGGAGGCGCACGGCACCGGCACCGCCGTGGGTGATCCGCTCGAAATGAACGCGCTCGGCACGGTTTACGGCGCCGTCGCGGGCAGGACGGACACGCTGCCGGTCGGCTCGGTGAAGAACAACATCGGCCACACCGAGGCCGCCGCAGGCGTCGCAGGCGTCATCAAGGCCGCGTTGACGCTGCACCACGGCACCATCGCGCCGCAGCTGCGGCTGGACAACCCGAACCCGGAGATCCACTTCGACGAACTGCGCCTGCGGGTTCCGCTGGCGCCGGAGCCGATGCCGACCATCGACGGACGAACTGCCATCGCGGTCAACAGCTTCGGCTACGGCGGCACCAACGCGCACGTGATCATGGAGCAGGCGCCCACCGTCGACTCGGTCGATGGCGCACGGCCGCAACCATTTCCGGTGCTCGCCCTGTCCGCACGCAGCGAGGTCGCGTTGCGCGAACTCGCCACGTCCGTGTGTACCCTCGCCGAGACGGTCGACCCGTCGACGGTGACCGAGTCGGTCTGGGCACGGCGCGCGCACCATCCGCTGCGGGCCGCCTTCGCCTACCGCGACGGCGACGATCTGCGCGCCCAGCTGGCCGAATTCGCCGAAGGGCGTGGCCAGAACCCGGCGCGCGCCCTGTCCGAGGCCGGGCCGAAGCCGGTCTTCGTCTACAGCGGCATGGGCCCGCAATGGTGGGGCATGGGCCGCGGCCTGCTGCAGGCAGGCGGCCGTTTCGCGGCGGTCGCGCACGAGATCGATGCGGTGTTCCGGCCGATCGCGGAATGGTCGATCGTGGCGGAACTGCTTCGCGACGAGGCGGATTCGCGGATCACCGGCACCGCGATCGCCCAGCCGGCGAACTTCCTGGTGCAGGCAGCGCTCACCGCAGAGCTGGCCGAGCTCGGCATCCTGCCGACCGCGGTGGTCGGCCACAGCGTCGGCGAGGTGACCGCGGCCTACATCTCCGGTGCACTGTCGCTGCACGACGCGCTGCTGGTCAGCTACCACCGATCCCGGCTGCAGGCCACCACCGCGGGCAGCGGCGGCATGCTCGCGGTCGGCCTGCCCGAGGAGCAGGTGCTGGAGCGACTGGCCGGAATCGAGGGCGTCTGCGTCGCCGCGGTCAACTCCGCGTCCGCCGTCACGCTGGCCGGTGATCTCGCCGTGCTCGGCACGCTGCGCGAAACCCTCACCGAGGACGGTGTTTTCGCGAAGCCACTGCGCGTCGAAGTGCCTTATCACAGCCATCTGATGGACCCGATCCTCGACGAGCTCCGGTCGGTGCTGGCCGGTCTGCGTCCCGGTGCAACCCGAATCCCGTTGTGGTCCACGGTGACCGGCACCGAACTGGACGGCACCGAATGGGGGCGCGAGTACTGGTGCCGCAACGTGCGCCAGCCGGTGCGTTTCGCCGCCGCGATCGGCGGCCTGCTCGACGCGGAGCACGTCGCCTTCCTCGAGGTCGGTCCGCACCCGGTGCTGAGCGGCAACATCCGCGAGGCGCTCGTGCAGCGCGGGGTCTCCGGCGCGGCGATCAGCACCCTGTCGCGCGACGCCGAGGACGAGGACAACCTGCGCAGGACCGTCGCGGACCTGTATCGCGCAGGCGCGTTGGATGTTTCGCGGGCACCAGGGGCAGGGCCTGCCGCGGTCGGCCATCTGGACCTGCCGCCGTACCCGTGGCAGCGCCGGGTGCTGTGGACCGAGGATCCGGCTACCGCGCGTGACCGAGCAGGCGCCACCGCGGGTTACGCCATGCTCGGTGAACGTACCGACGCCACCGCGCCCGAATGGGATGTGCAGCTGTCGATCACCGCGCTGCCGTGGCTGCGCGACCATGTGGTGGAGGGGTCGGTGGTGCTGCCGGGCGCCGCCTACCTGGACGCCGCGCTCAGCGCCATCGCGGTGCGCACCGGCCGTACCGCCTTCGGTCTGGAGGCGGTCGAGTTCGCGACGCCGCTGATCGTCGGGCAACACGACGTGCCGGTGGTGCGCATCTCCGTGGAGGAGACCACCCACCGGTTCACCGTGCGCTCCAGAGCGGCGACCGAAACCACCTGGACCCTCAATGCTTACGGCCGCCTGATCGAGGCGGAGGTGGACGCACGGACCATCGACATCACGCCGCCACCCGATGCGGTCGAGATCCCCGCGGCCATGCTGTACGACGGCCTCGCCGCGCACGGGCTGGCGTACGGACCGGCGTTCCGGCTGGTGGACGTCGCACGGGTCGGAGCGGACGGGGTGCTGGCCCGGCTCGATCTGTCGGCCCTGCCGCCTGCCGTCGCCCCCGCCCTGCCGCACCTGGCGCATCCGGCCGTCATCGACGCCGCACTGCAATGTTTCGCGGCCCTGTCCGCCCAGTCGGCCGGCGATGTGCCCGTTGTCGTGGTGCCCGCCGCGGTGGCGGCGGTGCGCTGGGTCGGACCGCTGCCGGAAGACGAAGCATGGGTTCATGTTTCGCGGAGGTCCGGCGACCCGTTGCTCGCCGACATCCACCTCGCCGACTCGGATGGTCATGTCGCGCTGACGATGTCCGGCGTGCGCTTCGCCGAGATCTCGGGGCGACAGGACATCTTCGACCAGCTGGATCAGGTGTTCTACGAGCCGGTGTGGTCGATCGTCGACGACGTCGAGCCGACGGTCGAGATCGACGACGGCGCGGCACCGGAGTTCCTCATGGTGATCGGCCTCGGCAGCACGGTGTCGCAGCGGGCCAAGGAGCTGGCGGCCGTGCGCGCCGCCAGCGAGCTACGCACCCTCGACGCCCAGGACAGCACCGAGGCGGACCGGTTGTTCGAGCTGCTGTGCGCAGCCCACGAACGCGACGAGCGCAGCCGGGTTGTGCTGGTGGCGAATTCGGAGCTCGACGCCGTGCACAACGTGTACGGGCTCGTGCTCGTCGCCAAGGCGATCAGCAGGCTGCTCGGCGAGTACATCGACAACCCACCTGTGGTGCGCGCCGTCGTGGTGACCGAGCACGCGTTCTGCCTGCCGGTCGACCGGTTCGTCAATATTCCGCACGCGGCGCTGACCGGCGCACGCCGGACCCTGCTCAACGAACTACCCAACGCGCGTTGGCGACTGATCGACGCCGAGGCAGGCACCCCGGCCGAAGACGTCGTCGCGCAGGTGCTCGCCGACGACGCCGTCGCCGGACGCACCGACGAGGTCGCACTGCGCGCGGGAGCGTGCTGGGCGATGCAGCTGCGGCACACGCTGCGCGACCAGCTGGCGACCTGGGATGCCGCCGCACCACTCACCGACACCGAAGCGTCGTTCCGCCTGGAGATTCCGCGTTCCCGGCTGCTGTCCGAACTGTCCTGGCGCGAGGTCGAGCGGGTCGCGCCCGGTCCTGGCGAAATCGAGATCCGGGTGGACGCGGTCGGCTTGAACTACAAGGATCCGCTCAAGATCCTCGGCGTGCTCACCGAAAAAGAGCTGACAGGAACCTATTTCGGCACCGAGCTCGGGATGGAGGGCTCCGGTGTCGTCGAGCGGGTCGGCGCAGGCGTCACCGAGGTGGTGCCCGGCGACCTGATGTCACTGTGCAGCCGCGGCCTGCTGAGCCGGTTCCTCACCATCCCGATCGGTGACGGCGCGACGCAGCCGATGCACCTGACGATGACCACCGAGTTCGATCCCTGCCATTGCAGCTCGGCATTGCCACTGCTCACCGCCGAATTCACGCTGGCGGAGCTGGCGAGGGTGCGGTCTGGCGAGACCGTGCTCATCCACGGCGCTGCCGGCGGCATGGGCATGGCGGCGATCCAGGTGGCGCGGCGGATGGGCGCCAGGGTGATCGCCACCGCAAGCACCGAAGAGCGCCGGGCGATCGCACGCGACCTCGGTGCGCACGACGTGTTCCACTCACGGTCGGTGAGCTTCGTCGACGACGTGCTCCGGGTGACCGGCGGCCGCGGCGTCGACGTGGTGTACAGCTCATCGCCCGGCGAGATCCTGCACCAAAACCTCAGGGTGGTCGCCGAATTCGGCCGGATCATCGAGCTCGGCAAGGCCGACATCTACAGCGGCGGCGCGATCGATCTGCGCCCGTTCGACCGCAACCTGTCGTTCTTCGCCGTCGATGTCGACCGAGCGCTGGCCAACCGGCCGGAGCTGGTGCGCGCCACCGCGCGGAAGGTGATCGACGCCCTCGACAGGGAGATCTATAAGGCCTTGCCCTACACGGCATTCGGCCCGGACGAGGCGAGCAAGGCCTTCGAGACGGTGGTCCGCTCCACCCACACCGGCCGAATCGTGCTCGATCTGGGTCAGGAAGCGCCGATGGTGCGGGCGAAACTGCCTGCGGCGCCGATCAAGTCAACCGGGTCCTACCTGGTGACCGGCGGCTTCGGCGCCTTCGGCCTCGCCACCGCGCGCTGGCTGGTGCGCGAGGGCGCGCGCAGGCTGGTGCTGGTCGGCAGGCAGGGCGCCACCACCGACGAAGCCCGAGAGGCCCTGGCGGACTTCACCGAAGCGGGCGTCGTCGTGGTCGAGGAACGCGTCGACGTGTCCGATTACGACGCGGTGGCGGCGCTGATCGAGCGCAGTGGCACCGAGGACGACCCCTTGCGCGGCGTCTTCCACGCAGCCGGCGTGGTCAACAATCTGGAGGTTCCACAGATCACCGCCGAATCGCTGGCAGCGATCTTCGGGCCGAAGGTCGCGGGGGCCATGCACCTGGACAACGCCCTCACCGCGGCCGGAATCGACCTCGACCACTTCGTGCTGTATTCCTCGGCGAGCAGCCTCGTCGGCATCACGCCCCAAACAGGGTATGCCGCAGCCAATTCGGTGCTCGACGCGCTGGCAGGCGCCCGGCGCGCCCGCGGCGCGGCGGCACTCGCGGTGAACTGGGGCTTCATGCGCGGCGGCGGCATGGCCGACTTCGATGCCATCGCGCGCTATGCCGAGCTCACCGGCTACCGGTCGGTGCCGATGGACATCGCGACCGAGCACCTGCGCGAATGCCTGCGCATCGGCCTGCCCCAGATCGCGCTGATCGACGTGGACTGGGGCAAATGGGCCACTGTGCACCGCCCTTCGGCCCGCACGCCGCGATTCGGCGAGCTCGTCAGCGCGGCGGGCGGCACCTCGGGGGTGGGTGCGCTGCGGGCCGAGATTCTGGCGCTCGGGCCCGAGCAGCGCGGTGAGGTCGTGGCGTATCTGCTTGTCGAGCAGCTCGTCTCGGTCCTCGGCGTCGCCGCGGAGACGGTCGACCTGGATATCCCGCTGCCCGAGCTCGGCATGGACTCGCTGATGGGCATGGAATTCGGCGCCAGGGTGGCGAAGGTACTCGGCGTGCAGATGTCGGTGCTCGCCGCGATCGGCATGACGCTGCGCGGGCTCGGCGCCCGGCTCGCCGATCAGATTGCGCAGGAAGAAGACCGAATGGCGAGGAGCGAGACGGAATGACCATCGATCAGAACGATTCGCGCGAACTGGCGCGCGCGTTGCTGGCCAAACACGGCGACGGCGGCGCGGACAGCGGCGCGAGCCCCAACGGTGACGGGAATGCCGTTGCCGGACAAGCGAATACCACGGAAGTCGGCAGCAACGGCAAGGCCGCCGCAGACCGGGTGACGACCTCCTTCCAGGACCACCCCGGCGTCCTCGAGGCCGCGCGGCGCTTCGGCCGCTTCGACGAGTTCGTCACCCAGATGGGTCTGGAGAACCCGTATTACCTGCCGCATGAGGGTGTCAGCGGAGCCGTCACCCGGATGGCAGGTCGAGAAGTGGTCAACTTCAGCAGCTTCGGCTACCTGGACCTGGCCGCGTCACCGCGCGTGCAGCAGGCCGCCAAGGACGCCATCGACGAATACGGCACTTCCGCCGCCGCGGTCCGCATCGTCGCCGGTGAGCTCCCGATCTACGGCCAGCTCGAGCATGAGATCGCAGGCCTCTACGACACCGACGCCGCGATCGTGACCGCGAGCGGCTACCTCACCAACGCCGCCGCGATCGGGTTCCTGCTCGGCAAGCGCGATCTCGCGGTCTGCGACTCGCTGATCCACAACAGCATGGTGGCGGGCACCGAGTGGGCCAGGTGCAAGCGGGTCAACTTCCGGCACAACGACCCCGAATCGCTCGAGGCGATCCTGAAGATGTCGCGGCGCAGCTTCGACCGGGCGCTCGTGCTCATCGAGGGCCTCTACAGCATGGACGGCGATGTGGTCCGGCTGCCCGAAATCATCGAGGTGGCCCGCAAATACAACTGCTCGATCATGATCGATGAGGCGCATTCGTTCGGCGTGCTCGGCGCGAACGGGCTCGGCGTGCGCGAGCTGTTCGACCTCCCCGGCGACGCCGTTGATGTCTGGATGGGCACGCTGTCCAAGGCGATCGGCAGCGTCGGCGGCTACCTCGCCGGAAATCGGGAGCTGATCGACGGTTTCAAGTATGTGGCCGGCGGGTTGAGCATGTACACGGCCTCGCCTGCGCCCTCGGCCATCGCAGCGGCGCTGGAAAGTCTTGCCGTGCTTCGGGAAGAGCCGGACCGCGTCGCCACGCTGCGCCACAACGCCGCGTACTTCCATCGCAGGGCCAACGAATGCGGCTTCGACACCGGCACTTCGGAAGGCACCCCGATCACCCCGATCATCACCGGCGCCGACGAACCCGCGGTGCTCGGCGCGGTCGCCATGTTGCAGCGCGACTTCAGCGTCAACGCCATCTCCCATCCCACGGTGCCCGCCGGTGCGGCGCGGTTGCGCTTCTTCATCAACTGCCGCCACACCGAACAACAACTGGACCAAGCGCTGGAGGCGCTGCGCGAGGTGCTCGACGGACTCGCCGATACGGCAGGACAGCAATCCACTTTCTTCCAGGAGGAGAACTCGTGAAAATCCCCCTCAGTCGATCAGTTCTCCGGAAAGCTGTGGTGCCTGCGGTAGCCCTGTTGATCATGGGCGCCTTGTTCATCCCGGCGCGCAGCTCGCTGCTGCCCACCTTCGACAACGCGGGCGGCCCGATCGCCAGCCGGTTCGATTTCACGCCGATGCCGATCGCCATGCCCGACGGCGTCCGCAGCGATCGCACGATCCGCGACGTGCGGTACCCGTACGAGCACCTTGCGGCATGGATCTCCTCGATCGGCGCGGCCGCCGCGATGAACGACATCGACGGCAACCGGCTCTCCGACGATCTGTGCATGGTCGATGTCCGGGCGGACAAGGTGTACGTCACCCCCACCCCGGACAGCAACACCAGCCGGTACGCGCCGTTCATCCTCGACCCGGCGCCGCTGCGGATGGACGAGGCCGCCGTGCCGGCCGGGTGCGTACCCGGCGACTACAACAGTGACGGCCGGACCGATCTGCTCGTGCACTTCTACGGCCGCACGCCGATCGTTTATCTGCAAAAGTCCGACGCAAAGACATTGGACGCCAAGGCATTCCGCCCGGTCGACCTGGTTCCGGTACCCGACACCGAGGACGGAACCTATCACGGGCAGCGCTGGATCACCGCCGCCGTCGCCATCGCCGACTTCGACGGCAACGGCACCACCGACATCTTCATCGGCAACTACTTCCCGGACATGGACGCGTTGAAGCAGGACGGTCGCCTCGCGCTGTGGATGACCGACTCGTTCTCCAACGCCGCCAACGGCGGTGGTAACCGCATCTTCACGCTGAACGGCGCCACCGCGGGCCCCGAACCGACGGTCGACTACCGAGAAGTGGCCCAGCCGTTCCCGATCGGCAAATCCTCCGGGTGGGTGCTTGCCGCGGCCGCCACCGATCTCACCGGCGATCAGCTCCCAGAGCTGTACGTGTCCAACGACTTCGGCAAGGACCGGATGTTCGTCAACAAGTCCAAGCCCGGTGACATCCGCTTCGGCTTCGCCGAAGGCGAGCGCGGCCTCACCGACCCGAAGTCCTATGTCATGGGCCATGATTCGTACAAGGGCATGGCCGCCGACTTCGGCGACCTCAACGGCGACGGCATGCCCGACCTGTTCGTCAGCAATATCGCCGCCCGATTCGCGCTGATGGAAGGGCACTTCGCCTGGTACAACACGGCCAAGGACACTGCGGATGCCGCCGCCGAGCTCAACGACGGCGTCGCACCGTTCAAGAACCGGGCCCCCGAGGTCGGATTGGCGTGGCAGACCTGGGGCTGGGACGCCAAGATCGACGACTTCGACAACGACGGCCGCAACGAGGTGATCCAGGCGACCGGGATGATCAAGGGCGACACCAACCGGTGGCCACAGATCCAGGAAGCCGGCACCATCAACGACGATCTGGTGAAATACCCAGTGGCATGGCCGGTTATCGCCAAGGGCGCCGACCTGTCCGGCAGCGATCCCATGGGCTTCTTCAGCCAGGGTGACGACGGCAAGTTCGCCAACCTCACCCACGCGCTCGGCATGGACGCCCCGATCCCCTCGCGCGGCATCGCGGTCGGCGACAGCACCGGCAGCGGCGCGCTCAGCTTCGCCGTCGCGAGGCAGTGGGCGGACCCGGTTTTCTACCACAACAACCGGGCGAAGGACGGTCAGTTCCTCGGGCTGAAGCTGGTCAAGCCCGCCAAGGAAGGCTCGGCGCCCACCACGATCGCCGGACTGCCCACGCTCGGCGTGCCCGCCATCGACGCGCAGGTGCAGGTGCGGACCCCGGACGGCAAGGTGCACACCGCGCATCTCGACGGCGGCAGCGGCCACACCGGAAAGCGTGCCACCGAAGTACATCTCGGCCTCGGCAACGTCGATCCGAAAGCGCCGCTCGAGGTCAAGCTGTGCTGGCGCGACAGCAAGGGCGGACCACACGAGCAGACGATCCAGCTCACACCGGGCTGGCACACGATGAGCCTCACTTCCAGTGCTCAGGAGGTCAAGTGATGAGCGACAACGACAAGCCGAATCCCGGCGCGACCAACGGACAACCCGACGGATCACCGCCGAGCGTCGCTGCCGCCGGAAACGGCAGTGCCGAAGGCAAAGTCGCCTCCGACGGCAACGGCGACGGGCACGGGCCGAGCACCACCGAGCGCATCGTCGCCTTGCAGCGCTCGGGCACCGAGTTCGCCAAGGAGTGGGTGGAAACGCCTGCGCCCGTGAAGGACAAGCGCTACCTGGCGCTGCGCAACTTCGCCATCTCGATCACCATCTTCAATCTCATCGGTTTCCCGCTGCTCGGTTTCGAACAGCCGTTCCTGTGGCCGTTCATCGCGCTGGCCACCGCGTACACCGTGGAGATCGGGCTGGAAGTCCTTGCGTCCTGGGCATATCAGCGCAAGCCCGCGTTCATGGGGCGTGGCCCGCGCGGCATGTTCGAGTTCCTGCTGCCCGCGCACATCACCGGTCTCGCATTCAACTTCCTGACCTTCGCGCATGATCAGTTGTGGCCGGTCATCTTCGGCGTCACGGTCGCCGTCGGCGCGAAGTGGGTGTTGCGCGCCAAGATCAACGGCAAGATGCGGCACTTCATGAACCCGTCGAACTTCGGCATCGTGGTGGCCATCCTGGTCTTCCCGATGATCGCGGTCGCGCCGCCCTATCACTTCGTGGAGAACATCACCGGCCCGGCAGACGCGCTCATCATCATGGTGTTGCTCTTCACCGGCACCATGCTGAACGCCAAGCTGACGTTGAAGATGCCGCTGATCTTCGCCTGGGTGGGCGCATTCGTGTTGCAGGCGGTGGTGCGTGGGCTGTTCGAGCCGGGAGTCTCGATGTTCGCCTCGTTCTCGGTGATCACCGGTCTCGCCTTCGTCCTGTTCTCCAACTACATGGTCACCGACCCCGGCACGACGCCGATGGGCAAGAAGCAGCAGATGATGTTCGGCGCCTCGGTCGGCATCGTGTACGGCATCGTCACCGCGCTGCACATCTCCTACGGCCTGTTCTTCGCGCTCGTCATCGTCTGCGGCGCCCGCGGAATGTACTGGTGGGCACGGGGAATCGCCGAATGGTGGCAGCAACGCTCGGCAACGCCGAGTACGCCTGCCGAGCCGGTGGCGGTCGCGGCGAAGCCGACGCCGACTGCGGCCGACCTCGAAAAGGAGGCGGCACGCCCATGACCGACAGCGCCGAGCTGCGCCGCGTGCTCGGCGCCTTCACCACCGGTGTCACGGTGATCACCACCGGATGGCCACGGCCACACGGGATGACCGCCAACGCGTTCACGTCCGTCTCGCTCGATCCCCCGCTGATCCTGGTGTGCGTCGCGCACACCGCCAGGCTGCACCGGGCGATCCAGGAGGCGGGCGCGTTCGCCATCTCGGTGCTCACGGCGCAGCAGGAGGCACTGGCCCGCTACTTCGCCGATTCGACGAGACCCGATGGCTCCGCCCAATTCCGGCAGGTGGACTGGCACGAGGGGCCGCACACCGGCGCGCCGATGCTGGCGCGGACGGTGGCAGGCCTGGAATGCAAGCTCGACACGATTCACGACTGCGGTGACCACAGCATCGTCATCGGCGAGGTCGTGCACGCCGAACGAGATCCCGCACTGGCCGCCGCGGGGGCACTCGCCTTCTACGACGGCGGCTATCGGCCCTTCATCCCATGAAGAAACGGAGAACCCTGTCATGCCTTCACCTTTGGGCCCGCTGCGCGCGGCCTTATTCGTTCCGAGCCCGGCCAGCGTGCGCACGGTGATGCAGAGCTTCGAACAGTCGAACCCGCATGCCGCGCTCGAGCTGGAGCAGGTGACGATGAACCTGGTCGGCGGGATCGACAAGGCGGTGCGCAGTTCGAACAACGCCGAACTGGTCGCCCAGCTCGCGCAGGTGCCGCCGAAGTATCGCGGATTCGCCTATGAGGGTGCGGCCGTCGGACTCACCGCCATCGACTCGCTCTCGCCGGGGCACCGGGCGCACGATCTGATCGTCGGGCCCGAGTCGAAGGTGCACGACCTCACCATGGTCGTCGGGGTCGGGCTCGCGCTCGCGAAGATCCCGAAGCAGCGCTGGAAGAAGCTCTTTCCGCAACATCCGCTGTTCAAGTGGCTCGCGGTGGACGGGTACGGCTTCTACAAGGCGTTCTTCCAGAAGCCGCGCTATGTGGACCGGCAGCACGTCGACACCAGGTACCCGCGGTGGATGGGTGATCGAGCCAACTTGCAGCGCATCGCGGACAACGGCCTCGGCCGGGCGCTGTGGTTCATCGGCGGCGGCACGCCGAAGGCGGTGGCCGAACGCATCGGCGGCTTCGCCGAACAGCGCCACGCCGATCTGTGGAGCGGGGTCGGCATCGCGGTGACCTTCGCCGGCGGCGTGGAACCCGTTGACATGGAGGAACTCTGGGAGGTCGCCGGGCAATACCGGCCGCAGGTCTCGCTGGGCTGCGCGATGGTGACCAAGATCAGGCAGCAGACCAAAAGCAGCAACGAGCACAGCGAGGCGGCGGCACGGGTGTTCTGCGGGCACTCGGTCGCGGAAACCGATGCGCTGATCGACGATTCGCTGCTCGACCTGCCCACCGACGGCAGTTCGGCGACCTATCTGCGGTGGCGCGATCGGATCGCGGAGATCGTCACCGCGAGCCGGACCTGAGGGTTGCGCGATGACCGGTCGCAACGGAACGCAGTGGGTCGGTAAGCATGTCATCGTGACCGGCGGTTCGGAGGGGATCGGTGCGGCCGTCGCGGCCGCGTTCGCCAGGCGTGGCGCGCAGGTTTCGGTGATCGCGCGGCGCAAGGTGCCGCTGCGGGACGCGGCCAAGCGGATCGGCGGCGACTGGGCCGTCGCCGATGTCACGCATCCGGACCAACTCGCCTCGGCCATCGCGGAATTGGAGGGCAAGCACGGGCCGTGCGAGGCACTCGCCTGCTGCGCGGGGCTCACGCTGCCCGGCCGGTTCCTCGACGTCGCGGCGGGCGAGTTCGAGATGCAGATGAGCGCCAATTATCTCGGCGCGGTGCACGCGGTGCGCTGCGTGCTGCCCGGGATGGTCGAAAGGTCGCGCGGCAAGGTCCTTCTCGTGAGCTCCACCAGCGCGTTCCTCGGCATCGTCGGATACAGCGGCTACGGACCGACCAAGGCGGGCGTTCGGCAGTTCGCGCTGTGCCTGCGCTACGAGGCCGAACCCGCGGGCATCGGGGTGACGGTGATCTATCCGGCCGACACCGACACACCGGGGCTGGCCAAGGAGAACGTCCGTAAACCGGTGGAGACCAAGGCGATTACCGGATCGATCGAGCCGATGTCGGCCGAGCGCGTCGCCGAGGCCGCCGTGCGCGGGCTGGAGCGCGGGCGGCATCACCTCGCGCTGGATCCGCTGACCAGGTTCTTCCTCGCGTGGGCGAACCTGCCGGAGGACATGGCGCGGCCGTTCATGCGGCGCACCATCGCGAAGGCGCGCGCTGGAGCCTGAGCGCACCCGACAAAGCCCGCCCTGGCAACGTAAATCGTTGCGCGGGCGGGCTTTGTCGCAGACCCCGTGGATGCCGTCAGCCGAAGAGCACAAGAGCGAGTGCTCCGATGAAGATCAGCTGGACGACGGTGCGCAGCGGCAGCGGCATGGTCTTGATGCCGAGATCCGCCTTGGCCGCACGGATATTGGCCGGGAACATGAAGACCATCATCGCGATCAGCGCCGCGGCCGCGATGGCCGAGGTCGCCGGGATGAGCAGTCCGGCGGCGCCTGCCAGTTCGAGCACGCCGGTGAGGGTGACCAGCGCGGCCGGGTTGGGCAGTTTCGGCGGCACCATCGCCACCAGTGCCTCGCGGCGCGGCGAGAGGAAGTGTGCGCTCGCGGTCAGCACGAACATCGCCGCGAGGCCGATCGCGACGGCGTGTGGCCACGAGTCGAGCCATTCGGGTCCGGCGAGCCAGCCGATGAGCCTGGCCAGAGCGGCGATGACAGTGAGTACAACCAGCGGTGCCATCAGGGTCTCCTACTGTGTTTCGAGCAATCTTGACAGTGGAAAGATTAGCGCCGGTGGCGGCAACTTGTCAATGGCTAGATTCTCGGGCACCATCGAAGCATGGCGAAAAGCGGTTACCACCACGGCGATCTGCGGGCCACCATCCTGGCCGCGGCCGCCGACCAGATCGCGACCGACGGCGTGGACTCGGTGTCCCTGCGCGAGCTGGCCCGCAGGGCAGGTGTCTCGCACGCGGCACCGGCCCATCACTTCGGCGACCGGGCCGGCGTGCTGACCGCGCTGGCCGTCGAGGGATACGAACTGCTCGCCGCCGCGCTCACGGCGGCAGGGCCCGACTTCCGCGAAGTCGCCGTCGCCTACATCCAATTCGCGCGCGAACACCCCGGCCATTTCGATGTGATGTTCCGGCACACACTGTTACGCGCCGACGACCCACGCCTGCACGCGGCCAGGCTCGCCTCGGCGGCGGCGCTGCGCTCCGGCGTGACCGCCATCCGTCCCGGCGATCTCGCACAGCAGCAGGCCACCCAGCTGGCCGCCTGGTCGCTGGTGCACGGCTTCGCCGCGCTGTGGCGGGAAGGCGCACTGGACAATTCGAGCCTGGCCGCAGGCGCCGACCCGGAGACGCTGGCCAGGCGCATGCTCGCCACGGTCCGGTTCGACTGACCAGTGTTGTCTACCAACCAGTGAATGCTCGACCTGTGTTGTCGACCAATTCATGAATAACGACCATCCGACAGGTTTCGATCAACCGGCAAACCCCGCCGTCCGACAGCAAATCCCGGACAACGCGAACAACCGCCGGGCGCGTACGGCACAGTGGGGCACCAGGATTGCGGAAAGGAGCTGGCGCCACCACCGGTGGCCGCCGTCGACACGATGGACATCCATGCCTACCCGACCGAGTGCACCACACCGGTGACCCTCGCCGAAGCGGAGCGTCTCGCCGAGCGCTACCTCTCCTTCGACGACGACGCCGGACGTGGCATCGCCAACCGGATCACCGAGTTCGACAGCTGTTTCGTCGTCGTCGCCATCTTCGTGCCGCCGCCGCCCACCGAATCCCGCACTCCCCCAAGCCCACTACCCATCGGTGGCACGGTGAGCACCATCGACAAAGCCACCGGCGCCATCACGCTGTGGCCCACCTATCCGCCCGACGTGGTCGCCGAGCACCACGCGGAGGCGTTGCGCACCGGCACCCTGATCATCGAGGAGACCTGGCCCCAGCACACCGACGGTTAGCCCGCAGTCTTAACCAGGTAAGACTTGGGTATGCTCGACGGGTGGACGATGGACTGGCGGACTTGCTGCATCGGGTGGTGTACCTGCTCGGGGAAGCAACACGGCGGCGCGTGGACAGCGCAGGCGGGCTCAGTTACAGCCAGATGCGGCTGCTCGGGACGCTGGAGGACATTCAACCGGTGACCCAACACCAACTGGCGCAGGCGCTTTCGGTGTCCGATCCGGCGATCAGCCGGGCGCTGCGCCCGCTGGAAGAAGCCGGACTGGTTCAGGTCGACCCCGACCCAGCGCACGGACGACGACGACTGGTCAGCACCACCGAAGCCGGCCGCAACGCCTTCCACACCACCGGCAAACCGCTCTACGACGAGCTACGCAACGCCCTGCTCGAAGCCGACTTCCCGTACGAACGCTACCTGCACGACACCATGGTGCTGGCCAAGCTCCTCGAGCCGGGCGAATAGTCGTTCGAAAACAGCAGTACCGCATTGCGATACGCGCCGCACCGCCGATTGAGAGGTAGGCGGACGCAACTGCGGCTACCTGGTCCACGCCCGGCTGGCGCGAACCAGGTAGCCGCTGGGATCGGTCGCCGCCAACCCCGACGGGCGACCGATCCGGGGACGCACGAAGGGCGATCGGCGGCCAGGCCACCGATCGCCGGTCGTGCTCAGCGGTGTGTCATCGCGTCAGTGTGTTGCGCAGGTCGGTGAGGGTGGCGCGGCGTTCGTAGGCGATCCAGACGAAGATCGCGGCCAGCACCAGTGGGAAGATTCCCATTGCGGGCTTGTCGGCGATGAAGGCTTGGGTGGCTGCGGCGAGCACGGTGAGCACCGACAGGCCTGCTGCGGCCAGGGCGCTCAGCCGTGGCACCATCAGCCCGATACCGCCGGCGACTTCGACGATTCCGATGAAGATGAGCAGTCCGAAGGGGATGGTCAGGTTCTCGGGGGCGTTGTCCATCAAGGTGTTCGGGATGACGAGCTTGGGCCCGCCGGAGGCGATGATGAAGAACAGGCCGAGCACGATCTGCAGGGTCCACAGGACGCGGTTGCGGATCTTGCCCGGGCGGTAGGTGGCGTCGTCGGCGAAGTGGGCGGCGGGGTTGGCGGTGGTCATCTTCTGATCCTTCTGGTCGGTCGCGCCGGGTTGGTAGCGCGTTCACCAGATAGGACGGAGCACCCGCACAGAACTCATCGCAGTCCGCAAAGAGATTTTCCGAACCGCCGGGCTAGGGCGCGATCGCCGCTCCGGCGGGGACGAGGTTCGGCGCGTCGTCGCCTGCCTCGGGGACCTCGGTGCCGCGCAGTGAGGTGCCCGCGGTCTCCCGCAGGAAGCACCAGGCGACGAGGCCGATCAGGCTGGCGCCGACCATATAGGCCGCGGGAAACAGGGACCAGCCGGTCGATTCGATGGCGGCCTCGTTGACCAGGGGCGCGGTGCCGCCGAAGGCCGCGGTGGACACGTTGTAGGCGAGGGCGAATCCCGCATAGCGGACGTGCGTCGGGAAGATCGCCGGGAAGGTGGAGCTGATGGTCGACAACTGCGGGACATACAGCAGGCCGAGCACGACGAATCCGAAGATGGCCCATGCGGTGCCCTGCCCCATCAGCCAGTACATCGGGATGGCCAGGACCGCGAGACCGACCAGCGAGAACAGCCACATCGGCCTGCGCCCGACCCGGTCGGACAGGCGGCCGAAGAAGGGCAGCACCACCATCATCGCCAGCTGGCCGATCAGCATCATCGCGGTCGCGTCCGACTCCCCCAAGCCGATGGTCTTCTGCAGGTAGGTCGGCTGATAGGTGAGCAGCGTGTAGTTCACCACGTTGAGGGCGACAACCAGCCCGGCCATGGTGAGCAGCTCACGCCGGTAGGTGGTCACCAGCTCGCGCAGGCCACCCGGCGGATGCTTCTCCTCGGCGACCTCGCTGAACACCGGACTCTCGTCGAGGGCCGAGCGCAGGTACCAGCCGATCAGGCCGAGCGGGACCGCGAGCAGGAACGGGATCCGCCAGCCCCAGTCGTGCATCGCGTCGGACCCGATCGCCAGCTGACAGGCGAGCACGGTCGCCGAACCACCGACAAACCCTGCGAGCGTGCCGAATTCGAGGAAACTGCCGAGGAATCCGCGTTTCTTGTCGGACGCGCATTCGGCCAGATAGGTTGCGGCGCCGCCGTATTCACCGCCGGTCGAAAAGCCCTGCACGACACGCAGAGTAATGAGCAGGATCGGCGCGAGCACCCCGACCTGGGCGTGTGTCGGCAACAGGCCGATCGCGCCGGTGGCGGCGGCCATCAACAGAATCGTGGTGGCCAGCACCGCTTTCCGGCCGATCCGGTCACCGAGCGGACCCCACACCATGCCGCCGAGCGGGCGCAACACGAACGAGACAGCAAAGCCGAGCATGGTGCCGAGCGTGCCGAGGTCGCCGGGAAAGAAGGCGTCGGTCAGGTAGGTGGCCGTCGCCGCGTAGACGCCGTAGTCGAACCATTCGGTGGCATTGCCCATCGCGGAAGCGGCGACCGATCGCCGTAGTGGAAAACTCTCGGAGTCCTCGGCAGTCACGTGCACGTTCCTCTCCAGCCCGTCGGACGGACCATGTTTCGTGCCTCCTCCGGGTCCTGACACCAGAGACCGGGCACGAAATAGACCGATACCCACGTTTCTCGCGGCGCAAACCCCACCCCTGGGTCGGGAGACGGCCGGGCATACGGCGCGACCTGCACCGGAGTAGGCGAATGTGAAGAGTGTCACGGTTAGGTAACGGCCCCGCGAATCCACGGTTCCTGCGCCACGAACGCCGTCCGTCAATCCCTGCGGCGCCATACCGATCCGACGAGCACGACGCCGAACAGCAGCAGGCAGGTCCAGCCGAACCAGTTCCCGAATCGGACATAGACCGTGTCGCCTGACGTCAGTGGGATTCGGGCGAGCACCGACCGCGTCACCGTCGAATCGGTGACCGCCGCGGCGAGCACCCGCCCGCGGGCATCGCTGGCAACCAGCTCGCCGAGTTGCGGCGCCCGCGCGACGCCCATCCCGAATTCGACGCCGCGCAGCACCGCCATCCGACTGTGCAACCAGCGATCGACGGTGAAATCGAGGGCGGGGACCAGGAGCAGGGTCGCGCCACTGCGCTGGTTCGCCCGGACCAGGTCAGGGAAGTCCAGGTCGAAGCAGACCGCCAATGCCCAAGGATGATCGGGGACGTTCTGCCACTGGGTGCCAGGCTGATGCTCGTCCTCCAACCCAGGGATCAGATGGTGCTTGGCGTAGCGCACCCCGGACGGATAGTCGAGCGCGGCGTTGTAGCTGATGCCGCCCGTGGTGAGGACCAGTCCGGCGACCACATGGACGGCGCGTCGCGTCGCGATCTCCATCAGTGGCCCGGACAGCAGTGACAAGGTGGAATCGTCGGCGCGCCATGCCTTTTCCGGCAACACCACCACCTGCGCGCCCTGGTCGGCGAGCCGGTCGATCTCGACGACGACCCGCGCGATCATGTCCCGTCCCTCGGCCGAATCCACCGGAACGTACTGCGGCGGTTGCGCGACCGCGACGAGCCCGACCGCCACCGCTTCGCGCTTCGGCCCGACCGTCAGCCGCCACCCGCCGTACGCACCGACCACGACCAGCACCGCGGCGGCCGCCGCACCTACCCGAAGGCGTTGCACCCGAGTCACTTCCGGTGCACACAGCGCCGCGATCGCCGCGGGCACCAGCATCAGCACGAACGTAATCCCCCATACCCCGGTGAGCGAAGCCGTCTGAATCAGCGGCAGCACGTCCGCCTGGCTGTAGGCGATGCTCCACCACGCACCGAACGGACCAGCCACCGACATCAAGAATTCCGCGCTCACCCAGCCGACCGGCAACGCGAGCACCGCGAGGCCTGGCCGCCCCCGCGCGAGCAACGCACGCATCAGCACAGCGATCATCCCGAACAGCACGGCGCTGCCACCGAGCAGCGAGACCGCAACGGGGACAGGTTGTGCCACGGTGTCGGTGAGGTAGAACCAGAGGCGCACCTCACCGACCGACCAGGACAGCGCACCGGCGAGAAACGCGGTCCGCGCGGACACCCGTGGAACGAGCAGCAACACCGGTAGCGGTGCGAGTAAGGCCAACCCGGGTACCGGGCGCAACCCGGTACCGAAATACCACAGCAGAGCAGAGAGCACGATCACCGATGCGGCGAGGACAAAGCGTTTCACCACTTCGATGTTCGACTCTCGACCACCCGAGCACATCGCCGAAACGAGGGAACCGCAACTCCCCCGCAGGAGCGAGTCAGGCGAGGCCGCCCGGTACCACCAAACCCGCCTCGTACGCGAACACCACCGCTTGCACCCGATCCCGCAGGCCGAGCTTCGAAAGAACCGCGCTGACATGGGTTTTCACGGTGTGCTCGCTGACCGTCATGGCCGCGGCGATCTCCGCGTTCGAACACCCGCGCGCCAGCTGACGCAACGTGTCGCGTTCCCGCTCGGTGAGCTCGCCGAGGCGACGGGCCAGCTCGGGCCGCGGCCTGCCGCGGTCGGCGAGATCGGCGATCAGGCGACGGGTCACCGTCGGGGCGAGCTGCGCCTCGCCCGCAGCGACGACGCGGACCGCTTCGGCCAGTTCTTCGCGGCGCGCGTCCTTGAGCAGGAACCCGCTCGCGCCGGCCCGCAAAGCGTCGTAGACATACTCGTCGAGGTCGAACATGGTGAGCACCAACACTTTCGCTGAGGTTTCGGCGCAGATCCGCCGAGTGGCCGCCACGCCGTCGAGGCGTGGCATCCTGACGTCCATCACCACCACGTCGGGGGCGAGCGCGACGGCCTTGTCGATCGCCTCCAGCCCGTCGGCGGCCTCGCCGACCACGGCGAGGTCCGGTTGCGCGTCGAGGATCATGCCGAATCCGGCACGGAACAGGTCCTGGTCGTCCACCACGAGCACGCGCACGCTCAACTCCGTTGTCCGAGTGGAAGTTCGGCCGCCACGTCGAAGCCGTGCGCCGAGGGACCGTGCTGGAGGCTGCCGCCGCTGGCGGTGACCCGCTCGCGCATGCCGAGCAGCCCATACCCCGCGCAGCCTGCCATCCGCGCTCGCGGTGGGGTGGCCGGACCGCCGCCGTCGTCCGAAACTCGCACCGTCAGTGCCTGATCCGACCAACGAAGCGAAACCCGTACGCCCGTGGCGCACGCGTGCTTGCCGGTATTCGTCAGTGCCTCTTGCACCACCCGGTACGCCGTGACCGCCACCTGGTCGGAGACCGCGCGTCGCTGGCCGTCCTCGTGCAGCGTCGCGGCGAGCCCGCCGCGACGCGCGAGGTCGACCAGGTCGGCGATCGCCTCGATGCCCGGCTGGTGCCTCGGTTCGGCGGCTCCGTCGCGCAACGTGCCGACGCTGCGCCGAAGTTGTTGCACCGCACCGCGACCGGTGTCGGCAATGCTCGCGAAGGTGGCGTCCGCGCGATCCGGGTCGGCGCGGATGAGCAGCGGCCCCGCCTCGGCCTGCACGATCATCGCGCCGATCGAGTGGGTGACGATGTCGTGCATGTCCCTGGCGATCCGCAGCCGTTCCCGATCCAGGGCGGCGACCCGCTCTTCGTCGAGCCTGCGGGCACGTTCCTGGAGCATCTCGATCTGGGCCCGCCGCGCCCGGACACCGGTCCCCAGTGCCCATGCGGTGAGAAAGGACATGGCAGCGTACCCATAGGAGTCGGGGCTCTCGTTGGGGATGACCAACGAAAGCAGAATGCCGAAAGCACCTGCCAGGAAGGCGAATCGGCGCCGCACCGGCGGGCTGTACGCGGCAATGGTGTACGCGCAGACCACGGTGCCGTAGGGCAGCGCGGGCATGGCGTGCACACAGGCGAGCAGGGTGAGCGCCGGGCCCACCACCAGGAACGTCGCGACCGGTGCGCGCCGGCGCCACAGCACCGGCGCCGACGCGACGACCGAGAGCAACACCACCCACCACGGGTGACCTGCCAGCACGGCAGGGCCGACGCTGGCGACGGTGATCGCGGCGGTCAGCACGAGATCGACCGCGCCGGGCGGGATGCGTTCGAACCGTTCGATCACCCGCCGGGTCGCGTCGTCGACGGCTCGCCAGGCCGGGGCGGCCGCACTGATAAGCCTCACGAGGAGTCAGTGTGGGCCGCCCGCTGCCACCGTGGCCTCACTCTCCGGGCTGATCCGCGCCTCACTCCTGCGCATGAGATCGCCCGTCGAATCCAGCGGTGCTCACGGAAGAGTCAGCCGAGCCGTTCGGCGAGGTACTGCTCCCAGGTCCGTGTGCCGAGCTGGGCGCCGTCGAAGGCCAGGTTCGCGCCTGCGCGATACAGCTTGCCCACCTTGCCCGGCAGCCGCACCGGCAGCAGCGGCCGCCGCTTCCCGGTCGCCTGCAGGTAGCTGCGGACCAGCTCATCGAGCCGGTACACCATCGGCCCGGCCAGGTCGGGCACCTGCCCGGCCGGCGCGTCCAGCGTCAGTTCGACGAGCCGGGCCGCGACGTCGCGCACATCGACCGGTTGCAAACGCACGCCGCCGGGGTTCGGGACCACCGGCAGCTTCGCCAGCGTGCGCACCGCGGTGAACGCGAGATCGTGGAACTGCGCCGCCCGCAGCGTCGTGTACGGGATGCCCGACTCGGCGATGATCCGCTCCGAATCGGCCTTGGCCTTGAAATACCCGAGCGGGATCCTTTCGGCCGCGATCACCGAGATGTAGACGAGGTGCCGCACCCCGGCCCGTGCGGCCGCATCGGCGAGGTGTCCGGTGGCCACGTCGTCGCCTTTCGGGCCGCCCGCGAGGTGCAGCACGAGCTCGGCCCCGTCGACCGCGGCGGCCACGCCATCGCCCTTCAGCAGATCACCGGTCACGTAGTCGATGCCATCGGCCGATTCGTGCGTGTTGCGGCTCAGCAGGCGCACCTTGGCGCCCGCGTTCACCAGCAAGGGCACCACCTGCTTGCCAAGGGTGCCGGTACCGCCGGTGACCAGAATCGTCGCAGTCATGTTTTCGCCTCTCCCACGGACCGGGGTTCGCAGCCCCGGCGTCTCGACAGCTCTTCACTCACAAGACGACGCGGGCCGCGCGACTGTGACATCCTGCCGCGGCGGCCGGCGGTGGACTTGCCTGCGCTACCGGCAGGTTCCGCCTATTCCCCCAGTTCAGCATTAACGTGTTGAACGTTTGATCAGCATGTACCACTTCAATGAAAGAAGGGGCTACACACATGATTGGCAAGATAGGAACCGCGGCGGCCGCAGGGCTGACCGCCGCATTGTTGTTCGCCGGCGTCGCAGGCGCGGCACAGACCGACCTGACGATGGTCAAGGCACCGGCCGACTGCGCGAAGACCGAAGGCACCGCGGGTGGCAATGGCCTCCTGCCTGGGATGCCGAAGGTGCCGGGGATGGATGGCCTGGATACCGGCAGCGCGAACCCCGGAGCCGCCAAGGCTAAACCGGACGAGAAGTGCGACGACAGCACGACGCCCAAGTCCGGCGACCAGGCCGAGAAGAAGGGCACGCCCGACAAGAAGGCCACGCCCGGCGACAAGAAGGGCACGCCCGGCGAGGGCGCATCCAACGGCGAGGGCGCATCCAACGGCGAGTAGGACACGACGGCGACAGCCGCCCCGCCAGGCGGTGACAGGTGACGAGTCGCCAAGACCGATCGCTGCTCGGCGTGGGGGGGGGGGGGGGGCGGGGCCGCGCCCCCCCCCCGCGCCGGCGCTTTACATAAAATAATTAATAAAAAAAATAAAGAAAAAAACAGAACACCAAAAAAAAACAAAAAAAA
>NZ_JBICTD010000002.1:46527-128740 GCF_043197455.1 Nocardia sp. NPDC049149
GCCGCTGTGGCCTTGCCCCCCCCCCCCCCCCCCCCCCCCCCCCCCCCCCCCCCCCCCCCCCCCCCCCCCCCCCCCCCCCCCCCCGCCACCGGGGATCGAATTATCGAATAGGACATTTCGCATATCTTCTCGGCCATGAGCCGCAGCCATATCCACTCGATTCCGCTATTGAGCGCAAGGTCGAGCGTCGATTTCGAAGGCTGCCACGGACGTTGAATTTCTCCAGCGAACATTCAGAAAAAATCAGAAAGTAGACCGGACCATTTTGCTCAATGTGATGTGAGCCACTAACGTGTTGAACGATTGATCAGCATGTACGCATGTACCACTTCACTAGAGAAGGGGCTACACATGAAACACATGAAGGGAACCGTGGCCATCGCAGGAATGGCCGCGTCGCTGCTATTCGCCGGCGTCGCAGGAGCCGACGCGTTCCACACTGATCTCGTGACCGACGGCCGCACCGTGGTTGCCGGACCCGGAGAGTCGGGCGGCGCCGACGGTGGCACGAAGGGCGGCACCGACGGTGGCACAAAGAGCGGGACCGACGGTGACACAAAGAGCGGCACCGACGGCAAGGCGGGCGACGCACCCAAGTGCGACTGCACCCAGAAGGGCGACGACCAGAAGGGTGGCGGCGTGCCGGGCCTGGGCGGCGGTCTGCCAGGCCTGGGCGGCGGCGGCATGCCCGGCCTGCCTGGCTCTGGTAAGTCGTAGGTGTTTCAACGCCGTCGCCGAGCGGCCGCTCGGCGACGGCGTTGCCTCATTTTGACTGGCGGGTGACGCCGATGACCGGAGTTTTCGGCGAGTTACGTCGGATTCTCCTGCCCGCTGAGATGTGAGCCACTAACGTGTTGAACGTTTGATCATCATGTACGGATGTACCACTTCGACGAGAGAAGGGGTTACCCACATGAATTACCTGAAGGGAACTGCGGTCGCCGCAGGGCTAACCGCGTCACTTCTACTTACCGGTTTCGCAGCAGCGCAACCACCGGCTGCCTGCGGATACGCAGCGGCTCAACCAGGGGCCGCACCGGCACCGGCCGCTCCGGCGCCCGCTGCTCCGGCACCCGCGGCTCCGGCCGCACCAGCACCCGCCGCACCGGCTGCTCCGGCCGCACCCGGCGGAACCGCGACAGCACCTGGCGGAACCGCGACAGCACCCGACGCGACGCAAGCAGCGCCCGCCGGAACCGGTGCGGCTCCCACTGCGCCCGGCGCTACCGCACCAGCGGGTAACCCAGGAGCGGTGGAAGGGCTCAAAGGCCTGAACGAACAGCTGGGAATTCTGGGGAACATGTTGAATGGCTCCCCGGATGCGGCGGCCCCGGCCCCGGCGGCTCCTGCGCCGGCAGCCCCCGCCCCGGCAGCCCCTGCGCCCGCAGCCCCGGCGCCAGCCGCGTAGCTGTTCCGGCACATGCATGGTCGCTGGGCACACTGTGGTGTAACCCCGCGAGTGAGCAGTCGGTCGATCCGATCGATGTGTTCACAGCATCGCCCCGCGTCTCCGCTCTGCGCCACTGCCGAATCACTCGGCCGGTGCGGTAGCGCGGAACCGGGAGCTGTTCAGCGTCGTCGCCGGGCCGATGCCCGGCGACGACGCCGCATCAGCCGCGGTTACAGCGGCGTCACGTACGCACCGGAGATGCCGCCGTCCACCAGGAACTGGCTTGCCGTGATGAACGACGCGTCGTCGCTGGCGAGAAACGCCACGGCGGCGGCGATTTCCTCGGGTTCGGCGAAGCGGCCGGTGGGGATGTGCACCAGGCGCCGCGCGGCGCGCTCCGGGTCCTTGGCGAACAGCTCCTGCAGCAGGGGCGTGTTCACCGGGCCGGGGCACAGTGCGTTGACCCGAATTCCGTTGCGAGCGAACTGGACTCCGAGTTCGCGGCTCATGGCGAGCACACCGCCCTTCGACGCGGTGTAGGAGATCTGCGAGGTCGCCGCGCCCATCACCGCAACGAAGGACGCGGTGTTGATGACCGACCCCTTGCCGCGTTCCAGCATGTGCTGGATGGCGTACTTGCTGCACAGGTAGACCGAGGTCAGGTTGACCTCCTGGACCCGCCGCCAGGCGTCGATGCCGGTGGTAAGGATCGAATCATCCTCCGGCGGTGAGATTCCCGCGTTGTTGAACGCGATGTCGAGTCCGCCGTAGACGTCCACCGCGGTCTGGAACAGCGCTTCGACCTGTGCTTCGTCGGTGACGTCGACCTTGACGTACCGACCGCCGACCTCGGCGGCGGCCGCCTCACCGCTGGTGGCGTCGATATCGGCGACGACCACCTTCGCGCCCTCGGCGGCGAAGCGGCGGACCGTGGCGAGCCCGATGCCGCTCCCGCCGCCGGTGACGACGGCGACTCGATCCTGTAAGCGCTGCAAAGCATCTCCTGTTCGGTGTTGGTTCATTGCGTTGCGATGAAGACGTTCTTGGTCTCGGTGAACGCGAGCGCCGCGTCGGGGCCGAGTTCGCGGCCGAGCCCGGAGTGTTTGAAGCCGCCGAACGGGGTCCAATACCGCACGGAGGAATGCGAATTCACCGACAGGTTGCCCGCCTCCACCGCGCGGGACACCCGCAGCGCCCGGCCGACGTCGGAGGTCCAGATCGAGCCGGACAGCCCGTACTCGGTGTCGTTGGCGATCCGGATGGCGTCGGCCTCGTCCTCGAACGGGAGCACCGCGACCACCGGCCCGAACACCTCCTCGGTGAGCACCCGGTCGGTCGGCGAGCCGGGCAGCACTACCGTTGGCGCATACCAGAATCCGGGCCCGTCGGGGCGCTCGCCGGTGAACGCGACCTTGGTCGACGGCTCGACGAAGGCGGCGACTCGCTCGCGGTGCGCGGCGGAGATCAGCGGGCCCATTTCGGTGGACTCCAGCGCAGGATCGCCGACCCGCACCCCGCGCACCGCAGGCTCCAGCAGTTCGAGGAATCGATCGAAGACACTGCGCTGCACCAGAATTCGTGAACGCGCGCAGCAGTCCTGACCCGCATTGTCGAACACGCCGTACGGCGCGGTGGCTGCGGCGCGCTCCAGATCCGCGTCGGCGAACACGATGTTGGCGCTCTTGCCGCCGAGTTCCAGCGTCACCCGCTTCACCTGCTGCGCGCAGCCTGCCATGATTTGCGTGCCGACCTCGGTGGAGCCGGTGAACACCACCTTGCGCACCGCGGGATGGGTCACGAACCGCTGCCCGACCACCGACCCCTTGCCGGGCAGCACCTGGAAGACGCCCTCGGGCAGCCCCGCCTCGCGCGCGAGCTCGCCGAGCCGGATCGCGGTCAGCGGCGTGAGCTCGGCAGGCTTGAGCACCACCGTGTTTCCGGCGGCAAGCGCGGGCCCGAAACCCCACGCCGCGATCGGCATCGGGAAATTCCACGGCACGATCACCCCGACCACGCCGAGCGGTTCGTGGAAGGTGATGTCGACACCGCCCGCGACCGGAATCTGCTGGCCGAGTAGCCGTTCCGGGATCCCTGCGGCATAGTGCAGCACATCACGGACGTTGCCTGCCTCCCAGCGGGCGTTGCCGATGGTGTGACCGGAGTTGGCGACCTCCAGCTGCGCCAACCGCTCCAGATCCGCGTCGACGGCCTCGGCGAACCGGCGCAGCAACCTGGCCCGATCGCCCGGCGCCACCTCGCGCCAGGCCGCCGCCGCCCGCTGCGCGCGGTCGATCGCGGCATCGGTCTCGGCGGCGCCGGTGAGCTCGACCGTGGTCACGACCTCCTCGGTCGCCGGGTTCACCACCTGCGTTGTCGTCACGACATACGCTCCCTTCGATAGTCTTCGGCCGCCGCGACCAGTGCGCGGGTCAATCGCCGGTCGAGCGCGTCGACCTCCGGATGCCATTGCACGCCAACGAGAAACGGGCCATCGGGGGCTTCCGCGGCCTCGATGGTGCCGTCCGCCGCGTGCGCGGTGGCAATCAGACCGTCCGCCAGCCGGTCGATCGCCTGATGATGATGACAGTTGGCCTGCACATCCGGCCCGACGATCGCGGCGACCCGGCTGCCGGGCACGGTCGTCACCTGGACGGTGGTGAAGCCGCCGTCGGTGCCCGAATGTTCGGCGTGCCCGACCACCTCGGGCAGGTGCTGGATCAGCGTGCCGCCCATGGCGACGTTCACCACCTGCAGGCCACGGCACACCGCCAGGATCGGCAGGTCCACCGCTCGGGCCAGCTCGAACAGCCGGAATTCCGAATCGTCGCGATCGGGCCTGGTGTAGGTGAGCGGGTGCGCCGGTGCGCCGTAGCGATCCGGCGCCACGTCGGCGCCGCCGGTCAGCAGCAGCCCGTCCAGGCGCGCCACCAACTCGGGCCTGGCCACCCCGACCGGGGGCAGCAGCACGGGGATGCCGCCCGCTTCGACCACCATCTGGACATAACTGAAGTGCAGCACCGCGCTGTCGACCTGCCACGAGCCGAAGCGTGCGGATTCGGCGTAGGTCGGCAGGCCGATCAGCGGATGAGAAACCCCAGCGTCCGGTAGGACCTCAGAGTCTTTCGAATCCACGAACTCGCTCCCAATCGGTGACGGCGGCGTCGAAGGCCACCAGCTCGACCTGCGCCGCGTTGCGGTAATGCTCCACTACATCATCACCGAACGCATTCCGCGCGATCTTGCTGTCCCCGAAGAGCTGCGCGGCCTCGCGCAGTGTGTGCGGCACCCGTGGCCGCTCCGATCGATAGGCGTTGCCTTGGAACTCCGGCTCCAACGGGAGCCGCTGCTCGATGCCGTGCAATCCGGCCGCGATGGCGGCAGCGACCGCCAGGTAGGGATTCACGTCGCCGCCGGGCACCCGGTTCTCCAGCCGCAGCGAATCGCCGTGCCCGACCACCCGCAGCGCACAGGTCCGGTTGTCCCTGCCCCAGGCGATGGCGGTCGGCGCGAAGCTGCCCGGCACGAATCGCTTGTAGGAGTTGATGTTCGGCGCGAACAGATAGGTGAACTCGCGCAGGCAGTCGAGCTGGCCCGCGACGAAATGGCCCATGAGCGGCGACCAGCCGTTCGCCTCGTCGCCGGCGAGCACCGCCGCGCCGTCGTCGCCGCGCAGGCTGATGTGGATGTGGCACGAATTACCTTCGCGCTCATTATATTTCGCCATGAAGGTGAGGCTGCGCCCTTCTTGCGCGGCGATCTCCTTGGCCCCGGTCTTGTAGATGCTGTGGTTATCGCAGGTGGTGAGCGCATCGTCATAGCGGAACGCGATCTCGTGCTGGCCGGGGTTGCACTCCCCCTTGGCCGACTCGACATACATACCCGCGCCGTCCATTTCGGTACGGATCCGGCGCAACAGCGGCTCGATGCGCGCGGTGCCGAGCATCGAGTAGTCGACGTTGTACTGGTTGGCGGGGCGCAGGTCGCGATAGCCCGAGGACCAGGCCGCCTCGTAACTGTCGTCGAACACCAGGAATTCGAGCTCGGTGCCGACGAACGCGCGCAGCCCGTGCTCGGCCAGCCGCGCCAGCTGGGCCCGCAGCACCTGCCGCGGCGACATCGCGACGGGCTTGCCTGCCGGCTCCACCTGCTCGACATCGCACAGCACCAGCGCGGTGCCGGGCCACCACGGGACCGCACGCAACGTGTCCAGGTCGGGGCGGAGCACGAAATCGCCGTAGCCGGTGTCCCACGACGACATCGCATAGCCGTCGACCGTGGTCATGTCCACGTCGACGGCGAGCAGATAATTGCACGCCTCGGTCGCGTGCTCGACCACCTCGTCCAGGAAATAGCGTGCCGCGCAACGCTTTCCCTGCAACCGGCCCTGCATGTCGGTCATCGCGACCAACACCGTGTCGATCTCCCCCGACGCCACCCGCTCACGCAACTGCGCCAGACTCAACATCCCGCTACGCATCCACAGCCCCTCTCGGCACCAACCGTGCTCACGCTAGAGCAAATCGGCGGCATTTGTGATGGGACACACAAAGTTCAGCGCACACACTGGGGAATGGACTCGCCAGGCCGCGCCTCGACGGTCGGCACGTACGGCGGGCGATCCACCGAGGTGGTAACCGGGCACAGCCGGACGACCTGCGGTGTCTGACCGGTGCGGTTGCCGCTGTTGTCGAAGATGATGGGACCGCCCGCGCCGGGCACCGCCGCGTCGGGCGCGGAGAAGCCGCTGATGGTCGCGTTCACCTGGCTGCGCCGCACCGGACTGGTGGCGGGCAGGCTGCGCAGCGCGGTGTCGATGGTGGTCACCGCGTCGTAGGCGTTGACCGCCCACCCGTCGCCGACATGGGCGATGTCGAAGCCCGCGTCCCGGTACGCCTGCTCGAACACGGTCCAGTTGGGGTTGCTCGCATGCGGTCCGTCCGCGCCGGCGACCAACGTGAACAGCAGCCGCACCCGGCCGTCCACGAAGGTCTTCGAGGACAGCGCCTTGGTCCGCAGGTCCTCCAGCGCCGGATCCGATTCGACGGTGCGCAGCCGGTTGCCGTCGGAGGTGCTGACCACGGTGACCGAGGTCGCCGCGCACTGGCCGTTCGCGTAGGCCTCGTCGAGGCTGTAGAGCAGCCTGCCCAGATCGCGGCCGCGGGCGATGTAGGCGATCGTCACGTCCTTCACGGTGGAGCACACCCGCTTCGCGGTCTGCGGCACGGTGCTCGGTTCCGAGGTGTCGAACTTGACCTCGATCAGGTTTCCGCCGTACTGGCGTTGCAGAAACGGCAGCGTGGTGCAGGTGTACGGGTCCGATCCGCCGACCGGAACCATGATGAAGTCCGGCCTGCCGGTGACCACGGCGCCGATCGCCTGCACCTGGACGGCGACCCGGAATCCGACGCGATAGATGTAGTCGCTGGCGATGCCGTCCGCGTAGGAGTTGCCCTTGTCGCAGCCCGTGAAGTCGGGGGTGTCCGTCTTCGAACCGTCCTGGTCGAATCCCTCGGCGGTGACCACGTCGGACACCATCGGAATCCCCGCCGCGGCAAGCACTTCGGCGACCTCGGCGGTGCTCTGGTGGCTGAGGCCGATGCCTGCGACGGCGACCACGTCCGCCCGCGCCGCCATCGCGCGGGCAACACCGAGCGGGTCGCCGTTGCGCTGGTAGTCACCGATCTGCCCGATCACGAGCTGCATCGGATGCAGGCATCCGGTGCTGTTCGCCCTGCGCTGGCCTACCGCCATCCCCTCGAGCTCGTGCACGGCCCTGCTGCCCGCCAGCTGATCGGTCATGGTCAGCAGCACACCGACGGTCGCGGGGCTGCCAGGGCATTCGTCGGCGGCCGCGCGGTTCTGCGCGTCGATCACGCCGAACACCTGACTGAACGCGTCGAGGTCGAAAGCGTATGGGCCCTCAGATAATCCGACGCAGCGATCGCCTGCCTGCCACGCCGCGGTGTCGGGCAACCAGCTCTCGTTACAGGTGAATGCGCGGTGCAGCGTCTCCCCCGAGGCGAACCCGGCACCGGCGAGCACCACCAGCACGACCACGACGGCCAACCGCACCCAATCGGTCCACCGGCGCGGGAACGGCCGGTCCAGCCGCGGGATCACCCATAGCCGATAGCGCGATGCCACGATTGATCTCCTTCGCCGAAACGGGTCACTGGAATTGGTCCGCGAGCCTGCGATACCTGTTGGCACGCAGCAGGAACGGCGTCCGGTCGCGGGCGTGATCGGCAAGCAGCTCGTAGCTGTGCGCGATCCGCGAACAGAGCGTCGACTTCTGTTCCGCCGCGGTGACCCGGATATCGGACTCGAACGCGGGCACCAGGGCGAGCAGGACCGCGATGTGCTCGCGCGGGGTGCGCGCCCGGTCGTCGCTGTCGATCAGATCGGCGTCGCGCCTGGCCGGGTCGGCCGTCTCGACGATGGCGTCGAAGAGCGTCAACCACTCGGCGGACGACTGCTCCGCCAAGTGCTCCGCGAGCTCGGCGACCACCGCGTCGCGACCGTGCAGCAGGCGCGCGTGGTGCAGCCTGCTCGCGGCGTCACCGGCGCCGACGCCGTCGGACAACTGCCGGAATACCCGCTCCCAGCTCGGCGCCTGGTCCGCGCGCGCGGCGAGCGCGCGCAAGCCGAGCAGCCTGACCAGCGCGGGCAGCTGCTCCACGCCGCCCTGCGGCGCAGGCGCCCACAACGTGCGCGACTTGAACAGCGCCGAATCGTGTCCGACGGCAGCAGGCAGCAGGGCAACGAGGGCGAGCGCCTCGGCTTTGCGCCGGGCCGCCGACACCGTGACGAGCCCGTTCACCAGTTCCTGACGAACCAGCTTGTTCACGCTCAGCCCACGCACGAAGATCCGCAGCAGATACTGCTCGGCGGTGATGCCCGCCTCCGGCCCCGCACTGCGCAGCAGGCCGTCGAGATCACCGAGCAGCTCCCGGTCCAGCTTGATCCGGCGCAGCAGGTACTCGGTCGCCGCCGCATGGCCACGGGTGAGCCGATAGACCGACTCGCCGATGCTTTCGGACTGGAACGGGTCGACGTCCTTGGCCATCAGCCGGACGTCGCTCTCGCTCAACTCGGGCAGCCGCACCCGCGCCCAGGACGCCGTGCTCGATGCCTGCGCGAACGGCGCCGACCACACCGCGGGCGCGGGCAGCTGACCCGCCTGATCATCGCTCAGCGCACCGGAACTCGCGGTGATCACGGTGAGCGGGTCGGACAGCCTGGCGCCGGTGGCAGCGATGCTCTGCCGCACCCGCAGCAGGGCGCTGGTGAAGGACGCGGCCGCGGGTGCGTCGCCGTCGTCGATGAGCACGAGCACATTGGACGTCCGGCGCCTGACCTTGGCGACGCTGAGCCGCAGGTCCGCGAGCAGCGCGCCGATCAGCACATCGTCGACGCTGCGGCGGGTCCGCGGATCGATGCTGCGCGCGTTGCTGCTCAGCCCGATCAACGCCCGCTCGGCATCGACCCCGCGCAGACCGAGGTCCTGATGCCCGAACCAGGCGATCTTCGGACCCCAGGTGAATCGGCCGAGCAGCCGCCCGCCCATCAAGCGGCCGACCATCGCGTCGGAGACCGTGTTGGCCACCGCGGGCGCGATCACGTCGGCGCCGGGCACCTTGATGTTGGCGGCAAGCGAACCGGCGAAGTTGATCATGTTCCGGACGAAGCCGATGAGCGCCGCGCGGCGTTCGTATTGGTTGAGCAGCCGATGCAGTCTGTCGAGTTGCTGATTCGGCGGGAGGCTGTCGAAATCCTCCGCGATGACGATCTGGGCGATCAGGGTCCGCGGAAACGCGACGGCGTAGCCGGGGATGTCGACGCTGAGGCCGAGGATGATCGCGGCGAGCACGGTGCGCACCGGATTGTTGAGATCGAAGGGCCGTTCCAGCGGGCGGACCAGCACCGATGGCGTGTGCCCCTGCCATTTGTCCAGGACGTGGTTCAGCACGGCGGTCCGGCCGGAACCACCGCAGCCTTCCACCACCAGCACCGGCTTCGGCGTCTCGGACGCGGCCGCCACCGGAACCTCGATCAAGGTATCGATCAGATCGAGTAGATCGGTGCGCCCCACGAACACCAAGCATCGCCTCCCTCGGCTTGGCGACACCCTAACAACTACCGATCACCCCAACAACCGGATTCCGCTCTGAGACAACGGAATTACCGAATCGAAGCGAACAAGTTACCGTCTGGAGCGGTACGTACCGACCGGACCGGACGTTTGTGCCGCCGCTTCCGTACCCGAAGACCGATATCGTCACGCCAGCAGGTTGCGGACCAGCCGAATCGGTAGCCGCCGCACGCCGGCGGGCCAAGGCGCCGAGTGCCGCAGCGCGCGGATCGGACGGGCGAACAGCATGCGGACGAGCAGTCCGGCGAAGTCGAGATGGCCTGGCGCGGCCCGTCGCGAGCACGCCAGCGACCAGACGGTCTCGGTGCCCGCAGGGGCGAGTTCGCGCTGCGCGAAACGGTCCGCGAGCCAGTCGACCATCACCGGAAGGGCCAAGAACTGCAGGAGCAGGTGGGTACTGAGGCGGTCGCGCAAGTACCGGACATGCGTGCCTGCGGCGGCGTACCTTGCCACCTGCGCGTCCACATCGGCGACGGCGATGACCTCGTCGTACACCCCCTGCAGGATCAGCATGGGCATGGCAGGGGCGCGGCCACCCGGCCGGATGTCCGCGAGGACGCGCTGGAGTTCGGGCGCGTCCATGAGCGCCGAAAGGCCACCGCGGCAATGCTTGTCGATATCGCGGCGGGCGAACCGATACAGCAGCGGGAAGGTGGCGGTCACCTCGGTGGCCTGCAACCAGCCGAGATAGCGGGCGTCCAGCTCGGTGCGCAGCAGGTGATCCAGGCGGGGATAGGCGCGGCGCAGTCCCGCGGTGAAAACCGCGGCGAAACCAGCGAACACCGAACCGTTGAGTCGCACGAAGGCCGCGGCCGGGTCACCGACCGGCGAGGCGGCGACGGCGCCGACGATCGCGAGTTCCTGCGCATACTCGGCGGCCAGCTCGGCAGCCCATGCGGTGGCCAGCCCACCGCCCGAATAACCCCACAGCGCAACGGGTGTGGTGGCGGCCAGACCGAGCGGCGCGAAGGTCAGCGCGGCCCTGATCCCATCCAACGCACGGTAGCCGGGTTCGCGGGCGGCACCGAACCGACCGAAGGTGCCGCCATGATCGGGGACCGATACCGCCCAGCCGCGCGCCAGCGCGCTGGCGATGAGCGGCAACTCCAACTGAGGAATCGACCCGGCCGCCCTGGCACCGCGTCGAAGTGCATAGGAGGGCAGGCATTTCGAGGCGACCGCATCGATCGCGCACTGGAACGAGACCAGCGGGCGCGGCACGGTCGGATCGGCGCCCCACGGCAGCAGCACCGTGGTGACCGCGACCTCGGGGACTCGGTCGAGATCGCAGGTTCGGTACAGCAGCTGCCACGCCGAGATCCGCTGTGCGACAACACCGAACAGTGCCAGCTCGATCCGTCTGGTGCGCACGATCGCACCGGGTGGCAGCCGGTCGAGCCCGAGCGGCGCGAGGTAGAACGGATCCGCCTCGGGCAGCAGCGGAAAGGTGCCATACTGCTCGACTTCTGACGCATGCGTGCTTAGGGCGGGATCGGCACTCATCGGGTTCGTTCCTCTCCAACGGCGTGGTCACGCCTCCCCCGCGGACCCACCGACGAGGGCCGTCTCGGCGTCGCTCAGTCGAATCTATGGCCGTCAGCCCGCCGGTGTCACTGCGCGTCGGAGCACAGAATCGACGGGCAAAGTTGGTGCCCGAGACAAAGTTCCGGCCGGTACTGCGGAATTCTTGCTACAAAACCTGTCGGTGGAAACAATCGGCTCATGTCCCTCGCGCTCACCCCGCCTGCCCGCGACGCGTCGCTGGTCACCCGGCTGCTCGCCCGCTGGCCGCAGACCGCCGAGCGCATGCTCGCCGAAGGACTCGGCGCCACCCCGCCCGCCGCCGATCTGCCCGAGGGGCACTTCACCGCGGAAGTGCTGCCCGCCATCTACGCGTGCGGGCGCGCCGTGCTGCACGCCATCGGCGAGCAGCGGGTGCTGACCAGGGCCGAGGTCGCGGTGTTCGTCGTTCCGGTGGCACAACGGCACGCCGAGGACCGAATTCCGTTGCCGCTGTTGATCGAAGCCATCCACGGCTCCGCGCGCGCGGTGCTGCGGGAGGCGACCGAGCTGGCCACCCCCGCCGAGCTGGACGAGTTGATCGTGGTCGGCAGCCGACTGCTCGACCTGCTGACGCATATCAACGTCACGGTGGTCGAGACCTACACCGAGGTCGAGCAATCGATCTTCAACGCCGAGCGGGAAGCACGGCGCGCGCTGTGCGCCGCATTGCTCGGCGGGCTGCCCGCCGAAGAGCTCGCCGCCCGCGCCGACACCGCGCTGGCCGAGCGATACACCGTGCTGGCCATCCACATTCGGCACGAAGAGCACCCCGGTACCGCGGGCACGCTGATCAGCAGGCGGCGAATCCGGATCCTGCAGCGCGCACTCGACGGCCTCGCAGGCACGACGGCGCTGGCCACCTTCGACGGCGCGACCGGGATCGCGTTGCTGCCGACCGTGCTGGAGACCGAGGTCGACGCGCAGCGCTCCGCGCAGCTGGCCGCCGAGCTCGCCGAGCAGTTCGGGGTTCCGGTGTTCGTTGCCGAATACCGTTCGGCGGCACGCGAAGCCGTGCCGCAGACGGCGCGGGACGCCACCGACCTCGCTGAACTCGCGCGCCTGCTCGGCCGCCCGACGGGCGTCTATCGCCTGGACGATCTGCTGCTCGAATATCAGCTGACCAGACCGGGACCCGCGCGGGATCGGCTGGCCGAACGGATAACGCCGATCCTGGGCAGTCCCCACCTGATGGTCGCGTTGGACGCACAGCTACGGCACGGTTCCGATCGGAAGGCGGCGGCCGCAGAAATTCACGTCCACCCGAATACGTTCAGCTATCGCCTGCGCCGGGTCGCCGAGCTCACCGGCATCGATCCGACCGAACCGCACGACTCCAGGATGCTCGCGGCGGCGCTCACTATCCATCGCCTGTACCCGGCGGCCGCCGCGCACATCGCGGGGCCGCCGGGTCAGGACGGCACTTAGATGACGTGCCAGGCCTGCAACAGGTAGGTGATGTTGGCGGCAATAGACGTGACGACATTCGCGAGATTCAAAGCGGACGAACCCAGATCGAGCAGCGGCACCGAAATTCCTCCATCAGAGTGGGACTGCAAACGCCTTCCAATGTAGTGCTGGTCAGCGCGGTCGCCGCCGTTGTGAGGCAGTTCACCGGCCGTCTGCGCCACACCGAACACAGTGGTCGCATAACGGAGGAAACGGTCGTGCGATCCACCGAACCCGGACCGTCCTGACACCGCGATCTCGGATAAAACGCCCACTTGCTTTCCGCAGACACGGCAATAAACTGCCCATCGTGTCGGATTTGCGGATCAGTGAGGTGGCGGCGCTGGCGGGCGTCAGCGACGACACCGTGCGGCGGTGGATCGACCAGGGTCGGTTGACCGCGGTCCAACTCGGCAACGGGCGCAAAGGCGTGCGCGGCCGCGAGCTGGCCGAATTCCTCCAGGCCACCGCGGAAGCCCCGGAGACCGGCGTCACCATCGCCGCCTCCGCGCGCAATCGGATGCGCGGCATCGTCACGCGGGTCGTCAAAGACACCGTGATGGCGCAGGTCGAGCTGCAAGCCGGACCGTTCCGGCTGGTGTCGCTGCTCAGCAGGGAATCGGTCGACGAGCTCGGGCTCGAAGTGGGCAGCGTCGCCGTCGCCTCGGTCAAATCGACACACGTCGTCGTAGAAATTCCGGAAAGTTGATGAGGCCGACAATGATTCGTTCGCTGTGTGCCGTCGCCGTGGCCGGCGCCGCCGCGCTTGCTCTGGTCGGCTGCGGCGCCGACGACAAGACGGCGCCGACCGGCACGGACCAGATCGGCGGCACCGTGACGGTTTTCGCCGCGGCCTCGTTGACCGAGACGTTCACCGAGCTCGGCAAGCAGTTCGAAGCCGCGCACCCCGGCGTCAAGGTGATCTACAGCTTCGGCGCGAGTTCCGCACTCGCCGAACAGATCAACCAGGGCGCCCCCGCCGACGTCTTCGCCTCGGCGGCGCCGAAGAACATGCAGCAGGTCAAGGACAAAGGTGAGGTGACCGGCACGCCGGTCACTTTCGTGCGCAACCGGCTGGAAATCGCGGTGCCCAAAGGCAATCCCGGCCACATCACCGGACTCGCCGACTTCGGCAAGGCCGAACCGAAGATCGCGTTGTGCGCCGAGCAGGTGCCATGTGGCGCCGCCGCCAAGACGGTGTTCGAGGCCGCGGGCGTCACCCCACAGCCCGACACCAGGGAGGCCGACGTGAAAGCGGTGCTGACCAAGGTCAAACTCGGCGAGGTCGACGCCGCGCTGGTGTACCGGACCGACGTGCTTACCGCGGGCAACCAGGTCGAGGGCATCGACTTCGCCGAGGCAGGCAAGGCGATCAACGACTATCCGGTCGCGCCACTGGCGCACGCGCCGAACGCGGCCGCGGCCGCGGCATTCGTCGATTTCGTGAAGTCGGCACAGGCACGGGCGGTGTTCACCAAGGCGGGATTCGACGCTCCGTGACACCGCGGCGGCGGGCAGCACGCGGGCGGCGACCGCTCGTCCTCATGCTGCCTGCGCTGTGCGCGTTGGCGTTTCTGCTCGTCCCGCTCGTCGGCCTGCTGCTGCGGGCGCCGTGGCGCGGGCTGCCCGATCGGCTGATCAACGCCGAAGTCGGTCAGGCGCTTCGGCTTTCGCTGGTGTGTGCGAGCCTCGCGACGGTGCTCTGCCTGATCTTCGGGGTGCCGCTGGCGTGGTTGCTCGCGCGCGGGGAACTGCCAGGGCGCGGGGTGTTGCGGGCTTTGGTGACCGTGCCGTTGGTGCTGCCGCCCGTGGTCGGTGGTGTTGCGCTGCTGCTCGTGCTCGGCCGACGCGGGCTGATCGGGCAGTATCTGTACGAATGGTTCGGGGTGTCCTTGCCGTTCACGACCGCAGGCGTGGTTGTCGCGGAAGCGTTTGTGGCGCTGCCGTTTCTGGTGATCTCGGTGGAAGGGGCGCTGCGGGCGGCGGATCCACGGTTCGAGGAGGCGGCGGCGACGCTCGGTGCGTCGCGCTGGTTGACGTTCCGGCGGGTGACACTGCCCTCGGTGCTGCCCGGTGTGGTGGCGGGCGGGGTGCTCTGCTGGGCGCGGGCGCTCGGCGAATTCGGCGCCACCATCACGTTCGCAGGCAACTTTCCCGGAAAGACGACCACCATGCCGTTGGCGGTGTACCTGGCGCTGGAATCCGATCCCGACGATGCGATCGTGCTCAGTCTGGTGCTGCTGACGGTGTCGGTTGTGGTGTTGGTCGCGTTGCGTGAGCGGTGGATTCGGGGGGCGGTGTGACGCTGGAGGCCGAACTTCGGGTCAGCCGCGGGCATTTCGAGTTGAGCATCGAATTGTCGGTTGCGCCTGGCGAAGTCGTCGCCCTGCTCGGGCCGAACGGGGCAGGCAAGACCACCGCGCTGCGGACGCTGGCCGGGCTGACCCCGCTCACCGGCGGCGCCCTGCGGATCGGCGAAAAGACCTGGGACGCACCGCCGAAGGTGTTCGTCCCCGCCGAACGGCGCGAGGTCGGCGTAGTCTTCCAGGACTACCTGCTGTTCGGTCACCTGAGCGCGGTGGAGAACGTCGCGTTCGGGCTGCGCGCTCGCGGCCGTCGCCGCGGCGCGGCCCGTGCCGTCGCCGCCGAGTGGCTCGAACGGGTCGGTCTCGCGGATCACCTGCACGCCAAACCGCAGGCGCTGTCCGGCGGTCAAGCCCAGCGCGTCGCCCTGGCGCGCGCCCTGGCCACCGACCCCGCCCTGCTGCTGTTGGACGAGCCGCTCGCCGCGCTCGATGCGAGCACCCGAGTGCGGGTGCGCTCCGACCTCGCGCACCATCTCGCCGACTACCCCGGCCACACCGTGCTGGTCACCCACGACCCACTCGACGCGATGGTGCTCGCCGACCGCCTCGTCATCCTCGAGCACGGCCGCATCACCCAGGAGGGTCCCCCGAGCGAGGTCGCCCGCCGCCCGCGCTCCGACTACGTGGCAAACCTGGTCGGCCTCAACCTCTATCGCGGCACCGCCACCGGCACCACCATCGACCTGGACACAGGCGGCACCCTCACCGCCGCCGAACCCGCAACGGGCCCCGTGCACATCGCCTTCGCCCCCACCGCCGTCAGCCTGCACCCCCACCGCCCCACCGGCAGCCCACGCAACACCTGGCCCGTCACCATCGCCGACATCGAACAACACGCCCACACCATCCGCCTCCGACTAGACGGCACCCCACCTGTCCTAGCCGACGTCACCCCCGCCACCGTCGCCGACCTCGGACTCCAGCCAGGCACCGAACTGTGGGCCGCGGTGAAAGCCACTGAAACCCACACCTACCCCGCGTAATCCGCACTCCCGCCACGTAGCGACACACTGTGCCCAACTATGGTGCGATACACAAAATCTGTCGGTGCCTGCTGACACTCTCGCCGCCATGCCGAAGATCCGTCACGAAGTTCCCCTCGAATTGCTGCGCCACAAACCCGAATTGGTTGCCGCGCTGCTAGCCGACACCGACATCGAGCTACCAGTCGACGCGACCGCCACCGTCACCGACAGCAACCTCAGCACCTGCGAACCACCTGAATTCCGCGCCGACGCCGTGACCCTGCTGCACGGCACGGACGGCGGCAAACTCGCAGTCATCACCGAATCCCAATCAGACCCACCCAAACCCAGCAAGCGCCGAGCCTGGCCCGCCTACGTCTCCGTCGCCCAATCCCAACACGATTGCGATGCCGTCCTCGTCGTCATCGCCTCCAGCCGTGCCACCGCCCGCGCCTGCCGCCGCACCATCCACACCGGCCACCCCGGCTTCGATCTCGCCCCGATCGTCATAGGCCCGCACAACACCCCCGACCCCACCAACCCCGCTTTCGCCGCCATCGCCCCCGAACTCACCGTCCTGGCCGCCGTCACCCGAGCCCTCGACCTGCACGAAGACGCCACCCGTCGCATGGTCCTCGACCAACTCGCCACCCTCGATCCCGAGACCCGCACCACCTACACTCGATTTGTCCAGCAAGCCGCCTCGCATGCGGTCAAGAAAGCCCTGGAGGAGCTCATGGCCAGCCCTGCCTACCGAGACGAATTCATCGACGGTTTCATCGACAAGGGTCGAGCCGAAGGGCGTGCCGAAGGAGAGGTCACAGGCGAGGCCAAGATGCTCATTCGCATCCTCAACGCACGAGGCTTCGTCGTTACAGACAACCTGCGCGCACGCATCCAATCCTGTTCGAACACCAAACAGCTCGAGACATGGGCCGACAGAGCGATGTCGGCCGACACCATCGAATCTGTCTTCGACCACTGAGCCCGCGACCATGGGCCTTCACCAGGACTGGGCGAACAGGCTGCTCGATGACGGCGACTCGATGGCCTTCTACGACGAGGCCGTCGACAGCGTCATCAATCCAGCCTGCCCAAAGTTCTATGCCGAAAGCTACGTCTGGCATTTTGTGCGCGGAGCAAGGGAAACCCTCGCAGAATTGCTCCTTCGGACCCTCGCCAAACGGGGCTTCACGGTGCCGGACGACGTGCGTGAGGAAGTCCGAGAATCCGACCCACAGCAACTGTACGAATGGTTCGAAGCCGCTCTCGTCGCCGATAGCCTCGAAGCGATCTTCGAGTGGGAATTCGACCTGGAGGTAGAGCCAGGACCGCTGCCTACGGTAGCGAATCCGTGTTAACTTAGTAGAGAATCTCTACTAACTTAGCTGATCGGAGAGGGCTATGCGGTCCGCCGTCATCGTCGATGTTGTTCGTACACCATCCGGGAAGGGCAAGGTTGGGGGTGGGTTGTCGGGGGTGCATCCGGCGACGTTGCTTGCCGGGGTGTTGAGCGAGTTGGTGGCGCGGAATGGGCTTGATCCGGCGTTGGTGGACGATGTGGTCGGCGGGTGTGTGACGCAGAGTGGGGAGCAGGCGTTCAACATCAGTCGGACGGCGGCGCTGGCGGCGGGGTTTCCGGAGTCGGTGCCTGCGACGACGGTGGATCGGCAGTGCGGGTCCAGTCAGCAGGCGGCGCATTTCGCGGCGCAAGGCGTGCTGTCGGGTGCGTACGACATCGCGATCGCCTGCGGGGTGGAGTCGATGAGCCGGGCGCCGATGTTCTCCAATGCGCAGGGCAAGGATCCGAATCAGGGGCCGTTGGCCCATCGGTATCCGGATGGTCTTGTGCAGCAAGGGATTGCGGCGGAGGTGATCAGTGCGCGATGGAAGTTCGATCGGGCGGCACTCGACGAGTTCGCGGCACGGTCGCATCGACTTGCCGCCGAGACCGCGGCGGCAGGCGGGTTCGACAAGGAGCTGGTGGCCGCGGGCACGCTGACCGCGGACGAGACCATCCGGCCGAGCACGACCGCCGAAGGCCTGGCGGGTTTGCGGCCCGCGTTCGTCGATGAGCAGTTCAGCCGCCGGTTCCCGGAGATCGAATGGTCGATCACGCCGGGCAATTCGTCGCCGCTGACCGACGGCGCCTCGGCCGCGCTGATCATGAGCGAGGAGGCGGCGACCAAGCTCGGCCTGCGGCCGCGGGCGCGGTTCCACGCATTCTCGGTGGTCGGTGACGATCCGCTGCTCATGCTCACCGCGGTCATTCCGGCCACCCGCAAAGTCCTGGAACGGGCGGGGTTGAGCATCGATGACATCGACGCCTACGAGGTGAACGAGGCGTTCGCCCCGGTCCCACTCGTCTGGCAGCACGAAATCGGCGCAGACCCGGCCAAACTGAACCCGCGCGGCGGCGCGATCGCCCTCGGCCATCCACTCGGCGCGTCGGGCACTCGTATCCTGGCCACCATGGTCAACCACCTCGAACAGACCGGCGCCCGCTACGGCCTGCAAACCATGTGCGAGGCAGGCGGATTGGCGAACGCCACCATCATCGAGCGCCTCGGATGATCCGCACCCCGAAGCAAAACACGGTAGGGGCGATCCGATGACCGCGGCACTGGCCGGGCTCGATCTCCCCGCGCTGCAACGGTATTTCGACGCCGAAGTGCCCGGCACCACGGGTCCGCTTACCGCGGCCCTGCTCAAGGGCGGCAAGTCCAACCTCACCTACCGGATCGGTGACGGCGTGCACGACTGGGTGCTGCGCCGCCCGCCGCTGGGCCCGCTCACGCCGACCGCGCACGACATGGCCCGCGAATATCGCATCGTCGCCGCCTTGCAGGGCACGAATGTCCCTGTCGCACAGGCGATCGCCTTGTGCGAGGACACCGAGGTGATCGGCGTGCCGTTCGCGGTCGTTTCCTTCGTGGACGGCCATGTGCTGCAGGACGGCGACCAGACCGCCGCCCTCACCGTCGAGCAGGCCAGAGCCTGCTCCGAAGCCCTGGTCGACACGCTGGCCGCACTGCACGCGGTGGATTACGCCGCCGTCGGTCTCGCCGAGTTCGGCCGTCCCGCAGGCTATCTGGCCCGACAGGTGAAACGCTGGCGCGGCCAATGGGACCGGGTCGCCACTCGCGAACTCGATTCCCTCGACCGGCTGACCGACGCCTTGGGCAGGTCCATACCGGAGCAGGCAGGCGAGACCATCGTGCACGGCGACTATCGACTGGACAACACGATCGTGGCCCGCACCGACTTCGGCAGCATCGCCGCCGTCGTGGACTGGGAGATGGCGACTCTCGGCGACCCGCTCGCCGATCTCGGCCTACTCCAGGTCTATTGGGATGCCCGCTGCGAGCCGGTGCTCGGCGTCCGGCACGCACCGAGCGCGAACCCGGGCTTCCTCTCCGTCGACGAGGTCGCCGAACGTTACGCCACCGCAACGGGTTACCCGCTGGACCAACTCCCGTTCTACCGCGCACTCGGCTATTTCAAACTCGCGGTCATCGCCGAGGGCATCCACCAGCGCTTCCTTGCGGGCAAAACGGTGGGCGACGGCTTCGCCCAGATCGGCGCCGCCGTGCCGCTGCTCCTCGACGCCGGATCGGAAAGCCTCGCATGAGCGTGCGCAGCGCCCTCGTCACCGGCGGCTCCCGCGGCATCGGCGCCGAGGTCGCCCGCCGCTTGGCCGAGGAGGGCTACCACCTGACCATCGCCGCGCGGAACCAGGACGCGCTGACCGACACCGCGGCCAGGCTGCGCGAGCAGACGGGCGCCGAGGTGTATCCCGTTGTCGCCCAGATGAACGATCCCGATCAGGTCCGCGCCCTCGTCCACGCCCATGCCGAGCGCTTCGCCGGTCTGCATGCCCTCGTGCTGAGCGCGGGCACCGGCACGGCGGGCACCGTCGCCGATATGCCCCCGAAGACCTACGAGCGGATGCTCGACGTCAACTTCCGCGCCCCCATCACGCTGATCCAGGCCGCCCTCCCGCTGCTGCGCAAGAGCGCGGCGGACGACCCGCGGCGTGGCGCGAAAATCGTTGCGCTGGCATCCATCACCGGCGTCATCGGCGAAGCGGGCCTGGCCGCCTACGGCGCAACCAAGGCGGCATTGATCTCGCTCTGCGAAACCGTCTCCCTGGAGGAGTCGGCCAACGGTGTCACCGCGACCGCCATCTCGCCGGGCTACGTCGACACCGACATGACCGCATGGAAACGCGACGTCCTCGACCAGTCCGCGATGCTCACCCCAGGCGACATCGCCGAGATGGTGCTGGCGATCACCCGCCTTTCACGCAACGCGGTGATCCCGAACATCGTCATCTCCCGCGCGGGCGAACAACTCTGGCGGGCCTAGCGCCTGGACCGGCAAGTGATCTGGGCCTCAGCCGCACAGTGCGGTCCGGCAGCGGCGTTACCCTCGAACTGACGTCCCCGCATGGACGACCAGGGAAGGGGCCCCGATGGCGAAGGTCTTCTCGCACCTCGACGACGCACTGCGCAAGTTCATCGGCGAGCAATCGATGTTCTTCGTAGCCACCGCACCCTCCGACGGCGGCCGGGTCAACCTGTCCCCCAAGGGCTATCGCGACACCTTCGCCATTCTGGACGACCACACCGTCGCCTACCTCGATCTGTACGGCAGCGGCGCGGAAACCATCGCCCACCTGCGCGAGAACGGGCGCATCACGATCATGTTCTGCTCGTTCACCCGCACCTCGAAGATCTTGCGTCTCTTCGGCACCGGCCGGGTGGCTCGGCCGGACTCCGCCGAATTCGACGACCTCCGACCGCATTTCGGCCTGCAGCATCCCGGCATCCGCGCGGCCATCATCGTCGACATCGACCGGATCGCCGATTCCTGCGGCTACTCGGTCCCCTACCTGGAGCTCGTCGACGAGCGCCCGGTTCTCGACTCCTTGCATGCCAGACGCACCGACGACGATTTCGCCAAACGCATCGTCGGCGACAACGCGAGCAGCCTGGACGGCTTGCCTGCCCTCGAACCGGATCATCCGCTGCCGTCGGCTATCCCCCGTTAGACACCGCCCGCAAATCCCTGCGCAGGCATCAGGCTTGCGTATGCTCGCCGACATGCGACTGAGCACCCGCAACCAACTGGACGGCACTGTCGTTTCGGTGACCCGCGGCGAGGCCATGGCCGTCGTCCGGGTCCGCCTGGCCGGCGGCGACGAGGTCACCTCGTCGATCACCCGCGCCGCCGCCGACGATCTCGAACTCGCCGACGGCGTCCCGGTAAAGGTGCTGATCAAGTCGACCGAGGTCGCCCTCGGCGTCGAATAGCCCGCTTACCGCTCGGCGGGCTGTGGGGTCAACGCCGCGAGTTCCTGCTGCACCTGCCGATCGTGCGCTTCGGCCTCGGCGGCGGCCTTCTTCGGGCTCCAGTGCCCAGCCATCAGGAAGATGAACGGCAGGAAGGCGACCTGGGCGAGCAGGCAGATCCACCACCACCGTTCCCACTGCTTCGGGGAATCGGCCTTGGCTTGCTGCACCTCTTTCCCGTGCGCGGCCAGGTATTCCTGGTCCGCCGCGGGAATGGTGCCTACCGCTTGTAGTTGGGCTCCGGCCTTCTCCAGCTTCGGGCCGACGGTGGCGGCGACGGCGAGCTCGGCGGGCGGTATCTGCTGCACCGCGGTGAGCCGCGCGATTGCCTGGTCCGGCGGCGTCCCGAACTTCTTCGCGACCTGACCGACGGCCGCGAGCCCGGCCATCGCATCGCGCGGATCCGCCGCGAGCGCCGCCTGGGTGGCCGGCTCGATGGCCTGCAGCGTGGCGAGTTCCTCGGGGTAGCGGGTGCTGAGCCCGACGGTTGCCTGGATCTCGGCGGGCGTCGCACCGGTCAGCTTGGTGAGCGCCGTCAACTGGGCGGCCTGGTCGTTCGGGTTCTTGCCAAGTGCCGCAAGGGTTTCCGGTCCGACCTGCTGGATCGTCGCGAGCTGCGGCCCGTAGGCCGCCTGGATTTCCTGCAGCCGCTGACCATGGTTGACGAGCGGACCCGCCGCGTTCACCACGACGAGCAACCCGAACAACACCACGGTGACAACGCTGCGCAGGGTGCCGCCCCACACCGCGAGACCCACCGCGGTCGCCGCCGGATTCCGCTCCTCGACGGTCTCGGTGAAGCTGGCCATCCAGGTGGAGTAGGCGATGCCGGTGCCGACGGCGATGACGGCGAACACCCACGCGAAGGTGTAGTACCCGGTCGTGGGCTCGTCGGTGTAGCCGATGAACAGGTACATCCCGACGATGCTGATCACCGCGCCGACGACCATGAACGGTTTGCGCACCTTCAGATAGTCCGAGGCGATGCCGGCCAGGACGAGCGCGATCGCGTTGGCCGTCCAGTACCAGTTGCCGAGCGCGTTGGCCTTGGCCGGACTGAAGCCGAAGTTCGTCGCCATATAGACCGGGAGGAACGACACGATCGTGTAGAAGAAGGCCAGGAACAGGCTGATCGCCAACGCCGATCCGACGATGTTGAGCCGCAGCATCTGTCGCCACTGCCCCTGTTCCAGCTGCTGCACGTCGAGGCCGCGGGCGCGCGCCTCGATCAGTGCCCGGTCGCGCAGCGACACCATGATCTGGTCGCGGAGCTGCGGGCTCAGCTCGCGCAGTCCGACCACCGCGATCACCGAGATCACCAGGCAGATCACCCCGCACAGCCGGTAGTGGTACTGCCAGTCGGGGTGCGCGTCGAGCGTCCTGGTGGAGATCGCGGTGGTGACCAGTGCGCCGATGACCGGGCCGAGGGTCCAGAAGCCCATTGCGGACGCGCGGCCGAGCTGCGGGGAGAAGTCCCTGATCAGCGCGGGCGTCGCCACCAGCACCGCGCCCTCGACGATGCTCACCAGACAGTAGACGACGAGATACTGCTCTTTCGTCGTGGTCGCGGGCACCGCGACCAGGGTGAGCAGCGAGACGATCACCACGCCGTAGGCGACGATATTGGCCCGGCCCCACCGGTCGAGCACCCCGGCGAGCACCGAGGCGGCGGCGCCGAACGCGGCGCCGATGATGAAGATCCAGACGAAGTAGGCGAACGACAGCCCGAAGTAGGCGATCAGTTCGTTGCCCACCGCGCCGGTGACGAACAGCTGGTAATAGAGCGCGATCGAGGTGATGACCACGACGGCCAGGTACCAGGAGCGGGCGGGAGTATCGGGATAGTGCGGAAGCTTGCGCTGCCACAACCCGGTGAGAATGGTCGGCGGTGCCGCCGTGGTCGTCGAGCTCATGATCGAGATGCCTTTCTAGCCACGGCATCTCGTCTGGCTCTAATGGCGAGGCGAGTACGAGTAGCCGGGGTGGCAACAGGCTAGTGAGCGACACCACCGCCCGCAGGCATTTCACGACACGAGACCGAAACGTGTTCTAGTTATGAATGATGGGACGAAATATCTGAATGCTCGCTCGAAAGACATTGATGCGGCAATAAGAAAGCGAAAGCACATCGAAGTCGACAAGACAAGAGCAAGTCCCATTTATTAGGACGAATCAAATCGCCCTGAAATTGCCCGGCGACTGCGGCGTGGCAGCGGCAGCCGCCGGGCACTCGCGCAGGTCAGAGGTAGGCGCCGCACACCGGCCATGCGCCGGGGCCCTGGGTGGCGAGCACGCTCTCCGCGACGCGGATCTGCTCGGCCCGGCTCGCGTTGCTCGGGCTGCCGACGCCGCCGTTGGCCTCCCAGGTGCTCTGGGTGAACTGCAGCCCGCCGGAGAAGCCGTTGCCGGTCTCGATCCCCCAGTTGCCACCGCTCTCGCACTGCGCGACGGCGTCCCAGTTGTGCGCGGACGCGGTGGCGGTGGCCAGGCTGAACGGGATCGCGACGAGGGCGCCAAGCGCAGCGGTGAAGCCGAGAACACGGGTGCTGAACATACGAGTACGCATCATGGGATGTCCGGTTTTCTGCCTGCGCCCACCAACGTGACGCACGCGGCGTCGCGTTCCTGTCCCCAGGAAGGTCTGGGAGCCTCGAACCGCGGGACAGGGTGACCGGCATTCAACGATTCGAGTTCTGGCCCGGCATGGATCCGAGCTGAATGAGGACGGTAGCTGAGAAATCGCCACCAATCACGCGCCAATCAAGGACGAATTGCCTCAACCATTACTCGAGAGAAGGCCGTTTAGCTGCACTACGCAGCGAGAAAGCGGTACTTAAACACTAAGTTATTGCTTCGTTATGTGGCCGAGATCACTACGAAATTGTGCCGTCGATCGCACGTGAATACATGACACGTACCGGACACGCCCGGGTGCCCGAAATGACAGTTTCATGGTGCGCACTCCGCACCGGAGAATCCGGCCCGCAGCGGGCCGTTGCGGCCCGAAAACGGCCCTACTTGCCGTGGGCACGCAGCTGGTAGAGCCCCTCAGTCTCCGCGACAACCACACCATCGGCGTCGGTGACCACGGCCCGCAGGGTGAAGTCGGACTTTCCGTTGGCGGCGGCCTCGTCGGCGATCCTGGCGATCTCCGCCGCGGGCAGGCTCGCTTCGGCGCGCACATCGGTCTTGGCGGGCTTGCGGAAGAACACGTGCAGGTCCTTCACCAGCGGGTAGTACGCCGAGTTGTCGAAGGAGGCGATCGAGATCGCCCCGCCGAGAATCTCCGCGACGGTGAACAGCACCCCGGCATACATCACTCCGAAGTGGTTGCCGTTGCCCTCGATCGGCACCGTGGTCGCCGCGAAGCCGGGCCGCACCTCGACCGCGGACACCCCCATTTTGTGCGCGACCGGGATGGTGAATTCCAGTGCCCCGTTGATGATCTCCGCGAACGGCGGCATCTCGTTCTCGTCGTTCATAGCGCACCAGTCCCTTCACGCCGGAGGCGACCAGCACCTCGGGTCCGCCACCCCGGTGGACCGCTCCGAAGCGTAACCCCTGCGGCGCCGTGCGCAATCACGGTGTGGCGCTGATCCTCTGGAGCCACGCCACCACCATCGAGATGGCAGGCATCCGGCGTGGACGGGCGCATACTGCACGGGGTTTCCCCGCGATTCGCGCGCGACCGCCGCGACTCGCCTCATCGGACACAGCCGAGGTGGGCAATGAACACTATGGAGAAGACGGCGCTCACCGTGGCGGCGCTGACGTTCGCCGCTTTGTCGGCGGTGACCGCGCCGACGGCGCAGGCCGCGCCGGTGTGCGCGGGCGCAGGCCAGCCGACGATCGTGGCCGCGACGTTGCCAGGAGCACTGGAAGGGTTGACCGTCGACGCCCGGGGCCGGGCCTATACGACGGAGCTGCAGAGCGGGCGGGTGTATCGGATCGACGCACCCGGGGCGATCCCGGTGCCCATCGCGACCGTGCCGAGCGGTGGCGCCGGCGCGCTCGCCTGGACACCGGCAGGCACCCTGCTCGTCGGCTTCGGCGCGGACGCCAGGGTCTTCTCCGGCGACAGCCAGCGGCACGCCGGGATCGTCGAGCTCGATCCGGACACCGGTGCGATGACGCCGTTCGCCGCGGGGCTCAGCGCCGCCAACGGCTTGGACGTCGCGCAGGACGGAACCGTCTACGCCACCAACGACTTCGGCAACCTGATCGGCCGCGTCTACCCGAATCGCGTTGTCCAGGCCGATTGGACGTCGTTCCCGAGCGCGAACGGCGCGGTGCTCGACAGGAACGACGAATACCTCTATGTCGGACGGACATTCGTCAACCCGGGGGTGAGCCGGATCCCCACCGCCAATCCCGGTGCGCCCCAGTCGCTGCTCGATCTCGGCGGCGGCGACGCACTCGACGCACCGGACGGGCTGACGCTGGATTCCCTGGACCGGCCGGTGGTTCCGTTCAACACGGCAGGCCAGGTCATCCGCATCGACGCGCCGAACCAGTACTGCGTTCTCGGCGCGGGCAACCCGCTGACCAGCGTGCTGAGCTACGGCCGAGGCACGGCGGGCTTCTCCGCAGGCCGCCTCTTCGGCGCCACCTTCACCGGCGTGATCTACGAAATCCCCGGCGGTTTCGACCCGAACGCCCGCACCGCGACCCCGTAACCGCCGCGACGACGAATTCGGTTACGGCGCAACGGCCGCCAACTCGTCGACGCTGCCGGACATGAGCGTGCGCAGGTGCGCGGTGAGATGCTCGATCGGCCAGTCCCACCAGGCCAGCTCGAGCAGTTTGCTGATGTCCTCGTCGGGGTAGCGACGGCGGATCAGCTTCGCCGGATTGCCACCGACGATGCCGTAATCGGGAACATCGTCGACGACAACGGAACCCGACGCGACGATCGCACCGTGGCCGATCCGCACACCGGGCATCACCGTGGTGCGGTAACCGAACCACACGTCGTTGCCGATCACGGTGTCTCCGCGGCCAGGCAGGCCGGTGAGCAGATCGAAGTGGTCGGACCAGGAACCGCCCATGATCGGGAAGGGGAAGGTCGACGGACCGTCCATGCGATGGTTGGCGCCGTTCATGATGAACCGCACGCCCTCGCCGAGCGCGCAGAACTTCCCGATGATCAGCTTCTCCGGCCCGTAGTGGTACAGCACGTTCGTGGTCTCGAACGCGGTCGGCTCGGCGGGGTCGTCGTAATAGGAGAACTCGCCGACCTCGATCAGCGGCGAGGTGATCAAGGGTCGCAGCAACACCACCCTGGTCTGCTCAGGCATCGGGTGCAGCGCGGTCGGGTCGGCGGGCATGGCTGGCATCAGGAATCGGCTCCTCGTCGTCGGCAACATGACCCCGGTCGCCACGCGTGGGGGCAGGCGACGCCTCGGGCTCCGCGCTCGATCATAGGATGACTGCTGGTCGGCCATCCCCGGGTCGTGCTTGCCTCGACTCGGGTCCGATATCCGAGCACGACACGATCGTCCATGCGGCACATGGAGGTACGGTTTGGCTTCTCGCACCAAGGTCCTGGTGGGCATCGCCTTCGTCGTCGCGCTGGCGGTGGTGGCCTTCGGCGTGCTGTTCGCGGTCCGGCAGGCCGGCCGCGACGCGGCGGCGCCGGTCTGCCCCGGTGACGACGACTTGTCCGCGCCCGGCTGGGTGTCGTCGCATACCGACGTGGACGCCGCGTTCGACGCGCATCCCTTCGTCGGCAACGGCTATCTCGGGCTGCGGGTGCCGCCGCGCGGGATGGGCTACGCCGAGACCGGCGAGCCGACCGGCTGGCCGCTGTACACCCCTCGCTATGACGGCGCGTTCGTCGCGGGTCTGTACGGACATACCCCCGGCGTCGCCGACGATCGTGAGGTGGCGGCCGCGATCCCGAACTGGTCGACGCTCACCGTCGGCGTCGGCGACGACACCTATGGCGTCGGCACTCCCGCTGATCGGATCACCGACTTCCGTCAGACGCGGTTTCTGCGCTGCGGACTGGTGCGCACCGCGCTCACCTGGACCAGCCGCGACGGCAAGGTCACCGATCTGGTGTACGACGTCATCGCGGATCGGGCCGAACAGCATGTCGGCGCAGTCCATCTCACCGTCGTCCCCCGGTGGTCCGGCGCGCTGACGGTGACCGATCTGCTCGACGGCGCCGGTGCCCGCCGGATGACGCGCACCGACAGCGCGGCAGTGGACAACAGCATCCGCGTCGGTTTTCGCACCGACGGCACCGGTGTCGATGGCGCGGTCGCCTCGGTGTTGAGCAGGCAGGCACAGCCCACCGCCACACCCGAGCACACCGTCAGCCAGCGGGCCGAGCTCGCGGTGCAGGCCGGAAAGTCCTACGAGGTAACCAAATTCGTCGGCGTCGACACGACGCTGACCGCACCGGACCCAGCGACCGCCGCGGTGAAGGCCGCCGAACGCGCAGCCGGCAAGGGCTGGCCCGACCTGCTCGCGGACTCGGCACAGGCGTGGCGGTCGTTGTGGCAGGGCGATATCGAGATCCCCGGCTCGCCGAAGCTGCAGTCGTGGGCGCGCGGGGCGCTCTATTCGCTGTACTCGGCCACGAATTCCCGCCAGGACAACAGCATGTCACCGGTAGGGCTCAGCAGCGACAACTACGCGGGCGCGATCTTCTGGGACGCGGAGATCTTCATGTTCCCCGTGCTGCTCCAGCTGTCGCCGCAGCTCGCGAAATCCGTGGTGGAGTACCGATACAAGACGCTGCCCGCCGCGCAGGCGAACGCGCAACAGCTCGGCTTGCGCGGCGCCTTCTACCCGTGGACCAGCGAAAGCCGTGGCGCCCTCGAGGAATGCCACAGCTGGGATCCACCGCACTGCCTGATCCAGATCCATCTGCAGGGCGATATCTCCCTTGCGGCCTGGCAGTACTACCTCGGCACCGGCGACACCGACTATCTGCGCACCCGCAGTTGGCCGATCATGCGAGACCTCGCCGAATTCTGGACCTCCCGGGTGACTCCGAACGCCGATGGCAGTTACTCGATCGACAACGTCGCGGGTCCGGACGAATACAGCAACGGCGTCAAGGACGGGGCGTACACCAACGCGGTCGCCGCGCTCGCACTGCGCAACGCCGCGAACGCCGCCCAGATCCTCGGCGAACCGGTCCCGCCCGCGTGGACCACGATCGCCGACCACCTGCGGATACCGTTCGACTCCGCCAGGCAGGTGTTCGCCCAGTACGACGGGTATCCGGGAACACCGATCAAGCAGGCGGATACGGTGCTGCTGCTCTACCCCTTGGAATGGCCTATGTCGCAGGAGGTTTCGGCCAACACCCTGGCCTACTACGCCGAGCGCACCGATCCGGACGGTCCCGCGATGACCGACTCGGTGCATGCCATCGCCGCCGCGGCACTCGGCCTGCCAGGCTGTGCGACCAACACCTATCTCGACCGGGCCGTTCGTCCCTTCGAGCGCGCGCCGTTCGGTCAGTTCGCGGAGGCACGCGGCGACAAGGCGGGTGTCCGGGATCCGTTGGCCGGTGCACCGGCCTTCACCTTCACGACCGCGGCAGGCGGATTCCTGCAGACCTTCACCAACGGACTGCTCGGGCTGCGGCTGCGCGCCGACGAGGTCCGCGTCGATCCGATGCTGCCGCCGGAGCTCGGCTCGGGGCTGCGCCTGCGTGGCATGCAGTGGCAGGGACGCATTTTCGACGCCGACATCGGCCCGAAGGAGACACGGATCATCCTGAAAGACGGTGCGGCGATGCACGTGCGCACGCCTGCGGGCACCAAGGAACTCAGCCGAGACAGGCCGCTCACCATCCAGACCCGACGCCCCGACCTGGCGGCCACCGACAACCTCGCCCGCTGCAAGCCGGTCACCGCGAGCTCGGCGGAACCGGGCCGTTACGCCGAGGCGGCGGTCGACGGCAGCACCGCCACCGGCTGGGCGCCCGACGCGGCGCACGGCTCGCTCACCGTCGACCTCGGCGCCGAAACCGTTCTCGGCCGGATACTTCCGCACTGGTCGAGCCCTGTGCCGAGCACGATCGCGAGCTCACCGGACAACCACACCTGGACGACGCTCACCCTCGACCCGGCAACCGGTGCGCCCACGACCTCGACGACCGCCCGCTACCTCCGCCTCGACGTCACCGCGGCCGATCCGGCGACCCGTCCCGATCTGCGTGAGCTCGAGATCATCGCACCGAAGTAGGCGCCGCGCACTACGGCTGAGCCACGGTTCACTTCGCCGCCGGACGGGTACGGATGTCGCGCACATACGTGATGGCTTGCTTCCCCTCACCAGGACTGCGCGTGTCCAGATCGAAAAGGGTGGTGGCGCTGAACAGTTCACCGAGCTTGCTGAAGCCGTAGGTGCGCGGATCGAAGTCGGGGCGCTGCTTGTTGATGATGGACCCAACGCTGGACAGGGTGGCCCAGCCGGAATCGTCGGACGCGGCGTCGACGGCGTTGCGCAACAGGTTCGTCAGCTTGGCGTCGCCCTTCAGCTGGTTGGCCGTCGTGCGCCGCGTCGTGGTCGGCGATTCTTCCGTTGTGCCGGTGAGGTTTTCGGTATAGATGAACTTGTCGCAGGCGGCGACGAACGGCTTCGGGGTCTTGTGCTGGCCGAATCCGTAGACGGTGCGCCCGGATTCGCGCAGTCGGCTGGCCAATCGCGTGAAATCGCTGTCGCTGGACACGATCACGAAGCCGTCCAGGTTGCCGGTGTACAGCAGATCCATCGCATCGATGATCATCGCCGAGTCGGTGGCGTTCTTGCCGGTGGTGTAGCCGAACTGCTGGATCGGCTGAATCGACTGCGCGAGCAGCTGATCCTTCCAGCCCTTCAGGTTCGTGCTCGTCCAGTCACCGTAGGCCCGCTTCACATGCGCCGTCCCGTACTTGGCCACCTCCGCGAGCAACCCGTCGGCGATGCCGGGCTGGGCGTTGTCGGCGTCGATCAGCACCGCTAGCCGCGTCGCGTTGTCGCTGCTCAAGACTTACCCCGTTCGTCGGTCGGCTGTCCAAGCCACCGCAGTCGGTCGACTATCCAAGCCACCGTAGTCGGTCGACTATCCAAGCCACCGTAGCCCGATTCGCCGAGGACGACCGCGCCCCGCACCGGTCAGTCGCGCATCGCCTGTTCCCGCAACGTATTGAGGGTCTTGGCCAAGATGCGCGACACCTGCATCTGCGAGACGCCGAGCTGCGCGGCGATCTGATCCTGGGTCTTGGCCTCGAAGAACCGCATGACCAGCACCTGTCGTTCGCGTTCCGGCAGCGCCTCGATGAGCGGTCGCACCGCGAGGTAGTCCTCGACCGTCTGATACTCCGGCGCCTCGGCGCCGAGGGTGTCCAGCGGTGAGCGCGGCGCGCTGTCGTCGTCGCTGTCGAGGCCCGCTTCGATCGAGGAGGTCTGGTAGGCGTTGCGCGCGATCAACGCCTGGGTGACCTCGACCAGATCGGCGCCGAGTTCCTCGGCGATCTCGCGCGCCTTGGGCATCCGGCCGAGCCGCTGGGCAAGTGTCTCGATCGCCGGGGCGATGGTCTGCTGAATCTCCTTGAGCCGCCGAGGAACTCGCACCGACCAGGTGTAGTCCCTGAAGTGCCTGCGCACCTCGCCCATGATGGTCGGGACCGCGAACGCGAGGAACGGCGAGCCGTGCGAGACATCGAACCGGTCGACGGCGGCGACCATGCCGACCCTGGCGATCTGCAGCAGATCGTCGAAGTTCTCGCCGCGCCCGGTGAACTTGCGGGCGATGTGTTCGGCCAGCGGCAGACACCGGCTGATCAGTTCGTCGCGCACCACCGCGCGCCGCGGGTCGTCGGCGTCGAGCGCGGCCAGCTCGTGGAACATCGGCTCGATGTTGTCGTAGCTGTCACCGCCGCGTCGGCGCGCCTCGGTGCCCGCCTTCGACTGGTCATTGTTCATCGAGGCCACCCCGGGCCCAGACGAACTCGACGACGGTCGGGTAGCCGGCGACCCCGGCGTCGAACGGCGCCTTGGTCGCGGTCACCGAATCGGTCAGGGTCTGCACGATGTGCCAGCCGAACCCGCTGGCGCCGACCTCGTCCTCGGTGTCGCTCACCGCGCGGATCTGCGCGTTCAGCACGCCGTCGCGGTAGGTGAACGCGCAGGAGATGGTCGAGCCAGGCACGGCTTCGCCCATCAGCACGGTCGCGATCTCGTCGAGGGCGAGCCGGATGTCGGTCACCTCGTCGAGCCCGAAGTCCGCGATCAGCAGCACCGTCTCGGCGAGTGCGCGCAGCATTGTCAGCTGTTCCGGCGCCGCAGGCACCTCGACAGCGACCGTTGTTGTCTCCGTCATGGATTCGGATACCTGTTCGCTCATTCCGCCACCGCCCTCAGCTGCTGCGTGCCCGATCGACGGGTCAGCCTACCCGGACCGCAGCGCACGCTGCGGCGGCAGGCGCACTTGTACCCACCGCGCCGGCGAATGTCGGCGGCGCGGTGGGCAATCGGGCTACTTCTCGATGTTCTCGTAGTCGAACTGTCCGTTCCAGGTGAGTTCGACGTTCTTCACCTTCTCCGACCGGCCTGCCGCTGCCACGAAGTCCAGCACGGGGATGTCCGGCATGTCCCGGAAGAGCATCGCCTGGGCCTGCGCGACGATCTTGTAGGACTCCTCCAGCGACGGCGCGGCCAGCGCGTCGTCGAGCAGCTTGTCGAACTCCGGCTTGTTGTAGCCGGTGTTGTTGGTGCCCGCGAAGCTGTAGTACTCCGCCGTCAGGAATTGCAGCATCGTCGGGTAGTCACCCTGCCAGCCGTAGCGGAACGCCTTGCCGATCGTCTTGTTGGTGATCGCGGTCCTGATGTCCTTGAACGTCGGGTAGGCCGAACCGATGGCCTCGATGCCCAAGACGTTCTTGATGCTGTTGGCCACCGCCTCGATCCAGGCCTGGTGGCCGCCGTCGGAGTTGTAGGCGATCTCGTAGGTGCCCGACCACGGCGAGATCGCGTCGGCCTGGGCCCACAGCTTCTTCGCCTGCTCCGGGTTGTACTTCAGCACCTCGGCACCGGGCAGATCGGCTTTGAAGCCGGGCAACGTGATCGCGGTGAAGTCCTTGGACGGAACGCGAGTGCCGTGGAAGATGTTCTGGCAGATCTGTTCTCGGTTGATCGCCATCGACAACGCCTTGCGGCGAAGCACGCCTTCGTCCCCGCCGAAGTGCGGGATGTTGGTCTGGCTGCTGACGTGCTGGTTCTGCGCGGTCGGCTTGGTCATCGCCCGATCGCCGAGATCCTTCTCGTACGACTTCAGCGCGCTGTCCGCAATGGTGTCGAGCGCGTCCAGATTGCCGGCCAACAGGTCCTGGTAGGCGGTGTCGAAGGACTGGTACATCACGAACCGCAGGCCCTTGTTCTTTGCGGGCCGTCCGCCCTTGTAGTCCGGGTTCGGCACCAGGTCGACCTTGACGTTGTGCTCCCAGGCGCCGGTGCGGGCGAACTTGTACGGGCCGTTGCCGATCGGGTTCTCCCCGAACGCCTTGATGTCCTTGAACGCCACCTCCGGCAGCGGATAGAACGGCGTGTAGGCGAGGCCGAGCTCGAAATCGATGGACGGCGCCTTCAGCTCGACGGTGAAGGTACGGTCGTCGACCACCTTCAGACCCGACATCGTCTGCGCGGTCGGCTTCTCCGTTGACACCGCGTCATACCCGACGATCGCGGCGAACACATAGCTCTGCAGCTGCGCGTTGGTGCTCAGCGCCGCGTAGTTCCACGCGTCGACATACGATTTCGCGGTCACCGGGGTGCCGTCGGTGAACGTCCAGTTCGGCTTGATAGTGATCCGGTAGTTCTTGCGGTCGGTCGTCTCGATCTTCTCGGCCATGTCGTCATGGGCGACACCGTCGGCGTCGTAGTACTTCAGCCCCGCGAACAACCGGTCGAGGATCCTGCTGCCGTTGTTGTCGTTGATATTGGCTGGCCACAACGGGTTCTGCGGTTCGGTGATGTTCGTCGTGACCACGTCCGCGGTCGCCGCGTCGTCCGACGAACAGGCCGAAAGCCCGAGCGTCGCCGCTAGTAGCACCGCTGCCGTCAACGCACCAGCTCTTGTGAATCTCACTGCGTTCTCCCGAGGTCGAGAAGGAGGAACCCGCGACACGCGTGAGGTCACCAGCACATGTCGACACGATCCATCGTTGAATGTCCTCGGACAGTAACGATTCCGGCGAGCGCTGTCATGAGATCGACTTCTCCGGCCGGTCGCGCCGCGGGTCGACCGCAATGCCGGTTGCGCGGAGTTCGCGGAATCGATCACTTTGCGCAGGTCACGGGGTGAGAATGGAAGTGGCCTGATCCGGCTTCACGCGGAATATCGGCTGTCGTGGCCGACAGAACATGTGGGGAAACACGATGAAAGTCAAAGGATTTGCCACTGCCCTTCTGGCCGTAGGCGCCACCGGAATCACCGCGGGCATCGTCAACGCCCAACCAGCACAACAGCCATCGTCGCTGGTCAGCGCCTATGGCGTCGATCATGGCATCGGATACACCACGGCAACCGACGGTACCGGGGTGATCACCACCGTCGACGCGGGCCTGTTCGCACTACGGATGGACGGCGCGGCCGTCACCCTGAGCGACGCCGCAGGTAACGTCGTGCTGACACTACCGACGACCTTCACCGCCGAGGGCAGGACCTTCGGGCTACAACCCCTGGTCGGCGACGCGGGACGTACGCTACGGCTGACCCCGATCGGCGCCCCGGAAACCAGCTCGCACCTGGCACAACTCGTCGGCGAGCAGGAAGACACGATCGCGCGCAAGCAGTACAACGCGGGCATCGGCGCGCTCATCGGCGCAGGCATCGGCGCGGTGATCGGCTTCTTCCTCGGCGGGGTCGGCGCGCTGGTCACCGTCCCGATCGGCGCGGGCATCGGCGCCCTGATCGGTTACGCCACACCGTAATTCGCCGACACACACCAGAGGCGTCGACGGACTCCTCGGTGCACAGGCCGCCCACCACACTCGGGCTCGCCTGACCGGGAATCGCGGCAGCTACCAAGATGATCGGCATGACCGATCAGGTACTCGCGATCGACCTCGGCAAAACCGGCTGCCGCGGTTCCCTACGGCTCGACGGACAGCAGACGCGGTCCGCCGCGGCACCCGGCGCGCCCGGCTTGGCCAACGCGGGCGGTGTCGCAGCGGCGGAACGCGCGATTCGCGACGTCGTCGCTCAGATAACCACGCCGACTACGACATTCACACTGTCCATCGGCGCGGCAGGCGCCGCGGCCGCGCCGGATGCCGCCGCGCAACTCGCCAGGCGACTCACCGATCTCCCCGGCGCACACGGCATTGCCGTCACCTCCGATGCGGTGACCGCGCACGCGGGCGCGCTCGGCGGAGCACCGGGCGTCGTCCTCGCCGCCGGAACAGGAGCGGTGGCCACCGCGGTCGACGCGGCGGGGCACTTCACCAGGACCGACGGCTGGGGCCCGCTCCTCGGGGACGAAGGCGGCGGCGCATGGATCGGTGTCGAAGGGCTGCGCGCCGCTTTGCGCTGCCACGACGGCCGCGCAGCACCCACCGCCTTGGCCGCCGAGGCGAGTGCGCACTACGGTATCGTGCTCGACGATCTGCCGAAACATCTTGGCCAGCACGAGAATCCGGCACTTCTAGCGGCCCAGTTCGCACCGCTCGTCGCGGCGGCCGCCACCACCGACGACACGGCGGCCGCCATCATGACCGCGGCCGGGCACGCACTCGCGCGCACGGTCCTTGCCACCATCGATCGATCAGGCATCCCGGAGCCCGCACCATTCGCGATCACCGGCGGGCTCACCAATCTCGGTGCACCACTGCTGGATCCGCTCCGCCGAGCGATCGCGCAGCGCACCGATCCCCGCGCTCCGCTCGGCGAGCCGATCGACGGCGCGGCACTGCTCGCCGTCGACACCGGCACGGTGCTGGAGGCAATGGTGGTACGAATTCTCTGACAATCATTGACAGCACCTGTGACGTGTCTGACACTAACTTGCATCTGAAGTCAGTCGCGTCACCGAGGAGCTGCGATGAACGCACTCAATGTCGCCGTCATCGTCGTCTACCTGATCGTCATCGCCTGGATCGGCTTACGGCTGTCCGGCAAACAGAAATCGAGCAGCGACTACTTCGTCGGCGAAGGCCGAATGCCGTGGTGGACCGTGTGTTTCTCGGTGGTGGCGACCGAGACCAGCGTGCTCACCGTCATCTCGATCCCCGGCGGCGCGTACTCCGACCAGGCCTTCGGCAATGTGGAGCTGGCCATCGGCTACATCATCGGCCGCACCCTGGTTGCCACCGCGCTGATCCCGCTCTACAAGCGCGGCGGGTTCGTCAGCGCCTATCAGTACCTCGACCTGCGGTTCGGCCGCTACCTGCAGGGCGTTGCGTCGGTGACATTTGTTTTCACCCGGCTGCTCGCCGAGGGCGTGCGGCTGTTCGCCTCCGCCATCCCGATCAAGTTGCTGCTCAGCGAGTTCGGCATCAGTCTCGGCTACGACGTCATCATCATCGCGCTCACGCTGGTGACCGTCGTGTACACCTATCTCGGCGGCATCAAGGCGGTGATCTGGACCGATGCCATCCAGATGGGCCTGTATCTGTCCGGCGCGATCATCGCGATCTGCGTCCTCACCGGCCACGTCGGCGCCGCAGGCTGGTCGGATGCCTTGGCGAACGGCAAGTTCCGGATCTTCGACACCGACTTCGGCCTGGCACATATTCTCACCAACACCTTCGCGCTGCCGACCGCGATCATCGGCGGCGCGATCTTCGCGATGGCCTCGCACGGCTCCGATCAGCTGATCGTGCAACGCATCCTGGCGACCAGGTCGCTGCGGGACAGCCAGAAGGCGATGATCGGCTCCGGCATCTTCGTCGCCATCCAGTTCGCCGCCTTCTCGCTGGTCGGCGCGCTGCTGTGGTCCTACAACGGCGGCAAGAGCCCGAAGGAGCTCGGCCTGTCCACCACCGACAATCTGTACCCGAACTTCATCCTGCACGGGTTGCCGGTGGTGATTTCCGGGCTGCTGGTGGCAGGCATCCTCGGCGCCGCGATGGGCTCGCTGTCCTCGGCGCTCAACTCGATGTCGAATTCGACTGTCGCGGACATCATTCGGAGCTTCTCGCGCCGCGACATCTCGGACGCCGCACTGCTGAAGCTTGCGCGTTATATGACACTGGTGTGGGCGGTGCTGATGGCGTTGTGCGCCATGGGATTCAGTGCCACCACCGGGAATGTCTACCTGACCGCGCTCACCATCGCCGGATACACCTACGGCGCGCTGCTCGGCGCGTTCCTGCTCGGGCGACTTGTCAAGCGCGCGAACCAGTTCGACGCGATCGTCGCGTTCGTGGTGACGGTGCTCGTGATGACGGTCGTGGTGCGCGTGGTCAAGATCGACGTCACCGTCGCGGGCAATGTGGTCAAAAAGGGCATCGCCGCACAGTGGCTCGTGCCGATCGGAGTGCTCGTCACCCTCGTGGTCGGCGGAGTCACCAGCCGGTTCCATCCGGCGCCGGAACCGACCCCGCCCGAGCCGGTCGGGGCGGTAGCCCAGTGACGAGACACTGATGCGCGTCGTCGGGTTGATGTCGGGGACGTCGCACGACGCGATCGATGCGGTCGCAGCGGACATTGCCCTGCGGGACACGACACTGCATGTCGACATCCTCGGGCTGCTGAGCCGTCCGTACCCGGACCGGCTGCGCGCCGAGCTCATCGCCGCCATGCCGCCGGGCACGGTCGACATGGCCGCGGTGTGCAAGCTCGACACCGCGATCGGACAGGAGTTCGCCGCGGCGGCTCAGGCGGCGGTGCGCGAGTTCTTCAGCGGCACAGCGGATCTCGTCGCCTCGCACGGCCAGACCGTGTTCCACTGGGTGGCCGACGGAAAGGCGTACGGCACACTGCAACTCGGCCAGCCCGCCTGGATCGCGGAGCTGACCGGGTTGCCGGTCGTCAGCGACTTCCGCGCACGCGACATCGCGGCGGGCGGGCAGGGCGCGCCCCTGGTTGCGCTGTTCGACCTGCTGTGGCTGGCCGGTCGCCCCGGACGCCCGGTCGCCCTCAACATCGGCGGCATCGCCAACGCGACCATCACCGGTCCCGCCCCGGTCGCCTTCGACACCGGCCCAGGCAATGCCCTGATCGATGCGACCGTCGCCTTCGTCACCAACGGCGCGGAGCATTTCGACAGGGACGGCAGGCGCGCGGCCCGCGGAAAGATCGACGAAGCGCTGCTGAAAACCCTGCTCGCCGAACCGTACTACCGAGCCGTGCCGCCGAAAACGACCGGCAAAGAGCTGTTCAACTGGGAATACCTCGAGCCCATGTTCAAGAACACACCCACGCCGACCGGCGATATCGTCACAACTGTGACCGCCCTGACCGCCCGAACCATCGCCGACGCGCTCGCGCCCTTCGAACCCACCGAAGTCATCGCGTCCGGCGGCGGTACCCGCAATCCCACCCTGCTGGGGATGCTGCGCGATCACTGCGGTCCAGTGCCGGTGCGCACCTCCGACCAGCTCGGCTTGCCCTCGGCCGCCAAGGAGGCCGCGGCGTTCGCCGTGCTCGGCTTCCTGACGGCGCACGGGATTCCGGGCAGTCACCTCGCGTGCACCGGCGCGACACGGGCGACGGTGCTCGGTTCGATCACACCTGGTGCGTCCCGGCTCGAGCTTCCGCCCGTGCCGAGCGCACCACTACGACAACTCAGGGTGGTGCACCATGACCGAGGTTGACGACGTTCGCACGCGCCTGCTCGCCGCGATCCCGCGGCTCACCCCGACGGGGCTGCGCGTGGCGCACGTAATCCGCGACGACCCGACCGGCGCGGCCCAGTTGACCGTGAACGAGCTCGCCGAGCGCGCATCGACCAGCACGTCCGCGGTCGTCCGGCTGGCCAAAGCGCTTGGCTACGAAGGTTATCCGCAACTGCGGCTGGCGCTGGCCGCCACCAGCAAACACGACGGGTCCCCCGTGTTCGCGACCGATATCAACGCCGACGACCCGCTGGCCAAGGTGTTGTACAAGCTCACCGCGTTCGAAACCGAGGGCATGGTGGCGACCGCTGACCTCGCCGACCCGTCGACCATGGCCGCGGTCGTGGAGGCGCTCGCGCACGCGCGCCGCGTCGAGCTCATCGGGATCGGCGCCTCCGGACTGGTCGCGATGGACATGGCGCAGAAGCTGACGCGCATCGGAATGTGGTGCGGCGCCTGCACTTCCGAGGACGACGCGATCGTCCGCGGCAGCCTGCTCGAGGCCGGGGACGTGGTCATCGCCTTCTCGCATTCCGGCGAGACCGCCGGTGTCGTCGACGCCGTCGAGCACGCGGCAGGCAGGCGGGCGACCACGGTCGCCGTGACGGCGGGCGCGCAGTCCAGGTTGGCGCGGGCCGCGACGCACACGGTGCTGGTGGCCGGACGCGAAGACGGCTTCCGCTCCGCGGCGATGGCGAGCCGGATGAGCCAGCTGCTCATCGTCGACGCACTCTATGTCGGAGTCCTGCAGCGCAGGCCCTCCGCGGCGGCCGCGCTGCGCCGCACCTATGACGCGGTGGCGGATCGCAGGATCTCCCGCCCGGTACGCCGGGCGCTGTGAGCGGATCGCTTGTTCGGCCTACGTAGCACGCAGGGACACAGGAGGCGAGCATGACGGAGATCGGGGCACTCGGCACCGAGGAAGCCGACCCACGGACCGCCGCGCTGGACGCCATGCCGGTCGAGGAGATCTTGCGCGCCATGAACGCCGCGGATGCGGGCGTGGCTTCGGCGGTGGCGCAGGCGGTTCCGGAGATCGCCCGCGCGGTGGAGCTGATCGTGGCCGCCAGGCAGCGCGGCGGTCGGCTGATCTATGTCGGCGCGGGCACCAGCGGCCGGCTCGGGGTGCTCGACGCGGTGGAATGCCCGCCGACCTTCGGCACCGACCCCGGCGAGGTGATCGGCCTGATCGCGGGCGGCGATGATGCGTTCGCCCATGCAGTCGAGGGGGCCGAGGACGACCCGGCGCTTGCGGCAAAAGACCTGCACGCCATCGGCTGCAACGCCACCGATGTCGTCGTCGCCTTGGCCGCGAGCGGACGGACGCCCTACGCCATCGGCGCACTGCGACACGGACGCTCCGTCGGCGCCACCACCATCGGAGTCTCCTGCAATCGGCACGCCGAGCTGAGCACGCACGCCGATGTCGGCATCGAAATCGAAACGGGCCCAGAGGTAGTGACCGGCTCGACCCGCCTGAAGGCGGGCACGGCGCAGAAGATGGTCTGCAACATGCTCTCGACCGCGACCATGGTGCGGTCGGGCAAGGTGTACGGCAACCGCATGGTGGACATGAAGCCGACCAACGCCAAACTGGTCGACCGCGCCTGCCGCATCATCGCCGACGCCACCGGTGTCGACCCCGCCACCGCGGCAACGCTGCTGGCGGCCGCCGAGGGGAACGCGAAGACCGCGATCGTCATGCAGCTGGCCGGGGTGGATGCGGTCGAGGCGCGCAGGCTGCTCGACGATGCCGACGGATTCGTCCGCGCCGCGGTCCGCGAGTAGCCGCGCGGCCTGCCTCGTTGTCGCAGCTCGCGCCGGTACGGTGCAGGCATGCCCTTCGTGATCGATGGTCCGATGACGTGCTACCTGATGCCGGACGACCACGCGGAAGCCGAGCGCCGATTCCTGGAGCTGGTCGCCGGACCCGGCGAAACCTGGCTCATCGCCTACGGTTTCACGCTGACCGATGCCGCCGACACGTTGATCGCCGCGCACCGGCGCGGCGTGCCGCTGCACCTCTACCTCGATCACACCCAATCCTCGGGCAAGACCCAGAAGCCCGTGGTGACCCGGCTCGTCGACGCAGGCGTCGAGGTCACCATCGGCACCAGCACCAGCGGCCGCAAATACATCTGTCACACCAAGGGCCTGGTCGTTGACACCCCGAGCGGCCCGCAGTGCTGGGAGGGCTCGGTCAACTTCAGCACCTCCGGCTGGCTGCAGGTCAACACCGCGATGAACTTCGGCGCGCCGACCTGGCGCGATCACTTCGTCGCCCAGTTCAACACCCTGCGCCACTACGCGTGGACCGAGGAGCGCGACATGCAGCTCATGCCTGCCCCGCCGGTCGACTTCGACGAGGACTCGATCCCGATGCTCCCGCTGACGATCTGAAGCCCGCTACTCGGATTCGGCGCTCGCCCGACGCGCACGAGCCCGGCGTTTGCCCTCGTGCATCGCCTGCACGCGGGCAATGGGAATGGTGTGTCCCTCCGCGACGAGGTCGGCGGGCAGCACGTACGGGTCGGGCATCTCGTCAGCCCACGGGTCACGGTCACCGAGCAGGGCTGCCGCGGTGCGCACGGTGAAATCGCGGGGACCGACAGAGTCGAGATCGGACCATGCCACCGGGAACGACACCGGGGTGCCGGGGCGAATCCGCGGACTGTAGGTCGCGACGACGGTCCCGCCGCCCGCCCTGGTGGAATCGAGAAAGACCTTGCCCGCGCGGTCATCTCGGATGAACGCGGTGGTGGCGAGGTCGGGGTCGATGCGCTCGGCCCTGGCGGCGATCGCGCGGGTCGCGGCCGCCACGTCCTCGATCGCGGCGCCGGGGCGCAGCGGCACGAAGACGTGCACCCCTTTGGCCCCACTGGTTTTCACCGCACCGTCGAGCCCGTCGTTGTGCAGTGCCGTGCGGATCAGCTGCGCGGCGAGCACCGCCTGCCGGAACGGCTGCTCGGCAGGCGGATCGAGATCCAGGACGAGATGCGTCGGCCCCGTGCTGTGGTCGGCGAGCAGCAGCGTCGTGTGGTATTCGATGGCGCGTTGATTGCCGAACCAGAGCAGCGTGCGCACGTCGTCGCACAGCGCGTACGTCACTTCGCGGCGCGAACTCTCGGCCCACACAGTCACCCGGTGCAGCCAGTCCGGGGTGTACTTGGGCAGGTTCTTCTGCATGAACGGTTCCTGCCCAGGCCGCACCCGCACCACCGAGAGCGGACGATCCCGCAGCTGCCGCACCATCCGCTCGCCGACAGCCTCGAGATAGTCGACCAGATCGCGCTTGGTCGCCTCGGCGCCGTCGAACAGTGGCTTGTCGAGATTGGTCAACGACACCCCGGCGCGGACCTCTTCACTGCCCATCGGCCAACCATGCCCGCCGTGGGCAGCACGGTCAACCCAGGTGTTCCGAGTGCTGTATCTCGGCAAGGGCATCGACGAAGGAACGGTTGCGCCCCTGCGCGTTCCGGCCGAGCTGCGGCCAGCCGAGGCCGTTCGGTCCCTGCAGTTGCGTCCAGATCTCCCTGGTGCGGTCCAGCAGTTCGCGCTGTTCGCCCTCGCCGAGCGCCCACAGGAAGTCGCCGGGATAGGCGGCGCCGCGCAGCCAGAACAGCGGGTCGATCTTGTTGCCCGGGTCGTAGCCGTGCGGCATGACGCTGAGATGCAGGTGCGGGCCGGTGGAGCCGCCGTTGTTGCCGACGTAGGCGATCAGCTGCCCGGCCTCGACCCGGTCACCGACCGACAGTCCGGTCGCGCCCGCGTCCCACATGTGCCCGTATTCGCTGACGCCGCCGCCGTCGGCGCTCGGATGATCGATGACAATCCACTGTCCGTAGCCCGCGGCGGCACCGAGGTAGAGCACGGTGCCGCCGGCGCAGGCGTAGATCGGCGTGCCGTCCGGCGCCGGAAAGTCCTGCCCCGTATGGAATCCGCCCTCGCGCGGGCCGAACGGCGAGCCGATGGCGCAAGTGTCCCGAGTCATGGGCCAATAACGAGTCATAGTGCCCTCCCTTGTCGACCTTTGTATCGGGAGGAGGGCTGAAGGCGTGTGTGTTCGGTCCGCTCAGCGGGCCGTCACCGTCGTGGGCAGCGCGAGGAAGCCCCGGTTGTTGGACGAGTGCAGGCGGCGCACGCCGGCGGGATCGATCTCGTAGTCGGCGACCTGCGCGACGATCTCCTGCAACGCGACGCGTAACTCCAGCTGCCCGAGGTTGATGCCGAGGCAGTGGTGCGGACCGTGGCCGAAGCTGAGGGAGCGGCGGGTGTCCCGGCTCAGGTCGAAGGTGTCGGGGTCGGCGAAGACTTCGGGGTCGCGGTTCGCGGAGCCGACGAGCAGCAGCATCCGCGCGCCCGCAGGCACCGTCACGCCGTGCAACGCGAATTCCTCGGTGGCCGTGCGCAGCATGCTCTGCGTCGACGGTTCGTAGCGCATGCCCTCGGCGATCCACGCGTCGATCTGCCCGTCGAACGCCTTGCGGCGCTGATCGGGATGCCGCCACGCGGTGTGCCACAGGTTGCCGAGGGTCAGCATGGTGGTCTCGATGCCCGCGCCGACCAACAGGATCAGCACGCTGACGATTTCCTCCGGCGTGAGCCGGTCGTCCCCGTCCGCCGCGTCGAGCAGGCCGGACAGCAGGTCGTCGGTGCGGTCCTTGCTGCGCGCGATGGTCAGTTCGGTGTAGTACCCGATCATCGCGCCGATCGCCTGGATCGCCTCGGGCCGCAGGTCGGTGGACTGCTCGTCGTTGTACATGATTTCCATGCCGAGTTTGCGCAGCATGTCGCGGTCGGCCGCGGGGACGCCGACCAACTCGGCGATCACCTCGGTCGGGTACGGACCCGCGAATTCGGTCATCAGGTCGAAGCTGCCGCGCTCGAGCAACGGCGCGAGCAACCCTCTCGCGATCTCCCGTAGCCGCGGTTCCAGCGCCTGCACTCGGCGCTGGGTGAACGCGCGCACCACCAGCTTGCGCATCCTAGTGTGCCGCGGCGCGTCCATCGCCACGAAAGAGAACATCTGCTCGGCCTGTGGCCCCCAGAATGCGGGCTCCATCCGGATGGCGCCGTTCGCGCTCGAGAACCGGTCGGCGTCGCTCAACGCGGCGTGGATATCGGCATGACGCGACAGTGCCCAGAAGTCGTCGGTATCGTTACGGAAGACCGGCGCCTCCGCTCGCAGCCGCGCGTAATACGGGTACGGATCGTTGTGAACATCGAAATCGTATGGGCTGTACTGCAATTGCATGGGAGGCCTTCCTGCCGCTGCAACGGGACCATCGTTACCGGTTCACAACTCGGACTGACATGATGACAATAGTCGAAATGAATTGAGGGCGTTGTGGACTCGGATCCAGTCGCGCGGATCGATGTGTCGAAACCGCACCCGGCGCGCCGGTACGATTACTGGCTCGGCGGCAAGGACAACTTCCCGGCCGATCGGGAATCGGCCGAGGTGGTGGCCGAGGCATTTCCGACCATCCGGCTCGCCGCGCTGGAAAACCGCAATTTCCTGCGCCGCGCGGTGGCCTACCTGGCCGATGAGGGCGTGCGGCAGTTCCTCGATATCGGCGCGGGCCTGCCCACCGCGGGCAATGTGCACGAGATCGCACAAAGCATCGCGCCCGAGTCGCGCATTGTCTACGTGGACAACGACCCGATCGTGCTCGCGCACGCCAACGAGCTGTTGAACAGCTCGCCCGAGGGCGCGACGGCGTATCTCGACGCGGACATTCGCGACCCGGGCCGCATCCTCGCCAACCCGGAACTGGCCAGGGTGCTCGATCTCGGCAAACCGGTGGCATTGATGCTCGTCGCCGTCCTGCACTTCCTCGTCGACGAGGACGAGCCCTACGAGTTGGTGCGCACCCTGTGCGACGCGCTCCCCTCCGGCAGCTACCTGGTGATGACCCACGCCACCAGCGACTACATGTCCGCGGACGAGCTCGCCGAGACCAACGCGGCGAACAAGCGCAGCGGCGTGCCGTTCCGGCTGCGCAGCACCGCGGAATTCGCGCGCTTCTTCGACGGCTTCGACCTCGTCTCGCCGGGCATCGGCTCGGTGACCGCGTGGCGGCCCGGCGAGTGGCGGGCGCATCCGAGGGCCGAGGCGGTCGCCATGCTCGGCGCGGTGGCGCGCATCCCCTGATGCCGCCGCTCGACCCATGCGATGTACTTGGGCGGCATTCCCCGCAGAAAGGCGCACATATGTCTCTCCCGCCGTCCGGACAGCAGTTCTCGATCGCGCACGGGGCATTGCGTGCCGTGGTCGTCGAGGTCGGCGGCGGGATCCGCGAGTTCCGGGTCGGTGAGCGAGATGTGCTGGAGCCCTACGCCGTCGGCGCGATGTCGGACGGCGGCCGCGGCGCCGCGCTGATCCCGTGGCCGAACCGCCTGGCGGACGGCACCTATCGCTTCGACGGGGTCGAGCACCAGCTGCCGGTCACCGAACCGGCGCAGCACACCGCCATCCACGGCCTGCTGCGCTGGCGGCCGTGGCGCGCGACCGACCTGCGGCAGGACGAGGTCACGATGCGCACCACGCTGCACCCGCGCAAGGGCTTCCCCTTCTATCTCGATATCGCCATCCGCTATGCGCTGTCCGACGCGGGACTGACCGTCACCACGACCGCCACCAACCTCGGCGACACCGCCGCGCCGTACGGCTGCGGCCACCATCCCTACCTGTCCCCCGGCGACGGCCCGATCGATGCGGCGACGCTCCAGTTCGACGCTGCCACCCTGATCGTGACCGACCCCGACCGTCAACTCCCGATCGGCACCGAACCGGTTGCCGGGTCCGCCTTCGACTTCGGCACCCCGCGTCGACTCGGCGAACTGACCATCGATCACCCCTTCACCGACCTGTCCCGAGACACCGACGGCCGCGCCTGGGTCCGGCTGCGCGGCGCCGACGAAGCGACGGCCGAACTCTGGCTCGACGACTCCTACCCGGTTCTCCAGCTCTTCACCGGCGACACCCTCGCGCCCGAGCACCGCAGAACCGGCCTGGCCGCCGAACCGATGACCTGTCCGCCCAACGCTTTCCGATCCGGCGACCACCTGATCCGGTTGACCCCGGGCGGCAGTGTGACCGCCCAGTGGGGCGCCCGCCTGACCCGCCCGTGACCGGCGTTCGACCGCGCCGATTCGGGCGCTGATCACCGCACCTCGGTGTTTGTGACACCTTGCGTTGCGGGATAGCGCGGGAACCCGACTTCGCGAACGACGGTGGCGCAACGGTTGGCGGCCACCGATTCGTCACGCATGGTTGCCCACGCGACGACGACGGCGTTGCCACCCAGTTGCTTGGCCCGATACATCGCCCGGTCCGCGCGCCGGAACACATGACAGAAGGTCGATCCGGCGTCCGGCGCGAGATCGCGCGCCGGATCGAAGACCGCGGCGCCGACACTGGCGGTGATGACGGCGGGCATATCGGGGATCGACTCGACGGCGGCACGCAGCTGCTCGGCCACCACGCCGACCTTCTCGCCGCGCAGGCAGCCGAAGACCACGAACTCGTCGCCGCCGGTACGGGCGATGACCGTGCTCGCGGGGGCGGTGGCCCGCAGGCAATCGGCCGTCCGCACCAGCACGTCGTCGCCGACCGAATGGCCGATGGTGTCGTTGACGGTTTTGAACTGGTCCAGGTCGACGAGCACGACGAAGAGTTCGCCCTCGGCGTCCGCGCTCGAATAGTGGGACAGGTGCGATTCGAGGCCGCGCCGATTCAGCAGCATGGTCAGCGGATCCGACAGCGAGTCCAGGCGCATCAGCCAGTGCGAGAACTGCACGGCAGGCAGCACGACACCGGCCACGACGATGTTGGCCATCACCACCCCGGCGCCGAGCGCGATATCGCCGGTCGCGTGCGGGTTGTGTCCCGGCCACCCGATCACCATCAGGGCGGCGACCAGCACGATCGAGAAGACCGAGAAGCCGACGTGCAGCGCGAGTATCCGCGGACCGTGGAAGATAGCCACGTACCCGCCGGTGCTCACCAGCAGCACGATCCCGAGCGCGCCGAGCAGTCGATCGGTCACCATGATGTTGTTGGCGAGGACGGCGACGTCCACCACGGCAATCCACACCAGCGATTCGCGCTCGCCCGGCCACGGGCCGATCCACCAGCGCAACCCCCACACCGCCGCCAGCGCCGCCGTGGCGATCGCCTGTGTCACGCCGAGCGTCCCGGACTGTCCCGAGTTCGACACCAGCGCAAGCAGCACGATGGACACCATCACAATCCCGCCGGAGCCGACCATGATCTTCATCGGCACGAGCGCCGAGCGGGATTCGAAGGTCTGGATCAACCAGCCGTAGTCGACCCGGTCACGCCACCAGGACTGAAACGTCGATCGCATATCCGTCATGGAGCCACCGCCTCATGTCGACACCGACGGCGGCACCTTGCCTCCAGACGGTTGTGCACAACGCCAATGGAACACGTGCCAATTGCTGCACAGTAACTGTTACCGAAGGTAGCACCCTAGGGCATTTCGCGCCTCCCGGGACCGAACGCGCCAGCGCTCAGCCCACCGAAAGCGATCGACCACCTCAACGAGCACGGCTCGATCCGGCCCGACTCGGCGGATCAGGCGGGTACCTCCACGAGTGGTCGCGGCGGCGCGAGTACCGTCGAAGGAGCCCGCGCCGGGCGGAGGGACCGTGCGCCGCAACTCCCGCGCCTACGAGGATGGTCCTTTGAAATACGTTGTCCGTTCCGCCCTGTTCCTGGCGATTCCCGCGATCCTGTTCGCGCTGCCGTGGTGGACGCTGGTCGGCGCGCCCACGACGGGGACCGGGCCACTGTTCTGGCTCGGGACCGCGCTGTTCCTGGCCGGATTCGTGGCGTTGCCCGCGTCGATGTTCCTCGGGCACGGGCCAGCACAGTCCGATGCCGCGGCCATCGTCGGCGACACGCTCCTCGGCGTGCTGTGGGTCTTCTTCAGTTGGTCGGTGCTCGGCACCATTGCCTCGCTCGGTCTCGCTGTCGGCGGCGTGGACGATCCGGCACGCTCGCGCATCGTGGCCGTCGGGGTGCTGGCGATCGCGTCGGTCCTGGTGGTCTGGGGTGTGGTCGAGGCGCGGCGGGTGCCACGAGTACGCACAGTGGAGGTGCCGATCCGCGGCCTCGGCGCCGCCTTCGACGGCCTGCGCCTGGTGGTCGTCACCGACACCCATTTCGCCGCGCTGAACCGGCTGCGCTGGTCGGAGCGGGTGGTGGCGGTCGTCAACGCGCAACGGCCCGATATCGCCTGTCACGCGGGCGATCTCGCGGACGGCTCGGTGGCGAAACGGCACCCGCAGGTCGACCCGCTCGGCAAGGTCGAAGCGCCGCTCGGCCGGTTCTACATCACCGGCAACCACGAGTACTTCGGCGACGCGCAGGGCTGGATCGACCACATGGCCTCGATCGGCTGGCAGCCGCTGCACAACCAGCACGAGACGCTGACCCGCGGCGGCGACCGGCTGGTGATCGCGGGCATCGACGATCCGACCGGTGTCGGCCTGCCCGGCCACGGCCCCGACCTGCCCACCGCGCTGGCAGGCGCCGACCCGCAGGCCCCGGTGGTGCTGCTGGCCCATCAGCCCAAGCAGATCACCGGCGCGGCGGCCGCCGGTGTGGCACTGCAGATCTCCGGCCACACGCACGGCGGCCAGATCTGGCCGTTCCACTACCTGGTCCGCCTCGACCAGCCGGTGGTCGCCGGACTGAGCGCACACGGCGCGCACACCAAGCTCTACACCAGCCGTGGCACCGGGTTCTGGGGTCCGCAACTGCGCGTCTTCGCGCCGAGCGAGATCACCGTCCTCGTGCTGCGCCCCGAGGTCGGATAGCCGACCGACGGACCGGCATCGGATGCCCGTTTCGCCCGGAAACCGCGCCAAGATCGCGCCCGCGTCCTAAACTCCTCCCACCGCCGCAGTCTCTCGGCAGGTCGGTGAGTCGGGTTGCGGGATATCGCGTTTCAGGAGGCAAAAATGGGCAGGTCGCTGCGCACCCTCACCGCAGCAGGAGTTCTCGTGCTTGCCGTCGGCGCGTGCGGCAGTCCGCCGTCCGAGCAGGGCAAGAACGGCGAACCCGGCGCCAAGGACTTCAAGGCCTGCATGGTGTCGGACTCCGGCAAGTTCGACGACAAGTCGTTCAACCAGACCTCGTTCAAGGGCATCACCGATGCGGTCGCGGCGCTGGGCATCTCGAAGGCGCAGCTGGAATCCAAGTCCGACAACGACTATCCGACCAACATCAACACGATGGTCCGGCAGAAGTGCAACATCATCGTCACCATCGGGTTCAAGCAGGGCGACGCGACCTACGCCGCCGCGAAAGCCAACCCGGACATCAACTTCGCGATCGTCGACTACGCCTACACCGACACCGCGAAGAACCCGCCGCTCGAGAACCTGCAGGGCCTGACCTTCAACGCCGCCCAACCCGCGTTCCTGGCAGGCTATCTGGCCGCGGCACAGTCGAAGACGGGCAAGGTCGGCACCTTCGGCGGGATCAACATCCCCACCGTCGCGATCTTCATGGACGGCTTCGCCGAGGGCATCGCCTACTACAACAAGGCCAAGAACAAGCAGGTGCAGCTGCTCGGCTGGGACGAAGCCACCCAGCAGGGCGTGATCACCAATGACTTCCAGGACAAGAACATCGGCAAGACCAAGGCCAACGATCTGATCAGCCAGGGCGCCGACATCGTGCTTCCGGTGGCCGGTCCGGCCGGGCTCGGCGCGCTGGAGGCGGCACGCTCCTCCGGCGGCAAGGTCACCGCGATCTGGGTCGACACCGACGGCTGTGTCAGCGCGGCGGAGTACTGCTCGTCGCTGCTCACCAGCGTCGAGAAGGCGATGGACGTCGCGGTGCAGAAGGCGGTGACCGATGCCTTCCACAAGCAGTTCAGCAACGAGGCCTATGTGGGCACGCTGGCGAACGACGGCGTCGGGCTTGCGCCGTACCACGAGTTCGACGCCGCCATCCCGGCCGAGCTGAAGGCCGAGATCACCGCGTTGACCGCCGATATCGCGAGCGGAAAGATCACGCTGGCATCGAAGGCCCAGCCCGCAGCCAAGTAGCCGCGGCCGTCAACCACGGGAGCGATATGCGGCTCGAATTACGCGGTCTCACCAAGCGATTCGGCACCTTACTGGCCAACGATCACATCGACCTCGTCGTCGAACCCGGCGAGATCCATTGCCTGCTCGGCGAAAACGGTGCGGGCAAGAGCACGTTGATGAACATGCTCTACGGCCTGCTGCAGCCGGACGACGGTGAGATCCTGCTGGACGACAAGGCGGTCACCTGCTTGTCACCCAGCGACGCGATCAACGCGGGGATCGGCATGGTGCATCAGCATTTCATGCTGGTTCCGGTGTTCACGGTGGCAGAGAACATCATCCTCGGCCGGGAACCGACCAAGGGTTTCGCCGTGCTCGATCGCGGCGCCGCGCGCAAGCGGGTGCGCGAACTGTCCGAGCGGTACGGGTTTCCGGTGCAGCCGGACGCGCTGGTCGCCGACCTCTCGGTCGGTGAACAGCAGCGGGTGGAGATCCTGAAGGCGCTGGCCAACAACGTCGAAGTGCTGATCATGGACGAGCCGACCGCCGTGCTCACCCCGCAGGAGATCGATGAGCTGATCGAGGTGCTGCGCGCGATCGCCGCGAACGGCACGTCGATCATCTTCATCACCCACAAACTCAAGGAAGTCACCAGGATCGCCGATCGGATCACCGTCATCCGGCGCGGCAAGGTGGTCGGCACCGTCGCGCCGACCACCCCGGAGGCCGAGCTCGCCGAGCTGATGGTCGGTCGATCGGTCGAGCTCGTCGTCGCCAAGACGCCGGCGCAGCCGACCGGACCCACCCTCGTCGTCTCCGATCTCACCGTGGTCGACGCGGCGGGCACGGTGGTCGTGGACAGCGTGTCGTTCCGGGTCGACGGCGGCGAAATCGTCGGCATCGCAGGCGTGGTCGGCAACGGACAGTCGGAACTGGTCAACGCGCTGCTCGGCTTGCGCACCCCGGTGGCAGGCACCATCACGGTCGGCGGCTGGGAGGTGGTCGGGCGGACACCGCGCCAGCACCTGCACGCCGGCATCGGGTATGTGCCCGAAGATCGTTCGCACGACGGCGTCATCGATACCTTCAGCGTCGCCGAGAACCTGGTCCTGGATCTGATCGATCGCCCGGAGTTCTCCAGGCACGGCGTGCTGTCCCCAGCCGCGGTGAAACGCAATGCCGAACAGCGGATCGAGGAGTTCGACATCCGCACCCGCTCGATCACCGATCCGGTGCGCACGCTGTCCGGCGGCAATCAGCAGAAGGTGGTGCTCGCCAGGCAGCTGTCCCGGCCGCTCGAGGTGCTGATCGCCGGGCAGCCGACCAGAGGGCTCGACGTCGGGTCGATCGAGTTCGTGCACAAACGCATTGTCCGCGAACGTGATCAGGGGACCGCGGTGCTGATCGTCTCCACCGAGCTCGACGAGATCTACGCGCTGTCGGACCGCATCATCGTCATGTACCGAGGCCGGATCGTCGGGATCGTCGGTCCGGACACGCCACGCGACCAACTCGGCCTGATGATGGCGGGCGCTACCCCGGAGAGGGATCGATGACTGACGCATCGCGGAGCGAGCCTGCGAAGGGCGGTGGCCGGGCGGCGCGTTGGCTCGATCGGGCTTGGGTGCGCGAGGTGACGGTCAGCGCGCTCGCGGTGCTGCTCGCGCTGGTGGTCGGCGCGGTGCTCATCATCGTGAGCGACCCGAATGTCACTGCGGCGCTGGGCTATTTCTTCGCGCGGCCGATGGATACGGTATCGACGGCTGGCACCGCCGTCGGCGACGCGTACAAGGCACTCTTCCTCGGCGCGTTCGGCGGCACCCAGCAGATCGCCGAAACCCTGGTCGCCGCAACGCCACTGATCTGCACCGGGCTTGCCGTCACCCTCGCGTTCCGGACCGGCCTGTTCAACATCGGCGCGCAAGGCCAGCTCATCGCCGGAGCGCTGTTCGCAGGCTGGGTCGGCTTCGCGGTGCATCTGCCACCGGTGCTGCACGTGCTGGTCGCCCTGCTGGCAGGCGTCGCGGGCGGCGCGGTGTGGGGCGGGATCGCCGGATTGTTGAAGGCGCGCACCGGCGCCCACGAGGTCATCACCACCATCATGGGCAACTACATCGCGTTGTACGCGCTCACCTGGCTGCTCACCACCTCGACGCTGCAGCGCCCCGGCCGCAACGAGCCGATCAGCCCGGTGGTCGACGAGACCGCACAGCTCCCCCGCTTCGGCGACACCCGCCTGCATCTCGGGCTGCTTGTCGCGGTCGGCGCGGCCGTGCTCGTGTGGTGGTTGCTGTCCCGCTCGACGCTCGGCTTCCAGCTGCGTGCGGTCGGCGCCAACCACGACGCGGCCCGCACCGCGGGCATGAGCGTCGGCAAGGCGTACGCGCTGGCGATGCTCCTCGCAGGCGGACTCGCCGGATTGGCGGGCGCCCAACAGGTTCTCGGCACCGCGCTGCCGTTGACCAACGGCATCGCAGGCTCGTTCGGCTTCGACGGCATCACCGTCGCGCTGCTCGGTCGCGGCAGCCCGATCGGCACCGTGTACGCGGCGCTGCTCTTCGGCGCGTTGAACGCGGGCGGCAACGAGATGCAGGCCGCGACCGGAACGCCGCTCACCCTGGTGACCGTGCTGCAGGCGGTCATCGTCGTGCTGGTCGCGGCGCCTGCCGTGGTGCGCACCGTGTTCCGGATCAAAGCCGAACGCGCGGACGCTGTGCTCGCGAAAGGGTGGAACTGAATGGCGACACCGTCCTCGGTCGCCGCCCGCGACCTCGAATCACCGGAGAAGCGCAGCAGGCGGCTCCGTCTCGGGATCCTGCTGCTCGTCCTCGCGATCGGCGCGGTGTTCCTGGCGATCTACACCAAGTCGGGCACCGTCGATTTCCGCCTGGCCGCACCGGAGGCCACCGGCCCCTCCGATATCTACGTGCCTGCCAAGCCTGCCGCACTGCTGCTTTCGGCGATCGCGGTGGCGATCGCGGTCGCGCAGCTGTGGCGCGGACTGTCCGGGCGGTGGGCCTGGCTGCTGTTCACCGTGTTCGGCTTCGCGTTCGTGGTGACCTTCGTCTGCTGGGCGGCCTCGGGCAAGATCTTCCCGCTCACCAACCAGATTCAGGGCACGCTGGCGCTGTCGACACCGCTGATCCTCGGCGCGCTGGCCGGTGTGCTGTGTGAGCGGGCTGGTGTCATCAATATCGCCATCGAGGGGCAATTGCTGGCAGGCGCGTTCGCGGCCGCCATCCTCGCGACGGTGAGCGGAAGCTTCGTCGTCGGGGCGGTGGCCGCGGTCGTCGCGGGGGTGTTCGTCGCCTGGCTGCTCGCGGTGTTCTCGATCCGCTATCTGGTCAACCAGATCGTGCTCGGGGTCGTGCTCGTCGTGTTCGCGACCGGCATCACCGGCTTCCTGTTCGACCAGCTCGCAGGCCTGTCGAACGGGCCTGCCCGGTTCAACAATCCTGGCACGTTGCAGCCCATCGCGATTCCGGTGCTTTCGTCGATTCCGGTGATCGGTCCGACCGTGTTCGATCAGACCGCGCTGGTGTACGCGATGGTCGTCGCGGTCGCGCTGATCGGCTTCGTGCTGTATCGGACGCGCTGGGGATTGCGGGTGCGGGCGATCGGCGAACATCCCCGCGCCGCAGCCACCGTCGGCATCAAGGTGCTGCGGGTGCGCTATCAGGCCGTGTTGATCGCCGGTGCGGTGGCCGGGCTCGGTGGCGCCTACTTCACCATCGGCTCCACCGGCGGCTTCACCAAGGAGATGACGGCGGGCAACGGGTTCATCGCGCTGGCCGCGGTGATCATGGGCCGCTGGCATCCGCTCGGCGCGGCCTGTGCCGCACTGTTTTTCGGCTTCACCAAGGCACTGCAGGGTCAGCTGCAGGTGCTGGCGACGCCGATTCCGACCGAGGTGCTGCAGATGACGCCGTACCTGCTGACCGTGATCGCGGTGGCGGGGGCGGTGGGGCAGGTGCGGCCGCCCAAGGCCGACGGGGAACCGTACGTTCCTGCGTAACTACCCGCCGAACAACAGGTACAGGCCGGTGAAGGTGTACCCGACCATGACCAGCATGAGTGCGAGCTGACCGGTGGCGCGGTGTCCGGGCGGGAGCAGTCGCAGGCAGCGGTCGTGTGCAGCGGTGACGCCGAGGACATGGCCGGTGAGAACCGCGAGCACCTTCGTGGTGGCGAGCAGGGTCGGGTGACCGGAGAGCACATAGCCGACCTCGCGATGCGCGAGACCGCCGATGTCCCAACCACGCTGGAAGGGGTCCGCGAACAGCAACGCGGTCGCCTGGCCCTTCTCGACCAGGAACGTCAGGTAGTGAGCGACGACGTATCCGGCGATGATCGGCGTGATGCTGTGCGCCAACAACCCTGGGAGCCTGGCACGTTCGGATCGGGCGAGACCGCCGGTCGCGCGGGCCGCGACAGTGAACACCGTGCCGACGAGCACGATGACCGCGAGCAGACCACCGGTGCGGACCAGCGTTGCGCCGAAACTCGAACCGCCGCTGAGGGAATCGACCAGGTTGCGCCAGCCGGGCATGGCCGAGAGGCTGTCGAAGGCGGTCGAGCCGAGCAAGGTCGCCGCGAGCGCGACCGACCCTGCCCGCACCGGCGTCCCGGCCAGGTGACGCAGTGGCGCGCGCAGCACCAGCTCTCCCGACGGTTGCCGACGGCCGAACGGGCTGAGCCGCGCCAGCAGACTGCTGTACACCTCGAACGGATCGGCGTGCTCCGCCCATGCGGTGCCGAAGAGCACCAGTCCGAGCAGGGTGATCACGACATATCCGAGCAGCCAGCAGCCAACGGCGGCAACGGAACCCGGATTCGGGGACGCCAGTTCCAGCCATACGAAGGCGAACAACCCGAGCACCGCGGGCCGATACCCCCACGACTCCGGGTAGGCGCGAAGACCGGCGTCGGCCCTGCGGCCCACGAGGGCGCAGACGCATCGATGCGGCGCCCGTACCGGCGAGAGCACCCGCCAGACCGGGCCGAGCAGCAGCGACGCGAGCGGCACGCCGACCCACAGGTAGATATAGAGCACCCCTGGCACCGGATTGTCCTGCGGCGACGGCGAACCGAGCACCGCAACCAGCCCAACCAGCGTGGCGGCGGCGACCCCGACCACCGCGAGCACGAACCGGACCGCGCGCGCATCGATCACCCGGCGAACAATCGACGGCAGCGCCAACCCGGGGGTTTCCCGCGCCAGTCGTGGCCGCCGCCACGCCACGAGCAGGATCGCGAACGAGAACGTCAACGCCCACGCGGCGCCGATCAGGGCGTAGGTCAACGGGATCGGCAGATCGGCAGCGCCGTTGAGTCCGTGCGCCAGCGGCATGATCACGGGCGGATCAGCACCGTCACCACCGTTTTCCCGGCATGATGCAGTTCGACATCGACGCGTCCCGGCGTGCTGACGACGAAGCGGAACTCCTGCCCGTTCTCGGGTTCGACCGGGAAGGTTCTGGCCGGATCGGCGTGCACGTGCAGCTCGTCGGCGGCGTCACTGTCGACGCGCAGGACGATCGGCTGCCCGACCTCCGCCTCTGCGCTGCTGTTCGTCGGCGTAACCACGCCACCGGCAATCCGCACCGCGACCACCACATCGGGCGAGGCGTCGGCGGACAGCGCCGGGTAGGACGGATCCGCCGGGCCCGCAGGCGGATCCGTCGTCGCGGGGGCACACCCGGCCAGGGTCGCCGATGCGGCGATGCTCGCCACCAACACGCTGAATCGACCTGCGCGGATCATCACATCTCCTTACGGTCCTGCGATTCGGGATCGGCGGCCTGCTCGGCCTCCCTGCGCTCGGCGCGGCGATCGCGGATCGCGATCGCGAGGACGACGCCGACCACCGCGAGCGCGGGCACGAACGCCGGGATCGCCAGCAATGCGGAGTGACTGGCGAGCACGTCCACGCCCTGTTCATACCTCACCGGCGGGCCGCCTGCGCCCGTTCCGCGCGGGCATCGCTGCGATAGGCCAGGTTGATCCGCGCCGCGCCCCAAGACAGTGCGCCGATGACGAGCAGTGAGCAGATCAGCACGACCGTCGCGGCGGCGGCCTGCAGCCACACCGGGTGGTCGAACGAGCGTTCCCGTTGCAACACAGTGACTTCGGAGACGAACGGGCGGGTGAACTCGTCCAGCGCAGGCACCCCGGCGGCATCGATACCGCGGTCGTCGGGCATGTATATCGGCAGGCCGGCGAGGAAACGGCCGTCGTGCACCCGGAGCACGGTCTTCCAGTTGCCGTACGCCGGAACCGGTTTCGTGCTCACGTAGTGGCCGTCCGCCACCCGGCTCAGGTGGTCGACCACCAGACCGCGCCCCGGACTGTCGGGGCTGTCACCGACCAGCCCGGCGAGGCCCTCGGAGCCGATACCGCCCTGCCAGGCGAGAATCTGTAGCCATTCGGGGTCGTCGCTCACCAGGCCGGCGGGTGTCACGGTGACATCGGCGGTCACCATCCGGCCGGCGGGCGCGGGTGCGGCGTCCTCGAGTCGGACCGTCGCCGAGGCGTGCTCGGGGACGTGGATCCGCAGGCCGTTCGCGGTGGCCGCGGCCGCGATCAGCACGGCGACGATGACGGCGCCCCGCCGCAGCGCGGCCCCTGGCAGCTGTTCGCCACGCAGGACCATGCCGAACAGCGCGCCGAGCACGCCGCCCGCCACGCCGATCGGCACCGCCATGGCGAGTAGTTCCGGCCACATGCTCGTCGGCCACGGGTCGACGAACATCCGTCCGACCCAGAGCGATTCGAGCCACAGACCGAGGGTCGCGGCAACCAGCCCGGTGAGCGCACCCCACCAGACAGGCTTGCTGATCATGGGCAGCACCGCCATCAGCTCCACGACCACCGCGGCGCCGAGGTACAGCGGAAAGACATTGTGCGGCGCCCCGAGCACCGGGCCGACCAGCACCGCGACCACGCCACGGACCACGAACGCGAACACGACGGCCACCAGTGCACTGCCGCGCCCGAGCGTATAGCGGGCGGCGATCAACGCGATCGTGGCGGCCGCGGTGATCAGCATCGGCTGGAAGACCAGGCGGAACTGCGGGACACCGAAGTCGAATTCGACGCCGTACACCGACAATCCGATCAGCAGACCACCAAATGCGCAGACCCGCCCGAACCACAGCCACGGGCCGTCGGTGCGGTCCGGATCCGGCCGGTCGAGGCGGCCCTCGAATTCGAGCAGCAGCACCGCGACCAGCGAAAGCCCCGCGCCGCCGATCAGCATCAGATGCGTTGGGCCCCACAGGGTGACGTCCTGGCCGAACATCCGGTGCCAGAGGTCGTCGAGCGGGAAGCCGATGAGGGCGTACAGCCCGACCGCGGCCATCAGCACCCCGCCGACCGGGGCGTACCAGGTGCGGGTGATGCGGATGGCGGCCGGGCCCGGCTTCTCGTCCAGCGGCAGGACGACGGCAAGCATGCCCGCGATGAACAGGAAGAACAGGCCGATCAGGATGAAGTAGTGTGCCGGGTTCGCCAGCGGGCCTTGGTCACGGCCGTTGCCGATGTGCAGGCTCACGTCCCAGATGAAGCCGAGCAGCGCGGTCAGGATCGTGGTGATGAACAGCGTCAGCGGCAGGGCGACCCAGCCTGGTCGATTGCCGAACTGCCCGAGCCGGTCGGCCGCGGTCTTCAGCCAGGTGATGCGGCGGGTGCGGTGCAGGTAGGCCACCCAGAACAACACCGCGGCGACCAGCAGCGCCGAGCCGGTCAACCCGACGACTTGATCCAACGCGGCGCCGCCGCCTTCCGATCCGCGTGCGAATACAGGGGTCATCGCGACACGCTCTCTCTGTAACTCGGATTCTCTGTAAGCGCGAATGCCCAAGAAGCGCAAAGCTATGCGCCCTGGCATGGGCGTTGGGCGAGTTCTGGGAGGGCTCACATATCCACGCCGAGGGCGATAGGGCAGGATCCCAATCGGACGAGCAAATACTCAGCCACAATAATTAGGACAAATCGGACATTAATGACAAGTCGGAACTGGGGCTGACATGTCATCTCCGAAGTCATCGTTGAATGCCGCTGTGTTGCCCTTGCGTTCCGGCCGCGAGGCGCTACCCTAGTGCTCCCGTCGGCAGCTTCATCGAGCGCGGGCGAGTTGTTTCCATGCGCACGGACTTCGCCCACGTCAGACCATTTGTTGAAAGGCCAACTCGTCGCGGGAAATAGCGCCGAACATGCTCTGGATGTCAGCCGAGAACCGGAAGTTTTGGTAACTAGATGATGTCCAGTAACCCTATCAAGATCAAGTGAACGAAGATCAAAAACCTTGCTACGCAAGGTGGTCCAGGTGTGTATGCTATCGATCAATCACGCACCCCACTACGAGGTGGGGACAATAGGCGAGGGTGGTGTCGGTGTGGACGTGAACAGACTCCAGATACGTCGCGCAGCTATTGCGGCGATCGCTCTGGGTGTGCTGGCGTTGGCGGTAACCGGCATGATCGATCGACTCTTGCTCGGCACGTTCATCTTTGCCGGACTCGTGGTCGGCTGGCTCAATGCGCAGATCACGTTGTGGGCCATCACCAAAATCGCCGACACGGAAACGCCGAGCAAGCAGCGCCTGGTCGGTTCGTCGCTGGCGCGGCTGGCCTGCATTACCGCGTTCGCGATCCTGATCGCGTTCCTGGCACGACCCAACGGGGTCGGGATCTTCTTCGGCTTGGCCCTTTTTCAAGTTGCCTTGGTCTTCAATACTGTTGTGCCTGAATTGAAAGGGCTTCGCCAAACGCCATGACGATCTCTGCCATTTCGTTTGCCCAGTTGACCTTGCTCGCACAAGAAGCCCCAGCCACCGAGGAACCGAAGATCAAGGTCGGCCACCACGCGGTCGCCCACGTCTTCGGCATGGACTTCAACGTCGACACGATCGTCTCCACGGTCGTTGCCGCGCTGATCGTCCTCGCGTTGGCCTTCTACCTGCGGATCAAGCTCACCTCCGGGGTACCGAACGGCGTCCAGCTGTTCTTCGAGTTCGTGACGAAGCAGATGCGCGACCAGGTGGAAAGCGCGATCGGCATGAAGGTCGCGCCCTTCGCACTCCCGCTGGGCGTCACCCTCTTCGTCTTCATCCTGCTGTCGAACTGGCTGTCGGTATTGCCGGTTCAGCTCGGCGAGGGTGAATTGATCTTCCCGCCCGCGTCGGACGTCAACTTCACCTATGCGCTCGCATTGTTCGTGTTCATCGCTTATCAGGCTGCTGGCATCTACCGCCGCGGACCATTCGGACACGTGAAGCAGCTGCTGAAGGGCCACACCGGGTGGGGTCCGATGGTGTTGATCAACGTCATCGAGGAAGTCGCCAAACCGCTGTCGCTGTCGCTGCGATTGTTCGGAAACATGTTCGCAGGCGGCGTGATGCTCTCCGTGATCACGCTGTTCCCCTTCTGGGTCAGCTGGGGCCCGAATGCCATCTGGAAGATGTTCGACTTGTTCGTCGGCCTCATTCAGGCATTCATCTTCTCGCTGCTGACCGTCCTGTACTTCAGCCAGTCGATGTCGCTGGAGCACGAAAACCACTGAGCGGCGCTGCCGGTCGGGAACACACCACTTACAAGAACAGGAAGTGAAAATGGCTGACCCAACAACCGCCGCTATCGTTCAAGGCGCACTGATCGGCGGCGGCATCATCATGGCAGGCGGCGCAATCGGCGCTGGCATCGGTGACGGCCTCGCGGGTGCCGCATTGATCAATGCCACCGCTCGCCAGCCGGAGTTGGAGCCGCGGTTGCGCACCAGCTTCTTCCTGACCGTCGGTCTGGTCGAGGCGGCGTACTTCATCAATCTAGCGTTCATGGCGCTGTTCGTATTCGCGACTCCCGGCAAGTAATCCGGGCATGTCAGCGAGAACAGATGTGGTGGCCGAGGGGAACTTTCTCATCCCCAACGGCACCTTCCTCGTCGAGCTGTTGCTCTTCCTGATCGTGCTCGGTGTCATCTGGTTCTTCGTTGTTCCGCCGATTCGCAAGGTTTTGGCGGAACGCGAAGAGCGGGCCGCCGAAACGTTGTCGAACACCAAAGAGGCACGACAACTTTTCGCCGAAGCCGAAGCCAAGCATCGGGCAGCGATCGAGAAGACGCGGGCCGAGGCCGCTGCCATCCGGAACCAGGCACGGGCCGAGGGACGCGAGATTCTCGAGCAAATGCGCGGAGAGGCACAGCGCGAGGCCGACGCCATCGTCGCGGAAGCCGAGGCGCAGCTGCGGGCACAGGCCGACCAGGTCGCCGCCGAGCTGCGCGAAACCGTCGAACCGATCGCGCAGTCGCTGTCCAACCGCGTGGTCGGCATCGATGATCGGCGGGCAGGCACCAGCCCTGGCCATCAGACAGGACGGGCATCGTCATGATTGCTAGCACCGAGATCCTTGCCGAGGGCATCTACCAGATCAAGTTCGAGCCGGAGGTGTTCTTCAGCCAGCTCTTCGCCTTTGCGGTCATCATCTGGCTCTTCGTCAAATACGGTCGGCCGTTCCTCAAACGAGGGATGGCCAAGGCCCAAGGCGACATCCAGAAGCAGATGGAGGACAACAACCAGGCCGCGGAGCGGCTGGCCAAGGCCAAAGAGGTGTACGAGAACGGGCTGGCCGACGCGAAAACCGAACTCGCGCAACTGCTCGACGATGCCAAGGCAGACGCCGAGAACATCGTCGTGCAGATGCGTGAGGCCGCCAACGCCGAGGTCGATCGGGTACGCAAGCAAGGCCGCGACCAGATCGAGCTGATGCGCAGGCAACTGATCCGAGACCTCAAGGCCGACTTCTCCGCCTCGGTGCTGAGCCACACCGCCGAGAACGTGCGCGAGCAGGTCAACTCGCCGCAGGTCAAGTCCGACGCCGTGGAGAAGTTCCTCGACGAGCTCGAGGTCATGGCGAACACCGGATCCGAGCTGCGGGCACGCAGCCAATCACAGTGGAACTGAGTTACTACTCCTGGAATTGAGCCCCCTCAGCGCAGCATCGAGCGGGGCCCTCCGGAAATCGACGCGACCCACCCGGCGGGCGTGATTATGCTGGCACAAGATCGAATACTGCCATGCCGTTTGGATCGGAGTTTGAAATGACGGAGGCAACTGTCGGCGCCGACGCCACCCCCACGCTGTACGAATGGGCCGGTGGCACTGAGGCTTTCGAGGCACTCACTGAAGCGTTCTATCGGGAGGTGCGCAAAGACGACGTCGTCGGCCCCCTGTTCCGTGGCATGGACCCGGGACACCCGAAGTACGTCGCGATGTGGCTGGCCGAGGTCTTCGGCGGGCCTGCCGCCTACAGCACCGAGCGCGGCGGCTACGCACACATGGTGCGCCAGCATCTCGGCAAGGCGATCACCGAGCCGCAGCGCCGCCGGTGGGTCAATCTGCTCATGGACGCCGCCGACGAGGTCGGCCTGCCCGACGATCCCGAATTCCGCGCCGCCTTCGCCTCCTACATCGAATGGGGCACCCGGCTGGCGCACGCCAACTCCCAACCCGACGCCAAGCCGCCGCTGGAAGCGCCTATGCCGCACTGGGGTTGGGGCGTCGCACCGCCGTACCGGCCGTGACATCCGCAGCAGCGAGGTGATCGGCGGAGCTCATGCGAAGAAACCCTTGAACAGGATTTCGCTGATCCTGGTGACGGTCTTCTTGCCGACCTGGTAGCCGTCGTCGATCACCTGGGTGTTGTTCATGATGGCGACCGTGTACTGCTCGCGCGGGCCGACGAAGCCGACGGAGTTCATCAGCCACGATCCGTCGTCGTTGTCGTCGGCCCAGCCGTTCTTGTTGCCGGGCAACGCCTCCGGGCCCGCGCCCCACACTCCCCAACGCTGGTCGTGGTCGAGCGAGGCGTCCCCGTCGACCGAACGCATCTCCGAGACCAGATACTGCCGATGCCGTGCGGGCAGCTTCTCCAACGCGAAGTTCATCAGCTGTTCGAGATCGGTGGCCGTCACCATCATCCAGCCCCACGCGTCCGGATGACCTGCGGAGAAGTACATGTTCGCCATCCCGAACGAGCGGAACCGCGGCGCGTAGGATCGTTCGCCGCCGTACCGCTCCCACAGCGTGGTTGCGGCGTCGTTGTCGCTGGAATGCAGCATCCGGTGCATCAGGTCGCGGTCCTCGGCGGTCAAGGTGAGCACGCCGGTGTCGTCGCGCAGCAGCAGATCGACCGCCATCGCCAGTTTCGGCGTCGAGCAGGCCGAAATCGGCACCGCCGCATGGGCGTTGCGCCACACCGCGCCCGTCCTGCGGTCCCGCACCACTATTCCGGTGAACCCGGGTCGGCTGCTCGCGTACGCGTCGGCCTGCGCGATGCGCGTTCGGAAGGCGGCGTCGAAGCCTGGCGGATCCGGCATCGGCGATCCCGGGACCGGCATGGCCGGCTCGGCGGGCGTGCCGCCCGCGCCCTCGGCATCGTGCTCGTAGGCCAGGACCGCGACCACCGAGGCGGCGACCAGCATCGTGGACAGCAGCACCGGGAACCGTCGCCGCCGCGCCGGGCCCCTTCGATACGCACAGACCAACCGCATGGACGTCCATCCCTCGCTACACGATCTCGCTAGACGAACTCTGGTCGCCGGTCATGCTCGGCGATCAGCATTTTTGTCAGCCGAGCACATCGAATCAACCCGACACCCGGACAGAGAGCCGATGAATCCTGTTCGAGGTGGGTTCGAGGAGCCGGGCAGCGCTGCCGTCCATGTGGCGAGGCCTATGGTGTTTCCCGTGCATACGGCTGCCCCTGGCGCTAGGGGCAGCCATTTCGGCGCACCATCGGTTGGGCGGGATTGTGTAACACGCCAAATAATTCGTCCGATCTCCAGTTGTCCGCGCCGGCTTCGCGGACCGTGTGGGAGGACATGGTCGTTCGGAGCCGGTAACCACCCACATCGATATCGGGGGTTCTATGAACATCAAGCCATGGGCGTTCGCCGCGCTGGCCGCGAGCGTCGTCATCGGCGCCAGCGGGTGCGGTTCGAGCACCACCAGCACGTCACAGGCGACCAGGACGTCGATCCCTTCGGCCGCTCCTGTGCCGGGCAACGCCACCGACCAGCCCACTGATCCGCCACAGGCACAACCCAATCCGGACCAGTCCGGACCGCCGCCCGCGAGCGCTCCGGTCACCAAGAACGAACCAGCGCCTGCTCCCGGTCCCGCGCCTGCTCCCGGTCCGGCGCCGAGCAAGGGGCCCTACGGGAGCGGCCACGGCGTGTGCTTCGACTTGAACTCCGAGCTCGCCACTTCCGCGCTCGCCCGCCTCGCGCCGAACAGGGAGGGCTACCCCTGGGTCATCGAGACGGCGAGCACCGATCCGATCGACTCGGGCTGCGACGGCGTCTTGTCCTGGATGCTGGTGGACTGGAAGGGTAGCCACCCGGCCTACCACGTCCTGTTCTTCGCCGACGGCAAGTACCTCGGCACCGCGACCTCGAAGCCCTACGGCTACACCACGATGCTCGCGAAGATCGCCAAAGACACTGTGCGAGTGCAGTATCGCTGGGTGAAGCCCGAAGATGCGCTGTGCTGCCCGTCCGGCGGGCCGAACACCGTCTCCTTCACCCTGACCGGAACGAAGGTCCAGGCGAACGGCGACTTCCCGCCCGACAACTGAGGAAGCGCTAACTCGACCACGCAATGCGACACCCATGCCTGCGGGCCTGGGTGTCGCATTGCGTGTGCGACACGGTGGTTGCGTGCCGAGGGGGCACTGGTGGCAGCGGTCTCTCGGGCGATGCCGCCACCAGTGCCCCGTGATCAGCTGACCAACTCCGATCGCGAGTTAGTCGCGGAGTAGTGCGACGATGGCCTTGGGGGCGGCCAGCCATTCGCGAATGTTGTTGCGTACCAGTGTTGTCCAGCGGCATTCGCAGTAGGCGGTGACTCCGTCGGCATCGATGCCCGCGGCGCGGCACAGCGCGACGGCGCGCGGCACGTGCCGGTGCTGGGTGACGATGATCGCGCGTTCGATGCCGAACAGTTCCTTGGCCCGCTCGCAGGTCGCACGGGTTGACAGCCCGGCGCCGTCGGTGCGAACCAGCGCGGGGTCGACGCCATGATCCGCGAGATACTTTGTCATCGAGGCGATTTCATCACCCGACGTGCCCGCCGCATCACCGGAGACCAGGATCTCGCGTGCCTTCCCGGCCCGCAGCAGCTCGATCGCCACGTCGAGCCGCCCGCGCAGGTACGCCATCGGCCAACCATCCGGCCCCACCTTCGCGCCGGGCACGATCACCACCGGGACCGTCGGCGCAGCAGCGACCTCGAACCGGTGCCCGTTCGACACCATCCACAGCCGGACATTCGCCCCCACCACGATCACCACGAGGCCGCCCACCGCAATGGCTCCCAGCTTCAGCATCCCGCGCACCCAACTCCGCCGCATACCCACCCGAACCACTGTCCTCCTCATCAGCGCCCATGGTAGGCGACCCATCTCCCCAGCCTCGCTGCCCACGAGTGGCACACCATGGAGAGCTCTTCTCGCACTTTGCCGCAGCCATGTGCCACTCGGGGCGTGGGTTGGATTCAGCGTCGGACGCGGTAGCGAATGTGGGTTGCCGCGGGCGTGTTGATCACCTCGACGATGTCGAGTTCGATCTCTGATGGCAATACGTCGAACAAGCGACGGCCGCGACCGAGCAACACCGGAATCACGTGGATCTGCAGTTCGTCCAGCACCCCGGCTGCCAACGCCTCGCGCACCGTGTACGCGCCGCCGCGTATCTGCACATTTCGCTCCCCAGCAGCAGCTTTCGCCTGTGCCATCGCGCTTTCGATGCCGTCTTGCACATAGGTCACCAGCGGATAACCCCAGCGAGCGGCGGGTGCAGGCGGGCGATGGCTTGGTACGAAGATCGGTTGGCCGTTGTGATCGCCACCCCAGTGGTCCATCAGCTCCGCGGTCCGTCGGCCCGACAACACCGCACCCGCGGCGTTCCACTCCTCCTGGAACTGGGCGTGCGGCCCGGCGGCGTCGGTCTCCTCCGCCCACCGGTGCAATCGCTCACCGTCCTCGCCCCCGAGGAAGTCATCGGAATCCGCGATATACCCGTCGAGCGACATCGACATATCCAGCACTGATACAGACATAGTTAACTCTTTCGCAGGTTTCGAGTGACCTTCCTACCCGATCAGACGACGGCGGGCCGTGGAATTCATCGCTGACTCGCCGCAGATCGCAGGCGCGGACGCGACAACGCCGGGAACCGGCCGTACGGACGGCGATTCAGGTGCGGTTGGGGATGCGTGGAGGTGGGGCGTCCTCAGGTGGGGCGTCTTCGGGTTTGGTGGGGCGGGAGCGGGTGATGGCCACGCCTGCCAGGCACAGCAGGCCGCCGACGACAGCCAGCGGAGTGGGGACCTCGCGGAGGGCGATCCAGGACATCAGGACTACGAGGGCGGGGACCACGTACGTCGTGACGCCCATTTTGCCTGCGGTGGTGCGGGCTAGGGCGTAGGCCCAGGTGGTGAACGCCAGGGCGGTGGGGAATACGCCCAGGTAGAGGACGCTCAGCGTCGAAGAGAGCGGAGCCGAGGCGGCTTCGCTGACCAGTTGGCCTGCAAACGGGACGCACGCGATGGTGCCGACTACGCAACCGCCGGTGGTTACCTGCAGCGCCGAAGCGTGGGCGAGCGTTGGCTTTTGGGCAACCACCGCGACCGCCCACGCCGCGGCGGCGGTGAGACAGAGCACGACACCCAGGATCGCCGCGCTGCCGCCACCGGAGTTCGACAGCCCGACCACGATCGCGCCGCCGAAGGACACGGCAATGCCCGCCATCAGTCGCGCCGGAAACCCTTCGCCGAGCACGAGTCCGCCGAGCAGTGCGATCAGCACCGGCCCGATGTTGATCACCATCGCCGCGGTGCCCGCGTCCAGGTAGCGCTCACCCCAGTTCAACGCCACCATGTACACCCCGAACCAGAGCACGCCCGAAATGAGAATGCCGCGCCACGCACCACGCGCAGGCATCCCCTCCCCGGTGACGATCAGGATCGCCACCAACGCGACCGACGCGGTCAGCAGTCGACCGAACGCCAGCGCTCCCGGCGAAAAGTCTTCTCCCGCAGCGCGAATGAACACGAAGGCGGACGCCCACAGCACCACGGTGATGGCAGCAGCCGCAAGGGCCTTCCGGTCACCGGCCCCGACAACTCGATCCATTGTCCGAACGCTAGATCATCGCCACCCAGAACTCACGCGGTTTTCGGACGACGCAGCAGGCGATCCGCGCATGTGCCGAGGCCGCCGTGGAGGAGGTTGGAGCCCCACCCGAACGCACTTGTCGGACGAGACTCACGCGATCCGCGCGCTGCTGCCGAGATCACCGTCGAGCAATGCGGAGCCGAGCATCGTCACCTCGTGCCGCATCGCATTGCGGTGCCGCCAGCTGTCGACGAGTCCGGCCTCGCGCAGGATCGACGCGTGCTCGCTGGCCGTCGCTGGTGAAACACCCAGTCGCCGTGCGAGTTCGGTCGTGCTGCACCCTTCCGCGATCACCTGCAGAGCGGCCGCCCTTGTCCGGCCGAGCAGTGCGGTCAACGCCTCGTTGGTCGGGCGCGGACCCCAGACCGCCGCGAAATCGCCGATATCACGCAACACGGGAACGATCAGGGTCAGTGGCATTTCGTCGTCGACGGTCGAGTGCAGCGTGATCGGCTCGGGCCACGCGAACAGCGACGGGATGATGATCAGCCCACTGCCCTCGGGGTTTTCGTTGCAGCATTCGATATGCCGATGCACTTCGAGGACCGGCGCTCGCCACCGCACATGCGGGTGCAGCCCGGCGAGCATTTGCTCCACCCCTTCGGTGGCCATGGTGCGAGCCATCCGGTCCGCCGCCGCTTCGAGATACGCCTGAATGTGTGCCCACCGGCCGCCGAAGGCCACCGAATGGAACGACTCTACGGCGGCCGCGACATGCTGCCGCGCTGTGCCGTCACGACCGGACAATTGCTCGATCCAGCCGGGCAGCGGCTTGTGCCCGAACTCCGCCCGGTGCCGGACGACGCTCTCCACCTCGTTGCGCAACTCGACTCGGGAGGCCAGGTGCAGCGCCTCGATTCCCGCGGACATCGAACGCGCACCACGGGTGGGCGTGATCAGATCGAGGAACCCGTCGTCGACGGGCAGAATGTCCGCGAGCACACCGAAGTCGGCGGGGATCGACGCGCGCACCTGACTACGCCAACCAGAAAACCCGGCCACGTTATTGCGCTGCACGACCCGGCTGGCCAGCATCGTCTCGCCGAGGGCACCGAGCGGCGCACCGATCCGGATGCGCAGCAAATCCTCTGGCGTCATAATGATTCGCTTCATCTATCGCCCCGCATCATCCGCACCGATACCGTCCCAACGTACGCGTGCTCACCACGAACCGCGCCACCGAACCGCGACGAGCGGATCCACCTGAACCAACAAATCCTTGGCATCCGGCCGAACCCGCGCGTCCATCAGCTCCGGTTCACCGCGCCGGGACCATGTCGATGCCAACCGCTTCAGCCCCGCCGTCCATTCCGCCCCGACCCGATCGGCCATCCAGGCCACCGCCACCGCAAGGCCCCCTTGGCCTGGCGCCGCGACATCTTTCATCATGTCCGCACTCCTCATCGTTGCTACTCAGCCAGCCTATGAACGAGGAGTCGACTGACGCACCAACATTCGGCCCAGGCCGAAACACCCGCACGATTCGGCGGGACATGGTGTGGAGTGCAGACAACTGAGCACGGCCGCCGAGGGGTGCGGCCGTGCTCAGGGTGTGGGGTGGGTCAGGCGGCGGTGCGGATGGGTTCGCCGCGGTAGCGGGCGAGGTTGCCGTCGATGCGGAGGGTGCGCCAGAGGAGTTTGGCGACGGGGTTCATCAGGCCGATGTCGGTGGCGAGCATGCGGGCCTCGCCGAAGTAGTCGCGGCGACGAGCGCGGGCTTCCGGGCTGCGCCAGAACAACTCTCGGCGGATGTGACGCGGAATGTCGAACTCGCTGAACAGGGAGCGCGGCGGCTTCACGATCAGGTCGCAGGCGATGAACATGATGATGGGATAGGCCAGCGACAGCGTGCTGCGCTGGACGAAGCCCAGTTCGGGGACCCGGTGGCGCAGGTATTCGTGCGCGAAGGAGATGTGGCGTGCTTCCTCGGCGATGTGGATACGCATCACGTCACGCATGATCGGGTGCACGGTCTCACCGCTTCGGATCATCGACTTCTGCACGTGGTCGATCGGCTCCTCGCCCGCGAGGACGGCGACGAAGAAGGTCGTCGGGAAGTAGCGGCCGAGCAGCGGCACCAGCGAGCCGAGCAGCCGCATCACCTGGCCCATCCCCGGCACGTCCGCGCCGATGCGGTTCACCATCTCCTGGAACATCTGGGTGTGGTTGATCTCTTCGGCGACCTCGTGGTTGAGGTAGCGGAATTCGCGAGATCCGTTGGGCACCTTGGCGAACAGGTAGTTCATCACCCCACCGATGAGCAGCTGCTCGAACTGCAGCCCCACCTTCGCGATGTTGGCCTGCCGCCACATCCCGATCTCGATCTTGCGGTCCTCGGACAGCGCCAGGTACCACGGATGCGCGCCGAGCGGATCGGCGGAGGCGGGCAGGATCCATCGCGGATCGTTCGGGATGATCGCCCACTCGGGCGACTCCCAATCAATGTCGATAAACGGGTCGAAGTGCTTGTTCACCGACCCTTCCGACAGCGTCGTCAAGATGGCCGCGTAGGTGCCCTGTTTCGCGGTGCTCGACGGCGCCGTTGCCGACTGAGTTGCCATGACGTCTACCTCATATCCAGTTCGAGGTTAATGTGACACACGTTTACAGTAACATCCTGTCTCGCCTATTTCTAGAGAACGGACCGCATCGCTGAGCGGTGACTTTTCGATGCCGAGCGAGAAGAATCCCGGTCACCGCCGCACTCCTCGCCGCAGGCGCCCGTCGATCTTGGGTGACCCGCGCTAAATGGGTTGACCTCGACGGTGCGTCAGGGTTTAGCGTTTCGGGCGTGACGATCACGGTGTTGGACAGCTATAGCTCCATGCGCGCCATCCTGACGGCGCCGCTCGCTGATCGCCCGGCGCTACTGCAGGCGATGCTCGAGCCGATGGCGGACATGTACAAGTACATGCCTGGTGCGCAGGATTTGGTGCAGGTGCATCACATGAGCAGTGGGTTCCGGGTCGATCGGGAAGTCGATGGCGCGCTGGCCGGGCTGGCGACGCTGCACGAAGCAGGAGCTTGGGAGCGGATCGAGGGGGCGCTGAACAGCGCGCTCGCGGTGCAGTTGGCGGCGACGCCGGGCATCGTGGTTCCCGACATCACGGCGCTGATCGTGTTGGGGGACAACTCCGATGCGCATTTCATGGATGTGGCGCTCGGCATGACCGCGAGTGGCGGCATGTCGGGATATCTGTGGTTCGCGTTCTGGCCGAGCGCGGAGAACCTGGAACGGCTGGAGGCGACGGCCGCGCACGAGCTGAACCACAACCTGCGCTACAGCAACGTGCGGTGGGATCCGGCGACGGTGACGGTCGGCGAGCACGTCGTCAGCGAGGGGCTCGCGGACGCGTTCGCCCGGCATCTGCACGGCGATCTCGGTTACGCCAGGATCGGCACGTCGTCGCTGCACGACGATGCGGTGTACGACAAAGTCGTTGCCGGCCTTGATATCCGGGGAATGGAGAATTTCGCCTCGTACGTGCTCGGTGACGCGATCGCCACCAAGTTCGGCGGCACCCCGGTCGGCCTGCCGACCGGCGCGGGCTACGCCGTCGGCAACCGGCTGGTCGACTCCTATCTCGCGAAAACCGGTAAGCAGGCTCCCGACGCCCTGTTGGTCGATGCTGCGGAAGTCATCGCACTCGCCACTCGATAGTCGGATCCGCTTGCGCGACTGGACTGTTCGACCGCGCAACGCAACGCGGCCGGCCGACGCAACGAGAGCGTCGACCGGCCGCGCCGGAATCAGAGCCGAGCGGTTGTCAGCAGTTGCTGGGCGCGGGCACCCCGCGGAACCGTCCGTCGAGCCAGTTGAGCATCGACGGAATGCCGAGCTCGGCGGCGGTCAGGTGGTCGGGCGTCGGGTACAGCTCCGCCTGCACCTTCACCCCGGCGTTGCAGTACCGACGGTTCGTCTTGATGATCGCGTCGAGCGGGATGACGTTGTCCTGCGGCGAATGCCATTCGAAGATCGGCGTCTCCGGAACACCGTCGTAGAGCTCGACGCTGTTCTCGTCCGCGACCGCCCATGCCTTCGGGTCGTTGGCGAGCACAAAGTCTTTCGCGTACTCGTCGAGGTCGTGGCCGACGCCCTTCGCGAGCAGGTCATTGGTGCAGGAGTTGGCGATGGCGTTGACCGCGGCGATGCCACGATCGTTCAACGCGCTGCTCATCGGCAACCGATCGGGGTATTCACGCTCCAGGCCGACCACGGCTGCCATGCCGAGACCGAACGCCGGGTGCTTGTTGTGGCCGATGGCCCAACCCATCGTGGTCAGGTTCATCGGGACACCACCCTGGGCGGAACCGACGATGTTCAGTTCCGGCGCGTACTTCGGCGCGAGGGCGGCCGCCCATGCGGTCGCCATGCCGCCACCGGAGTAGCCGGACAGCGCCACCGGGCTCTTGCCGAGGCTGAGTTCCGGCAGTCGCTGTGCGGCACGGATGCCGTCGAGGGTGATCTTGCCGCCCAGCTTCGCCGCGCCGTAGGCGCTGTTGGGGCCGAGGTGATCGGGCAGCGCGACGCTCCAACCACGCTGCAGCGCAACGTTCAACGCAGGCGCGAAGGGAACGATGAAGTTCGGGTCGTTGGCGTAGAGGCCGTGCGAGATCGCGCACTGGGTGCCGAGCCCGTTGATGATGTGCTGGAAGCTCAGCAGCGGCGCGTCGGCGCGGTGCAGCAGCGGCGTCAGCACCGTGGTGGTCGCGGCGATCGGCTTGCCCGCCGAGTTGGTCGAGCGGAACTTGACCAGGGTGACCTTGGCGCCGGGGAAGAACCACAGGCCCGGCATCGGACGGACGCCGAGCACATCACCGTTGGATTTGCTGCCGATGTCGGCGGGCGCCGCGTAGAACGGGTCTGGGTCCGGATTCGGCCAGACCGGCTGTGCGCTCGCGGTCACCGTGCCCGCGGAGACCATGACCGCGCCCATCGTCAGCACGCCCAACGCGGCGCGCAGCGACGGGAATTTCCTGCCACTGCTCGCCTGCCGGAAAAGTCTTCTGCCCACTGGTGTCCTACCTCCACTGCATCGCGGGAATTCTATGGTGTCTACATTTCAAACGCGCGGCCGTTAAGCGGAACTTAACTCGTAATTAGAAATGGCCGAGCCGGTTCGACAGCGCCGTCGACATCTGCATGTTTATATGAATTGCATTGGTCCGCATGGCGCGGGGTCCAGGATGGCCAGCTCCCCCATCCCGGACTGTCTGTCGAGCCGAACAAGCCTCAGGCCAGGCACTTTCGGTGTGGCACTATGCCAACCTCGGCCTCGGCACCTATCGATCCGCCCGGCCGCTGATCGCGTGGCAGGCGTCGAATTGTCTGTTTCCGTCAGAGTTTTCCTGTGAATACCGGTGATATCCGAGTCTGGCACACTCCCGAGTTTTGTCGTGACCGACGGTGTCGCTCGGTCAGAGTAATAGCGACGGCCCAAACGGTCCATTGCTACGCCGTACGACTCCCGTTGTTAACGCGCCGATCACGGCGGGCTCCGTCGAAATTCACCGCATCGAGCAATCGCGGGCACACCTCGAATTGGCCGACAGACCAGGATCATTGTGCATTTCCCCAGGACCCGGGGCCGCCAGGCGTTGCCCATTGATAGCCACACCCCCATTACTGTGGATCGCGTCACCCGAGGTGGAATAACCGCCGCCCCTGCACGATTGGACTCCACCATGACTAGTGCCGACCTGCTCGCCGACGCCTTCGGCCGCATCAAGGACAACGTGCACGCGGCGGTCGCCGGACTCACCCGCGACGAGCTGTCCGCCCGCCTCGATCCTGGCGCGAACTCCATCGCCTGGCTGGCCTGGCACCTCACCAGGGTGCAGGACGACCACATCGCGGATGTCGCAGGCCTCGAACAGGTCTGGACCTCGGCAGGCTGGGCCGCGCGTTTCGACTTGCCGTTCGACGACGCGGCCACCGGCTACGGCGACGAACCGGCCGACATCGCCCACCTCGACGCGGTGTCGGCGGAGCTGCTGCTCGGCTACTACGACGCAGTGCACGCGCAGACACTCGGCTACGTCGCGGGCCTCACCGACGCCGACCTCCCCCGCATCGTCGACACCCGCTGGAATCCCCCTGTCACCCTTGGCGTCCGACTGATCAGCGTCGTCGACGACGACATCCAGCATGCGGGCCAGGCGGCCTTCCTCCGCGGAGTCCTGCTGCGCCGCAGGTAGATCAGGGTCTGTCTGATCACGGTTGCTGACCAGACCCACAGGGATCAGGCCGGCGGCCAGTTCCTGAGCACCGAGTCGAGCGCATCCAACGCGCGCCGCCAGGAATCCTCCACACTGCGGGGATGACTGTCGTAGCGGCCGGTCCGCTCCAGGCTGACGTACCCGTGAAAGGTGCCGTGCAGCAGGCGGATCGCATCGGTCTGGTCGGGCTCGGCCAGGTCGTACCCGCGCAGGATCGCCCTGGTCATCTCCGCGTGGCAGCGGGCAGCGCTGGCGGCCGCCGTCTCCGGGTCGAGGGGGAACTGCGTCGCGGCGTAGCGCCCCGGATGGTGCTTCGCGTAGTCGCGGTAGGCGTTCGCGAAGGCCACCAGCGCGTCCTTGCCTGCGCGGCCCGCCAGCGCGTCGGCGACGTTGTCGGCCAGTTCGGCCAGTGCGAGCACCGCGACCTTCGCCCGCAGATCGCGCGCGTTGTCGAGGCGGGAGTAGAGGCTCGCGTCCTTGACGCCGAGACGGCGGGCCAGCGCGGAGACGGTCACGTTGTCGAAACCGACCTCGTCGGCCAGCTCAGCCGCGGCCTCGATCAAGCTCTCGCCGCTCATCCGTGCCCGTGCCATACCTTCTCCTCATTTGCCGACATCTCTAATCTATTTGCCTAGTAACTCTAGGTAGTTTAGCGTATGCACTCGTAAAAACAGCGAGCGAACACGGATGAAGGGGAGCCCTCCACCATGACCACGCGGGTTTCCCAGACCACCCGCCCGACCGAGTTCGGCCGGATCTATCCGCCGGACGCGGCCTGGCTCGCGCGCCAGCAGCACGAAGAGATCCTGCTGCCGACGCTGCCGATCGTCGACGCGCACCATCACCTCTGGTACCAGCCCGGGTTCCGCTATCTCCGCGAGGAGTTCGCGGCCGACACCGGCAGCGGCCACCGCGTGGTCGCCACGGTGCACGCCGAGTGCATGTCGGCCTACCGCACCACCGGTCCGACCGAACTGCGGCCGGTCGGCGAAACCGAAACCATCGCCGCCTTGGCCACCGCCAGCGACGCCGCAGGCAGCCCGACCAAGGTGGCGGCCGGGATCATCGGGCGTGCCGACTTCGCACTGGGCGCGGACATCGTCGACAACGTCATCGAGCATCACCTCGCCGCGGGCCGAGGCCGGTTCCGCGGCCTGCGCTACTCAGCCAGCTGGGATGCGAGCGACAAGATCCAGCTCAGCCATCCCGGCGCGCGGCCGCACCTGCTCGCCGAGCCGGTGGTCCTCGACTGCGCACGCCTGCTCGTCGAGCGGGACATGACACTCGACCTGTGGCTGCTGTTCCCGCAGCTCGCCGACGCCGCCGGGCTGGCCGACGCGCTCCCCGAACTCCGGCTGGTGCTCAATCACTGCGGTGCGCCGCTCGGCTTCGGACCGTACGCCGACAATCGGGCCGAGCACTTCGACACCTGGGCCCGCGGCATCAGGGAGGTAGCGCGACGACCGAACGTCGTGTGCAAACTCGGCGGCATCGTCGCCAGCGCCGCCGCCTTCGACTACCGGACCGCCGCCGCACCACCGACCTCGGAACAGCTTGCCGCACTGTGGCGTCCATGGTTCGAGACCTGCATCGACGCCTTCGGCCCCGACCGCTGCCTGTTCGAAAGCAACTTCCCCGTCGACAAGATCGGCACCGGCTACCTGACGCTGTGGAACGCGTTCAAGCGGCTCGCCACCGGCGGTTCGGACACCGAACTCGCCGCGATGTTCGCCGGAACCGCCTGCCGCACCTATCGACTGACGCCATGAACCACGCGCCGTGAGTCCGCTTGCGCGCCACCATGGAAGGACCTGACATGACCGAATTGATCACCACCCCTATTACTTCCGCGCTCCTGCGTGGCGCCATCGATGTAGAACACACCGCCACCGGCGTCCTGCCGCACCGGCTGCCCACCTGGGCCCGCCAGCAGTTCCCCGACGACTATCTGAGGATGGTCGAGGCACAGCCCACCGGCGTGCGACTGGCGTTCCGGACCGCGGCGACCGTCATCGAGCTGGACGCCTTGCCGACGCGGACCGGCTACTGCGGCGCCCCCGAGCCTGCGGCAGGCGTGTACGAACTGCTCGTGGACGGACAGCCGAGTGGCCACGGCCACGTGCCGGGCGGCATCCGTCACCTCGTCGACATGGCCACCCAGTCGACGGTCACCGAGCCGGGCTCGGTCGGCACCATCCGGTTCGCCGGCCTGTCCGCCGCACCGAAGGATGTCGAGATCTGGTTGCCGCACACGGAGATCACCGAGTTGGTCGCCTTGCGCACCGACGCGGCCGTCGAGCAGGCGTCGGACCGGGGACGCCTGGTCTGGCTGCACCACGGCAGCTCGATCAGCCACGGCTCCAACGCCGATCGCCCGACTGCGAGCTGGCCCGCCGTCGCCGCGGCCCGCGGCGGCGTCGAACTGATCAACCTGAGCCTGCGCGGCAACAGCCTGCTCGACCCGTTCGTCGCCCGCACCATCCGCGACACCCCCGCGGATCGGATCAGCCTGAAGATCGGCATCAACCTGACCAACACCGACGTGCTGCGGTTGCGCGCCTTCACCCCTGCGGTGCACGGCTACCTCGACACCATCCGCGACGGTCACCCGAGCACGCCGCTGCTGATCGTCTCCCCCGTGCTCTGCCCGATCCACGAGGACACCCCCGGTCCCGGCGCCCTCGAATTCGACGGCACCCGGGTGCGATTCCGCGCCACCGGCGACCCGGCCGAGCGCGCGGCCGGAAAGCTGACGCTCAACGTCATTCGCGACGAGCTCGCCCGCATCGTCGAACAGCGTGCGGCCGAGGACGCGAACCTGCACTACCTGGACGGCCGCACGCTGTACGGAGAACCGGACTACGCCGAGCTGCCGCTGCCCGACGAGCTGCACCCGGACACCGCCGCGCACCACCGCATCGGTGCGCGGTTCGCTGACATCGCCTTCGGCACGAACGGGCCGCTCGCCGCGAACTGAGTGGTCGGCGGCACGCTGCTGCGCCGTGGCTTCCGAACCCGTTCTGCCCTATAGCGTTTCCGGCCGGACCCCGTCCACGGCGTCGGCGACGAGGTGGCGGGCGCGCGGATGGTGAGTCCACGGCCCCGCAGGGGCACGGCGGAGGAAGTCATTGCGCAGCTGATCGATGAAGAGGGATCCGCGTGCGTCGGCCAGTGCGCGCAACGGACCCGAGCTGGTGTGCGCGTGGAAACAGGTGGCGGCGTCGGGGTGGGTCATCGGGTGGGTGCGCAGTTCGTCTCGTGCGGTGGCGGCGCCCGCGGCCGTCATCGCGTCGACCAGCCGATGCTCCCATGACCGGTCGCCCGCCGGTATCCGCGCGCGCAGCACCTCGGACAGCAGCGCGAACGGGCCGTCGGATTCGGTGTTGCTCGGCCAGAAGACAACGGACAGCCTGCCGCCCGGCCGCAGTGCCGCCGTCCACGAGCGCAACGCCACATCCGGCTCGGGCAGCTGCTGCAGGCCGAAGATCGACACCACCGCGGCGCACCGGCCCGTCCAGCGGGGATCGAGGGTGGAGGCATCACCTTCGACGACACGCACCCTCGGGTGGTCCGCCGCGCGTTCCCTGGCCCGCCGGACCATGCCCGCGGACAGGTCGATGCCGACGATCTCCCGGTCGGGGAACTGCGCGACCAGCGCGTCCAGCTCAGGGAAGGTGCCGCAGCACGGGACGAGCACCGGCCCTTCTGGCAGCGCCGTTGCGATCACCGCGTCGACCCCGTCGCGCACCCATGGCGCGAACCGGGGCACGTAGTAGGACTCGTATCCGGTGACCGCCTCGTCCCAGCCGCGGGCCAGCCTGGCGAGTTGCTCTTCCCGTTCACTCACTGGCGCACCCTTCGTCCCACCTCGAACATCGTGTAGCCCTTGTTAACTCGAAGCCGCGACAGCGTACGTGCTGATACACACGAAACCACCTGATGCTCGGCCGACGCGAAATCAACAAGATAGCAACCGGTCTGTTTTTCTGCGGCCATGGTCCGGCAACGTCCGTGGTCTGGACTCTGGACCAGAAAGGGGTCCATATGCGCCTAACCCCCAGGGTCTGCGTAACCGTTGCCGCGATCATCGTCGGAGTGCTGACATCGCCTGCCGCGGCGGGCGATCCGGGCGGATCGCGGACTCCGCTTCCAGTCTCCTACATGTTCAGCGATGCGGTGGCCTTCGAGAACGATCACCCCGGCTCGCCGCCGCCCGGCGCCAACGACTGGTCGTGTGCGCCATCGCCGCAGCATCCCAATCCGGTGGTGCTCGTGCACGGTGGGCCGGAGACGGTGCGGCTGGACTGGGGGGCCATGGCCCCGCTGCTGGCGAACAACGGCTACTGCGTGTTCGCGCCCACCTACGGCACCCTCCCCGACATGCCCGGCCCCCTCGGCGAACTCGGCGGGTTGACCCCGATCGAGCAGAGCGCCCAGCAACTGCGGGAGTTCGTCGACCGGGTGCGGACCACGACCGGCGCGCAAGAGGTCGACCTCGTCGCGCACTCGCAAGGCAGCTTGGTCTCGGCCTACTACACCAAGGTTCTCGGCGGCGCGGACAAGGTCGCCAGGCTCGTCTCGATCGGCCCCGGCTGGAACGGCACCACCTCACCCGCGTTCGCGTCCTTGTTCACCGCGTTCGTCGGCCGCTTGGGTCTGACCCCGCCACCGCGGTCCGTCGTCGAGCCGGTGTGCGCCTCCTGCGGGCAGATTCAGGCAGGCTCGGATTTCCTGCGCAAGCTCAACGAGGGCAGCGCCGCCGTGCCCGGCGTCAACTACACCAACATCATCACCCGCCACGACGACTACATCGTCCCGTACTCGAGCGGCTTCCTGCAGGCGCCGAAGGTCACCAACCATCTCATCCAGGAGTACTGCCCCAACGACCTGACCGACCACTTGCTGCTGCCGTACGACAGGGTGGTCGCTCAGCTCGTGCTCAATACGCTCGACCCGACCACTACTCAGCGCCCCACCTGCACGACCACCCCACCGAACAGCTGAATCGACAAGGGCCTCACCACTATCGACTAAAAAGACGATTCGGCGGGGTCGTGCCTCCGAACGCGAGACCCCGCCGAACCGTATGCCTGCCTCGAGGCAGTTTCTGGGTGCTACCTACTGAACATGCAGCGGCACACCGGTTTTACTTGGCCGGGGCCGCCGGCGGGTTGAACGGCTGGTTGATCGTGGTGAAGTACTGGATCGCCGCGCCGATCGCGACCGGAGCCGTGATCAGGATCTGGCCGGCGACCGTGCCGAGGGCACCGACGGCGGCGACGCCGATGAGGCAGCCGACCGCGGCGGCCGGGATGAACGGACCGAACATCCCCGCGATGGTGCCCGCGACGATGACGGCGAAGGCGAGACCGCCGAAGACACAACCGACGGCCGCGCCACCGAGACCGCCGATCAGCGTGCCCATGGCTGCGCCGAGGCTGATGGTGCCGGTCATCCGGGACCAGGCGGCCTGCTCACGGTCGTACGGGGTCTTCCACGGTGCGCTGTCCTCGAAGGGCAGTGCCACCGGCTTGTACACCGCGTGGTCCATGTCGAGCTGCGGGGTCAGCGTCGCCGTGCGGCCCGCGATGTTCGCGGCGATCGGAAATTCGAAGTCATCGACCCGGAACTTCAGCTCACTGCCCGCGATGGTGGCGCCATTGACGGCCTTGATCTTGAAGACGCCGTCCTCGACGACCATCGAGCCCGAATCGGTCTTGATGACCGACGTCGCGTCGACGGCCTCAGCGGTGAAGTTGACGGCGGCCGGGTCGGCGGCCGGGTCAGCGCCCGCGGTGCCCGCGGCAACACCGAGCGCGGCGATCAGCGTGATGGCTGTCGCGGCTAGGTTCCTCATCGACATTCTGTAAATCCTTTTTTGGTGTGGTCGGGACGCGGCGAGCTTAGGGTAGGCAGTCCTAAACTTTCAACACCGTCGTTTTCGCCGGTCGAACCGACTGTGACGTGCGTCATCGCCTCGGATGCCCGGCTCGGCAACGAGGTGTCGGCAGTGGCGCCAGTCGGCGGCGCGTGCTTCGGGCGCGGCGCTACCTCCCTGCCCGATCACCGGAGCGATCGACGCGGGCGGCGGCCGCCGAACGGGCGACCGACCGCACGATTTCCCCGGTACGCACGGCAATGTTGGACAGCAGCGACGACGACAACCCGTGAGTGTGCTCGACACCGCCCTGCAGATAGATATCACCCGGCAACGGCGCCGTCGGCACCAGCCGGTAGTCCCGTGTCACCTGTGCGCCTTCGGCCTCGAAGGCCACCGAGGCGGCGAGCCCGCCGAGCACGGCACGGATATCGCCGGGCCGAAATCCGGTGGCGCACACCACAGCATCACAGAGCAGTGTCTCGGTGAGGCCGGTCGGCCCGTGCGTCACATCGACGCGCACCTCGCCGTTCGACTCCGCAACCATGGCGACGATCGAGGCGCCGTGCATGAACAGGCGCCGGTTGCCCGCAACCCGCTCGGCGTACTCGTGCGCGTACAGCTGATCGATCAGCCCCGGTTCCACCGCCGAATAGTTGGTGCCGCGGTGGTAACTCATCAACTGCCGCCGCAACTCCGGCGACGCGGCGTAGAAGTCGTCGACCGCGGCGGGGTCGAAGATCCGGTTCGCGTACGGACTGTCGGTCGCCGGACTGAGCCCGTACTTGCCGAAAACCGCATGGACACAGGCATCTTGATAACCCTGGTGCAAGTGCCCGACCACCTCCGCGGCGCTCTGCCCTGCCCCGATCACCACAAACCTGTTGTGCCGCAAGGGTGGAAGTGCCTCGAGCTGCGGCAACAGCCGGTGGCTGTGGAAAATCCGCGCCGACGCCGTCACACCCTCCGGCAGCCGAGCCGAAAGACCCACGGCCACCACGATATTCCGCGCTCGTAAGACTCCGCCGGCGCGGCCGTCGAGCCGGATCTCGAAACACTCACCGGCCGCGGTCACTTCGACGGCCGTGGTGCCGTAGTCGACCGCGGCGGACACCGTCCGCGCCGCCCACCGCAGATAGTCCTGGAACTCGAGGCGGGTCGGGCGGAAGGTCTGCAGGTTGATGAAGTCGGTCAGCCGCTCGTGTTCCTGCAGATAGTTCAGGAAGCTGTACCGGCTGCGCGCATTGCGCTGCGTAACAAGATCTTTGAGGAACGAGATCTGCATCGTCGCGCCGGGCAGCAGCATCCCGGGATGCCAGGCGAAGCGCTCCTTGGCCTCGACGAACCGTGCGGTCAGCCGCTGCGCGGGCGGGAGGCTCTGATTGTGCTCCTCCAGCGCGATGGCCAAGGCCAGATTCGACGGCCCGAAACCGATCCCGGCGATGTCGACGATCTCCTCGGACGCGACCTCGGTCATCTCAGGCCGCATTCGAGTGCTGCAGCGCGTTTTCGAGCGCGTCGGTCGTGGTCACCGCGCCACAGCGGCGGGCAACATAGTTCATCGCCATCACGTGCTCGTCGCGGCCGAAATCCGCGGTCGCGTCCAGCACGACGAACGGCTTGATGTCGTTCATGAACGCGTCCGCGGCACTGAGCATGCAGCCCATGTGGGCGTACACGCCGGTGATGACGAGCTGATCACGGTTGTAGTGGTTCAGCAGCTCGCGCAGGTCGGTCCGCTGGAACGCGGAGTAGCGCCACTTGGTGACCTGGATGTCGCCGGGGCCGGGCGTCAGCTGGGCGATGACCTCGGTGGCGGGTCCGTTGGCGAGTCCGCTGCCCCAGAAATCGGCGAGAATGCCGCGCCGAGAGGGGTGCTGGTCACCGGGCTGCATGGTGTAGATCACCGGGATGCCCGCGTCCGCGCACTGCTTACGCAGGCGCTGGATGTTCGCGGTCGCGGTCAGGATCGGGTCGCGATCGGACTCGTAGGTGTCGATGAAGTATCGCTGCATGTCGTGAATGAGCAGCGCGGCGCGCGACGGATCCAGTGACCACGCCACCTGATTCGACGCGATGTCCGAGCGCGTCGGTAGCGAATACGGGGCTATCGGCGGGATGGCCAACGGTGATCTCCTGTTCTGGCAGACGAAACGGCGGTCGAGTCAGGCATCGAAAGTGGCGCCCCCGTCGACGCGCAGGTTGTGCATGGTGATGTGCCGCGCACGGTCGGATGTCAGGAAGTAGATGGATTCGGCGACGTCCTCGGGCTGCCCGACTCGGCGCAGCGGAATGCCGAGGCGGAAGCTGCCGAGATCACCGGCAAGAACCCGATCACGAGCGGCCTCGGGGAGTTCGACCCCGCCCTCGGCGAACATGCCGCGCAGCATGGGAGTGTCGGTGGAGCCGGGCGACACCACGTTCACCCGGACGCCCGCCGCGGCCACTTCGAGTCCGAGCGCCATGGCGAATGCCGTTGCCGCCGCTTTGGACGCGCCGTAGGCGGCCATGCCGACCCGCGGCGTTGTTGCCGCATTGGAGGTGACGACCACGATCGATCCGCCGCCTGCCGCGGCGAGCACCGCGGCGGCCCTGCGGGTCACGTGCATCGTTCCCGTCGCGTTCACCGCGAGGCACCGATCCCATTGGGCCCCGGTCAATTCCGATACCTCGCCGGTTTCCAGCACACCCGCCGCATGCACGACGGCCTCGATGCGACCGAACCGCTCGGTCACCGCGGCGAACGCACGATCCACCGAGTCGGCATCGGTGACGTCGACCACGTCCGCGTGCGTTGTGCATCCTGCCGCGGTCGCCCGGATGTCGGCGGCGGTGCGGTGCACCGCCGGATCGTGATCCCACAGCACCACCGGAGCTGTCGACCTGGCCGCGAAGATCTCTGCGGCCGCCCGGCCGATGCCCCCTGCGGCGCCCGTCACGATGACGGCCCCTCCCCCTTCAGGGTAACTAAGCATATGCTTAGCCTAACCTTAATTCTGCGCGAAAGTAAAACTCTCATGCCAAGCAGAGGAGCTCGACAGTGCCGTCTCAATCAGACCTAACCCCTTGGCCTGCAACCGAAGCCACGGAATACCGCGCGCTCGGGTACTGGTCCGGCGAGACCTTCGGCGACATGCTGACCGCCCGCGCGACGATCTCGCCGGATGCCATCGCAGTGCTGGACGACCGGCACCGCTGGACCTACGCCGAGCTCGACGCCCGCGCGCGCTCACTCGCCGCCGGGTTCATCGACCTCGGAATCGGCCCTGGTGACCGGGTTTTGGTGCAACTGCCCAATATCGCCGAGTTCGTCGAGGTGATCTTCGGCCTCTTCTACGCAGGCGCGCTTCCGGTCTTCTGCCTGCCTGCGCATCGGCAGTCCGAGCTGATCCCGATCGCCAAGGCGAGCGGCGCGGTCGCCATGGTGACCTGCCATCACCACCAGACGTTCAACCACGCCACCCTCGCCGCGATCCTCCGCGATCACGCACCGGACCTGCGGCACTTGATCATCGTGCCGGACCGGGGGAAGCCGGGACTGCCCGGCGGCACGCATGCACTCGACGCACTGCGGCGGGTGCCGAAGGAACTGCCTGCGGTCGCCGCCGCCGATGTCGCGTTCCTGCAGCTGTCCGGCGGCAGCACCGGGACGCCGAAGCTCATCCCGCGCACCCACGACGACTACCTGTACAGCGTGCGCCGCAGCGCCGAGCTCTGCGGGCTGGACAGCAGCAGCGTCTATCTCGCGGCTTTGCCAGTGGCACACAACTTCCCGATGAGCTCGCCCGGCATTCTCGGCGCGCTGTGGGCGGGCGGCACGGTGGCGCTGGCCATCGATCCATCACCGACCACCGCCTTCACCGCCATCCAGCAGTTCAAGGTCACCATCACCGGGTTGGTGCCGCCGCTGGCCAGGCTCTGGGTCGAACGCGCGGAAAACAGCAAGGCGTACGACCTTTCGAGCCTGCGGGTGCTGCTCGTCGGCGGCGCCCGCTGCCCGGACGAGCTGGCCAGGCGCATCGGACCCGCGCTCGGGGTGCAACTCCAGCAGGTCTTCGGCATGGCCGAGGGTCTGGTCTGCTACACCAGGCTCGACGATCCCGACGACGTGATCCTGGCCACCCAGGGCCGCCCGATGTCACCGCACGACCGGATCGCGGTGGTCGACGAGAACGGCGATCCGGTGCCGCCCGGTGTCGACGGCCTGCTGATCACCAAGGGGCCGTATACGATTCGCGGCTACTACCGCAATCCCGAGGCGAACGCGTCATCGTTCACCGAGGACGGGTGGTATCGCACCGGCGACGTCGTCGCGCTGCGCCCGGACGGCAACCTGGTGGTCAAGGGCAGGCTCGGTGATCGCGTCAACCGCGGCGGCGAGAAGATCTCGGCCGAGGAGATCGAGGCACATCTGTTGGACCATCCGTTGATTCGGGACGCGATCGTGGTCGCGGTGCCGGACGAGCATCTCGGCGAACGCAGCTGCGTGTTCGTGCTCGCCGCCGATCCGACCACCCCGCCCGCGCTCGGACAGATCCGCAAGTTCGTCAGGGAACGCGGCGTGGCGACCTGGAAGATCCCCGATCTGCTCGAGGTGGTCGACAGCTTCCCCGAGACCGGCGTCGGCAAGATCAGCCGCCGGTCGCTGCGGGCGGAGCTGAGCGCGCGAGTCAGCCAGTCCTGACGACGAATTGCCGTGGGGGGGGGGGGGGGCCGCCCCCCCCCCCCCCCCCCCCCCCCGGCCCCCCCCCCCACCCCCCCCCCCCCCCCCCCCCAGAAAACAAAAAGAAAAACACCAA
>NZ_JBICTD010000002.1:128750-1194238 GCF_043197455.1 Nocardia sp. NPDC049149
GCCCCCCGCCGGGGCGCCCCAGGGCCCGGGGGGGGGGGGGGGGGGGGGGGCGGGCCCCCCCCCCCCCCCGGGGGCCCCCCCCGCCGGGCGGGGGGGGGCCCCCCCCCCCCCCCCCCCACGGCAATCAGCGGCGGTTCACTTGCCGCGATCCGCGACCGGCTCAGCCGTGTGAACAGTGCTCGACCAGACCGGACGCAGCACCGCACACAGCAGCACGCCGAGCACCGCCGCAGCACAGCCATAGACGAACAGCGCCGTGTCCGCGCGGAAGAAGTTGCCGAGCAGCCCGGCCACCAGCGATCCGACAGCGGTGCCCGAAACCGCTTGCACCAGCCACAGACTCGACACCCGGCCGCGCAACTCGTCGGGGGTGTGCTGCTGCAGCAGCGCGAAACGAAAGGTGTCGTTGACCGCGCGGCCGAGCCCGAATCCGGCGAGCCCGAGCACCGCGAGCACCGTGGTGCCGCCTGCCCCGACGACGATCAACGCGACCGGAAGCAACGCCACCGACAGCAGCAGCGCCCTGCCGTTGCGCCGGACGCGCCCGGTCCAGCCACTGGTGAACAACCCGATCAGCGCGCCCGCGGCGGGTGCGCCGTAGAGCAGGCCGAGCACACCGGATCCGGCGCCGAGCACGGTGTCGTTGTACGCGGGCAGCAGCACCATCGGCCCGCTCACCAGCATGACGGCCAGCCCGACCAGCAGCGCCCCCCGCACCATCTGATGCGTTACGGCGAAACGCATTCCGGTTAGCAGGGCCCGCAGCGGCGGCTCGTGCACCGACCCGGTGGGCGGATGCGCGCCGACCTCCTGGAACAGCGTCACGGTCACCGCGGTGGCGGCCGCCGCGACGAAGTAGGTCACCGAAACCCCACCGGTGGCGATGATGACGCCGGCCACGCTCGGCGTCACGACGGTGCCGAGCTCGGTGGTCAGCGTGATCAAGGCGCCCGCGGCGGCCAGTCGCTCCCGGCCGACCAGCGCGGGCGTCAGCGCCATCAACGCCGAGCTGCTCACCCCGCCTGCCACGCCGTCGAGCACAGCGGCGCCGTAGATCACCGGCAGCAGTGGATGTGCCAGCAGCGCGTTCGCGCCGAGGATCAGGAAGCCGAGCCCGGCGAGCGAGCGGGCCAGCTGAATGGTGCGCCGCCGATCGTGCCGATCGGCGAGCACGCCACCGGACAGGCTGCCGACGAACATCGACAGCGCGGTCGTCACCGACACTCCCGCGACGTGCAGGCTGGAGTGGGTGAGCTGATAGACCTGATACGGCAGCGCCACCATGAGCAGACCGATGCCGAGCAGCGAAATCAGCCGTGCCACAAAGATGAAACGGAAGGCCCTGCTCTCCCGTAGTGGCGAGATATCGATGACCAGACGTCGCAGCACGGTCATCCGTTCGTCGTCGCGATGGCGTCGAGCGGCGACAACCCGACGAGGACAAGCGTTCCCGGCAGCCTCATGCGGCGTCACCCGCCTCGTCCTCGTCGAAGTCCGCGTGCCCGCGCTTCCAGTAGGCGGTCACCTCGGCCCCGCCAGGTTCGGCCCGCAGCACCTCGCGCACCCAGCGCCGCAGCGGCCGCACCACGCCTGCCTCGGCGGCGATCCACGCATAGACCCGCTCGCCCTCCGGCAGCGCAACGCCGCGCACCGCCTGCTCGAGCAGGTCCGACGATCCGGCGGGCACGCTCCCCCGATGCAGCCAGCGGACCTCGATGCCCTCGGGCGCCACCAGGTCGAGCTCCTCGGCGGCGTCGGCCACCTCGACGAACACCCATCCCCGCGCGTGCGACGGCAGCGCCTCCAACCACCGCGCGATCGCGGGCAGCGCGGTGATATCGCCTGCCAGCAGATAGCGGTCGTAGGTGAGCGGCACCACCAGCCCGCCGGGCGGCCCCGCGATGTGCACGGTCGTCCCCGGTGTGGCGGCCGCGGCCCAGCTCGCCGCGTGACCGCCGGGGTGCAGCGCGAAATCGATGTCGAGCTCGCCGGCCACCGGATCGAAGCGCCGGACCGTGTACTCCCGCGAGATCGGCAGTGGGCGTGGCCATTTCAGCTCGAGATCGACCTGTTCCGGCAGCCGCAGGGTGCCGTCGGAATCCGGATAGACCAGCCGGACGTGCTCGGTGGGCACATGACTTTCGAAGCCGTCGAGGCCTGGGCCGCCGAAGGTGAGCCGCCGCAGCCCGGACCCGACCATGCGTGCGTCGAGCACGGTGACCTCGCGCAGTCCGATCGGGTAGGGCACCTTCGCGCCTGCCGTGCTGTCGAGCACTTCGGCGATCCGTACGAGATGTGCGGTCCGGTTCATCCGGCCGCGCAGATCTTCGGCATTGCGTGACATCCCTTGCGTCCTATGGAGATCCGTCGACCGACCCGGGTCGACGGTGCGCACCTCGAGCGCAACGCATGAGGTTAGCCTAACTTAATTTCGGAGACAAGGTGACCGCTACCGCCCGGAACTGTGCCCGACCGCGCCCGCCGGAGCAAAGGCAATGGTCAACGAACCGGGGCCGAATACGCCGCCGGGCGCACCTGTAGGTTGGACGACGGTTCTCTTGCGGCACAAGCGGACCTACCCGACCCGCGCGACCCGCGGCGACGGTGTGGACCACTTGCTCGGGCGATCAGCTGTGCGCTCGGTTGTCGACAGTCGGTGGAGCGCGGTCGAGTCCGCGCCGAGTGAAAGGCCCTTCAGCATGACGTCATCGGCGGGATCGAGCGCACGCGCCCACATCGGGGTCACCGGCCTCGCAGTGATGGGCAGCAATATCGCGCGCAACTTCGCCCGGCACGGACACACCGTGGCGCTGCACAACCGCAGCATCGCCAAGACCGACGCGCTGCTCGCCGCGCACGGCGCCGAAGGCGACTTCGTGCGCACCGAGACGATCGAGGAATTCGTCGCCGCGCTGCAGACGCCACGCCGGGTGCTGATCATGGTCAAGGCGGGCGAGCCGACCGACGCGGTGATCGAGGAGCTCGCCGCCGCGATGGACGAGGGCGACATCATCATCGACGGCGGCAACGCCCTCTTCACCGACACCATCCGCAGGGAGAAGTCGCTGCGCGAGCGCGGCCTGCACTTCGTCGGCGCAGGCATCTCCGGTGGTGAGGAGGGCGCGCTGAACGGGCCCGCCATCATGCCCGGCGGGCCGAAGGAGTCCTACGAGGTGCTCGGCCCGCTGCTCGAGTCGATCGCCGCACAGGTCGACGGCACCCCGTGCTGCACCCACATCGGGCCGGACGGATCAGGCCACTTCGTCAAGATGGTGCACAACGGCATCGAGTACGCCGACATGCAGCTGATCGGCGAGGCCTACCACCTGTTCCGCGACGCGCTCGGTTTCGACGCCAAGCAGATCGCCGACGTGTTCACGCACTGGAACCAGGGCGAGCTGGAGAGCTATCTGGTCGAGATCACCGCCGAGGTGCTCAACCAGGTCGACGCGAAGACCGGCAAGCCCCTGGTCGATGTGATCCTGGACGCGGCCGAGCAGAAGGGCACCGGCCGCTGGACCGTCAAGGCGGCGCTGGACCTCGGCGTCCCGGTGACCGGCATCGCCGAGGCGGTGTTCGCCCGCGCGTTGTCCGGCGCCACCGCGCAGCGCAAGGCCGCCGTCGGCCTCGCGGCGGGACACCTCGCCGACAAGCCCGCCGACGTCGAGCAGTTCACCGACGACATCGAGCGCGCGCTCTACGCGTCCAAGGTGGTCGCCTACGCCCAGGGCTTCGACCAGATCGCCGCCGCCAGCGTCGAATACGACTGGAACCTGCAGCCGGGCGACCTCGCCACCATCTGGCGCGGCGGCTGCATCATCCGGGCCCGCTTCCTCAACCGGATCAAGGAGGCCTACGCGGCCGATCCGCAGTTGCCGAGCCTGATCCTGGCGCCGTTCTTCCAGGAGGCGATCGAGAACGCCATCGACAGCTGGCGCCGAGTCGTGGCGACCGCGGTGCAGCTCGGCATCCCGGTGCCCGCGTTCGCCTCGTCGCTGGCCTACTACGACGGCCTGCGCGCCAAGCGGCTGCCCGCCGCGCTCACCCAGGCCCAGCGCGACTACTTCGGTGCACACACCTATGAGCGCATCGACGTCGCGGGCAAATACCACACGCTGTGGAGCGGCGACCGCAGCGAGATCAAGGCCGACTGAGCCGGGACGCGAGGGGTGCGCTCGGCAACGAGCGCACCCTTTTTGGTCGCAATCTGAGACGGTTAACTACCCTGTAGCAGCGAAACCTCGTCCGCCACGGCAGTATGTCGTGCATGCGCGTATTGATTCAGCTTCGTCCGCCCGCCGATCTGATCACCGCAGTGGCCGACCCCGCAGTCGAGGTCGCATCGGCCGATGTTGCCGGTCATCTGCCAGGCGTCGTGCTCGACCACGACTACGCTCCGGTCGCGGTGCCGAAACCCGTTCCCGCCGTGACCGATACCAGCCGGGCGTCGTACTCGCTGGCCGCCGCCGACGCCTCGGTGGTGGTGCGCGGCGAGATCGCCGACGACGACGTCGCGACCGGCGTCCTGCAACTGGCTCGATCTCGCAGTGTCACAGGGATTTTCGCGGACCCGGTGATCCAGACCAATATCACCTGCGGCGACACTCCCGCAGTCGGCACCTGGCACGATGTCGAGACGCTGTTGCGGCACGACGACCTGACCGCGGCGGGCCTGGACGGCACGGGCGTTGCGCTGGCCATCGTCGACACCGGCATCAACGCCGCACACGTCAAGCGGGTGCGCGGCGGCGAAGTGACCATCGACAAGGCACGCAGCTGGAATCCGCCGGGGGTGACCGGAACTGCGGGCGAATTCCCGGTGGCGCACGGCTCGATGTGCGCGTTCGACGCGCTCATCGGCGCGCCGCGGGCCGCGTTGATCGACATCCCCGTCCTGCAGAGCAGGCGCCAGGGCGGCAGCGTCATGGACGGACTGCTCTCCGATGCGCTCGCCGGCTACGCGCAGCTGCGCACGGTGCTCACCGATCAGCCCGCCGCGTCCCGCGCGCTGGTGATCAGCAACAGCTGGGGTTCGTTCTCGCCGAGTTGGGACTTCCCCGTCGGGAAACCCGGTAACTACTCGGACAATCCGTCGCACCCGTTCAACGTGATCGTCGGTTCGCTGGAGGCCGCGGGCGCCGACATCGTGTTCGCCGCGGGCAACTGCGGGCGAAACTGCCCGGACGGCCGCTGTGCGTTTCCGGACCGGCCGATCACCGGGGCCAACTCGCATCCGGCCGTGCTGTCCATCGGCGGCGTCGACACCACCGGTCAGTGGGTCGGCTACTCCTCCCAGGGCCCCGGCCGGTTGGCCGACCGCAAGCCGGATGTGTGCGGCTACACCCACTTTCTCGGGTCGACCGCGTTCGGCGCGACCGAACCGGACACCGGCACCTCGGCCGCATGCCCGGTCGCGGCGGGCCTGGTCGCCGCGATCCGCACCACCTGGTCGGCCACCACGTTGCCGCCCGCACAGCTGCGGTCCCTGCTGCAGCGCACCGCGAGCGGCCGACCGGGCGGCTACAACTACGACTACGGATACGGCGTCCTCGACACCGCGGCGGTCCTCGGGGAACTGAACCGGTTGTCGAGCCGCGCGTAACGTGGTGCGCATGCCGTTGCTCACTGTCCGGCTCCCGCGAAACGCCACCTTGGCCACCGCATTACGGGAGTTGGCACTCACCGCCGACGAGGTCGACACCGCCTTCGGCCTGGTCGCCGTCGATCCCGACCAAGGCCTCTACGCCTTGCGGGTCACCGACGCGGCCGCCGCCCGCATGTCCACCAGCGGCAACGGCGATGTCGAGGTCTTCGCGGACCCCCGCGTCGAGCCGATCAACGGCCCGACGCGGGATCCCGACAACCTGCTGTGACAGCAGGATTCGACGCGAAGCGTCAGTGCAATACCGTCGAGCTCAGCCAATCACGAACGGCGGCTTGATAGTCCGCGGTGTTCGGTGCGAGATTGACCGAATGTCCGCTGCCGGGCAGCACGAACGTGCGCAGCCTGGCGGCGGCGCTGAAGAACGGCGCCTCCGAGGCTTGCAAGGCTGCCGTTGTCGCACAGGCGTTGAGGCACAACCGATCCTGGCTACCGTTCACCACCATGACCGGGACGTTGATGGTGTTGGTGATCGGCGGCACGGTGGAGGTCAGCCCATCGGGATACTCGGTCAGCGCGAAGACGTCCTTGGTTGCCTCGTCGGTCGCGATCACCTGGGGATCGACGCCGGTGCCGTGGAAATCGAACGCGCGGGTGCCTGGCTGCGTCGTCAAGTAGCCGGGGTCATACCCTTTACCCGCGAACTTCGGATCCGCCGCGGCGGGATGATAAGTGGCAACAACCGCCGTCACGCCGACTATGTCCAGTGAATGTGAAAAGCCAGTGAGCAGAACACCATCCACGTCGTGGTGAGTGCTCGCCTCGTTCACCGCGATGCCGGAACTGAGCGAGTGCCCGGCGGTGATGACTTTGCCGAAAGGTTGCGACCCGGCCAACCCCTGCCGCAAGGCGCCGACGAGATTGTGCAGCGCGACCACCGAAGCGGTCGCGGTGACCAGGGTGCTCAGCGGCCTGCTGCTGGCGCCGGTGCCGAACCGATCGACCACCAGGGTCGCATACCCCGCATTGTTCATCGCCCGCCTGAAACTGTAGGTATCAGGGGCATAGGGGAAGTCCCAATAGGTGTGGTTGTAATTGGATCCCGGCATCATCACGATGACCGCGTTCGTCGCCGTTGTCGGCAGGCACAGCGTCGCGGCCAGATTTCCCAATAGGGGTTGCGGGAAGGAAACTGCCGTGCAGCCGCCGGGTGGCGCTGGATCGGCATGCGCCACCGCGGGCGCGAAAATCAGAATAAATGACACGACAATTGCTCGGATAGCGACTCGCATGACGAGGATCTCCCCTCGGAGAAACACGGGAATGCCTGTGCGGCATTCTCGTTCGATCTTTTGGTGCGGGGAGATTAGCTCGCGGAGAGAACAGCACGCAACACCTTCACCTAGATCAGATACATTGTTGCGCAAAAGAAACCGAAAATAAGTTGCACGACCTGCGTTTAAGATTTCAGCGGCGGAACAATTTTGGCGAAATCTACCTCGCGAACGTCGGGATCGACGGCACTCACGACACCCTTGAACGCGCGCGGCGAGGGCCGTGTCGCCGAGCTCCCCACGGACCCGCCATGGTTGGCGCGCACGCAGAGATGACAGCATGGGGCAGGCAAGCATTCGGCGACGGCAGCCGACCTCAGCGCGTGCGCACCGCGATATCGGCAGGTCGAGCTTCGAACATTATTCGGCCAATGATGCTACTGCACATCATGATTCGCAGCCATCATCCGGTAACCGAAGCCTGCGCGCATGCTTCCAGCCGCAACGCCGCAGCGGAAGTCTCAGAGGTGCACGAACAGCAATCGGTGGGTCTAGGATGCGACACATGGGTACGCGAGCGGTGCACTTCGTGGGAAGTTTTCCGGCCGAGAGCACAGCAGACGCGATGCAAGCGATGCTGGACAGCGCGGGGCCACTGCTGAAGACACTGCCGACGGGCGAGACACGACGCTACGAGTTCTACATCAAACCGATAATCGAAGATCTGGCGTCGCAGGGCGCCCTGGAATTGAAGAAACCCGGGGATTGGACGTCACCCGCGGATCGCACCATCTATCGGGCGCCACGCGGAAAGAAACTCACCGGCGACATGATGGATCTGTGGTATCTCCATGAGGCCGAGGAAGCGCTGCCCATATTCAAGAAGTTGCGCGCGGGCCGTGACGTGCCGAGCCTCTCGCTCCAAATCGGGATGCCGACGCCTTTTACCCTGGCGTTCATCGCGATGGGCCGACCGGGGGTGCTGCGGCACCGAATAGCGTTCGTCGACGCCACCGTTCGCGAAATAACCGCCGTGCACGCGCTGGTCGGCGACGATGTCGTCATCCAGCTGGAAGCAACGGCGGAACTGGTGGTGATGTCGAAGACACAACCCAGGCACAAGCTCGTCGACCGAATCATGGGGATGAGCAAGGGGATCGCCGCGGTGGCCGCGGCCGCACCCGAGGGAACGCGGTTCGGCGTGCACCTGTGCCTCGGCAGCATGAACAACAAGTCGACGGCGACGATGCGGGACGCTCAGCCGCTGGTCGATCTGGCCAATTCCGTTGTGCGCCACTGGCCGTCCGGCCGCACCCTGGAATTCATCCATGCGCCGTTCGCGGCGGGCGACAAGCCACCGTCGGTCGACCCCGAGTTCTACGCACCGCTCGCGGGACTGGCCATGAGCGCGGGCACCAGCTTCTACGCGGGCCTGGTGCACGACATCCCAAGTGAGGCAGCGCAGTTTCAAACTTTGCAGAACATCGAGCAGGCCATGGGCAGGCCGGTCGATGGCGTCGCCACCGCGTGCGGCCTCGGCCGCCGATCCCGCACGGTGGCCGACGCACTGATGGTGAGGGCCAGTACGCTCACCACCGGTGGATGAAGTCCACGCCGGCGGCGCCAGGACCCCGGTATCCATTGCTGATTCTCAGGTGGAATGCCGCACTGACGGTCCGGGAAGATCGCTACGATTGTGGACGAGGATCGGGAGGAAACCTTGTCAGGAATGGACCGGGTACCAGGACTGAACCCCAACGTGCCGAGCTCGGCTCGGATCTACGACTACATGTTGGGCGGCAAGGACAATTACGACGTCGACCGCGAGGTCGCCCGCCGCATGCTAGCCGTCGCGCCCGACACCAGGACCTTGGCGTGGTTCATCCGCAAGTTCCTGGTGATGGCCGTGCAGCAGGCCGCGGAGGCGGGCATCCGCCAGTTCATCGACCTCGGCGCGGGCATCCCCACCTCCCCCAACGTGCACGAGGTCGCCCGCAAGGTCGATCCGTCGGCCACCGTGGTGTACATCGACAACGACCCGGTCGTGCGCGCCCACTGTGATGCACTGCTGGCCAACGCTCCCGGGCTCAGCGCCATGGAAGCCGACATCCGCCGCCCGCACGAGATCATCGACCATCTCAAAGCCGAATCCCTCATCGATTTCAGCGAACCGGTCGCCGTCCTCCTCATCGGCGTGCTCCATTACGTGATGGACGACGAGAAGCCGTACGACATCGTGGCCGCCTTCCGCGACGCGATGGCGCCGGGCAGCCAATTCGTCTTCACTCATACCTCCGACGAGACGAACGCCGAGTTCAAGAGCCGCTCGCACGAAGACACCAACAAGAGCCCGTCTCAGGTCGTCTACCGACGGCCCGACCAAATAGCCGCGTTCCTCGACGGTTTCGAGGCAATCGGCCCCGGCGTGGCGCCCGCCCAGCAATGGCTCGAGGGCGACCTGCCCAAGACCCAGATGGTGATGTACGGCGGCATCGGCCGCAAGTAACGGCGAGCATCCTTCCGAGCGGCGCAGGCCATCTGCGGAAAGCCCGCGCCGCACCCGGCAAGGTGGTTGCCGAATTCTCGGGCAAACCAGCCGCGGACGGGCGGGGCGAACCCGTCTCGACATATGCCTCGGAATGCCTTGCGGCTCTTATTCTTCCGGTGAACCGTCGGTGTTTCAACTCGGTTTCCGGACGGGTGATCCACCCTCTTTTCCGGGCCTGTCACCAGCACCGACACCCGGCTCGGCGCACCATCGCGGCACACCTGCTCGGTTTCTGGGCGCGAAACGAACCCCGAGTTCCGCCCGCTACCTCCTGTTCGTCCGGATGATGCGGATTCGTCCGATGTTTACCGCTCGGCGTTGGCTCGGTCCCGTTAAACGTTGTCCCGCCATATCAATCGGACGCAGGGGAGTTAGTTGATGCAGGACAGGAACGACCATCCGGTGATCTCCAGACGCGGTCTGCTCGTCGGCGCGGGGGTGCTCGCGGGCAGCTTGGTGGTGCCGGGTATCGCCAACGCGGACACCAAGTTTCCGATGCCGACCGGCTCGGATCTCAACGTGCTCATCACCGGCGACGCCGGGACAGGCGAGGCAGGGCAGCGGGCGGTGGCCGCCGCGGCGAAGCAGATCTACCAGGCCGAGCGCATCGGGTTGGCGGTCGGGCTCGGCGACAACATCTACGAGGACGGCGCAGAAAGCGTTGACGACGACGAGTTCTCGACCAAGTTCGAACAACCCAACGCAGGCATCGACGTGCCGTGGCTGATGGTGCTCGGCAACCACGACTGCAGCGGCATCTTTCCCGGCAGCGGCGGCAACCCGAGCAAGGGCGACTACGAGGTCGGCTACCACCAGCGCTCGCGCCGCTGGTACATGCCGTCGCGGTACTACCAGGTCGCACTGCCCGCCTCGGGTGCACCGCTTGTCGAATTCTTCGCGCTGGACACGGTTCCGGTCGCCTCGACCGTGATGCAGACCGACCCGAATTACGCATGGGACGGCCCCTACATGCGCCAGCAGCGGCAATGGCTGGACCGCGCGCTCGGCGCCTCCCGCGCCACCTGGAAGATCGTGCTGACCCATCACCCGTACCGCAATAACGGTAAGCACGGAAACGCAGGCGCCTATGACGGTGTCACCACCGGCGACTACATGAGCGGTAAACACCTCCAGGAACTGTTCGAACAGGTCGTCGTCGGCCGTGCGGACTACATCCTTTCCGGCCACGACCACACCTTGCAGATCCTGGACACCGCGCTCAAATCCAAGGGCACCCAGCAAATCATCTGCGGCGCGGCCGCCAAGAAGGGCGACGGCTCCTCGAATGTCACCAATCCGTCCTTCTGGCAAGACTTTTCCAGCCTCGGCTTCATGATCGCCAAGATCCGCGGCAACGCGCTGACCCTCGACGCCTACACCGTCGACCCGGCCACCTCTACCGCCCGATTGGCCTATACCCACCACCGCCCCCGCTGAGTCGCCTCCTGCGTCGCACAGCAACCGAGCACGCTGCGCGACGCAGGAGGGGCGTGCCGCTTACCGCAAGACAACGAGCGCAGCACGCGAGAAAGCGAACGGCGAATCTCGGCGGAATCGGGTCACGTCCGGATTTGACCGGCGAATCCACCGAAAACGGTTGGTAGCCCACAAATTCTGCCGGATTCCGATATCGGACATTTCGCGCGTGGCACCCCGCCTACCTGGTTATGGGAAACACCTAGCCTATACTTTTGAAAGTCAACGCAGAACTGGCAGGAGAAAAGTTAGGTGAGTGGGTTTCCCCATTCCGCGATCCGTGATCTGGCGGGCCGGACCTGGCTCGAGCTATTGCCTTGGCTCGCCGAACACCGTGACGGCCCGCCACTGCTCGGCGAAGGCGAGTTACTGCCGAACGCGTGGATGTCCACGGCCGCAAGCGCGGCCGTCCCCGCCGCACACCTCGCCGAGGTGTCCCGTCGTCTTGCCGTGGTTTTCCGCACCCACCATCGGCATACCCCCTTCGCCTCGGCCTTCCCCTACGCGACCACCGATCCTGCCGAACTCGCGCTCTCCGCACGCGCACGGACCGCACTGCACGGCACGGCCTCGCTCGGCGAACACACCGTCGCCGACCTCGGCGCACTGCCCGGCGTCGGACCCGCGCTGGTCACCGAGATCGTCGCCGCCCTGATCGGCGCAGGCAGCACCGCCGATGCGGCGACGCCCGCGGCGGTCGCGGAGTTCGAGCGCATCGCCGCCACCCTCGACGAGCGCGACCGCTACCTGCTCACCGCGCGCATCCTCACCGACCGGCGCAGCACCCTGGCGGAATGCGGTGCGGCGCTCGGCGTCTCCCGCGAGCGGGTCAATCAGCTCGACCATCGCCTGCGCGCGCGCATGCACACCGCGTTCCACACCGCACAGGCGCTGCGCCGCGCCGCCGACGCGCTGGTCCGCACCGCGACGCCGGTGGCCGCCCTGGCCAGACTGAGCGCCGCCGACCCCGATCTCGACGCGATGCTGCCCGCCGCCGCGGTGCCGCTGTGGTTCGCGCTGGCCAAGCTGGACGATCGAGTGGACATCGTCGACGGCTGGGTGGTCGCGGAGACCATGGACGCCGCCCGTCACCGGAGCCAGGAGCTCATGGCGCAGCAGGCAGGCGATGAAGGGGTCGCCGACCTCGCCGACCTCGCCGCCGCCCTTCGCATTCCGGTCTCGGAAGCGGGCGCGTGGCTCACCTATTGCGGGTACCGCGTGCTCGGCGAGCACGTGCTCAGCCGGACCGGTTCGGTACCGGACAGCATCGCCGCCATCTTGGCACTGTCCGGAAAACCGTTGACGTTCAACGAAATTCATGCGTCGATGCGCCCGGCCAGATCGGTGTCCAGCGTCCGCAACGCGATGGTCTCGGACAAGCGATTCGTCAAGGCCGACCGCAACCGCTGGGCGCTTGCCCGATGGGGCACCCCGCGGTATCTCCCGATCCACCGCCAGATCGGCGAGGTGCTCGACCGCAACGCGGGCCGGATCGCGCTCGACGATCTGGTCACCGAGCTCACCGAAACCTTCGACGTCAAAGAGTTCAGCGTGCGCACCTACGCCGCCACCGGCGAGTACGCGACCGTCGACGGGATCGTCACCCGGCGCGACAAGTCCTATCGGCCGCGCAAGTCGCCGACCAAGACCCGCCACCTGTACCGCGACGGCGAATTGCTGCGCTGGCGAACCACTCTCGCGCCACCGCATCTCAAGGGTTCCGCGTTCAACCTGCCGTCCGCACTGGCCGGGCTGATCGGGGCAGGCCCCGGCCATGCACTGGAACTGACGAGCAGACTCGGCCCCCAGTCGATCATCTGGGTGGGCGTGCAGGCTCGTGCGGGCACCATCAAGCGGTTCATCGATGATCTGGGATTGCGTTCGGGTGACGAGGTCTTTCTCGAGTTCGCACCCGACGCCGACGACGGCGCGCAATTCGACGTGATCCCGGTGCCGCAGCCGGTCGCGGCCGACCCGCTGCGCACGGCACTGGCCGCGATCGGCCACGTCGCCGACCCGGCGATGAGCACCCAAGAGGTGACCGCGACACTGGCGGACGCACTGTGGCTACCGCGGTCGGCGAGCATCGCGACGCTCGTAGACACCTTGCGCGCACGCAAAGAGGACGAGCTGGCCGATCTCCTCACGGAGTGAGCCGACCTATCGGGAGCACAACCACGGCCCTGGATCCCGGCTGTAGCACACCGGAACCGCGCTCTCGGGCAACAGCGTTGTCCCGTAGCGTCTTTCGCCGCCGTCGGGGCCGCACCCGTCCTGGTGATCGGCACCGAAGCGTTCCTGCGCGAGCTCGAGCACGCGCAACGAACGGTGTGCCTGCACCCCGGCCGAACGCAATGCGGCGAGCCGATCGTTCGAGCACAGCAGGATCGATGCTTCGTCACAGTCCAATTGCTCGGCAACCCGAACCGGATTCGCGCCGCCGTGGCGCCGCACCGAAAGGCACGCACCGGCAAGCAATGTCGCGAGGCACGAGGTGAGCACCACTCGGGTCGTGAGTGGTTCGGTGACCGCAACCACGTCGTCCGGCGTCGTCCCGATGTCGGCGCGCATCTCGTGCGCCGCCGACATCAGCGCCTCGCTGCTGACCTCGAGCAGACCGGCACCGTTCCGCAGTCCGAACACGGCGCCACCGCTGCTGCCCGGCGCGAGCGGACCGCGCCCCGACCGCGCCAGCGTGTAGTCGCCCGCGATCGAGGTCATGGTCGGTCCGAACGCATCCATCTCGTCGGCGACGTCCACCACGAGGTGCTCGTGCTCGCGATGCCCGATGAGGTGATCGATGCCGATATCGGCGATCTGGCGACGGGTGAACTCCGGTGCCGCGGAAATGTCAAGGGGTGCAGCGACGGCCGCGATCTGCTCCACCGCGAGCACCGCCAGCAACGCCTCGTATCCGGACCCGACGTAGATCCCGACCCGCGCGCCGGGTAGCACCCCCGCCTCGACGAGGTCGGCGGAAAAGTACTGCACCGCATCGGACAAGGACGCGTAGTCGTGCAGACAGTCGCCGTCGCTGATCGCCGCTCGATCAGGGAACGTGGCGGCCGCAGCCACCACGGCACTCGCGACCCGCACCGTCCTCGACACCGCCCAACACTCCCGATCGGAACCCACATTCAAGGACATCTTGACATACAGGTAAGGCAAACCTAATAAATCAGTGCGAGGTGTGACAAGGCCCACATTCCTGGGATGAACAGATCATCACATGGGGGTTACCGACCGGGGCCGACACGCAGGTAAGTTTAGCCTAAACTAATACTTTGCCTAATCTCACTCGCTCTGGAAGGCCTGGACGTTGGACGAACTGATGCCTGGTTGCACCGCCAGGTCTGCCGTGTTTCCCGACCGCCGCTCGGCCGCTCCGCTCGGGCCGATCGCATGACCGAGACGCCACGCAGCCGGATCGCCGACATCATGCCGCTGACTCCGCTGCAGGAGGGGCTGCTGTTCGTCAGCACGCTGGACGAGAACGTCGACGTGTACACGGTGCAGGCCACCCTCGACATCACCGGCCCGCTCGACGGTGAACGGCTGCGCGCGGCCGCGCTGGCCGTGCTCGATCGACATCCCAACCTGCGCGCCTGCTTTCGTACACGCAAGAGCGGCGAGCCGGTCGCATTGATCCCCTCACTGATCGATATCCCTTGGCGGTCAATAGATCTCAGCAGTCTCGCGCACGAGGACCAGGATCGCAGATGGGCCGCGATCCTCGACGCCGATCGAGGCAACCGCTTCGATCCGGCCACCCCGCCACTGCTCCGCTTCACCCTGGCAACGCTGGGCCAGCACCGATTCCGGCTGCTGCTCACCAACCACCACATGCTGCTCGACGGCTGGTCCTCGCCGCTGTTCGTGCATGAGCTGTTCGCCTTGTACACGAGCACCGACCAGGCCGCCCTCCCTGCTCCTCGGCCGTATCGCGACTTCCTGCGCTGGCTGCAGAACCAAGACCGGGACGGCGCGGCGGCGGCGTGGCGTGGCGCGCTGGCAGGCGTATCCGGTCCGACCATGCTCGCGCCGGTCGGCGCGACGCGCAAAGCCACACGCCCGCAACGCCATACGCTCGACCTGTCCGCCGACATCGGCGCCCGGCTCGGTGAACGCGCCCGCGATCTCGGTGTCACCGTCAACTCGATCGTGTCCGCGGCGTGGGGCCTTGCGCTCGGGCACGCGGTCGACGCGACCGACGCGCTCTTCGGCGCCACCGTCTCCGGGCGCAGCCCCGAACTCGACGGCGTCGAGTCGATGATCGGCATGTTCCTCGGCACCGCGGTGGTCAGGGTGCGCACCGAGCCCCGGGACTGCCTGGCCGATGTCGTACGCAGGACGCACGAAACGAACACCGCCACAATGGATCACCAGCACCTCGGCCTGCCTGCGATTCAGCGGGTCGCCGGGCACGGTGAACTCTTCGACACCCTGCTGGTCTTCGAGAGTTATCCCGATGCCCGTGACGCCCTTGCCGCGGTCACCGCGGCGGCCGGGCTCGAGATCACCTCGGTGCAACCGCGCGACTCGACGCATTACCCACTGACCGTCACGGTGATTCTCGAGCCGAGGCTCACGATCCACCTCTTCTACCACTCGACGGTGTTCGACGCAGCCGAGATCGCCTCCATTGCACGGCAATTCACCGTGCTGCTGGAACTGATCACCGATCAGCCGAAGACGCCGCTGAGCCTGCTCGACCTGTGCGACGACACAGCACGCGCGACGCTGGCCCGCTGGCAAGCCGGGAGCCACCTGTCCGACCAGGTCCGTCCGGTCACCGCCGTGATCGATGACCACGCGGCCGATCCGACGGCGGTCGCCCTCCGCTGCGCCGGAATCGATTGGACCTATGCCGAACTCGCGGCCGTCACCGCCCGGCTCGCCGCCGCACTACGGGACCGCGGCGTCGGTCCCGAGGACCGTGTGGTGATCGCCCTGCCGCGCGGCGGCCAGTTCGCCGCGGCAATGCTGGCCGTCCTGCGCGTCGGCGCCGTGTACGTGCCGATCGATCTCGGCTACCCACGCGAACGGATCGCGCACATCCTCACCGACAGCGCACCGGCGCTCGTCATCGGCGCGCTCGACGCGGATGTCCCGATGCTCGATCCGGCAGCGCTCCCGGCGACCACCACCGCGCCGCCGAGCACGGACTTCGATCCAAGGCATCCGGCTTACCTCGTCTACACCTCCGGTTCGACCGGTCGCCCGAAGGGCGTGCTCGGCACCCGCGCCGCGCTGCATCGGCGCATCGAATGGGCCGTCGCGCAGTGGCATTCGGCGCAACCCGAGATCCGGCTCAGCAAGAGCTCGTTCGCCTTCATCGACGGCAGCACGGAACTGCTGGCAGGCCTGGCCGCAGGCGCGCTCGTCGTCCTCGCCACCGACGCGGAAGCGCGGGACACCGCCGCGCTCGCCCGGCTCGTCGTCGACGCGCAGGTCACCCAACTGACCGCGGTGCCGACGCTCGCCGCGGAACTGATCGCCAACCATCCCGCGCTGGCCGAGCGGGTGTCGACCTGGGTACTCAGCGGCGAACCGACCAACCCCGCGCTGGTGACGCAGCTGCGCGCGGGCAATCCGAACAGCCGAATCATCAACTCCTACGGCTCTTCCGAGGTCGCGGGCGATGTCACCTGGCACGATCTCGCGCCGGACGATGTCGCCATCGGCGCCCCGGTCCCCGGTGTCCATCTCGAAGTCCTCGACCGATACCTGCGCCAGGTCGCGCCGGGCGCGGTCGGCGAGCTGTATGTCCGTGGACCCCAGGTGGCCAGGGGCTATCACCGCAATTCCGGCGCCACCGCGGCCCGCTTCGTCGCGGGTCCCGGCGGTGCAGTCCGGTATGCCACCGGCGATCTGGTGCGCTGGCGGGCGGACGGCGCCCTCGACTATCTCGGCAGAGCCGATCAGCAGGTGAAGATCCGCGGCAACCGGGTCGAACCGGGCGAGGTCGATGCCACGCTGGCCACCGTCCCCGGCGTGCAAGGCAGCGCGACGGTCGCGGTGACCGACGCCACCGGCGCTATCGCGTTGCGCGCGTTCGTCGTCGGCACGAATCTCGATCCCGGCGCCGTCCGGCGCACCCTGGCCGATCGGCTACCGCCCTATCTGGTTCCCGCCGTCGAGATCATCGCGGAGATCCCCCGCCTGCCCGGCGGCAAAGTGGACCGGCGGGCGCTCGCGGGCCGAACCGCAACGCCGACAGCGTCCGTGGCACCACGCACCGAGCTGGAACGCGAGCTGTGCGCGATCGTTGCCGAGGTGCTTGCGGTCACGGACTTCGGCGTCGACGACGACTTCTTCGCCCGTGGCGGGCATTCGCTGCTCGCGGCCCGCGTGGCCATCCGGGTCCAGGCCGAGCTGGGCCACCCGGTCTCCGTGCGCATGATCTTCGACCATCCCACCGTCGCGGAGCTGGCGAACGAACTGGCGGCAAACCCTGGCACCGCGCCGAAACTGCCTGCGCTGGCAGTGCGCTCGCACGGAGCGACCGTTGAGCTCTCCTCGGCTCAGCGCAGGCTCTTGGCCGTGGAACAGATCGTCGGCGGCTCGGTGCCCTACAACCTCTCGTTCGTGCTCGCGCTCAGCGGAGCGCTGGACGCCGCGTGTCTTGCCGCGGCGCTGACCGACGTCGTCGACCGGCATGCCGCGCTGCGCACGCTCATCGTCGAGACCGACGGCGAACCGGTGCAGCGGATCCTCCCGCCCGGGCAGCCACTCGCGTTCAGCCAGCTGCGCAGCACGCCCGACACCGTCGTCGCTGACGTGACAGAGCTTGCCGCACAACCGTTCCGGCTCGACCGCGAACCTCCGATCCGGGCCGCGCTGCTGTGCACCGGGCCGGATCAGCACACCTTGCTGATCTGCATGCACCATGTCGCCGGGGACGAGTGGTCGACCCCAATCATCTTCCGCGACTTGGCCACCGCCTATCGCGAGCGCGTGCTCGGCGGCGCACCTGCCTGGCAGGAGCCCTCCCCCGGCTACGCCGACTACGCCGTCTGGCAACGCGGCCTCGTCGCGACCACCGAAGCCGGTCCGCTGGCCGCGCAACGCACGTTCTGGCGGCACACCCTGGCAGACGCGCCGGAAGAGCTCGGCCTGCCTTACGATCGGCCGCGGCCGGAGCGAGCCGACTTCGGCGGCGACGCAGTCGAATTCCGGATCGATGCGGCCCGCGCCGACGGCCTGGCCCGCCTCGGCCGCGAGACCGGCACGACCGGGTTCATGGTGGCGCACGCACTGCTCGGCGTGCTGCTCGCGAAGGTCACCGGCGCGCGCGACATCGTCGTCGGCACACCGGTGTCCGGCCGGGCCGGGCCTGGCATGGAATCCATCGTCGGGCTCTTCACCAACACCGTCGCGCTGCGCATCGATCTCCACGGCAATCCCGACTTCACCGAGGTGCTGCGGCGCGTCAGGGCTGCGGATCTCGCGGCGTTCGACCACCAGGACCTGCCGTTCGACGCGGTGGCCGAGCTGATCGGACAGCCACGCGTGCCAGGGCGCACCCCGCTGTTCCAGACCATGGTCCAGTACCGGACGCCGATCACCGTTCCCGATTTCGCAGGCCTGACCGCCGAGGTGCGGCATGCTCCGGTCCGGTCGGCGAAGTTCGACCTCACCTTCGACTTCATGGAACACGCCGACCGGCAAGGGATTTCGGTGCGGATCGAGTATTCGACCGCGCTGTTCGACCGCACCACGGTGCGTGCCGTTGCGGACCGGCTGCTGCTCGTCATCGACGCGGTCACCGCAGACCCCGGCGCCGGGCTGCGATCGATACCGGTGACCGCGCCGCCCGAGCGGCACCGAATCCTGCACGAGTGGAACGACACCCATGCGCAGGTCGACCCGAACCTCGATCTGCCCGGCCTGATCAGCCGTGGCTGCCGCGCCAACGCCGATCGTGTCGCGTTGCTGTTCGGCGACCAGCAGCTCAGCTATCGGGAGCTGGACAGCGCGGTCACCGCACTGGCCGACCAGCTCGCCGCACGCGGCATCGGCGCCGACGACATCGTCGCGGTGGCGCTGGAGCGTTCGTTCGCCCTGTTCGTCGCCGTGCTCGCGGTACACCGGTGTGGCGCAGCGTATCTCCCGGTGGACCGGAGCTATCCCGCCGAACGCCTCAGGTATCTGTTCGCGGACGCACGGCCGGGATTGCTCGTCACCGACCTACCGCTCGGCTCCGCTACCGAGCCACCCAACGGGGATATCCCTGTGCTGCTTGTCGATTCGAACGGCTCGGCGCTCGGCACTACCGTGGCGCCGGCACGCGCCACGGCCGACGCGACCGTCCTTCCGCCGTCCAGAGCCGCGTACGTGATCTACACGTCCGGTTCGACCGGGCAGCCCAAGGGCGTCGTGGTGTCGCACACCGCGATCGTGAATCGCCTGCTGTGGATGCAGCACGAATACGGCCTGCGCCCGGACGAGCGGGTGCTGCACAAGACGCCGATCACCTTCGACGTCTCGGTCTGGGAGCTGTTCTGGCCGTTGGCCGTCGGCGCGACCGTCGTGATCGCCGAGCCGGACGGACATCGCGATCCGGCGTATCTGGCGGAGCTGATCCGCCGAACCCGGGTCAGCACCGTGCATTTCGTCCCGTCGATGCTCGGCGCGTTCCTGGCCGAACCGGCGGTGGCCGACCATCCGCTCCCCGAACTCACCCGGGTGCTGTGCAGCGGCGAAGCATTGAGTCCGGCACTGCGCGACCGATTCCACGACCGCCTCACCGCGCAGCTGCACAATCTCTACGGCCCCACCGAAGCGGCGGTCGATGTCACTGCGACACCGGTCCGGCCAGGAAAAGGCTCGACCGTCCCGATCGGCGCACCGGTGTGGAACACCCAGATCTACGTGCTCGACCGCGATCTGGCGCCGCTGCCGGTCGGCGGATACGGCGATATCTACCTCGCGGGTGTGCAGCTCGCGCGCGGCTACCTCGGGCGTCCGGCGCTGACGTCGGCCCATTTCGTCGCGAACCCGTTCGCGGCGAACGGATCCCGGTTGTATCGCACCGGCGATATCGGCCGCTGGAGCCCGACCGGCCTGCTCGAGTACGTGGGCCGCGGCGACAATCAGGTGAAGATCCGCGGGCAGCGCATCGAGCTCGGCGAGATCGAAGCCGCATTGCTCGACTGCGCCGCGGTCGCGCAAGCGGCGGCGCTGGTCCACACATTCCGAACGGGCACGCACAACATCGTCGCCTATGTCGTGCCCGCGGCGGGCAGCACCCTCGACGGCGCCCGAATCACCGCGGAGCTGACGAGCAGGCTTCCCGCGCACCTGATCCCGGCCGCCGTCCTCGCTGTCGACGCGCTCCCGGTGACGGCCAACGGCAAGCTGGACCGCCGTGCGCTCGCCGCGCTGACCCCTGAACCGTCGGCGGCCACCGTCGACGAGCCGATGGACGACCGGGAAACCCTGGTGGCACAGGCGGTTTCCGAGATCACCGGCGTCGAACACGTCGGTCCAGACAACGACTTCTTCGCGCTCGGCGGTGACAGCATCGTCGCGCTCAGCCTGGTCGGCCGACTGCGCAAACGCGGGCTCGAGCTGTCCGCCCGCGAGGTTTTCGAGCACCGCACGGTGCGCGCGATGGCGGCCGCGGCGACGGTGGCACAGACGATCGTCCACGACGACACCGTCGGCGACGTACCGCTCACGCCGATCGTCAGCAGGCTGGCTCAGCGGCGCGGCCCGAGCTCCCGGCTGAATCAGACCGTCGTGGTACGCATTCCACCGGCAACGGGCCTGACGGCCGTCGAGTTGGTCCTCACCGCGCTGGTCGCGCGGCACGATGCGCTGCGACTGCGGCTGACCCGGGTACAGGACCAGGTGTGGACGTTGCGCACCGATCCGGCGGGCACGGTGCCGATCGAGGCGCTGGTGCACGACGCAGCCGCGGCGGCCTCGACGCCGATCGCGGAGACGCTGGCCGAGCTCGCCGACGCGGCCGCCGATCGGCTCGATCCGGACGCGGGCATCGTCGTGCAGTTCGTCCACGTCGAGCGGGGCGCAGGCACCAGCGGTTTCCTCCTCGTCGTCGCGCACCACCTGGTGGTCGACGGCGCGTCCTGGCGGATCCTGCTCGAGGATCTGGCCACCGCAGGCACCGGAGGCACGCTCGATCCGGTCCCGGTGTCGCTGCGCAGCTATGCACAAGCGATGGCCGCGCAGGCGCAGTCGGCACCGCGGCTGCGTGAGCTCGCGCACTGGCGCGATGTGCTCGCGCCGGGGGCGGATCTTATTGCCGAACCGCATGATTCCGGCGTCATGGGCGACCTGTCGCACCTCGATATCGAGGTCGGCGACGCGGTCGCAGCGGCGGTGCTCGCCCCGGCTCGCCCGATACCGACCACCGACCTACTGCTCGCCGCGTTGCGCGTCGCGGTCACCCGGTGGCGGGCCCGCACGGGCACAGCAGATCACGCACTGGTTGTCGATGTGGAGCGGCACGGCAGGGACGGACTTGGCGGACTCGATCTCACCAGAACCGTCGGCTGGCTCACCAATGTCACCCCGGTCCGGCTGCCCGCGCACGAGGACGTCGAGAGCACCGTGTTCGCGACCGCGGCGGCGATGGCGGCGGCTCCCGACGGTGGCATCGGGTTCGGGCTGCTCCGCTACGGAAACCCGCGCGCCGCGCGCGTTCTCGCCGCGCTCCCGCGGCCGCAGGTGCTGTTCAACTACCTGGGGCGGGTGGAGTTCGGTGCGGCGCAGGACTGGCGGGTTGCTCCCGAATCCCGCGCGGTCGCGGTGGCACCGAACGCCGATCTCGCGGTCGAGTATCCGCTCGAGATCAACATTCGCGCCGAGGTGGTGGCCGGGAAGACGGTGCTCCGCGCCCGGTTCACCTTCCTGCCCAAGGTTATTCGACACACAGAGCTGGCGGCCGTCGCGGAGCTGTGGGCTCAGGCACTGCTGGAGACCACGGATCTGACAAAGGCGACCGCGTCAGGTTAGATAAGCCTAACCTGAATTAACCCCATGAATGGAAGATATATGAGTAGGCTTGTGCCCCGCCTCCGTTTCGGCCCGAGTGCTCGCGCGCTGGTCGCCGCGCTTGCCGTCACCACCCTGGTCGCCGGCTGCGGTACGAATTCCGAATCCGGTTCGGAGAGTTCGGCGTCCGCGACGCGCGTCATCTCGGGCACGGTGCTCGGCGATGTCCAGGTGCCTGCGCAGCCCAAGCGGGTGCTGGCAGGCTGGCTGGTCGGCACCCTGCTCGTCGACATCGGCATCACCCCGGTCGGCATGTTCGACGACCTGAAGGACAACGCGAGCCCGACCGCGCTGGCGAAGGTGAAGGACGTCCCGACCGTCGGCGGCCCCAACAGCTCGGTGAACCTGGAGAAGATCGTCGAGCTGAACCCCGACCTGATCGTCACCATGACCAGGCCGGGCATCAAGAACCTCGATCTGAAGGCGTTGCAGGACATCGCACCGACCGTCGCCCTCGAGGTCCCCGATCCGCCCGCGGTCTGGGCGAACTACGCAAAACTGGCCGACGTCGTCGGCAAGGGCTCGGATGCCACGCAGCGGCTCACCGACCTGGACAAGGCGTGGACCGATATCGCGGCGGCCAACAAGGACAAGCTCGCCAAGATCGGGCAGGTGGTCTATGCCGAGGGCTCCGCGCAGGCGGGCAACTTCCAGATCGCGACGAACAAGGCGCTGACCTACGAGCGGTTGACCAAGTCGGGCTTCACCTACTTCGCCGGGGCCGATCCCAACCCCGCTCGATACCAGCAGCAGATCTCGATGGAAGACCTCCCGCGCCTGGCCACCGCGAACGCCATCTTCTTCGAGGCCGACATCCAGGGGCAGCCGACTCAGCGCACCAAGGCGCTGCTCGATTCGCCGGTGTTCAAGGCGCTGCCCGCGGCGAAGGCCGGGAACCTCTTCCCGATCCGCACGCCGTACACCTACACCTTCGAGTCCGCGAACTTGCAGCTCGAGGACGTGCGAAATGCGGTGCAGCGGTACACGACCGCGGCCTGATCCGGCAACCGGACCGACCGACCCTGTGCCACCGCGCCGACCGGCTCCGCCGGCGGCGCGGTGTCGCGCGGACCGCAACGCGGGCACCGCGGAAAGCTGAACGGAAGTGGAGAAATTGACGCAGAATCCGACAGATGGCCGCGCCGCGATCGTCCGCACCGACCCGGGCCACGGTCCGCTGCCGCCATTGCCGGGCATCGAGGAGTTGTTGCGCCGCAACGGCACCGGACCAGGACTCGACGAATTCCTGACCGTGTCGATGCCGACGCCACCCGGACTCGGCGCACCCGAGGTCGGCGCGGCCGTGCAGGCACTCATCGATCGCCACGACGCCCTGCGGTTGCGTGCCGTCGCCATCGTCGACGACCTGTGGGACTTCGAGGTGTGCCCGGTCGGCGCGATCACCGCGGACGTGCACTCCGCCGATATCGACCCACGAGAGCTGCTGTCCGCCGAGGACGCGATCGTGGTCGCCGCCGCGTGGACCCCCGGCGAACCGGACCGGACCGGGACACTCACGCTGGCCGTCCATCCGTTCGCTGCCGACCCGTACACGCTCCCGATCCTGTGCGGCGAGCTCGACGCATCGCTGCGCCGGGACGCGGACGCCGACCCGAGCGCAGGCAGCCTCGGCGGCTACGCCGAGTGGGCCAGCGCTACCGCTGCGGACCCGAATACTGTTGCGCTGCTACCGGAATGGCAGCGCATCCGCACCGCCTCGACGCGACCGTTCGGTGACCGAGCAGGCTCGTCGCCGACGCAGGTGCGCCTGGACATTCCGCTCGACCGGTTCGCCGACACGTCTGCGCGCTCCCTCGAATCCGTACTACTCGCAGCCATTTCGATCGCCACCGCGCAGACAACCGCACGGCCGGACGCGACCGTAGTCGTTGATCTCGCGCGCGACGGCAGGAGCAGCACGGACCACTCCGGGCTTGTCGGCCGATTCCAGGTCACCGCGCCGGTCGCGCTCACCTCCCATGCCGACGCAGTGCTCGCGCTGGCCGACGCCAGCCAGCAGTTGCGGGCGCAGCCGATGAACGGTGTCGACTATGCGCTGCTGCGCCACCTGAACCCGCAGACCGCGATTGCCTTGGGCGACAGCGTCATCGGCGATATCACCCTGTCGGTGCTCGACCACGGCGCGCTCGACGCGGCCGTCGTCGTGCAAGCACCCACTCGCTCGCATAGTCCGCTCGCACTCACCGCCGTGGTCGCACAGACCACCTCCGGGCTCCGGCTCGCGGTGACCATCGATGGAGCGGCAAAGATCGTCGACGCGTTCGCGAACGCGTGGGAGCAGGCCGTCCACCACCTGGCCGACGCGGCGAACCAGGCCGGGCTCGTGCCCGCCGATCTCACCAGGATCGACCTGTCGGTGCGCGAGATCATCGCCGTGCAGGCCGCGACTTCTGCCGCGCTGGAAGACATCTGGCCGCTCTCGCCGCTCCAGCACGGGTTGTACTTCCAAGCTCGCTACGCCGCGGGCTCGTCCTTGCCCACGGCCGACATTTACACCGCCCAGTTCACCCTCGAGTTCGACCATGCCCTCGATGTCGACGCGCTGCGCGCCGCCTGCGGCGCATTGCTGCGCAAGCACGCGAGCCTGCGCGCGGGCGTCGTGGACAGCGGGCTGTCGGACCCGGTGCAGATCATCGCCCGTGCGCCGGAAGTACCACTGCGCGTGGTCGATCTGTCTGAGCTCGGCGGCGACGACAGTGCCCAGGCCCTGGCGGATGCCTTGGCGCAAGACCGCGCGACCGGCTTCGACCTGACCGAGCCACCGCTGTGGCGCGCGACATTGATCCGCCGCGCCGACGGCGGCGACGTGCTGGCGATCAACCGGCAGTTCCTGCTGTGGGACGGCTGGTCCAACGGGCCGTTCATCGCCCAATTGCTCTCGTACTACGGCGATTCCACGCAGGACACCAGCCCACATCAGGCGTTCCCCGCCTATCTGACCTGGCTGCGCGGCCAGGACTCGGTCGCGGCGACGGCGTACTGGCGTTCGGCCTTCGCCGACCTGACCGAGCCGTGCTTGATGGCCCCGAACGCCTCACTGGACGTGCCGGTGACACCGCAGGTACGCACGGTGACGCTGTCCGCCGCCGATTCCAGTGCGCTGGAGCAGCGTGCCATGCAGCACGCGGTCACGGTGAACACCGTGCTCAATGCCGCACTGGCGCTGACGATCTCGCGCTACCTCGGGCGCGGCGACATCGTCGTCGGCAACACCGTCGCCGGGCGCCCGCCGGAGATCCCCGACGTCGACAGCGCCATCGGCATGTTCCTCACCACCGTCCCGGTGCGTACCCGCCTGCACCCCGCGGACACCCTCGCCCAGCTGGTGCGTCAGGCGCACCACGAGCGGCTCGACCGGATGGAGCACGAGTTCCTTCCGCTGGCTCGGATCACCGAGGCGGCCGGGCATCGACAGCTCTTCGACGTGCTGTTCGTCCTGCAGAACTTCATCGATGACGCGAAACTCGGTGCCGAACACGGCATTGTCGGCGGCACCAGCATGGACCACACGCACTATCCGCTCACCGTGGTCGTCACGCCTGGCCCGACGCTGACCGTCAAACTCGAGTCACGCCCCGATCTGATCGACACGGTGCGCGCAGACCAGTTCCTCGACGAGTTCGTCGGCCTGCTCACCAGGATCGCGACCGTCGAGCAGGCCATGACGACGCCGCTGGCCGCGCTGGATGTCGGCAGCCTGCGCGGCGACGTAGTGGTCGGGCACGCGTGTGCGGTCGGCACCGAGAGCATCGCCGACCTGCTTGCCGCCCAGGCGCTGGCCACCCCGGACGCGCCCGCGCTCGTGCTCGGCGACCGCAGGCTCAGCTTCGCCGAACTCGACGCGGAGATCAATCGGCTGGCCCGGGTCATGCAGTCGGCCGGCGCCGAGCCGGAAGCCTTTGTGGCACTGGCGATTCCCCGCACCATCGAGATGGTCGTCGCGTTGTTCGCCGTGCTGCGCACCGGCGCGGGGTACATCCCGCTCGAATTGGAGCACCCGGATGATCGGCTGCACACCATTCTCGACGCGGCCGCACCGGTGGTCCTGGTGACCACCGCCGCGACCGCCCACCGCTTCGCCGAACGCGAGATTCCCACGCTCGTCCTGGACAGCCCAGAGGTGCTGGCACGGCTCGCCGCCACCGCCGCGACCGCGCTGACCGACACCGAACTCGGCGCGTTCGGCAGGCACAATCCAGCGAGGCTGAACTATCCCGCCTACGTCATCTTCACCTCCGGTTCGACCGGCGCACCGAAGGGCGTGGTGACGCCGTATGCCGGGCTGACCAACATGCAGCGCAATCACGAGCGCGAAATCTTCGCGCCCGCCATCGAACTCGCGGGCGGCCGGCAGCTGAACATCGCGCACACCGTGTCGTTCGCCTTCGACATGTCCTGGGAGGAGCTGCTCTGGCTCGCCTTCGGGCACACCGTGCACGTCTGCGACGAACAACTGCGCCGCGACCCCGGCGAGCTGGTCCGCTACTGCGATACGCACCGGATCGACGTCCTCAACGTCACCCCGACCTATGCCGAACACCTCATCGCCGAGGGACTGCTCGACCGCGGCGCGGGCAGGCACCGGCCTGCGCTGGTGCTGCTCGGCGGGGAAGCCGTCGGCGACGGGGTGTGGAATCTGTTGCGCGACACCGACGACACCTTCGGCTACAACCTGTACGGCCCCACCGAGTACACGATCAACACCCTCGGCGGCGGCACCGCGGACAGTGCGACACCGACCGTCGGCCGACCGATCTTCAACACCGACGCCTACCTCCTGGACAACTGGTTGCGGCCGGTGCCGACGGGTTCGATCGGCGAATTGTACGTCAGCGGAATCGGTTTGGCCCGTGGCTATCTCGACCGTTCCGGGTTGACCGCCGAACGTTTCGTCGCCGATCCCGCCGTGCCGGGCGGCCGGATGTACCGCACCGGCGACCTGGTCCGGCTCGACAGCGCGGGCAATCTCGAGTTCCACGGCCGCGGCGACGACCAGGTCAAGATCCGCGGCTACCGAGTCGAGCCGAACGAGATCGCCTCAGCCATCGCCCGATTGGCCGGCATCGAGCGGGCCGTGGTGATCGCCGACCGGTCGACGTCCGCGCTCCGGCTGCTCGCGTACGTCGTGCTCGCGCCCGACGCCGATCCGGACACCGCGGCAACCGTGCCGGGGCAACTGGCGGATCTGTTGCCCACGTACATGATTCCGGCCGCGGTCACCGCCATCACCACGATCCCGATGACGGTGAACGGCAAGCTCGACAGCGCGGCACTGCCGGTCCCCGCACCCGAGGGCGCCGCAGGGCGCGCACCGGGATCGCTGCTCGAACAGCGGCTGTGCGATATCTTCGGCGACGTCCTCGAGCGCCCGATCGGCGTCGACGACAGCTTCTTCGACCTCGGCGGGCACTCGCTGCTGATCATGACCCTGCGCCGCGCGCTGCGCGATCGGCTCGAGCTGGATGTCGCGATCGCCGATCTGTTCACCCACCCCAGTCCGTCCGCGCTGGCGGCGCAGCTCGGCCGTGCGGATGCCGAAGGCAGCTCCGCGCGGATGACCGCACCGATCCTCACGCTGCGCCACGGCGCGGGCGGCGACCCGGTCTGCTGCCTGCCACCCGGTACCGGTTTGGGGTGGCAGTACACCCAACTCACCCGATACCTCCCCGAGGCGTCCCCGGTGCTCGCCATCCAAGCGCCGTTCCTCGCGGGCGATCGTGACGTGCCAACGGACATAAAGGAATTGGCGCGCACCTACGCCGATCTGCTCGTCGCGACCGCGCCTGCCGACCGGTACCGCCTGGTCGGCTGGTCGTTCGGCGGCAACGTCGCGGTGGCGGTCGCGGCCGAACTCCAGGCGCGCGGGCACGACGTGCCTTCGGTGGTGCTGCTCGACGCGGCCGCCGCAGTGCCGCAGCGGTACTTGGACCGCAATGCCGAGTTGGCCCCGGCGAGCGCGGCGCTGCTGTCGCTCGGCATCCCGGTCGCACCAGCGGATCTCGGCACGCTCTCGATCATCGACGCCGTCGAGCGGATCCGCGGTTCACAGCATTTCCTGGCCAACTTCGACGCCTCGACCATCAAGGCCGTCATCCGCAGCAGCGCGTGGAGCCTCGAGGTGATGGCCGCGGCGCAGTACCCGGTCTACGTGGGCGATGTGTTGTTCGTGCGGGCCACCGTCGCCGCACCGCAGGCCGAGGTGTTGACCGCCGACGCGGCCAGGCAGTGGGAGCAGTTCGTGGACGGGCACATTCGCGTCATCGACGTCGACGCCACGCACGCCCAGTTGGTAGATCGCGCCGTGGTCGATTGCTACGGCCCCGAGCTGGCACAGGAGCTCACCCGATGACCGGAAGCATCGTCGCACCTGCTCCGGCCGAGACCGCGACCGATCGGCTGCCACTGTCCAGCGCACAGGCCGCGCTCTGGTTCGCCCAACAGCTGCAACCGGCCAACCCGATCTTCAATATCGCCACGGCAGTGGAGATCGAGGGCGATGTGGATCTCGCCCTCTTCCGCCGTGCCGCCGATCGGACCATGGCCGAGGCGACCGCGCTGTCCATGCGAGTGGAGCCGGGCGCCGAGCTGTTCGGCCAGCGGCCGGGCACACCGCCCGCGCCGCTCGGCCCGCTGCTCGATCTGTCCGCCGAGGCCGACCCGATGGCCGGTTTCCACCGCCTGGTCGCCGACGATGTGGCCGTCGTGCACGACGTCACCACCGGAACGCCGGTGCGCCAGGAGCTGATTCGGCTCGCACCCGATCGACACCTCTGGTACCTGCGCACCCACCATGTGCTGCTCGACGGCTACGGGGTCAACCTGCTGTTCCGCCGGGCAGGCCTGATCTACACGGCGCTGGCCGCCGGGCGCGAGCCACGCGGCGGCTTCGCCGATCCGCGCGAACTACTCGACGAGGAGCAGCAGTACCTCGACTCGCCCGCGCATCGCGCCGACGCCGACTTCTGGTCCGAGCACCTGCGATCGATCGGTCCTGGAGTGGTGCTGCAGCCCGGCGCGGAACGGTTGGCGCAGCGCAGCCGCGTCGGTGAGATCACCCTCGGCACCGACGCATTCGCCGACGCCAACCGTCTCGCCGACGAAACGGGCACCGCGTGGGGCACGGTGATGATCGCCGCGTTCGCCGCCTATGTGGCCAGGCACCTCGCGCGGCCCGACATCACCGTCGGCCTGCCGATGATGAACCGGCTCGGGTCGGTGGCCGCCAAGGTACCGACCATGGTGGTCAACCTGCTTCCGCTCGCCATGCACGTTGGGCCGTCCGCCCTGCCGAAGGAGCTGGTCAGGCAGGCGCATGAGGCGATGGCCGATATCCAACCGCACCAACGGTTCCGTGGCGTCCCGATCGGCGACGGCACGCGGCTGGCGAGCGGATTCAGCGACCGGATCGGCCCGGTGGTCAACGTCAAGCCCTTCGGCGACGAGATCCGCTTCGGTCCGTTGCGGGCCACCATCCGGTCGCTGTGCCGCGGACCCGTGCAGGACCTGTCCGCCACCATCTCCGCGACCCCGGACGGCGATCTGCGGGTGCAATGCGACGCAGATGCCGACCGCTACAGCGCCGAGGAACTCCAACGGCACCTCGTGTCGATCCGCCGGTTCCTGCGCGCGTTCGTCGCACCCGAGCAGCCGGGCGGCGGCGTGCGCCGGTTGCCGCTCGCCGCGGCCGACGAGCTCGACCTGCTGCGCGACCGGTGGAGCGGGGCCGAGGTCGGCCCCGCCGACGACGCGACCCTGCTCGACATCTTCGCCGCCTCGGTGCGCCGCCGCCCACGGTCGACCGCGATCGTCGTCGCGGGCGAGTCGCTCACCTTCGCCGAGCTCGACCGGCGGTCGAACCGCTTGGCCCGCAAGCTGATCCGGGACGGGGTGGAGATCGACGATCGGGTTGCCCTGCACATGCCGAGCAGCACCGCCATGGTCGTGGCGATCCTGGCCACCTGGAAGGCAGGCGCCGCCTATGTGCCGGTCGATCCGGCCTATCCGGCAGAGCGGGTCCGCCACATTCTCGAGGACGCCGCGGCGAGTGTGCTCACCCGCGCCGATGTCGACGCCGACCTCGACGAGCTGTCGCCGGAGCCGGTGACTGCGGAGGAGCGCGGCGGCCGGTTGCACGCGGACAACAGCGCCTATGTGATCTACACGTCCGGATCGACCGGCCGCCCCAAGGGCGTCGTCGTCGCGCACCGCGGCCCACGCAATCTCCTTCGCTCGCACCGGCATTACACGATCGACACGGCGGCTCAGCGACCGCTGCGGGTGCTCAGCACCTACAGTTTCGCCTTCGATTCCTCGATCGGCCCACTCCTGTGGATGCTCGACGGAAACGAACTGCACGCACTCGGGCGCGACGCCGCGCTCGACGCGGCCGCGGTGGTGGAATACGCAGGCGCACAGCGCATCGACTACCTCGACGCGGTGCCTGTGCTGATGGAGCAGTACCTCGACCACGGTCTGCTCGACGGCGGCCCGCACCGCCCCGCCCGGCTCGCGGTCGGCGGCGAAGCGGTGTCCGCGAGCTTCTGGACCCGCATGCACGAGGACACCGCGCTCACCGCCTTCAATCTGTACGGGCCGACCGAGGCGAGCGTCGACTCCGGTTTCGCGGTGGTCGCCGACGCCCCGACGCCGACCATCGGCCGCCCGACCTACGGCGGCAGGCTCTATGTGCTCGATGCGTTCCTGGCGCCCTGCGGCATCGGGCACATCGGCGAGCTCTACATCGGCGGACCGCAACTGGCGCGTGGCTATCACGGGCGACACGGACTCACGGCGCAGCGCTTCGTCGCGAATCCCTTCGAGGCGGGCGAAAGGCTCTACCGGACCGGCGATCTGGTGCGCTGGCAGGCCGACGGGCAGCTCGAGTACCTCGGCCGTGGCGACGATCAGGTCCAGATCAGGGGCTTCCGTGTCGAACTCGGCGAGGTGGAGTCCGCGGTCGCTGGCCGCATCGACGCCGATCGGGTCGTCGCCGATGTGCGCACCGGTCCGAACGGGGCGCCGAGGCTGGTGGCGTATCTGGTCCGCCGCGACACCGAGTGGGCCGCAACGACAATCGACGCGCTGCGCCGCACACTGGCGGACGAGCTGCCCGACTACATGATCCCGGCGGCCTTCGTCGGCATCGCCGAACTTCCGTTGAGCCCCAACGGAAAGGTCGACAGGACGGCACTTCCCGAGCCGCAACTCGCGAACGGCGGCACGGGTGCGCCGATCGCCGATGACCTGGTGCGCGACATCTGCACGGTGTTCGCCGACCTGCTCGACCTTGCCGCCGTCGGTCCCGACGACGACTTCTTCAGCCTCGGCGGCGACAGCATCGTCTCGATCCGGTTGTCCACCAGGCTGAAACACCTCGGCCTCGGGACCACCCCGCGCGACGTGTTCGAGGGCCGCACGCCCGCCGCGCTTGCGGCGCGTGGCCGGTCCGCCGTCGCGGCGACGGTGCTCGAGCCCGCAGGCTACGGCATCGGCGAGCTACCACGCACCCCGATCATTGCCAGGGTCATGGCGCACGGTGGGCGGCTCGATCGCTTCTCCCACGCGATGGTGCTGCACGCACCGGCGGAGGTCGAGCTGGCGACGCTCACCGAAGCCGTTGCCGCGCTGCTGGATACCCACGACATGCTGCGCGCGAGCCTGCGTGGCGACCTGTTGACGGTGGCGGGCCCCGACGAGGTCGACTATGCGCCGGTGGTTTCCGAGCAGCTGCTCGACGCGCCAGGCGACGAGCGGACCGTGCTCGATCGACTCGCCGACGAGCTCGACCTCGCCGCCGGGTCGGTGTTCCGAATCATCCTGCTGCGCTACCGTTCCGGCGCACGTCCACGGCTCGGTGTGCTCGTGCACCACATTGCCGTCGACGGCGTCTCGTGGCGGGTGCTCCTCGACGACCTCGCCGCCGCCTACGACCTCGCGGCGGCCGGGTCACCCCTCGCGCTGCCGCCGGTGCCGACCTCGTTCCGGCGCTGGGCGCAGACGCTCGAAGAGCTCGGCCGCACAGGGCATTTCGATGCCCAGCTGCCCTACTGGCGGGAGACCGCCCGTCGCACCGGCGCGCACGCCCTCGCCGCCAGAGCGCTGGACGAGCGACGCGACCTCGCGGCCACCGCCGAGACCATGACCGTCGAGGTGCCCGCCGAGATCACCGAACGTCTGCTCGGCGAGCTACCGCGGCGGTTCAACGCCGGTGTGCAGGACGGCCTCGTTGCCGCGCTGGCCATCGCCGTCGCCAGCACCACCGGCGACACGGACTTCGTCTTCGATATCGAAGGTCACGGCCGCGAGGAGACCATCGCCGTCGGCGCCGACCTTTCCCGCACCGTCGGCTGGTTCACCAGCTTCTATCCGGTCCGGGTCGCACTCGGCGACCTCGACGTGCACCACGCGATGCAGGGCGGCCACGCCGCGGGCACCGCCCTCAAGCTGGCCAAGGAACGCCTGCGTGCGGCACCCGACAACGGGATCGGCTATTCGGTTCTCGCCGAACTCGATCCCGCCGACCGCCGCGCCGAGCTCGGTGGCGACCGGCCGGAGGTCCTGTTCAACTATCTGGGCAGGATGGGCACGAATTCGATCGATCCGCACCCGTGGACTCCGGCCGACCCGAACCGCCCCTTGCAGGTTCGGCGTGACCCCTCGATGCCATGCAGCCACACGCTGGTCATCAACGCGATGACGGTGCCGAGCACGGCGGGCAACCTGGTCCGTGCGGAATGGTCGTGGCCCACCGGGCTGCTCGCCGCCGACACCGTCACGGACCTGCACCGAAACTGGTTGCGCGCGTTGACGGGTCTGTCGATCTACCTCGCCGAGAGCGATACCGCAGGACTCACTCCGTCCGACACCGTGGTCAGCGGGCTCACCCAGGACGAGATCGACGAGTTCGAGGCCGACTGGGACCTCTGACAGCGTCCGCACGCACGAAAGGCCGGGCCCGATAACCACTCACGGTTATCGGGCCCGGCCTTTGATGCTGTCAGCAGCGGCTCATCGCGTCGGCGACACCGAAACAGGCTCGGCCCAGGACAATCCGTCCGCCGAGGGCACCAGACCGCCGTCGAGCAGCGGCGGCTCGACCGTCGCCGTGCCGCTGAGACCGCGCGCCTGCAGCGCGTTCATCTCCTCCATCACCGAGCGGACCACCGGAGCGTTGAACAGGTGACCCATCCGCTGGCCCGAATCGGTTTCCATGCCACCGGTTTTCGTGGTCGCGGTGGTGAGCGCCTCGGTCGAGGCCCGGAACTTGCCGATCAGCGCCTCCGGGTCGGTGAGCGCGCTCTCGCCGGAGAAACCGCCCGCGACAAGGGAAACGAACGCGGCGACATCGTCGCGATCCATCTTGGTGACCTTGCGGGCGCGCCAGAAGTAGGAGTCCTCGGACTGTTCCATGTCGTAGAAGGCGGACAGGAACTCGTAGAACACCGCGTACTCGCGCCGGTAACGGCCCTCGAACTCGCCGAACGCACGGTCCTCGGTGAGCTCGCCGGACAGCACGCTGTTGATCGAGCGGGCCGCCAGCACTGCGGAATAGGTGGCCAGGTGGACGCCGGTCGAGAACACCGGGTCGATGAAGCACGCGGCGTCGCCGACCAGCACCATGCCGTTGCCCCAGAACTTGGTGTTGGCGTAGGAGTAGTCCTTGCGGGTGCGGATCTCGCCGTAGGTGCCCTCGGTCACCCTGGTCGCGTCGGCGAGCATGTCCTCGACGATCGTGCAGCGGCCGATGAAGCGCCGCAACGCCGCCTCCTGATCGCCCTGCACCTTCGCGGCGTGCTCCTTGGCGATGACCGCGCCGACGCTGGTGAGTTCGTCGGTGAGCGGGATGTACCACATCCAGCCCTCGTCGAATGCCGCGCACAGGATGTTACCCGAATCCGGTGCGGGCAAGCGCTTTCCGCCGGTGAAGTAGCCGAACAGGGCCACGTTCTGGAAGAAGTCCGCGTAGACCCGCTCGGCGCCGCTGTGCTTGGTGAGCCTGGTCTTGTTGCCGCTGGCATCGACGACGTAGCGCGCCTCGATCCGCCGGGTGTTGCCCGCGGCATCGGTGTAGACCACGCCGCAGACGCGGCCGGTCGCGTCGTTGATCACCTCGGTGACCCTGGCCTGTTCGCGGACGTCCACCCCCGACTTGGCCGAGTGCCGCAGCAGGATCTCGTCGAACTTCATCCGTTCCACCTGGTACGCGAACGACGAAGGACCGGAGAACTCGGGGGAAATGGCGAACAGGAAGTTCCACGGCACCGGGCTGGTGCCCCACCGGAAGCTGCCGCCGCGCTTGTGCATGAAGCCTGCCGCCTCGATGTCCTTGTCGACGCCGAGCAGCCGGCAGACGCCGTGAATCGTTGCGGGCAGCAGCGATTCACCGATCTGGTAGCGCGGGAACTGCTCCTGCTCCAGCAGCACGACCGACCGGCCGCTCTGGGCAAGCAAGGTCGCGACGGTCGAACCGCCAGGCCCGCCGCCGACGACAACCACGTCGACCGTTTCGACAACGCCCATCTGTCATACCTCGAATCTGTCAAACCAAAACTGCGGGGAACCAACAACTCACGGGGCGAGCACGTCGAGCCACACACCGAGAACCGGATCGGAGGCCAGCGTGACGAAGTCGGCGTGCGCCGCGCCGCCGGCCCGCCACCGCTCGACGAGCGACATCAGCCGGACCGAATCCATCCCGGCGTCGAGCAGATTCGTCTCCTCGGTCAGCTCGGCCGGGGCGATGCCCAGCATGGCGGCGATATCGGCGATCACCGTCTCGCGGTCGACAGTGGTGGTGGCTTCCTCGGCCATGGCGTGTGCTCGTTTCTCTGGATATCGATCGGTGCGTGATGTGCTCAACGGGAGGAGAGTTGGCCGACCGCACCCGGCACGGGCTGTGCCGGGTCGTTGCCGAGCGCGACGATCGCGTTGTCGGCGTCGACATGCACGACCTTGGGCTGATGAGTCAGCACCTCGGCGGCATCGAGTTGCAGGAAGGACATGATGATCACCAGGTCGCCGGGGTGCACCAGATGGGCTGCCGCGCCGTTGATGCCGATCACGCCCGAGCCTGCGGCCCCGGTGATCACGTAGGTCTCCAGCCGGGCGCCATTGGTGACGTCGACGACCTGCACCCGTTCGCCCTCGACCAGATCGCTCGCCCGCATCAGGTCCGCGTCAATGGTGATCGACCCGACGTAGTGCAGATCGGCCTGGGTGACGGTGGCGCGGTGGATCTTTCCGTTGACGAGCGTCCGAAGCATTCACTCTCTCCCACTGGGTAATTCGATGGGCTGAACGGCAGTGTGCCGGACCCCGATACCGGAGTTAGGCTACACTAACTTTGAGTGAAGTTGCTACCCGAGACGCTGTAGTTCTGTATAGGCTAAAAAGTCGAGTCAGTTGTCTTCTTCGGCGTGATGGTCCAGATTCACCGTGCCGCGCCGCCAGTACCCATCGATCTTCAGCTGGGTCTTGGGCAACTTCAGCGCATCGACCAGGTAGCGGCGGATCGGCTTGAGCGAATCGGCCTCCCCTGCGGCCCAGGCGAACAGCCGCCCGCTCGGCGGCTCGAGCGCACGGACCGCGTCCGCGAGCAAGGTGGTGGTGCCCGGCGCGGCATCGTTGCGATGCAGGTACCGCACCCGCGCCCACTCGGGCAGCGCGATCTCGTCCGCGGCGTCGCGGACCTCGATCAACGCGATCACCTCTTTGCCGACGGGCAGCTCTTCGAGCCAGCGGCTCAGCGCGGGCAGCGCGGTCTCGTCGGCCACCAGCAGATAGCTGTCGTAGCCGACCGGATAGATATGCGAACCACGCGGGCCGACCGCGCCGATCCGGTCGCCGGGGCGGGCCGTGGCCGCCCACGTTCCGCCGACACCGTGCGTGTGCAGCACGAAATCGATAGTCAGTGCCCGCTTTTCGGCATCGAAGGCGCGAATCGTGTAGTCGCGGAACTCCGGTCGCCGCCCATCGGGGCGCGGCTGCATCCCGGTCGGGCCCATGACCGGCATGATCAGCTCGCCGGTCGCCGGATCGGGGAAGAACAGCTTCAGATGGTCGTCGGGAGCCATCGGCACAAACGGGAAGTCGGCCTCCAACTCCGCGCCGCCGAGCACGATCCGCTGCATCCGCGGGGTGAGTCGCTGCGAGTCGAGCACCTCGAGGGTGCGCGGGTGCAGCGGATGCAGCACCAGGCTCACCGTGTCCAGGTCTGGCGTTCGTACGTGGTTCACAACAGTTCCTTCCATGTCGAGGTTTCGCTGACGCGCTGCCGTTCGCGCTCACGTACCCGCGGAATCACCAGTGGCGTATTGGATTCCGGGTCGTCGATGATTCGGCAGCGCAGACCGAAGACGGATTCGACCAGCTCGGCCGTGATCACCTGTGCCGGTGCGCCTTCGGCGACGACGGCGCCGTCCTTCATCGCGATGAGGTGATCGGCGTAGCGGCACGCGTGGTTGAGGTCGTGCAGCACCGCGACGAGGGTGTGGCCGTGGTCGCGGTTGAGATCGGCGAAGAGCTCCAGCAATTCGATCTGATGGGCGATGTCGAGGAACGTCGTCGGCTCGTCGAGCAGCATCAGCGGCGTCTGCTGCGCGAGCACCATCGCCACCCACACGCGTTGGCGTTGCCCGCCGGACAGCTCGTCGACCAGCCGCGCCGACAGCTCGGTGACCCCGGTCGCCGCCATCGCCGCGACCACCGCCGCCTCGTCCGCGGTCGACCACTGCCTGATCAGCTTCTGATGCGGATAGCGACCACGCGCGACCAGATCGGCGACCGAAATCCCTTCGGGGGCAACCGATGTCTGCGGCAGCAAGCCGAGCCGCCTGGCGACCTCCTTCGCCGGATAGGAGGAAATCGCCTTGCCGTCGAGCAGCACCTGACCCGCCGTTGGCGCAAGCAGGCGCGACAAGGCCCGCAGCAGCGTCGATTTCCCGCACGCGTTCGGGCCGACGATCACGGTGAACGCGCCGTCGGGGATCGCGACGGTCAAATCCGCGCTGATCACCCGTTTGTCGTAGCCGATCGTGATGTCGTTCGCGGACAATCTCGATGGAGCCGAATTCATCGTCGCACCTCCCTGGCAAGCAGCCAGACGAAATACCCACCGCCGATGGATACCGTGACCACCCCGACCGGCAGCTGGGTCGGGGAAAATACGCGCTGGGCCAAGAGATCCGCGGTGACAAGCAGCAGCGCACCCATCGCCGCGGCAGGCAGCACCGCGACGGACGACGTCTTGGTCAACCGGCGCGCCAGCTGTGGCGCGGCCAGCGAGACGAACGCGATCGGGCCTGCCGCCGCCGTCGCGAGGGCCGTGAGACCGACCCCGACCATGACCAGGCCGAGTCGAGTCGGCTCGGCCCTGATACCGAGCGCCCGTGCGGCATCGTCGCCCAGATCGAGCACCGGTATTCGATAGGCGAGCAGCACCGCGCAGGTCAGCAGCACCGGCAAGGCCACGGCCACCGGAACGACCTGCGCCACGTGCAGGCCGGAGAGCGAGCCGGACCCCCACACCGCCGCCGTCATCGCGGCGGCCAAGTCGACCTTGATGATCAGCCACACATTCATCGAATGCAGCATCGCGCTGATCGCGATGCCGACGATGATCAGCCGGAAGCCCTGGACGCCGTGCCGGAAGGCGAGCACGTACACCACTGCCGCCGTGGCGATTCCGCCGACCAGCGCACCCAACGCGGTCTGGTAATAGCCGCCGTTGGTGAACAGGATGACCACCAGCGCTCCGGTATAGGAGCCGGTGTTGAAACCGATGATATCCGGGCTGCCGAGCGGATTCCTGGTCAGCGACTGGAAGATGGCGCCGCTCGCGCCGAGCGCGGCGCCGAGCATGATCGCAAGCAGCACCCGCGGCATCCGCCACTCATTGACCACCAACTCGACCTTGCGCGAGGCCGTTCCGAATATCGCGCGCAGCACCTCGCCCGGCGCAATGGTGTACTCGCCGGTGCCGAGTGCGAGGACCGCGACGGCGGCGGTCAGCCCAAGCAGCACCAGCACCACGGTCAGCACGCGCAGACCGATCCGCACCGAGAAGCGCCCGTTGATCCGGACCACGGCGACCCCGCGACCGAAATCTATTGCGGTACCTCGTGTCACAGTCCGCTCACCTTCTTGCGCCGGACCAGCACGATCAGCACCGGCGCACCGACGAACGCGGTGACGATGCCGACCTGCAGCTCCGCCGGGCGGACCACCAGCCGCCCGACGACATCGGCGATCAGCAACAACGCGGGTGCGCCGAACACCGCGTACGGCAGGATCCAGCGCTGATCCGGGCCGACGATCCAGCGGGCGACATGCGGAATCATCAGTCCGACAAAGCCGATCGGTCCCGCCGCCGCCGTTGCCGCACCGCACAGCAGCGTCACCGCGAGCACGCCGAGCCTGCGGGTGCCCGCGATATCGGCGCCGAGTGCGCGGGCCATGTCGTCACCGAGCGCAATCGCGTTGAGCGGCCGCGCGATCGCCACCGCGACCGCGAGCCCCACCCCGACGAACCCGGCGACCGCCAGCACGACGTCCATGTCGGCGCCCGCCGTCGACCCGGCATTCCAGCTGCGCAGCTGGTCGAAGGTGGCCGGGTCGAGCAGCATGAGCCCGGTGGTGACGCCGCTCAGGACGGCGCCGATCGCCACGCCGGCGAGCGTGATCCGGATCGGGGTGGTGCCGCCGCGACCGAGCGAGCCGAGCGCATACACCGCGACGGTGACGACCACCGCACCGAGGAACGCGAACCAGACGTAGGACCAGATGCTGGTGAACCCGAACAGCGTGACCGCGAGCGCGACGAAGAACGCCGCGCCCGCGTTGACCCCGAGAATGCCGGGGTCCGCCAAGGGATTTCGGGTCATCGCCTGGATCAGTGCACCGGACACCCCGAGTGCCATGCCGACGAGCAGCCCGAGCAGGGTCCGCGGCACCCGCAGCGACCGCACCACCAGCTGATCCGCCGAGCCGTCGAAGTGCCACAGCGCATCCCACACGGTGTGCACCGGGATATCGCGCGTGCCGATGGTCAGGCTGAGCACACACGCCACCACCAGGATGCCGAGGACGACGAGGAGCCCGGACATGCGCGCGGTGCCCGAGGTGACGGCGCCGACGGGCGCCGTTGCGTCGCTGCCCTTTTCGACGAGTGCGCCAGTGGATGCCGCGTGGTGTTCCACGGTCGCAGTAGTGTTCCGCTCCTGCGTCATACCGGGATCCCCGCGCCGATCGTCCACCGTTGTGCCCGTTCTTGTTCGTGCCAGAAGCTCGCATATCGGCCGCCGAGAGCGAGTAGCTCTGTGTGCGTGCCTGTCTCGGCGACGCGGCCGTGCTCGAGGAAGACGATGCGGTCGGCGGTGCGCACCGTCTCCAGCCGGTGCGCGATGACAAGGACCGTGCGATCGCGGGTGAGCGCCGTGGTCGCGGACCGGATCGCGGCCGCGTTCTCGGCATCGAGCGCCGACGTCGCCTCGTCGAGCAGGACGACGTCCGCGTCCTTGAGCAGCGCGCGGGCGAACGAGATCCGTTGCCGCTCACCGCCGGACAGCGCGGACCCGACTTCGCCGACCCCGGTGTCCCAGCCGTGCGGCAGCCGGTCGACGATCTCGTCGACCCTGGCCAGCCGCGCCACCTCGGCGAGCTGCGCCTGCGTGGCGTCGGGGCGCGCGAGCAGCACGTTCTCCCGGATCGTCGCGTCGAACAGGAACACGTCCTGGAACACCATCGACACCCGCGCCATCAGGTCCGCCGCACGGAGTTCACGAATATCGGCGCCGCCCAGTGTGATCGATCCGCTGTCGACATCGCGGAAGCGGGCCGCCAGCCGGGCGAGCGTGGTCTTGCCCGACCCGGAGGGGCCGACGACCGCGCACACCGAACCCTGCGGCACCTCGAACGAGACGCCGTCGAGCACCGGGTCACCCGGCGCATAACCGAACACCACGTCCCGGAAGACAATCGACGCATCGTCCGTGGTCGCCGAGGTGCCTGGTTCGGGAAGCACTGGCGTCTCGATGATCTCGGCAATCTCGGCGATGGTGCGTTCGGCGGCCCAGATGACGCTGCCGGTGCGGCCGAGCGCGGCCGTCGCGTCGACGAGCAAGGCCGCAAGCACGATCACCGTCAGCGCACTCACGACGCCAATAGTCGCTGCGCGAAGCAGCGCGGTGATCAGCACCGAGGACAGGAACACGGCGGTGCCGAGCTGGAACGCGACCGACCCGATGATGGCGCCGCGGAAATACGCGGCCGCCGCCGACCGCACCCTGGTCAGCGCCGCGGTCAACTCGGCGTTCGCCTGACCGGCGCGCCCGTAGGCCCGCAACACCGATTGCTGCCTGGCGAATTCGAGCAGTTCACCGTTGATCCGTTCGGTCGCCGCGTTCTCCGCCGCCGTCGCACCACGCAGCAGCCGAGCCGCCGCGAAGAACAGCACCACAAGCAAGGCGAGGCCCGCCGTGGCCACCGCGCCGGTCACCGGGTCGACGACGACCAAGGTCAACCACACCACCGCGGACAACGTCACCGCTCGAATATTCACCGCGACAACACCATTGAGTGCCGCGGCCAGCATTCTGGCGGCCTCGTTGGTCAGCCTGGTCAACGCATCGGTGCGGGCAGGTCCGAACCAGCCGAGCGGTAGCCGGACCACCTGCTCGGCCAGCCGATGCTGCAACGAGGCGACGATCGCGCTGGTCACCGCGCGCTGGCGGGCCGAGGCCGACCGGCCTGCGGCGACCGCGACCGCCGCAAGCCCGACCAGCGCCGCCGCCAACCACCCGGCCGCCGCGAAGCGCCGTTCGAGCAGTGCGCCGAGTAGCGGAACGAGCCCGACGAAACACCCGCCCTCGACGAGCGCCGCCGCGGCGACGAGCCCGAAGCACCGGCGCAGCCTGCGCCGCACCGGTTCCGCGACCACCCCATCGGAGATTCGCATCATCGTGCGGTCGCCTCGCTCTCACTCGGTGCCGTGCCGGTGGCCGCGGCCCACAGGCGCGCATAGCGCCCGTCCGAGGCGAGCAGTTCGGCGTGCGTGCCGACCTCGTCGATGCGGCCCCGGTCGAGCAGCACGATCCGGTCGGCATCGACAATGCTGGCGAGTTGATGCGCGATCACCAGAATTGTCTTGTCCGCCATCAGGTTCGACAGCGCATCCTGGATCCGCGCCGCCGACTCCGGATCGGCGGACGCGGTCGCCTCGTCCAAGACCAGGATCGGGGCGTCCGCGAGGATCGCCCTGGCGATCGCGACGCGTTGGGCTTCACCGCCGGAGAGCAGTGCGTCCTCCCCCACCACCGATGCGTAGCCGCGGGGCAGTTCCTCGATCCTGGTGTCGATGCAGGCCGCGCGGGCGGCCGCGGCGATCGCCGCGGCGTCGGCGTCCGGCCGACCGAGCCGAATGTTGTCCGCGATCGAACGGCGCAGCAGCTCCGGGTCCTGGAAGACGAACGCGATCATCCGATACAGCTGCTCGGGTGGATAGTCACGAATATCGCGGCCGCACACCCGGATCGCGCCACCGTCGACATCCCAGAAGCGCGGCAGCAAGCGCGCGAGCGTCGATTTGCCCGATCCGGACGCGCCGACCAGCGCGGTCACCGTCCCCGGTGCGAGCCGCAGATCGATGCCACGCAGCACCGGAGTGTCCGGCCGGTAGCCGAATCGCACGTCCGTGAACTCGACCGCGGGCGCGGAGTCGACCGGTGCGGCCGCCAGTGTGGTGGTCGGGAGCGCCCGCTCCGCGAAGATCTCGCCGATGCCCCCCGCGACCGCGCGGGCCCGCCGCAGCACGAGCAGCACCAGCGGCAGCGACCAGACACCGCGGGAGACGATCCACGACAACAGCAGGAACGGCACGACGTCGACGCCGTCGATCCAGCCCGCCGCGGTGAACGCGGCGCCGATCACCGCGGTGCCGACGAGGGTGACCAGCCACGAGGACAGGATCGAGGTCGCACGGGTGCGCCGGGCTTCGACCGCCTCGGCGCGCAGGTAGGCCGCGGCGTACTGATCCGCGGCCGCGTCGAACCGGGCGGTGCCCCGCTCGGCGCGGCCGAACATCTTGAACACCGAGATGCCCTGGGCGAGTTCGGTGGTCCTTGCCGTCAGCAGCCGTGCCGCGTCCTCGAACTCGGCGTCCTCGGCGGAGCGGTCGCGGCCGTGCCTGGTCAGCAGCACGGTTGCCGCCACCGCTGGCGCGAGCACGAGCAACGCCGTCCGCCAGTCGACCAGCACCAGGTATCCGGTGGCGAGCACCGTGGTGGTCACGAAGCGCGCAAGCATCGGGATGGTCTCGCCGACAAGCCCGGTGAGCGAGCCGATGTCGGAGCCGACCGCCTTGCGCACCCGAGCGGAACCGTGTTCGGTGAACCAGCCGAGCGGAATCCGTTGCAGATGCGCGACGACGTCCTGCCGCGCCGCGAACTCGACCCGCCTGCTCGCCGCGAAACTCAGCGCGAACGACACGCCGTGCGCCGCGGGCACCACGAACTGGGCGATCACCACGACCCAGACCCAGCCGGGGATCGTGCCTGGCGCGCCGTCCCGGATCAGATCGATGAGGAGCTGACTCAGTCCGACGAACGAGGCGATCGTCGCGACCGCGGCAACCATCTGCAGGAGTCCCGCGACCGCGAGAAGCGCACGCACCGGCCGCAACAGCCGCGCCAACTGGGCCAGGCCCGAGGGAACTGGCACGGCGTCGGCCGCGACTGTTTGTGCCATGGGGCGACCTCCTGAACCCAGCGCCCCGGGCCGGGCGACCTTTCCGTTTACATGCTTGCATTAAGAAAGTACAGGCTAAGTTGTCCGCGATGGGACCCGTCCCCTGCTCCTCCGCGCTGCGGCACGCCCTCGGACCGGACTCCCTTCGGCCTCAGTCGAAGCCAGGAGGCGGCGTGAAGCCGCCGAACTCCTGCTCAATCAACTCCGCGAACCGCAGCGTGGTGTGATCTTCGAGATACGGGCCGATGATCTGCATGCCGTACGGCAACCCGTCCGGGGACCGCCCGATCGGCACCGCGGTGGACGGCAGCCCGAGCACGGTGGCCACGCTCGCCCAGACCAGGTGGCGACCGTAAGGGTGTGCGGTGCCATCGATGTCGAGCCTGCGGGTGCTCATCTCCGAATGATCGTGCGGGAAGGCCGGTGTCGGTGAGATCGGGCACAGCACCACGTCGAACTCGGCGCACAGGCGTCGCCACTGGTCGGCGAGGCCGATGCGGACCCGGTCGGCCCTGATCCAGTCGGCGTGGGTGGCCACGAAACCTCGGCTCATCACCGCTTCCACGCTGTCGGCCTCCGGCGGCAATGCGGCGACGGTGGCTTGGGCGGCCCGGTATGCCTCGGCGGGCGTGTCCGCACTGAACTGCGAACTCAGCAGTGTCAGATAGGTTTTCGCCGTCAGCGTGAGGTCGGGCAGCAGCGTGCTCTGCCTGGCGACGGTGGCGCCTGCCTGTTCGAGCCCGCGCGCAATCCGGTCGATACCGGTGCGGACGACCTCCGAGGTCGGCAGCAGCGGATGACTGTCGACGACAAGCACCCGGAAATCGGCGAGCTCGGCGCCGCGCGGCGGACGCAGCGCCAGTTGATAGGCGACCGCCTCCACCTCGTCGGGACCGGCGAGCAGCAGGGTCGCCAACGTCAGATCGGCGGCGGTACGCGTCATCGGCCCGACCACGGGGAGGTCTGGCGGAGCGGGCAACGTCGGCGTCCGCGGCGGCGTATTTCCGCGGCCGGGCAACAGGGTTCGCGACGGCTTGTGCGCGAAGATGCCACAGAAATGCGCGGGCACCCGCAGCGATCCGCCGATGTCCGAACCGAGCGCGAGCGCGACATACCCGGCGGCAAGCGCGGCCGACGAGCCGCCCGAGGAGCCGCCCGGCGAGCGCGTCAGATCCCACGGATTGTTCGTTGTGCCGTAGATGTCGTTGTAGGACTGCCAATCGTGCAGGGCGCGTGGCACATTGGTCTTGCCGACCACCACTGCGCCCGCCGCCTTGACCCGCTGCACCAGCACCGCGTCCTCGTCGGGCTGCCAACCTTCGGCGTCGGGAAATCCCCAGGTGGTCGGCAGGCCCGCGACGTGGAAGGATTCCTTCACCGCCACTGGAACGCCGAGCAGCGGCGCGCGTTCACCGCGCGCCAGTGCCGCGTCGGCCTGCGCCGCGACCGCCCGAGCACGGTCGAAATCCCGCACGACCACGGCATTGACTTTGTCGTCGTATTTCTCGATGCGCGCGATGCTCAGCTCGAGCAGTTCGGTGGCCGAGATGGTCTTGGCCCGCAGCGCGGCCACCTGATCACGCAGCGTCGCGAATTCCAGTCCAGACATCAGGTCCCCCTTGAACTCGTTGTGCCGCTGCCGATCCTATACACGCATCCGGCCCTTGACGACTTTGACTATTCGCCCCGAATATGCCTCTGAACTGGCATTGTTCGACCGGCCACCCCCTGAGCCTTTGTCAGTCCTGCCAACCGCTGGCGTCGGTGAAATCGTCCCAGCCGGGAAGGGGGCGGTCGGGGTGCACCACACGCAGGATCTCGGCGGCCAAGCTGACGGGCGGGGCCTTACGTGGGTTGGCGATGGCCTGGGATGCGATGGTGTCGGTGAGCGCACGGGTGCCGCCGAGACGCGGATAGCCGGCGTGCACCAGGTCGGCGTAACCAGGCGGCAGGTCGGTCGGTGCGCCGCCGACGTCGATGCCGATGCCCTGGATGGCGATTCGGATCTCCGGTGGCCTGCGGCGCTGGAAGACAGGGGATTCGATGAAGCCGATGGTGTGCGCGGCGACGGCATCCCAGATGGTGTCCACTCGGCTGTCGGTGACGCCGTTGTCCTCGAGGAATCGGGCGGCGATGTCCGCGCCGTCGATCTCGAAAGGCAAGTCGCCGGTGGCATTTTCCGCGAGGCCCAGGTCGTGCAGGACGCAGATGAGGTACATGGTTTCTTCGTCGTAGTCGGTGCCGGGACGCAGGCCCTGCTGCTGCGCGATGGCCCGGCCGAACAGGAAGCCGCGCACGCTGTGATTGCAGAGGAAAGGCGGCAGCGTCCTGACCATCAGGGCAGTTGCTTTGTTCACCAACGGATTCGACGGCAATGCCAGCGAATCGGATTGTGCCGCCACTGATATGCCGGTATCCACCGTGGCAGCTCCGGCGAGATTGTCATCGGCGCGACTGGATATAGACATGCTTCTACTCCCAACTAATGACATGCGACGAGAAATGGTTCAGCGAGCGGCAGTGCGAAACCGCTTGCGGTAGTCACTCGGCGTGGTGCTGAGCGCTTCGAGAAAGGTGCGGCGCAACGTTTCCTCGGAACCGAAACCACTGCGCCGTGCGACGGTGGCGATCGGCTGGTCGCCCGCCTCCAGCAGCGCCTGCGCCGCCTCCACCCGAACCTGTTTGACGTACTGCGCGGGCGTCATCCCGATCTCCTGCTGGAACAACCTGCTCAAATGGCGCTCGCTCAGCGCGGCGCGCTGCGCCATCGCAGGCAGGCTGTGGTCGGCCGCCAGGTCCGTGACCACCGCGTCCACCGCTCGCCGCAACCCGGCGCTGCGCGCCAACCCCGCACTCTCGCGCACGCTGAACTGCGATTGCCCGCCGGGCCGCCGCAGAAAGACGACGAGGGTTTTCGCCAAGGAACGCGCCACCGCCGCGCCATGATCATCCTCGACAAGCGCCAGCGCCATATCGATGCCCGCGGTCACCCCGGCAGACGTTGTCACCCGCCCGTCCCGCACATAAATGGCATCGGCATCCACCTGAACATCCGGAAACCGTTGCGCCAGTTGCTCACACATCAACCAATGGGTGGTGGCCCGCCGTCCGCCCAACAATCCGGCCTCGGCGAGCACCATGGCACCGGTGCACACCGAAGCCACCCGCCGCGCGCCGACACTGACCGTTCGCACCGCAGCAACCAACTCCGCCGACATGGCCTGCTGGTGCGGATACCCCGGCACCAACAACGTGTCCACCGCCCCGTCCATCTCAGCGATCGCGCAACTCACCCCGAGCGGCACACCAACGTTCGTCCGCACCGCTTCCCCATTGGGCGAAGCGAACCGAATCCGATGCCCTGCCCAATCGAATACCTGCACCGGCCCGGCGACATCGACCAGCATCACACCGTCCGCCACCGCAACCACGACGTCGCCAACCGATTCCATACCGCCAAGTCTCATCGACCCACCCAACGTCCACAAGGACACGAACCCCACAAATCGAGACATCACACTGAACACCGTTCAGCAAACTTTCCGTAACACCGCACGGCAGGTCGTCTGCGGTATGGCCGCTCGTCGCCGCCCGCCGTCCAGCGCAAAGCCGAATTGCCCATCCGGACAATTCGCGAAGTGCGGATGTCCCCAACACGCCACCACCGTTTTGCTTCCCACCTGAACATCGTTGTGCCGTAACACTATTCAGCGAGCCGAAAGAATGCCGAGCGGTATTGTCGTGGGATGAATTCGGGAGAGGGAGTTGAGTTTCAGGACCTGCGAGTGTTCTTGACAGTCGCAGAACTACTACACTTCGGGCGGGCGGCACAGCGCGTCGGCATATCGCAATCACGAGTCAGCCAGCTGGTCCGGGAGCTCGAGCAACGCATCGGCGGCCCCCTGTTCACCAGAACGAGTCGCAAGGTCGAGCTCACCGAGCTCGGCGCACGGCTGCGTGGCAGCGTCGAGGGGCCGCTTTCCGATTTGCGTGATGCGCTGACTGCCGCCGAAGAAGCAGCGAGCGGCGTCTCCGGCACCGTGCGTGTCGGCTTCGGCACACCGATCGCAGCGGGACCGCTCATGCCGGACATCGTGTGCCGGTTCAGTGCGCAACACCCCGAGTGCAGCGTCGAGCACCTCGATCTCGGATTCGACCGCGATCTGCTGGCCTGCCTGCGCGACAACGAGATCGACGTGCTGGCAATCAGGTTGCCGATCGAACGCGAGGATTTGACAGTCGATCCGGTCCTGTCCTGTGAGAGCCGGGTTGTCGCCGTCGCGAAGGAACACCCCCTTGCCGCGTGCGCAGCGGTGAGTTGGGAAGACGTGGCAGAGTACGCCGTGCACAGCGCACCGCTGCTTCCGGAGGAATCGACTCGCGATCTGGTTCCCGAGTACACCGCTGCAGGCCGGACCATCCGGCGTGGTCCGGAAGCCCGCACATTCAGCGAGATCCTGCTTCGGGTTGCGCAAGGCGATGTCGTTCATCCCACGGTGGCTTCCTTTGCCGACTATCACGGTCACCCAGGTGTCGTCGCTGTGCCTTTGAAGGACGCGGCACCGAGTCGCAGCGGGCTGGTGTGGCCGACAGCAGCGATGACGCCTGCGGCCCGAGCGTTCGTGGCGTGTGCCCGAGAGGTTGCCACCTGCCACCCTGGTCTGTGTACCGAATAGTCGAGCTGCCATCGAGTAGTACGGCTGATCGTTGCGATCGGCATCGGGCCCTTGATCCGGTCGGGATCGCTCGCAACAATTGCCTCATCAGGGCACGCTGCAGTATCAGAAATTCGGGTAACGGGGGGTCGGATAGTGGCATGACGCAGAATGATTCGGCGTACTTCGACGTCTGCGTTATCGGCGGCGGGGCTAGCGGTGCAGTGGCGGCGGCAGAACTCGTGTATGCCGGATTGCGGGTATTGGTGCTCGAGGAAGGCGAAATTCGCCAGGCGCCGAGGATGGGCGACGTCGAACCGGGCTGGCCGCGCGCCTACGTCGTGGAAAACGGCATACGGAGCAACTCCGGGCGTCCGTGGAGCGCACGCGGCATGGGCGGCGGTACGGCGTTCTATGCCGGAATATCCTTTCGCTATCGGCATATTGATTTCGACATCGGAAATCATGTGGCGGGCGATGCCCTTGATCCGAAATGGCCTATCTCCTATGACGATCTCCGGCCGTACTACGACGAAATAGAGCAACGGATCGGTGTCGCAAGGGACGACGGTGATCCGCACGCCCCGCTCAGCCCGGCGGCACTGATGCCACCCCATCCGCTGAGCCTGCCTGGCAGCCTGCTTGCCGACGCGGGCCACACCATCGGGCTGCGTCCCTTCCCTACCCCGCTTGCCGTGAATTCCGTTCCCTACCAGGGTCGGCCGTCGTGTGCCCGACTCACGCCATGCAACGAATACGCCTGCCCGACCGGCGCCAGAGCCGATGCAGCCGCAGTGTTTCTCGATCCGCATCGTGGGGCCGACGGACTCTCGGTGGTCGCGGGCAGCAGGGCGCTGCAGCTCGTGCTCGCCGCGGCCGACCGCGTCGGCTGGGTCGAGTGGCTCGACCTGGCAACACGTACCCGCCATCGGACCCGGGTGGGGTCGGTAGTGCTTGCCGCGAATGCCGTGCAATCTTCGGCGCTGTTGCTTCGATCCGCGCAGCGCTTTGCGCTGACCGGGCTCGGCAACCGGCATGACATGGTCGGTCGCGGACTGTCATTCAAGGTCAGCGGGTCGGTGGAGGGCAGGCTGGCGATCCCACCGAACAGGGTGAACCGGCCGACCGGACCGCACTCCACGGTCGCGTTCTCCAACTACTACGTCGACCCCGACTGCCCGACCGGGCTCGGCGGGATGATGTATGAAGCCAGCCCGGAATCCCGGGCGCCGGTTGACGGTCGGATCGCAGTGCGGATGCATTTCGTGGCCGGAGATCAGCCGATGCGCACGAATCGCGTCCGGTTGGATCGAGACCTCGACCAGTTCGGCGTCCCTTCGATCGCGATCGACTACACGACTCACCCCGTCGACGCCGAGCGCCTGCACTATCTGGAAAAGCGCGCGACCGAAATAATGGTCGCCGCAGGTGCTTCCGATGTCGCTTATCTGGAATCGCAATACCACCGAGGCAGTCGGCACCTGCACGGAGGTTGCCGCGCAGGCGACGATCCCGCGGATTCGGTGGTCGACGCCACGGGCCGGGTCCACGATCTGGCCAACCTTCATGTTGTCGACGGCGGCTTCTTTCCTTTCGCGGGCGGTGTCAATCCGACGCTGACCATCCAAGCGAATGCGCTGCGCATCAGCCGATATCTATCGACCAACCTTGCCTAACCGACATCGACCAAAGGGATTCCTATGTGTTCTGCGATGGTAGATCGTGCCAGGAAAGTGACCGCGTCACAGAACTGGGAGGTTCATCCACGATTCCCGTTCATCATGGAACGTGCATCCGGAGCACATATGTGGGATCACGAGGGCAATCGCTATGTCGACTTCACCTCGTGCAGCGGTGCCGCACCTTTGGGGGCAGGCCATCGCGCGGTGTTGGACCGGACCGTCGAAGAGATGTACCGAACGGGTGGGATCGTGGCGGGCCCGTTGTCCACGCTTCGGGTCGAAGTGGCCGAGCGGCTCTGTGAGTTGTTCCCATGTGCTGAGCGCGCACTGTTCTTTCGCACCGGTTCCTGTGCGACGACCGCGGCGGTCCGGCTTGCGCGGGTGTACACCGGCAAACGACGAGTGCTGACCAGTGGTTTCCACGGTTGGCATGACTGGCAGCTGCAGTACCGCCCCCACCTCGCACTGCCCGATCGCGATCTGGACACGACCGACTTCGCCTACGACCTGGACCGCCTGGCCACATTGAGCGGGGCCGGGGACGTTGCCGCGGTCATCGTCACGCCCGAGGTGAATTTCTTTCCGGAGCGATATCTGAGAGAACTGGAGCGGGTCGCCCGATCGTCCGGCGCGTTGCTGATCATCGACGAGGTGATGACCGGCTTCCGTTACGCCACAGGTGGTTACGCGGCTGCAGCAGGCGTGCAGCCGGACCTCATCACGATCAGCAAGGGGTTGGCGAACGGTACGGCATTGTCCGCAGTGCTCGGCCGCGGTGAAATCCTGCTGGCGCAGGAGAGGACTTACGTGGGCAACACTTTTCAACGTGAGGTGACACCGTTCGCGGCGGCATCGGCCACACTCGATGTGTATCAGCAGGATTCGCCAGCAGCTGAGATCGACCGCATCGGGCGCCGACTCATGGACGGGCTGAACGGCCTGTTCGCCGCTGCGGACATCCCGGCATGGGCGTTCGCGCGGACTGCCATGTTCGACCTGGTCTTCGGTGACGCCGAGACCGGTCACCACTTCTGCACACAGATGTGGTGCCGGGGCTTTCTGATGCAGTACGGCGGCCGATTCCTGCCTTCGGCAGGCACCACCGACAACGACATCGACGACGCGCTCGATGCTGCACGGGAGACCATCGCCGCAGGACTGACACCGGGAGCACGGCCTGATCTGCCGCCGGCCGAAGCGCTGATCCCTTTCGCCAGAGACAACTTCGCCGCGTCCGCCGAAGCGGTGACGCACTGGTCGGCCGAGGCCTCGGTCGAATGAACGGAACGGGAGGAACAGTGGAATTCATCGAACGGCCGAAGCACGGCATCACGGTGTGGTTGACCGGCCTGCCCAGTGCTGGAAAGACCACCTTGGCAGGCGCATTGGCCGGCCAACTTCGCGCCGAGGGCCGACGTTGTGAGGTACTCGACGGCGATGTCGTCCGCCAGCACCTCGCACAGGACCTCGGTTTCAGCAGGGATGATCGTGACGCGAATGTGCGCAGGGTGGGTTGGGTTGCTCGCTTGCTTGCCACGCACGGGGTCATCGTGATCGCCTCGATCATCTCTCCGTATCGAGCAGCCCGGGACGGTGTCCGTGCTTATCATCGAGCGGGCGGCATTGATTTCGTCGAGGTGCATGTCGCGACACCGCTATCGGTGTGCGTCGAACGAGACGTCAAAGGCCTCTACGCGCGCGCCAAAGCAGGCGAGATCACCGGACTGACCGGCATCGATGACCCGTATGAACCGCCGGAGAAGCCCGATCTCCGGCTGGACACCAGCACCGATACCGTCGACCAGAGCCTGGCGGAGCTGCTCGCCGTGCTGGCGACCCGACTACCGCAGTCCACGCAGCCGATCGGTTCCACGTTCGCCTGACAAGCAGGAGTGCACGCCATCATGGGAAGCCCGCTCGTCACCAACCCCGTTCTCCTCGGCGGGGAGAATCGTTCCGGCACAACACTGTTCAGTGTTGTACTGGACTCACACCCCGACCTCGCGGTCGGGCCCGAGCTCGACTTCGTCGAACCGGTGAACCTCGGCCCGCACGTCATTGAGGCCTGTGATCTGTTGCTGGCCGGTGACAGTCGGGTGCTCGGTCCCGGCACCGATACCGGCGATCCGTACTGGTACCACGGCGCACATTTCGTCAAACAATGCGAACGTTTCGGCGTGCCGCCCGAGGTACTGCGTTCTCTGGTCGAGGAGGTCGCGGTGACCTGCGGCTCCGACCTCGAGACGCTCGAGGATCGCTGCCGACTCGTCGAGGCGGTCGGCGAATACCGCCAGTCGCGAACCGGGAAACAGCGCTGGGGAATCAAACTGCAACGCAAGATCGCCAGGGTGGACGAGTTCGCGGCCATCTGGCCACGGGCGCACTTCGTCCACATCATTCGAGACGGCCGTGACGTCGCCGCATCCCACCTGAACACGGTGACCTGGGGATATCGGGACTCCGAGGCGGCGGCCCGCGGCTGGCTCGAGGTCGTCGAGCGGCCACGCCGAGTGGCGCCCGTCGATCGCTACCTCGAGATCCGATACGAGGATCTCGTCGACGACCCGAAGCGGACGTTGGCGCGGGTGTTGGACTTCGTCGGGGTGGCGTGGCGCGACGAGGTGCTCGATCACTCGTCGCTGAACCACTCGCTGTTCCACAAGTCGTGGGGGCATCCCGCCGCAGCAGCGGCGGCGAAACCGCTGTACCGCGAGCAAGTCAGCCGGTATCGACGTGATCTGACCGCGTCGCAGATCAGCGCCTTCGAAGCGATCGCAGGGGACGAGCTCACTCGCCTCGGCTATGGCATTGCCGACGCGTCGTGACTGTACAGGCCGCGCGGCGGGTGTTTCCGATTTGACCGGGGCGAAAGGGCGGACGCTGGCGGAGGCGGGGAAGCGGCGCACATCGTTGTGGGGGAACCGGTCGTTTGTGTTGCTGTGGTCGGGGCACAGCGTTTCGTTGATCGGGTCGCAGGTGACGGTGCTGGCATTGCCGTTGGTCGCGGCAATCACGTTAGGCGCCAGTGCGTGGGAGATGGGGGTGCTCGTCGCTTGTGGGCGGGCGCCGTACCTGGTGTTGGGGCTACCCGCGGGAGTGTGGATCGATCGGTGGCCGCGCCGGAAGGTGTTCATGGTGTGCGCCCTTGGGCAAGCGGTCACGTTGGCGATGGTGCCGCTGGCCGGGACCGCGGATCTGTTGTCGTTGGCGTTGCTGGCGGTGGTGGCTTTCGTGGCGGGTGCGTTCGCCGTGTTTGCCGATATCGCGACGCTGTCGCTGGTGCCGATGGTCGTGCCGCGTGACCAATTGACCAGCAGTCAAGGGGCGTTGGAGACGAGTCAATCGGTGTCGCAGATCGCCGGGCCCGCGCTGGCGGGGTGGCTCGTTCAGGTGCTCACCGCGCCGTTGGCCATCCTCGCCGATGCGGTGAGCTTTCTGGTTGCGGCAATCACGATGGGGCGCATCAGGATTCAGGAGCCATCGGCAGGCAAGGAACCAGGGGCCGGAATGATTCACCAGATCATGGCCGGTGCGGGCGCCGTGTTCGGGCATCGAGTGCTGCGCTACGTGACGCTGTGTACGACCACGCACATCTTGTTCTTCAATGCGTTCACCGCGGTATTCGTGCTCTATCTCGTGCGGGATCTGGGAATGAGTCCCTCGGTCGTCGGCGCGGCCCTGTCTGCAGGCGCCGTCGGCGGCGTGATCGGATCGATCGCCGCCGCTCGACTCAGTGCCCGAATCGGGATGGGCCGCACCATGACTGGAGCGATCGTGGTGGCGGGGACAGGTTCGGCGTTGGTGGTGGTCGCGCGGGACTCCTCGGTCGCGTCTGTCGCACTCGTTGCGGGCACACAGGTACTCATGTGGTGCGCGTTGCAGATCTACAACGTGCTGCAGGTGCCGGTGCGCTACGCCGTGACGCCTGCGGCGATGCACGGCCGGGTCAACGCGACCGTGCGCACCACGGTGTGGGGAACGGCACCACTCGGGGCACTGATCGGCGGGCTCGCCGGCAACCTGGTCGGCCTGCCGACCACCTTGATCGTGAGCGGAGTCGGGGCCGCCCTCGCCGCGGTGTGGCTGATCGGCACCCGGGTCACCCGGATCGACAACCTCGATGCCGCAATGGAATTCGGCCGGGAGTTCAGTCTGAGCCCACGCAGCGGTGTCAGTCGCGGAAGCGGTCGGCGACCCAACCCGTGAGGTCGTCGCGGTCGTGGGTGAGGGTGGCGAAGTGGGCGCCGAGGTCGCCGGGGTCTGGGTTCGGGATCTGGACATCGCCCTTCGGATAGCGCACGTAGAGGTGCGACGGCGATAGTTCGGCGAATGACGAACCAACTCGGGACCACGATGGACCGATGACCGCGATCACCCTCGATTCCGACACCCGGCGGGTGCCGTTGCTGGCCATCTGCCTCGGCTATTTTCTGGTCATTCTCGACGTCACGGTGGTCGCGGTGGCGATACCGACGATCGGCGACTCGCTGGGCGCCGAGGTCAACGCGTTGCAGTGGGTGGTCGACGGCTACACGTTGACCTTCGCCGGTCTGCTGTTGTTCGCGGGCGGGCTCGGCGATCGGTTCGGCGCGAAACCGGTTTTCGTGGCTGGTCTTGCCGCGTTCTCCGTCGCGTCGGCCGGTTGCGGGCTCGCCGTGACGCCGGTGGTTCTGATCGTTGCTCGCCTCGCGCAGGGTGCGGCGGCCGCGCTGCTGGTACCGGCCTCGTTGTCGCTGCTGCGGGCCGCGTACCCGGACCCGGCCCATCGGGCCCGCGCGTTCGGCGTGTGGGGCATGGTCGCCGGGCTCGCCGCGGGACTCGGGCCGGTGCTCGGTGGGCTACTCACCGGGATGTTCGGCTGGCGCGCGGTGTTTTTCGTGAATCTGCCGGTTGCCGCGCTCGCCCTGCTGCTCACCGTTCGGACGGTGCCGTCACCACACGGAACCCGTGGGCGCGGGCTCGACCTGCCCGCCCAACTCACCGGGTTCGCCTGTGTGGCACTGCTTGTCGGAGCCTTGAACGAAGCAGGGCGGGTCGGTTGGACACACCCGTCGGTCCTCGTCCTCGGCACGGTAGCCGTGGTCGCACTCGCCGTTTTCCTTGCGCTGGAGGCAAACTCGGCGTCGCCCATGCTGCCGCTCGCGCTGTTCCGCCGCGGTGAGCTCGCGGCAGCCACCGTGGTCGGACTCCTCATGAACCTCGGCTTCTACGCGCTGTTGTTCGCGGCGCCCTTGTACTTTCAACGCACCTACCACCTCGACGCGTGGCGCACCGGCCTTGCCCTGCTGCCGATGGCGGGCCTGGTCGCCGTGTCGTCGGCACTGGCCGGTCGGGTGATGGCCCGCACCGGTCCGCGCAGGCCGATGCTCATCGGGTTGCTGGTCGGCGCCGCAGGCATCGCAGGCTGGCTCCTCGCCGGACCGAACACCCCCTACCTCGTCCTGGTCGCCCCGATGCTGGCCGCGGGCGCGGGCACCGCGTTCACCATGCCCGCCGCCACCGGCGCGGCAATGACCGCAGCACCCGCCGATCGCAGTGGCGCGGCATCGGCGCTGCTCAATACCGCCCGCCAGCTCGGCAGTGCGGTCGGCGTCGCACTGGCAGGCACCATGCTCAGCGCCAATTTCCTTCCAGGACTGCACATTACCGCCGTCCTCGGCACTCTGGCCTTCCTCGTCGGCGCACTCGTCACTGCGATCTTCATCGGCACGACGTGACCTACCCACCGACCGGAAAATCATTTCCCCGTGCCCACCGAGGTACGGCAGGATTCTTCCCGTGATCAACGCATCTCGCCGACGACCGTCCGGAGTGCACACATGGAATGGGTAAAACCGTTCTTCGACACCGCGGCCGACTGGTGGGGACCGCTGCAACCCCAAGAGTCGGATCGCCAACGCGCCGAATCGATCTCCCGGCTGGCAGGTCCGAATGTCCAGCGCATTCTCGAACTCGGCGCGGGCGACGGCACCACCGCCGCAGCGATGGCCGACCTCGGCTACTCCGTGGTGGCGATCGAGCTCAGCTCGACTCGCGCGCAGCGCGCCGCCGCCCGTGCCGAGCAGGTCGCGAACCTGCGGATCGTCCAGGGCGATTTCTACACAGTCGATCTCGACGAACAGGTCGACTGCGTCGTCTACTGGAACGGCTTCGGCATCGGCTCCGACGCCGAACAGCGCACCCTGCTGCGCCGGGTCAGCCGCGAATGGTTGCGACCGGGCGGCCGGATGATCCTCGATGTGTTCAGCCCGTGGAAGTGGGCACGCATCGCGGGCGAACTCGAATACGACCGCTACGTCATCGAACTCGCGAACTCGAACGACTATGACCCCGTGGCGAACCGGTTCAACGACCGCTGGTGGCCGGTCGGCGACGAGGCACAGGCGATCGACCAGTTCGGCCGGTGCTACACCCCGGCCGATCTCCTGCTGTTACTCGAAGGCACCGGACTTACCGTGGAGCGAATGGAACTCGACGGCAAGGAGATTCGGACCGACCACCGCAACCCGGCCACCCATCCCCTCTGGGACGCATGGGAATACCGTGTCGTCCTCCGACACGACACCTGAGGCTCACTCGTCGTCGAACAGGTGTCGCAGATACCGATCCGGTTCGGCGAGAAAGTCTCTGGTCAACCGCACCGGCAACGCGTCGTCGTAGTCGACCGCAACGATCGCGCCGTCCTCGGTGATCTCGTAGATCGTCGCCCCTGGCAACGCGAGCAGGATCGGCGAGTGCGTCGCCACCACGATCTGACACCGCTGCTCGACCAACTCCGCCAGTCGAGCGAGCACAGCCATGCAGCCGCGCACCGACAGCGCCGCCTCCGGCTCGTCGAGCAGATACAACCCACCGGGGAAGAACCGCACGCGCATCAAGTCGACGAACGATTCACCGTGCGATCGCTCATGCGGCGACACCCCACCGAACACCGCAAGCTGCTCGGGTCCGAGCGCCTCGGTTTCGGTGGCCACGTTGTAGTACGACTCGGCCCGCAGAAAGAACCGGCTCCGCGGCTTGTTGATGCCCCACTTGAGCACCAGGTGGGCGCCGAGCGACGACTCACTCGCACGCGTCGCGAACCGATAGTGCTGGCTTCCCCCTTCCGGATTCATCCCTGCCGCCACCGCCATCGCCTCGACCAGCGTCGATTTCCCGCTACCGTTCTCACCGACCAGAAACGTCACCCCGGGCGCCAAGGCCAACCCGCCTGCCCGCGCCAGCTGCTCGACCACAGGCAGGGCGAACGGATACTCATCCGGCCGCTCCCCCGCCCCGAGCAGCACCTCGCGGATGTAGCCACCGTCCCTTCGCACACCTCATGCTAACGAGTAGCTGGGACGCGACAACCGGGCGCGGGGCAGCGTCGACGGCACCTGCGGCGCAGCGGCGGCGCAGGTGCCGTGGTCAACGGCGTCGGATCAGCCGGAGACCACCGGGTAGTGGTCGGAGAGGTTGGTGTAGGTGTAGTCCTTGCCCCAGCTGGTGACGGTCCATGGGGCGGACTTTTCCTTGATCACCCGGTTCTGCCAGTTCGCGGGGCGCGCATGGCCCTTGCGGTGCAGGACGTAGTCGAGGTCCTCGCGGGCGTCGTTCGGGTAACGGTACGAGGCGATGGAGTTCTCCTTCGTGTCGAAGGAGTACGGGTGGCCGGTGCGCTCGTTGGCCGGCTCGAGGCCCGCGTTCTCCAGCATCGTCGGGTATTCCGCGCTGTGCGAGTCGACGTTCAGATCGCCGGCCACCATGACCTGCTCGGCCGCGGGAATCTTCTTGGCGTCCAAGAACTCCGCGATCTGGCGGAACTGCTTGGCGCGGTCCGACACGGCCTCGCCTGCGCGACACCGGCTGTCGGTGGACTGCGCGTGCGTGCCGACCACGTGCACCTTGGCGCCGTTGACGTTCAGCACCACATAGGCAAATCCCTTGTTGGCCAACCAATCCGCGCCGCAGCCGTTGTTGAACAGGATCTGTTCCTTGCGCACGATCGGCCACTTGCTGAGCACCGCGACGCCGCCGTCTTCCGCGGTGTTGTCCGACCACTTGCCACCGGTGGCGTCCCAGCCGTCCTTGCTGCGCCCGACGACCGGCGTCTGGTGCGGATACTGCTTTGCCGCATCGGCTTTCAAGGCGTTCGAGGTGTCGTTGTCGAGCGCCTCCTGCAGCACGACGACATCGTTGCCCTGGAAGAAGTCGGCCGCCACGATGGCCTTGGCGCGGTGCGCCTGCCCCCAATTCGGGTACAGGGTCGTGCTGAACAGGAAGACGTTGTACGTCAACACCTTCAGCCCTGGCGCAGCCGGGGCAGGGGCCGCCTGCGCGGACTGCGGAAGAGCGACGCCGAGCACCGCGGTGGCGGCGAGGACGGCGAGAGCTCGCACGGGTTTGCATCCGACTAGCGGCATGCTTTCTCCTTCGATCCAACAAGGCCCGTCCGGTTCTCGGACGGCATTGCTGAATACAAAGCGCCCACATTTACGCACAGATGACGACTGGATGATCGACCCATTATCAATCGATGCCAGACCGGTGTCTCTTATCGAATTCCGTACGGCCGCAATCTTATTGGCAGTGAAGGGCGGACTTTCAAATGCTAGTTCCGCCCACTTGTCAAGCGTTCATCGACTATTTCGAGCGTTCAAGGCCAAAAATCCAGAGCCGCATATCTATTGATTTTCCGGGCCCGATGAGGCACGCCAATTCGTGTGCGAGAAAACAAAAGAGTGCGGATCCGCAGCATGGGCTCGGACTTCGCGCCTACACAGTCCGGAGGTTGCCGAACCCGTCGAGCAGCGCGGTGAGACCGAGCTGAAAATGGTCGGCGTCCAGGCCGGCGAGCGGCGCCTCTCCCGTGCGCTCCGCGGTGACGGTGGCGATCGCCCGGCTGAGGATGTGGCCGATCACGTACTCGCGCAGGCAGCGGGTCAGCTGGGGCGCCACCGCCGGGGAAAAACCTGCCGCTTGCAGGGTTTCGACCATCCATGTGCCGGTCTCGACGGCCGACGGGCTGTGCACCTGGCGGGTGGCGAAGATCGGCACCGCATTCGGGTGCTTACGCAGGGTGGAGCGCAGCCGATCGGCGTACGCGCGCAGGAGTTCGCGCCAATCCTCCTGCCACGGCAGGCTTTCCATGTCCAGCTCGGCGAACATGTACGCGGCGATGCCGTCGAAGAGGTCCTGCTGATCGGTGTAGTGGCGGTAGACCGCCATCGGGTCGGCGCCGAGCGCGGCGCCGAGCTTGCGCATCGAGAACCCGTCCATGCCTTGCTCGTCGACCACCGAGACCGCCACCGCGGCAATGTAGTCGCGATTCAGCGTGGTCCGGACCGTCGGCGCCGGATTGCGCGCACTCATCCGCCGACCACCTCCGGTGTCCCTTCCGTCTACTGAGTAGATGCCATCTACAAGGTAGACCACGGCGGAATCCGATTCGGTGCCCTCGCTACCGCGCGTCGCGGACCAGCCGAGGAAGGCTCCGGCTCGACCGAGTAGCCGGCTATGAACGCTCGGCGGCCGCCTCTTTGGTGCGTTCGGCGCGGGCGGCCTGGAAGGACTCGGCGAACGTTTCGAGTTCCGCGGTCAGCCGCGGATCGTTGGCGGTCGCGACGATCTGCTCGGCCTCGCTCCACGCGGTATCGAGGTCACGCATGAGCCGAACGAGGCTGGCCTGCGCGGCCTCGTGTGCGGCTTCGGCGGACAGACCGGCCGACGCGACGGCGCGCAGCCACGCCATGGCCAGCTCGAATTCTGCGTTGATGCTGGGCTGTGCTTCGTCTCGACTGCTCACCATGCTTCGCTTCCTCGCGGACCGTTGAACTCCGTCAGGGTGGCAGACTCCGTTGACCAACGCATCCTGGTGCGCGTCATCAAACAATCATCGACCGTTGAGCTGGAGGATGTCGATTCCCCGGTTGTTGTCGGCTACATAGGCGAACCCGCGGTGCCAGTACGGTGCCCATGCGGCGGCGTCGGCGGGACGGTAGTACGCGATCTGTTTGGGGTTGGTCGGATCGCTGACATCCAGGAACCTGGTGCCCTGGGCATAGAACGACTGGACGAGGACCTTGTCACGCACGTCGAAGTAGTGCGCCGAGCAGTCGGCGGACGCCGGGTCGCTCCCTTCCTGTCCGGCGACGCTCCAGGTGCCGATGGTGTTGAGCCGGAAGGGTTTCTGCGGGGTGGACCGCCAGCCTTCGCCGCCGTAAGAACCTGCCAGCGAGGCGATGACGAGCACGCCGTCGCCCGCGCAGCCGTCGACGAAGCTCTCCTCGGTGGCGTAGAGCAGGTTTCCGTCGCCCCACTGGCCGGTGCCGCCGCCGTCCTGCGCGCGGTTGCCGATCGGGCGGAAGCTGTTGTGCATGAACTTGGAGGGGGCCGCCGTCTCCTTGATGCCGCCGCCTGCATAGGGCACCGGATCGGTCGGCGTCGCAAGGCGGAGCTTGCCGGTCACCGGGTCCTTGTGCATGCCTGCCGTCCAATATCCGCGCACGCCACCGCGACCGGAAGCCCAGGCCACACCCATCTCGTCCACTTGGACGTCGTGCACGTAGTCGGTCTTGCCGTCGTTGCGGGCTAGCTCGATCGGGTTGGGATTGACCTTCGGCTGGCGCGGGTTCCTGATGTCGGTGACCCAGATCGGGCGACCGCCCCATTCCGCGGGCTGGCTGTCCGCCTTCGCCGGGCCGCCGGTCCACAGGAACTGGCAGTCGTTGATGCAGGTGGTGGTGTGCCCTGCGGGGACCTTGACGTAGCTCATCACGGACGGCTTCGCCGGATCGGCCAGATCAACGACATAGATGCCGGACTCGCCGGTGCGCACGTTGCCGCCGAACGCGCGTGGGTCGCGGGCGAGGAAGACGCGCTTGCGCACGGGATCGACCTCGGTGTCCTCGGTTTCCCACATGCCGGGCAGGTTGAGCTGGCCGATCAGCTTCGGCTTCGCCGGATTCGCGGTGAGGTCATAGGTCTTCACGCCGAACTGGCCGGAGACCACCATGACATCGCGCTCACCGTACTGGAGGAACTGCAGGGCGATCGCGCCCTTGGCGTCCGGGACGTTGCCGACCGCCTTGACGTTCTTCTCCGCACCCGGCGAACCGGTGGGCTGAGCGGCAATGCCGTGCGGGCCGTCCTCGCAGGCGGCCGCTGGCACGGCGGTAGCGGTTGCGGTGGCCAGCACCGTGGCCAACAGCAGTGACGTCCGGAACAACCAGTGGCGCACGACTACCTCCCAGCGGGCGTGATCACCTGTATGACCAGGGAGTCCTGGTAGCAGGGATGCCTCACTGTAGGTGTCCACACCACTTCGGCGCGATACCTCGCATCGCTGAACAAACTTTCACGGCAGTAGCCGCGTAATACCCCGCATAGCCGTGTAATTCGCGCAGGCACGGGTCAATGATGTTGCTATGTCTGGGAATCCACGTCACCACATCGCCCGACTCATCGCCGTGCTCGCCGCATTTCTGCTCGGCATCGCAGGCTGCGCCACGACGCCGGAGCCACCGACGCCTGGTGTGCTCACGGTCGGCGTCCGCGATCCGGCCAGCCTGCTGCCCGCCGACCTACGCGACCAGGCGGGGCAGCTGCTCGTCGGCGCGCTGTGGACGCCGCTGCTCGACTACGACGCGGCGACCGGGCAGCGCACGCCGCGGGCCGCGGAGTCGGTCACCAGCACCGACCAAGTGACCTGGGAGGTCAAACTCCGCGGCGACGGGCAGTTCCACGACGGGACGCCGGTCACCGCGAAGTCCTATGTGGATACCTGGCGGACGGTCGCCGGCGAGCGCTGGGCCGGTTCCGGCGCGCTCACCGACGTGTTGCGGTCCAAGGAGATCAGCGCCCCCGACGACTACACCCTCCGGATCGTGCTCGATCGGCCCTTCGGTCAGGTCCCAGCGGTCTTGGCCGCACCGGCGCTGCTCCCCCTGCCCGCGTCCGTACTCGTCTCCAGGGACTGGACCGGTTTCGCCGCGAATCCCATTGGCAACGGACCATTCCGGATGGCGGAGCCGTGGCACCCCGGTACGGGTGGCCGACTCACCCGGGTCGGCGAAGCGGCCGGGAAGGCCCGCGAAATCCGGTTGCGGGTAGGCGATCCCACCGCACAGTACGACCAGGTCCAGGCGGGCTCGCTCGACCTGGCCACCGAGGTGCCCGGCGGCAGGCACGACGCGATGCATCACGACTTCGCCGACCGGCACGCGATGTGGCCGCTGCCGGAGGCCGACTATCTGGTTTTCCCCTTGTCCGACAAGCGTTTCGAGGACGCGGCCGCGCGGCACGCGTTCGCCATGGCGGTGGACCGCGCAGCACTGGCGGCAGGCCCGCTCGCGCACCAGGTCGACCCGGCCCGCTCGATGCTGTCGCCCGGCGTCGCACCGGGAGAACGCTCCGGCACCTGCCGACCGTGTACCCATGACGAGGCTGCCGCGAAGTCGTTGCTCGGACAGGTCGACTTCACCGGACCGGTCACCATGTACTTCGATGCGAGACAAGAGCGTTGGGCCGCACCCTTCGCCCACCAGATCCGCACCGCGCTGGCGGTGGATCTGATCGCGAGGCCACGCGAGGGTGCGGCGAACGAAACCGTCGACGGTCCCTTCCTGACGACCCGCTCGCTGAGCACCACAGGCCCGCACGAATTACTCGCCACGCTCGCGAAGACCGCCGGATACGCCGACGAGGGCTTCGCCCAGCTGCTGGCCGCCGCCGATGCCGCAGGTTCGGCAGCCGAAAGCGCTCAGCTGTACCGGCTCACCGAGAACCAGCTGCTCCGCGATCTTCCGATCGCGCCGCTGTGGTCCGGCCACGGACACGCGGTGTGGACGCAGCGCGTGCGGGATGTGACGGCAACGCCGATGCGCGGCATCGACCTCGCCTCGATCTCGGTCTGAGCGTGGATCGCTTCGGCCAGTTCCGCTTTCGTGCGCACGATGCTCGGCAACTGCCGTAGCGGTCTGGCAGACCGTGGCCGGACAGACGAACACGGCTCCTTCGTCCGAAGGAGCCGTGTTCTCAGCTGGACGGCGTGCGACCGACCGTCAGGTCACGGTGTCAGCGTCGGCTTGACCGGCTTCACCGGGGCGGGTGCTGGCGGTTGGGCCGGTTTCTGGTTCACCGAAGGGATGGTCGGCACCGCAGGTTTCGCAGGCTGAGGAACGGCCGGGGCCGGCTGCTGCGGCTTAGGCACGGCCGGGACCTGCGGCACCGCCGGGTTCGGCTGCTGCGGCTTAGGCACCGCCGGGACCTGCGGCACCACCGGGTTCGGCTGCTGCGGCTTGGGCACGGCCGGGACCGGCTGCTGCGGCTTAGGCACCGCCGGGACCTGCGGCACCGCCGGAATCGGCTGCTGCGGCTTGGGCACCGGCTGAGTAGTGGTGGGCTGAGCCGGTTTCGGTGGCACCGGGGCAATCGAGGATTGCGTCGGCACCTTAGGCGCGGGTTCCGGTGTCTTGACCGGAGGTTGGGCCGGCGTGCGCTCGGTTGTCGGCGTCACCAGGGCAGGCTGCTCCGGTTTCGGCTTGGCCGGGATCTGCGGCTGGGTCGTCGGCTCAGGCTTCGGCTTCGTGGTGGTCACCGGCGCCGGGATCGGCTGCGGCACAGCCGTAGTGACCTGCGTCGGCGACGGCGGCACCGAGGAGGACGGCGTTGTCGGGTTCATCGTGCTGGATTCCGTTGTGGTGACCGGTGGTTGAGTCGTGGTCGGCGCGGGGCTCGTTGTGGTCACCGGCGGCACGGTCGTGGTCGGCGCGGAGCTGGTCGTGGTCACGGGCGGCGCGGTCGTGGTCGTCGTGGTGACCGGCGGCACTGTCGTGGTCGGCGCGACAGTCGTCGTAGTGACCGGCGGCTCAGTCGGATAGGGCGCGGTGACTGTCGTCGTGATGATCACCGGGGGTTGCGGTTCGTTCGGCCATGCGGGATCCGACGACGACGGACAGAAGATGCCGCACAGGACCTTACCCAGGCCGGAGACGTTGACGTACAGCTCGATCCGCAATCCATTGCCGTCGGTCGTCGCCTCGGTCGTTATCGGCGCGTCGGGGTTCGTCGTGACCGGGTCGCTGGGCACATCGGTGGTAGTCGTCTCGGGACTCGGCGTATTTTCCTCGGCGGGCGGCGTATTCGGGTCTCCAGGGGCCACCGGCTCGGACACGATCATGCTCGACCCGGTCCCCCATGGCATCGCGGCAAGCAGATTGGGCGGGTTCGGCGCCTGAATGCCTGCACCGCGGTTCTTGTACGCCTCGGACCAGGCGAACACCAGCGCGGCGTAGGCCTTGGAATTGTTGTAGCGCAACACCGCTCGCATCGACTGATCGTGGTTACGCATATCGAGCCCGCCCGAACACAGGTACTTGGCCGCCGCGAGCGCCGCGTCGAAGACGTTGTTCGGGTCTTTGGCACCGTCCACGTTGCCGTCGGAGGCGTACGTCGACCAGGTGCTCGGGAGGAACTGCATCGGCCCGACGGCGCGCACGGCGCTGCCGTCGGAGGCCTTGATGATCTCGTTGCCCGGCAGCGTGCCGTCCAGTGCCGGACCGTAAATCGCGGTCGGAGTGGTGCCGTTGGCATCGGTGCGGCCGTTCGCGGCGTGATTCGACTCCACTTCGCCGATGCCGGCAAGCAAGTGCCATGGCACGGCGCAGTTCGGCGCCGCGGTTTGCATTGCCAGCTCTGCGTTGCGATACGCCGCAAGGACGATTTCCGGGATGCCGAGCGGTCCGTCACCCGGCACCGCGAGCTTGCCGACCGCTCCGTCCGGTGGCGGCGCGCCGTCGACCGGCCGGGTGGCCGTCTCCGACGTCAACGATGTTTTGAAGCTCACCGGGATCATGTCGGCGAATCTGTCGTGCACTTGCACCGCCGGACCGGCCGCGTTGGCCCACTGGGTCCCTGGCGTTTTCGGCGGGCCGGGTTGATTCGCCGACCCAGCGGTCACCAACCCCATCAATGCCAGCGCCGATACTGCGATAGATCCAGATATCCGCATTGGGAAACCATTCCCCTCGTCATTGTCGAACTCGTCGAGCGCAGCGGCGATCTGTGTGGCGGCGCACAGCAGTGTCAGTCAGGCCGCTTTCAACGAAAATAATTGCCGTGCAAGGCAATTCATGTCGGGTACGCGATAATCGTATCGGACCGGGCGTCCTGCATCGCATGTTCAATGCATGCGATCTCACTGAGCGAGACCTCGGTCTCACTGGCGGCGCCGGATCGGCTGCGACCGAAGACATCCCGCCGCACCGTGCGGGGATGCTGCACCGCTCGGGTCAACTCGCCGCTGGGATCATTTACCGCCCGAGATCCGCTGCCGCGTCCACGCATGCTGCCCACCCTGCGTCGACAACGGTCCACAACGCGGGAAGCTGCTGGCCCGCAGCGTACGCCGCGACGACGACCACCGTGACGATCAGGAATAGCGCCGCGGCGAAGACAGCCCTGAGCTCAGCCGCGAATGGTTGCCACCGCGAGCGCATTCGAGCCTCCCCTTCTCATGGGAAACCTCAATAGATGTTGTGCACACCGTAAGGGATCCAGCACAGCCACAAAAGCATCGGAACTTTGAACACTGTTGCCTCGCATGTTTTTTGGTCGAGTCATCGGGTTCGTCGTCGTCGACGTTTTCCAGCAAGTGATTCCGAGCGGGCCGCCACCCCTGCGGGCGGCCCGCGATCGAATGTCGGCTCGTCAATCTTTCCGGTGCTCGAGATGCGCCGCGATCCGCCGCCAGTCCTCGGCGAACCAATATGCCAGCTGAATGATCAGCCAGACATTGTGTGCGGGAAGCGCATCCACGACCTCCTCCAGCCCGGTGTTCGCGCCGGCGCACAGATCGAGCCTGCGTAGTAGTGCCCGCCCGGACTCGGTGAACCGCAGCGAGGGATCCGCCCTGAGCCGCTGGATCACCACCTTGGGGTCCTTGATCTGGGTGCGGTCGGCGAACCGGTCCGGTTGCGGCCGCTTGGCAGGCGTCTTCCCGAGCGGAACGCTCGGCGTGCCGCGATGCTGGCGCGCAGGCACCGGATCGTCGCCACGACGCAGTCGTTGCCGCACGTCGTGCGCGGTTCCGAGCGAAACGCCCGCCGCCTCGGCAACTTCGCGCAGCGGAGCCTGCGGCGAGCGCGCGATCATCTCGCTGGCGAGCCTGCGCCCCTCTTCGGTGCTCGATGAACGCGGTCGACCGTCCCTGCCGATGCGCACGTTCGACTGGGTATCCGGCCCAGTCGAACGCCGCAGCACGCCAATTGTCTTGTGCGACAGTCCCGATGTCACACCGATGGCCCGGTCCGACCATTCCGGGCGCTCACGGATGATTCGCGCGGCCGCGGCCTTGCGATCTGCCAGCGACAACGGCAGGCCGTGCGTGACATTCATGCGCACGGCAACGATGAACGCCTCCATCTCGGTCCCGTCGAAGAAGCGCGCGGCGATCGTTTTGTCACCGCGCAACCGGGCCGCGCCGACTCGATGCGCACCATCGATCACCCGCATGCTCGGGCGATGCACGAGGATCGGCGGCAACGCTTCGACCGCCTCCGCCAGTGCGCGAATGTGAGCGGAGTCTTCACCCGCGAGTCGCGGTGAGTCGGCCAGGACCAAGGTGTCGACCCGCACCTCGATAGTGTGGGCACGATTCGTCGGTTGATGGTCATCGGTAAAGACCATCGATAACGGCGAGCTCGGGACGTCACGGCCGGTGGGCGTGACACAGGGTTCTTGGTTCATCGACGTAACTCCCCACACAAGGATGTCACCTTGATCAAGCGAACATGAATAGCAGCGATCACGCGGGTAGCGTGCCTGGCTGTATGAAATTGTACTGCAAGGAGGTATTGCATTCAGGCGGCCGAAGCGCTGTTCATGCACGCATTTACAGCGCGGTAACAGCGGAAATCATTTTCGGCCGATGGCCTGATTCGAATTTCTCTCGATTGCGCGGTCCATACCGTAGAGCAGTGGATGGTTTCAGCTGCAATCGCAGACTTGACAACAAGAGCAGCGCCGAATACTCACCGTCATCAATACCCGCCTAGTTCAATAGGAGAGAAATCCTTTAATAGCGATGACGACATTATAACAATCCGAACAGTAGGTCAACCGTCCGAGAAGATCGGTGGATTCCGCATTTTGCGCACGCTACGATGCCGATCCTCTATACGATATGGGGTTGGGGTCGCTTCCGCGCAGAACCTGCTACCGAAGCGCAAACTTCGCCGCTCATCTGTAGTTTCCCGGAAAATTCAGTATCGAGAACGGTACCTTCGCGTACCTTCGGCGATCACGGAGCTACCCCGGAGTTCTGAATAGCCGGTGTCGCTCGGCCGAATACGTGATGTCGGCGGCTCGAATGCGTGCCAGCTGAACCAGCGGCGATGGCGGGCCCGCCGCCGGTCAGGGCGTTGGAAGTTCCAGTCGTTCTGCATGATTGCGATCGCAACCCTACGGTGCTCGATGGTGTGCAATCGGTACATCAACCGGTCGCTGACAACGATCGTACCCGGCTCTTCGCCATTGATGTGGTTACGGAGCCCACCCGGTCAAGCGCTTGGGTACCTCACGTTGCAAATCATCAGCGTATTCCACTCATCGCGAATCACGCAGCGCCGCAGGTCGCACCGATTCGGCAGCTCGCAACAATCACACAAACGTAACGTCGTAATTCCGACAGCACCGGATTCGTGTGGGATAGTGCGCACGACGACCGGCGCAGCCATTCCGGCGCCGGGTCGAGGCCGACCTACCTGGGCCCTTGTTCGCCCGCGATCGAGTCGAACCGAGGGCCGCCGCAGTCGATCGGCGCACGATGTGCCGGATCCAGCGCGTTGAGCACCATCCGAATCACGACCGGATCAAGGGTGAGCGCCATGTGCTCGGAAAGGTCGCTCGGGCAAACGTCTTGCAGCGTGATGTTCTCTACGTTCGGGCCGGGCGGCAGAAAGCCGGTGGTGTACGGGGTGGCGAACTCGTCGGTTCTGGTCGCGATCACCGTGTAGTTGATATCTGGCAACGTCTCCCCGTCCCGGTTCAGCTCGCGGAAGAATTCCGAGTCGGGCAATTGTTGGATGCACGCCGGGCACAGCGCCGTCGGTCCCGCCGACAGGGTCGACGCGGACAGGGTGGTCGGCGGCCCGAACAGACCCCAGGTGGTGCCGTGATTGTCCGGGGCGATGCCGACCAGCGTGTTCACCTTGTTCGCGCCACCGAGGAATTTCATGTAGTAACGCGGCAGCACGCCACCCAGCGAGTGACCCACGAAATCGACCTGTTGCGCACCGGTCGCCGCGAGCACACGATCGGTGAACGCCGATATCTCCTCGGCCGAGACCGACACCGAGCCGACGCCGGAGATCACCCCACCGAGACCACGCCCGTAGTCGAGCGCATAGACGCAATAGCCCGCCGCGGTCAGGGCAGGCGACATAGCGAGCCAACTACCAAGACGGTTCTCATATATGCCATGTGCAAGAACGATTGGTCGCGGATGCGCCACACTCGGCCTGCAGGACCAATCATTGGCCCCCGGCGGTGCAGGGACCAGATCGCCGTCGGCAGACCAGGACTCGGGCGCCTCGATCGGCGCTGGACCGTCCGGCGCATCCGCCGCTGCCATTCCGGTGGTCGCCGTGAACGCCGTCAGGATCAGGACAGCACCGCATAAGAGGGACCTACGCACCGCACACTCCCTTGTGTCCGACGCCATCCATCGCCATTCTCTCGACGAAAAAGGCGCAGTGGTGAAGCAGCTCTGATTATTCCGAACGCTACAGCGATTCGGCGGCGGCGATCATCAAGGCGAGCGACTCGCGTGGCGGTTCGGCGCGGACCGCGAGCTGGTCCATCACCTCGCGGTAGAGCGCGATGTCTTCCCGGCGATCAAGATAGATCGCACTGGTCAGCTGTTCCAGATAGACGATGTCGGGCAGCTCGCGCTCGGTGAAGCGCAGCATCGTGAACGAGCTGCCCGCCGCCGGATGACCGCCTGCACGGTACGGCAGCACCTGGATCGTCACGTTCAGCTTCTTCGACATCGCGATCAGGTGCTCGATCTGGTCGCGCAGCACCGCCTTGCCGCCGATCGTCCGGTGCAGCACGGCCTCGTCCAGCACCGCCCACAGCGAAGGCCCGCCCGGCACGTCCAGGATCTCCTGGCGCTTCCTGCGCAGCTCGACCCGGCGGGCCGAGTCGGGGCTCTTGTGCCCGACCGCGACGACGGCGCGGGTGTAGTCCTCGGTTTGCAGCAAGCCCGGAACCAGCTGGCCTTCAAAGGTTCTGATCGTCTGCGCGGCGCCTTCCAAGCCGAGATAAGTCTCGAACCATTGCGGAAGCAGATCGCTGTAGCGATGCCACCAGCCCGGCTGGTTCGCCCTGCGCACCAGACCGAAGAACAATTCCCGCTGTTCCGGTTCGGTGACACCGTAGAGGCTCAGCAGATCCTGGACGTCACGCTCTTTGAAGGCGTGCCGTCCGAGTTCGAGGCGGCTGATCTTCGCGTGCGATCCGCGGATGTACTCCGCGGCGTCCTCGCGCGTGATGCCGCTCTTTTCCCGCAGTCTGCGGAGTTGGCCGCCGATCGCGATCCGCAACGCGGTGGGGCCACGCTCAGCAACATGTGAGTCGACAACACCGACCCTGACCGGTTCTGGGATCATGACCTTCCTACTCCGACGTTCGAAGATCAACGGGGCAGCACGAAGCGCCTTGCGAACTACACCGCATCCCACCGATGGTATCCCTCGAATACGCCCGACCAACCGCCGAATCGGCGTTTCGCCATCATGCTCGGCAATTGTTCGGCGAGTTGCGCGTGTTGGACCCCCGCATCCCGGGTCTCCGCGCCGATCTTGTGCCGCAGCGTGCACCGATGCGCCGATCGGGCACCATCGACCCGCTGCGGAAGGCTGCCGGAGCAGCTCGATCGAGCCGACAGCACCGTATCCGGCAAACTCCGGCAACGGGAAACTTGTCGAAATGCCAGACCTGCCAGCGACTTTGGTTGCCCGGCGAGAAACTGTCCGGTACCCAGGGTAGGCGAAGAGGTAGGACTCCGGCTGCCATTCGGCCGGACAGCGCGGGTCTGCTCGCCCACCCAGTGCGGGGGAGGGTGATCAGGCTCACTATCCGACGGGCAGGTTCGGAATAAAACGTTCTGACCGTTGGTTTTGCCATGAGACGCCGGTGGGAGGGAGGGAAAATCGGGTGATTTGTGTCAGTGCCGAGCGGAATACTGACCCGCGCCCGATTAGTACGAGCAACCCACTCCGTCAGAACCACTGTGGCTGCGGGACTCGATCCGGTAGGGCCACACGTTCCAGTCAACACTGACCTTCCGGAGGTAACCCCGATGTCCGATCCATCCGCTCCCGCCTCGGGAGGGCGGACGCCGACCGTCATCCGGGTACTGGTGCTCGCGACCTTCGTGGTGATCCTGAACGAGACCATCATGATCAACGCGATCCCGCGGCTGATGAAAGACCTCGAGGTCACCGAGCAGGCGGCGCAGTGGGTGTCCACCGCATTCATGCTCACGATGGCGGCCGTCATCCCGACCACCGGCTGGTTCCTGCAGCGGGTGACGACCAGGCAGGCCTACACCGCGGCCATGGGCGTCTTCCTGGCAGGCACCGCGCTGTCGGCGATCGCGCCGTCGTTCGCGGTGCTGCTGATCGGGCGAATTATTCAGGCGGGCGGCACCGCGGTGATGATGCCGCTGCTGATGACCACGCTGATGACCGTCGTGCACGAGCACGACCGCGGCCGCGTCATGGGCAACGTCACCCTCGCCATCTCGGTGGCGCCTGCGATGGGGCCGGTCATTTCCGGCCTGATCCTGCAGATCGCTTCCTGGCGTTGGCTTTTCGTGCTGGTGCTGCCGATCGCCGGCATCATCACCTGGCTCGGTCTTCGCCAGCTGAAGAATGTCGGTGAACCGACCACCGGCTCGATCGACGTGCTCAGCGTGGCATTGGCGGCGACCGGATTCGGCGGATTGGTGTTCGGCCTCAGCAAGTTCCAGCCCGACAACGTGGCAGGCCCTGCGCTGATCGTCGGCGCGGGCGTCGCCCTGATCGCCACGTTCGTGTTCCGTCAGCTGCACCTGCAGCGCACCGGCACCCCGCTGCTGGATCTGCGGGTCGTGCTGGCGGGCACCTACACCAAGGGTCTGGTGCTGATGTCGGTCGCGTTCATGGCGATGCTCGGCTCGATGATCCTGCTGCCGCTGTACCTGCAGAACCTGCGCGGGCTGAGCCCGCTGGCCACCGGCCTGCTGGTGATGCCGGGCGGCTTGGCGATGGGTCTGCTCGGACCGACGGTCGGTCGCCTGTTCGACAAGTTCGGCGGACGGCTGCTGGTGATCCCCGGTTCCATCGGCATCGCCGTCGCGCTCGCCGGCTTCACCCAGATCTCGATGACCATGCCGTACTGGCAGCTCGTCGCGCTGCACGTGGTGCTGATGGTGTCGCTCGCCGCCGCCTTCACCCCGGTGTTCACGCTGAGCCTCGGCGCGCTGCCGCATCAGCTGTACTCGCACGGCAGCTCCATGCTCGGCACCCTGCAGCAGGTGGCTGCCGCGTTCGGCACCGCCCTGGTGGTGACGGTCATGTCGGCCCGCAGCACCCAGCTGGTCAAGGACGGCGCCAACGCCGTCTCCGCCCACCTGGACGGCATGCGCCTGGCCTTCGGCGTCTCCGCCGCCCTGGCCCTCGTCGTGATCGTCTGCGCGGTGCTGCTCCCCAACCGGGCAGCGTCACCCGAAGAGGTCGAGGATCTGGCCGACGCCCCTGAACTCGTCAAGGGCTGAACGTAAGTCGACACTTCGATGCCCCCGGCGCGCTGCGCCGGGGGCATCGTCGTATCTGGACCCACCCCTACTGCCGACGATCGCAAACAACGGGAATGCCGAACCGTCGGGTCCACGCCTGTCGCAGTGTTGGACGCCCCTTCGTCAGTGACCGACGACTACCAGCACGAACTGCTGGGTGGGATTGTTCTGTGCCGGGCGGGTTACCGCGCCGAAGTCCTTGTCGGCGATCTCGTGGGCATCCAGGTAGCGGTTGCTCGAGGCCTGCTGGAATGTGTACTTCCCGCCGCCGATGGACTGGATGTGCCAGACCTGCGTCGGGTTGTTCTGCACAGGTCGAGTGACCACGCGGTAGTCCAGCGATTCGATCTCGTGCGCGTCCAGGTAGCGCTTGCTGCTCACCTGCTGCACCGTGCCGGTTCCGGTGCCGCTGTCGTCCCAGTCGATGCGCCACTGCTGGCTCGTGTCGCCCTGCTTGGGCCGGGTGACGACGTTGTAATCGTGCGTGCCGTCGTTCCACGCGTCGAGGTAGCGACCGCTGGAAACCTGCTGGATCGTGACGATGTCGTCCGGCTGCGCGGCATTGGCGGTGGCGGGAACAGCAACGATGCCGACGGCGGTCAACGTTCCGAAGAACAATCCTGCTGCTGCGCGGCTGATGAAGTGTGTCAAGTGGGGTCTCTCTGCGGGAAGGTCGCTTTCGCCTGGATAACCCAATGGTCGAGCAAGCCCGACCGATCCAATAGGCACCCTCGGGCGTGCGCCCGCCGCCGCAGGGTGCGCAAATCACCACCCGGGAGTGGGCGCCCCATGCGCTGCCTTACGCCGCGGCGGGACAGTACAGGTCGGCCGGGGGCGGGGTCAGGTCGACCAGATACCGGAGCACCGGTTCGTCGACGCAGGGCACGCCCTGGCCGGCCACACCGTGCTGCACGCCCTCATTGGTGATCAGCCTGGCATTGAGGGCGCGGGCGAGGTTCACCCCGCCCGGATACGGTGTTGCGGGATCGCGGGTGGTGGCGACGACCACGACGGTGGGCAATCCGGACACGTCGAGCTTGTGCGGTTGCGACACGGTGGGCAGCGGCCAGAAGGCGCACACATCCAGCGGTGCCTGCCCTGTCGCCTTTCCGTCGTCGAATGCCGGCGCCGCAGCACGGATCCGACGGTCGAGATCGGCCGCGGTCGCCCGATCGGTCACCCGGATCTCTTCACCGCAGAACACCGCGGCTTGCAGATCCCGATCGACCGTTGTCGACGAGGCGATGACATCAGCCAAGGCCAGGAGAGTGTCACCGCGTCCATGGGCCAGTTCAGTGAGCCCTTCAGTGAGGCCAGGCCAGAGACTAGGGCTGTACAGCGAATTGACGATTCCTCGCTGTGCGTCGAGGTACCCGAGTCCGCGTGGGTCCGTTGTGGTCGCGGGCCGATCGATCAATGGGTCCACCAGCGCGCGAAACACGGTCCGCAGCTGTGTAGGGTCAGCACCGAGCGGACAAACCGGCGCCGCAGCACAACTGGCGGCATATTCCTCGAAGGCGTGCTGGAACCCGGCCATCATGATCAGCGGATCTGCGATGTTCGTCGCCGGGTCGACGCCACCGTCCAGGATTATCGCGCGAATGCGATCGGGGAACATCTCGGCCAGGGTCGAACCGAGCCGCGTGCCGTAGGACACGCCGAAGTAGTTCAGCTCCGCATCGCCGAGCACCGCACGGATGACATCGAAATCGCGGGCGACATCGGCGGTTCCGACATGGCCGAGCACCGCGAGGCCGGTGCGTTCGACACATTTGGCCACAAAATCCCGGTGCTTCTGTTCGGTTTTCGCGATACCGGCAGGCGACATATCGATATCGAGGTCATTGCGCTGCGCCTGAAACTCTGCAGCGGTCAGGCAAGTCACCTTCGGCGTTGACGCGCCGAGCCCGCGCACATCGACGCCGATCAGGTCGAAACGCTGCGTCATCGGCGCCTTCGCCAAGTAGGCGGCGGGATAAGCCAGGCCTGGTGCACCCGGCCCGCCCGGATTGGTGAGCAGCGAGCCGATGCGGTCGCCCTTGGCCGGGCGCCGTGAGATCGCGATCTGCGCCGTCGCACCGTCAGGCTTGCCGTAGTCCAACGGCACCTGCACCCTGGTGCACTCGAATCCAGCATCGACAATCTCACTGCCACCCCGGAATTCGGCGCACGACCCCCACTGCAAGGTCTGCCGGTAGAACTTGTCCAGCGCCTCCCCCGGCGCGCTGTCCGCTCCGGCGCAGGCCGTGCCGAGCAGCAACGCCGACACAACAGCGGCGGACCACAGTTTTCGTACTATGACTATGCTGGCATTTCGCTGCGCACACACGCCAACCACCCCCATTACCCGGAGCCACTTGCACGGCCCCGATCTCCGTCTGGAGCAATACCTTTCGTCTGATTATCGCTTCAGACGCAGCCTACCGACGTGGAGTTCCAATCTGTGTCCGTCATCACACCGTGCGCGTAGGTTCTATCGTCGAAGGCGACATACTTGCTCTCGTCGGCGCGGTCCGCGCCGACGGACGGTCCGTCGAAAGGCATTCGATGACAACGACTTCCAATGAAGACACGAGCATCGGGTACATCCTTGCGGCGTTCGCACGGCACTCGTCGCAGGTGGCGATCTCGCATGCGGGCGGCGAGTGGACGTATGGGGAACTGCTCGAGCGGGTCAACCGGATGGCGCGTGTTCTTGCGGCGCAGGGGTTACGGCGGGGGGATGTGCTTGCGCTCGCTACCGGAGCGGATCCGGATACCTTCGCTTTGAAGTTCGCGGCCAATGCGCTCGGCTGCACTACGTGGGTGCTGTATGACGAGCTCGGGCCGTCACTGCTGGTGGAGATGCTGCGGTATGTCGAACCCAGCGCGGTCGTGCTCACTCCCGGTCGCGACGACGATCGAGTGCTGGCGGCACTCGAGCAGGTGCCGGGCACTCGCGTTCTCGCTTTGGGCAAGCACCCTGACGCGGTCGACCTCGCGGCCGCGGCCAACGCCGAATCCGCCGAACCGATCACAGTCGAGGCCCGCGAGGAGGATCTGTCATCGATCACGCTCACCGGCGGCACCACCGGAGTGCCCAAGGGAATTCCGCGTACCTTCGCCCGCACAAGCACGTACGCTCCGGCGACGCTCGAACGCTTCAGAATGACGCAGCTGATGTGCACGCCGATCGGACATCTCGGGGGAACGCTGGCTGAGGTGGTGCTCGCGGCGGGTGGCCGGGTGGTACTGCATCAAGAAAACACGTTCGACCCCACCCACGTCCTGGACTCGATCGAACACGAACGGATCCAGTTCCTCTGGATGCAGCCGTCGATGCTGCATCGGTTGCTCGACCACCCCGCGCTCGAATCCACCGACACCACGAGCCTGCGTTTGCTGATGGTCACCGGCGGCCCCTCCGCTCCAGAGCGCATCAGTCAGGCGCTCAACAGGTTTGGACCCATCATCATGACCGGCTACGGCACCAACGAGATCGGCCAGATCACTCTGTTGAGCCTTGCCGACCATCAGCGGCCGGAACTGCTGACGACCGTCGGCCAGCCGGTGCCGGGAGTGCAGGTGAATATCCGCGATGTCGACCACAAGTCATTGCCGACGGGGGAAACCGGCGAAATCTGGGTTCGCGGACCAGGATTGATGTCCGGCTACTACAAACGGCCCGACCTCACCGCCGCAGCCGTGCAGGACGGCTGGTTCTGCACCGGCGACCTCGGCTTCCTCGACAACGACGGCTACCTCAGTGTCGTCGGCCGCACAAAGGACACGATTGTTGGCGTCGGAGAAACGATTTACCCCGCGCAGATCGAAAAGGTGCTGCACCGCCACCAATCCGTGCAGCAGGCCGTCGTATTCGGCGCCACGACCGGCCCGGATCGCGACGAGAAGATCTGCACCGCAGTAGTTCTCAAGCCCGGCCAGGACCTGTCGGAGGACGCGGTGGCAGCGTGGGTCCGCGCTGAGATGGGACCTGCCTATGCGCCGGAAGTGGTGTTGATCCTTCCGGCGATGCCGCTCATCGGCAGCGACAAACCGGACCGGGTGGCACTGCGCCGTCTTGCCACGGAGCGCATCACCGGTCCGGGAGTGACTTCGTAGCACCGCGCGGCGAATCAGCCGCTACCGGTGGGCATCTCAGCGAACGGCGGTGGCGTCTTCCGGATCGGCGTGCGCCGGTTGGGCGCCGAATTGCTGTGCTAGGCGGTCTTGTTCGGCTACCAGAACGTGCCAGTTGTGGAAGTAGCCGGGGTGCTCGACGACATCGAGCAGGACTGCGTCTCCGAAAGCCAGATGGGTGTAGGCACCGCGCAGCACAGTGCAACCACCGCGGAGGTTGGCGTGTCCGCGAAGCACGAACAGGTGTGAGTCGACATGCACTCGGGTTCCGGCGGCAGGCGTCTGCGCGGGACGCCAGCCGTCGCGTAACTCCTGTGCGGCACGACCCGCGCGCGAGTCGCCGCGAACCCGGAATCGAACCTCCATCCCGCGCCCGCCGTCCGGAACAGACCACGACACGTTCAGCCCCGCGCCGGAGGGATCGTCGGCGAGATCGGCCATCCCGACCGCGACGAGAACATGCCCTTGCTCCCGCAATCCCGCGCAGGTCTGGGTGACTCCGTCGATGTAGGTGTCGTCTGGAAAGGTGAAGTCGTAGTGGTGCATGTCGTTGATGGTGGCCAGCACCGCCTCGATCGGGATGCCCTTGGCGACCTCGGTGGCGACCAACCGCTGCATGTCGCCCTGGTCGATCAGGGAGCCCGGCTCGTCGACCGGCTCGTCGAAGAGCCGATCGGTATCGCCGCGTGCGACGATCACCGACTTCGACAGGAACCGCGCCGCCCGCGAATTCACCTGGTAGACAGCCTCTCCGAGGTCGGTCTCGGCACCGTGCCCGAACGCTTCGGCGACAACGCGGCAGTACTTCTCGTCGACCGGAACCCCGCTGGCCGCGATCCGATGGGTTTGGTCGTTGAGCCCCTGCACGTCGTCGCTCGCCGGCACGCCGTCCTCGGCGAGGAACAGGCCGAGCACCCGATCGAGGACAAGCAACCCTTCGGCACCGTGCACCGGGATATCCAGCACGTACGCCAACCGATACGCCCGCGCAGGCCCTTCCTGCGCATTCATCACCGCCGCGCTCGGGTATCCGAGTACCGCAGCGACCACACTGGCCTTGTCCATGCCCCACCTCTGTTGCCCCACGGTGAGACCACCGCGCACTCCCGACACCGTATCTGCCGTTACGGGACATGTGTACCAGTACGGCAGGCGCCGCGCAGCCGGAATCAAGATCGGGGCCGGACCCGGCGGCGGCCATCGTCGAGACCTCCCTATGCTGGGGACCGTGGGCGTGCGCGGGCAGAATATTTGCTTGCGTGACAGTCGGATTCGTTTCTCCTCGGCACGTTGCCGGGGACGAGGGTAGAGGTATGCGGGATGGGCGCGACGCGTTCTGAGAGCAAGTTGCAGGGCCGCGGTTGGTTGAAGAGCTTCGGCATCATCATTGCCACAGCTGTCCTGGTGTGGTGGATCGGCACGGCGGCGGCCAATTCCGCGCCGATGCAGGCACCGGTATTACGGGCTCCGGCAGGCGGTTCCACGGAATTGTCGGTGCCGTCGAGCATGGGGCACATCAAGGTTCAGGTGCAGTGGGCGGCCCGCGGCGGTAGCGCCGCGCTCTACTTCCTCGATGGTCTCCGCGCGCCTGCCGACCACAGTCAGTGGACGACCGACACCGACGCGCTGCGCCAGTTCGCAGGCGACAACGTCACTTTGGTGTTCCCGGTCGGTGGCCACTCCAGCTTCTACACCGACTGGTATCGACCGAGCAGCACCAATGGTCAAGTGTCGACCTACAAGTGGGAAACCTTCCTCACCAAGGAGCTGCCCACCTTCCTGGCCGGCTATGGCGTTTCGCGGACCAACAACGCCATCGTCGGCGCCTCCATGGGCGGCAATGCGGCGCTGACGCTGGCCGCGCACCACCGCGATCAGTTCAAGTTCGCCGGATCCTTCTCGGGATTCGTGCATCCGACGTTCCCCATGTGGAACGAAGCGATGCGGGCCGCGATGTGGGACGAAGGCAGGTTCAACGTCGACGACATGTGGGGACCGGCAGGCGCACCGGCCTGGAGTCGCAACGACGCCACTGTCCAAGCCGAGCTGCTCCGCGGACTACCGATGTACATCTGGACAGGCAACGGCCTGCCCGGCCCCCTCGATCTGCCGCAGGGAGTCGGCAACACGCTCAACGCGATGGGCCTCGAGGCAATGACCACCGTCGCCAACCAGATGCTCCGAGACCGCCTCGCGACCTTCGACATCCCCGCCCGCATCGATTTCGTCCAAGGCACCCACACCTGGCCCTACTGGCAGCAGGCCCTGGCCACCGCGCGCCCCGCGATCCTCGACGCCCTTCGCGCCGGCTGAGATCCGGACCCCAGAAGCGGGGTATTGCTCGCGCGGCACTGCCCGTGCGAGAGTTCGCTGCGACCGCTATCTGGGGAAATCGTTGCCAGAAAAGGTAGTTCATCGTGCTCACAGCGAAACGCACCACCACTGCCGTAGCGACGCTCGGCGCACTCGCCACGGCGATCGCGCTGGCCGCACCGCAGGCGGGGGCCACTGTCACCAGCATCCGGGTCGAGAGCGGGCAGAGCTTGGGCAGCTCGGGGGACGCACTCGGCACCGGCTGCTCCTACCCGGTCGTCGCGAAGACGGAACCGGGTCGGGCGGTGGTCTTCCTCGACGAGTTCGACTCCGATGTCGCCAACAAGACATTCCAGCCGTCTTATGCGACCGCGGATGCGACGGGAACGGCGCGCACCACGTGGATCCCGAACAAGAAGGGGCCACACAAGATCTGGGTGATCGAGTACCTGGGCGAAGAGCAGTTCGACCCCTACACGCACGAGGTTCCCTACACCGTCGGAACCGGCGTGAACGTCGGCCCTACGTGCGTCGTCCTGCCCTGATCACTCCGCGCGATAAGTGAGGGCGCCTGCGATGCCGGTGACCGCAGGGGCAAGGTGCCGGAGCTGTTCGTCGGGACAGGTGTAGGGATCGGTGTGGTATCCGACGAAATCAGCTGGGGCGCCGACGGATAACGGCTCGTCACGGCGCCCGAGGAACTGCGCGCCAGCTGTCGTATAGAGCCGCAACGCCTCGATCCGGGTGATCGCGTGTTCGGGGCCGAGGATTCCGGACGGCGAAGCACGGGTGACCATGTGGTACACGTTCGCCAACGGATCGAGCGGCCCGATCGGATGATCGGTGCCAGCACTGATCGACGCGCCCGCATCCAGCAGGTGCCGCAGCGGAAACAGCGCGGCGGTGCGTTCCGTGCCCCACGCATTGAGCAATGCCGGACCGAGACCGGTGATCAGCGCCTGCTGCACCGTGATGTGGATGCCGAGGCTCGTCGCCTCGGCGATCCGCTCGGCGCCGATCAATCCACCGTGTTCGATGACCAGAAGTCCCGGCGGGATCGGCCCGTGCCGCTCGGTGAGCTCGCGTGCCAGGTCCACGATGAGCCCGACGGCGCGGTCACCGAACGCGTGCGCGCCGACGGGCCAGCCTCGACGCAGGCAGGTTTCGAGGGCAATGGCCAGATGGTCACGCTCCCAAGCCAATTCGCCGTAGAAGTCGGGCCGGTCGAGGTAAGGCTCGGACAATGCCGCGGCTTCGACGCCGCCGTCGAGGACGAACTTGAGGCCCCACAGCCTGGCCCGGCCGTGTGTCGCGCCCGGCGTTATGCCCTGGGCTTCGAGTGCATCCAGGTAGGCATCCGGCGTATCGATGGCCCCCGGCGCGGTGATGATCATCGGGTGACTGCGCACGGCAAGCCGAGGTGCCGCAGCGCGATACACCTGCCAGTCGTCGGGTGAGATCGCCGGATCGCGGACGGTGCCGAGCCCGTGTGCCGCGTACCGGGCGGCCGCGGTCACCAGCCCATCGGCCAGCGCATCGACCGGATACGCGGGCACCACCTGCATGACCGCCGCCATGGCGTTGTCCTGCAACCACCCGGCGGGGTCCCCCGCGGCGTCGCGCACGATGACGCCGCCTGGCACATCAGGGGTGTCGCGACCGATCCCGGCACGGCGCAGTCCTTCGGAGTTGAGCACCATATTGTGCCCGCCGCGCTGGACGAGCACAGGATGGTCGGCGGTGGCCAGGTCCAGTTCTTGTGCGGTCGGCATGCGGCGTTCGGCCAACCGCATTTCATGCCAGTCGGCCGCACTGACTACCCAGTCACCGGGCGGGGTGCGCTCGGCACGCGCGCGGACAAGCGCGATCAGCGAAGCGATGTCGGTCGCCTGGGATACCGGAACCCCCAGCACATTTCGCGCGGCGAGCATCAGATGGTTGTGGGTGTCGACGAAGGCAGGCAACACCACGAGCTGAGGATCGTCGATGACGACAGTCTCGGAACCAACCCAGGCACGCAGCAGATCCCCCGCGTCGTCCGGCCCAGCCACCGCAACAACATTCCCGCCGCGCGCGGCGAACGCGGTCACCGGCCCCGCACCGAACGAATACACCTTCCCCGCGCGAATCACCAAGTCCGCCACCGCGTCCACCACCACGCTCACCCGCTCTCTCCGTAGGACGACTTCGACGCTAGCCAAACAGTCGACTCCATCGATCGACCTGCGCGCAACGGCCGACAGCACCCAGGGTTTCCAGGAAGACGATCGGCGGGCCGGATCCGCCGAGTGACACTGTGTGACCCAGGTAACAGAACTTCGGTCCGGATATGGGCTACATTTCAGCTACCTATGACATAGGTCTCTTTCCGGAGGTCCGATGTCGGCGAAGGTGGTGGCTCGAATGACCGAAGGCAGATCGTTGATTCTGGCTTGGTGGCGTGACCGGGTCGATTACCGCTGGCTGGTCAGCGTCCTCGGCTATCACGGTGCGCTGGGCTGGGTGAAGATCATGCTCGGCGCGGGTGGTGCGGTCATGTGCCTGGTCACCGCGCTGTCGATGGCATCGAACATCGGGCCGCGCAACGCCTTCTTCGAGGCAGGCTGCTGGCTGATCGTAATCATGACCGCGATCTGGGCGCTGCGCTGGTGGGCGCTGCCATGGCCGGGCCGAGTCGAATCGCTGCTCTGGTGTGCCGGCGCGGACATCGCCATCACCTTCGGTGCATTGGCGGCGGAGAATCGCCTCTACGGCGCATTGGTAGCAACTCTGATGACAGTCCCTGGGATGTATGTGGGAGCGTTTCACGGGCAGCGCGTGCTCGCCGCCCATGTCGCCTGGTCGCTGCTGTCCGTCATCGCGCTGGTCGTCCTGCTCATGCACGACGGACCCGCGCAGGTCGGCTCCGCCTCGGGCGACCTTCGTCTCGGCATCGCCATCACCCTGATTGCCGTGTCGCTCAACGTCGTCGGGTTGCCGACGGCCCAATTCTGCCGCTGGGTATGGCGATTGAACGCCATCGAAGACCCACTCACCATGCTGCTGAACCGGCGCGGACTCGACTACCACCTGTGGCGCTACCTCGGCCCCGACCAACGCGACACGGTGTACGTCGCGAGTTTGGACCTGGACCGCTTCAAGCTCGTCAACGACACCTTCGGCCACCTGTTCGGCGACGAGGTCCTGCGGCACACCGCCGACCGGCTCCGCACGACGGTCGCCGCCGAGGCCATCGTCGCCCGCACCGGCGGTGAAGAATTCGTCGTTGTCGGCCATCTCGGCGACGCCGACCCCCGCCAGGTCGCCGAACAACTGCGCGACGCCATCGAGACGATGCCCGACCTGCCCGTCACCATCACCGCAAGCGTCGGCCTGGTGACCATCGCGGCGTCAGGCGCGCGGCACCCCGCCGCCGAGCAGCACGCTTTGCGCCATTCGGACATCGCGATGTATCGCGCAAAACACATGGGCGGCAACACCATCGCGATCGCCGAAGCCACCGAAGACGATCCGAACGCGGCTCGCGTCTACTGACCGCATTCGGCCGCTCCTGCGTGTTCACCAGTGTTCAACTGGGGTTTTACCAATGTTCCGCACCGGCATACCCTCCGAGAATCGGGATTTGATCCATCCTCCGGAGGAGCCGACATGCCCTCAATCTTCCTCAGCACCAGAACTGTTCGCGTTATCGGCGCGGCCGCTGCGGTACCCATCGCGCTCTCGCTCGCCGTGGCGGGAGCGGTGTACGCCGACCCCGGCGCACCACCCGGGGCGCAGGTGGCCGAGATCAAGGCGCCCGCCGTCAAGGACCACCTGAACAAATTCCAGTCCATCGCCAACGCCAACGGCCGGACCCGCGCCGCGGGCACCGCAGGCTACGACGCCTCCCGCGACTATGTGGCCGAAAAGCTGCGCGGCGCAGGCTATACGGTGACGTTGCAGCCGTTTTCCTTCCAGACCTTCCGTGAGCGGACGACGGCGGTCATGGAGAAGGTCTCCGCAGGCGCCACGACATTCAAGGCGACCCCGCCGAGCTACAGCGAGGTCGGCGACTTCGCCACCTCGACCTATTCCGGTTCCGGCGAGGCCAAAGCGACAGTCCAGAACGTCGATCTGAAGCTGCCTGCCGGGTCGGAGCCGAACTCCTCGACCTCCGGTTGTGAGGCCGCGGACTTCTCCGGCTTCAAGCGCGGCAACATCGCCCTGATCCAGCGCGGTACCTGCACCTTCGCCGACAAAGCTCGAAATGCCCAGGCCGCAGGGGCTTCCGGCGTGATCATCTTCAACGAGGGTCAGCAGGGCCGGACCGACACCTTCACCGAGCCGCTCGACCAGACCGGCATCACCATCCCGGTGGTCGGCGCGAGCTTCGCCGTCGGCAAGAACCTCGCCGCCGCGAAGGACTCCGTCGTGCGGCTCAAGACCGACACCGAAAGTCTGCCTGCCACAACGCATAACGTGATCGCGGAGTCCAAGCAGGGCAATGCGGACAAGGTCGTGATGGCAGGAGCGCACCTCGATTCCGTGCGGGCCGGGGCAGGCATCAACGACAACGGTTCCGGCAGCGCGGGATTGCTCGAGGTCGCGCTGCAGATGGCCGCGGTCACGCCGAAGAACAAGCTCCGGTTCGCCTGGTGGGGCGCCGAGGAACTCGGTCTGGTCGGCTCCAAGTACTACGTCAACAACCTGTCCCAGGCCAACCGCGCCAAGATCGGGCTGTACCTCAACTTCGACATGATCGGCTCGACGAACTTCGCCTACAAGATCTATGACGGCAGCGCGGGCGGACCGGCAGGCTCCGCGCAGATCGAGAAGGACTTCGCCGACTACTTCGACTCGAAAGGTCTCCCGCACAACACCACACCGTTCGACGGCCGCTCGGACTACGGACCGTTCATCCGCGTCGGGATTCCCGCGGGCGGACTGTTCACCGGTGCGGAGGGCACCAAGACCCGCCAAGAAGCGCAGTTGTTCGGCGGCACGGCGGGACGCCCGTACGACCCCTGCTACCACCGGTCTTGCGACACGACAACCAACATCAGTGACACGGCACTGACCGTGAACACCAACGCGATTGCCAACGCAATACAGAAATACGCCGCGGCCACCACGCTGCCGAGGGGCACGGCGGGATAGTCCGCCGAACAACGTTGCACTGCACTCAACGCCACGCCGCGGAATGCGGTGTCTGACAGTGGCGCGCGAAAAGGGAAGACTATGAGCATATTACGCAATATCATCGCAACTACTTCCGTGGTGGTCGTCGGTGGTTTCTCCACACTCCTCTGCAATCCATTGCTGGCCAATGCCGCCGATGACACGCCCTACTACTGGGACGTTCCGGTGCCATCGAAGACGCAGACGGACATCCTCGAAAAGGCCGGAATCGAAACGGTTCCCGCCGGTCCCGGCAAAGTCACCATCGCGGTCGACGAGGCAGGCGCTCAGGCGCTGCGGGACAAGGGACTGAATCCGACGAAGAAAGCGCCGGTTTACCAGTCGCTGCCGCAGGAGCGAATGGCCCCGGACGCCACCTACTACGGCGGCTATCACACTGCGGCAGACCTGCTCCGGCATGCCAAGGATGTCGCAACGAAGAATCCCGGAATCGCCCAGTCGTACGACATCGGCAAATCCTGGAAAGCCCAGAACGGCACCGGCGGCCACACCATGAACGTCATCTGCTTGACCGGTGCGGCGAAAGCCACCACCGACAAGGAGAAGGTCGCGGCGAAAACGACGGCCAAGCCCGACGGTTGCGCACTGGCACCCAACTCGGCCAAGCCGCGCTTCCTGCTCACCGCGCAGATCCACGCTCGCGAGCTGGCGACCGGTGAACTGGCATGGAAGTGGATCGACTACCTGGCCAGCGGCTACGGCACCGATCCTGCGGTGACCAAGATCCTGGACACCACCGAGGTCTGGGTCGTTCCGGTGACCAACCCGGACGGTGTCGATGTGACCGCCAGCGGCGGCAACCGGCCCAAGATGCAACGCAAGAACGTCGACAACAGCCAGACGCCGCAGTCCTGCTCCGTCGTCGATGGGTCAGGCAACGGTCCCGGCGTCGACCTGAACCGCAACTTCCCGACCCGCTGGGGTGCCGACTCGAGAAACCCCTGCTCGCAGACCTTCCAAGGTCCGCGTGGCGGCTCTGAACCGGAAACCCAGGCGATCGCGAAGCTGTACGCGAGCCTGTTCACCAATCAGCGCCCCGCAGGCAGCCGTGACGTCCCGGATACCGCGAAAGGCGTAGTCATCGATCTGCATGCCTACGGCAACTACGGGATCATTCCGGGCGCCGCGACCCCGAAGAACAGGGAACAGTTGCGGGCACTGATCAAGAAGGTCGTGCCGAGCGGATTCGTCGTCGGCACCGACGAGGAGACCGTCGGATACTCGACCTCGGGAACAACCGACGATCAGGCCCACGGCGCCCTGGGACTGGCATCCTTCACCATCGAAATCGGGCCGAACAGCGGCGGGAGCTGCACGGGCTTCATGCCGCGCTACTCGTGCGTGAACGACACCTTCTGGCCCCAGATGAAGAAGTCGTTCAGCGCCGCCGCCCTGGCCGCCGGAGCACCGTACAAGCAGGCGCAGAACACTCCGACCGCCAATTGATCGACGCGACGTAAGTCGTAGCTGGACAAGAAGGTTCCGCCTGTGCGAACAGGCGGAACCTTCGCGGCGTCACGGGTCAGCGGTAGACCCAGATACCACCGCCACCGAGGGGGACGACCCGGTCCACCGGGTGCGCGACACCGTTGTCGTCGTTCTGCGTGCAGTCGTACGGGAACAGGGAGTAGTGCCCGTCGCCGCCGCTGCACATGAGCGGACGGGTCGTGCCGTACGGGCTGATCAAGATCCGCGACGAGAGGATCAGGTTGTTCTGTGAAGCGAACTCCCTCGACCAGTCATGACGGTTGGCCAGCCTGGCGTCGGCGTCAGGGTCGGCGGACGCGATCGGAGCCGCAACCAGCAGAGCGGCCGCAACAGCACCTACACATGCGAATACTCGTTTCATAGAGGGACTATCGGTCATGCGGCCGAGCTATTACACAGTCCACGTATATACGGAGACGCACGTCACAGGCGAACGGTCGTACGGTGCTGCTTCGCCTGATGCGTTAATTCAGTCGGTGCGCGCAACGAACCGTTCGGCGAATTCAGACATTTGGTCGTGCTGCTCGTCGGCGGTCGTCGCGGTCAGGTTGACCACGATGCGGGTCACGCCATGGTTAGCGAGCTGCTCGACCTGGTCGACCGACAACCCTGCCGAGCCCCAGCGGGTGTACTCCAGGGCGGCCGGGTCGCGGCCCGCGTCCGCGGCGGTCTTGCGCGCCAACGCGATCTGCCGATCGCGCTCGGCCTCGTCGAGCATGCCGCCGGCGAAATAGCCGTCGCCGCGCAGGCCGACGCGGCGGGCAGCGGCTCGGCTCGATCCGCCAACGTGGATCGGAAGCTCGCTCACCCCAAGAGGTTTCGGATAGCTGCACAGATTGTCGAAGTCGAAGAACTCGCCGTGATAGCCGACCCCATCCTCGCCGCCTGCCCACAGCAGCCGCAACACATCGATCGCTTCGTCGGCGCGGCGACCTCGACTACGGAAGTCCACCCCCATCGCCTTCGCCTCGCCGGGCAGCGCGCCGAGTCCCACAGTGAGCAGCCGCATTCGGCCCTTCGACAGCACATCGATGGTCGCCAACCGCTTGGCCAGCACCACCGGGTGCCGATACGGCAGCAGCAGCACGCCGGTGCCTAGCAGCAACCGTTGCGTGGCGGCGGCGACAAAACTCAGACAATCCAGCGGGTCGAAGTAGGGCAGCGTCGGCGGCAATTCCGCAGCGCCATACGACGCACCGGGATACAGCACGAAGTGATCCTGCACGTACAACCCCTCGAACCCACATCGCTCCGCGTGCTGCGCGAAGGCGACGAGCCGATCGGGATCGGTCCCGTTGAACGGCGTGCTGTAACTGATGGCGAACTTCACGGGCACTCCTTCGGTGTATCGGGAAGGTGGTGGGCGAGTTCGCATTTCGGCGGACCTGCCAGCGCTCCGTCGAGTTGCCGACGCAACTCCGTCCGGACTGCGGCAAGCTCGTCGATCGCGTCGTCCACCTCGGCGAGCCTGCGCCGCAACGTGTCCACCGAGTCCGGGCATTCGTCACCCGATCGATGACCGTGCCGCAGACACGCGACGAACGCGCCCGTATCAGCGAGATCGAACCCGAGCTCGAGCAGCGCACGGATCTTTCGCACGATCCGCAGTTCGTCCTCGTACACCCGGTAACCATTCGTCGACCGCTGCGCCCGCACCAGCCCCTGCTGCTCGTAATACCGCAGCATCCGGGTACTGGTCCCGGCCCGATCGGCCAACTCCCCGATCAACATCCGATCTCCTCACCACACCAACCCGGGCCACGCTAGACCTTGTCACCAGTGTCAAGGCAAGCACCGACTGTCCAATTCCGGGTCATCGGCGAGCGCGGCTGTGGCTGACGAGTCGAATGTCAGCGGGGCAATTCCTTGTCGGCCACCTGGATGGTTGCGCCCTTCAAAATCGTGCTCAGCAGCAGATATTCGGCGGTGGTCGGCGTGCGGCCGAGCAGCGCGGTGATCGCGGCATCACCCTGGTAGGAGATCGCACCCGCGGTGGGCGTGCGCGCCGAGGCAGGCGCCACCGGCGCGGGCTCCGGCGCGGGTGCCGCGGGAGCCGGCGGCGGACTGAGGCCGGGGATCAACGGGAACAGACCCTCGAGCGGAGTGCCCGCGAACGGCCGTGAGGCACTGGGCATCCCGGTCTCGGCAGGCCGCGCCTCCGGCGTAGTGACACCGGGGATCACCGGCAGACCCGGCATCGGCACCACCGGCGGCAAACCCTTCGCCGACTCCAGCGCACGCGGGCGCAGGTTCTCCGGCAACGGCGGCAACGGATTCACCGCGGGCGCAGTGAAACAACTCGGACCGGCCAGCTCGCCATAGCGCGGGCAATCAGCCACCGTGTACGGCTCATACGGGGTCAGCGGGAGCACGAAGCCCCAGTTCCACACCATCTGGCCCTGCGGCCCCCAGACGAAGACGGTGTTCCACCTGCGGGTCAGTTCGCCCAAATCGAGGAGCGTCCGAGTGATCAAGCTCGGGTCTGCCGCCACCGCGCCGAACATGTCGCTCGTGCCCGCGGTCACCTGCTTGCCGATATCACCGTTGCGGGCGAACAGATTATTGACGGTGTCGACCGTGTTGCCGGTGCCGGTGATCAACGCGACCAAATCACTACGCCGGTCGGCAATGGTGCGCGCGGTGTTCACCGAAGTGCCGAGCACATCGAGCAGTTCCGGCGCGGACTGGTTCAGCGCATGCACCGAGCCGGAGAAATCGTGCAGCAGGACAGCGAGATTCGGGATCGACTCATCGACCGACTGCAACCAGCGATCGAACCGCTCCACCGACGAGCCGGGCATCCGCCCGCTGCCGTCGAGTGCCTGCGACAGCGTGCCGAGCACGCGACCGAACTGCACCGGGTCGATCCGGTCGAGGATGTTGCGCACGGTGGTGAGGGTGTCCTGCAGAGCAATCGTGCCCGCGCTGCGATCCTCCTCGATCACCGAACCCTCCCGCAGAGGTTGATCGGCCGGACCGTTGAAGACCAGCTCGACCGCGGTCACCGCAAAGAGATTGCTCGGCACCACTCGAGCAGTGACGGTGGACGGCACATCCTTGGCGAATTCCGGTTTCAGCTCGATCTGCACTTTTTGCAACTCGCCCATGGCCGCGACCTCAACTCCGGCAACCGCACCGACGAGCACACCACGGAACTTGACGTCGGCGTCCGCCGGCAGTCCGTCACCGGTGGTGGTCAGGTTCGCGATGACGTTCACCTTGTCCACGAAGTACCCCGTGTAGCGCGCCATCAAGAACCCAAGCGCCAACGCGAACACCACCAGAGCAGACGCACCGGCAAACAACAGCTGCCGCATGGTCGGACCACGGCCGCTGGGATCGATGAGAACCATCTCGACCTACCCGACAATCCGGATACAGAAGACCCCTGCGCCCCAAACCGCCTGCGGCACTGACAGATTTGTATACACGACCGCGCCCCCTCCCGACGCCGGTTGGTCGCCCCGGCGACTCGTTGTGTTGGACGCAGCCTACAACGCAGCGATGAATAACACACAGTTCTCGCGTGCCCGCATTCATAAATCCGCCTACCATCGGCGAATCACTAAGAGACACAGGCCAATATTGGGCAATTACCCAAATGAGTGCGGCGACAAAGACAACCGATATGACAAATTCATTTGGCAGGCATACACATTGCGGCCGTCCAGGGTGATCGCGGCGCCGCCACCGAGTGGGCAAGCATGACCCACCGGGAATCCGGCCCCATGGGGTCGTCCGACACCACGGTGAAACCGAGCCGAACCCAAGACCCGGTCAGCCGGCGTTGAGGGCGTCCAATGCTGCTGCTTGGGTGGCGAAGTTGGGGTGGTCGTCGGGGCGCAACGGCCCCTGCCAGCGGAAGCCGTACTGATCGGCGTCGCCGGTCAACGAGTTGACCTGTCGAACCAGGAATTCCTTGGTGGCGGTGGACTTTCCTGTGTCGACCAGCTCACGGTAGTCGCGGACGAATACCCCCTTGAAGATGTACGCGTCACCGCAATCCGGGCCGGGGCAGGTGCTGGCGGCGTATTCGTCCAGCACACCGTCTCGAATGAAGGGCGAACCATCCCTGGTCGTTGCCGTAGCGATCGCGTCGGCCGCGGTGAGTAACTCGCGTCGCCCAGTGGCTCGATACAGCGCGACCGCGCCGCGGATCACCGCGCCTTGGTCGTAGGTCCAGCGGACGTTCTCGTCGACCAGAACGCACGTGTCGCCGAACTTGTCGAGGTGGTCGTTGATCAGACCGGAGCGGTCGAACAGCGCACGACCCGCCTTCTCGGTGAACCAGGCCCAAGTCGTTTGCGCGCGAGCACGATACGTCGACCGGTCGGCCCCTTCGGTCCGGGTGCTCAGCGACGCGGTCGCGGTCAGGTACAGCGCGTTGGTGATCGTGTTCACCTGGAACTGATCTGCGCCCGTGCGCCCCCACGCCAATCCACCATCGCAGAACGATGCCTTCGCGTCCTCGAGTCCGTCCACGATGGTCCGCGCGGCCGTCAAGTAGCGAGTCTCCCCGGTGCGGTCATAGGCGGCGGTCCACGCCAACGCCCACCACAGTTCGTCGTCGTGGTTCCGGGTCTTGCGTGGCACCCCTGACCGGGCGACATCACCGTGCCGGTAGGTCTCCTCGACGTAGCTCAGATACTGGTCATCGTCGGTGCGCCGGATGTAGTCGAGCACGGCGGTCAGCGCGTTGGCGCTCTGCCATGTGCTGCTATCGCCCCGCCAGAGTCCCTCCTCGTGGTCGTAGGACTCCAGCAACCGTTCGAGGGCCCGCTGCCGCCGGTCCGGTGGCGGGTCCGTCGCGGCGGTCCACCGAGTGCACCGGATCTCCGCCCGGTCGCCGACCTTTCCGCAGGCCCGCAGCAGGCTGCCGGAGTACCGGAAGAACCCGGTGCGCTGCGCCGTGGCTGCCACCGAAACGGTTGCGGCGCCGAGCATTCCGTCCGGTACATCGCGGGTGTCGCGGGCACGATCGAGCCACACCGCGTCGCCATGCTGCCCGTTCTCGATGCCTGCGGACGCCCCGCAGTCGGCCATGACCAACGTGACCGTGCGCGACCACAACCGAACCTGCGGATTCTCCCCTCGGGTCCCGCTCGCGGCCTGCGGATCGCCGCCGTCGATCGGCTGACCGGTACAGCTCGGTCGGCTGTGCGAGAGCTCCGACTGCACCACCAGGTACGTCGCCAACGTCAACCCGAGCACGCCGACGACGATCCCCAGGCGGGCCCGCTTGCTTCCGATCACACCATGCACGCTAGTTGCTGATCTTCGAGCAGCACGGCGCGTGGTCGGGTGCTGCTAGGGCCTCGGCATATCGATCGCGGCGAGTCTGGCCGGGTCGGCGACGATGTGAATGGCCGTGATCCGGCCGTCGGTGACCGCGAAGGCGATGACGGAGAACGGCGTTCCGTCGAGAAGCCACGACATGTAGCCGGGGTCACCGTTGACCAGCACGGGTCGCTGGCGCACGGCCTCGCCGGAGAACATGCGAGCGCGGGAGGCGACCTCGGTGGCGCCGAGCACGACCACGGCGCCGTCGGGGGTGTCGACGGTCAACTTCACGTTCGGGTCGAGCACCCGCAGCAGCGCTTCGAAGTCGCCGCCGAGCGCGGCAGCACGGAATGCCGTGGCGACCGCTCGACTTTCGCGACCGCCGTCCGCCGGTGGGTCCACGGTGTGGACCTTGCGGCGGGCGCGGCTGGCGATCATCTTGGTGGCGTCGACGGATTTGCCGAGTATCTGACCGATCTCGTGGAACGGGACCGCGAACATATCGTGCAGCACGAACGCGAGCCGCTCGCTCGGCGTGAGCGAATCGAGCACGACGAGCAGCGCGAAGCCGACCGAATCGGCAAGCGCCACTTGCTCGTCCGGTGCCGGTTCGTCGTCCGGCGTCACCACGAAGTCCGAAGGCTCCTGCCCATACGAGGTTTCCGGGTGGGTCTGCCGGGAACGCAACAGGTCCAGGCTGATTCGGCCGACGACGGTGGTCAACCAGCCAGGCAGGTTGGCGATGGTCGCCGGGTCCTGGCGGGCCAGGCGCAGCCAGGCTTCCTGGACCACGTCCTCGGCGTCGGCGTGCGAGCCGAGCACGCGGTAGGCAACGGCGTGCAACCGCGCACGCTGGGCTTCGAACGCCTCGGTCGAGTGGGCGGTCACGGTGTGCGCCGCTCGCGAAGCGAGATCTGGTTACCGTCCGGATCCATCGCTTCGACGCGGAGTCCGAACGGGTATTCCTCGGGTTCGGACTGACCGAAGGTGACGCCGCGCTGCCGCATGATGTCGAAATCCTTTCGCAGATCATCGGATTCGAGGATGACCGGGCCGGGTGCGAGCTGCTCAAGCACACCGACCGGCTGGCCGGCGGCGGCCGCGTGCGACCACAGGAGGATCTGCACCGGGCTATCGGGCACGCCGACGGTGAGGAACCGTCCGTCGGGCCCCGCGACGTCGATCCGCGTCTCCAGGCCGAGTCCCTCGGTGTAGAACGCGAGCGCGCGGTCTTGGTCGGTGACGTAAACCGTCACGTACATGATGGTGGTCAGCATCTCGTTCTCCAGTTCGTTGACAGGTGCGACGACCGTTCCGCTTTCGTCGTCGCACCTATGACGAGCGCTGGCCCGCGAAGGTAACAACATCCGCTCGCCGGCACCCGCCCCGACTCCATGATTCAGTCTGCGGCGGCGAGGCGGATGTGCTGAGCGAGGGCCGCGAGCGCGGTCGACGAGGCTTTGGCCTTGGTGCCCCATGCCAAGAGGTGGTGGCGACGCGACCACGCGTCGGCAAGCTCGCACACCTGCACCGATTGGTCGGCGACGACCGCGTTGCGCGGGACGATGGCCAGCCCGACACCCGCGGCGACCAGGGTGATCACCGTGCTGAGGTGCGCGACGCGGGTGCGATGGCGCGCGAGCGGACCACCGTCGGCGCCGACATTCCGCTCGATCCACTGCTGCAGTGACGAGCCGGTGTCCAGGCCGACCAGCGGATGCTCGGCGACTTCCCGGTACGTCACGGTGCTTCGCCCGGCGAGGATCCCGCCCGTCTGACCGATCACCACAAGAGAGCCGTCACACAGCGGCTCGACCTCCAACCCGCAGTCGCCTGCCTCGTTGTCGATCACCACCCCGAGGTCGGCGTCGCCGTCGGTCAACATCCGCACCATCTGGGGCGTACGACGCTCGGCGACAACAACATCGACACCGGGCTGCACGCGCAGGAACGAGATCAGCGCTTGCGGAATGATCCGATGCATGGCCCCGCCGCCGCCGAGCAAGGTCAGCGAAACCTCCGGTGAGCGCGTGTATCCGGCTAGCGCACTGTCCAATCGGGCCGTTTGCCGCAACACTTCGCGCGCGTGCCTGGCCAGGGTGGAGCCTGCGGGGGTCGGCCGGACGCCACGCCGACCACGGATCAACAGCGGGATGCCCGCCTGATTCTCCAGTGCACGCACCCGGGCGCTGGCCGACGGCAGGCTCAGATGCATCCGCTGTGCGCCCGCCGTGATGGAACCCTCCGTGACGATGTCGAGAAACAAACGCAGGTCGACCAAGTCGTATTGCACCTGTCGAGCCTATGTTGTCGCCTTAGGCTGCGTGCGTGGATCGCGCATTGTGCGAATCTGCCGATTCGACGACTCTTGGTATCTAACGTGCTGATTCGCACCAGAAATCAAGAAGAACCACGATAGGGAGGTGCTGTGGTGACACCGCCAGCCACAAGCCCTGATGTACTGCTCACGACAACAAGCCAGCCCGGCACCAGAACCCCCGACATCGATGAAGCATCTGCCGACGTCGCCCGCCTACTCCGAATCTCCGGCCGCCGAGCACTATTCCTGGCGGCGCTGGCCCTACTGGCCGGGCTACAGCCGTTGGCGTTGCTCCTCGCCCTCGCGGGTCTCGGCCTGCTGGTCGTACCCGTATCCGACCCGCCCGCACCCGAGCGCCGTGCCGTCAGCTCAATTCGACGAGTGTCGTGACATCGTAGATCGGCCGGTAACCCAGCTCACGCTGCGCTTTGCCGGAATCGTAGACACGGTCGATCGACCTCGGTAGCGGCCAACCTCGTTGCCGGAACAAAGCCACAACCCCTGGAGCGCGGTCGCCTAACACGGTCGCCGCATCCGCTAACAGTTGCCGTGCATCGTTGGGACGGAACAGCATTGGGCCCGCGACATTGAAGATGCCGCTTACCTCGGGGCGTACTATGGCCAAGCGGTGCGCACGAGCCACGTCGCGGACGTCGACCCCGCGATACAGCCGGTGCGCAGCCTGGACCGCGGGCTCCTCGGGAAAGCAGCGGGCGATGCGCAACACGATCGTCGTGAATCGGTGCCGCTGCCCGACGAGAGTCTCTGCGCCGAGCTTGGTCTCGTCGTAAATATCCCGCGGCTGCGCCCGCAGGGACTCCTCGACCCACACCGCTCGGCTGTCTGGCACCAGCGCATGCCCGTACACCGAGGTGCTGCTGGTGTACACCACTCGCCGCACATCACCTTCGGCAGCCTGGCTGAGCAGGGCGGCAGTGGCATCGACATTGACGGCCCGAAACTCGCCATCGTGAACCAGACCGACATGCGGTGCATGCAGTGCCGCTGCGTGCACGATGACCTCAACGCCTGCCACCGCACGGGCGCGCAGCGCTGCGTCGCGCAGATCGCCCCGATGGGTCGTCCACCGGCCAGGTCTGACATCCCAACCGCGTATTTCCCAACCGGCCGTGTGCATTTCGTCGGCGACCGCGGACCCCACTATGCCGGAAGAACCGGTCACCAGCACCACACCCGACGCCACGTCAGCCGACTCTACCGCGCTGCGCCGCTCACCCACACAGTGACAGGGTGAGCGAACCGCGGACGTCACCCTCGGTCGGTGTGCCGGTGTAGGAGAAGGTGACGGCGCGCCCGGCAGTGGTCGCACCGGACACGGTGGAGAAGCCATCGACGCCGCCCAGGTGCCCGACAAACTTTGTGCCACAAGGTAGTTCGGTGTACCCGACGCCGAGCCCGTAGGACATGCCGTCACCGTTGCCCATGTCGACCCCGTCGAACATGTCCCGCAGTTGCGCCTGCGGAACCACCCGCCCCGCCACCAACGCGGTATAGAAGCGGTTCAAGTCGGCGCCAGTGCTGACCAGCGCGCCCGATGTCCACGGGATCGACGGCTCCAGCCGCGTCACGTCGGTCACCGCGCCGCCGACGATGCCGTAGCCGGTCAGATGCGGATCGCGCAAGCCTGTCTCGCCGGTGGCAGGCAGATAGGTGTTCGCCAAACCCAGGGGCGTGAGGATGCGCTCGCGCAGTTCATCGGCATAGCGATGCCCGGTCACCGCCTCGACCATCATGCCCGCGACAAGGTAATTGGTGTTGGTGTACTCGAATCGGGCTCCGGGAGCGAACTGCGCGGGATGCCGCAAGACGAGGGCGATCTCCTGCGCGGGGGTGAAGGTGCGGCCAGCCAATGCCGCCTGGTGCCCGTTGGTCTCCGGGGATTCCGCCGGTTGAGGCAGCCCACTGCGATGCCCCAGCAGCTGGCGAACGGTGATGGCGCGCCCGTCGACACCGTCGCCGACGAGCAGGCCGGGCAGATAGGTATCGATCGAGCGATCGAGGTCGATCCGATGTTCGGCCACCAGTTGCAGCACGATCGCGGCGGTGAATGTCTTGGTGATGCTGCCGACCCTGACGTGCTCGGGACGATCGGTGCTGATCGGGGTCCCCGCGGCGAGATCGGCGCGACCAGCGGCCACCACGGTGTCGACACCGTTTTCGGTCAGCGTGGCGAGAGCACCGACCGCGCCGGAACGGGTCGCCGCCTCGAGATCGCCACGCACCTTGTCGGCCCTGGCGGCAGCGCTGGCAGGAACGGAGGACGACTCGACCGAACTTGTCGCACAGGCGGACAGCAGCATCGCCACTGCGCAGATCGGGAGAGCGAAGGCTCGTACACGCATGCCCCGACGGTAGGAACCCAAGATCCACATGCACATTGGACCGCAGTACTACAAGGACACCGGACCGAAGTATGGGGCGAAGCGTTGCGTCGAAGACCCGCCACCGCACACATTGTGTGTTCCCGCACACGACTCAGCGTGTGAAATCGTGTGCGGGAAATGAAGCGATGAGGTACTCAGCTGCCCAGGAACATCAAGGGGCTCATTACGGCCGACATCGGCAGCAGCATCGCACCCATGACGGAGCCGGCGCCCGGAAGGGCCACGGCCAGCGCAGCGGCAACAAACATGGCGATCGTGTTGCCCACGGCGGATCCGATCATTTCCATTCCTCCTCTGTTCGTACTTCCGGAGACTGCGAGTTTCACCAGGACTCGAAGTGCCATCAAGCATTGAACTGGTAGAGGCCACATCACCTGTGGTTGGCGAAGCACTCGGCCGCCGCTCAGATGCGTGCGCGAGTCATGTTAATGCCAGTCGAGGTCCGTAATGAGCATTTCGCGAGGTTTGCGTCAACCCCAACCCGCCGATCGCCGGCCCGACGCGCCCGTGCCGACCTGCACCGATGCTGTCGATGGACGTCTCGCCGCCCCGAATCTCTTGATACGACATGGAATCTGACGGCAGCGCGGCGCAACCACTGAGGTCGACTCGGCAGACAGCCCTGTGGTAGAAAATGGAACAAAAGTTCCACTTTCTCTGACAGCTCCGGAGGCTGATATGGCTCACCTACCGCCGACCACCCCCGAGATCGGGACGGCCGATGCCTAACCCTTATCGGGAGATCTTCGCCGCGCCAGGCACCAAGAGCTTCACCGCGGCGGGCCTGCTCGCGCGGCTGCCGCTGCCCATGACGCACATGGGCATCCTCACGATGCTGTCGGAGCTGACGGGGCAGTACGGGCTGGCCGGCGCCGTCGCAGGCACCTTCACGCTGTCGATGGCGCTGATCGGACCGCAGATCTCCCGGGTGGTCGACCGCTTCGGCCAGGGCCGAGTGTTATTGCCCGCCACCGGGATCAGCGCGGTATCCCTCGGCGGCTTGCTGTTGTCCGCCTACTACGACGCCCCCACCTGGATGCTGTTCGTCTTCGCGCTGATCGCCGGATTCATGCCGAGCATGGGCGCGATGGTGCGTGCGCGCTGGACTGAGCTGTATCGGGGCTCACCGCAGCTGAACACGGCCTACTCCTTCGAATCGGTGGTGGACGAGCTCACCTACATCGTCGGGCCCGCGTTCGCGGTCATGCTGAGTACGCTGCTCTTTCCCCAGGCCGGGCCGCTGATCGCGGTCGGTTTCCTGCTGCTCGGCGTGCTGCTGTTCGTCCCGCAGAAGCGCACCGAGCCCCCCGTGCAACCGCACACCGAGAGCAGTGGCGGATCGGTGATCCGGTCGTGGCCGGTGCTGCTGCTCGCCCTCACGCTCATGTTCGGCGGCGCCATCGCAGGCACCGTGGACACGATGGGCCTGGCCTTCGCCGAGGAGCAAGGCCAGAAGGGCGCCGCGGGCATCGTCTTCGCCGTCTACGCCATCGGATCCGGGCTGTCCGGGCTGGTGTTCGGCGCGCTCGAGCTGAAAGTGCCACTCCCCCGGCTCCTGCTGCTCGGCGTGACCGGAACCGCGGTGACCACGCTCCCGTTCTTGGCGGTCAACGGCATTGCCACCCTGTCGATCGCGGTGTTCTTCGCGGGGGTGTTCTTCGCGCCGACCATGATCGTCATCATGGGCATCGTCGAAAAGGTCGTTCCCGCAGCCAAACTCACCGAGGGCATGACCTGGATGCTGGCAGGCCTCAGCGTCGGCGTCGCGCTCGGCGCCGCCGCATCCGGCCAGGTCGTCGACGCCTTCGGCACCAGGGCAGGCTTCGGCGTCGCCCTGGTGGTCGGCACGCTCGCGCTGCTCACCGCGTTGCTCAGCTACCGGCTGCTGCGCGCGAAGACGGCGCAGATGGCGACGGTCGCGGCGCCGTCCGTCAGCGTGCCCGCAGGCTAGTCCGAAGCCGAAAAAGCCTGAAGCCCTTGGCTGTCCGACTCCGAGGAGAATCGGCAACCAAGGGCGTCGGCCTTAACCGGGCATCACCGTCGGCTCGGCAATCAACCCGCCAGGGCCGCGCCACCGCGCACGGACCAGGTAGGCCGCGAGCACCACCGCGAGACTGACCGAACTCATCAGCAACTGCGGCCGGGTCGCCTCGCCGCACAGCATCGAAATCAACACCACGACAAGGGCAATGATGGTGACGTAGGTCAGGTACGGGTAGCCCCACATCCGGAAGGTCAGCCGCGCCGGATCCATCCTGGACCGCAGGCGCAACTGCGAGACCGCGATGGTCAGGTACATGAAGATCAGCACGGCACCGGTGGAGTTGATCAGGAACGGGAAAACCTGCTCCGGCCAGAAGGCCTGCGCGAGCACCGACAGGTAGCCGACGATCGTCCCGAGCAGGATGCTGCGGGCAGGCACCTGCCGCGAGTTCAGCGTGATCAGCGTCCGCGGCACGTCACCGTGCCCGCCGAGCGCGAAAAGCACCCGCGACGAGGCATACAGCGTCGAGTTCAACACCGAGAGCAGCGCGGTCAAGATGACAACGGTCATCGCGGTGCCCGCGAACGGAATTCCCATCTCCGTCATCGCCGTGACATAGGGACTCTCCCCGGCATGGACCTTCTGCCACGGCACGATCGTCACCACCAAGAAGATCGAGCAGAGGAAGAAGACGATGATGCGCCACATCACGGTGCGGGTCGCCTTGGCCACCGCCTTGGCCGGTTCGGGGCTCTCGGCGGCGGCGATGGTGACGATCTCGGCGCCGCCGAACGCGAAAACCACCACCACCGTCGCCGCGAGGACGGCGCCGACACCGTTCGGGATGAAACCGCCGTAGGCCACCAAGTTGGTCAGATCAGGACCTTTGCCGCCCGGCCAGAGACCGACCAGATACGCGGCGCCGAGCCCGAGAAAGGCGAGGATCGCGACGACTTTGACCAGGGCGAGCCAGAATTCGAAGTCGCCGAACGATTTCACCGAGACCAGGTTCACCGCGGTCATGGTGGTGAGCAGCAGCAAGCTGAACGTCCATGCGGGCACCGCGGGCAGCCAGCTGTGCACGATCTGGCCACCCGCGATCGCCTCGATCGCCACGATCACGACGAAGGCATACCAATAGAGCCAGCCGATGGTAAACCCTGCCCAGTTGCCGAGCGCGAGCCGCGCGTACGCGGCGAAGGACCCGGCCAGCGGCATCGCCACCACCATCTCGCCGAGCATCCGCATGACGAACATGACGAGCACCCCGGCGATCAGATAGGACAGCAGCGCCCCTGGCCCCGCGCTGCTGATCGTTGTCGCGCTGCCGACGAACAGACCGGTGCCGATCGCGCCGCCCATGGCGATCATGGTCAGATGCCGTGGTTTCAGGGCGTGCTCGAGCTCGGGCTTATCAGTCCCAGGCATGTGTAACCCCTATTGGTTGGCCTTGTTTCAGGATGTGACTGGGTTCCGCTTGAACCGCATTGCGACGAGGACCATGCACGCGATACCGGCGGCCGCAGCGAAGACTGCGGTCCGCAGGCCGTCACTGGTGGCGACGCGCAGCGCCTCGCCCGTGCGGCCTTCGGTCCCGATGTTGGCGATCGCGACGAGGATGGCGAGCCCCACCGCACTGCCGACCTGTTCACCGGTGGTCGCAATGCCGGACGCGATGCCTTGATCCTGTTCGGCGACACCGGTTGTCGCGGCGGCGTACATGGTCGTGAAGACGATGCCCTGCGCCAGGCTGAGCACAACGAGCCCGGGGACCAGCTCGGCGAAGCCGCCGTCCGGGCCGACGGCGAGGCCGAATCCGATGGTCCCCAGCGCGCCCGAGGCGAGGCTGCCGATCAGGGTCGCCCGCACCCCGAAACGGGTGGCCAGCTTCCCGCCGAGCACGGTGCCGACGAGGACGCCCGCGCACGGCACCACGAAGGCGAGGCCGCTCCGTAATGCGCTGTACCCCAGCACATTCTGGAAGTAGATGCTGAAGAAGTAGGCCAGCACCCCGAACGTGGCCATGAACAGGAAGGTCACCACGGTGCCCGCGCTGAGGTTGTGGTTGCGGAACAACCGCAGTGGCATCAGCGGTTCACGGCTGCGCGCCTCGATGGTGAGGAACGCCCCGAGCAGCACGACGGCCGCCGCCACGCTGGCGAGGATGGTCGGCGAGGCCCAACCGGACTCCGGGCCTTGGACGAGCGCGAAGACGAGCAGGGTCGATCCGGCCGTTGCGGTCAACGCGCCGGGCAGGTCGATCTTGCGGCCGGTCATCTGCTCCTGGTCGGCGGGAATGAGCAAGTAGGCCAACAGCATTCCGGTGCAGGCCAGCGGCACGTTGACATAGAACACCGCCGCCCAGCCGAACAACTCGGTCAGCACACCGCCGAGCAGGGATCCGAGGACCATCCCGGTGCCCGCCGCCCCTGCCCAGATCGCCAACGCGCGGTTACGTTCCCGGCCTTCGGCGAAGGTGGTTGTCACCAGCGACAACGTCGCGGGGGTGAGGAAGGCGCCGCCGATTCCCTGGCCGGCGCGGGCAACCACCAGCATCGTCGGCGTGGTTGCGAGGCCGCCGAGCAAGGACGACGCCGCGTACAGGAACAACCCGAAGACGAACATCCGGCGCCGCCCGAACAGGTCGGCCGCCCGCCCGCCGAAGAGCAGGAATCCGCCGAACGCCACCGTATAGCCGCTCACGACCCACTGCAGGGTCTGTGCGGAGAACCCGACCCCGCTGGCGATGTCCGGGAGCGCGACGAACATGATGTTGTAGTCGATCCCGATGATGAAATGAGCGAACGCGAGCAGGGCAAGGATCAACTGGAGATTGCGACGCACTGGCGCGCGAACATCGGCAGCGATGGTCGAGGAAGGCACTGTCGTTACCGCCCTTCCGCTTCGGCGGGCCACGACGAGAACCGCCGCAGTCCGTACATGAGCGGTCTGGCCTGCTCCGGCGATTCCTGGGTCACCCGGAAGATCTCACCGAAAATGACCTGATGGTCGCCGACCGACAGTGTTCGGCTGATGCGGCAGTCCGCGATCGAATGCGTGTCCTGCATCAGGTGCGGTCCGCCGAACGAGGGATCGTTGCACCATTCGACCTGATCGAACCTGCCGGTGATGTTCGAGGCGAATACTTCCGCGGCAGACCGGGCGCCGTCGTGCAAAAGGTTTACCGCGAAAGTGGATTCGCGCAGCACCGCATCCAGGGTTTGGCTGCCTTTGCGTAGACAAATGAGCAGCGTCGGCGGATCCAGCGAAACGCTGCAGACCGAGGAGCACGTCATGCCTGCCGCCGCGCCCCCTGGCCGTCCGGTGGTGATGATGGAGACGCCGGTGGGAAACGTCGACATCAGCGAACGAAACTCAGCAGGCGCGATGGGGTCGGGATATGTCAAACCACTAGTCATGTCAGCAGCCGTTCTCACCAGAGCAGGGTCTTTTGCGGGACGTTGCCACCGAGCAGCAATTCCCCGGCCGACTGCAGGCTCTGCACGCCGGCATCGGCGTGCTGGCACATGGTGTTGACATCACGGAGCCAGCGGTCCAGTGGCGAAGGCCGGTAGATCGCGGACCCGCCGACGAGGTTGAACAGCTGAACCACGATCGACCGTGCGGTCTGGAATGCCTTGTGGCGGGCCAGCGCCGTCGCAACCCGCTCGTCCGCGGTCTGTGGCTCCGCGTTCGCCAAGCCGTGCCACTGCCGTTCCAGGCTGGCGAAAACCGCGCTGCGCGCCGCCGCGAGATCCATCTCGGCCTCGGCGATCGTCATCTGCACTCGATAGCTCTCCCCCCACGGCTTGCCGGTGGTGCGGTCGACGCGAGTCGCGGCCATCGAACGGACGTAATCCAATGCTGCACGGGCAACGCCGAGCGGCACGCCAGGCATCTTCCTGACGATCGCATCGGGAGCTCTGTGCAAAAGTCCTTCGCGGTGCGGGATCGCGAAAGTGAACGAATGTTCCTCGGGCACAAACAGTTCCGACACCGAGTAGTCCCGGCTGCCGGTGCCTGCCAGGCCGGTGGTGTACCAGGTGTCGTGGATCTCGAAATCGCTGGGACGCGCCATCATCACCCGCCATTGCGTCGGGTCGCCGTCGGTGTCGGGCTCCAGCTCGCCGTCGCGATACACCAGACAGCCTGCCGCGAGCCAATCGCAATGGGTGACGCCGCTGCCGAAAGGCCATCGACCACTGATCAGATAACCGCCGGGCACGCGCTCGGCGCGGCCGATCGGATTGACAAAGCCCGCGACCACCATATCCAAGCTGGGAAACATCTCGCGGGCGACGGAATCCTGCAAGTAACCCGAATAGATTCCGGAGTCGGCGCCGATCATCGCGCACCAGGCAGCAGAAGCGTCACCCGTGGCGAGCGCCTCGACTACTTCGGTCTGCTGAACAGACGTCAGCTCGGGACCGCCCCACGTTTTCGGCATTGCCATGCGAAAAACACCGGTGCCGCGCAGGAGGTCGACCACCGTCTGCGGAAGCTGCCTGTTCTGCTCGATCTCGACCGCGTGCTCACGCAGGACCGCCGCGGTGTTCTTGGCCCGAGAAAGGATTTCCGCAGCGTCGAGGTAATCGGACGCAGCAGCGTCCATCGATTCACCGACTACCGAACCGGACATTCAATTGCTCCCTTGTATTCATTTCGCGGTATACGAGCGTTCTTGTTCGCCGACATTCCGTCGGCGACGGCCGAAACTGTATCCAGCAGCCATTCGGCACTACATCTGACCGGCGGTGACAATTCGCGAGTACTCCCGGCGGTGATACTCCCTATCGGCCATGTATCCCGGGGGATACAGTTTCCATCTGGAATTGTCGAAAGCGGAGACAGCTGGCTACGGTTGGTTTATGCGAGACCATCCACTCGAGCCGAGCACATTCGAAATGCGCGCGATGGGCGCGACCGCGCTCGCGCTCGTCGAGGAATTCATCAGAGATCTTCCGGATGCACCCGTCGCCGATCTGGACGGGGCGATGGAGGTGGCCGACAGTCTCCGGGAGAGCGCACCGGAGCACGGCACGTCGTTCGAGACCCTGCTCGACACCGTGGCGATCAGCGCCAAGAAGTCGATCAACGGCTCCGGCCCCGGCTTCCTCGCCTACATACCCGGTGGCGGCCTGTACACCTCTGCCCTCGCCGATCTCATTGCGGCAGGGCTCAATCGGTACGTCGGCCTGGCCGGGATGGCGCCCGCGATCGCGCAGATCGAGGCGACAACGGTCCGCTGGCTGTGCGACATGTTCGACTACCCCGAGCAGGCGCGCGGCGTGCTGACCTCCGGCGGCTCGATGGCCAACTTCTCCGCGGTGGTCACCGCCCGAAAAGCCAAGTTGGACGAGGACTTTTCCACCGGCGTCCTCTACACCTCGGCGCAGGCGCACGCGTCCTGCGTGAAAGCCGGTTATCTGGCCGGATTCCCGAAAGCCAGGGTGCGCCTCGTGCCCGCCGACGACGCGTTGCGGATGGACGTGGCCGCGCTCGCCGCCATGGTGGCCGCCGATCGCGCGGCAGGGTTGCGCCCCTTCATGATTACCGCGTCGGCGGGCACGACCAACACCGGCTCGGTCGATCCGATCGCGCGCATCGGCGACTTCGCCAGGGCCAACGATCTGTGGCTACACGTCGACGCGGCGTACGGCGGGCCGTTCCGGATGACCGACCACGGCCGGACCCTGTTCCACGGCATCGAGCTCGCCGACTCGATCACCCTCGACCCGCACAAGGCACTGTTCGTGCCGTACGGCACCGGCGCCCTCATCGTCCGCGACGGCGCCAGACTCCGCGCGGCACACCATGTTTCCGCCGATTACCTGCAGGACCTCACCGGCCTGGAGGAGCAGATTCCCAGCTTCTCCGAATACTCCATGGAGCTGTCGCGCGACTTCCGCGGCCTGCGACTCTGGCTGCCGATCAAGCTGCACGGGATGGCCGCCTTCCGGGACGCACTCGACGAGAAGCTCGCGCTCACCCGATATCTCTACGACAACCTCACCGGTACACCGGGTTTCGAGGTTCCGCTGGAACCGGACCTTACGACCGTGGCATTCCGCTACGTCCCGCAGCACGGCGACGCCGACGAATTCAACCGGCGACTGCTGCACCGGATCAACGCCTCCAAGCGAATCTTCCTGTCCAGCACCATTCTCGACGGCAACTTCGTGATCCGCGTCTGCATCGTGTCCCATCGCACGCACTTCGATCGGATCGAAGAAGCCGCGCGGATCATCAAGAGCGCCGCCTACGATCTCGAGCGATACGAGCGAATGTCGGCGCCGGTCGCCGCGGTGCCCGGATAACGGGTCACTCGCAGCGGACGCCGTGGCATGCCGCGCCGGAACCGAGAGCGGTGACGACCAATTGAATCCGGTCCCGCGCACCGAGTTTGGTCATGATGCGGCTGACGTAGGTCTTGGCGGTCAGCGGGCTGAGGTGCAGCCGTTCGGCGATCTCGGCATTGGTCAGGCCCTGGCCGATCAGGGCGAAGACCTCCTGCTCCCGATTGCTGAGTTCGGCCATCACCGAATGCTTGATCACCGTCGCGGTGGGGACGCTGGTCTTGGTTCCCGAGGTGAACTCGTCGATGACGCGTCGGGTGTGCCGGGGATTGAGCCACGCTTCTCCTGCCGCGATCGCACGAATCGCACTGCGGAGGTCCTCCGGGTCGGTGTTGACCGGGAGGAACCCGCTTGCCCCTGCGGCCAACGCACGGAAAAGGTGTTCGTCATCGTCGTAGATGGTGAAGATCAGCACCCGAACCCCGGAAAGCAACGGATGGCTGGTGATGCGCCGGGTTGCCTCCAGCCCGTCGGTGCCGGGCAGGTGGGTATCCATCAGCACCACATCGGGTTCCGTCGTGCCTGCCAGTTCGACGACGGCGTCGCCGTCGGCGGCGTCGCCGACCACCCGCATGTCGGGTGCGGAGTCGATCAGCAGACAGAACCCGGCGCGCGCGGCCGCATGGGCATCGGCGACCAGGACGCGGATCGTCATCGGGGCGGCGTCGCCATCGCGCGGCCCGTGCTCATCGTGCATCGGGGAGTAGCTCGCGCAGCATCGCCTCGAACTCGTCGACCGTCGGCGGCTGGTCGGCGAGCAAGGCGTGCAGCAGCAGGCCGTCATAGGCGTTCGTGAAGAGCTGGATCCGCACCGGGTCCGCGGTGTAGCGGCGGGCGAAATCGGCGAGCGCACCCTTCCAGCGGTCCGTCGGTCCACGCAGATCCGGCCTGCGCGAGGCGAGCAGGCACAGCTCGAACTCGGCGAGCAGCCGCCCGGGGGTCGCGACGATCTCGGCCATCAGCCGAGCGAGCGCGTGCAGGCTGTCGGAGTCGTCCGCCGCGACGGTGAGCTGTCGCATCTTCTCGGCGTCGTCGTCCATGCAGGTGGTCAGCGCGGCGGTGAGCAGGCCGTCGACGCCGTCGAAGTAGTACGTGGCCGCAGTGGTGGGCAGACCCGCTTCCCTGGCGACGGCGCGATGGGTGACGCCGGATGCGCCGTCCCGCTCGATCACCCGCAAGGTCGCCTCGATCAGTGCACGCCGACGACGCTCGCCCTTCGACCGGCGGCCGTCTGTGGTGACCTCGTTCAGTGTCTCTCCCAATATTCGGTACAGCCCAGGACGTGTGACCATACTCGTCGGTCCGATCGAAGCTGACAGGTGCACATGCTCTACATCCTATGATGGGACTATTGGTGGCCCAACAGGTATTGCTGCCCAATGGAATTGGTCCCAGAAGCTGCCGATCGATGAATGCTCAGTTAATTACGTTGTCGGATAAAGACGTTCATAGTTGTTGCGCGGCAAGACTGCGCTTGGCGCGAGTGAGGTCTCGGAGTCCGTATAACGCGAAGAGGGGTTTGAGCGGAAACGCCTCGCCGAGACGGTAATCGACGGAGCGGACGACCCGGGCCGCCAGATCGGGGCGTTGGTGCCGCAAGTAGAGGCGCGCTTTCTGCGCGTGCAGCGGGTTCGAGACGAACTTGATCTGGTCGACGTGTTCGATCAATGGAATCAGGTTTTCGACGTTCTGCCAGGTGCTGCGCGAACGATCCTCGAGCTGCACCGGACCGGCGAAACCACGTTCCGCCACCGCGTATCGCGCCAGCAGTGCCGCCTCGGACACCGACCCTGCGCCGCTACCGCCAGAGCAGATCAGGATCGAAGTGCCGACGGCGCGGTCGATGGAGCGCAGTGCCGCTCGCACCCGCCACCGATTCAGCGCGTTCGCCCGCGCACCGGGGCCGTTCCGGAATCCGAGCACGACGACCGCCTCGGAACCAGCACCCGATCGCACACCGACCTCGGCCCGACTGGCCCGCCAGTGCACGAACTCGCCCCACCCCACGAAACCGCAAAGCCCAAGAGCCACCCACATTTTCCGTGCCATGACTAGCCATCCTCACACGTCGACCACTCCCACGTGGCGGTCGCTTCCCACGCGCGACCGGACCGCTGTTCGAGGGTGCTACGTGGGTGCGGGCTCTCCTCGATTCGTGGCCTGATCGGTGGCGCGGCGGGCACGCATCGCCCGGACCCGCCCGCGGCTGGCGCATGCCGGTGACGGGCACCAGCGGCGGCGACCGGCGGTGTCGGTGAAGACGCCGCGGCAGTCGTGTTCCGGGCAGACCTTCAGCGTGGCCCGGTCGGTGCCGGTCAGATGATCGACCGCCTGCCTGGCGATGCGGGCGAGCGCGTCGGACGCGGTCGCCGGAGGCTCGCGGCGTACCCGGTCGGCGGCGATCAAGTGCACCGGGTCGTCATGTTCGGCAAGGAACACACTCAGGTCGGTCACCGAGTCGGCCGGTGGTTCCGTGCCGTCGATGGTCGCCAACACCAGGACACGCAACGTCTCTCGCAACCGAATCGCCTGGGCGAGCTCGGCGGCGGTAGGTGCGCGCACCGGAAGGAGCTCACTGCGCTCGAGCCACTCGGCGAACCGGGCAGGCGAGCCGAGTCGTTCCACCGGGTCAGCACTGAAACTGCGGCCCTTGGTGGCCAGCAGATTCAGCCAGGTGGAACCGCAGTCGAACCGGAACGCGTATTTGTCCGCCACCAGGAAAGCGTAACGCTTCATGCGTTACATCTGCTACCGTCGTAACGCCTAACCCGTTACAACTGTTCGAGGTAGCCCGCTCATGACGCATATTTCTCCGCTCTCCCAGCAGCTGACCCCGGCCCGATTCGACCGCGAGGAGGGCTACCGGACGTTGGATCTGCTCCAGGATCAGACCACCCAGCACGCGGCACTGTCCGGCCTGGAGCAGTCGCTGCCCGGATTCGCCGACTGGATCGTCACCGCACTGTTCGGCGGGACCTATCAGCGCACGAATTTGTCGTTGCGAGATCGCCAGTTGCTGAACCTGGCCGCCCTCACCACCGTCGGCGGCGTGGATCCGCAATTGCACGGACACGTGAAAACATCGCTGCGAGTGGGACTGTCCCGCGAGGAGATCCTCGAGGTCTTCGCGCATCTCGCGCCCTATATCGGGGTGCCGAGGGCGCTGGCAGGCTTGCGGGTGGCCACCGCCGCGCTCACCGAAGCCGAGGAAACCGCCCGGTGACCGACAGGATCCGCACCGTGCTCGGCGATATCGAGCCGGCGCGGTTAGGCGTCTGCAATGCACACGATCATCTGTTCCTCCGTTCACCGCGGTTACCAGAGGAAGCACTGGATGACGTGGATGCTGCTCTGGTGGAACTGAATTCGTTCGCTGCGCTTGGCGGGCAGGCGGTCGCGCAGTGGACACCGTGGGGGTTGGGGGCGCGGCTGGCGGACCTACCCGAGCTGTCCGAACGATCCGGCGTGCATCTGATCGCCGCCACCGGGATGCACCAGGCCAAGCACTACGACCCCACCGAATTAGCCCGCGGCCGAGACGATCTCGCCGAGTTGTTCGTCCACGAGCTCACCGCGGCACCGGTGCGCGCGGGATTCATCAAGATAGCCAGCGCTTTTCACCACATCGACGAGCACGCCAGCTCAGTGATGAGCGCCGCGGCCCACGCTCATCATGCGACAGGAGCGCCTGTCGGTGTCCACCTCGAGGGCGGCACCGCAGCCTTGGCGGTACTCGACGAGCTCGCGGGAACCCACGGCGTGCCACCGCAACACATCATCCTCGGTCATCTGAACCGCTTCCCGGACAGCACGATGCACCGGCAAATCGCCGCCGCGGGCGCATTCGTCGGCTTCGAAGGTCCGTCGCGAGCCAACCACGGCACCGACTGGCGCCTGCTCGGCAGTATCGCGGCCCTCGTCGACAGCGGACACGCCGACCGGATCCTGCTCGGCGGCGACACCGTGCTCGCCTCGGCGCGCTCGACCGCGGACGGACCAGGAATGGTCTATCTGCTCAGAACGTTGCGATCCAGTATCGAACGTGAACTCGGATCTGACGTCGCCACAGCGATTTTCATCACCAACCCCGCCAACGCCTTCAGTGCGCGTTGGCACGATTGAAGCCTGCATCGCCATGGTGCGGGCGTTTACCCACGCAAGTATTGCAAGATCGAGAAAGGCACGAACATGACTGTCTCCGCCAACACGAAGGTCGACGTGGTGCGGGTGTTCACCGACGCTGCCGGTCGATTCGGGAACGAACTGGGTATCGCCCGAGCCGCCGACGTCGCGGAATCCGCACAGCAGGCACTCGCTGCCGAACTCGGTTACAGCGAGACCGTTTTCGTCGAGGACGCGGTCGACGGTGTCGCGCGCATGCGCATCTACACCCCCGCCGTTGAGCTGCCGTTCGCCGGGCACCCCAGCGTCGGCGCCGCATGGTGGTTCGCCACCAATCACGCACCGATCCGTGCGCTCGAGGTCCCGGCCGGTTCGGTCGCGGTCGAGTACGCGGGCGACCTCACCTGGATCACCGCCCGCGCGGCCTGGACGCCGGACTTCACCTTCCACGAACTGTCCGACGTGCAGGAGCTGGCGCGCTTGCAGCCCGGCGATTTCGCAGGCGGGCCGCACTATCTGTGGGCCTGGACCGACAAAGACGGCGGCGCGCTGCGTTCGCGGATGTTCGCGCCGACGCTCGGCATCGCCGAGGACGAGGCGACAGGTGCTGCGGCAGTAGCGATCACCGCGCTGCTGCAACGCAACCTGACCATCACTCAAGGGGAAGGCTCCCAATTGTTCACCGCGTGGCAGGCTGACGGCTGGATCAAGCTCGGCGGTCGGGTCGTCGCCGACGCCTAGAGATATCCGGGGCACCGCTTCGCCGATCACGTCTACTCAGAGGGCGGGCGTTGTTCCCGCCGTTGAGGATTCCGTCTTCCGCCGACGCTATTAGCGTGTCGTCATGCAGGATGAGTTTTCCGTCCCCGCCCTGATCGGCAAGGGGAAATTCGAGGCTGCGGTAGTGGCGGCACGCATCATCACCTTGGCTGAGATCATTCAGATTCCGGGGTTCATCGAGCTCACCTCGGAGCAGATGCTTCGCGTGGCCCGTACAGCCACGAATCTCCAGTGGGTCTCGCGGCCGGTGTACTGGATGCAGCGAGGTCGCGGCGCCGAATGGCTGCGCGGTGTCCATCCTGATTATCGTGCCGATCAGGTGCGGCTGGAGAATGAGGTGCGCAGCGAGCTCTACCACGTGGTCGCGACCGCAGCGGCCGGTGATGCACGCTTGCTGGATCAACTCGAACCCGACGGGCCGACGACGGTCTCCGGCATCCGCAAACTGCTCGAGCTGTCGGAGGAAGGCGGTCCTCTTCACCTGCCGGATTCTCCTGTTGCTGACACCGGACCGTGGCGTGCTATCGCCGCGTCGCCGGACCCGAGCGAGCGGGCACGACTGGCGATGTCGTTGTGGAACTCGGATTTTCTTGCCCTGGTACCCCGTTTCGCTGCGACATTGCGCACCAGGCTGCGCGACGTGCGGGTCTGCAACTGGGATCTGGAAGGGGCGGCGCTGCTGTACTTCGTCGAAGACGCAAACGGTGACATCCTGGTGTGGGTGGGATGGGAACCGCGCCTTTCCGTTGAGCCGCGACCACCGTTCTGGGCGACACTGCCCGCGGCGGCGCGCCAGTTCCTCAGCGAAGTACACGCCGGCTTCACCATGCTCGACGGCGAATCGTTCGGCCTCGCGCAACCCTCGTACATGTCCACCTTCGCCGCATGGGCAGGCTGGCCCGCCGACATCCCGGACTGGGACCGTGACGATGTCATCGCCTCGACCTCACTGCTGTGGTTGACCGGCAACGGCGGTGACACCGCCCTCTGTACGTCACCGAATCTGGCGGTCGGCGAAGCGGCCGTGCTTATCGAGGGCGATTTCAGTATCAGCGAACTCGGTCCCGAGCTCGACAGCCTGATGCTGTCGCCGCTGTTGTAAACGGGCTGCGACGTCGCGTGCGCCGCGCCCCTGCCACAGTATGGTCGATACGACTATTACGGGAGGGGCCTCGTGGGTTGGGCGACAAGCTGGACCGAGATCCTCGGGTTCGCGACGGGTGCAGTGTGCGTGTGGCTGGTCGGGCGGCAGCACATCGCCAATTGGCCGATCGGGATCGCCAACAACATCTTCTTCATCGCGCTGTTCACTCAGGCCGGGCTCTACGCCGATGCCGGGCTGCAGATCGTCTTCATCACGCTTGCCGGGTACGGGTGGTGGTGCTGGCTTCACGGCGCGGGACCGAATGCCACCGATGCCCTGCCGGTGCGGCGGACCACTGTCAATGAATGGGTCGCGCTCGTCGCGGCCGGAGCGGTGGGGGTGCTCGCTCTCACGGTGTTGCTCAGCCAGGTCACCGATTCCAGCGTGCCGTTCTGGGACGCTCTCACCACCGGTCTCTCGTTGATGGCCACCTATGGTCAGTGCCGCAAGCTGCTGGAGTCGTGGTTGCTGTGGATCGCCGCAGACCTCGTCTACATCCCGCTCTACATCTATAAGGACCTGTATCTGACGGCGTTGCTGTACACAGGGTTCCTCCTGCTGTGCGTGACGGGCCTGCTCCGCTGGCGACGGTCGCTGCACACCGGCCCTGGTGCGCGCGACGTCCATCGGGCGACCGCATGACCCGCTTCGGCCACGGCCTGGTGCTCGGCAAGTTCTACCCGCCGCACGCGGGACACCATCATCTGGTGCGCACCGCACAGAACCAGTGTGCGCGGCTCACTGTTCTGGTGTGTGCGTCTGCCGTGGAATCGATTCCGCTGACAACGCGGGTCGCGTGGATGCGCGAGACGCACCCTGATGTCGAGGTCGTCGGCACGATGGACGAGATCCCCGTCGACCTGTGCGACCCGGCAATCTGGGACGCACACATGGCGATCTTCGGTGCGGCCGTGCCCGATCGGGTCGACGCCGTCTTCACCTCCGAGGAGTACGGGGCCGAGCTCGCGCGGCGATTCGGCGCCGAATCGATCTGCGTCGACCCGAAACGCACGCGATTCCCGGTGTCCGGCACCGCCGTTCGGCAGGACCCGGTCGGCTGTTGGGAGTTCCTCGACCCGGCCGTACGGGCCGCGCTGGCCAGGCGGGTCGTCGTCCTCGGCGCCGAATCCACTGGGACGACCACACTTTCGATCGATCTGGCCGCGCACTATCGGCAGCGCGGCGGGGTCTGGGCAGCGACCGCATGGGTCGCCGAATACGGGCGCGAATACTCCGAGCAGAAGTTGGCGGCGGCCCAGGTCGCCGACCCGACGGCGACCTGGCCGGATATGTCCTTCAGCTCCGGGGAGTTCCCGGTGATCGCGCGCCGCCAGGACGCGAACGAACAGCAGGCCGCGCGCAGCGGCGCACCGGTATTGATCTGCGACACCGACTCTTTCGCCACCGGCATCTGGCACGAACGCTACCTGGGCACGCGCAACGCGGAGGTCGAGCGGATCGCCGCCCGCACTCGGCGGGACCTCTACCTGTTGACCGACCATGTCGGAGTCCCCTTCGACGACGACGGCCTCCGGGACGGCGAACACCTCAGACCGTGGATGACCGACCGCTTCCGGGAAGAGCTCGCGCACACCGGAAGACGGTTCCGCATCATGCGCGGCGATCGAGCGACGCGGCTGACGGCAGCTGTCGCTGCGGTTGACGAACTGCTTGCCGAGGGATGGCAGTTCGCGGACCCATTGCCCGAAAACATCCGCCCGGCAACCAGTTCGGGCTAACACTCGAGTGTCATTCGGTGGTGCGAAGCGGTGCGCCGACGTGGTGCAGGTGGCGCAGGGCCTCGCGGTACGAGGCGATGAGCCCGGTCTCGTGATAGGGCACGCCGATTTCGGCGCAGTAGTCGCGGACGATCACTTGGGCGTGCCGCAGATTCGGGGTCGGCATGCTCGGGAACAGATGGTGTTCGATCTGATAGTTGAGTCCGCCAAGGGCGAAGTCGGTCAGCGCGCCACCCCGCACGTTGCGGGAGGTCAGCACCTGCTTGCGCAGGTAGTCGGGGCGGTCATCGCCGGTCAAGGTCGGCATGCCCTTGTGGTTCGGGGCGAAGATGCAGCCCATGTAGACACCGAACAGCGCTTGGTGGACCGCGAGGAACGCGATGCCCTTGTCGGCAGGCAGCACCACGAACAGCGCGGCCAGGTAGCCGGCAAAATGACCGAAGAGCAGTACGCCCTCCAGACTTCGCTGCTTGATCGATCGATTTCTGAGCGCGCGCACGCCGGCCAGGTGCAGGTTCAGCCCCTCCAGCATCAGCAGGGGGAAGAACAGGAACGCCTGCGCCCGCCCGATGAGACGCGCCAGACCACGGCTGGCCCGCGCCTGCCGTTGCGACCAGACCAGAATGTCCGGCGCCACATCGGGATCGAGGTCCTCGTGGTTCGGATTGGCGTGATGCCGGGTGTGCTTGTCCTGCCACCAGCCGTACGCCAAGCCGATCCCGGCATTGCCGACGACGCGGCCGACGATTTCCGTCGGCCTGCGCAGCCGGAAGACTTGGCGGTGCGCAACATCGTGCATGACCAAGGCGACCTGGGCAAAGGTCACGGCCATGAGCGCCGCGACCAGGAGCGTCCACCACGAGTCGCCGACGAGGACGAACGCGACCCAGCCCGCCACGAAGGCAATCCCGACCAAGCTGAGCCGGATGGCGTAGTACCCGGGACGCCGATCCATCAGTCCCGCATCGGAGATCCGGCGCAACAGCCGGGCGTAGTCACCGTCGGCGCCGCGCCGCGGCGGCCGCGGAATGGACTCTGAGGCCAAAGTCGTTGTCGTCATAGATCTTCCTGAGAGCTGAGTCGGAGAGGCCACCTCCGCCCGGCTCGATGCCGACCTGTCGAGATCGATCGAAGGCCGCGAGGTGCGTCGGTACGCTACACCGAAGCTAACGGCCGAATCCTCATTTCGTGTAACACCTTGGTATGACATGAAATAGGACTGCAGTGTGAGACCGGAACCCGGCCAACAGAAAGTTGAGCCGACCCCGGGCTCGAGGTCGGCGACGATCGAGTCACCGACCTCGGCCGAAACAGGTCAGGCCAGGGGCTTGTCGATCTGTTCGCGGAGGATGTCGCCGTGACCTGCGTGCCTGGCGAACTCCTGGATCATGAGCAGCAGTGTCCAGCGCATGCTGACGATTCCCTCTCGCGGGTTCTCCTTGGTGTCGTCGAGGTCGAAGCGGGCCGCGATGGCTCGTGATCGCCGGCTTGCGCGCTCGAATTCGGCGATGACATCGGCCAGCGACTCGTCGTCGGTGACGGCGAAGGTGCCGACGTCGCGGCGAGAGTAGCCGTCGCAGTCGGATTCGTCGAGTCCGGCCCAGAACCGTTGAAACCAGATCCGTTCCGCGGCCGCGGCATGTTTGAGCAAGGAGATCGGCGTTGTCAGCGATGCGACGAGTCGGCGGCGGGCGTCGACCTCGGACAGGCCGCGTGCGGTCTCGATGAGGGCTTCGCGGTTACGGTCGAGCATGTCCTCGATGATCGCGCGCTCGGGGCCGTTGGCAATTGGGTTGATATTCATAGGGTTTCACTCCATTTCTTGGTGCGTTTTGGTGTCGATCGACTGAATCGCGCAGGACGGTCCCGCGGATCTCTGAAGAGGGAAAGTCCGGCGTCATGGCACGACCGGGAAGAGGGGTGTTCGATGTGCTCGTCGCGGGGAGTGCGCACGGAGCGAGGCGGGCCGATATCGGCACCGCGGCAAGGCCTGGCAGAAGGCGCTGCTGTCCGATCAGCGTAGCGCAGGACGTGGCGCGGATGTTCTATCCAGTTGGCGCGGTTGTTCAAGCGCAGGTCTGGGTGGCATTCCTAAGGTTTTCTCATGGCTTCCATCAACGACCCTGTCTTTCCGGCCCAGTGCGATATCCGACTGCGGCAGGGCGATCTCGGCCGCAACGGTGCGGTGAGCGCGATCGGGATGGCCCGCTGGCTGGAGGACGCGCGGATACGGGTGAAGACGCCGCAATTCGGCAGGCTCGTCGGCGCCGGTGAATTCGGCAGGCACCAGATCATTCTCGTCAGCCAGCGAGTCGAAGTGCTTGCGCCCGTCCATCGTTCGGGCGCCGACGCGGTCGTGCACACCGGCATTCGCCACATCGGGCGGTCATCGTTCACCTACCAGCAAGCAGTGTTCGCCGGCGGCAGGCGGGTCGGCAGCGGCGGCGCCACCGTGCTCCTCCTCGGTTCCGCAGGGCCGCTTGCGCTTCCGGACGAGTTGATCGCGGATCTCACCGACCTGTCCGTACCGGATTCGAGCGAGACGACAGCGGCCAAGCCGAGCGCCGAACGCAAGCAACGGGAGCATTACGCGTTCTTCGCTCCCCTACGTGCACGGATAGGTGACGTCGACGTCAATCAGCACGTCAACTACCTGGCCCAAGCCACCTGGTACGACGAGGCGGTCGCGGTGTTCGCTGCGGCGGCACTCGGTGCAGGCGGGCTCGTGCCAGATCTGTCGCCGTCGTCGTATCGCATCGACTACATCGGCGAAGTCACCTATCCCGGCGACTACGAGATCGGCGTGCTCGTCCACTCCTTCGACGCCGATTCCGTGCGCTATGAACTCGGAATCTTCTCCGGCAGTGACTGTTTGAGCATCGCGGACGCTATCGGACCGCGTGATGTGTTGTCCGCCAAGTCCTTAGGGCCCAGCGGCCCGCACTGAGCGGGCGTACTCGACGGGCGTCTGGCCATAGCGTTTCTTGAAGGCGCGGACGAAGTGGCTGCTGTCGGAGAACTGCCAGTACGCAGCGAGTTCGGCGACACTCGGCAGCCGGGACCGAGTGGCGAGTGCGCGCCGCGCCTCTTCCAGCCTGCGGTGGCGGATGTAGCTGGTCACCGACTCCCCCGCCACCGTGAACGCCCGTTGCAGGGTGCGCACGGAGACGTTGAGTTCCCCTGCCAGCATCGCCGCGGACAACTCGGGATCGGCAAGATGACTGTCCGCCAATACCTTTGCCGCTTCGACAAGCGGCGGCCTGAGCGCGGCTTCCGCATCGTCGAAGCGACCGGCCACCACTGCCTTGGCCAGCTCGATCATGGCGCCGTGGGCGGCGTGCACACCGGCAGGACCGAGGTCGGTCACCGTCGCGTGCACCATGTTCGTGTGGGCCAGCAGCAAGCGCATCTCGGCCGAGCCCGCCGACGCGGTGAAACTCCGGTTCCGCAGCCGTACATCGAAGACGGCGGAGGGCAGCGTGAGAATCTGCACCGTGGTGTGCGGCGCCGCCCCGAAGTGCAGCGGCGGCCCATGCCGCAGCAGGAACTGTCCGGCAGGCACCGTGTGTTCGGCGCGATCGGGCCCGCCGCCCAACGACCAGACGCCGCGGCGCACCACATACATCCGTGCCTGATCCGCATAGCCGTACGGGGTGCCCGCCGTCCGGATGACAGATGCGCTGTCGAGATCGGTGATCGCGACATCGCGCACCTTCGCCACCCGGCTCCTGACCCGGAAATCACCGGTCGTCGCCCGGCTGAAGGTCGGCAGCGGGAAGCCGTCACCGACCTGCGTCTGCCACCCGTGCCGGAAGACATCGAAACCGCGAGACACCGCGCCCGCGCCGGTGGAGTCCAGCGAGAACCCTCCGTGCGAGTAGCCGACCTCCGCTTTCGTGCTGTCCATCACCTGCCGATCCACGCCGTGTTCGCTGCCAACAGCCTAGGTGCTCGTTGCTGGTCCGCGCTCGAGCCGAGACCAACGGCCAGTGACCGTCAACAGCTGAGACGATCGCACGTACGCCTCAGGTATCCCGCGATATACCCCGGCAAGGCGATGCCCCGGACCTGCCCGAGCCAGCAGACTGACTGGGCGCCATCAACAGGCGGCAACGGTGTCGGTATCGAGCGAGGAGGTCGGTCCAGTGGTACAGCAGGAGTGGCAGGGAACCGTGGTCAAGAAGTCACGCGGACTGTTGGACGGCGCGAACCTCTATCGCCGCGTGGTCGTCCGCCTCGACGACGGCAACATCATCAAGGTCCGAGTGAACCGCGCCCTGTGGGATTCGATCGAACCAGGCGACTCGGTATCCAAGAAGCCCGGCGCAGACCCCACCAAAGACTGATCGCGCCGATCAGCACTGCTCCCCTTCCCGGATCGAAGAAGCCTTCGTCACGTGCGTCTCGAGGAGTCCGGCCGACCATTGGCGACTCCGAATTTCGTTGAGCAACAGGGCTAGTCGCGGAACATGGCGTCGATCTGCATCCACAGAGGCGTTCGATTGGTGACCGGCACCAGTCGAACACATTGTGCGCCAACAAGATAGCGGGCTCTTAGGTTCAATTTGCGTGCAGTCGCCACAGTGTCGAACAGACCAAACCCAGTGCTATAAATCCGGTTCAGGTGGCACATCGCCGCCGATCAGTGAACCGGGACGCGCGCTACCGCCGCGTCCCGGACGCTCCGATTTGCAGAGGACTGTGTTACGTATGAGGAAATTGTGCGTGTTCGGCGTGACCTGCGCTGCCGCTGTGGGAATTGCGATGGCAGGCACCGGAATTGCGGCAGCCGATGCCGGTATCGCGGCGGCGGACGCCGGTAGCTCCAGTGGATCGGTCGACTCCGGCTCGGCCGGAACCGTTCTCGAAATTCTCAAAATCCTGAAACTGCTGGCAACCGGTAGCGGCGCCTAGTAGCCGACACCATGCGGGCGATGTGCCGACAACGGCAACATCGCCCGCATTTTGCGTTTCCGCGGCAGTATCGATGGGGCCCAGCCCATCTCGAGGCTGCGCCCCGCACGCCGCTAGCCGTACCGCACGGTGTGCTGGTAGCCATGCCGTTCGGCGTACTCGGCGAGTTGCTTGTTGTAATCCCGAGCGCCGGAGAGCATCCAGGTGTCGGCGGTGTCTTTGACGACGACGATCGGGCCGCCGCCGGGCGGGGGCACGGCGTCCGGATCGCCGGTCTCGAGCCAGCGGACAGTGGTGTACCCATACACCCAGGCCCAGCCCAGGTCGGGACAATCGTGCTCGGGGAACAGAGCGAGCGGCTCCGCACGGGTATTGACTCGAGCGAGTACCTGTTCGGCGATCCGGCGGGCCGCGGCACGGCTGGTGACGACGTTGCCGTCGTCCTGCACGTCTGCACCGAGAGGTTCGGTTGCCATCGCCGGTTCGCCGTAGTCGATGACGACGTGAGCGCCGTGCCGTTTGACGCTGGAGTAGAAGTTCGCCACACCTATGACGACCGCAAAGATGACGAGCAGCAATACATCTCGTCGGGAGTAGGAGTAGTCGGTGAACAGCGAGAAGATCGCGACAAAAGCCGCCCCCGACGCCGGGCCGGCCAGTCCCATCAACCAATTCGTCTTGGTGAACAGGGCCAGGTTGTAGGAACGGCGACTACGGAACAGCGCGGTGATCTCGCGCGCGAGCGCCGCATTCCGATGCGCGTCGGCGAACGCGAACCTCCGATTGAGCAGGATATCCATACTGCCGTCCGCCGACTCGAAATACAGATCCCGGCGTACGGAGTCGGGCAGCCACAGCAGGTCGTCGAGATCCCGAACTATCCTGCGGCCCGGTCCAGCGCCATCGGCAACGAGGCTCGGCTCACCGCCGGCGTGTCGGCGAAGTAGGCCAATCACGCTGCGTAGATCCTCGAAGGAGATCCGAGCCGGACCGAGCTCGTACCGCACAGACATTCCTTGCCCCCTCTACCTGCCGGACCGTCCTCCACAGCCACACCGCGAGTCCGATCGAACTCTCTTGCAGCGTCACGCATTTCACCGCGCCAACACAAGACCCCGATTTCTGTGACACCCGCGAAGTGTCAGTCGCGGCAGCCGATGACCGTTGAGACTCGTGATCGGTTGGCTGAATGCCTGGGCTGTGCGCCGTCCACCCGCCTTCGACTTCGCTGACCGCGGGGCCTTCGCTCACAGGGGCGAGCGTCTCGGATCGTGCGGTGCCGGGGCCAGGCTGGGAATCGTCGACGAAGTCCTACACGGTTTTCGGTGTCGTGCCGTCGATGTTCGGTTCCTCGAGATCGTCGGCTTGCTCGTTGACAGGCTTGGCGTTGTCGGCCACGGAGTACTCCTTCAGGGTGCTAGATGTCGATTTGTTGATAAAGACGGTGATTGTTACCGTCCCGACAGGCCAGTCCGGCAACGACAGCAGCAACAAGCGGCGTATCGATGGAGAGGGTTGTGGATGTATTCGGACCAGCCGATTCGGCGTGAAGCTCGTACCATTTCCATGGATTACGGACAGTTCTACCTGGTCGGCAGCGCCGAAGACGGCGTGGACCTGCCGGATGTAGTGGACCGCGCGATAGACGACGGGTTGTACGCGACCACCGCCGGCGGCAACATGGTTGTGCTGAGCCCTCATCAATACAACTCCGCAATGCTCATCGACTTCGAGCTGTTCGACCGCCCGCAGCATCCAGATCGTGACGAGTGGCAGGTGGTGATCGATGCGACCACCACCATCGACGACCAAGGTGAGCTGTGGATCTCGTCGGCGACAAGCTCCTCGCACGACCCGCTATTAATCGCGCCCGGTTCCTACCACATCGAGATCAGCGGGCGTGGCCTACGTTTCGAGGGTCAACTCCACTCCACCAATCCAGGCGATACGTGGCGGATACGGATGTGGCCTACCGACGCCAACACCGCACCGCAGTACCCGCCACCGAAGCGCTGGCGCTGACGAGTCACCACGATGTCCTGCCGTCCTTCAGGACCGCCAAAACCACAAAGCGTTCCTTCTCCAGAATTCGCCCCGACAAGTACGCAGCGCCCGTGACACCGCCCTGCGAATCGTTGGCTTCCTTCGGTACCTTCCGTCGTGACCAATCCCCTGGAGCGACTTTGGATGCGCCCTGGTAGGTGGTGGCCATTGGGTACTCATCACACGTGTCCGGTAGCGTCGCCCATCCGTCCGGGCAAGCCACAGCCCGGTTGGCGTCCTTCAACGTCGTGTCCAACGTGCGCTCGATAGGCACTTCGTACACGCCCCAATGTGAGGGCAATGTGGCCTGAGCATCGAAAACGTGTTGTGCGACCTCGGAGATCTTGGGATTTCTCTGGGCGTTGTACCCGACTCCGGCCAGCGCCTTGTCGTTGACGCAGCCGACTTTGTATTCGACGCTGTCACAGCGTGCGTCGAGGTTGTTCAGCTCGACGCTCCACGGATTCGGTATGGGCCCGTGCAGCATTTTGGCGCCGATCAAGCCCTTCATCGGATCGATAACCCCGCCCGCCTTGGTCGCCGGGCCTGTGGACTCCTGGCGCCACGTGTACTCGACCACCGTTCCCTGCTTGAGTACACGGCGTTCACTGTCCTGCGCGCTCGTGGTCTTGCACATCGTGCCGGATTCGCAGAACGTCGACAGCACATAATCGGTCGGGTTCTTCTCGAATTCCCCGTCCGTCTTCGTCGTCTCGATCCGCACACCCAGCTCCCATGTCGGTGTCGTGCTCCACCGCGTAGACAGGCTGAATGCGATCCAGGTCTTCGCGACGAACCACGTACGGCCTACTTCGGTTTTGGTGCCGTTTCGGATCCGGTATCGGGTGATGGTGCCTTCCTGATCGCTGCAGCTGACTTGCCGGGAGATGTTCTTCAAGCCCTGCACGCACTCGCTGGGCTGTCCGGCTGAAGGCGGCGCGAGCCGAGGATCCGCGCCGCCGGAGTCCTGGTCATAGATATGCACCAGCCTCTTCGGCGCGACCGCGTCGGACAACAGCTCCCTGGTTCGGACTTCCTCGGACACCTCGTCGGCAGCGTCGTTGGGCCAGGTGATCTTCCCGTGCTGGAAGTCCTGTTCGCGGCGGCTGCCCGCGCCGCGTTCATCGCTGGTCGGGTAGCCGTATTTGCTGCGCTCGTACCCGGCTTTGGACCATTGGTCCAGAATGGCGCCCGCGACCGGATGCGCGTCGGTCGGGAATGTCCAGTAGACCACGCCGCGTTCGAACCGGTTGAACCGTCCGACCCCGTCCGGGGTCGCGGTCTCGTCGCTGGTCGGATAGCCGAGAAAGCCTTGTTCCCAACCAGTTTCGCCCCACTTGTCGAAGATCCTGCCGCCGATCGAATAAGCCTCGTTCAGCTTCCAGTAGATAGTGGAACCAGTGAAATGCTGCCGACGGCCGACCTTGTCTGGGTTGACGATCTCGTCGGTGGTCGGATAGCCGATGTAGCCGGCCTCATAGCCGTATCGCGCCCAGGCGGCCAGGAAGTGGTTGACCACCGGATGAGCCCCACCTTCAGGCGACCAGTAGATGGGGCCGTTGACGAATTCGGTGCGCTTTCCGCGTCCATCGGGGTTGGTCAGCTCATTTGTTTTGGGGTGCAACAGAAACCCGTTGGGGCCGCCGAGCTCGTTGTACTTGTCGCGGATCGCGCCGCACACCTCATACGGGGCGGGCCAGTACACCTGACAGCCATCGGAGACCCGGAGCTGCCTGTTCCGTGAGGCCATCGCGGCCTCCATCGTCTCTGCCTTGTCGGCGTCTGCTTTGCTGAATCCGTCGGGGATCTGTTCGCAATCCGAGCGCATCTTGCCCGGTGTGATCTGCTTGTTCGGCTTCGCCGTTGGCTTCCAGGTGCCGGGCTTGGTCTTCTTGTCCGGATCCGGCGCGGTCGGACATGACTCCGATGTGGATTGCGGCGCAACCGTTGTCGATGACGGGGACTGCGAGGTGGTCGATGCCGGCGGCGCGGGCAGCGATGTCGAGGGTGCTGGTTTCGACGTCGAAGGTGTCGGCGCCGATGTCGAACTCGGTTGCGGCCGAACCTGACTCGGCGTCGGATCCGATGTGGGCCGGACCGAGCTCGGGGCAGGGTTACGGCTCGGCTGAGTCGCCGGGCCTGGACTAGAGGGCGACGGAGTAGCTGGCGGCCGGGCACCCGTGGTCGGCGCGCCCGTGGCTGGGCTGGTTATCGTCGTAGACGGGCTCGGAGCGGTAGGCGGTTCTGCGGTGGCCGAGGCCGCGAGGGTGACAATCGACAGCGCGGCGCCGGTAAACGCCAGTAGTCGTGAATACAGGCGTGATCTACGCCGAGAGACGGGTCGTTCTTGGAATGGGGTCAATGCCACTTCTCTCTGTCGGTGGCGACGCATTGTCGGGTCGCCGTTGGATACCGTCTTTGGTGCGCTGAAGCGCCGGGCTAACCAGTCGCTCAACGGGATTCGTGTCCGAGCCGGAATCGTCCGGCCCAACAGGTGGCACTTGATCGCCTTGCTGGCGATTCGACGTTTTCACTACCCCAAGGCAGCGTTGAGCCCCGCGATGTCGCATCGACATCGCGGCGTAACCAGTGCGGTCGCGCGCTACGAGGTTCTGGGGTTTCGTATCGCGGCAGTCACCGCTGCGGTGTCGGCTTGCATGCCTGCGGCGTTCGGGTGCAGGGTGGCCGCTTTCTGGCCGGGCACAACCGGTTCGACCCAGCGGGTACCGATGGGTTGGCAGGCGTCGTGGCCGAGGCTGGAGTTGTACGTATCGACGAACGTGGCGTTGTTGAGTCGGGATTGGTCACGCAGCACGGTGTTGAGTTCGGTTTCGATGCCGTTGACGTAGGCGGCATCGCCGTCGGTGATGGGGACCTGCGGATAGCAGCCACCGTCGCGCGGCAGGATCGCCGGATATCCGACGACGAAAACCTGTGCCGTAGGCGCGATCTGGTGAATCTTAGTGATGGCCGCACCGATGACCGGCGCGTCGGCGTGGATCTGATCGACGAAGGTCGAGCCGTACGTGTCCCTGCACGGAGTGCCGACGGGAGTCAGGCTGTCAGTGGCGATACACGCGGCGACCACGTCGCGGAAGGTGTTGTTGTCGTTGCCGCCGATGCCCAATGTCACGACCTTGGTCGTACTGGTCAGGGCGGTGAGTTGCGGCGGCTGATCAGGGAATTGTGCTGTGGTGGTGACATTTTCGGTCTTGGCGCCGGTACAGCTGCGATCCTCGAGTCGCAGCCCGAGCGTGGACGCGACCAGGTGCGGATAGTTCGCCGCTGACCTGGTGCAACCTGGCGGAGCCATCCGATCCGTCGGCGCGACATTCGGTCCCGCCGTGTAAGAGTCACCCAAGGCCACATAGGTGTCGCCGGCAACGGCATTGGCGGACGCTGCCGGCGACAGTAACGCCGCCACCGCAAGCAGAACCGCGGCACATAACTTCATCACTTCTTCAGATTTCGCTTTCAACTCGTAATGATTTGAGCGCCAATAACTATCGGTGTTCCATGACGGTGAATGCGGCGGCGCCAGGCCTCCGTCGAGGCTGGACCACCTCTCGAGCGAGCCTTACCCAGTTTCGCTACTCTCGCGGGCGTGTACTGGAACCCGCTCCCAACCGTCACGACCTCGGCCAGTTTGTCTAGGGCCAACTATGAAAATCAACGGCTCGGATCCCCGGCAGATTATCTGCGCGGAGAATGGGCCAATAGAGACTGGCGCAACGTGCCAGGCCCGTTCTACGGCGCCGGAACCGATAATTGCTGGACAGGCAGATTGATCGCCCCCGAGCACGTGATCTACGAGGACGACTTCGGCGCCGAAGTCGTCTACCGCCAACCGCGCAACCCTCACGAAGTGCGGCTGTTGCTGAGCGCGGCCTACGACGACCCCCTCGGCGCTTACGCCTGCGACGGGGACGAACACTGGACCCTGTCGAAGGTCCGGGAGTGGTGGGCCGACCGGAACCGTCTGCTCGCCTGGATCGACAGCGCGAAACGAGAATGGTCCGCTGGAACCAGCCCCGAAGATCGCGACGCTGCAGCGGGACTCCGCGACTACGCGGCATACGTGGCCAATGGTCTGGAAACCGACCTACGCCAGTACGGATTCTGGCTCGAGCACCGTCGCCCGGCAGCACCGACTGAAGCTCTGCCTGAGCTTGTATAACCCCGACACTCGCGGCTCGCCGCCGACCTCCGTCGAGCCTGGATCCTGAGGCTGCGCAAGGTCGGCGACACCACAACCGCTGACGGGGCCCGACAACCCCGGGCCCTCACACCGCATTCTCTCGGCCGGAGAATGCTTCACCACGCTCAACCGCACCGTGCGGTCGAGCATTCAACTCCCCTGCCACAAGCACCCATCACACCGTTCACACATCCACCACCCGTCATTGACGAGCTCACCATGCACCAACGTCGTTCCCTCCCGCGACAACCCCGAACAGCCTCAACCAGAAGCCAATTCGAACCCAACCGACCCAACGCTGAGGGGCCTGCCACTTCGGACAGTCGTTTGCAGGCGGATTGGTGACGCACAGGGAAGAACTACCCAGCTGCTGCGCTGCCGCTTCCCGCGCTGCCTGTCGCCGGCGGAGTGTCCGCGACATTGCCGTTGCCGACCTTGAGGCTGAACGACGAACCGGTGCCGCCGCTACCGCTCACGATCGAATCGACCACGCCGCCAGAGGCGCTCGCCGATCCGGTGCCGGCGACCGGCTCCGGAGCAGCCGTCTGCGCGGCCGAGGCTGCACCCACCGCCGCGAGCATCAGACCAGATGCCGCGACCAGTACGGCACCGACCGCACGAACCTTCTTCATCGAATTTCTCCTCATCCGGAATTCATCTCGCCACCCAAATGGTCCCCACCGAATGGGTGGCGGCCCAGTCATCGAAGCTGCGGCGACGAATTTCTAACATATCTTCCCGAAGCTGACAAATAGGAGAGAAACTGAACACTGCAATAGTAATTCCACGCGCGCCGAATAGACCGTTCCCGTAGTCAGGAAAGGGTTAGTCTCTATATGCTTGCGCCACTTGGCATCTGGGTAGCATGCGGCGCCGATCGCTCTCCCCCGGCAACGAATCCGAGTGATTCGAAGGACTACACGTCGATCACACCCAGGATTTTCCGAATCAGCGCCGGATGTTCATAACCAGAAACTAGCGGCATCGATTTATTGACTCGCTGATCGTGTTCAGCTGCCGCTTTATCCGGCATAGCTGGTTGCTGCAGTGCGAATCTGCCTCACATAGGTGTCGGAGTGGTTGTAGGCGAAGATGGCCTTTCTCCAGCCGCCGGCGGTGGACAGATCGCCACCGGACGCGCACAGATAGCGTCCGGCTGCCAACGCTGCGTCGTCGATGTTGTCAGGACTTCCCGTAAGTTCCTGCGGCACTGCAGGTTTACCTTTGGAGAGTGTGCTCGACAGGGTCTTGTAGTCGGAGTCGGCGCGCACGCCCCACCGTTTCCAGGTGTCAGGGATGAATTGGAACGGGCCTGCCGCGGTCGCATACACGGTGTGCCCGGCACGTACCGAGGCGTCGGGATCGATGATGCGAGCGTTGCCGTTGGTGCCGTCGAGCGCAACACCTCGGATGGGTGGTTTCACCTGTCCGTCGGCGCCGATCCTCGCACCCCGATGCCGACCGTGATCGCTTTCCACACGCGCGATCCCAGCAAGCGTGGTCCACCCGAGGTGACATCCTGGTTGGGTTTTCCCCAGGACCACCTTCAACCGATACCAACTGGCAGGGAACCAACGCGCGAACGCGTCGCCCTGACGACGAAACCTCATCACACTCCACAACAACTGAGCCCATCCCCTTGATAGGCATCCCCGAAATCGGGCGGAAGCGTAACAACACGACAAACCACTTCCAGACAGAACCAGTTGAACGCGAACCAGTTGAACTATGAAACAGGTCACAGTGGGACATGGGAGAGAATGGCCGTAGCGACATCTCACTTGCGATACGTCAATTACGTTGCTACACAGCATGTCTCACGAGATGCGTAGAAATGACGAAGAAGAGTAGTCCTCAATAATTCAGATAGACTGCTGCCACACAGCCTATTTCGGCACCACGCGCGGGAGTGTCCCCGAACAGATAGTGCACCCTGTCGCCAAAACTGTTACCCCTCAGTCAATACTGAGGCCATCCAGGCGGGACCGCACAACATCGCGTGACGACGACTTTCCCTCCAGACCCGCAGACGACCGGACACTCTCACGCGGTCGAAACCTCACCGCAGGACCATCGAGAGATCCGCACATGTCTACCGCCAACTGGCGCCGAAACCCTCTGCGCAAGTTGACATCTAACAACCTTCTCGACGCAGCAAGCCGCTCAGCCCACAGCAGCCGGGAAAACCTCATCCCACATGCTGGTCAAACCACAGCGATTTGCTCAGCCTGCTCTCAGCTTTCACCGAGATCCCACCTCGCCCTGCCTCCTCCTGACACATATCTCCACATCTCAGCTACGAGTGGCGGTAACCAGTTGCTACACAATGCATTACCGAACCGCCCATCCCCGATTCCACCACGTCGGCACCCACCGGCAACGACAACGCCCACTGACGCCGAAGACTCGACATCAACGCCATCACCGTGTCGACCCACCTAAAAATCATGAGATAGATCACTCTTAAGCTGTGCTTCCGTTCAATTAATCCATGCTTAACGGCTCTCGGCTCGACCAGGTACAGACTCAACCGGAGACCTCGGGAGCATTCGCCCAAGAAGGATGAAACCTCTTCTAGGACAGAGGATTTACGCACTGAGCTTCGCCACCAACCTCGGCTGTTCGCTCGCAGACCAACTACAAGCCTTCGCGCCCGACCACAACACTTTGCCGCCAACGGGCAGCACTTGGCGCATGCGCCACCGAGGAGCACGCCGGGCGGTTCAATCGTGAAATACAGTGCAGATGCACATATTTCGAGGACTTGCTTGTGCGTAATACCAGCGAACCCACGATCAGCGGCTCATCGTGTAAGCGGCAACCGGTTCAGAGAATCAGCAATATCAGCACGATCACTCCGATCAGGGCAGCCGCCACGACAACCCCCGTCGGAGCACCCCTCTTGCGCTCGCGACCGACCGAGCTCGCGGGCGTCGCATAGCCGCCGACGCTGTGCCCGGTTCGACCGAATTGCGCCAGTGCGCCACGAACTCGATCCCCGTAGCGGGGAAAGGCGTAGTAGCCGCAGCGGCGCGCATGCCATCCGTCGTATGCACGAGTTTTGTCGTACTGGTTGTCCCAGGCTTCGGGGTCGAAGGAACTGATACTCAATCTGTCGAGGGTGATTCGCGGCCCCTTGATGTAGGTGCGTTCACGCTTACCCTCGTGGAGGGTGCCGTCAGTTCCGAGAATCATCAAGTCCCAATGACTGCAGGCCTCATAATCTTCGTCGGAGTCCAGGGTCTCTTCTTCATCGATAACCCAGCCAGTGACGCCGCCCTCCGCGATCCGCGGGCGGACATTCCCCCGTCGCGCCGCCGCTACCTCGCCTGCAAGCCGTGCGATCTCCTGCTTTGCCGATGGGGTGATACTCGCTCGATATGCGTCGGCGTCGTAAGCCATCGTCCGCTCGATTCGAATCCAGGAGGCGCCTCGTCCGCTTCGCCGGAGGCACCCACATGCTGCGCATCCTCGTGCGGACGAAGATTCAGCTCCGACGCCGAATGACCCTCTCGAACAGCTTGGCAGCCTTGCCATCTGACGTCTGTCGGCTGAACACTCGACAGTCGGCACAGCGCTGCACGCACGGCAGTACCTCGTGTGGGGCAGCGGCGCTGCTGGGCACTGATCTTCGTTGCGTAGGGTCCCACTCCATGACCGTTGTTCGCTCGATCGTGCTGTTCGTCTTGGCCGCCGTCGCCGAGATCGGCGGCGCCTGGCTGATCTGGCAAGGCGTGCGCGAGCACCGCGGCTTGGCGTGGATCGGCGGCGGAATCATCGCCCTCGGCATCTACGGATTCGTCGCCACCTTGCAGCCGGACGCCAACTTCGGGCGCATCCTCGCCGCCTACGGCGGGGTGTTCGTCGCCGGTTCCCTGGCTTGGGGCATGGCTTTTGACGGTTTTCGCCCCGACCGCTGGGACATCACCGGCGCGGTGATCTGCCTACTCGGAGTCGCGATCATCATGTACGCACCACGCACCTGACCGCGCTATCACACCGAATCGACTGTGGCCCACCATGCGACGAGTTGGTCAGCTAGCGGATCCACTCCGTAATGGTCTGGCGCGTGATAGGGGTTCAGTCCGAAGTGGTCGTCTAGTTCACTCCAGAGGAACTTGCTGATCTCGCTCCGGCTCGCTCCGGCGTTCAGCCTGGACAGCAACGGCCCGACCAGGCATTCGTACTCGTCATCCACCAGGTCGGCAACGCCGATCGGATCCCACTGGTTAAGCAGATATCTCAGATTGTCTTCGATCTCGACCGACCCCACGACGACCATGATCGCACAGGATGCAGCGCGTTTGGGCATCCCACGAGATCGCTTGCGCCTCGACGGATCAGGTTTCGATCATTGCCAGCTGGTGCGGCGGTGCTGCGCGAGAGCAGGTTGGGTGACGATCCATCCTGGCTCACAGCGGGCGCGCGTGATGGATGTGCCATAAGAGATAGACGTCCACGCCGTCGGAGCCTATACCTGGACGTCGGTACAAGACTCCTCCGATCCGGTGGTCGGCGCCAAAACGGCCGCGCGCCAAGGACATCCGCTGATGCCGTGCGGTTGGGCTGAAACTGCCTCTGCAGCAGGCAAATCCATGCATCGTTCGCCAACCGTCGTAAGGTCGGCATCTGCTCACGCGCATGATCGATGTGCGGGCTGGCGCCATTCGGCGGTGAACAAGGCCGCGTAGGACATCGACGGAGCCTGCGTGATGCTGCGCCACTCCGATGTACGCAGGAATTGCGGGAACGCCCACGTCTCGAGGGCAACCGATGTGCGAGACTGACGCTGTGCAGCCCAAGCGCAGGATTCACTTTGTGGGCAGCTTGCCCGCACAGTTGGACAGTCCAGAGAAGGCCATGGCGTTCGCCGTCGACACAGCCGGTGAATTCCTGGACGGCATGGTTCCGGGCGGTGAAGCGGAGCCAGTTCGGGCCCAGTGGTATGTCAGACCCATCATCGACCGGCTCGGCAAATCCCCGGCGCTGGTGCCCGTGCGCGAGGGCGATTGGTCGACGCTGCGTTCCCGCGACACCTTTCGACTTCGGCCAGGCCGATCGATGGCCGAAGCCGATGTCGACACCGCGCTCGGCTATGCGGCGGAGGCCAGACAGGCCTGGGACGCGTTGGTCGATCTACACCGAACCGATCCCGGGCTTCGCTTGCAGGTAGGCATACCGACGCCTTTTGTCATCGGTTTCATCGCCTTCGAGGCGCGGATGCTCAGGTTGCGTCGCGGCTCGGCCAATCCCGGCGACCGACGCTTCCCCTATTACCGCCCGATTGTCGACGCCACTGTCCGAGAGATCGTCCGTATCCATGAGGCGTTGCGGGACAACGTCGTATTCCAACTCGAACTGCCGGCGGAGACGCTTCTCTGCGCGGCGACACCTCCGGGCCTGCGGGAGGGCCCGGCCGCAGTGGCGGGTCGAGCGATCGCACGCCTCGTCGCACGGGCGCCCCATGATGCCCATTTCGGTGTACACCTGTGCTACGGGAGCCTCGACGACAAGCCGGCCATCAGGCCGCGATCGGCGGCCCCGGTCGTCGCGCTGGCCAACGCGATAGCGCGCTACTGGCCGGCTGGGCGGCATCTCGATTTCGTCCACATGCCCATCGGCGACGGCAAACAGGCGCCGGTGCGGCCGCGGTATTACGCCCCACTGGCGCGCCTCGAATTGCCTGCCACTACACGTTTTGTCGCCGGGCTCGCGATTCCGACGCAACCGCTCGAGCAAGCACGACAGGCGCTCGCAGCGGCGGAGTCGGCCTACGGCGGCCCGGTGGACGTCGCGGCCCCATGCGGCCTCGGCCGCTATTCGACCGTCGACCGGGCACGATCCGCGGTAGCGCACGCAGTCGCGTTGGCTGAAACGGATCCGTAACACTGCAGCAACGACCAGCGCAGCCAATGGGTAGTAAGTGCTGGTAGAACTGTCGTGGAGGGTTGGATCGCGTTGTGTCGGAACATGGTTGATCGACAACTCGGTTCGGGCGGGCGGAGCATCGCCCCGTTCGGGCACCGCGTACTCCCCCACATCCGAACACGACAGATCTCTGAAGGAGCACCCGTCCGAGGTAGCGATCGGCTACCGTTACACCTGTGGTCGAAGGAACAGAAGGGCCTGTGTCGGAGAACAACCGAATGCCGCAACCGTTCAACCTCGATCAGATGAACTCTGCCCGGGTGTATGACTACTTGCTGGGCGGAAAAGACAGTCGCGAGGCCGACATCGATATCGCCGATGAAATGCTCTCTCGCACACCCGAACTCAAGACCTTGGTCTGGTTCACCCGGAGTTTCATGTTCAAAGCGGTCGAGATGGCCGCGGACGCCGGTATCCGTCAGTTCGTCGATCTGGGCTCGGGGATCCCGAGCTCGCCCAACGTGCACGAGGTGGCTCGGAAGATCCAGCCGTCGGCACGGGTGGTGTATGTCGACTACGACCCGGTCGTATACGCCCATTGCGACGCGCTGCTGACCAAGCCAGACGGTGTCACAGCCCTGCTCGGCGACGTTCGTCGGCCCAGCGAACTCCTCGATCAGCTGAAGAACGAGGCCCAGATCGATTTCAACGAGCCGGTGGCAATAACGCTCATCGGTGTGCTGCATTACGTGATGGACGAGGAACACCCCGCCGACATCGTCGCCGCCTTCCGCGATGCGATGGCACCAGGCAGTTACCTGGCGATGACCCATGGCTCCCTCGATTCCACCCCGGAGATACTCCAGGTGCTCGAAGGCACAAGGGGTACGTCCGCCCAAGTTTCCTTTCGGTCCAAGGCACAGACGGAGTCATTCATGGCTGGCTTCGAGTTGCTAGAACCCGGTGTAGTGCCGGTACAGGAGTGGCTCCGCCCCGACTTGCCGGAAACTCGCATGGGCATGGACGCTGTCATCGGCCTCAAACGCTGAGATCCGACTTGAACAAGAGTAATCTCGAACACGCCAATTTGTTGGCCGCCTGCACATTCGAGCGTGCGTCAGGTGCTGTCCCAGTCGATCAGAGGATGAAAGAATGAAGACCCTCAAAACTGTCGCTGGTGTCGCGTCGACGATCGTAGCGGTCGCCGTGGCCGGCGCCTCGGTTGTCAATGCCCCTCTCGCTTCCGCCGCCGACGATTTCCTCATCACCAAAGAAGTACCCACCGTCGACGATCTCGACGCCCAGGTCGCGTTCCTGATCGAACAACCCGGCTCCGACGAGGCCAAGGCCGCCAATATGGAAGGCGGCATGCGGGCGGTCGTGGTTGCGCGCACCCTCTACAACACCGGCCTGTTCCGCGCCCCGATCGGGTCGAATGACATCACCGGCCCCGAAACCCATGACGGCAACGTGCACACCGCCATGCTGCGCAGCAAGTCAGCGGGACGACCGGATTTGGTCGCGCGCGTGGTCTGGAAGCGCATCGATGGTGCCTGGAAGCTGTCCAACAGCTCTGTGTGCGAAGGCGTCAAGGCCGTCGGACTGGCGATGGGCTGCGACTTCTGACCAGCTGCGAGCGCCGGTGATCGATATCCGTGACCTCACGCTGAGCTACCCAGGCGTGACGGTGCTCGAGGTCCCTGAACTGACCGTGGCAGACGGGGCACTCACCTACCTGATCGGTCTCAACGGCACCGGAAAAACCACGCTGCTGCGGTGTATCTGCGGTGTCATCGCGCCTGCGACCGGCACCGTCCGAGTCGACGACACGCTTGTCCGGGCCCACCACACCGCACCGGCAACGCTCGGCATGCACCTCAACTACCGAGCCTTCGACCCACGCCACACGGCACGTCGGCACCTACGGTGGATCGCCCGCGCCCGCGGACTGTCCACCGGCCGGGTCGCCGACGTCCTCGAGATCGTCGACCTCACCAGGGTCGCCGATCGCCGCCTCGGGCACTATTCGCTCGGCATGCTCCAACGGGTCGGCATCGCCGCCGCGTTGCTCTCCGAGCCGCGAACCCTGCTGCTCGACGAACCGCTCAACGGCCTCGACATCGCGGGCATCCGCTGGATACGCGGACTGCTGCGCGACCTCGCCGATGCCGGGACCTGTGTCCTGGTTGCCTCGCACCTGCTCGACGAGGTCGAACGCAACGCCGACCACATCGTCATCCTCGGAAACCAGCGCATTCTGACCGACCAGCCATTCACACACCTCATGGACACCCTGGGTCCTGGCGAGACCCGCCTCGAGGACGCCTACCTGCGCATCGCAGGCCTGCCTACCCACGTCACGTCCGGCGTGGCCCCATGAGCAATCCAGGTCCAGCCACCCTGATCCGACGCGGTGTCGCCGCCGAATGGACCCGCACCACCGGACGCAGCTTCCTGTGGACCGTCTCCGTTCCACTCACCTTCCTGCTGCCGCTGGTCGTCACCTTCGGAATCGCCGCTGTCGCAGAACGACTCGCCACCCTGCCCGGACAGAGCAACGTAGCCGCAGTCAGCACAACCAATTCCGTGTACTGGGTGATCACCTTGTCCGTGTCGGTCATGATGGTCACCACCGCCTACGCCCATGCCACCCAATGGCGCGGTCAGACAAGCGATCTCAATGCTTTCCTGTTCCCCCGCACCTGGACGGTCGCGTTGGCTCGGTGGATCTACTACGGCATCATCACGGCAATCTCGATAGTTGTGCTGCTCGTCGTCGTCATGGTCACGCTGCCGCACCAGTTCCCCCAGATCTACGGGAATGTGGACATCACCGACTCCGCCGGCATCCGGTTCCTCTGGACCGTCCCGAGTTACGCGTTCGCCGCATGCGGAGTGGGTGTCGCGGTCGGGTCACTGATTCGGAGTCCGTCCGCCGCCGTCGCCGTGCTCCTGTTCTGGGTCTATGTGGCCGAGAACTCCCTCAATCTGCTGCCGCATGGGTTCACGCTGCAGGCCTACGCCCCGTTCCTCAACGCCGTCGCCGCAACCGGCCAGCAAGTCGCCTTCCTTCCTCGCTTCGGCCGCAACGGATCTCTGCTCTACTTCATCGCCGTCGCCGTTGCGCTCTTCGTCATCACAGGCGTCCTGCCCATCCTCATTCGCCGGCTGTCCGGGCGCCGCAGAACGACGCTCACCAAATCAGGCGCGACCTGAGCCAGGCCCCGCCGTGCGATTACACAGAGACTGGACGAACCTCGAGCGGAAGCCTTCTCATTCCGGGGATCGGACCCATGGCTCGCGGGAGCTTCTTGGTTTTGACCGGCAGGAACTCCCACTTCGACAGCAAACTGTGGAGCGTCGTTTGCAGTGATAACCAGGCATAGTTGTTACCGATACACATCTGATTGCCCATGCTGAACGGAACGAAGCTCCTGGTTTTCGACTTCGCCCACCGATCGGGGTCGAAGGTGTTCGGCTCGGGGAAGATATGCGGGTTGTGGTGAATAGCGGCAAGGCTGTAGCCGATATTGGTCCCCGGCGGAAATGTGAAGCCGTCGAGTTCGACGGTGGTTACGGTACGCCTCGTCTGCAGCAGTGCCGAATGGGTTCGCGTGAGTTCGTTCAGGAACCGGTTCAGGTAGTCGAGTTTGTCGAGGCTTCGGGGGCTGATATCCCCTGCGGCGGAGATCTCTTGGCTCAGTGTCGAAGCCACCTCTGGATGCCGTGACAACTCGTACAGCGCCCAGGTCAGCGTGGCGGTCGAGGCGTCGATCCCGCCGAAGAGAATGGTCATCGCCTGCTCTACCAGGAACTCGTCACCACGCTGTTCCGCATCCGGCGAATCCAGCAGAATGTCGATCAGATCGTCCCGCCGGTCACCACTGAGCCTGCGCGCGACGATCAGCTTCCTGCAGAAGTCCCGCAGTTGTGCTCCAGCCGAGAAGAATTTGCGGTTCACCGGCAACGGCAGGCTCGCCAGTCTCGGCGGCAACACACTGCCCACGATGGCGCCTGCGCCGATGTCCTCGATCAGACCCGAGATGAGTTGCAGCTCATCGGCATCGGCTTCATGCGAGAACATGGACGCCACCAGATTGGCGATCACCACCTGCGCCAGTGCGGAACGGACCTCGACAATCTGGCCTGGCTGCCACGAACTCGCCAACGCATCCGCGTTCCGTTTGATGGTCAGCGCGTAGCCTTCTAACTCCGGCCGATGGAACGCTGGTTGCAGCAGACGACGAAGATACTTGTGTTGCTGACCATCTGCGACGATAAACGATTCTCCGAACACGAGACGGATGCGTTCGAAGAGTAGCCCTCGCTCGTAGGCATCGGAGTTCTCGACCAACACCCTGTGCAGTATTTCGAAATCGGTAATGACGTAGACAACGAGACTGCCGATATCGACACGTGCTATTTTCCCGACGCTGCCCAGATCCACCATGAACTGGACTGGATCACGCCACATTTTCCAGCCGTGTCCGAGAACCGGCAAACGCCCGGGACCACACGGGACGTCACGGAGATCCACTGCATGTTGCCTTTCATTCGGCAGGTTCGAGGCCACAGACTTCGAGTGATCAGAACACATTTCAGACATCAGCGATCCCACTCCTTCCCTGATGCCCGGCGGTGAGGTCGCTGCACAATCGGTCGACGCCGCCGACTGTGGTGGGGTCGGCTCGTGCCGAAAAGGCAGGTACTCCTGCTTGTTCGATCACGACGACCGCCTCCGCCACCGCGTCATAGCTGTTGCCACGCACCGGTCGGCGGGACGACGCTGAGCGATGGCCCGGCCGCTGCCGCCGGATATCCCGGCCACGAGAAGTGGTCTTCCGACTAGGTCAGTCATAGCCAACTCCTGGATCAGCGTGTCGGGCAACGATCTCCTCACAACTCTCGACAAACCCGCCTCGGTCCCAGACATCTCGGATCGTCCGCACAGAGACTCCTGCACGGAACGGTGACAACCGAGCTGGAGCACTGAGGCCTGTTGTCCATCAACACGTTATATTAGCCGGGTTCCACGATGGACCACGACTTTCCAGTCGAACCGCCAACGGCCCGAGCACCATTCACGGTAGAAGCCACATTTTCTGCTGGCGTCGATCGCTGTCACGTAACTGGAGTGGGCTTTGCAAGCAATATCAGGCAACTCGTCCAACCATGTCCGCACCGAACGGCATTGGATCCAGAACACGTCGCGCAGGGTCTCCAGGAGGCGGGCGATGTCCGCGTCGTCGCGATCTCGACGTCATCGGGCTCCTGGCCGGGGAAATTCATCGACTCCACGAGCCATACCAGCATCTGACGACGGGTCGGATCGGACAGGATCCGGAACACATCCAGCAACTTGCCCGCAAGCCCGCACGGTTGTCACACATCGAGGTCCTCTCCTGCCGCGTGGCGCACTGCCCGAACCGGTCAACACGACTGTCGGCGAACGCACCAATGTGCCGATGCGCACGCAGCGACCGCGAATGGTCAGGCGATCAGGAGGCATTGTGTGCGGCATCGGCCGAGAGGCCAGTTACCTCAGCGCCTCCTGATCGCCTGTCCAGCAATGTATCTCGGGCAATTTCGGCCGAACCGACATCACGCAAGACCAAAGGCAGCAGGCGTGGCACCCCACAAGAGACGCGGAACCAGCGGAGGCGCGCTCTTCGCGAGCACGCGCCTCCCATTTGGTAGAGCTGATGGGACTCGAATCCCCTGACGTTTCAGCTCGTTTGAGGTTCGAAAGTGGCGAGCAGGTGTTCGAGGGCGGCCTGGTCGGGGCCGAGGAAGGGGTCGGTGTCGGGTGCCGCGGCCAGCATGTCCAGGAAATCGGGGGTGCGGCCTGCTGCGGGAGGCAGATGGGTGCCGAGGATCAGGGATGGATCGAATGCCCTTAGCCCAGAGCAGGTTTCGAGGTATTTGGTCTTGTCGACGGTGTGCACCCATGGACTGTCCACGGTGGCCCACAACAGCTGGCGGCCACGCAGCTCGTTCTTGTCGACATGGCCGACGTCGGGGCAGGTAGCGAGCTCCGCGGAGGGCATGGGGGCGCCGAAGCAATCCGAACTGAAGCAGGCACCGGTCAGATCGTCGCAGCAGCCGGTAGTCGACGGGTTGTCGAACAGCGGCGGCCGGAAGGCGGTCAACCTGCGGTCACCGACGTCGAGCGACTGCCCTGGGTTGAGCAAGTAGACGCGGTTCATCGGCAGGGGATCCGCCATCGACATGATGCCCATCCCCAGGAACGTCGTGATCACCTGAGCGCGCGGCGCGGCGTCGAGCAGTTCGCGCAGCGCTCCGGTGTGGTCTCGGTCGGGGTGGGTGATCCAGATCCACTCGACGTCCTGCGGATCAAGCACCGAACCGAGCGCGTCCATGAAACCGCGGCCGGGCAGGCTCAATCCGGTGTCGATGACCACGGGCTCGGCCGCATGCAGGACGAAGGCGTTGACCGGGACGAACCCGATTCCGGGCACCTCCATGTAGTCAGCGAGAACGCTGATGTCGCGTCCGATGTGGTTGACGTCCATGGGATTTCACTCCTCGTCGGCGAAGTCGACGCGGATCATCCAGCGCGCGATCCTCGACAGGTCCGCAATGGTCGGGTCATAGCCGCGACTTGTCTTGAGCCCGAGCTCGAACGGCGACGCTCCGTGGTCCAGCGCCTTCCGCATCGCGGTGCCGAGCTCCTGCGGCGTGGTCCGCACCAGGACCGCTCGGCCGTGCCGGACCCGTCCTTGCACAGTGACAGTGACCGGTGTCGACTCGGTGAAGTTCAGCCGCCACGGCCGCTCGGTGAAAACCGTTGGTACGCCGTCGATGTCGTGCAGGCACACCGGCACCCGGATCATCTTGCCGCTTCGCCGGCCGGTGAACTCCAGGAGCGCTTTGAGTGCGATCCGCGGGCCCAAGCGGGGATTCGTGAGAGCCCACCGGACAAGCGGATTGATCATTCGCATGAGGGCCGGGGGTGGCGGCGCCAACCGGACTCTCGTGGTCGTCGTTGTCATCATCGGCTCCTAACGTGCTGCTACCGATGACGCTAGGGACGTACCGGGTGCCCCGGAATACCACAAACATGGCATTCCGCGGCACGACCGGCCGCCGTACCGTGGGTTGATGAGCGCGGAAACCTTGCGGCGCGCGGCGGAGAAGATCACCCGGCTGTGTGCCGAGCCGCGCGATCTCGTGTCCCTCTGGCAGGAGTCGACCGAGGTCCTCGCGCGCGCCGTTCCGCACTACTGGACGCCGTGCTTCTACACCCTGGATCCGGCCTCGTTGCTGATGACCAGTCACTTCCACCACGGCCTCGACGAGTTCCCCCGCGAGTGGCTTGTCAGCGAGTATTACGCCGACGATGTCAACCAACTCGTGGACGTGGTGCGCTCGAAGTCGGGCATCGCCACTTTGCACGAGGCGACCAACGGTAATCCCGCGAGCAGCCCGCGGTGGCACCGCAACATGGTCATGGGCGGCGACCAGGAGCTCATCACCCGGCTACGGACCCGCTCCGGGGAGGTCTGGGGCGCGCTCGCTCTCTACCGCGAACCCCGCGCACCGATATTCACCGATCACGAGAAGACCTTCGTGCAGTCGGTGGCGCCGCTACTCGCCGAAGGCGCACGCGCGGCACTGCTGCTGGGACAGGCGCGCGAGCCCGACTGCGCCGATTCACCGGGCCTGCTGATCCTCGATCACAACGGGGATGTCGAATCCACGACACCCGGCGTCGAGCGCTGGCTGGCCGAACTTCCGGACGGCGACTGGGATTCCGGCCGCCTCCCCTCCTCGGTGCTCACCCTCGCCGGTCGGACGCTGAGCATGGCCGAACATCCGCACCGCGGCGACATCGCCGTGTCCCGGGTCCTCTCGCGCAGCGGAACCTGGGTCGTCTTGCACGGCGCCTGCCTGAGCTCGACGACCGCCCCACGCGTCGCCGTCATCATCGAGCCGGCCAATCCCGCCCGCCTGTACCCGCTGCTGATGTCCGCCTACGGCCTCACCGAACGCGAGAAGGACATCACCAGACTTGTCCTGCGGGGTGCGTCGACCTCCGAGATCGCGGTCGATCTGGTGCTTTCCGCACACACCGTTCAGCAGCACCTCAAGAGCATCTTCGACAAAACCGGTGTCCACAGCCGCCGCGACCTCGTCGGCAAGGTGTTCTTCGCGCACTACGAACCTCGGCTCCGTGACAACGAACAACGAGCCCGCGACCACCACCCGCTCCGCGGCGAACCCTGGCCGCAGGCCAATCACTCCGCATAAGCGCATCTGGGAGAGAATTTCGACGTCGGCGCAGCTGTGCGCGGACGACGTCATTCCAGGAGCCGTGTTTGCGACGGTCACGAAGCTGAGCTTCGCATCCTCCGATCGACGGGCGAGGACCTGTCGGACGGGCCGTCGCCGCCGACCCGGACAACCTGTCCGATGACGCCATGAGCATCCCGCTCGACTGACCTCCCACCCCGTCGGCGGGACGGTCGGCTAGAAAGTGCTGGCGAGTGCCGGGCCGGAACTAGCGGCGGAGTTGAAGGGGATCACAAGGCCCGAGATCGAGACCGTGCGTTCCCAGACCGTGCTCTTGTTCAAATTTGGCTGCGGACCTTGTGCCACAGATTGACGAACGGCCGCGTGTAGAGCATTGCGATGCTGGTGTACTGGTTGTTCTGTTCGGTGCTGCCCAGCCCGTAGTAGATCGGGCGTTCGCCACCTGGAATGACGAGGGTTCCCGCCATCCAGTCCCACAGCGCGAGCAGGCCCCCGTAGTTCGCGTTGTAGTCGGCGCTGTCGCCGCTGTGGTGTATCTGATGATGGGCCGGGCTGTAGAGGATTCGGTTGAGCCGGGGACCGAAATGTATCCATACGTGGGAGTGTCGGAGCGCGGCAAGCAGGAATGCTCCGCTGCCTATGGCCAGGACATTGGAGCCCAGCCAGGACAGCACCCGTACCGTGCCCGAGGAGAAGTACCCGGCGCTGCCGAGGACGATGCCCGAGAAGACGACCCCGGCGGTGGTGGTCAGGTAAAGCTGCACCGGGTGGGCGCGAAAGCTAGTCAGTGGATTCAACTCGGTTGCCGAATGATGGATCTTGTGGAACTCCCACAACCACGACACCCGATGCATCAGCATATGGAAAAGAAAGAAGGAGAGATCGGCCGCCATGAAGACGAGGACGGTCACCACCGTGCTGGCGAGAAATCCGCCGTTGATCAGGTATAGACGAGGTTCCTGGAGCAGCCACGCCCAGCCCGATTCCACCGCATGGGGAACCTGCCGGTACCAGGGATCACTGTAGGTATACAGCAAGGTCATCAAAATGATGTTTGTGAAGTAAAATCTGATATCCAGCCCTCCTGACCGGCCGCGCAGTGCACGCTGGAAGGTCACGTAGCTGATCAGGCTCTCATCCCGCGGCTGACGCCGGTATGCCCATATCATGACGACCAGCAAAAAAGGGTAGAACAAGACACCGACGTCGAGGTTCGCGCTGAGTATCATCCGAAATGGCTGAATTGCAGCATTCCACAATGCGTCGACGACAGACCAAATCATCGCCGATACTCCAATCCAAAAGTCAAGGGCCCGGGCTGGCCGAGCCCTCGCGCGACTCGGCAAGGATTTCTGGCGGGCAACGACGGACCCGAATTTCGCGCTTTCAGGTCATGTGTACCCAGGTTGCCGTCGTGAGCGACCGCTATTCACAGAGTCCGAGGGTTCGGCGCGGGTCTGCGATACCTGGACAAGGAGCTGAGCGCGGTCTGGCAGCATCGGATGTCCGCTGGCCAGCGGCTATGCCGCTGGCCAGCGGATCGTCAACAACAGATGGGCCCGGAGTAAAGGCCACCGGAGAAATTGCCGACGGGCTGTTGGTGAGTGGTGGAATTTGCGGTCGCGCTGAACCCGAAGGCTCCGACGGCGGCCAAAGCCACGGCCACCGAGGCAACAACTTTTCTTGTCTTAGCGGAGGTTATGGTGATCATGATCAGTTCCTTCCCGGATCTTTATTCGCCCTCGAGCTTGCCGACGCACCTTCATCGTCGAGGACGGTCCTGAATATACGCCGTCGAGCGACATTGTCAATCTTTAAACTACAACAAACAACGCCTTGAGTTACCGGCGACTTTGGGTGCATCAGAAAACGCCTGAGGGCAGGTGGCTACGCCTTCGTTCTCGATGAAGGCACGCGATTAGTTCGCACTGCATTAAATTGTCGAACTGCATCGCAGATCGACGCCATGGCTTCAGCGTGCGTGGCCGCGCCAGTGAATTCCGACGTCACTCGTCGGTGAATGCCGAGATCGGCTACAGAGGGTCGAATACCGCTAGATCGATGAAATGCGACCGCATTCAATCGGCGTTATCAGTTCTCAGGCGTGCCTATCGGTAATGGGTCCTCGCCGTCCCTGGTGTGCGTTGGCTGGCGTCTGCCAGAGCAGCGCGCGGGGGCTCCGAACCGTTCAGTCGCTGCAGGTTTTGGGCCATCCCGAAGTGAGTGTCTTCGTGGTTGAGTTGGTCGCGATGCCGGGCTGGATGCGAGGTGATCGTGCTCCGAGGGAACGTTGGCAGGACATGTGGATCGGCGGTTCCCAGGGTGGTTGGTTGTCTAGCTTGCATGGGTCGTCACTACCGGGCCGCTCACCTCCCAAATTGCCAGATCATTGCTCCTGGGCTGATTATGGCCGACTCGGACACCTGTTCTCACCAGCGAGAAGGCTTGCCGGGCATCGCAGTGTATGAGAACCGTCGACGGGTTGGGGACCAGACCGTATGCGCTTCGCCAACGAAGTCCAGGTACTTGTCGCGAGCTGGCTCTGACCGTGCAACCCGGTACCCAGGATCCGACCGCCTGCTTCAGCACAGAACCAGCACCTGCACCAGCGAAGACAACGGCCGCACGAAACAGATCTTGCTCTGCGTACGTGAACCTGTCCGCGACTTCCGGATCGCTGTCAACGCGCGATTGCATCACCGCGGCGGGACTGGCGGTATCACGTGGTGGGTGGTTCGCCGACGCACTGTTGGTTCGGTTTCAGATCGAGCTTGGTGTTCTATTGATCCGTTGATCCCGAGCCAGGAGCACACCCGAGGGATCGCGACGATACTGGCGGTGGACAGCCGACGACGAGACCGGTGCCACCGGCGTTGACCTGCCGCCCGGCGAGCACGTCGAACTGCGGCTCGGCGCCGCATCCGTTGGCTTGTTCGGTCGACGCAACCGAGTTCGACGAATCACCACGGTAACCTCGCTCAGGTGTGGTCAATTGGGCAGCACATCGTCGAAAGTGGTGACCCGCCTTGCCTTTCCAACCCGTGGACGCACCATCCCATGCGGGCGTGCGCGGCGAAGTCGTCTTGCTGACCGATCACAGCTCGCGGGAAGGCAGCGGTGCGGTCTTGGCGACCGCGATCGAGGCGCTCACCGGCCACCCGCCCGCATTGCTGGACGCTCGGCACTTCATGACGGACTCCGGCGCTGTCCGCGTCGATGGCGGCAGGCTCGGATTCGAGATGCCGGACGAAAACCGAACAGTCGCACCGTCTGTGGTGATCATCTACGAGATCCCGCCCACCCGGCGCAGGGCTTTCGAGGGATTCCAAGGGTTGTTGCGACGCCACGGCGTCCGATCGCTTGGCACCGACACGCAAGCCTGGCGTGCGGCGACCGAAAAGGACATCACCGTGGAAGTCTTTGCCCGCGAGGGAATTCCGCATATGCAGACGATCGGGTTGACGCGGCCGACGCCGCAGGAGGCGTGCTCGGCGTTCAATCGTCTCGGTGGGAATGTCTGGGCCCGACCGAATGTCGGCATGGGCGGTAACGATGTCTTCCACATCACCACCCGCACGCGACTGTTGGAGGCGTCCCGGTACTACGCCGAAACCGAGCAGAACTGGCTAATCTCCAGAGACGCCGAGAATTTCGACAGCACAGGGCGGCGTCACCAGTTTCGGGTCGTCGTGTTGAACGGACAGATCCTGCGCGTGTGTGAACACATACAGGCCGATGACGACGCGCCGTGCAATGAAGGCCAGGGCGCGGTCTCGACCGAACTATCTGCCGACGAACTACCAGCCGAACTGGCGCAGCTGGCGGTGTCAGCGACCAAGGCCCTCGGACTGCCGTTCGCAGGCGTCGACCTCGTCCCCGAGAGTGGCGGAGTGGTCTTCGAGGTCAACGTGCACCCGACCATAGCTCCCGGCAACAGCCTTGCCACCGTTGCCATCCCGTACGTCGCGGCACACCTTGCAGCCCGGTGACAACCGTGCGAGCAACATGGCCTCCGGCACACGCCGAACCTTGGGATCGGCTCGCTGAGTCGATATGGCATGTGGTCGACGATGCGCGCCATATCCGCGAGCCAGTTCCGGGTGACGGTCAGTCCGATCGACTTGCCGCCGCCATCCCACTCGTCGAAGTCGAACGCGGAACGCCGATAGTCCCCGCCAGAAGCATTCCTCGGCAGCCCATCGCCGGAGTCGAGCAGACGTGGCGGGTCAGGCGAACAGGCGAGCGACGAACGGCAGGCTGTCGGGGAGGGAACCGAGGACCGTGGCGAGGTGATCTTTGTCCGGGTAGATATGGACATCGAGACGCGCGCCGTGAGTTTCGAGATCGGCGATCAGTTTGGCGGTCATCTCAGGGAACACGTCTTGATCCTGCAGACCTTGGCCGATAAACAGCGGCCGGTCGTAGCCGAACATCGGTATGTCGAACACCTCGTGGGCGATGGCCGGAAAATCGCCTTCCGATACCGGTCGTGTGACCATCTGCTTGACCTCGACGCCATGGGCGCGTGCGGCCAGATCGTCGAAACACAGCGTCTTGGCGGCCTCGACCATGTCTTTGCCGACAGGAGTGAGGTAGCTGTCCACGTCGAGTGCGGGCCGGGCCGCCTTCAACCCGCCCACGATGTAGGCCCCGTAGGCGGTGGTGTGCCAGTTGTGCAGATCAGGCGCTTGCGGTTGGGTGAGCAGCATGGGCAGCTCGGCGATCTGGGAGGCGGGGCCGGTGGCCACCGCGCCGCGATAGTCGAGGTCGGGGGCGTAGCTGGTGGCTAGTGAGGCGGTGAACACCGCTGCCCCGCCGCCCTCGGACGCGCCGATGGCGACCCATTTGGTCGACAGCGAATCGTCGACCGCGCGGGCGGCGCGCACCATGTCGATGGCAGCGTATGCCTCGGCGTGGCCATCGAGGAAGGGCTGCAGACGCGGCGAGCCCACTCCGATGTAGTCGGTCGCGACGATGGCGTAGCCCTGCTTCATCCAGGTGGCCAGGTACGTCATCTCGATGTCGATGCGGCCGATGATCGTGGGTGCGCAGTCGTCGCTGAGACCTGTGGTGCCGTGTTCCCAGGACACCACCGGCCAGCCACCCCTCGGTGGTGTGCCCGCCGGAATGAAGATCGCGCCGGTCGACAGGGCTGGCGTGTGGTCGGAGGTTTGCGTCCAGTAGGTCAACCGCCGCGCCGTGCCCGTGCCCTCGATCCACAAGTCCCGCGACAGCGCGTCGGTACCCACCACGGTTCCCGGCGTATCCGCGGGCGGTTCGGCCGACCCACCCACGGCCAACGGACCGGCCAGCAGAACCGCCGCGCTAAGGGCGATCAGCGTACGGCGCATGGTGACACCACTCCTCTCGCTTGTTTTCCGATCGTTCAGCACTTTCTCGACGAACGTCATCACTTTTCGATCGACTCGAATGTGCAGAGACGGCGGCTCGACAAATCAACCTGTTTGAGGCCAAACCGACGAAAGAAAAATAGGGCAGCAGGAGCTGAGTGTACTCCGATATCGGGCAGGTGCAGGATTTTCATTTATAAGCAGGAAGGAGAGCAAGAATGCGACCGAAGGTTCTCGACACCGCCGAGTACGAAACTGACTGTTCATGCGATTCAGCACTTCTCGCCAGCCGTATAGTTTACGCAGAGTTCCTTGCCGTGTTTCCGCGCAGAAGGATTGTTCGCTACGCCATTTCCAGTCCCGCATTCGACCGGGTGCCACGAACCGAAAAGCTCTGCGATAGCGAGGGTTTGCTGCACCTCGGAGCTTGCTATGAGGGTCGGAGCCGTTCATCGGCGGAAAGCTCGCCCGGTATCGGAGAACAGCGGGGCGAAAGTCCACAACTGCGCAGCCGAGGTCGGCTGACATCTCGGCTCAGAATCGTCCCCCGCGGCTGATTCGGCCGGAGCTACCGGAGCCGCCGAACGACCCTGGGCCCCAACCGGAGCTGTCGGAGTCGTCGTCCACGCCGAGCAAACCCTCGACGACCCCTTCGATGAGAACACCCGCGAGTACCGCACCGAAATTGACCAACCGCGGAACCGATTGCCGGGCCCGCCATTTCCCCACGCTCGACTGCGCCGTGTGCAGGGCTCGGCCGGCCGAGTCGACGGCCCGCTCGGCATGCCGCAGTGCCCGTTGCGGATCGGTGTTCGCCAGCGTGTGCGCGCGATCGAGATGACGCCGGGCCTCGGCGAGCCGTGTCCGCGGCGCCGCGTCGACGCCGCCTCGGCGAGTGGCGACGTAATCGGCGGCGGCCTGTACCCGACCGTCCGCGGCGGCGAACGCCTGATCGAGGCGGCGCTGTAGCTGTTGGTCGGCGAGCGTGTGATCCGTCGCCGCCGCCAACGCATGATCCAGGGCGACAGCACGGGCTACCACCTTCTGGAAGGCTCCGAGCGGGTCGGTCTGCCCACTCGCCGCGGCGCGCTTCACCGTTTTCCGCGCGGCAGCCACTGCCTTCGACAACTCCCGATCGCTCGGGCTCGACAGCGTCGCCGCCGAATCCACTGCCTGACTCAGCTCCTCGATCGCGCCGGGCAGCCCGGCGCGCGCCTGCTCGATATCGGTGGCCGCGCTGTCGACCGCGTCGAGCAGGGTCCGGCCTGCCGCGATCGCCGACTCGGCGCTGCGAATCGCCGCCACTGCCGCACCCTGCTCCCCTACCGGCCGGGCTACCGCGGTGCGCCCGTCCTCGATCTTGCTTTGCGCGAACGAGATTCGCTCGCGCGCCATAGTGACGTTCTCGCGCACCGACGCGATCACCGAGGCCGGATACTCGCGAACCAGCCGTGCCAGGAGGTCTTCCGAACGCGGTGTCCTGGCGGTCAGCTCCACCACGTCACGGGTCAGCGCGTCCAGTCGCTGAGGGGCATCGATCAGCAGATTGCGCATCGCATCGAACTCGGCGACCTTGGCATCGAGTTCCCGATTGGCCCGCCCACAGGCCGAGATCAGGTCCACCAGTAGATCGCGGCGCTCGTCATGGGTTTCAGGGAAATCGTCGTCGAGCCGTTGGCGAATCGAAAAGGCATGTGCGATAGCGTCTTTTGCGCCGTCAACTGCGGCAGCGAACGGTGCGGTGGCGGTCGCGCCGAACTCGTCGGTGGCCAGCCGCAGTTCCTCGACGCTGGTGCGAATCGCATTGTCGACGTCGACCAGGATCTCCTTGGACCGGATGTCGAGAACATCGGGATCCAGCTCACCCAACCGCACGGTGTCGGCTGGGTCGATCTGCCGGACCGCGACCAGCCCAGCACGGTCCCGCGCGATGCGCCGCCACCGATACAGCAGCACCAGACCCGCGATTACTGCCACAACCAGCACGACGATCACCACGACCGGCCACAGATCCGAATCCCCGGAATCGCTCATCACCCGCGACAATCCCTCCGCCGCAGCGATTCCCGCCTCGGCCCACTGCGCCGTACGCAACCGCGGCTCCACCTGATCGCGCAGCAGCGACTCCACTTCTGCATCGCTGACCGACGACGGCCGGGTGCCGGTGAGCGCATAAGCTCGATCGGTGACCGCAATCGACAGCAGTAGGTCACGATCACCGAACCCGGACGCCGCGACCGTACGGTCCCCCCAGGTCTGCGGGTCGAGTCCGCCGAAGTCGCGCACGTAGACGATCCACAACCGCTCCCCCTGCGCGTCGTAGAGTTCGTCCACGGCCTTTCCCACCCGATCACGCTGCCCACCATCGAGCACTCGTGCGACATCGGCGACGGGTAGCGGCAACCGAAACGGCTCCTCCGCCGCGGCCGTCGCCGACCGTAACCCCGCCGCGCTCGACAACAGGACCGACAACGCGGCGAACAGCACCAACAGCAGCGACCCCACGCGGCGCGCCCTTGACAACGGTGTCGACATCTCACGAATGTAGCTGCACAGATGCTGACAACAGAGAAACGCGCCAGTGCCTATGACCCGCGCCTGCTACAGCGCGGTCAGAGTCCACAAACCTCCGTAGCCGGGAGTGTGCCATTGGGCAATCGTGCTTGCATGAAGACGTGCCCGACCCTGTCCACGCGAAGACACCCACGCCGTCCCGCAGCCGATGCCTGCGCTGCGAAAGTTGTTCGCCGTCACGGGTATCGGACCCGTTGGCCGAGCGCCCTGCGGTTGGCGGCGACCTTCGTACTGCCCGCGTCGATCGCCGAGACGCTGGGTCAGGGCGAGCATGTATTCGGCATCATGACGGGCACCTGACTGGACGAGCTACCCGCTGGGGGTGGTCGGCAGAGGTAATGTTACGGACGTTCGTACCAATGCCGAATAGGGAGACCGATGAGTTCACACAAGACGACGGCGACGGGCCGTCGGCCGCGGCGGCACGACCCGGATCGGGCCGAGCGCATCGCGGAGGTGGTGGAGGAGCTCATCGCTGAACGTGGGATCGAGGGACTCAGTCACCGGGCGATTGCCGAGCGGGCCGATGTCTCGCTGAGCTCGACGACCTATCACTTCAAAGACCGCGAGGCATTGATCCGGGCTGGCCTGCAGCGCACTGCCGATCGGTTCGCCGAGTACATGGCGGGGTGGGCTGCCGAGCATGCGCACGATACTCCGGCGCAACTGACCGACGCCCTCACCGATGCCGTCCTGTATTGCTGCGGCGAGGGCCGCACCGCCTCGACGGTGGAGTACGAACTGTTTCTTGCCGCGCTTCGCCGTCCCGAATTGCGTGATACCGCAGCGCGATTGGAGCAGGAAGGGACTGCGGCGATGACACCGGTCGTCGGGCCCGTCGCCGCCGCCGCTATCCAGGCGGTAATGAACGGCCTGTGTCTGCAGGCTATGACCTCCCCCGCGCCACCGGCCCGCGCGGAGATCCGGCAGGTCATCGCCTACGTCGTGGACGCGAAACCCGCCTGACCGAATACCTGGCCAATTGTGACCTGCATCTCTTCTTGCGCATTCATTGGTACGGACGTCCGTAACAATGAGCTAGGATAGCTGAACATTCGCGGTCGTCGACCGATGGCCGGACGGACAGCTCAACGAGGAGGTGCGGCTCATGAGCAACGAATCTGTGCACCCAACCGGGTGGCAACGAGTACTTCTCTCCGCCCTGGTCATAGTGAGCATCACGGTTGGTTCGGCAGCGTGTGCCCGTGACACGGTGGTCCCGTCTCCCATTTCGTCAGTGACGTTGATCGACGTCACCTCCGCCGATATCACTCGCGATCGGCCTTTCTACGAGAACGCCTTCGGTTGGACGCTGGCGCAGGACTATCCGCACTACCCGATCCTGACCGCGGGCAACGGCCCCGAGATGGGAATCGCCATGCTCGGCAACCCAGAGGCGGGGGCGGTCGAACCGCTCTACCGAATCGGTAAGGTAGTGGTGTTTTTCGGTGTTGCAGATGTGAAAGAGGCACTGCGCAAGGCCGATCGGCTCGGCGGGAAGGTGCTACACGCCGAACGTGCGGTACCCACCGGCGGCTCGTTCGGGGTATTCCAAGACCCTGCGGGGAATGCCATCGCAGTGGTGCACGATGACCGCAACCGCCCGGCGTACGGTACTCCCGCAACAACGGTGACCGCTGGCCGCGAGGTTGATCCCGCTGCGCTCGTGGCGATTTCGACACCGGATGTGGACGGCACTCGACGGTACTACGAGCAGCTGTTCGGTCTGCGGCTCAAAGAACAGTCTCCCGGATACCCGATTCTCACGGCGGGAATCGGCCCGGATATCGGAATAGCCCGCGAAGGTAACCCGGAAGCCGGGCCAGCCGAACCGCTGTATCGGGTAGGCAAACAGGTTGTGCTGCTGCACACCTGCGATATCGAGACCAGGTTGCGCGCCGTCGAACAGGGCGGTGGAAAGACCTTCCTGCCGAGGACGCCGCTCGAATCCGGTGGTGCGTACGCGTTTTTCACCGACCCCAGCGGCAATGCCATTGGCCTGCTGGAACGCCCGGCCGCCCAGACTCCGCAGGAGTGTTCCGCTATCAGCGGCCATTAGCGCCCGCCTGCATTCTCCAGGTTTAGCGCTGTCGGCAATCGGATTGACGACAATTGAGGAGGTAGACCATGAGTGCTGAGAAGCTCGTTGACGAATGGGTGAGGCTGTACAACGACCAGGATTTCCGCGGATTGGCGTCGATGTACACCGATGACGTCACCTACGCGTGCGGGCCGTTCGGGCTGGTCTTTGCTGGGCGAGACGCCTTTGTAGAGCATGTGCAGGAGTACGGCCGCGCTGTCCCCGATCGAAAGCTGACCGTGACCCGAATCATCGGCGAAGGTGCAGTGATCGCGGTGGAATACGACTTTGCCGGGACCAGCTCCGGGCTACTTCCAGTCCTGCCCGCAGCAGGAGAGCCGATCAGCACAACTTTCTGCACAGTTCTGCAACTGCGCGGCGGCCGGATCGCCGGGCAAGAGGACTACCTCGGCGGGCGATGATCCCGCACGAATCCGACACACATTGTTCCAGCGAATACCCCCGAACCCGAAGGAGATACACCATGAAGATGCGTCGAGTATGCCCGCTGATGATCGTGACCGATAGCGCGGCGACGCTGGATTGGTACGCCGAGCGCGGCTTCGATGTCGTGCGCGACCTCGCCCCCGACGACCTGCATTTGCTGGTCAAAGACGGCGAGGCCGTCGCTCAGGTCATGGGCGCCGGCGAGGCACACGCATTCATGCCGCAGCAAGCCGATATCCCGATCGGCACCATGTCCGGCTGGCTGTACATGAACCTCGACAACACGGCGTCGTTCATCGACTCCATCATCGATCGCGTCGAGGTGGTCAAGGATGTGCAGTTCGACTTCGGCCGCGTCTTCTACTTCAAAGACCTCAACGGCTACATCATCGGCGTCAACCAGATCTTCAACCTGGACTGACCGCGATCGACATCGCCGTGACCGGATCGGCATGGCGGGAGCCATATTTCGACGAAAGGAACGACATCGATGACTGGAATCGCCACGCTGGCGACCACGGCGATCATGTGCGACGAGCCGGTGCGGCTCGCCCGCTTCTACGCTGCCGCACTCGACTGGACGGTGTTGACCGCACAGCCGGAGTTCGCGTGGATATCGGCCGAACAGCACAGCGGCACTGGGCTTGTCTTCTGTCGCTCGCGTGACTATCAGGTGCCCAACTGGCCCGACGATGAATTGCCCTTCCACATCGATCTCTATGTCGACAGCATCGACGACGCCGAGCAGCGCCTGATCGAACTCGGTGCCACAAAGCCCGCATTCCAGCCGAACGACTATGGCTCCCTGGTCATTCTGCTCGACCCATCGGGGCAACCATTCTGTATCAGCCCGACGCCGAGCCGAGCAGAGTAGCCGGGGCAGGCCATGACATGGCTATTCATGATCGGCGCGATCCTGTTCGAGGTGTTCGGCACGACCTGTATGAAGCTGGCCGACGGATTCACCCGACCACTACCGACATTGGGAATGGCGGTGGGATACTTCGGCGCCTTCGGTCTGCTGACGCTCGCGCTGAAAGAGCTGCAGGTCGGTTTGGCTTATGCGACCTGGGCGGGCGTGGGTACCGGCCTGGTCGCGGCGGTCGGTGTCGTGTTACTCGGCGAACCGATCTCCTTGGCCAAATGCGCGGGAATTCTTCTGGTTATCAGCGGTGTAGTAGTGCTCAATCTCTGTGGCGCGCACTGACGGAGCCGTCAGTCACGAAGGAGTCCAGCTGTGTGTGACGCGTTCACCGAACTCGGCGACAGGCCCTACATCTACCTCACCCATTACCGCAAAGACGGCACGCCGGTGGGGATCCCCATCTGGGTAGCCCGCGACGGTGATCACCTCGTGGTGTGGGTGGAAAACATCGACACTTGGAAAGTCAAACGGATGCGGCGCAATCCGAACGTCACCGTGGCGGCCTGCGACCTGCGCGGCAATCACCGCGGACCGGAAATAGCCGCAACCGCAGAGGTACTCGATATGGACGGCACCGAGCAAGTTCGCCACTTGATCGCCGAGAAGTATGGCCTGCGTGGACGTTTCGCCCTCTACGCCAACCGAATACTGCGCGGCAAAAACACCTCGGTCGGCATCGCCATCAGGCGCACCCTGGCGGCCGACTGATCGGTCACTATTTCGGTGGGAGTTCGAGGACTGCCTCCCAGGCATCGGCCAGCCAGTGGTCGAGGGCGTCGTCGTCGAGCACTTCACCGGCCACGTAGAGGCAGTCCTTCGCCGGTGGGCGTTCGCCGACGGTGTAGGGCCGGGCGCCGGGTTGGGTCATCAGCGCGATGAGCAGGTCCTCCGGGGCGATGCGGACCCAGAGGTCATCGCCGTATACCCCGGCAATCATGTGCCCGTTGGTGAGAAATGCCAAGCCGCCGAACATCTTTCGCTCGGTGACCCCGCCGGAGCTGGCCAGCCGTTCCCGGACCCGGTCTGCCAGCACGTCGTCGTACGCCATAACCTTCCGTCCTTCCAGCAGCCGTCAATCCGTGGATGTGCCCGGGCTGAACAAGCCGAAGCGGTTGCCGCGTGGATCGCGCAGGCGGGCGAAGCTGCGCCCGTCGCCGGTGGGGGCCTGCTCGATGCTAGCGCCGAGTGAAACCGCCTTTCTGGCACTCGCGGAGATATCCGCGGTCAGGAACAAATGCATGCTGTACTCCGCCGCTTCCGGGCTACCACTGAGGTCACGCAAGCCACCGGCGGGCAGCGGGGTGCCGGTGCAGACACTCCAGTACGGCCCGCCAGGCACGCTGAGATCCAGCTCGTAACGCCACCCGAGCGCCTCGGCGTAGAACGACTTGGTTGCCTCGATATCGCGGGTGCCGATCTCGAACCAAGCAGCGGATCCGGGCTTCGGTGCCAGCGCGCTCGGGTCCGGCGGCGGCGCATCGGCGGGCAGCTCGGGCGGAGTCCAGATGACAAAGACATTGCCGCGCGGGTCTCGCATGAGCGCATAGTCTCCGCCGTCGGCGGCCTTGCCCGGCGCCACGACCACCTGCGCGCCCAAATTCTTCAGCCGGGCAGCGTCCTCGGGCACGTCGTAAGAGACTGTGCCGAGGGCGACGTACTCCGCACCGCTGCTACTCGGCTCGACGTGACCCATCGGGAAGGCCGCACCCGGCGCCGTGAACAGGTGATCTGTCCGCCCACCCGGGGCGGGGATGGGAATGTAGGTCCACCCGAACAGCGAACCGTAGAAGTCCTTGATGGCGTCGACGTCGGTGCTCTCGATGTTGACCCACACCACGCTGCCAGCGGGAATCGCGTCCATGACTACCCTTTCCGTAGCTATCCGATTCTGACCGCGCCGACGTTAATAGCCATTTAGGACGCCTTTTGTCACTAATAGCTGGCAGCATGAATTCGTGACCAAAGACCTGCCCGCCAGGATGCTGCGGCTGCTCTCACTGCTGCAAACACGGCGCGAACGTTCCGGTGCCGAACTCGCCGAACAACTCGGGGTCACGCTGCGTACCATCCGCCGCGATATCGAGCGCCTGCGCGAACTCGGCTATCCGGTCGAAGGCACCACCGGCCACGCGGGCGGCTACCACCTGGCCGCGGGCACCCACATGCCCCCGCTGCTGCTCGACGACGAAGAGGCCATCGCCATCACCGTCGCCTTGAGCACTGCGTCCAGCGCGGTCACCGGCATCACCGATGCCGCCGTGCGCGCATTGGCGAAACTCCAGCAGATCCTGCCCACCCGGCTGCGTCACCAGGTCTCGGCGCTCCACGCAGCGACCACCTCGTGGGCAATGACCCGCGACCACCCCGTCGACCCCGGCACCCTCGCAGCACTCGCCGTCGCCTGCCGCGACCACGAGCGCGTCACCTTCACCTACCGAACCCGCCACGGCCACACCGGTCGCCGTCGCGTCGAACCACACGCGCTGGTCGCAGGCACCGACCGCTGGTACCTCCTCGCCTACGACACCGAGGCGCACGATTGGCGCACCCTGCGCGTCGACCGCATCACCGACCTCATGCCCACCGGTCACCGCGTCGCTCCCCGCGACCTGCCCGCCCGCGACCCGGCCACCTACGTCGCCGAATCCCTCGCACAGGCAACCGCCACGTTCCAGCTCCGTGCCACCATCGCCACCGACGCCGCCACCGTCCGCGCCCGCACCTGGATCCTCGCCGAACGGGTCCAGCCCGTTGACGAAAACACCTGCACCGTCGACCTCGCCGCAGACAACCCGCGCGACATCGCCGTCCACCTGATCGATCTCGGCGAGGCCACCACCATCAACGGTTCACCAGACCTCGCACCCCACCTGATCCGATGGGCACATCTACTGCTCGACACCGCCGAAACGCTCACCCGCCGAACAGAATCCGAATAACCGCCAAGCGGACACCACCAAGCAGCCAGCCGACGGTTCATCGAATCGCATCGCCCTGCACTCTCGTTCGGCGTAGGCCGCTATCGCGTCCGCGACTCCACTGCGCAATGGCAGCCATAGCGGAAAGCAGCGAAATCCCGACGGCGACTATCGCAGACCAGGTGAGGCTGTGGGTCGAGTACGAAACCTGGCGGAACCCGGGTGCCGGATAGTTGCCATTTCCACTTGCCCATCGGATCAGCAATCCGATCTGCGTCCCCGGATCTCGGGCCGTCCCATACGACACCACTTGCGTCAGGTCATCGCCTTTGCTGTTCAGATATAGCGCGGTGGCGATCGCGAAAATCGCAACAAAAACGGTGGCAACCATCGCCAGGCGCGCGAACGCCTCGGTACTTGCCACACTGTTGACCGCAACGCTGCACACCGCGATGACGATCGCGACGCTCGTGAGGATCCCCCATGTTCCACTGACTTTCGGGTTGGGCGCCGATGTTTGCGCCCAGAGATCGACCCAGAAGGTCGTCACGTGGATGCGGCCGAAGGCGTTTGCTTGGATCACGCCGTCCGTCCCGCCTGTGCCTGTGGTCAGCCACGGCTGGAACAGCAGGACAAAGGTGATCACGCACCCGGCCGCGACAGCCAAGTGAACCCAGTTGCCGCGGAGCACGGCTCTCAGAACGACCCGTAACTGCGCGCCATCCCATCCCCGCTGTCGTACCCCACCAGATGAGTCAACCTGTTCGTGTCGAGAATCTTTGGTCTGCCAAGGAGTGGGACGCACGATTTTCCAGACTATGATTCCGGGCGCATGGAATCCGTCAAGGAAAAGGGCTCTGCACAATAAGAATTCGTCAAAATTCTACTCCGGCCAAGGACTCGAGGGCAGCCCCGATTTCGGTCACGTCCGCAGTCGCGACGCTGCGACAATGCCCAGCATTCGGATCGACTGTGTGCAACACACCTACCGATGGTGTACAGAGCGGAGTGCTTCGGACGAGCTGGGCCGTCTGCCAATCTGCGGTGCAATTGGGCCAGAATACGCGCAGGTGCCGGGTCTCCGCCTCCGGGGAGACCCGGCACACCTCGTTGAATGCCTGATCAGCGGGCCGGACATGCGTTGTCGAGCTTGGTCAGGGCTTTCATCAAATCGGAGTTCTTGTCCTGCGGGGTCTTGATGAAAACGTCGTCAGGTTCCGAACTGACCCGATCCATCTGGTCGGCGGCGTTGCCGATGGTGCCCTTCAGTTCGCCGTCGTCCGCCTTGGACGCCACCGCAGCGAACGACGCACTGGTGCCCTTGTACACACCCTTCAATTTGGCCCTGTACTCGGGATCTTCGCCGTTCAAGGCGTCGATGTCGTCGTTGAATTTATTGGAGATCTTGCCTACCTCTACGCAGGAATCCGCGTCGCTCACCGCATTTGCGGGCGCGGCGATAACCAGGGGGTATCCACCGATCATGGTGGCGAAAGCGACCGAAGCAAGGATTGCTTTACGCATGACTCTCCTTTGATAGAAGGTGCGGACCCGCTGACCTGTGCACTGATTGGACCGACAGTCCGGCAATAGCGAGGAGGTGACAGGAAAATCACTGCTCAGCAAAATTGCTAGTTATTTGCCATGCCCAATAGTCGGCGCCTGATGATCGCATTTCTAGCACAGCAAGCGCCACGTTCCGATCAGATCGTGCCAATCACGCGACACGTTCGAAACCGCACCAACCACACCGAACCCTGAGTAACCAGTCTCAGAGGCCGGTGAATTGCGCTAAGCCGGTGCGGATACCCGTCACGAACTGGGCCATCTGCTCGTCGGTGAAGTACGTTCTGTCGTAGACGAGATCGAGCTCGAGCTGACCATCGGTGGTGGAGGCGAACAGGAACGGGCTCGGCTGCGGGACGGTGGTGCCGAATCGGACCGACCGCAACTCGGCACCGGTCGGAAGCGGGGGTGTGTCGAGTAGTCCCAGATTCGAGACGGCCATCGAGGCCATTCCCGGCGTCGGTTGATCGGGTTCGGTGTTCAATGCCAGGATCAACCGTTGCGGCAAACCCTGGTCGACGCTTGCCTTCAGCTGGGTTGCGATCTCCCGCGCATATTCGACACTGTCGGCCTGCGCGGTTGAGACCACGGCCATCGCGTAGCCGATCGCCAGCAGCTCGTCGTCGGGGCGCAGCGGGGGCTGCAGTCGTGATCGCAGGTCGACCAGGAACGTAATGCTGATCGTGCCGTCCACCACGACCGACAGCGCCGCCGCGGCTGTTCCGCTCAGCAGGCCGGTCACCGTGATGTTGTTGGCGTGCGCCTGCCGTTTCAGGGCGGTGGTGGTGCGCCGGTCCATGGACAGCTGGCCGACCCCGAAGCGCTGCGCGGGAACCGGCAAGCCGAGAGCCAGTGTCGGCAGCAGCGCGGGGGTGAGTTGGCTGGGCGATGCGGGGAATTCCTCGGTGCTCTGGTGTCCAGCGAGCAGTTCGTCGAGGGAGGGCTGCAAGCCTCGGCCGCGCACCTGAGTCGGCGCTCGGCCTTCGGCGGCGGCGGTGTAGTAGCCCAGCAACGTGTGCAGCAGTGTGGTGGTGAGTCGGCCGTCAGCCACCGAGTGATGGATGGCCAGGCTCACCACGCTGTCGCCCGCGTGCCGGAACAACGCTGCGCGTGCGACCTCGCGCTCGTGAGCCAGCACGGTATTGAGTTCGAGGGTGAATGGATCGTCGTCGGTGTCCACGACCCGCAGCGAGGGGCCCGCACCGGCCGCGTACTGCAACAGATAGCCCTTCGCTTCGTCGACGATCCGGCTGCGCAGCAAGGGATACGCGTCGGCCAGGGTGGCGAGCGCCTGCTCGAGAATCGAGGGCTCGACGACGCCGCCGATGCGGGCCTGGGCGACCACCGCGCCGACGTTCTCCCTGAGGAGACTGGCCTCACCAGGCGATAGATAGCGTTGCGCCAGCGCAAGCATAGAAACCTCCGTAGGTAGGCAAGGGCAGCTGCACCGCCGTAGCGACAGTGAACCGGTGTCCAGACGTCCGCGAGTTCGCGCACACCCGCTGCGACGCGAGCACCTCCACCTGGCGGTGCCCGGGCGACCAGTTACAACAGTTTTCGTATCATCAGGTCGCTGACGTATTTGTTGATGAGTGCCGGCGACAGGTGCGGGATGTCGCGGTCGGGTCCGATCTCGGCCTCCTGTACCGCGATCTGAAAGTTCTTGGCAGGCAAGACCGAACCGCGAATCGGCGCCGCTGGCCGCTGGTAGGCCCGCAGCAACGGCAGGACCGAATGCTGGCGTTGCTGTTCCGGCAGGTGACGCAGCCCCGTTTCGAAGCGCGACAACCATTCGGCGTAGTCGTCGACCCGTTCGATGGGTTGTCCCGCCTCGATCAGCCAGTCGACGAATTCGTCTTCGGAGATTCCGTCGTCGTGCGGATTGAGCACGTCGAAGGTTTCGAATTCGGAGGTCGGCTCGGCACCGAGGGTGGTGATGGCTGCCGCGGTGAAGTCGACCGGCAGACCGTCGTAGTGGGCGCGCTGTCGATTGCCGTCGCCGTCGAGCTGATAGAACGACTTCGGGGCCAGACCGGTCGCGAGCAAGCTCAGGATCAGTCGCGTGAACATATCCGGCACATTCAGCTGCCCGGCATAACGGCTGTGGGCCAGAATCATGTCCGATCGGAATACCGACACCGGTAGCCCACACAGGCTGTGCGCGTTGCGCAGCAACACTTCACCTGCCCACTTGCTGTTGCCGTAGCCGTTCGCGTAGCCATCGTCGATCGACCGCAGCGGGCTCATTTCTCGGATGTCGCCGTCCTCGGTAAACGCTCCGGAGGACTGCGACGCGACCGACACCGAGGACAGGTAGGTCACCGGCTTGATCCGCGATGTCAGCGCCAGCCGAATGATCTCGGCGGTTCCGACTACGTTCGGACCGAACAGCTGGTTGTAGGGCAACACGTGATTCACCAGCGCCGCAGGATGCACGATCAGGTCGACGGTCTCGGCCAGCCGACGCCAATCCTGTTCTGTCAGACCGAGACTCGGGTCACTGATATCGCCTGCGAGCACCTCCAGGGTGCCATCGGCCGATTCCCGATAGCGCCGCAGCAGTTCCGGATCACCGCTGTCGAAGACGTCGTCCAGGCGCTTGCGGGCCGCGGTCGCGTCGTTGCCACGCACGAGGCAGATTACGGTGCCGCCCACGTCGTGCAACCGTTGCAGCCATTCCATACACAGGAACCGGCCGAGATATCCGTTGGCGCCGGTCAGCAACACTGTCCGCGGCAGTTGCCCAGCACGTGGTAGATCCGTTGTGGCCGTTAATGTTTCGGCAGAGATGAACTTGTCCAGGCTGAGATCGGTCGCACGAATCTGCGTGCCGGTACCGTGCACCGAGGCTGCCGTTGGCCGCGCGTCACCCGACCGCTGTTGCTGCTCAACGAGGTTCGCCAACTGCTGCAAGTCGATGGCTGGACTGACGATCACACCGACCGGCACCTCGACCCCGAGAACCTCCTGCAGCAGATTCGACAGCGACAGCGCCGACAGTGAATCACCGCCAAGATCGATGAAATGCGCATCCGGACGAATGTCGGTTGTCGCGCACCCCGAGAGAGCGCGCACGGCCCGGCCAACCAGTAACCGCACCGACATATCGCGACCCTCGCGGCGCAGGGCGCGCAACTCCTCTTCCTGTCCTTGCTCCAGCTCGATGTACAGCTGTTCGAGACGTTCGCCGTAGCGCTGCTTCAGCTTGGGGCGCAATACCTTTCCGATCCCCGACAGTAAGCCGTTGTCGATGCTGAACGGTTCGTTCTCCATCAGGAAATCACGGGGAATCTCGTACGGGTTCAGCTCAGCATGCTTGGCGATCTGCTGCAACGATTCGTTGATCGCCCCCTTCAGATCGGCGACATCCGAGTGCGCGGCAAGAGCGGTCTCCGTCGGGACGATCACGGCCAGCAGGTAGGCACGCTCGCTGTTGCCATAGACGTAGATCTGGCGGACCAGTGGGCTGCTGGTGAAGATGGCTTCCAGCTTCGACACTGTCACGAACTCGCCCTGCGACAGCTTCAGGACATTGTTGCGCCGATCCAGGTACTGCAACTGGTCGGGCCCGATTTCGGCCATGATGTCGCCGGTGCGGTAGAACGCGTCGGCGTCGAAGACCTCGGCGTTGAGCTCGGGTCGTTTGTAATAGCCGGGGAACATGGTCTCGGATTTGACGAGTAGCTCGCCGCGTGGAAAGGGTTTGTCGGTGCTGAGGTAGCCCAGTTCAGGCACGTCGACCAGCTTGTAGTCGATCACCGGCGGGCGTTGAATCTCGTTTCCCACCAGAATGCCGCCGGACTCGGTTGCGCCGTAACCGATGATCACCTCGGTGTCGAGCACGGACTCCATGAACGTCTTCATCTGGGCCGACAGCGGCGCGCTACCCACCGTGACGGACAAGAAGCGTCCGCCAAGCAATTGCTCGCGCAGTTCGGTTTTCACCTGCTGCTCGACTGCGTCCCGATCACCGCCGTCGGCCAGCCTGCGGTCCACTCCGCTCTGAAAGCGCTGGAACACCAATTCGCACACCCGGGGCACGAAGAACTGTGTCGTCGGACGCACCAGCGAGATGTCCTCGAACAGTGTCGACATATCGCTGCGGGCCGCGAAATACGCGGTACCGCCGACGGACAGGCACGCGAAGAGCGAACCGCGTCCAGCCATATGGCTCATCGGCAGATAACTCACTGCGATGCTCGGTATCGGCGCACCGAAGGCGCGCAGCCAGAAACCTGTCACCAGCCGCTGCGGGTACATCGCCCCTTTGGGTGTTCCGGTGCTGCCCGAGGTGTAGAGGAGCAGCGCAAGCGCATCCTGATCGCCGCCGGTGTACAGCGGCGCGGCGGGCAGATCCTGCCCGCGGGCGATCACCGCGTCGACCGTCTCGAGCTGCACCGGCACATCGCTCAACCTCTGGCGAGCGGCTTCCACGGCCGTGCGATGATCGTCGTCCTCGGCGCGGTAGCCGAAGACCACCAGCGATCGCACCGAATCGGCGACCAGCAACAGATCAACCGCCCGCTCGAGCTGTTCGATATCGGCGGCCAGTACCCGCGGCTCGGTCTCGACGACAATCGGCGTCAGCTGAGCCTCCGATGCACCGGCCTGCAAAGGCACCGAAACCAGGCCGAGATAGTTGCAGGTCAGATCGACGATGGTGTAGTCGATGCTGGTGAAACCGAGAATGGCGATGAAATCGCCTGCCCGCGTCGGATGTCGGGAATCGTGATGCCACGCCGAGGCCAGCGCGCACACCCGCCGCCACAGCTCCCCGTAGGTGACGGTGTCGAACCAGCGCAATGCTCGTGCTCGCCGTCGACCGTTCTCATCGGTGACGAATTCGACCGCACGTTCGCCGAGTGCCGGCCGGTCGGCATAGCCCTCCAGCACGGTCGCCACGATCTGCGCGAGCGGCGTGCCCTCCTTGGCGATGGCCGCGCTGATCTCCTCGATGGGCTGGGCCTTGCGTATCTGCTCATCACAAGCGATCAGATCGGCGACCTTGCGACCGAGCTCCGCAGACCGTTCGCTGTCCATCCACGACCTCCTGCTTCGACTGCGATTCGAGGGTGTGACGCATGGCAGTGAGCAAATATCCCGCGGCTTCGATATGGCTTGGATCGACCAAGATCACGGTACCCCTGATCGCCAGCGGCGAGATCGAGAAAGTCGAGGCTACTTTTCAGCGATCAGCTGCGATTGCGGCGACACACTGCCCGGCCGATGTACGCTATTCACCTATCCACATGGGCTTAAGGTCACTCACAGGCGCGGCCGACGACGAAATAGCGCGCGAGTAAATCAGCCCGGGCATCGAATCTGGTTCGGGTACGAAGATTCAGGACCGGCGACGGCATATCGCCACGAGTGCACTGCAAGGTGTCGACCCCTATCGAACAGGAGGTTGCCTTGACCGCTGTAGCTCCCGACACCGCGACCCGGTTTCGGACCGCATTCCTCGCGCACGACTTGGATCAGATGGCGGCGCTGCTGGCGCCGGATTGCGACATGTATCCAGCGGCCGAAGACAAGCCATACCGCGGGTACACCGCCGGCCGAGCGATCATCTCCGCGCTGATGGACACCTTCGACGATGCCCGCTATTTGGGTGAATTGGCCGGGGCGGTCTGGCATACCGGCCCAGCCGAGGCGCACGCCCTGCTGTTCCGCGGACGCGTCGACAATGTCGTGGCGCAAAGCATCGCCTTGCTACAGGTCGACGATTCCGATCGCATCGCCGTACTCACCTACATGGTCAGGCCGATGTCGGCCGTCACCGCATTCAGTGACCTGATGCGCGCCCGGCTCGCGGCCGAGATCATCGACTGATCACGCAATGCGAACGACGGGTCGTCAGAATCCCCTGCTGACCTTGTTTCGGGCGCGAGCGACCTACGCTCCCCGCGCTGACCCAACGAGCACGCTCCGCAACGAAACCGGGTGCTTCTATTTCCCGAGCTGTTCGAACAGTTGCTGCAGTTCTTCGACGTGGTAGATCTCGACGATCTTCTCGTGATCGATTCGAACGATATCGGTGCCGTGGATCTGGACCTTGTTGTCGCTGGCCTCGAACCCGAACGCGGGTCCGGTGTGTTCGGCGGTCCATTCCCAATGGCTGACCACCCATCCGCCCGGCATCTGCGCCTGGAACAGGAGACGGTGCACCGAGTTGGTGAACCCGTTGTGGATCTCGTCGTGGAATCTGCGCGCGCCGTCGATTCCGGAGGCGGACGGGTCGCCGTACACGCCGTCGTGGTCGAGCAGATCGGGAGCGTAGATCTCATCGACTCCGGCGAGATTGTCGACGTCGAACAATTCGTACATGCGGCTGGCGACCCGCAATTCCGTGGTCTTGGCGTTGCGGACCATTTCGCTGGCGGTATTCCGAGTCGTTGTGCTGGTCACCGGCATCGTTGTGGCGGCAGTCACGGGTTCTCACCTTTCGCCGTGGAGGACACCGAGAATTCCTCCGTGGATGAGATCAACCTCCCCAGCATGCGCCACCTACGGCGATTCGTACAATGCTCAATTTCCACGGTCTAATACGCGAGGCGCACCTGATCTTCCTGTGTGGTCATCGGATCGGTGGCGATCGCGCGGCTGGCGCGTGCTGGCGTCAGGGTTATGGGGCTTTGATCTCCGCTCTCGCCGATGTGCGCGCCGACCGCGGCCGGTCAGGTGATCATGGGGAACTGAGGGCGGCATCGGCCGAGAGGCCAGTTACATAGTTTCCCCGTGATCGCCTGTCCAGTAATGCATCTCGGACGATGTTGACCAAACGCACAGCGTTGCTGCTTGCCACGAGCTAAGGCGCGCTGCGATTCCGAGCATCCGGAATTGCCGCATGGCACGCGGTCCGCGCCGCGAGATCGACTGCGGCGCAGAACGTCCGCTCTGAAGTGGCCGATAGCCGAGCGTTGGACCGCGGGTCTGAACTGCGGTGCTCGTCGACCGGTGGCGGGTCAGCGGTAAAAGCCGGTCGGTATCGTCACCCGCGCGAGCATGCCGCTGCCAACACGCTGGCTCCCACAAGCCGCACTACGCAGTCCCCGATGCTTGAAAACCGACGGGACCGCTGCGACGCCGCAGCGTCTCATGATGAGCAACTGAGTGCCGGACCTGACTGATGGTGTCATGTGAGTGCGGCCATAGCTCGTTGACAAGATCGACCCTCTTCGGTGAACATAACAGCAGTAGCACAGCTGTGCCCTGGCCCTGATATGCGTCGAAATCTTTTCACCCCAACCACTTTCGACGCGATGCCCTGATCCCACCGCGGGATCAGGGCATCGCTCGTTTACAGGCTGCCTATCCCCGCTTCGCTTCGAAAGGCTGTCGCGGCAAGACAGGCCATCGGACGGGTCCTAGGTCATGCCTGCACGGCGGCCGTGACCTCTGGCGCTCAGCGCACATGTGCACCCACCATCACGCCGTTCAGCGTGCCGCGACCACATTCCCAACCCGCGAGGCGACCCGACATGCCCTTCCCCTGCACCGAGACCGAAAGTCTCGAAGCAACCACATCACTCCCACATTCGGCAACCGCATTGGTAGGTAATGGCTTTCGCGCAAGGAGGCGGAAATGACCGGGAGCGACAACGAGCGGCTGTGGTCCGTTGTACCACCGTCCAATCCCGGGCCACCAGCGAATTCTGCTGCCTCCGCTAGCCGCTCAGGAGAGGCCGGTGGCAAGGTGTACACCTTCCACGGAATGGGCGCCCAAGGGGCAGCTGGCCGGTTGGAGCGGATCTGGGCCGCCAAGCAAATGATGGCCACCGCGACCACCACCACCGAAACCCGTTACGAGCCCTACGACTTCTTCGCCATCTCAGAAAACGACGACATCAAAGGCCGACCCCTCGTCAGCACCGCACAACCAACTGTCACAGCGGGTGTCTCGACATCGGCCAAAGACATCGCCCTACCCACCGATCCCAACGCACCCGGACAACCAGGAACCTCACCACCCAACCGGCCCACAACACCCAACCCCGAGACCACCGTCCCTGACGCGCCAGTTCCACCCAGACCCGCCACGAACCCACCCCCGGTCACACCTCCCACGCAGGCCACGCCTCCCGCCACACCCCCTCCCTCCCCTGCCCAGCAGCAGCCGAGTTCTCCACCGCCACAACCGAACACCCAACAACCGGTCGAGCCGGGGCCGGACCAGTCGGCCCAGATCCCCGATCGCATCGATCCCGACCTGCTCAAAACCATGCCGAGCTTGAGCAGCATCTACAACAGCGACGGGACACGCAAAACACCCCAGCAGCAAGCGAGCGAGCGAACCGCCCAAGACATCGTCGACCTGCCTAATGCGTTGGCCGACAACCGCACCGGGGTCACTCCCTTGGGCGGGGGCGGCAAGGTCGAAAAGACCATCACCGCAACCACCGATGGCTGGCAGGTCAACAACACCGTCACCCTCGCCAACGGGTCCACTACCACCATCAGCAGCAAACCCGGGATCGACGTCGAGGAACTCGACAACGGCCGCACCGCCACAACACTGTCCTATCAAGACGCAGCCACCCAAGCCCGCACCGAACTCGGGCGGATCACCCAGCAAATGCTGAACCCCCATCAGAACCAGCCGGGCAACCCCACCACCAAGACTCCACCATCGGTATTCGGCTCAGCCATCACCGATGCCGCAGACGCCGACCAACTCGTCGAGGCAATCGAACGGCTCAAAGCCAACCCCAACGCCCCAATCCGAGTCGTCAAGAACAACGACGGCAAGATCACCAGCCTCAGCGTGCTCGGCGCCGACGGCAAAGAACACGTCATGGCCCTGAACACCGGCAACGTGAGCTACGACCAGGACACCAAGAAGTACTTCGAGTTCTACCGCGGTCTCGACGGTGCGATCACCACCCCTGACGGGTACCGGATCGTCCTGGTCGGCGACCAGTACATCCGTGTCGACAACAACGGAGTCCCGGTCCTGCCGGACAATCCTTTCGCCCAAACCGCGGGAGTCCTCAGCAGCAACGGTGTCCGCACCGACCGACCCCACGGAGCCATCCTGGCCCCGAGCGGTTCACAACTGCCTGGCCCGGACTACGGACCCTCCACCCCCACCACTGCACCCACCTACAACGGACCCCTGCGTTACCCGGTCACCCCCGCCGGAGACGGCCTGTTCTTCGTCGAACTCCCCAGCGGAGATCTCAGCGCCATCGGAGCGATGAACAACAGCGACCTTGCCGCGATCCAGGAAATCCCCGTCCCCGCAGGGGTAAACGCTGATCGGATGTACCAGGTCCAAGGCGGCGGACTACTCATCGAGGACGCCACCGGCCTGCACTGGGCCACCGACCCCGGCAAGATCCGCACCGGCGAACAAATCGGCAACGACATCGGCAAAGCCATTGCCACAGAACTCATCTGGGCCGTCGCCGGAGAAGGACTCGGCTACGTCGCTGTCCGGGCTGGCGCAAAAATACTCCCCAAAATCGCGGCCAAATTCGACGAAGCAGCAAGCAAGGCAGGTACACAGGCAACCAAAACCGGCCAAATCCTCGATGACACCGCCCCATCCGCAGCAAGACAAGCAGCCGACGAGACCATCCCCTCAGGTTCCGGCAATGCAGCCAGCGACGTTTCCCCCAAGGTCAATTCCCCGGTCAGACCTACAGCCGAACCGCCCGTAGCACCGAAGCCTGTCGCCAATCAGCCAGCAACCGCCTCGCTAGAGACCGGCACGACTATCACTGCCGACGGCTTGCCGCTTAACCCGCGCAATACGACGACTGTTCTACACAGCCCGTCCACGAAGCTACCCGGCCCAACCAGCGGCGCAAGGACAATGGCTGAGGATGCCGTAGGTCCCGGCTTCATGGCAAAATCCAGATCATCCCTCTACGACGGAGTGGACCCGACACCCGACAGCATTCGCCTCGGAACCGTCCGGATGGAGGAACACCCAGCCTTCCCGGCGATCACGGCAGAACTGGAAAGGATCGGCTACCCACTCAGAATCGAAGATTACGTTGGGCAGTCACCGCGGGTGGTGCGAAACGCGATCGTGGACAAGGACAAGAACATCATCGAATTTGAGCAATACGTGCGCGGAATCAGCGGTATGCGCTTCCTCGACCTCGAGCACGAATTCGGACATCTCGACCAGATTCTATATCGATTCCGTGACAACCCACCAATCCACGAAAGAATTCAGCGAATACCTGGCAAGAAATTTGATAGGACGTTGCCGCACACCCCGGGCGATTTCACCGGACGAAATGACAAGATCGTAGAGATCCACATCCGCTTGAAAGAGTATCTTTGGTTGGCCAATCGAGGCGCACCCAAGGAGGTTCTCGATGAACAGGCCGATCTGGTCGAGACGGGATGGGGTGAATACCGAAAGGTGGTCGATGCCCGCGGCTCGAAGGGTGCCCAGGATAAGGCTTGGGCCGAAGAATATTTCCCGGATATAGACTTTCTCGTGTACATGTACGAACGAACTGGCCGTGTTTTGAAAGGACATCGATGAGTAAGGTTCCCAACGAACTCGACTTCCTGATCCATGCAGAAGAGCTTCAGTCGGCGATCGCATTCGATGAACCCGACCTGCTGCAGGGCGGCTATGTCGTCGGACTTAACCGGCGTGTCGAGATAAGCTTTGTTCCCGATGCGTCGGACGTGGCTCCCCCCTGGCCCGTTCATGAATACAACCCGGATGACCCCATCAAGTCCGCACGCGAGGCCAGAGCGTGGGCCGTGCGCGTGTCGGATTACTCCGTTACTCCGAATCCGAGGTTGGACGGCACTGCGGAGAAAATACCGTTGCTCCCAAGACAATCCACGGGCCCGGACGACGACCCGGAACTCGGCGTCGTCTGGTATGTCGGCGCGGCGGAATGGGAGGCGCTGACGGCCGAACTCCAGGATCTCCGCGAACACACCAACCCGTTCGGAGACTTCGTGAGGTTTTCCGAGCTCGCCGATACACATCTGTGGCGATTCCTTACCCGGAGATTTCTCACATCCAACCTACTCGCGAGCGATACAGTCAGAACGTTGAGCCGAGCCACTGGCGGGAAACCATGATGATCGGGTTATCCGCCAATCTACCGAGACTCTGATTAGATCTATTTCTTACTCACGAGCTACGCGAGATAGAGTCATTAATCAAAGGGCCTAAACCTTGAGTGAGCAATACTGCGATATCCAGAACGCCAACGATATTTTCATGACAGTTTGCGAACTCATCATCCGGAACAATGCGTATCAAAGCACTCTCCGAGATTCCTTGAGTCTGATCACCGCAATTGATGATGGAGCATCTATGCACGGCTCACATACACCGATCGCGCGCAACAGCGATTGCGGGCACAGCTGGCGCTGTTGCTGCTCAACTCGGCTCAATCGCCGCCGCAGGAGTTGTTGGAGGACAACGACAACCGAGACTACCTATCGCCCAGGCTTGGCCGGCGAAGCCGAACGCGCTCGCGATCGCGTCCTGGAAACCATCAAGCGCCTCAACCATATCGGCAAACTCAAAGCCGAAAAGACCGGCTACCAATACATCCCATTCACGGTTGATGACATCACTGGCGACGTCCGCTTGATAGTCGACTACCCGGCCGGCCGTAACTTCCCACGACTGGAGCAGGTCTGCGACTCGTGCGCGGATGTGATGGAGTCGTACCAGACTGCGTTTCCCGGTATCCGCTTTTGAAGTCCGCAAACCTCGCTCAGGAGAAGAAGTCCGCAACCTCGCTCAGGAGAACTGACCCCATGACCGACACCAACCAGGACGTCATCGACGCGATCCACTCGACCTTCGACAGGGTCATCGCCGACGGCCTGAAACCCACCTCGATGTTCGGTGCTTCCGACGAGCAGATCGACTCTTGGGCTGCCGAACAGGGAATCACGGCCACACCCGTTGCCGTGCGAGAAGTGTTGCGGCTGATCGGGTTCACCCCTGGCTTGTGGCATGCAGGCAGCGCCTTCGGCGTGCAAGTCGTAGGCGCCAAGAGCAAACGTGGTGCGATCGCTTCCTTGTCCCAGATCGAGAACACGATGGTCGACCCGGCCGGGATGCTCGTACTGGTCGACCATCAGGCCTACTGGTACTGCATGATCGACGGTGCCGACCTGAGCCTCCCCAACCCACCAGTGTGGGCGCTCAGCGAACAGGAGTATGCCCGCGTCGGCTGGCCCACCACCACATCGTGGTTCGACAGCACTGCGCCAAACATTCAGGCGCAGCGCGAGCGGCTCGAGTTCAGGCGTGAACAAGGCCGTTCGATCGACCCCGAATGGTCACAGTATTTCGACATCGACTGAAGTCCCTTTCAGCGGACACAAACTGGGGCGTCGGCTTTCAGGTCACGTCTGACAGCGTTCGAACCACAGGCCAGCCCTGCGAGTCCGAACTCGATGAGAAGCAGTGAGCCATCCCTGACGCCGAGCCGGGACATCCCCCGTCTGGGGTGACCTACAGCTCAACGCCCGACTCCGCAACCCGCTGCCACTACGCCTCCCTCAGGAATCGCGCCGGGCCAACCCGTGCCTCGAGCGATCACCCACCGAGGCTGATTGTCGCCAAGATGGCGTCGTTCTGTGAACCACTCACGCTCGAGGCATGACGACTACACCGGCAGAAGGCACCAGCTGCGACTGTCCACTACTCCTTGGGATGACCATCGGCCGAAATCATCACGGACCTATGTTGAAAGTCGCCCTTGAAACAGAGTGAGGGAGTAGGCAGAACTCTGCCTACTCCCTCACGAGTGGAGCTAAGGGGACTCGAACCCCTGACCCCCACACTGGCGCGGTGCAGCGCTACTACGGACATCTATCGACTGTCATGAACTTGCCAAAAATGGCGCTGAGCAGGCAACATGGCAACCACGCACGACTTTGGACAACCGAATCAGGGTTCGAGAAGCGTTGGCTTGAGAGCAATTTGTTGGGATTTCGTTGTATGCCATCGCGGCACCAGCTTGGCGTGTCACCGCAGAGACACGCCAGACTCAAACGCTCCGAGCAACTACGCGGCTATCATCCGGGCCGCGGCACAGCAACCGGGTGCACTCGCAGGGACCTGGCGTCCGGGGCTCGACGGTCGAGCCTCGGATGCGAAACGTCGGGAGTTGCTGCGAGACTTGACTATGGCCATCGAAGCTCGGGATCGGAAGATCCTGTGGGCGCGCGCGCATAACGCCTGCGCAGTCTGTAGGCAGCCGCTGGTTCTGAACGCGACGGAGACCGACCGAGAGTCGGTCGTTGGGGACGAGGCGCACATCGTTGCCCGGTCAGACGGCGGTCCCCGCGGAGGGATGATTGCAACGTCAGAGCTCGATAGGTACGAGAATCTGATTCTTCTGTGCAAAGTGCACCATAAGATGATTGACGATCAGCCCACGTTCTACACCGTCGATCGTGTCCGAAAAATGAAGGATGATCACGAACACTGGGCGGCCGCCAAGTTCGGTTCTTGCGAGGAAGAAGGCATCAGTTCAGCTGGCAGTAACACGAGCGTTGACACAATCGTACCCGAAGTCCTGTCGCACGTACCCCGGACCGAGAACGATATAAATCACGTAATCGCCTTCCGTCCATGGCTGTGGGAATACTTTCTCTTGGCCGGTTACCTGAACATTGGAGTTCGAGATATCAAGTCGCGGAGGACTAGCTCGCGCCAACCTCGGCGCACAGTGATCGAGAACTCAGGCGAAGCATTGAGCTGGGCACGAATGTTGTACGACGAGTACAATCAGATAACTCACAACTTGAATCTTGCCTTGGATCAGAGTTTCCACGTCCAAGCCTTTGGACGACAAGGAAATCCTCCAGGAGATTTTAGATTGATTGGCGAGATCGCCCGGAGGGTTCTCGCAGTGTACGAGCAGCTACTAGAATGGTGCGATTCGGCCAAATATGTGACTGCGCCTCGAAGGCTGCAGAGATTTGTCTCTTGTTTTGCCAGGCTTCCCGATAAACCCGTGCATAGTATGGAAGAATCCATCGGCCGAATTATCTCCGAATTGCAGAATCTTTTGGACACTGGCGCAGCGTGGTCCGGGAAGCCGATCGTGATCGCCCTAAAGATCACCATTCATCTCGATGAAAAGGTTCAAGATGATATTGTTCGGGAGCTGGAACGCATCAATCACAGCCGGTAGAGATCGAGAACTGAGTCGGAGGACGTCTATGGGCAGGCAGGCGTCGGGGAGTAGGCGGCAAGCCCCGCAGGGGCGCGGCAGGGACCGCCCTGATTACCGAGCTATAGTTGCATGATGGAGCTCACGGACGAACCTCCTTGGACGGGTAGTCAGCTGAAAAGACTCGGGCGGGCAATTCGCGAGAGTCGGGAACGTGAGGCTACCGAAATATCCTATGACGAAGTTGTTATGTGGTATGGAGACCTGGCAGTTGCCGTGGAAGACTGCATAAAGCGTATGGAATTTTCGCCCATTCTTAGCCAACGACGACCTGAAGTTTCTTCACGGCCAAAAACGATCCATACACTTCGGGACAAGTTAGTAGCTACGCCATCATTGCAACTCCCGAGTATCGTCGACATCGCTGGCGTACGTGTTGAGGCTGCTATGGATCTGGACGATCAAGGTGAATTGGCGAAACTGATTGCGATTGAACTGGGTCAAGAATTCGACAAGGTAATCAGTGATACGCGGCATTCTCCCCATTCTGGGTATCGAGCCTTGCATATTCGCGCAAAGATGCCGGCCGGTAGGGTTGAAATACAGATACGTACAGCACTCCAAGGCGCTTGGGCGAATCTATTCGAGGCGCTTGCTGACCATCTTGGTCGATACATCAGATATGGAAATCTGCCCACAGACCGAAAAGAACGCGAACAAGTCGAGAGGGCGCTCAAGATCTCCGAACGGCTGGCCGTTGTGGAGGATCGCAAGAAGTTACTCAGAGATAGGCGACTCGAAACTGACAAATCCTATCAAATTCTGGAGGACTCGATACATCATCTTCTGGGCCTTACACCGGCCGAAGACTACATTAACCGCAATGTATATCTTGCCAAATTGGAGAAGTGCAAAATTGATTGGGACGTAGAGCATCGCGAGTGGAAAGCAAACGACTCTTCTAATGCTCAGAATGACTTAATGATCGTAAGGCAGTTGAAGTCGTTAGAGAGCGATATCCGCAATATGCGCAAGAAGGGAGAATAGCCTGTGGCTGGTTTTCTGATCTTTTATAAGCGAATATCTGGCGAATATCAGGTGATCGAATTCGACGGCGAAGATGGCCATCGGGAAGCTTTGCGTGAACGCCTCCGTCTCGAGTCGGATGCTCGCTTTGCGGACGGAGATATAGAAATTGCTGCGCTTTCTTCTGATTCACTTGATAGCGTAAGGAAGACACACTCTCGGTACTTCAATGGCGAGAAAGCCCAGTTCATCGAGCAGAATGATAACGGTGACGGCCGCTGAGCGTTAGATAAGTGCAGTTGGGGTCTTATAAATCCGCTTCGGCCGCAGTCTGCGTGCTTTCTTTAGTATGCCGCGTACGCTGTTCGCTGATTGGTCCCATCCTGGCTGCGTGCCAGGGTGCTGCCCGGAGCAGAGCGGAGGGCGGGCACCCTGGGCGGCGCGCGTAGCGCGCCGCTCTTGATCCAGTAGAGGTAAATTCGGCAAGTTCTGAGTTGGGTTCCGGTTCTCTTTTCCTTTTCTTCCCCTTCCGGGTCCCCTAACTCTTTCCATCTACTTCTGGCGGCTCATCAAAGACTGCGGCCCAACACTTTTCGCGAATCTGTCCATGTTCCCGCCTGCTCACGACACGACGCGCAGCACTCCTGGTGCGTGGGGCCGGGAGTGGGGAACCGAATCCGGCGCGTTACTGCCGATGAGGTCCGCGCGGCGAGCACTGGTTTGTGCCGGTGCGAGACGTTGGTAGGTGTCAACGTTCGGGGGAGATACCGCGGTCGCGGCCCTGACCTTGTCCGGTGCCGCCGCGCTCTACCTGCGGTGTGTGGCCAGGTGCCTGCCTGACTGCCGCTGATGGATGCTGGGCTTGCCCCAACCACAACAGCTTCTCGTTCTCGGTGAGGCGGCCCTGTTCTTCTCGCAGCCGGTATGCGGCGTCTCGTGCTTTGTCTTGCTCGGCCTGGGTTCTGGCGGCGGCTTCACGTATCTCCGCTTCCCGGTGCTGTGCAGCTTCGTCTGCCGCCTCCCGTGCAGCATGGTCAGCTGCGGCCGCATCCTGACTTTTGAACAGTTCACTCGCCGTAGGGAAGTCGCGCGCTGCACGCTCAGCTGACTCCCGTGCGACTTTCTCCCGCACTGTTTCCGGGACGGGTGCGGGTGCTGACTTGGCCCGTGCTGCTTGCTCATGGGCGTCGGCACGGGCACGCACGGCAGCTTTTGTGAACTCCTGAGCCTTCCGGAATGTCTGGGCCTTCTGCTTCGCTCGCTCGATTCTGCGTACGTTCTCCAGCCGCTCGCGAGCACGGTCGGCTCGTATCAGTTCGTGCGGACGGATCAACTCCAATTGCTCGGATGCCAGCGACTGGCCGATGGTGATGGCGCGGGCCGCTGCCTCTCGGCTGATTTCGACGTGCTGAAACTTGCCTTTGGTTGCGCGGGCTGTGTCTCGCATTAGCTCGCGTGTTTTCTCGGGCACCTTCTCGCCAACCACGGTTTCCCAGCGGGACTTAGCAATCTGTCCCGCATCGATCGCGGCATGCTCTTTGCCGATCTGCTCACGAGATTCGCGCTCGTTGACCCTGCCCGATTTGCGTTCCACGGATTCGATGGCGCGACCTGCGGTCACTGCGTTGTCCAGAATGCGCGGACCTTTAGGGGTCTGGATTCTGAACTGTTTCACCCACCCTCTATCCGGTGTTTCCCCCATCTCGTGCGCCCTGCCCAGCTCGAAGTACAACCCGCGTTCGTATGGGGTTAAGTTCTTGCGTACGACGTCATACTCGTCGGGCATGATGTGCCCACCCCCGGTTACAAGGTACTACTTGTCTTCTTTGGCTTTGCGGATATCGCGGGCGGCCGACGTGATCACGTAGTCCGCCATATCAGCGTCAGAGTTGTTGCCCAGCAGATAATCTGTCATCGACACCATGTTGCGAAGTTCGTCGCCGTGACCGTCGTGAACTGCTGGACTGAAATCTGTATACAGTGGCGCGCTGCTCCATTCGGGGCGGTTGGTCCATTCCATACCTGCCCGCCGCACGAAGCATTCTCCATAGAACCGAATGAACTGGTCTGCCGCTTCTCGGTTCTCAAGGTCAAGTAATCCGTCCCGATCGCCGAAGAGCTCCTTGGCGGCCTTGAGGATTCGCAAGGTCAAGGGAGACTCCCACCACCTGTCCGTGTAGTCGGCGACATGGGGGACAGTCTCGGTAAGGAAGGCTCGCACGCCTGCTTCCATACGCTCTGGCGCAACCCAATTCAGGAAACCTTGAGTTTTGTCATCGAATTCGATCTCGAAGCCGATCTGTTCGTCCGATTGCCCCATGAAAGCTCCTCCTGTAGTCGGCTGCCGCTCGCATCAAACTGAGCACGATAGTCTCCCATGTCAGGTGACAGTGCTGCCGGTAGCGGTTGGGATTCATCGCGATTCGCGATGGATGGCGTTGTCGGCAAGCCAGGTCATCAGTTCGTCTAGATCGCCGGACGCGTGTACATACTCGGACCTGTCGAACAGCTCCCATCCGTACGGGTGCTTATTCCTGCGCCGCACCGCCAACCCGATACGTGCCGCCTGTGCGATCACTCGCTGACGTTGTGCGTCAAAGGTATTCATCTACGCCCCCATCGGATTCGGCAGATCGGTGACGTTCAGCAGTGCTGCCCAGTAGTCGGCACGCACCGCGTCCCACAGGTCACAATGACCAGGAAACTCATCACGGGCTTCCCACAGGTTCGGAAGATTATCGAGCACCACTAAACCCGTTGTCGCGGAGGCGATCTCGTCTCCACTAGGCCAGCGGTATGCGGGCGACGCATCGGCGCGGTTCCGGAAGTTGATCACTTGGCAGTGGCGACTTACTAGCCGCCAGGTCGCGGTCTTCCGGCCGTCTGGTGATTCGGTGGTACGCAACCGATCTCGACTCATCACACCATCCCGTCGTTGGTACGCCCGGCGCTGGAGGACGTAACACCCCAGCACCGGGACGATCCTGGAGTTCCAAACGGGCTTCGTTGCGGCAGGCCTTTCGCGGTCACGCTCAACCCTCTGGTCGCGTTGGTTGCTGACGGCCCGGCCCTTGGCGGATTAGCGGATGAGGGACGGAGCCCCTACCAGGCATCCATTCAGACAACCATCGGGTAAGTGCGGAACCGCACGAATTGGCGTCTACATGCGTCTACAGGCTCTGCATGAGCTTTAGGCTGGTCCTGTGGACTCTGACGCCACCATCCCCGACGGCGCTCAGCTCCGTGCTGCCCGTGAGGCGGCCGGGTTGAGCTTGTCGGCGCTGTCAGCTCGCACGCACTACAGCAAGCCATTACTTGGTCTGCTGGAGACGGGACAGCGCGAAATCCACCCCGAGCATGTCAGCGCCTACGCACAGGCGCTGGGGGTTGGCTCTGCGCTGTTTGTCGAACCGGATGACGGCGAACAGGCCGCGGCCGAATGGATTCATCGGGTAGCAGCATCAGATCTGGGTGGAGACACCCTGGACCGCTTGGAGTTGTCGGTGGACGACTTGGCTGCGGCGTACTCGACAACTCCTCCAAGCGAATTGCTGGTCCGCATTCGACAGCATCTCGGCTACGCCGGACGGTTGATGGACAGCCGCAAGACCCTTCCACAGCACCGCCGGTTGCTCGTCATAGTTGGTTGGCTCTCGCTGCTGGCGAGCACATGTCACATCGACCTGGGTGAATCATCCGCCGCAGCGGCACGAGGTCACCTCGCGTGGAAACTGGCAGACGAAGCTGGACACCCCGAGATCGCAGCGTGGTGCCTCGAGACACGGGCGTGGCACCAGTTGACGAATGGCGAGTATGCGGCGGCAGCTGAGCTATCCCGCGTCGCACAGGCGCGCGCGCCGGAGGGCTGCTCGGCATTCATCCAAGCAACAGCCCAGGAGGGTCGTGCACTGGCACGGCTCGGCGACAGCAAGGGCACCTACAGCGCCTTGCGCCGGGTCGCCAGATTAGTGTCCGGACTGAACACTCCCGAGCGGCCGGAGCACCACTTTCGCTACGACCCAGCGAAATCCGATGCCTACGTCGCGACCACACTGGCGTGGCTAGGCGATCCAGCGGCGGAGGCCTACGCCCGGCACGTGCTCGCCGATCTCGCGAGCGCAGCGACCGTCCGGCCGCGCCGAATCGCTTCGGCCAACCTGGATTTGGGGCTGGCTCTGGTCGCGGCCGACAAGCCGGACGAAGCGGCAAACGTCGCACTCGCCGCTGTCACGTCAGGCCGATTGGTTCCGTCGAACTACTGGCGTGTGTCCGAGGTTGTCTCCGGGATCGAAGATCGCGACGCGGCTGACGCCATGACCATCCGCGAAGCGTTCCGAGACACCTATCCGATATAAGCGCGTTTCCCCGCCGGGTGAAATCACGAACCAGCGTGGTGAAGCTGGACTGGGTGCCGTTGCAGGAGGCGTCGTGCTCGCTTAACGCGTTGAGATCGGCCGTCACGAGGACGGTCCGGAAAGCAAAAATCCCAGCCTAAGCTGGGATTTAAGTGGAGCTAAGGGGACTCGAACCCCTGACCCCCACACTGCCAGTGTGGTGCGCTACCAGCTGCGCCATAGCCCCGAACGGTTGCTTTCAGGTTTCCCTGACTGCCTGAACGAAGTTACACCACGGGTGTGGCGGCGGCCAAATCGCCATGAATCGGGGGTGGCGGCGGGGCGGGTGGCGTCGTAGACTCGAACGCATGTTCGAAGGAAACGATCTCTCGGCGATGGACTTTCAGGCCATGAGCGACGAGGGGCTGATCGATGCCCTTCGGACGGCGCATGGGACTTCGGCGGCCGCGCAGGCCGCGGAGGTGTTTGCGGTGCGGGAGTTGTATCGGCGGCATCGGGCGGTGAGCGCGGAGCCTGGGCCCGGCGGGGTGCGGGCGGGCGAGTTCGCGGCGTCGGAGGCGGCGGTGGCGTTGCGGATCGACGAGGGGTCGGTTGCCGCGATGATCGATGTCGGTCTGGCGCTGGAGGATTGGTTGCCGCGCACGCGAACGGAGTTCGCGGCGGGGCGGATCGATCTGGCGAAGGTACGGGTGATCATCGAGAACACGCGTGCGGTGGCCAGGGATGTGCTCGCCGAGCTGGAGCCGAGGTTGTTGGAGACCGCGGCGCGGACGACACCTGCGCGGTTGCGGCAGGCGGCGCGACGATGGACTGCGCGGTTGGATCCGGCTGGGGCGCAACGGCGTCGGGAGCGACGGCAGGAGGATCGCGATGTGCGGATTCGGGCGATGCAGGACAGCATGGCCGCGTTCGACGGGGTGTTGCCCGCGCCGGGTGCGCAGACGGTGGCGATGCGGCTGCGGGAGATGAGCTTGCAGGTGTGTGCGGCGGATCCGCGGACGATGCCGCAGCGGCGGGCGGATGCGCTGGTGGCGCTGGCCGATGGGTCGGGGCGGTTGCGATGTCTGTGCGGGCGGGGTGAGCGCTGTCCGAAACCCGATGTCGCGAGTGACGCGCCGCGCAGGCCGCTGATCCAGATCGGGATTCCGGCGGACACGATGCTCGGAATCACCGAGGCGCCCGCGTTTTTGGCCGGTTACGGGCCGATCGATGCGGCGCTGGCGCGGCTGCTCGCCGAACATGCTCGGTTCCAAGTGATTCCGGAGCAGCCGGATAGCGGCGCGCGGGTGGATCGGGATGTGCGGGCGATGGACGGCATGTGCCGGTTTCCGGGGTGCACGATGCCTGCCGCCGAATCCGACATCGACCAGCACGACCAGTCGGGCTCTCGCGCGGGCATGACAGTGTTGTGCTCGCGGCATCATCGCTTGAAGGTGTTGGCGGACAACAAGAAAGTCCCGTGGTCGGCGACGCCGGCCGACCAGGATCGGCTGCGGTGGACGGCACCGACCGGTGAGGTGCAAGTGACCGTTCGCGAGGGTGCGCGATATCTGTTCCCGCACAGGGATATCGATGCGCTTGCCGGGACGAGCGATGAGCAGCCGGAACGCCAGACACGCATGTTCCCTGACGAGATCGCCTATCCGCTGCGCGGCCACGTCCTGGTGCACCGGCAACTGTGCCGGATCGCGCCGGAGGACGAAATCCCCGACGAGGCAACGACTCCCGCGGCCCATCCCGCGTACTGACAGCAGGCTCGAGATGTGGTCCGAGGAGATGAGGGCATCGGAGGCACACCATCGAGCGACCCGGCCGGGTCGTCGACAGTCGGCGGCCCGGCCCACCAGCCAACAAAATCTCGATGCGCGGCGGTCCCGCCGACTGGGTAGGCGGGACCGCGCCATCGAACGGGCCGAGCCGGCATGTGGTGGACGTGACGGTTCGGCCCGAAGACCAACCGACAGCTCGACGCGCAGCGGACCCGGCCGACCTGGGATGCACGACCGCGCCTTCGAGCGGGCCGGGCCGTCCCGTGGTGGATACGACGGCCCGGCCCACCCGAACTCGATGTGCGGCAGTCCCGTTGGCTGGGGAAGCGGGAGTGCGGCATCGAGCACGACCGAGCCGTCGGCTGAATGGAGTCGACGGCTCGGCCCTGCATCGTCGGCTCGGCGTGCGGCGGTCTCGGGGGCCGGGATGTCAGGCCGCGCCGCCGAAGGGGCTGGGCCGTCCGGCGGTGGCTGCGGCGGTCCAGCCCCGCTGACCACCCGAATGCTCGGCCTGCGGCGGTCCCGGCTGACTGGGGTAGCTGGATCGCCCGCCGAGCGGGCCGAGTCGTCGACGTGTTCGGTGGCTCGGCCCTCGAGCCCACGCCGCCGAGAACCATTCGACCAACGGAATGCTCGGCGTTCGTGGTCCCGGGGAAACTCGAGGAGTCGGACCACCCGTCGAGCGGGCCGGGCCGGGGCAGGTGGTGTGTCCGGCCCGGCCCCCGCACTCCGCGGTGCGAACACCGCGCGTAACCACTACGCACACAAACTCGCGAGCTGTCTGCGCCAGCAGGGCATCGACGATTTCGCCGTCTTCGAACGCGGCGATGCGATCGGCGGCACCTGGCGCGACAACACCTATCCCGGTGCGGCGTGCGACATTTCGTCGCGCGGCTGTACTCCTACAGTGTCGCCCCGAACCCGGACTGGCCGAGACCCGGCAACAGTCTCCGACAGAGACTCAACCCAGCCGAGAATACGCAGCCGACATGCGACAGCGAACGCGAGACCCGACGGCGATCCCAGGCAAGACCCCGAACTCGGTGCAGCCGAGAACAACCGACGCTCACGCACCGGCGAACTCAGGACTTGACGGCGATCCCGCCGACGATGATCTGTTCGACCAAGCTCAACTTCTCCCGCACGATGCCATCCGGCCGCCACAGCGTCAGCGGCACCAGACCGGGTTCGACCAGCGGATACCCGCGGAACAGCCGGGTGATCTCCGCTTCGGTGCGGAACCGCCCGGTGCCGAGGAATTCGATGAACGATTTCTCCAGCGCGCGCGACTCCTCGCCTGTGTCGAGGAAGTGCGTGATGAACAGATGACTGCCGACCGGCACCGCATCCATGTATCCGTCGACGACGTCCTCGGGATTCTCGTCGTCGTGCAGGTGATGCAGCATGCCGACGAGCAAGACGGCGACCGGCTCGCCGAAATCGATGAGCTCCTGCACGTCCGGGTGCGCGAGCACCTTGGCGGGATCACGCAGATCGGCGGTGATGACTCGCGTCTGATCGTTCTCGCCGAGTAGCGCACGTCCATGCGCCAACACGATCGGATCGAAGTCGACGTACACGACACGGGAACTCGGCTGCAGCGACTGCGCGACCTGATGGGTGTTCTCCATGGTCGGCAGACCCGCGCCGAGATCCAAGTATTGCTGCAGCTTTGCTGTGCCGGCCAGATAGCGAACGCCACGCCCGAGCACAGCTCGATTCAGTTTGGCGAGCATATCGACCTCAGGCATGGTTTCCTGCAGGTGTTCGATGACGTGTTCGTCGGAAGGGTAGAAATCCTTGCCACCTAGCAGAGCGTCATAGACTCGCGAAATACTCGGCTTGGACACGTCGAAGTCGACTGGCGCCGAATCGGAGCTTGTCATCGTTCACCCTTTGCGCGTGGAACTCGGACAGTTGACCGTCTTCGAAAAGCCTAGCTACGCAAGCAGATGACGTGCGGCGCAATGGCCGTTTCTCTCGACCAGGATTACCGCGTGAGTGCGGCTACCCAGTCCTCGTTACTCACGTCGATCTTGGTCTTGCCGTCGAACACGGAGGGAGTACCCGCCTTGCCACCCGTCAACACATCGAGTGCGTCGGTGGTGGCCTGCGCCGATGCGCGAGCGGTGTCGACCTTGGCTCCGGTGGCGATGCACTGCACCACCGGTTCGGCGGCGCCCGCGACCCGGGCCAGCGCGGCGAGTTCGTCGTTGGAGAGGTCGGCGCCGCCCTCGCTCGGGCGCTTGGTGGTGAACGTCTCGGTATGGAACTTCGCGTACACCGAGCTCGAAAGACCTTCGGCCACACACTGATTCGCGGCGACAGCGCGGGTGGAGTAGTCCTTGCTCCGCGAGCGCGGATCGAGGAAGTTCACCAGCCGGTAGCGGACGGCCAGTTTGCCCTCGTCGATCTGCTGAGCGATCTCCTGCCCATAGGTGCGCTCCATATTCCCGCAGGCCGGGCAGAGCGGGTCTTCGAAAATATCGATCGACTTCACCGCACTCGGCTTGCGCAGCAGAATCGAACCGTCCGTTTCGAGCACCACGGTCACCGCCGGATCGTGCACCGACCCGTATCCGTCGTTGCGCACCGCGGGCTCGTCGCGCCCCCACGTGATCGCCGCGATCACGATCACCACGATCAATGCGAGGGCAACGGCGCCCAGTGCATAGGTGGTCGTGCTGGACATGGGCCTCGGGGTGTAGTTCGAACGCGATTCGCTCACTCTGCATACTTTGCCGCAACTGCTCGGCGCCGTTACTTCCGGCCCGAACAAATCACAGGTCGCACCAGCGACTCGGATCAGTGGACGATTCGATCGCGGTCAGTCGGTTCGGCCTCGACCTGCACGACCGTCGGCGGAACCGCGGTGTCCGCGACCGGCGTACCTGCCACCTCGTGCTCGACCTCACGCGTCACCAACTGATGATCGGCCCCATCCGCACCACAGATGTGCTCGCAAGCCTCCGGCACCTCCTCGGTCGCCCGCTGACGCATCGGCTCAGGCACCACCGCCCAGCCAACCGCCGCAACAGCGAGCAACGCACCGGTCACCGCGAGCGCGAAACCATACGACGCCTGCTGAGCCAACGCACCCACCGCGACCGGACCGAGCACGGTCCCGAGATCCGCCGCCATCTGGAACCCGGCGAGCACCGGCCCGCCGCGCGCGTTCGGCCCGATGATGTCGGCGACCGCGGCCTGCTGAGTCGGCGTGAACAGGCCCGCCCCGACACCGGCCATAACGGACGTGACCAGCAGCCACACCAGGTTGTGGGAGATCCCGAGCCCGGCGGTGCCGACCGCACAGATCAGCAATCCGGCGATCAGGAACGGCTTGCGCCCCCACCGGTCGGAGTATCGGCCCGCAAAGAAGAGCACCGCAACATTGCCCGCCGCGAACACGGTCAACGCCACCCCGGCCATGCCGGGCGACTGATGCAGCACCTCGACGACAAGCAGCGGCACCAACGCCATCCGCACCCCGAACACCGCGGCGCCGTTGGCGAAGTTCGACAACAGCACCGCCCGGTACTCCCGCTGCGCCCACCCTTCCCGGAACGACATCATCCGCACGCCGCCCACCGTTTCCGGCGCGGCCAGCTGCGAGTTCCGCAGTGCCAGATAGACAGCCACCGTCACCGCGAGCAACGCCACCGCATAGATCAGGAACGGCACGCGCAGCCCGAGCCCGGACAACACACCGCCGACCAGCGGACCACTCACCGACCCGATCAGAAAGCTGGTCGACCACAGTGCCGACACCCGGCCCCGCGCCGCGGGCGGCGACATCCGGATCACCAACGCCAGCGACGACACCGTGAACATGGTCGACCCGATCCCGCCGAGCGACCGCAAAACCATGAGCTGCCAATAACTTTGCGCGAACGCGCTGGCACCGGTCGACACCGCGACGATCAACAGCCCGCCGAGATAGACCGACCGCTCCCCCAGCTTCTGCACCAGCTGCCCGCTCATCGGCGCGAACAGCAAGCGCATCAACGCGAACGCGCTCACGATCGCCGAGGCCGCGGCAACACCGACGCCGAAGCTGCGGGCGAACTGCGGCAGCACCGGTGCCACCAGCCCGAACCCGATGGCGATGACGAACGCGCCCGCGACAAGCACCCAGATCTCGATGGGTAGCGCCTGCTCACGTGCCGCCTTGCTGCCCACCGATCTACTATTCACCGGCTAGCGCCTGTCCCACCACTTCCTCCGCGGCCGCCTGCACCTGCGCGAGGTGCTCGGGGCCGTGGAACGACTCCGCGTAGATCTTGTACTTGTCCTCGGTGCCGGAGGGACGCGCCGCGAACCACGCGTTCTCGGTGGTCACCTTGAGCCCGCCCAGCGGTGCGCCGTTGCCCTTCGCTCGGGTGAGCACGGACGTGATGGGTTCGCCCGCCATCTCCTTGGTGGTGATCATGTCCGGAGTCAACTTCGCAAGCAGTGCTTTCTGTTCCGGCGTCGCCGCCGCGTCGATGCGCGCGTAGGCCGGTGTGCCGTAGCGGCGTTCGAGGTCGACGTAGCGCGCCGACGGGCTCTGGCCGGTGACCGCGGCGATCTCGGCGGCGAGCAGCGCGAGCAGGATGCCGTCTTTGTCGGTGGTCCACACGGTGCCGTCCATCCGGAGGAAGGAGGCGCCAGCGCTCTCCTCGCCGCCGAATGCGAGGCTGCCGCTGAACAATCCGGGCACGAAGAACTTGAAGCCGACGGGCACCTCGTGCACGTCGCGGCCGAGCACGCTGACCACCCGGTCGATCATCGACGAGGTCACCACCGTCTTACCGATCTTGGTCAGCGCGTCCCAGCCCATCCGGTTCGCGACCAGGTACTCGATCGCGACCGCGAGGAAATGGTTCGGGTTCATCAGCCCACCGTCGGGCGTGACGATGCCGTGCCGGTCGGCGTCGGCGTCGTTGCCGGTGGACAGGTCGTAGTCGTCCTTGATCGCGATCAGCGACGCCATCGCATACCGCGAGGACGGATCCATCCGGATCTTGCCGTCGCCGTCGAGCGTCATGAACCGCCAGGTCGGGTCGACGAACGGGTTGACGACCTCGAGCTCGAGGTCGTAGCGCTGCCCGATCTCTTCCCAGTAGTCGACGCTCGCCCCGCCCATCGGGTCGGCGCCGAGCCGGATGCCCGCGCCGCGAACGGCGTCCAGGTTCAACACATTCGGCAGATCGGCGATGTAGTGGTCCAGGTAGTCGTAGCGCTGGACGTTGGTCGCCAGCGCGTGCGCCAAGGTGGTGCGTTTGATGCCTGCCAGCCCGTTGCTCAGCAGTTCGTTGGCGCGGGCGGCGATGGCGTCGGTCGCGGTGTTGTCGGCCGGACCACCGTGCGGCGGATTGTATTTGAAGCCGCCGTCGCGTGGCGGATTGTGCGACGGCGTGACAACGATGCCGTCGGCCTGATTCCGGGTGCCGCCCCGATTGTGGCGCAGCACAGCGTGACTCAACGCGGGCGTCGGCGTGTACCGGTCGCGGGCGTCGATCATCGCGGTGACATCGTTGGCGGCGAGCACCTCGAGCGCGGTCGTCATGGCAGGTTCGGACAGCGCATGGGTGTCCCTGGCCAGGTACACCGGACCGGTAATCCCGCGCGTCGCACGGTATTCCACGATGGACTGGGTGATCGCGAGGATGTGCGCCTCGTTGAACGCGGTGTCCAGGCTCGACCCGCGGTGCCCCGAGGTACCGAACACCACCTGCTGCGCCGGATCCGACGGATCCGGAATACGGCTGTAGTAGGCCGTGACCAGGTGTGCGATGTCCTCCAGGTCGGTGGGACGCGCGAGTCGCCCTGCTCGATCATGGGCCACGCTCGGGTCTCCCTTCCGTATCGACGGCGCCCTGCTCGTCATCAGGATCATGTCGACAACCACTGCGTTGTCGACGCGGCGGCGAAGACCGCGGTCAGGCTGACCGCGACACTGATCACGATGTTGCCGACGGCGTAGGCGTAGGCGCCGTCCGCCACCAGCCGGATCGTCTCGTAACCGAACGTGCTGAACGTGGTCAGCGCGCCGCAGAAACCCGTACCGGCCGCGGCCAGCAGCCAGTTGCCCGCACCAGCGCCGATCAATCCACCGAGCAACGCCGAACCGACAATGTTAACGGTCAGCGTGCCGAGCGGCAGCACGGAATCGAAACGTGCTGATACGACACGATCTACGAGGTATCGGGCGGGCGCGCCGAGCATCCCGCCGAGCAGGACGAGCAGAACGGTCATCGGGCGGCTCCCTGCCACAGCTCGAGTGGCGAGAGCGCGACGTTGATGGTGGTGAACAGCTCGGCGTTCTGTTCGACGAAGGAGCGCAGCCGCTCGGGTTCGTCGACGAGCATCAGCACCAGCGGCAGATGATCGGCCATGTCGAGGATGCGGGTGGTGTGGATGCGCGAGGACGCGCCGTAGCCTTCGATGCCGCGCCACACGCTGGCCCCGGCCAGCCCGGTGTCCCGGGCCCGGCGCACGATCTCGTGGTACAGGGGTGAGTGCCGCCATTTGTCGTCCTCGTCGAGCAGCACCGTCAGCCGCGCAGCCGGCTGCCACCGTCCCGCTTCGCTCGCGTGGTCGGTTCGTTCGCTCACTATCCCTACCCCCTTCCGTCGTGCCGTTGCCGTTGCCGCCGAGCAAGTCCAACTGTCCACCGTGTCATGCCCATGGCGAGCGCGACAGCCCCCAGCGATGCCACCACCGATCCCCCGAGATAGCCGAGTGCCTTGGCGATGGCACCCGATTCGAGAAGTCTACGAACCTCGAGGGCGTAGGTGGAGAAAGTGGTGAAGCCGCCGAGCACACCGATTCCGAGAAAGGGGCGTAGCAGTCTGTGGGCTACCCACACTTCGGTGACCAGAACCATCAGGATCCCAATGGCAAAGCATCCCATGACATTGACCGCCAGCGTCGACCAGGGCACCTGCCCCTGCCGCACCGGCCAGCACTGGCCGAAGCCGTAGCGGGCCAGCGCGCCGAGCCCGCCGCCGAGCGAGATCACCAGGAGCACTGTCGGTTCGACCAATGGGGCACGGCCCACGTGCTGACCTCTCGACCCGAACGCCACCTGCGTAATGCTATCGGTTGTACCGGACGGTCCGTTCAGCAGGACCCGGGCGCGCTACAATAACGAACAGCGTTGTTCGTTGACATATCGTGCAGTTCCGCGTACGAATGCCCTGAAGGTTTGGCCGAAGTTGTCTCCATCCCCCACTTACTCAGGTCGGAGCAATGATGGCGGCACGACGAGCACACTCGACAGCGCACCCGGAGACGGCTGATCCGTGCCGCCCGGGGCGTCAGCAAACGCCTGGCAGACGACAGCTAACCGTCGGAAGGACCCTGCGGCGACTCTCGGTGGTCGCGCTCGCGGCGGCCGCGGCCGGACTCGGCCACCTGGCGCCCGCGGTGGCGGCGCCCATCTATCCGATCGCCGACGGCGACGGCTTCTACTGGGCGCCGCCGGATGTCGGGAACTACCAGCCGGGCGACGTGATGCGCAGCAGGACGGTGCCCGCGGCCGGATTCCCCGGCGCCACCGCGTGGCAGCTGCTGTACCGGTCGAGCAATTCGGCGGGCGCCCCGATCGGTGCGGTGACCACGCTGCTGCTGCCGCCCGGCGGCGGCATGAACCGTCCGCTGGTCTCCTACCAGCCCTTCGTCAACTCCCTCGGCACGCGCTGCGCGCCCTCGCACAGCATCTTCGATGGCAGCATGCAGGAAGCGCCCGCGCTGAACCTGCTGCTCGCCCGCGGCTGGGCGGTCGCCGTGCCCGACCATCTCGGACCGGTCAGCGCGTACGGCGCCGCGAAGCTCGGCGGCAGGCTGACCCTCGACGGCATCCGTGCCGTAAAGCGCTTCGGCCCAGCCGATCTCGCGGGCAGCCCGGTGGGCATGGCAGGCTACTCCGGCGGCGGCATGGCGACCGGTTTCGCCGCGGCGCTCGCCCCCGAGTACGCGCCGGAACTGCCGCTCGTCGGCGCGGCGCAGGGCGGTGTGCCGATGAACATCGGCAAGCTGGCCCAGGATGTCGGATTGCAGCGCAGCCCGCTGTTCGGCCTCGGCTTCGCGGCGGCCATGGGCCTGGAACGGGAGTACCCGAACGAACTCCAGATGGATCGCATCCTCAACCCGGCCGGTTTCGCCCTGCGCGACCAGATCGCCAACGCCTGCACCCAGCAGATCATCGACGCGGGCGCGAACAAGAGCTTCACCGACGTGTTCTACGGCGCCATGGACGCCGACCCCGTGGTGATCCGGGTGCTGCACGAGAACAGCCTCGAGACCTTCCCCGGTGTGCCGCGCATCCCGATCTTCGAATGGCACGGCGGATCCGACCAGGTGTCACCACAGTTGGTGCGAGAGGTCACCGGGAGGTACTGTGCCGCAGGCACTCCGGTGCTGCTCAATATGGTCCCGGGCGCCGATCATGGCACCGCGATCATCGCGGGCGCGCCCGCCGCGTTCGGCTATCTCGCCGATCGCTTCGCGGGTCTGCCCGCACCGAGTAACTGCTAGAGAGTTCACTGCTCGACCACACACAGCACAGCGCCCGCGTTCGTCTTTGAACGCGGGCGCTGTGTATTTCCGGCGGAACTCAGTGCACGATGACCGGTTCGCCTTCCGACGGCGCAGGCACCGTGTTCGGCATCAGCACCGCGGTGATCACCGCGCCGACCACGAAAATCGCGGTGGCCCACCAGAAGCTGGTGGTGTAGCTCTCGATCGCGGACTGCGCCACGGTCAGCGGGTCCTGCGCCCGGCTCGCCAGGTAGTCGGTCGCCGCCGAGGCCGCGATGGTGCTCAGCAGCGCCGTGCCGATCGAGCCACCCACCTGCTGGCTGGTGTTGATCATCGCCGAGGCCACACCCGCGTCCTCGTGGTGCACGCCTGCGGTCGCACCCTGGAACGCGGTCGACATGGCGCCACCGAGCCCGAGGCCGAGCAGGATCAGCGCGGGCAGCACGTGCGTGACGTAACCGGTGTCGAGACCGATTTGAGTCAGCCACGCCATACCGCCTGCTGCGACCAGGAATCCGACGGACATCACGATCTTCGGGCCGACCTTAGGCAGCACGAGCGACGGAACCGTGGTGGAGGACACCACCATCGCCGCGACCATCGGCAGGAACGCCAGGCCGGTCTTGATCGGCGAGTAGCCCATGCTCAGCTGCATGTAGTAGGTCAGGAACAGGAAGATCGCGAACATGCCGATGCCCATGATGAACACCGTGAGGAACGAACCACCCCTGGTGCGGTCCAGCACGATCCGCAACGGAAGCAGCGGATGCGAGACCCGGGTCTCGATCACCACGAACACCGCGAGCAGCACCGCGCCACCGATGAGGAAGGCCAACGTGACCGGGTTGGTCCAGCTGGTCGACTCGGCGTGCGAGAAGCCGTACACGATGCCGAACAGCGCCGCGGTCACCACGACGGTGCCTGGGATGTCCAGCCTCGGTCGCTCGTTGGTCACATGCTTGGCGAGCAGCAGCACGGCGCCGACCAGCGCGACGGCGGCGAAGGCCAGGTTGACGAACATCACCCAGCGCCAGTTCGCCCACTCGGTGAGCATGCCGCCGAGCAGCAGGCCGATCGCACCGCCTGCACCGGCGACCGCACCGAAGATGCCGAAGGCCTTGGCCCGTTCGGACGGCTCGGTGAAGGTCACGGTGAGCAGCGACAGCGCGGCGGGCGCAAGCAGCGCGCCGAACACTCCCTGTCCGACACGGGCCGCGACCAGCATCTCGAAGCTGGTTGCCGCACCACCGACCGCGGAGGCGCCCGCGAAACCGATCAGCCCGATGATGAAGGTGTTGCGCCGGCCGAAGAGGTCGCTGAGCCGTCCGCCGAGCAGCAGCAGGCTGCCGAACGCGAGCGCGTAGCCGGTGACCACCCACTGACGGTCGCCGTCGGTGAAGCCGAGGTCGCGCTGCGCAGCGGGCAGGGCGATGTTCACGACGGTCGCATCGAGCACGACCATGAGCTGTGCCACGCCGAGTACGGCGAGCACCCACCAGCGCAGAGCATGCGAGCCGCGGCGGCCCTGATCCGGTTTCGCGGGGGCGGGTGCCCCACGGTCGAACGTGGTAGTCATGTGTCCCCTTTGTCTCGAGTCTTGATGCGGAGTTCGCGCCTCCGGTTACCAAGAAAAGCTACCACCATAACGGAGATAACGCCTCCGGTTAATCCCGATACAAGGTAGGATGACAGTGTGAATCACGCCACGGCCGTCTCTCCGCCCCGCCGCCTGCGTGCCGATGCCGCGCGAAATCAGCAGCGGATCATCGCCGCCGCGCGCGAACTCTTCGCCGAGCACGGACTCGAGATCACTCTCGATGACGTCGCCGAACGCGCAGGCGTCGGCGTCGGCACGGTCTATCGCCGCTTCGCCAACAAAAAAGAGCTGATCAGCGAGGTCTTCGAACAGAACATCGATGATTTTGCCGAGGCGACCGAAGCGGCACTGCAGAACGCCGATCCGTGGTTCGGATTCGTGGAATTCGTCGAATATGCCTGCAGGCATATGGCCGTGAATCGTGGCTTCAGCGAGGTGATGCTCGAACTGGAGGACGGCAACATCGACCGCTTCGTCGCCGTGCGCGACCGGATCAAGCCCAGAGTCACGGCCATCGTCGATCGCGCCCGCGACGCCGGAGCGCTCGCCCCCGGCATCGTGCCGCATGACGTCTTCGCGCTGATCCACATGGTCGACGGCCTCGCCGACTTCGCCAAGCCGGTCAATCCGGACGTCTGGCAGCGATACATGGCGATCGTCCTCAACGGCGTGCGCGCGGACGGCACGCCACGCCAGCCGCTGCTGGTGCCGCCACTCACCGACGACGAGGTAGAGCGGGCGAAAGGCGCCTGCGGAGGACGCCGAAGGTAACAACTGCGTTATAGAAGCCCTTATCACAGGGCTATCCCCTACAGTTGGTCACATGACCAACTCGTGGGTGAACTGGGCTGGCGATCAACGGTGCGCTCCGGCAGCCATCGCGACGCCCCACACGTCCGATGAGCTCGCGGAAATCCTCGCCCAGGCGGGTGATGCGGGTCAGACGGTCCGCGTCGCGGGCGCCGGGCATTCCTTCACCGACGCCGTGCTCACCGACGGCGTGCTGGTCGACCTGGCCAACCTCAACCGCGTCCTCGACGTCGACACAGCCACCGGCCTGGTCCGGGTCGAGGCGGGCAGCACCCTCAACGCCGTGAGCAACGCGCTGCACGGGCACGGCCTCACCTTCCCCAACCTGGGCGACATCGACGTGCAGACCGTGGCGGGCGCCACCGCCACCGGCACCCACGGCACCGGCGCCACCCTGCAAAACCTTTCCGCCGCACTGCATTCGATCGAACTGATGCTCGCCGACGGCAGCCGGGTGGAACTCAACGCCGAGACCGACCCCGATGGCTGGCGCGCGGCGCGGGTCAGCGTCGGCGCGCTCGGCGTCGTCACCGCGGCGACGCTGCAGCTGGTGCCGTCGTTCGTGCTCGAGGGCGTCGAGCGGCCGGTCCCGGTCGAGGACGTCCTCGACGAGCTGGACACCTACATCGACAACAACCAGCACTTCGAGTTCTACATGTTCGCGCACAGCCCGCTGGCGATGACCAAGCGCAACAACACTGTTGACCTGCCCGAACAGCCGCGCGGCAAGGCGGTCGACTGGTTCGCCGACATCCTGATGTCGAACTACACCTTCGACGCGCTGTGCAAACTGGGCCGCTGGCAGCCGCGGCTGGTGCCGTGGATCCATCGCGGCGCCGCCTACGCGGGCAGCTACCGCCGCCAAGTCGACCGGTCCTACCGGGTTTTCGCGTCGCCGCGGCTGCTGCGCTTCACCGAGATGGAGTACGCGATCCCGCGCGAGCATTCCGCCGAGGCGATCCGCGCGATCAAAGCCCTCTCCACGAAGTTCGATACGCCGATGCCGATCGAGGTGCGGTGGGTCGCGCCCGACGACGCGTTCCTCTCCCCCGCAAGCGGCCGCGACACCTGCTACATCGCGGTGCACCAGTACCGCGGCATGCCGTACGAGCCGTATTTCCGCGCCTGCGAGGCGGTGTTCGACACCTTCAACGGCCGCCCGCACTGGGGCAAGCGCCACTTCCAGACCGCGGACACCCTGCGGGAGCGCTACCCGGACTGGGATCGCTTCGCCGAGGTCAGGCAGCGCTTCGACCCCAAGGGCCGGTTCAGCAACGCCTATCTCAACCGGGTGCTCGGCAGCGTGTGATCGCTAGCCGAGGATCTCGGCGACCAGGCGCGGCACGGCCGTGCCGATGGGTTCGCGGACGATTTCGGTGGCCATCGAGTCATACGGTGTCGGTTCGGCATTGACGATGATCAGGTCGGCGCCCGCGTCGACGGCAATGGCGCACATCGACGCCGCAGGCTCGACCTGCAGTGAGCTGCCGATCGCCAGGAAGATGTCGCTGGTCTGCGCGGCAAGCGCGGCCGCGACCGTGGTGCGCCGGTCCATCTGCTGGCCGAACATGATGGTCGCGGATTTGAGCACGCCACCGCAGCTGGGGCATGGCGGGTCCGCCTCGCCCGCCGCGACGCGGTCGAGCGTGGCCGCCATCGTGGTCTGGTAGTCGCATTCGACGCAGACCACCTCGAACATGTTGCCGTGGATCTCGATCACCCGATCGGCCGCGGATCCGGCCTGCTGGTGCAGTCGGTCGATGTTCTGGGTGATGATCGTGACCGCGCGCCCGGCCCGTTCCAGCTCGACCAGCGCCGCGTGCGCGGCATTGGGTCGCGCCTGCCATGCGGGGTTGTCCCGCCGGGCCAGCCAGGAGCGTTCCCGCAGCTCAGGATCGGCGAGGTAGTTGTCGTAGGTCGAAAGCAGCTCGGCGATCGGGTCTTTCGTCCACACGCCGCGTGGGCCGCGGAAATCGGGAATACCGGAGTCGGTGGAGATGCCTGCGCCGGTGAGCACTCCGATGCGGCCGTCGCGGCGGCGCCACTCGCTCGTCATGACACCAATTTAGGACGCGCACGATCAGCGCGCCTGTAGCGCACGGTTCGCCCGACAAAGACGATGAGAGAATGTTACTCTAATCATCTCATCGATTTAGCAGTGTTGATCAAAGGAGATCACGATGACCGCGTCCGCCGCACTCGAGCCGACCAGCACGCGATCGCTGCCCCAGCGCCGACCGTTCGCACCGGGCAGCCGCCTGTGGGACGAGACCGGCCTGATCACCTTCTCGTTGACCGCCGGATCGGCGTTCCTGCTGCAGACCATGGAGCCGAGCATCGCCGCGGTCGTCGACGAGCACTCCACCTTCCGCACCGACCCGATGGGCCGGGCCGTGCGCAGCATCGCGTCGGTGATGATGTGGATCTACGGCGGCGAGGACGCGCTGGCCGAAGCGGATCGGCTGCGGGCCATGCACGCCTCGCTCAACACCACCGACGCGCACGGCACCAAGCACAAGGCGCTGGCCTCCGGCCCATGGGCCTGGGTGCTGCACACCGGGACGTTCGCGTTCACCGAGAACTCGAAGTACTTCTCCCGCAGCCCGCTCACGGACGCCGAGAAGGAAGCGGTCTTCCAGGAGATGGTGCAGTTGATGCGCAACTTCGCGGTGGCGCCCAAGGAGATTCCGGCGAGCTACGCCGAATTCGAGACGTTCTTCGCCGACACCGTGGCGAATCATCTGGTGGCCACCGATACCGCGCGCGACTACCTCCGGGTGATCCGGTCCGTCGCACCGCCGAAGCAGTTGCCCAGGGCACTCGCGCCGCTGTGGCGCGCGGCCGTCGCCCCGGTCGGGCGGATGCAGTACTTCGTGACGGTGGGCACGACCCCCGACGTCGCGCGCGCGAAGCTGGGACTGACCTGGACCGAATCCGACGAACGCAAGTTGCGTGCGCTCGGCTGGCTGCTGGCGCGCACCGTTGCGCTGCTGCCCGAACGGGTGCGCTACTTCCCCATCGCGTTCGAGGCGCGTCGCCTCGAACGGGATCGGCTGCGGTTGCGCAAGCTGATCGACTTCCGCCCGATCTGAGCGGCTACTGTCCGCGCCGCGGCCGAGATCGGCCGCGGCGCTGTATGCGTTGTGTGGCAGTGACTTTCGCCGCCGGAACACGAACCGTCCAGTTCGGAATCAGGCACGGCGGGGCAACCTTCGCAAACCGCTGCGCGGCAACAACTTCGAGCCATCGGCCGGTGCACAACGGGCACCGTGGCGGACGTCTGTGCGGACGACCACAAGTCCCCCGTAACGATCCGCGCCACGCTGGTATACGTATCCCGTACGCTTCGACAGCGTTTCGGTCCCAACACGCCGGATGAGCCTCATCTGGCTGCGCATCTTCCGCTCCGCTCTGCTCACCGAAAGGCGCATCTATGCCCCACAAGCCCAGCGTGCTGTTCATCTGCGTGCACAACGCAGGCAGGTCGCAGATGGCCGCCGGGTTTCTCAGCACGCTGGCCGGCGATCGGATCGAGGTCAGAACGGCGGGCACCGAGCCTGCCGCCGCCCTCGACCCCGTCGCCGTCGCCGCGATGGCCGAGCTCGACATCGACATCTCCGGCAACGTCCCCAAGCCGCTCACCATGGACGCGGTCGGGCTCTCCGACGTGGTGGTGACCATGGGCTGTGGCGACGCGTGCCCGTTCTTCCCCGGCATCAGCTACCGCGACTGGGTGCTGCCCGATCCGTCCGGGCAGACCATCGAGGTGCTGCGCCCGGTCCGCGACCGGATCCGGATCCTGGTCGAGAACCTGATCGCCGAACTCGTCCCTGCCCTCGCCCGCTGACCGCCGGTCGAAGCGCGGCGCGGTCCGATTTGTTCAAGACCGCGCCCGCGGCGGCTGGTTACCGTCGGGACATGACTCCACAACTCGACGTAATCGGCATCGTGGTCCGCGATATGAGCGCCTCGATCGCCTTCTACCGCCGCCTCGGCCTCGACTTTCCCGAAGGGTCCGAGCAGGCGCCGCACGTCGATGCGGCGCTCGCCAACGGACTGCGGGTGACGCTCGACACCGAGGCCACCATCAAGTCCTTCCACACCGGGTGGGAACCGCCGAGCAGTGCGGGCCGGGTCGGCCTGGCCTTCCGCTGCGCGGATCCCGCCGAGGTCGATGCGGTCTACGCCGAGATGGTCGGTGCAGGCTACGCGGGCGAGCTCAAACCGTGGGATGCCTTCTGGGGCCAGCGCTACGCCGTGATCCTCGATCCGGACGGCAACAGCGTCGACCTGTACGCCGCACTGCCGACCGCACACTGAGCGTCCTCGGACACCGCGTCACTCGATCGAGTCAGTACCTCCCTCAACGACATTCCGGTGAGGTCACGCACCTCCCGCGCCAGGTGGGCCTGGTCCGCGTACCCGGTCGAGGCCGCGGTCTCCGCGAACGACATCCCGTCCCGCACCCGCGCGACCGCGCGTTGCAGCCGCAACACCCGCGCCAGCGTCTTGGGTCCGTATCCGAACGCCGCCAGCGAACGCCGATGCAGCATTCTGGCATTCAGGCCGACGGCCTCGGCCGTCGCACCGACCGTCCAGCCGTTGTCCAACGCCGCGACCACTCGGCGCAGCAGCGGGTCCGGCGGCGCCACCTCGCGGGCGCGCCGCAGCGCGAGCCGCTCCAATCCGGCCACGGGATCATCGGCGTCGCCGAGTTCGTCCGCCAGCCGCCGCGCCACCGCCGCCGACCACACGTCCGCGAGTTCGACCCGCTGATCGCGCAACTCGTGCGCGGGCACCCCGAGCAACGCGGGCGCCGTCCCCGGAAAGAACCGCATCCCGACGTATCGCGTCCCCACCGCAGCCTCCGGATGGTGCGCCGTGCTGTCCGGCCCGGCGATCACCAACCGCCCGCCTACCCACAACAGGTCGATGCACCCGTCCGGCAGCACCGGCATCCCCGCGTCCAGTGCGGTCACCGTCCGCGTCCACACCACCGCGCGGCCGAACCGCGACGGCCGCTCCCGATACCCCTGACCATCCCAGGCATCGTCCACGCTCTCGACGCTACCGCCACCCGCCGACACTGTCCGAAGCAAAACCGGGCAACGACATGTCAACCGGCGGACACGACCTCAGGTTCCGACAAGGCCGGAGTCCGCTCGGTCCCGGCATCGAAGAACCGCAGCAATCGATCGACGAGCACAGCGGGCTGCTCCTCGGGAATGAAATGACCACAGTCGACGATCGACTCGAGGCGCATGTCGTCGGCATAGTCGCGATAACTCTGCGGCACTCCAGCCGACAGGGGATCTCGATCACCGTTCAAATGCAGCGTCGGCACGCGCAACCGAAGCAGCCGATGGCGCAGCGCGAAGTGCGGGACCTCATGCGCCATCAGGTTGCGGTTGAAGCCGCGGGTGGCCTGGTGGGCGCCGGTGGTCCGCATGCGACGCAGATACACCTCGGTCTCGTCGATCGTGTAACGCCCGCGATGGCGCCAGGCGGTGAATGCCCGTGCGACGAGCCGCGCCTGCACCCGTCGCGAGCGGCCAAGTGCGGCAAGCACATACACGTGCCACGGCCGGGTGTAGACCGGCAAAGCGCCCCCGGCCACCGTCCATGGATGCACCCCGGCCATCGCGACGAGCTGGGTGAACCGCTCCGGCCAGTTGAGGCACGCGCGGTAGCCGACGACCAGCCCCCAATCCCGTCCGACCAGCCTGGCCCGCCGCACACCCAGCTGATCCATGAGGTCGAGCAGGTCACGCGCCAACCGTTCGAAGCGGTAGCCGCCCACCGACCCCTCGGACCAGCCCATTCCGCGAATGTCCGGGCAGATCACCCGATAGTGCGTTGCCAGTGGGCCGATCACGTGCCGCCACTCCCACCAGTGCTGCGGCCAGCCGTGCAGCAGGATCAGCGGGTCGCCGCTGCCCGCCTCGACGTAATGGATGCGCAGGCCGTCGATCTCGGTGAAACGATGCCGCAGATCGGCGCCGATGCCTGCGCTCAGCGCGGCAAGCTCCGCCGCTTCTTCCGGGGTGCCGCCCGGTGCCATGTCTTCGGTCATGACCTCACCCTCACAGACACGATCGGCGCGGCGCTTCCGAAAACGTGCGTTCGGATATGCAGGTCAGCGCGCGGCAGGGACCGGGAAAACGCCGCGCGGCACGACCCGGATAACCGGGCTCGGGTGGGCGGCCGCGATTTTCGAATCGGGATCTTTACAACCGACGGTCACATCGCCGATCGGGGCGGACGAAAATGTCCAGACCGTCATCCAGTCCTTGCCATTCACCGATTCGGTCTTCTTCACGTCCGAGGACCGGAGATCTTCGTTCCGGCCGGAACTGTCTACCACCGTGCAGCGCAACCCGTTTGCGGCCTGCCCCCAGTCCGCGGGCGCCCGGATATCCATCACCGCGTCGGCGGGTATCGGGACTTTCTTGGTCTCGCCGAGCGCGATTCGCACACCATCGCCCGCTGCGGTGTCCGTGTCAGGATCCGGCGTGGTCGCGGCGTCCGAACTCGACGAGGCCGCACCGCTCGACGTGGCGTTGTTCGCCGACTTGCCCGCGGAGCAGCCCGCTAGCGCGACAACGACCAACGCGGGAACCACCAGCCAGATCCGTTTCACAGGTCAACCTCTCGTCGCGCCGATACTTCAAGCGATTGCTACGGAGATAGAGCATGACAACTTCGGAGACGAATGCAGACTACACACGCCCGAAAACACCTAATTTATTCGGTATTTTGCCGGAGTAATCTTGGCTCGTTCGTTTGTCACCATTCTTGTGGAGGGCCTGCAGATGACTGCACCTGTCGTGTTCCGGACCGTCGATATCGCGCTGGCCGATGGCACGGCCGACGCATACTTCGCGCATCCGGACGACGGCGCAAAGCATCCAGGACTACTGCTCTATCCGGATGCGTTCGGGCTGCGACCGTGGCTGCGGGAGATGGTGGAGACCATTGCCGCGGACGGCTTCGCCGTGCTGTCGCCCAACATCTTCTACCGTTCCGGCCGTGCCCCGGTGCTCCCGATGCCCGACTTCGACATCCCCGACGCGCACAACACATTCTTCGAGGCACTCGCCCCGCTGCGGGCAGTGCTCACGCCGGACAAGGCGATGCAGGACGCGCGGGGCTATCTCGACTGGCTGGCCGCCGACGACGCGGTGACGCCCGGCCCGCTGGCCGCGGCGGGCTACTGCATGGGTGGCAGGCTCGCGCTGCGCACCGCCGCGACGCTCGGCGATCGGATCGGCGCCACAGCGAGCTTCCACGGCGGCTTCCTCGCGGCCGACGACCGGCCGGACAGCCCGCATCACGATGCGGCGGGCATCACCGCGCAACTGTTCATCGCGCACGCGGACCAGGATTCGTCGATGCCCGCCGATCAGATCGCCGGCCTCGAGAAGGCACTCGACGCAGCGGGCGTGCGCTATACGTCGGTGGTCTACCCGGGCGCGGCACATGGTTTCACGATGCGGGACACCCCGGCGTACAGCGAGGAGGCGTACCACCGGCACCTGCGGGATCTCCTCGGTCTGCTGCATCGCCGCTTCGACGCGGAATAAAGCCCCCATCATCGGATGTTTCGGCTGGAGTCGGTACCGACTCCAGCCGTGCGGCCGGATTGTGCCGTCGTGCGACCAACCGGCCGGTTTGGAAACCCCGTTGCTTCCAGAACCGCTGGTTCCGCATAGTGTTGTCGGTAAGCGATCATCGGGAGGACCACATGGCGAAGCTGGTGTGGATGGAGGAACGCGACAACGGGGCGGAGATCAGGCGTGGCTGACCAACAACCCAGCGCGGCCGCGGCCGTGCCGCGCTACTCGGCGCTGACCGGGTATCGACAGGCCGCATTCACCACGACCTCGTTCACCAGGCCCGTCTTCATCGGCGCCGCCCTCGTGGTCAGCATGGCGCTGGTGTACTCGGCCAATCATTCGGCGCACGAAGGGGTGAACCACGCGTGGTTCGTCGGCGTCGCGCTGGCCGGCGTGTTCGTGGCTCGCGGGTTGCACCTGCGCAGGCCGATCACCTTGCCGCACGTCGCGGTCGCGGTGCTGGTGCTGGCAATCGCTCATCTCGCCTATCGCGCCGAACATCCCGGCTACGGGTTCGTGCTGCTCGCCTCCAGCGGCTTCCTGCTGGTGCTGCCGCAGTCGAGCAGGCCGCAGCCCGAACAGCTATATCGCGTCGCCGAGCTGGTCGGCCGGACCGAACGGGACCCGCTGGCGCCGTTCGCCCTGCACTCCTCGAAAACCTATTTCTTCAACGAGAATTCGACCGCAGCGATCGGCTACCGCACCCGCTTCGGCATCGCCGTGGTGGCGGGCGACCCGATCGGCGACCGGGTGGCGTTCCCCGCGCTGCTCACCGAGTTCTCCGAATTCGCCATCAATCAGGGCTGGCGCATCGCGGTGCTCGGCGCGAGCCCGCACCTGGCCGATCTGTGGCGCCGCCGGGCGCTGGAACACCGTGGGCTGCACGCGGTTCCGATCGGACGCGACGTGGTGATCGAGGTCGACGATTTCGCCATGGTCGGCAGGCACTACCGCAATCTGCGCCAAGCCGTCAGTCGCACCCGCAATTTCGGGGTGAGCACCGAGATCGTCGACGAGTCCGCGCTGACCGACGCGCAGCGCGAAGGCCTGCTCGCCATCGTCGACGAATGGGGCAGGGGCAGGCAGACGCGCGGCTTCTCGATGATCCTCGATCACCTGCTCGACGGGCGGAACCCGAACATGCTGGTGGTCATGGCGAAGGACGAGGACGGAACCCTGTCCGGCTTCCAGCGTTACGGCATCTCCGGGCGCGGACGCGAGCTCAGCCTCGACGTGCCGTGGCGGCGCAAGGACGCCCCCAACGGCCTGGACGAGCGGATGATCATCGACCTGGTCGAGTACGCGCGCGAGCACGACATCAACCGGATCTCGTTGGCCTTCGCGCCTTTTCCCGAGCTGTTCGCCGAGAAGGAGAAGTCGCGCACCGCGAAGCTGATCTATCGGCTTGTGCACCTTGGTGATCCGCTGATCCGGCTGGAGTCGCTGTATCGTTTTCTGCGCAAGTTCCACGCGCTGTCGGACCAGCGGTATGTGCTGATCCGCTGGCGCGAGGTCATCGTCGCGGCCGCGGCACTGCTCACGCTCGAGTTCGCGCCGCATCGCCGAGAGTACTGAGGAACGCCCGTGGAACTGTCGCACAGCGACATCAAGGCAGCCGTCGAGCGGGTCGCGGGGCTGGTCCGGCCGGTCGCGCTCGCACCGGCCGACGAGGGCGCGGGGCAGCTCTGGTTCGCGCTGGAAATGCTGCAGCACACCGGCTCCTTCAAGGTGCGGGGTGCGCTGAATTTCCTGCTGGCGCACCGGGATAACGGCACGCTGCCCGCCGCGGGCGTGACCATCGCCTCTGGCGGCAACGCCGGTTTGGCCTGCGCATGGGCGGCTCGCGGACAGGGCGTCACCGCCACGGTGTTCCTGCCGACGACCGCACCGAAGGTGAAGGTCGACCGGCTCGCCTCCTACGGCGCCGACGTCAGGCTGGTCGGCACGCAGTACGCCGACGCGCTCGCGGCCAGTCGGGAATTCGCGGCAGACACCGGCGCTTTGCTCTCCCACGCCTACGACAACCCACTGATCGCCGCGGGCGCGGGCACGCTGATGACGGAGATACACGAGCGGCTGCCCGACCTCGACACCGTGGTGGTCGCGGTCGGCGGCGGCGGGCTCTTCGCCGGAATCGCCACCGCCGCAGACCATTACGGCGTCCGCACGATCGCGGTCGAGCCGCGGAACTGCCGCGCACTCAACGCGGCGCTCGCGGCGGGACAGCTGGTCGATGTCGACGTCGATTCGATCGCCGCCGACTCACTGGGCGCCCGCCGGGCCACCGCATTGGCGTTGACCGCCGCGCAGACCTACGACGTCACCTCCGTGCTCGTCGACGACGCGGACATCGTCGCGAGCCGCCGCGCCCTGTGGGACGACCGTCGCCTCGCCGTCGAATACGGCGCCGCGACCGCGCTCGCCGCACTGGGCGGCGGCGAGCGGCAACCCGTCTTCCGACCCGAACCCGGCGAGCGGGTCTGCGTCATCGTGTGCGGCGCGAATACCGATCCGTCCGATTTGGCGAGGTAACCGCGTCGCGCGAACGGCGGTGACCTCCACGGAAGTCCGGCGAGACCGAGGCAGCGGGGCTACGCTCGTCTCGTCTTCGATCCCGACGGAAGGCACCGTCCGTCATGGCGCTCACCTCCCTCATGGTTCCCCTCGGCACGCCGGCACCGGATTTCTCGCTGCTGGACCTCGATCAACGCCGGTACGCCCGCACCGATTTCGAGAACGGGCCAGGCCTGTTGGTTGTTTTCACCTCGAACCACTGCCCTTACGTCAGACATCTCGAGTCGGCACTCGGTGAGGTCGTCGACGCACTCCCCATGCCGACGGTGGCGATCTGCACCAACGACGCCGCCAACCACCCCGACGACGCCCCGGTTCGCCTCCGCGACCAGGCCATTCGCGCGGGCTGGACGTTTCCCTATCTCATCGACGAGTCGCAGGACGTCGCCCGCGCCTTCCGCGCCGTGTGCACCCCCGACTTCTTCCTCTACGACGCGAACCTCGCGCTCGCCTATCGCGGCGCGTTCGACGAATCCACGCCTGGCAACGGAAAGCCAGTGACCGGCAACGAGTTACGTGCCGCGATCGAATCCGTGCTCGACGGAAGACCGGTACCGGATCCACAGCGCCCGAGCATGGGCTGCTCCATCAAGTGGCGTTGAAACACTGAAAGGGGGTGGGGACATTGGCGACAATCGTCCTCGTACACGGCATCGCACAGGAACAGGCCGCCGCCGACACGCTGGAGGCGCAATGGCTGCCAGGGCTCGCAGGCGGGGTGCGCAACCACGGCGACCTGGAACTCGCCGATCGCCTGTGGCGCAACGGATTACCCGGCGACATCGCGACCAGGATGGCGTTCTACGGCAATCAGTTCCTTGCCGAGGGCGCGCAGGGCGCCGCGGTGGGCGAGCTCACCGACGAGCAGCTCGAGTTCATGGAGCGGCTGGCCGAGGTCTGGCTGGCGACGGCGGCCGAACACGCAGGCGACCAGCGCGATCTGCTCACCGCCCAGCGATTGGTCGCCGAACCGTCGCCGGATGATCGCCCGCAGGGCCCCAAAGCCGCACTGCGCCCGGCACTCAACGCGCTGGTCCGGCTGCGCTGGTTCGCGCCGTTCGGGATCGGGCTCGCCGAGAAGTTCGTGGTGCGCGCGTTGTCTCAGGTCACCCGCTACTTCACCGACGAGGCCGTGCGCGAGTACGCGCAACAGCAGGTCCTCGCCCTGGTCGGCCCGGAAACCAAACTCGTTGTCGCGCACTCCCTCGGCTCGGTTGTCGCGTATGAAGCGCTGCATCGGACCGAGCAGGAGGTGGCGTTGCTGACCATGGGCTCGCCGCTCGGCCTGCGCACCGTCATCTACGACCGGCTCCGGCCGCAGCCGACTACGGTGCCGAAAGCCGTTGCCAGTTGGCACAACCTGGTCGACCGTGACGATCTGGTCGCCGCTCATCTCGACCTCGCGCCGTTCTTTCCGCCGTTCCCCGGCGCGGACATCGCACCGGTCACCGAGGAGCCACTGGACAACGGCGCGAGCCCGCACGATTCCACCCACTATCTGACGAAGGCGATCACCGGCGGCATTGTCGCCAAAGCGCTGGCGTCCTGAACGCAGGCAGACAAACCACTTGAGATAAACATACATACGGACGTATGTTGGTCTCATGACCTTGGCGCTCCCCACCACCGAAGAGACCGATCCGTTCTGCCTGCCGCCCCTGGCGGCCGCGGCACTGCTGCACGACGCACCATGGCAGCGGTTCGCGGTGATCGGCGACAGTCTCTCGCTGGGCACCTGCGATCCGAGCCCCGGCTACACGACGCTCGGCTGGTCCGATCGCGTCGCCGACGTGCTGCGCCGGGTGAATCCCACACTCGCATATCTCAATACCGGTCAGATCGGTGCCACCACCGCGGAAACCCTTCGGCTCCAATCAGATCCGCTCCGCGAGTTCGCCCCCGACCTGCTGTACCTGCCCTGCCCCGCCAACGACATCGTCCGCCGCACCCCCGATTACGACGAGATCGAGCGCAATCAGCGCGAGATGTACCGCATGGCGGCCGCCACCGGCGCCGAGCTGATGACCTTCACCCTCGGCAAAGCCTATGTGGTTCCGGTCTTTCCGGATTGGACCGACCGGGTGCGCCGCGCCAATGACCTCACCCGCGCGCTGGCACGGGACTACGACGCAATGGTGATCGACATGTGGGACCACCCGATCCACGATCGCCCGAATCTGTTGAGCGCGGACCGCCTGCACTTCGCCGCGTCCGGACAGGCGGTCCTCGCCAGCGAGGCCATCAAGCAGCTCGCGCACCGGCTCGCCGCCACCGGGGCGCGCACCGTCGAGGACGACGCGCGCCACGGCGCCTACTGATCACCTTCGGGCAGATGAACTTTCGCATCGTCGTAGGTGGCGGTGCGCACCTCTTCGGCCCGGGCGTAGACGAGATTGAGCACCCCGGTGGCAAAGGTCTGCGACGAGAGCAGCCGCAGCGGTATCGCCGCCTCGCTGCTCTCGAACAGTCGTGCACCCTTGCCGACGACGATCGGATGCACCAGCAGGTGCAATTCGTCGAGCAGCCCGGCGTCGAGCAGCTGGCGCACGACCGACACCGAGCCGCTCATGCCGATATCGCCGCCCTCCTCGTTCTTCAGCGCGGTGACCGCACTGACGAGATCACCCTTGATCACCTCGGAGTTGCGCCAGGTGAACTGCAGATCCTGGCTCGAGACCACGACCTTGCGGGCATCACCGAGCTGCTTGGCGAAGGGCGCGTCCTCGCCGCCTGCCGCCTCGCGGTCCGGCCATGCACCCGCGAAACTGTCGTAGGTCTTGCGGCCGAGCAGCAGGGTCCCTGCGCTCCCGAGCTGTGCGTCGACCGCCTGACCCATCTCGTCGTTGAAATACGGGAAGTGCCAGTCCTGCGGGTCTTCGATGACGCCGTCGACCGAAATGAACAGACCTGCGGTGATTTTTCGCATCGCCCAACTCCTGGATCAGTGATGTGTGTGTTGCCTGATCCGACGGCGCGCCGCGCGGAAATTCATCGGTCGCGGTGTCGGGTCAGACCCGCTCAGCCTCCACTACCCAGATCGGCAGCAACAGCCCACCGTCGGCATCGAACGCGAACTGCGCACCCGCGCCCTCGGGGAGCATGGAGTCACGGACCGCCGCAGGCGGCGAGATCGCGGTCAGCTTGTCCGCGCGCAGTTCGGTGAGGCGCCAGTCCGGGGCGCGGAAGGTGGCGCGCAGTTCCTCCTCAGCGATCGCGAACGGTGCATACGCCTCGGCAAATTCGCTTTGGCTGAAACAGAATTGGATCAGCCGGGCGCCGGGCCGCATCACCCGCAGCAGCGCGGCGACGTGCGCGACCCGCTGCTCGGCGTCGAGACAGTGCGCGAGCGCGCTGCTGACGACGGTGTCGAACCGCTGGTCGTAGCCGGTCAGCGCGGTCGCGTCCGCGACGGCGAACGCCACGGTCACGCCTTGGGCGGCGGCGCTGGCGCGCGCCTTCTCGATGGCCGTCGGCGCGAAGTCGAGGCCGGTGACCTGATAGCCGAGCCCGGCCAGGTAGATCGCGGTATCGCCTGGGCCGCAACCGATATCGAGCACGTCGCCGGTGATCCGGCCCGCGCGTTCGATGTCGACGAGCAGCGGCTGCGGTCTGCCGATCTCCCACGGCAGCCGGTCCATGACGAGGCCTTCGACCAGCGTCCCGCTCTGATAGGCCTGTTCGAAATCGATGGTTGATGGGTCGATCTGAGGTGTTGCGTCACTCTCGGTCATGTGGACCAGTCCCTCGCCTAGATGGTGGATCGGGAAATTCGACGGATGAATCCTATCGAGAAACGGAGAAAAGGTCTCCGTTTTAACGCGACATTTATCCGCTGCTCGACCTGGAACCGTGGAAGGCGGTGCGGTAGCTGTGCGGGCTGGTGCCGACGACGCGCTTGAAGCGGTCGCGGAAGGCGGTGGGTGAGCCGAAGCCGACCTGGTCCGCGATCCGGTCCACCGGGTGCCCGGTGGATTCGAGCAGGTATTGCGCCTGGCGAATCCTGGCGCGCAACAGCCACTGCAGCGGCGTGGTTCCGGTCTGCTCGCGGAAACGGCGATTGAGTGTGCGGGTGCTCATCCTGGCCTCCGCGGCGATGTCGTCGAGGGTCAGGTCCTTCGCCGAATTGTCCTGCATCCACCGCATCACCGGCTCGAGCACCGAACCGCGCGGGGTCGGCGGCTGGTCGTGCACGATGAATTGCGCTTGTCCCCCTTCGCGTTCCAGCGGAACGACGGACCGCCGCGCCACGTCGGCCGCGACCGCGGACCCGTGGTCGCGACGAATCATGTACAGGCACAGGTCGATTCCCGCGGCAGCACCCGCCGAAGTGAGCACTCTGCCGTTGTCGACGTAGAGCACGTCCGGATCCACGTCGACGGCGGGATAGCGGGCCGCGAAATCGGCGGCGGCCGACCAGTGCGTGGTCGCCCGCTTGCCGTCGAGCAGGCCGGTCTCGGCAAGCACGTAGGCGCCGACGCAGATCGACGCGATCCTGGTGCCCGCGGCCGCCGCCTGCCTGAGCGCGTCGAGCACCTCGTCGGGCACCGGCAGGGCGGCCTCGGCGCGGCCGGGCAGGATGATGGTGTCCGCACCGACCAGCCCGGACAGATCCCATGGCACCCGCACGGTGAACGCCCCCGCATCCACGGTCGGCGTCGGCGCACAGACCCGCACTCGATAGGCCTCCCGGCCATCCGGAAGCCTGGCACAGCCGAACACGTCGACTGGTGTCGTCAGATCAGAGGGAATCACCCGGTCCAGCGCGAGAACGGCCACCACGTGCATGGCTCAAGAGTAGGGGCCAACCGGATTCCAGCCAATACCTCTGTAGTGCAGACCAGCGCTGAATCGCCATGTCATAGCAGCTGGCGAGAATCGACCGGTGTATGGCTGTTTCGCCTATTTCCCTGACGGCATGATCATCGTTAACCTGCCGCTGTGACGAAGTTCTTGCTCTCGGTCCACGTGCTGGCCGTGATCCTTGCCGTCGGTCCGGTGACCGTCGCGGCGAGCATGTTCGCGCCAACGACGCGACGCGCGCTGGCCGGCACCGAGGTCGAGATCAATCATGAACCCGCCATCCTCGGTACCCTGCACCGGATCTGCCGGGTGTACGCCTACCTCGGGATCCTCGTGCCCATCTTCGGCGCGCTCACCGCGCTCAGCCTCGGCGTGCTGACCGATACCTGGCTCATCGTCTCGATCGGCCTGACCGCAGCCGCCGCCGCGGTGCTCGTGCTGCTCATCCTGCCCGGCCAGCAGAAGATCCTGGCCGACCTGACCGGGACGACGCCGACGCTGATCCGGCGTCTCGGCATGGACACCGGCATCTTCAACATCCTGTGGGTCGCCGTCACGGTGCTGATGATCGTGCGCCCCGGATCGACGACCGGCGCCTGATCTCGCTGCGGCGCAACAGCACTGGCGGCCGCGCTACCGGAGCGCTACTCCGATGCCATGTGCCGGATCGACGCGCCGCCCTTGGCGTGATGCAGTTTGCCGAACCGGCTGTCGAGCAGGTGCGCCATGCTGTCGGCCGCACCACGAATCGCCTCTTCGATGGTCTCGGCACGATGGGTGACCGCCACCGGCTGCTGACCCGTCGGCCTCGCCTCGAGCACACACTGCTTGTCGTCGGGCCCACCCTTGGCGCCGTTCTGGTCGGTCAGGTGCGCCTCGACCCTGGTCAGGTGGTCGCTGAACCGCTCGAGCACCGCGGTGATCTCGGCTTCGGCCTTCTCGATCAGGCCCTCGCCCCCGTGGATGCCGCTTCCGGTGTTGATCTGGATCTGCATAGCTTTCTCCATTCCGTTGGTAGCAAACTCCACGAAACCGACACTACCCCCGCCACTTCAGTGGTCGGGGTCATAGCGCGACGGCCCGGGTCCGTGGCGGACCCGGGCCGTGTCTGCGGTTTTCAGCCGCGGGCGTTGCGCTTGGCAACGCGGGCGGTGATCACCGTGAGCGGCACGATCGTGGCGACCATGAGCACCGGCGACAGCCACGCCATGGTGTGGATCGGCAGCTGGTAGGCGAGCACCACCCGCACCGCGGCCTCGGTGATCAGGCCGCCGCCCCACATCATGGCGAGCACGCGGAACGTCCGGCGCGTCGCGGGCTCGGTCCGGTAGGCATCCTCCAGACCGGCCAGCCGAGCCGGGCCGCCTGCGGTGGCCATTTTGCGGGCGGCCAGATAGGTGAGCGGCTTGCCGACCAGGATGCTGATCACGAACGCCAGGCCGATCAGCGCCGTCCCCGCAGAGTCCTTGGCGATCAGCATCCTCGGGTCGCCGCTGATGAACGAGGCTACGAGCCCGAAGACGAAAACGGCCAAGATGATGGCGGGCAGTGCCTCGAGGCGCCGCGACCGGATCGTCTCGACGAGCAGCAGCGCCCCCGAAAGCACCGTTCCGGCAAGCAATCCGGCGAAATCGCTGAAGCCGAGGGCGTGCATGCCGAAGTAGGCGCCGACCGGAATCGCGACGTCGCGGCCGATCGAGGCCAGCAGGTGCAACGGCTTGAAGGCCGGGGCGGGCTGCTCGACCGTGGTGGTTTCGACTGCGGTGGTGGTCATCGGATGCTCCTCGTCGGCGTTTTCAGCGGTGCGCTACGAGAAATGACGCTACGGATCCGGGCCCGCGCGCAGATCTGTCAACCATCACGACTGCGGCATGACAGTTGTCATGCCATGGCGCTCAATCCCACAACGCCGCAACGGCAGTCTGATAGTCGCTCGATTCCAGCGACCCTCGACCGGTCGCCAGCAACCACCGCTCCACCGCGCGATCGGTGTCGATCCGGTACGAGCGCTGGTCGCCGCGGGCGATCTCGATGACGCCACGCTGTACTCGCAGCACTTCCTCGTCCGACAGCTGCGCGACGAAACCTCGGTAGGCACTGGTGTTTTCAATGCTGCCCGCGGCCGAACGCGGCGCGGCGGCGATCAAACCGTGCAGCTGCGCCTCGTCCCCCGGCGCCAACCGCCACCTCGGATTCGGTCTGTCGGAATTGATGTCGAGTTCGATCCGGATCACGTCCACTCCCCTGGCGCCGAGCGGCCGGGACCTCGGTCGGCATCGACCGGCCCGTGCGGAGTGTGCGACATCACTGTTCTCCTCACGGGCGCCCGGCTTGGGAGATGGTAGCCCCGGTTCGGCGCCGCGGCTAGCCAACGAAATCCGGTGGCCGCGAACACTTCACCACCGGTGTGAACGAATGCCCAACCGTGGGTTCACAGGACTGTGCGGATTGCTGAATCCGGTTCAGCCGCCGAAGACGTTGCAGCCTTCCGCCACGTGCACGCCGCGGCCGACGCGCACGTCCATGCTCGCAACGATGCTGATGTCGGGCGACTGCACCGCGCTGATCGTGTGCGGCCCCTCGGTGGCGGGCACCCAGTTGACCAGCGCGGTGCCGCCGGACGGCGCGACAACGGCGAACCGCACACCGTTGTCGTAGAAGGCCACCGGCTGCACCACGTCGGTGACCGCGGCACGCGCCTGATACGTGCAGCCGGTCCCGTAGTTCGTCGACGAGCCGAAGTTGAGCCCCGGATGGATACTCACCTGGGTCGCGATGGCCCCCGCGGTCGGCGCGACGCACACGGCCGCCGCCGTCGCGACCCCGAACACTCCCACTACGACACCGACTCGTCCGCGCATCCCACTGGTCCTATCCGTCATGTCCTCGGTCCTCGTTCTGGACGCCGGGCACCGCGCGCCGGCGAGCTAGTTAGCTAGCATCCTCACTCCGAACGGTCGGTTCTCGGGGCCGAACCGGCGAACGTGTCCAGATCACCGCCTCGACGCGCCGTGCGGGGCGGCTCACATGAACGTCGACTCCTTTGTCAGTCCGAGGGACTCGTCGCCGCCGGTGATGATCGGCTGGCAGTTGCCGATGCCAATGGCGCCGGTGGAGTCGGTCACCCGGACGACGGTGTCGCGGATTTGGTGGAGGCGGCGCGCGGATTCGGGTGTTGCGCAATTCGGGATGCGTTCACCGTCGACGTGCACGCCGGGACCGAGCCACGACCCGTGGTGCTTGCCCTCGAAACCGAAGTAGAGCCCGGCGCCGAGATGAAACCCGGTGTCCGACACGGCCGCCAGCCGCAGGACCCGCTCGGTGCCGTCCTCGGTGGTCGCCTGGATCTCCCCGCCGCGCAGCCGGCGATTGTCCGGGTCGAAGGACAGGTCGGGCACCAGGTCCTTCCACTTCTCGAACCGGCCGTCGGCGTGCTCGACGCCACCCATCACCGTCTTACTGAAGAATCCGTCCAGCTGAATGATCTGGTAGTGCAGGTGCAGGCCGTAGCGGGTGCCGTCGGGCTGCGTCATCAGGATCGGCGCCCAGATCATCCGGAACGACACCTCCGGCGGCAGGTCCATCGACTCCACGTCGCCGAGCGGCGACCCGACGTCGTAGCGCACGCCCCACGAGTGGTCCCTGGTCGACACCCAGTCGTCGAAGGTCGTGCGCACACCGTCGATGCTGACCCATCCGGAGGCGGTGCCGATCTGGTGGTACCGCACCAGATCCGACATCACCCGGTACCCACGCCGCAGGTGGGTGCGGTCTTCCAGCTGCGCGGGCAGCGCCGCTTCGAAGACCCAGTCGAAAGCCACCGGTTGGCAGTCGTTTTCGGCTAGCCGGAACCGAATCGTGCGCAGCGGCTGCACGATCTCGTAGTCGATCGGTCCCACCGCGAGCGTTTCCGGATCGGGCGCCAGCGTGCGACTGCCACGCACGGTGATCTGCTCGACGCCACGCGAGATCCCCGCATACCCGTCGAGCACGTTGCGATTCTTGTACTGCCCCATGCCGAAACCGAGTTGCAGCGACCCGTCCGGCGCGCACGCCATCGCGCACACCTTCTCGGTCCACGCCAGGTCGCTGGTGCCGACCGTGGCGACGGTATCGACGATCTGATGGTTGAAGCCTTCGTCGGCGGGGCCGAGCGGTCCGATCGGATTCACACCGCTCGTCGTAACACGCGCCGCGCAGGGCGGTCGAGCACCGATCCCGCCTACCGGGCGCGAAATCGGCCGGGTATCAACTCTTCTCGGCTGTGCGCGTGGCGCCGGCCGAGGCGGCGACCACGCAGATGACACCGACCCACTGCGGGATGTTCATGAACTGGCCGAGCACCAGCAGTCCGGCCAGCGCCGCGACCGCGGGCTCCAGGCTCATCAGCACGCCGAACACCCGGGGCGGAATGCGCCGCAGCGCCTCCAATTCCACCGAGTACGGCAGCACCGAGGACAACATCGCCACCCCGAATGCCACCGCCAGCACGGCCGGATCCAGCAGCGAACTCCCCGCGTCGATGATGCCGACCGGCGCCATCAACACCCCGCCGAACGCCATCGCGATGGCGAGCCCACCGCCACCGGCGGTCCGCTCGCCCATGGCCGCGCTGAGCAGGATGTATGCCGCCCACAGCGCGCCCGCCGCCAGCGCAAGCAGCACGCCGATCCACTCGACCTCGCCGTCGGCCTGGGTCAGCAGAACGACTCCGCCGCCCGCCAGCACCGCCCAGACCGGGTCGATCCACCGCCGCGATCCGGCGAGCGCGACGGCAAGCGGGCCGAGGAACTCGATGGTCACCGCCATCCCGAGCGGGATCCGGTCGATCGCCTCATAGAAGGACAGATTCATCAACGCGAGCACCGTGCCGTAGGCGAGCACCACCGGCACCGCCCGCCGGCCGATCCGCAACGCGGACCGCCAGAACACGAGCAACACCACCCCGGCGAACACCAGGCGCAGGCTGACCGCCCCCGCCGCGCCGGTCGCGGCGAACAGCTGTTTGGCGAGTGCCGCACCCACCTGCACGCTGACGATGCCCGCAAGCACCAACGCGGTCGGCGGCACGCCACCGAGCCCGCGTTCGGCAACGGCGCGCCAGGCGGGCCCTACTCGTCCGCCCGATGCCGACCGTTCGACGTCGATCGCGACCACGCCTCAACCCTCCATCCGATTCGCACAGATCAAAACATCGTGCGCACCCCTGCTCCCCCATGCATCTCCAGCCAAACACAGCGGTACGACAGGAATCGGGTTGCCCTCAGCGGAAGGCGGAAACATGCGCAACAGCAACGAACGCCGGAAGGGTAGAGCGATATTCCGAAGCGCCTGCTCAGCGTCCGATCCGCGGATCAGCGGCGACGGATCCGACCGGGCAGCAAGCGGCCGTCGATCTGCGGCGCCGCCTGGCTTTCCCCGGCGAGCGCGAGCATGGCGAGTCCGGTGTCCCGAATGAGCATGTCGAGGTCGTCGATGAGCGCGTTGACGGTGTCGCGAACGACCGGCGGCGCGGCTGGGTCGATGGCATCGAGCACGTGATGCAGCTGCAGGCCGACATCGAAGAGATGCCGCACCAGCCGATCGCTCGCCTCCGCGAATTCCGTGCTGTTGCTGGACGATTCGATGGGCGGCGGGACGGGGCGACGCGGAAGCAGCACGCGTGTGGAACTCCCCGTGTACCCGATCCGCGCGGAGTACGGCATGTCCGCCTCCTCGTCAGTGCGTAGGTTAGACAGCCAATCCTCATTTTACGGACGTTGTCTCAATTCTTGCCATCACGGTTCATGCCCCAAAACCGATCCGCAACAGGTGGGATGATGAGAGCATGCCCGCCCACCGCGCAAGCGAGACGCGTGAGCTGTCGGTAGAAGACTCGTTGGACCTGCTCCGCAGTGTTCGATTCGGCCGCATCGCGTTCTCGCGGCATGCTTTACCCGCCATCCGGCCTGTCTGGCACACGGTCATCGACGGCTGCATCGTGATCGCCGCGGACCCGGCCATGATTCGCACCCTGCACAGACAGGTGGTCGCCTACGAGGTCGACACCATCGATCACCAGACGCATCTCGGCAGGTGCGTCATCATCACGGGCATCGCGGACACTGTCACCGACAAACAGGAGCTCGCCCACTTCCAGCGCAGGCTGCATCCGGAGACGATCGCGGACAGTCAGCTCATTCTGATCGATCCCGACATCATCACCGGCATCGAGTACCTCGGCCGCAACGGCGCCTGACCCGCGTCCGGTTCCGCCGTGGGTGAACATTGTTCGGCCCCGGCCCGTGAGATGCCAGACTCGTCGCTATGGCAGCAACAGAGGATGGTGTGGTCGTCGATCTCGCCGCGCACCGTCGTCGGGAGCTCCGGCCGGAGCCCGTCGACGCGGCGCCGCCGTTGCTGCGCAGCGTCTACGGCGAGGTGCTGCGAGACGAGCGGCGCGATCAGGACCGCACGCTCGCCGATGTCGCCACCCAGGTCGGGATGTCCAAGCAGTACCTGTCCGAGATCGAGCGTGGCCGCAAGGAGCCGTCCTCGGAGATGCTGCACTCGATCTGCGGCGCGCTCGGCCTGCCGGTCGAGTCCCTGCTGTTCCGGGGCGCCCGGAGGCTGGGCGCGTTGCGGCAATTGCGCCGCCGCCCAGTCGCTCCGGTTGCTCCCGTCGCTCCGGTCTCCGGGTCGCGCGTCGAACTGCGAGCGGCCTGACCGCTACCGGTCGCGGGTCAGGATCAGTTCGTCGGCCAGACCGTAGTCGACGGCCTCCTGCGCGGTGAAAACGCGGTCGCGCGCGGTGTCCTTGCGCAGCTGCGCGAGCTCCTGACCGGTGTGCTTGCCGAGGATCGCCTCGGTCTCCGCGCGCACCCGCATCACCTCCGCCGCCTGCAGCGCAAGGTCGGAGATGGTGCCCTGCCCCTGCGCCGACGGCTGATGCAGCAGCACCCGCGAGTGCGACAGCACATACCGTCGCCCCGGCGTGCCCGCGGCAAGCAGCACCGCGGCGACCGACACCGCCTGGCCCATGCAATACGTCTCGATGGGCGTCCGCAGGAATTGCATGGTGTCGTAGATCGCGAGCATCGCCGTGTTCGAACCACCCGGCGAATTGATGTACAGCCCGATCTCGCGGTCCGGCGACTCCGCCGCCAGGTGCAGCAGCTGCGCCATCACGACATTCGCGACGCCGTCGTCGATCTCGGTGCCGAGGAAGATGATGCGCTCGTTGAGCAGGCGGCTGAAGACGTCGAAGGAGCGCTCGCCGTTCGGGGTCCGCTCGATGACATGCGGAATCGTGTACTGGCCCATGATCACAACCCCGCTCGGCGTGCGTTGGTGAACGGCGCGATCTTGGCGAAGCTGTCGGCGATCTGGTCGACGATGCCGTACTCGAGCGCTTGCGCCGGCGTGAACCAGCGGTCGCGGTCGCTGTCGGACTTGATCTCCTCGATCGAATGTCCGGTCTCGGCCGCCAGGATCTGCTCGGACTGCAGCTTCATGTATTCCAGGTTCTCCGCCTGGATCGCGATATCCATGGCCGTGCCGCCGATCCCGGCCGACGGCTGATGCATCATGATCCTGCTGTGTGCCAAGCTGATTCGCTTGCCCTTGGTGCCGGAGGCGAGCAGCACCTGCCCCATGCTCGCGGCGAAGCCGACGGCGACGGTGACCACGTCGTTGGGCACCAGCTTCATCGTGTCGTAGATGGCAAGCCCGGCGAGCACGGATCCGCCGGGCGAGTTGATGTAGAGGACGATGTCGCGCTTGTCGTCCTCACTGGCGAGAAGCACCAGTTCGGTGCAGGCCCGTTCGGCCATCGCGTCGTCGACCTCGCCGGTCAGCAGGATCGTTCGATGGCGGAACAATCGGTCGGCTAGTTGGCCCCGGTAGTCCAGGTGCGATGTTTCGATCATGGTTCAGGTGTAGTGCCGATCAAGGGGCCGATGACGCTGTGTCTGCCGAGGGCAGACGGCACCGAGACCACGGGCCATTCCACACCGACTGATCGGTCTGAATTGCTACAGTGCCTGGATGATCGACGGTGACGTGGCGCTGCGTCCGGCCCGCCCCGAGGACGCGACGGCGATCGCGGACATCTGGTATGCGGGCTGGCGTGACGCCCACCTGGGCAACGTCCCCGACGAGCTGATCGCGGTCCGCCCGCGCGAATCCTTCGACACCCGTGCGGCCCAACGCATCCCGGACACCACCGTGGCCACGGTGCGCGACGTCGTGGCCGGCTTCGTCATGGTCCTCGACGACGAGGTCGACCAGGTCTACGTTTCCGGCGATCACCGAGGCAGCGGCATCGCGGTCCGCCTGCTGGGCGCCGCTGAGCAACGCGTCAACGCCAACGGCCACGACAAAGCCTGGCTCGCGGTCGTTCCTGGCAACGCCCGCGCCCGCGCCTTCTACGCCCGCAACGGTTGGTCCGACGAGGGCTTGTTCGTCCACGACGCCCCTGGCCCGGCAGGCCCCGTCGACGTGCCGTGCCACCGCTACGTCAAGTTCGTCGCCGACGCCTAGCGCTCGCCGAGCACCAGCGGGAACTCCGGCCTGCCGCCGAGCAGGAAGGCGCCCGCGGACTGGATCATCTGGTCCTGCGCGATGAGATGCGTTGTCATGGTGGTCGTGTCGCGCAGCCAGATGTCGAGCGGGCTCGGCTTGTAGACCGAATCCGTGCCGACCAGCTCACAGAGCCGGGCGACGATGCGTCGGCAGGCCCGATAGCAATGCGTGCGGGTCAGCAACGTCTGGATCCGGATGTCGGCCGGAAGTTCGGCGAATCGCTTGTCGTCCAAGGCATCCCAGAGGGTGCGCAGGCTGTCGACCACCGCACCGCGCGCGACAACGTATTCCATCTCGCACTCGCCGAGAATGTACTGGGCCCGGTAGTTGTCCGCCCATTTCTGGCCGGTGGCCGCCACCACCTTGCCCGCGGCGAGGTCGCGGACGTGGTCGAGCGCGGCCCGCGCGGCACCGAGCGGGATACCGGGCATCGCCCTGGCCAGGGTCTCGGGTTCGGCGAGTTTGCCGGTGCTGCTTTTGGGTTCGTAGAGATCGAAGCAGTGCCGCTCGGGGACGAACAGATCCTCGACCGCGTAGTCGTTGCTGCCGCTGCCGCGCAGACCGGTGCTGTCCCAGGTGTCGAACACCTGGACCTGATCGCGTCGCATGAAGTACAACTTGGCGATCGGTGCGCCGTCCTCGGTGGTCGCCATCTGTGCGCCGTCGTACACCAGCGCGCCGCCGACCACGAGGTCGGCGTGGTCGATGGCGCTGCCGAGTTTCCAGCGACCGGTCAGCCGATATCCGCCGGGCACGCGCTCCGCACGGCCGGCGGGGGCGATGAATCCCGCGGTGATCAGGTCCCTGGTCGGCATCAGCTCGGCCAGCGCCTGCTGGTCGAGGAACCCGGCGTAGATGCCGGTGGCCGACCCGATCATCGCGCACCACCCGGTGGCGGTGTCGCCGTAGGCCAGCGCCTCCAAGACCTCCATCTGCTCCAGCGAGGTGAGCCCTGGCCCACCGAGCTCGGCACTGAAAAACATGCCGTAGATGCCGATCTCACGCAGCCTGGCCACGATGTCGGCCGGAAGTTGGCGCGCCGCTTCGATTTCCGACCGCCGCTTGGCCAGTTCGGGAGCGAAGGCGCGGGCCGCCTCGAGATACGCGGTGGACGACATCATTTCCGCAGTCATCAGTCCACGATCCCCCCGAACGCACACCCCGGCCAGGGCACGGTCCGCCAGCCGGACCCACTATCTAGTCGTGTGCTCGCGCAGCGGCGTCCTGGAACTCCGGGTCGCCGGTGGCGATCATGCTGCCGAGCAAGGTCAGGGCGCGTTCGGAGGGCGAGCCGGGTTCGGCGTGGTAGGCGATGAGCATCTGACCGGGCGCACCGTTCACCGCGAATGTCTCGTAAGACAGCGTAAATTCACCGACCATGGGGTTGGCGAACCGCTTGACGCCCGCGGTCTTCGCGCGAATATCGTGCCTGGCCCAGAGCTGGCGGAACTCCTCGCTCTTCAGCGACAACTCGCCGACCAGATCGGTCAGCCTCGGGTCGTCGAGGTCGGTGCCCGCACTGGCCCGCAGGCTGGCCACCGTCTCCGCGGCGTGCACCGACCAGTCCGGATACAGGCAGCGCGCCTCCGGATCGAGAAACATCATCCTGACCTGGTTGACACCCGGCACCGAGCACGAATTCACCGCGACGGCAAGCGGATTGGCCGCGAGCACGTCCAAGTGCCGACCGAGCACCAGCGCAGGAGTGTTCGGCCACGCGGCCATCAGCGTGGTCAATCCCCGGCTCGCCCGTTCGGGACGATGCGGGGCGCGCCTGCGCCGCGCCACCGGCCTTGCCAGTTCGCGCAGATGCGCGGTGGCCTCGTCGTCGAGCGCGAACACCCGCGCCAGCGCGGTCACCACCTGCTCGGACGGATGCTTGTCCCGCCCTTGCTCCAGCCGCACGTAGTAGTCGGCGCTCATCCCGGCAAGCATCGCCACTTCCTCGCGACGCAATCCGGCGACCCTGCGCTGACCGCCACCAGACATCCCGACATCCTCCGGGCGCACCAGCTCGCGCCGGGCCCGCAGAAACGCACCGAGTCGATTGTCGGAATCCATCCTTCGAGGGTAGGTCAGCGCCGATCGAGCTGGGTGGCCCCACCACTACCAGGAAGTCTGTACCCGAGCTAGCGCACGGTGAATCCGCCGAGGGCGCGGTCGCCGCGGAAACCACATTGGGAGGCGATATTGGTCCCGGTGTCGAGCTGGGCACGGATCACGGCCGCGCTGGCGAGCACGACTGAGGCAGGCCCCGGCGTATTCGGGGCGTGCAGCGGATAGCTTGCCGATCCCGCGAACGTCATCGGGACGTCGGTCGGCGGTAGCGGAACGGCGGAGGTGCGGACATCGACGGTCGCCGACGGCGTGAAATTGCCTGCGCTGTCTTTGGCGTGCACCTGCGTGCCGAATATTCCGACCGCGCTGCTTCCGCCTTTCGCCCGGATCGCCTTGGCCATCTCCGGTCCGAATTCGGCGGTGAATTCGAAAGTCAGACTGCCGAATTGGGCGCCGGCGGGCACGCTGTCGGGCAGGTCTCCGGTCACCTTCGCGGAGATCGTTCCTGCCAGTTTCGGGTCCTGACAGAACATGTCGAACGTGCGGTCCACGTGGGTGTCCGCGTTGGCGACTCCGGTCCCGAACAGCGTAGCGGCCACCACCGTGATCACCCCGGCGGTCGCGATCCCGATACGCGCGAATGGTGTTGATACCCTGGACATTTAGCGACTCCAGCTTGGTCGATAGGTCGAGCCGACCTCCATGGCCGCCGAATCTACCTCCTCCCCACCGGTGGCGACCACGCCCAAGAAATCGGGGCCTGGGTGGCCCTGCCACTCCCAGGAAGTCCGTAGCCTGGCACGGGCGGCTGACCAGCACGAATGTTGTCGGCATGACAAACAACCTCACCGGCCGCGTCGCGGTCGTCACCGGAGCATCCAGTGGAATCGGCGCCGCCACCGCCAAGCGGCTCGCGGCGGAGGGCGCGAAGGTCGCCCTGCTCGGACGGCGCAAGGATCGGCTCGAAGAGCTGGCGGCCGAGATCGGCGGCGAGGTGCTCGCGGTCGCCGCCGACGTGGCCGTCCAGCAGTCGGTGCTGGACGCCGCCGCGACCGTGCGGGCGGCCTTCGGCCCGGTCGATCTCGTCGTCGCCAACGCGGGCGTGATGCTCGCCGCACCGTTCGAGTCGGCGCAGACCGACGAATGGGATCAGATGGTGGGCACCAACATCAACGGATTGCTCTACACTGGACGGGCTTTCATAGATGACCTGCTCGCCGCGGCGCACCAAGGGCAGCGCGCCGACCTGCTGCACGTCGGCTCCATCGGCGGCCACACGGTGTTCCCCAACTACGGCGTCTACACCGCGACCAAGGCGGCCGTCGCCCATCTGACGCGCAATCTGCGCGCGGAGTTCGGGCCGCGCGGTGTGCGAGTGAAGAACGTCGAACCCGGTTTCGTCACCACCGAACTCGGCGCGGGCATGCTTGACCCTGACCAGAAGACCGAGCTCGCCGAATGGCGCAGCCAGATGGAAATCCTTGTCGCCGAAGACATCGCGGATGCGATCGCCTACGCGGTCGCCGCACCGAAGCGCGTGAATGTCGCCGAGATGATTGTCGTCCCCACCCCGCAGGGCTGAAAGGCGAAGGCCCGCTGATGCGTTCGCACCAGCGGGCCTCGCTTCATTGCTGAAACTACTTCTCGATGCCCTCGAAACTGAACAGGCCGTTCCAGGTGAGTTCGGCCTTCTTCACCTTGTCCGATCGGCCCGCCGCGGCGACATAGTCGAACATCGGAATGTCGGCCATGTCTTTGAACAGCAGGGCCTGCGCCTGAGCGACGATCTTGTTGGACTCTTCCTCGCTCGAGGCGGCCAGCGCGGCATTCAACAGGCCATCGAACTCTTTGCTGTCGTATTTGACGCTGTTGGTCCCGGAAAAACTGTAGTACTGCGAGGTGAGGAACTGCAGCATCGTCGGGTAGTCACCCTGCCACCCGTGCCGGAACGCCTTACCGATGGTCTTGCCGACGATCGCGTCCCTGATGCTCTTGAATGTCGGATACGGCGTGCCGATGGCCTCGATGCCGAGGGTGTTCTTGATGCTGTTCGCCGTGGCCTCGACCCAGGCCTGGTGGCCGCCGTCGGAGTTGTAGGCGATCTCGTAGCGGCCCGACCACGGAGAGAGGGCGTCCGCCTCGGCCCACAGCTTCTTGGCCTCCTCCGGCTTGTACTTCAGCGACTCGTTGCCCGGCAGCGTGTCGTTGTACCCGGGCAGGGTCCGCGCGGTGAAGTCGAGCGACGGAATCCTGGTGCCGTTGAAGATGTTCCGGCAGATCTGCTCGCGGTTGATCGCCATCGAGATGGCCTTGCGCCGCAGCACACCCTCCGCGCCGCCGAAGTGCGGGACGCTGGGTTGGATGCCGAGGGCCGCCTTGTACGCAATCGGCTTCTTGATCGCCCGCTCGCCGAGATCCTTCTCGAAGCTGGTCATCGCGGAGTCGGGAATGACGTCGAGGGCGTCGAGGTTGCCCGCGAGCAGGTCCTGGTAGGCGGTGTCGAAGGACTGGTACATCACGAACCGCAGGCCCTTGTTCTTGGGTACGCGGCCGCCCTTGTAGTCCGGATTGGCCGCCAGGTCGATCTTGACGTTGTGCTCCCACGCCCCTTGCCTGGCGAACTTGTACGGGCCGTTGCCGATCGGGTTCTCCCCGAAGGCCTTCGGGTCCTTGAACGCCGCTTCCGGCAGCGGGAAGAACGGGTGGAACCCGAGGCCGAGCTCGAAGTCGATCGACGGCTGCTTCAACGCCACGGTGAAGGTGCGGTCATCGACCACCTTCAACCCCGACATCGTCTGCGCCACCGGCTTTTCCGCCTGCACATCGTCGAAACCGACGATGGCCGCGAACACATAGTTCTGCAGCTGCGCGTTGGTGGCGAGCGCGCCGAAGTTCCACGCGTCGACGAACGACTTCGCGGTGACCGGCGAGCCGTCGGTGAACTTCCACCCGGATTTGATGGTGATCTTGTAGTTCTTCCGGTCGGGCGACTCGATCGACTCCGCCACCTCGTTGTGCGCTTTACCGTTGGCGTCGTAGTACTTCAAGCCCGCGAACAGCCGATCGACCACCCGGCCGCCCATGTTCTCGTTCGTGTTGGTCGGCACCAACGAGTTCTGCGGCTCCCCGCCATTGACCGTCACGATGCCTGCGTCGGCACCGTCGTCCGACGAACATGCGGTCAACCCCAGGCTTGTGGCCATCAGGGCCGCCGCGAACAGCGCACCAGCTCTTGTGAATCTCATGCGTTCTCCCGATTTCGAAAAGGCCACCGGGACTCCAGGAGCACGAACCGATCGCGGCGCGCCCCACTCCGACCGCCTTGGAATGTCCTCGGACAGTAGCCATTCCGACGACCGTTGTCCCGGGATCGGCGCGGGTACGTCCGAAAGACAAAGGCCCGCTGACGCGTTCGCGTCAGCGGGCCTTTGTTCAGTGTCTTGTTACTTCTCGATCCCTTCGAAATCGAACAGACCGTTCCATGCCATCTCGGCCTTCTTCACCTTGTCCGAGCGACCCGCGGCGGCCGCGTAGTCGAACATCGGAATGTCGGCCATGTCCTTGAACAGCAGGGCCTGCGCCTTGGCGATGATCTTGTACGACTCGTCCTGAGTCGACGCCGCCAGCGCGTCGTTCAGCAGCTTGTCGAACTCCGGGCTGTTGTAGTTGACGTTGTTGGTCTCGGAGAAGCTGTAGTACTGCGCGGTGAGGAACTGCAGCATCGTCGGGTAATCACCCTGCCAGCCGTAGCGGAACGCCTTGTTGATGGTCTTGCCGTTGATCAGATCCCTGATGTTCTTGAACGTCGGGTACGGCGTACCGACCGCCTCGATGCCGAGGGTGTTCTTGATGCTGTTCGCGGTGGCTTCGATCCAGCCTTGGTGGCCGCCGTCGGAGTTGTAGGCGATCTCGTAGGTGCCCGACCACGGCGAAATAGCGTTGGCCTGGGCCCACACCTTCTTCGCCTCCTCCGGGTTGTACTTCAGCACCTCGGAGCCGGGCAGGTTGCCGTCGAAGCCGGGCAGTGTGGCTGCGGTGAAGTCCTTGGCCGGGACCCTGGTGCCACGGAAGATGTTCTCGGAGATCTGCTCCCGGTTGATCGCCATCGAGATGGCCTTGCGCCGCAGCACGCCCTCCTCTCCACCGAAGTGCGGGGTGTTCGTCTGAATACCGATGGCAGCCTTGTAGGCGATCGGCTTGGTGATCGCGCGGTCGCCGAGTTCCTTCTTGTAACTGGCCAGCGCGCCGTCCGGGATCACGTCGAGGCTGTCCAGGTTGCCTGCCAGCAGGTCCTGGTACGCGGTCTCGAAGGTCTGGTACATCACGAACCGCAGGCCCTTGTTCTTGGCCGGGCGGCCGCCCTTGTACTCCGGGTTCGGCACCAGGTCGATCTGCACGTTGTGCTGCCAGGCACCGTTGCTCGCGAACTTGTACGGGCCGTTGCCGACCGGGTTCTCGCCGTAGGCCTTGATGTCCTTGTACGCGACCTCGGGCAGCGGGTAGAACGGCGCGAAGCCGAGGCCGGTCTCGAAGTCGATGGACGGCGACTCGAGCTCGACGGTGAAGGTGCGATCGTCGATCACCTTCAGACCCGACATGGTCTGGGCCGTCGGCTTTTCCGCGGAGACGTCCTTGAAGCCCTTGATCGGATTGAACACGTAGCTCTGCAACTGGGCGTTGGTGCTGAGCGCGCCGAAGTTCCACGCGTCGACGAAGGACTTCGCGGTGACCGGGGTGCCGTCGGAGAACTTCCAGTCCTTCAACGTGATCTTGTAGTTCTTCCGGTCGGTCGACTCGATCGACTGCGCCACCTCGTTGTGCGCGGCACCGCTGGCGTCGTAATACTTCAGCCCGGACCACAGCCGGTCGACGACACGCCCGCCCATGTTCTCGTTCGTGTTGGTCGGCACCAACGGATTCTGCGGCTCGCCCGCGTTCGTGGTGACGATGCTCGAATCAGCGCTATCGCCCGACGAACACGCGGTCAGCCCGAGGCTTGTGGCCATCAGGGCCGCCGCTAGCAGCGCACCAGCTCTTGTGAATCTCACGCCTTCTCCCGATTTCGAACAGGCCGTCGGGACCCTCCGGCGCACGACCCAACCTCACCGTGCGCCAACCCGACCGCCTTGGAATGTCCTCGGACATTAACCATTCCGGCGTCAATTGTCATGGGATCCAGGGATGATCAGCCGCGGACCGGACCGGCTCTGTCACCTCGGTGAGCTGGAATCGAGCGCCCGCCGCGGCCAGGACCCCGCAGCCCGTGCGGTAGCGCGACACCGGCCACATCGCGCCATGGGTTGTTTGCGTGCGACGTCGGCGGGTAGCCGGAGGCCATGAACGAGTCGTCTCTGCGCGCACGCCCGCGCTCGGAGACTTTCGGCACCTGCGAAAACGGACAGCAGTTCGACCTTGTGTCACGCGTGCTGGTTGGCGGTTCACCGATAGAGTGGCCACGAGATATTCCTCATCCCCACCTCCGCGCGCCGAACAGTGCGTGCATCGCAAGGCTTTGCCGCTCATGTGCGCCGACTCGACAGTAATTGCCGTGCCGAGAGCTGGAGGTTCTCATGGTTGCCGAACCACTCATCGACCTTGCCGCACGCGGCACGCCTGAGCGTGTCTGGAACCCGTGGCGGCACAGCAGGCCCGAACTGTCGCTCACCGGCTGGCGGCACCTGATCGTCGTCGCGCCCCACCCCGACGACGAGGTGCTCGGCGTCGGCGGCCTAGTCGCGCTGGCCCGCGCGAACGACCTGCCGGTGACCGTCGTCTCGGTCACCGACGGCGAAGCATCCCATCCCGGCTCGCGGTCGCACTCCCCGGCCAGGATCGCCGAGCTGCGCGTGCAGGAATCACGCCGCGCCGCTAGGGAATTGGATGTCTCGGCGCCGATTCGACTAGGTATCACCGACGGCAAAGTCGCCGACAACGAGGCGGAGGTGACCGAGGCGCTCGGCGATATCCTCGCCCACTGCGGTCATACCGGCGCGTGGTGCGCGACGAGCTGGCGGCGCGACGGCCACCCCGATCACGAAGCCACCGGCCGCGCGGCCGCCGCGGCCTGCGCGGGCACCGCGACCCGGCTGCTCGAGTTCCCGGTGTGGATGTGGCACTGGGCGACCCCCGAACATCCGGTGGTGCCGAGCAGCCGCGCCCGTACCCTGTCGCTCCCGCGTCCTGCCGTGGACGCCAAGGTCCGCGCCATCGCCCAGTTCCACAGCCAGATCCTGCCGATGTCGGCCGACCCCGCCGACCGCCCGATCCTGCCGCCGCACGTCATCGACCGCTTCACCGGCACAACGGAGACCTTCTTCGTCTAGGTGAGCGTCACATCAGCCTGCGCATGAAGTAGGTGTATTCGAGGTCGCTGGTGTACGCCCGCTCGTCGACATTGGCGCTGTCGCCGTGGCCGCCGGCCGTGCGCAGGCCAGCTGATCTCGCTCCCGCTGGGCCTGCGGCGAATTCGATCAGCCGACCCGACGACGACCTGGGCAGTGCGACCGCCTATTGCAGCGCGAAGCGCAGTAGCGCCTGCTTGTCTCCCTGCTTGATCTTGCCCTTGCGGTCGAGCACCTCCAGCTGCCAGGTGGCGCCGTTGCGGAACGCGCGGGCGATCGCGTTGGCGTTGTCCGAGCCGAGCAGCGACGGCCAGATGTCGGCGACCTGCTGGGTGCTGCCACCGCTCGCGTCGTACACCTTGAACGACACGTTGTTCGCTTTTTCGAACGACGAACCCTTCTTGAACGCCGCGGCGACGAACACGATGGAATCGATGCCGCCGGGCACATTCTCGAAGGTGACGTGCACGGTCTCGTCGTCACCGACCGCGGCACCGGTCTGTTCGTCGCCGGTGTGCAGCACCGATCCGTTGCCGAGCGGGTCGAGCGAATCGAGTCCGGCGAATCGCACCGGCTCGCTGCCCTGCATGAGGATGGCGATCAGGTCGAGGTCGACACCGCGCTTGCGGCGCAACAGGCCCATTGCCCCGCCACTGGTCCCCGCCGACGGATCCCAGCTCACCCCGACACTAAGTTTGGTGACGCCTGCGAGATCCGCGGCGCCGTCTTCCTTTTTGAGCGTGATCATGCGTCTCAGACTAGCGGCGATTCGGTATTTTCAAGGGGCAGAGCAACTCTCGCACGCAGCGAGGCAGCCTTTGCCAGCAACCGGTGCAGCTGTCGCTGTTCCTTGTTGGATAATCGCTGCAGCGGGGAGTGCGCGGTCATCGCGTCGACCAGCTTTTCGCGGTGCGCGAGGCCCGAGATGCTCAGCGCGACGACCTTCACTCGCTTGTCGCCGGGACCAGGCCTGCGCTCGACGATCCCGCGCTTCTCCAGCTTGTCGATGATGAAGGTGACCGTCGACGGATCGCTGCAGGTGCGGCGCGCGAGCTCGGACATCGAGGGCGGTGGCGCCGTCGGGGCCAGGTGCCACAAAACATTGGCAGAGGGCGCGGTGAGATCCAACTCCCGCAGCACGCTCACCAACGCGGCGTCGAGTTGATCGGTGACCGAGCGGAGCCCGGCGAGCAGGAGGTAACCCAGGTCCGCGTCGTGCAGTTCCGCTGTCACGACATCAGTCTAGCCAGCTACTTGGAGACACGTAGAAAGTTACTTTGACACTCGAAATTGCCAGGCGCGCTTTCGGCTGGCCTCGCAGGCCACTCGCCAAAAGCCCTGGCCAACTGGCTCTTTACAAACTAGACCAGCACGCGGTTCGGTGAGGCATGGCCGATCCGCTGAAGGAACAGGATATCGCGGCACCCGCGCTGGAGTTGGTACACCACGCGGCGGAACCGTATCTGAACAGTCTGCCGGAGCGACTGGTGCACGACACCGCGCTCGACCCGCTCATCGAGGAACTCACGGGGCCGCTGCCCGAGCAGGGCGACGGCACCATGGCGGCCGTCGAACAGTTGCTCACGGTCGGCACCAAGGCCGCCATCCACACCGCAGGGCCGCGCTTCTTCCATCTCGTGGTCGGCGGGGCGACGCCCGCCGCGATGGCCGGTGACTGGATCGCCACCCTGCTCGACCAGAACGCGGGACTGTGGGTCAGCTCGCCGCTGGCATCGCGCACCGAAACCGTCGTGCTCGGCTGGCTCAAGGAGTTGTTCGGCCTGCCACCGGAGTTCGGCGCGGTGCTCACCCCGAGCGCCACCTTCGCGAATCTGACCGGACTGGCCGCCGCCCGGCGCTGGTGGGCCGAACGGCACGGGGTCGACGTCGTCGCGGACGGCTTGGCGGGATTGCCGCGCATGCCGGTGCTGTCCAGCGGACTGGTACACGCGAGCACCCGCAAGGCTTTGCAGATCCTCGGCTGCGGGCGAGATACGGTGCGCACCTTCGCCCGTGACGATGCGGGGCGGGTCGATCTGCCTGCGCTCGAGCAGGCATTGCATGAGCTCGGTGGTGCGCCCGCGGTGCTGGTCGCGAACCTCGGTGAGGTCAATACCGGCGACAGCGACCCGATCAGCGAGATGGCCGACCTTGCCGAAAAGTATGGCGCCTGGCTGCATGTCGACGGCGCGTTCGGACTGTTCGCGGCGGTGTCGCCACGCACAGCGGCGCTGGCGCGTGGCATCGAACGGGCCGACTCGATCACCGGCGACGGCCACAAGTGGCTGAATGTGCCGCAAGAGAGTGGCTTTTCGTTCATCAAAGACAGCACCGCGCTCGGTAAGACCTTCGGCAGTTGGGGCGCGGCCTACCTACCGACGCTCGACGACGAGCAGATCAGCTACAACATGCACGGCCCCGAATCCTCGCGCCGCGCTCGCGCATTCCCCATCTGGGCGACGCTGCGCGCATACGGCCGAGTCGGCTATCAGGAAATGGTCGAGCGCCACCTCGACGTGGCGGCCCATCTCGGCCGGGTCGTCGACGAGGCACCGGATTTCGAGCTGCTCGCGCCAGTGCAGTTGTGTGTCACCTGCTTTCGCTACCGGCCACCCGGCGTTGCGGAAGCAGACTTGAACGACCTCAACGCCCGGCTCGGCGCGGCGATTCTCGAGGACGGACGCGTCTATGTCGGCACGACCACCTATCGGGGCATGACCGCGCTGCGCCCCACCTTCGTCAACTGGCGCATCACCGACCCGGAGGCAGACCTGCTCGTCCACGTCATCCGCGAGATCGGCCCGCGGCTATAGGGTTTCGCTCACCTGCGGCACGTCACCAGATCGAACGCCTTGGTCAGTTCGTCGAGGCTGGTCGCGGTATGGAAGGTGCCACCCGTCAGGCGGGCGATCTCGCGCAGTGAGTCGTGTTCGGCGGGCACCGGGACCCGATCCGGTGGCGGCGGCGGGCCCTCGTTCGGCACCACACCTCGCGGAAACTCGATCACGCCCGCTGTCGTCCCCAGTGCGATGGTCGAGACCCGAACGTTGCGCTGCTTGGCGTCGCGCGCGGCCGGGTACGCGCCGCGCGGCTCGTCGAGACCTGCCGGGACCGTCTGTTTGCCATCGGAGAGCAGCACGATCTGAGCAGGCTGCGGCGTCGGGCCCGCGGCGGACAAGGCGTCGAGTGCTTGGTAGATGCCCTCGCCCGTCGCGGTCCGTTCCTTCAGCTCGAGCTTGCCGAGCGCCGCCTTGACGGTGTCGCGGTTCGTGCTCGGTGCCACGAGTGTTAGGCCGGTGCCTGCGAATTCGACCAATCCAAGCAGTGTCTCGGGCGGCAGCTTGGTCGCGAAGACGGTGCTCGCCTGCTGAGCGACCACCAATCTGGTCGGTGCAACGTCGGTCGCCTGCATCGAGAGCGACACATCGAACAGGAGGATCACCGTAGCGTCGCACTTGCCTGCGGTGTAGGTACCGGAAACCTCTCGACCACACGCCGAAGCCCCGACCGCGAAGGCCAGGATCGACACCAGCGCCACCGACCTCGACCAGGTGTCCGCGCGGCGCCGGTGGAATTGCCGCGCGCGAGCGCGCCGAAGAGTCAGCATTGATGCGACGTCCTTCCGAGGGAACGTCCTATCCCCCGCCTCGAGAATATCGCACTGCCCAGTGTCGACACTGCCGAAAGCCGGGCCTCATGTCGTACTCAGACCAGGAAGGCAAGGGCAGACGGTTCCCCTCGACGCAACGCCTCGGCGTGTGCGACGACGTTGACCGCCTCGCTCAATGTCGAACCAGCGTCGAGCTTCTCGACGACCCCGGCCTCGGCTGCCTTGACGCCTGCCGCAGCATCGAGGAGTGCCTCGATCCGCCCGGGATCGACGACGATGACGCCTTCCTCGTCGGCGAGGATCAACTCACCTGGAGTCACCTGAACGCCACCGCACTCCACTGGGATCTGTAGTTCGCCGAGATCGGCGGTCGTGCCAGCCATCGGGGTGACGAAGCGGCTGTAGATCGGGAGCGGGCAGTCACGGACATACCCGATGTCGCGGTATCCGCCGTCGACGATGATGCCGCCGAGCTGCCGGACGAGCGCGCCGCGGGCGAAAAGTTCTCCGGCGAAGGCGATGTCGCTGCCGCCACCGTCGACGACGATGACGTCACCCGGCGCGGCGGATTCGATGGCGCGCAGCACGCCGAAGAAGTCGCCGCGGCAGCGCACTGTGAAAGCCGTTCCGGCAATGCGCGGTTCGGCAGAGCGGAGCCGAATACCGCTGTCCAGCACCCGCGTCGACTTGTCGGCGTCGCAGAGCGCCGTCGTGTCGACGGATCGGAACTTCGCGGCAAGATGATCGGCAAGCATCGGCGACGCCCCTTCGAGGCTCGGAGAATGTGCGGTCGGGTCGACTCTACTGACGCAGGCGACCGACAACCACGGAAGGCGAGCCCCCGACCGGTGCTCGCCTTCCGTGGGTTCGCCAGGCTAGCCGCCCACAGCGGTCGTGCCGACGAGCGTGACAGTCGAGGCCGACGTGGCGTTCACCGGATCGGTCTTGACGTAGACGACACCGCCGCGATCGTTCGGGTCGAACCACCAGCCGTTGCGCGCCTTGTCGAGATCGGCGCGGCTGGCTCGCTTGTCCAGCTTGCCGAGGTCGGTGCGCACCTCGTTCGGTGCGGAACTCGAATGCACGGCGAGCTCGTAGCGTCGGGCGGCCGCCTTGCCGGGGTAGGACCCCTCGGTCGCGCCGATGCGCACTTCGACTGTGCCACGGCCGGATCCGGGCGCCTGCACGGCGAACACCTGACTGGACTGCTCACCGCGCTGATAGCCGCGGGTCACTCCGTCGTCCTCGACGAGCGTGAAGCTGTTCTTGCCCTTCGGGTAGACATCCAGGTTCAGCACGGTCTTGTCGCGGGTCTGCCAGGACTGGGTGCCCTCGGCCCACATCGGCACCACCGCGCCGGCCCGGACGAACAGCGGCAGCCTGTCCAACCCGGCCGCGTACCCGTTCACCGTGGTCGGCCCGGTCCAGGTCTTGCCGGTCCAGTAGTCGACCCAGGTGCCTTCCGGCAGATAGATGCCGTCCCGCACCTCGGCGTCGGTGTACACCGGCGCGACGAGAAAGTCCCTGCCGGAAAGGAATTCGTACTTCGCCTGATCACCCCAGGTGTTGGGGTCGTTCGGGTATTCGAGCGCGAGCGGTCGAACCTGGCCGACGCCGGTGCGGTGCGCCTCCACGGAATGGGTGTAGGTGTAGGGCAGCAGTCGCTCCTTGAGCTGCAAGTACTTTCGATTGATCTCGGTGTACGGCTCGCCGTAGCGCCACGGCTGCTTGTCCTTGGGCGCCCAGCCGTCCATCGTCATGATGGTGGGCAGGAACGCTTTCCACTGCAGGTCCCTGGTGTACGTGCGCGGGCTGCCGTTGAAGATCCCGTCGACATCGCCGGTGTTGTACGCGATGCCCGACATCGCCGCACCCGCGTAGGTGGGAATCTGCCAGCGGATGTAGTCGTAACTGCCGGACTGATCCCCGCTCCACAGCACCGCACAGCGTTGCGCCCCAGCCCAACTCACCGGCGTCCAGACGAAACCGCGTGCGTCGCTGTTCGCCTCGATGCCCTTGTGCGCGGCATCGCACCCGTCGAGGGCGAACTCGTAGCCGGGTCCGACCCAGGCCACATCCAACTTGCGCACCCGCACGCCTGCGGCGACCTCCTCGGCCTGATGCGGCAGTCCGTTCTCGGTCCACAGCCCGAGCTGCATGTTGTCCTTGCGGAGTCCCTCGCCGACCTGCTTCAAATTCTCGTAGCCGCAGCCGTAGCCGTCGTTGACCAGCATCCAGCCGTTCGGCATCTTGTTCTTCACGTACTCGTCGGCGATCTTCACCGCATCGAGGGTGTGCCGCTCGCCCCGATTGGCGTTGTGCAGATAGCAATCGGAGTCGCCCATCTCCAGCCCGTAGATCGGCGGCAGGAACGGCCGCCCGACCAGCCCGGTGTAGGCGGAAATCACGCCCTTCGGACCATCGCCGACCACGTAGACCGCGTCGAACCTGCGCTCCTCGTGAGTGGTGCGCACCGGATTCGTGAACGAGTAGTTGCCGGGCGCAAAGGTATTGCGCAGCACACCGTATCCGCTGCTGGACACATAGAACGGCTGCGAATTGGGCGCACCGCCGTCGTTCCAGTTGTGATCGGCGAAGATCTTGATGGTCTGATCCCGATGGCTGAACCGCCCGTTCTGCTCCCCGCCGCCGAAGAACTGTTCCCGCTCGCCGCGCCCCAGACTCTGGGTGGCGGTTTTGTCCGTCCAGGACAGCGGAGCCGTCTCGGCCCAGATCTGCTTGGCATTCGCGCCGTCGTACAACGCGAACCGCAACGGGTGCTTGTACGCCCGCAGCGTCACCTTCCCGGTGGACAGCGCCCAGTACTCGCCCTTGTTGGTCCTCCTGGGCTTGGTCGGCGAAACATTCTGCGGCAGCACGATTTTGCTGCCTGCCGGATCGGTGAACTTCCCGTCCGGCGCCAGCTGGATGCGTACCGCCTCGGGATTCGGAAAACTCACCCCCACCGCAGCCGAACCCGCGTGCAGCATGACCCGAGGACCGTCGTCGACAACCTTGCTGAGATCTCCCAATTGCCCGGCGGACGAATCCGCCAGCGCAGCGGGTGGCGTGACGAAGGTGCAGGCAACAACCAGCACCCCCAACGCCAGGTGCGTAATTCTGCGCATTATAGAGGCCTTTCACGCGCGGATGAGCATTCAGTGCCGCCTCATGTATAGCCCACCAAACACCACACCAACATCGAAATCCCCTGCATGACAATAGGTTTCAGCGATAGCACGGAAATGAAAAACGCTGGCGGCCTCGAGAAATGGATGTCGCCCGATGATCAGTTGGGGCGGCGAATAGCGTGGATGGCGCGGCGTCCGGTGCGCGTGGTGAGCAACGCGGCCGTGATGCCGGTTACCACGAGGGCGATCGCCAGGTAGGTCCAGATCGTGGCGCGACCGACGATCTGGAGGGTCGCGACAGCGATGCCCGCGGGGACCGTCGCGAGGCTGAACAGCAAGGCGGCGTTCGCGGCGTGCAGATTGTGGGCGTCGCGGACACTCTGATTGAAATCCTGTACCTCACTGAGGATCTGTTCGAAACGTTCGGGCAGGCGATGCTGCTGACGATGCGCCGTCAGCAAGTCGTTCGGCACCCCGTGCATGCTCAGGTGCTGCCACCACAGGCGGTGCCGGAACTCCGTCACGGCACGTTCGAGATGACTCATGCTCGCCGGAGTCGGGGTGTCGATGACGGTGCAGGCCAACTGCTCCTCGAGATCCGCGATACCGTGCAGCTGCAGCTGACCGATCAGGACGGCGTCGAGATAGATGCTGCGGACGTAACCGACAGCCGAACCGTAGAACGGGTCGGCGGCGCCGAGGTCGACCCTGGTCCCGACGAAGGCGACACCGTCGCGCAGCACGAGCGCGGACCAATCAGCGGACAAACGCAGCTTGTTCTCGGTGTCGCGCAACAGATCCGGCGGATGATCGGCGGGTCCGGTGCGAGACGCGAGAGCCCAGAGCCATTGATCGACGTGCGCCCAGTGCAGGTACCGCGGATGCCGATACAGCTGCGGCATCGGACGTTCCGTGGTGAACGCGACCGTATACGGCTTCGCCCCGATGGTTTCGATGGCCAGACCAGGCACGCAGCGTTGCGCGCTGATCTCGAGATCGTCGGGCCAGCGCCGCGCCAGGCTGCGGACGATATCGAGCGGAGTGCCGGTCGTGGCACGCAGATGTATCGCAAGCAGGCCGGTATTTCCTTGCGCGAGAAGGACTTCCGCGGCCATCGACTCCACGCCGTCGACAACCAATTGCAACACCCGATGCCAGCGACGCGGCACGGCATCGGTGCCGTACAACAGCCGCGCGGTGCGCGGCGGGTAATACATGCTGCGCCGGGCCCGATCAGCGACCAACGGCCGACGCGGATCGACGATGTCCACCGGCAACGGACCCACCGGCCAGTCCGGCGGCTGCCGCAGCGTCACCGGATACACGGCGATGACGACGTGACAGCCGCTCACCGGTAGTACTCGTCGACGTCGGGGAGGTCGAGTCGGACCACGTCGACCGCGCCGCCCGACCGATCGGGATCGATGAGAAACCGGACCCACTCACCGATCCGGCTGCCGCGAAATCCTTCGGTGACGACCTCGAGATAGGAGAAGTCGTAGACCAGGGCAGTCTCGTCGTCACGGACGAAGAAGGGCACGGCGTGCGGGCTCACGGCGTCCGCTCGTAGTGCCCCCGCACGTTCCCCACCGGCACCACCCCGTCCTCGCAGATCCGGGCTACATTCCTCTCCACCGTAGACGACGGTCGGACCTGTCCGCGGGCGAAACATCCGATTCGCCCACAGGCGGCGCGGACTGGGCTCTGCCCCTACTGTCCGGTGGCGAGCTTGCGTTTCATCGCCTCGAATTCGGGGTGCAGGCGGGTCCATTCGGGCAGCTGCGCTTCGTCGTAAGCGCGCATGGTGTGCTCGAGTTCGCGAATATCACGCCATTTCGTGGCGTCGCGATACAGCAGGCCTATTTCGTCGGCGACAAAGGTGCCGCCGGTATTTCGGGCGACCCACTTCTGACCGAGGTTGATATGTTGCAGGAATTCGAGTCCTGCGCGTTCACCATATTCGATGGCGTACTTGGCGTTTTCGAGTTGCAGGCCTTGGAATCCGAGGCCACCCTTCGGATTCTTGCCGAGGTAGGGCCAGCCGACGACCGTGATCAACACGAGTCCGTAGGGTACGCGCGTGCGGGCTGTCTGCTTGAGCACGCCATCGAACAGCTGGCTGTTCGAGCCGATACTTTCGACGTAGGACACCATCGACGGATCCGCGCTGCTGCCATAGTTTCCGGTGTGCGGATTGCGGAAGATCACCAGATCGAACGGGCCGTAGAAGGGATGGTTGACCGCGTCGACACCCAACTGCACGTTGACTCCGGACCGGGTGAGCGCGCCGATGTTCTCCATCACCCGCGCACCGTACTGCCTCCTGAGCTGCTCTTCGTTGCGTAACTCCGTTGCCATCACATCCACCGGAACGTGCGCACGCCAGTTCGATGGGTCGAAAGCCTGAAAGGCGGGCATCTTCAGCATCTGAAGCGTTTCCTGGAGATATTCGATCACATAGGAGAAATCGCCGCAGCCGTAGAGGATTACACGCATGGGAAGACCTGCGATTCTGCAAAGAAGGTTCACATTCCGAGCAGTGTCCGGAATGGTCGTGCATCCAGTGTAGGATCGTATGTCATTGCGGCGCAGGCAATTCGCTACGCGAACCGTCGGTTATGTTTCAACGCAACAAGATTCGGCATTCCAGGCAAATGATCTCCGTCGGGTCGGCGGCCATGGAGCGTGGCGAAGATAGTGCGAGACAACGAATTGCCGCCGCTCACCGGCCGCGCGGCGCTCCCGCCAGCGGAACTCCGGTGCGCCGGGCCTGCGCGCGCGAGGCAGGAGAGTCCACACTGCGTGTCGCGGTCTGCGGTATGACGGGCGGACTTTCGGCGTGCTGCGCGGACGGGCGATAGCCGTCCAGTGTTGCGGTGCCCCACACGTAGGGGTCCGCCTGCGCGCTGCCGAACGGCGACCAGGCCAGGCGGGAGCGGCCGATCTTGTCGGTCGTGTCGGAGTCGTAGACCAGGATGTTCATCGCGAACGCGGTCGGGTCGACCGGTCCGGGCAGCGCGGTCAGCGGGATCTTCACCTCCACCGTGTAGCCGCGGTACGGCTCGGTGACCAGTGCGGCGATCTGGACTCCCGGTGCGGTGTCGCGGGCCTGGCCCTGATGGTTGTCGGCGTCCCGCTCGGCCGCGGCGGTTCCGTCTGCGGTGAAAGGCAGGACACCGAGTTTGAAGGTGGTCGAGGTGTCGACGGAATTGCCGCCGGGATCGATCGCGATTTCGACGGCGTCGGTGCGCCAATGCCGTTTGATGTCGTCCGTCGCGAGTGCCGCACCCTTTCGCTCGTCGGCGACCGTCACCAGCACGTACAGGTCGTCGTCGTGCCTGGACAGCTTGGCCGTCGCCGCACCACCCTCGCCCTGCCAGCGCACGAGTGGCAGTTCAGGGCCCGGATACTCCCCCGGTCCGTCGATGCCGTTGAGCACCGGCGCGCTCGGCACCGCAGGGATCGTGGTGCTCGGCTTCGGCGGATAGTTCGGCTGCACCTGATTTGCCAACCACGGCAACCCAATTCGATCGCACCAGGCCGCGAATTCGGCGTACAGCGGTCTGAGCTCGGCCTGCCGATGCACCGGCGCCTCGACGAAACGCCCCTGCTCGGCCAGCACGGTGAACCAGTCGGAGCCGAGTTGGCTCGGATCCGTCGGCACCTGCGCGGGCATCGCCGTGAAGCCCTGCGTGCGATATATCCGCTGCGCGTCTCGCTCGACCTGTGCCCACGTCGCGTTGTGTGCGCGGGACCGGACACCGGACCACACACCGAGGACCGGCAGGCCGGTCTCGGGATCGATGCGGCGCTGCACGGAAGCCTCTGCGCCCAGCACCGTTTCGAAGGCGTAGCACTGGGCAAGCAGCCTGGTCGGCTGCCACGGCGCCAGCCCTTCGTCGGCAATCTGTTCGGGACAGACCAGCGGGTCGGCGGCCGCTCGGAACGCCTCGATGCCGAGGCGTGCCGACAGTTGATGGCCACCATGCTGATTGAACGGACGCGGACCCATCACCACGATCGTGTGCGGCGTGGTCTCGCGCACCAAGCGCACGATCCGCGCCAGCGTGTCCTGCGCGTCCCATATGCGAGCGGTCAACGGCGCGGAGAGGGTGTACCAGAAGTCCGGCTTGTCGAGGTAATAGATGGTGTCGATGCCTGCGAAGGCATTCGCCTCGCGTTCCTCGGTTTCGCGGATCAGCCCGAGTTCCGGGCCTTCCGCAGGCCCAGCCGCATTTCCGCCGCCTTCGCCACGCGTGACGGTGACGACGCTCGTGCTCAGCCCGAGGTTCTCGCGCCACTGGCCGAAGGTGGCGAGCAGGCTCGATTCATCGTCGGGATGGGCGCCGATGAAGAGCACATCGGTGTGTGGATCCGTTCGGACCGCGGTGTTCGCCGAGCCGTCCGCCGCAAGCCAGACCCCGGCAACGGCGGCAGTCAGAACAGCGCGCCTGCTGACCTTGCGCCAGTCACCACGTTCGGTCGCCTGCATCCAGTGCCCTATCCGTCGCGCGTCGAGATACCGCACGGCATCGTCGCGCATCCCGGGTGGCGGCACACGGACCGGGGCTAGGTGATTTGCGGGGCGGTGCCGCCGGGGAAGGTCGCGCGCGCGGCGGAGCGGTAGTCGGCCTGCACCTTGTAGTACCGATCGTTCGGACCGTACGCGGTGTAGAACACGAAACCGTGCTCGCCCGTGTCGACGAAGGGCGCGCCGCCGACGAAGCGGTCGAGCACCGGGTCGAGGTGCACCGGGAAGTGCGCGGCGTCGGTGCGCACCGGGAACGCGATGCGGTGCATGCGCGGCGAGTCCCAGGAGAAGGTGCGGTAGACGTTGAACGTCTTGGCAAGCAAGCTGAGCTCTTCCTCGCTCGCTGGGACGAAGTCGAGTTCGGCCAGTATCACGGTGATGTCGGCGGCGGTCAGCGTTCCTGGCGCGAAGACCTGGGAGTACCAGTTCATCGTGTGGCTCAGGAAATCCAGTGCCATGATGCCGATTTCGCCGCCGTAGCGATTCAGGTGCCCGGCATGGTCGCGCGCCGCGTCCGGGATGCCGGGGAACGAGAGCATGCGGTCCACCGAGACCAACTCGGGGAACACCAGCCAGATCTTCTGCACGCCGCGCACGACCGACAGGTCGACTCCCCACCGCACCGGCACGGCGGCGGTGACCTCGGCCAGCAACCGCTCCATCGGGTGGCCGGTGAACTCGAGCAGGCCCGCGTCGCGCAGTGCCGCCACAGGGCGGGCGGATTCGTCCGAACTCATCAGCCGAGCGCTGACCTCCCGGCGGTTGGCCGGCTGCGTGGTGGTGCGCGTGCCGATCCACGAGCTGGCCCAGAGCTCATCGAGTACCTCGAGCACCGGATCAACGACCGTCGGGTCGTAGCGAACTTCGGCAAGACCGGCGAGCTCGCGCAGGTCGTGCCGGAGCTGGTCGAGTGTCAAGTCTACGGGCGTGCTCATAGCCACCTCGAATATCCAACGGCGTCGGGTTATTCAAACGGGTCACTGCGTTACTTCGGCTCGTTCTATTTCAGCCGATCCGCGCGTGCGGCGCGAGGCGATCGACGAAATTGCCGGGTCACTGCCGAACGGTCGAGTTCATCCAGTCGATCACGGCCCTGTGATAGGCGACCGTGTTCCGCGCCAAGTTTACCGAGTGCCCGCTACCGGGCAGCACGAAGGCCTGCAGTTTTGCGGACGGCCCGAAAAACGGTGCCTCCGCAGCCTGCAACGTCGCCGAGTCCCGACAGATCGAATAGTTGGTGCCGCAAGCCAGTCGATCCAAACCCCCGTTGACGATCAGCACCGGCGCGGTGATGAAGCTGGACATGCCGGGCAGGGTGGAGGTCAGGCCGTCGGGGTATTCGGTGAGCGAGAAGGTTTCCTTGGTCCGCTCATCGATCGCGAGCACCTCGGGGTCGACGTTGCCCTCCCCGTGGAAGTCGTGCATGCGCGTGCCCGGTCGCGAGGTGAGGTAGCCGGGGTCCAGGTTTTGGCCTGCGAACACCGGATCGTTCGCCGCCTGGTAGTAGGTGGAGATGACGCCGAGGGTCTCGGAGATGTTCAAGGCGTGCGAATATCCGGTCAGCAGAACACCATCCACGTCATGGTGGCTGGTTGCCTCGATGACGGAGGTACCGGAAGTCAGCGAGTGGCCGACGGTGACGACCTTGCCGAACGGCTGCGCGCCCGCGATGCCGCGCCGGGCGGTCTGCACGATCTCGTGCAGGGCCTGTGCGGTGGCTGTCGCAGTCAGGGTCAAGCTCGGCGGATGCGTGCTCGCGCCGTTGCCGAGCCGATCGACGATCAGCGTCGCGAAGCCTGCGGCGTTCATCGCGCGCCGGAAATTGTAGGTCTCCGGCTGATATTGGAAGTCCCAGTAGGTGCCGTTGTAGTTGGAGCCCGACATCAACACCATGAGGGTGTCGGTCGGCGCCGACGGCAGGCACAGGGTCGAGGCCAGTTGTCCCTGCGGTACCGGGGAGGAGAACGAGGAGCATTCACCTGCCCCTGGACCGGGGTCGGCTTGAGCCACACCAGGTATGACGCACAGCAATGCTGCGGCCGCAACAGCGGCCATTGTCCGAACCGAGCTTCGCACGCGACGCACTCCCTTGAATGAGGGCGAGATTCGAGAACCGCCAGCCTGACATCCATGTCCAGCCATCAGTGACGCAGGCTATAGCGGTAGGTGGTTGCCACGCAAGAGCTCCTGCCGATCCCCCTCGCCCGTGGTGTGCCCGCGCTCGTAACCTCGGCTCCGCCAGACTGTTTCGGGCTTTGTAAGTCGCGCACAGTGAATCATTCGTCCGTCAGATTCCGTGGCAGAAATAGCGGGAGCTATCCGCCGCTCGCGTCGAGATACGTTCGCCTCGGCCGTGTCCGTGCCGAACATCGTTGCGGCGTAGGAATTTCCACCGATCAGAGCTGTGACCTGCTGCGCCACGCGCGATTCTTGGCGCGGTTGCCGCAGTTGGCCATGTCGCACCAGCGGCGCGATCCGTTGCGTGAAATGTCCAGATAGGCCCAGCGGCAATCCGCTGCGGCACAAGACTTGATGCGCGACCATACCCCGTCGGCGCGGACCGCGAGATAGGTGTGCGCCACCGCGGCGATGCTTTGCTCGACGATGTCCGTGCCGACCGCGACAAGGTCGGGAGCTTGCTCCTGATCACCCAGCCGCATCCGCAACGGCACCGAATCGACGATCTTCGCCGCCGCGGTCACCGCGTCAGTTTCCGGCTCTTCGCCGTTGTTCGCCGCGGCGAGCTGACGCAGCCCCTCACGCAGTTCCCGCAACGGCGCCAGTTCTTCGGGTCCGATGCGCACCCCCGGCGTACCGAGCCAGTCGGCGAGCCAGGCGGCGCCACGTCCGTCTTCCAGCACGTCGTCGCCGTCCGGGCAGTGCCGCGTGTTGATGAACTCGACCAACCGGTGCGCCGACACCACATCACCCATCGCCATGAGACCAGTGTATCCACTTGACAGGTTAGTGGCCACTGCGAGATGCTAACCAGTGTGTTCAATTAGACGGTCACGAGATCTGCGAGATCCGGACCGTGCAATCACTCAGCTGGAGTCCGTTATGACTACGAAAACCCTTACTCCCCTGGAGAATCGAGCGACCGACCTGCAGAGCGTCGGTGGCGCGATCGTCCGCTACGGCCTTGCCCTCGTCCTTATCTGGATCGGCGCCATGAAGTTCTTCGCCTTCGAGGCCCAAGGCATCCAGCCTTTGATCGAGAACTCACCGCTGATGTCGTGGCTTTACAACTTCCTCAGCATGACCGCACTCTCCGCGGTCCTCGGCGTCATCGAGGTGGCGCTCGGCCTGCTGATCGCCTCATGGAAGTGGGTCCCAGGCCTGTCCGCCCTCGCCAGTCTCGGCGCGGTCGTCATGTTCCTGATCACCCTCAGCTTCATGCTCACCACCCCCGGCGTCTGGCAACCCGGCTACGGCTTTCCCTACCTCGGCTCCGCGGGCGGGTTCCTGATCAAGGACGTCGTGCTTCTCGGCGCGGCAGTCGCCACCGCAGGCGCATCGCTCACGTCGCTCCGTCGCGCGTGAAAACCCTTGCCCCACTTCCTATGAAGGCCCGGCCTGTGCGGCCAGGGCCTTCGGCATATCCGAAATCGAGCGGCGGCCCGGTCAACCGGCGCGGGTCACGAGACCTCGATCAGCCACACAAAACTCACTAACGTGATTGCGCAACAGAATCTCTCAGAGATCGCGCCGCAAAATCACTGCGCGCGTAGCTCTTGCGGAATATCGCGCTGCGCCGCAAGGAGCTCGTCGCCATGCTCGAGCACCCACGCACCAAGCGCTTTCATCGGCCCGTCGACCAGACTCTGTCCCAGACCGGTCAATTCGTATTCGACACGAGGCGGAACCTGCGCATAACTACGTCGCTCGACCAGCCCGTTCCCCAGCAACCGCCGCAACGCCTCGGTAAGCGCCTTATCGCTCACACCGCCGATGCTGACCCGCAGCTGACGCCGCCGCAGCGCCCCGTCACGCAGCGCCGCCAACACCACCGGATCCCACGTGTGCGCGAACAAGTCGATTCCCGCCCGGACCCGGCAGTCTGCCGCCAACTCCTGCCCCGCGAAACCACTCATCCCCCCATGGTCCCCCACCCTTCACGCACCATCCGGTGCGCATCGGTGTGCCTACCGTAGCTCTCGTTCAGCATCGACTTCATGAGAGAGCACTTATGCGCATCGTAATTCTCGGCACCGGCACGATGGCCAACGCGCTTGGAACCGCCTGGGCCCGTGCCGGACACGAAATCACCATCGCCGGAAGATCATTGACCAAAGCCCGCAACCTGGCGGCGCAGCTAGGCGGCACCGCAACTACAGTGCCCGAAGCCATCGTCGACGTAGACGCCGTCCTCCTGGCCATCGCATGGTCCGGCGTACCCGACATCCTCGGCGCCACCCATGCCACCACCGGAACCCTCACCGGCACAACCCTCATCGACCCCACCAACGCCATAGACCACGGCATCGGCACCCACCTCCTCCCACCCGACACCTCCGCCGCCCAGCACATAGCCCACCTGGCCCCCGGCTCCCACGTAGTAAAGGCCTTCCACCTCTACCCCGCCGACCAATGGACCGACCCGACCAGACCTCCGGTAACAGTCCCCTACTGCGGCGACAACCCCCAATCCCTAACCACCACAGCAACTCTCATCCGCGATACCGGTTCGACTCCCGCTCCTTACGGCCCCTTGACCCGCGCCCGCCAACTAGAAGAAGCCGCCGGCTTCATCATCACCCTCGCCTTCAAAGGCCAAAACCCCCGCGCCGCAGTCCCTCACATCCCCACCGCATGATCGAGTGCCTCCGCAGGACAACCTCAGGACTTGCGACCGATCGCACCGAGGATCGCCAGAGTGGTGTCGGGCAAGTCACCACCGAGCCACTGCTGAACCGTGACCACCCCGGGTTCGACGATCTCGTAACCGTCCAGCAGCGCGGCCACGTCGGCCTGGGTACGGAATCGAAGCTGCGAAGTACTGTTGACGAGGTTCTTCTCGGCACGGGCGATGAAGGCCTCGGCTGTCTCGGTGGACGCGTGGGTGAAGGCGAAGTAGCTGCCCGGCGCCATCACGTCGCGGAACCGCGCGAGGATGTCGGCGGGGTATTCGTCATCCATGACGTAATGCAGCAGTCCGACCGCGAGCACCGCTACCGGTTCGTCGAAGTCGATCAGTTCCCGCGTTCGCAAGATCTCGATGAGCTCGTCCGGGCGACGCGCATCGGCAAGCAGTGGTGTCACACCCGAGAGACCCGACACGAAAACGTCGGCGTGCACCATGACCACCGGGTCGTAGTCGACGAAAACCACCCGCGCCGTGTCGTCGTATTGCTTCGCCACCTCATGCGGGCTCGGCGAGATCGGGATGCCTGCACCGAGATCGATGAACTGCCGCACCCCATTTTCCGCGGCGATGGTGGTTGCCTTGACCAGGAACCGGCGGCTGTACCAGGCTTGGGTCTTGGTGTCCGGAGCGACCTCGAGCACCTTGGCCGCGAACATCTGGTCGATCTCGTAGTTGTCCTTGCCGCCGAGCATGAAATTGTATACACGCGCAGCGTTCGGCTTGGTCGTGTCGACCCCCTTGGGCACCCGCTTGACTTCCGACACCGCGTCGCGCCTCCCTCCGATTCCCCGACCATCGTAACGACGCATAGGTGGCACGTGGCGGATAACTGAGCAGGCGACCTGCAATTGTCCGGACCAGCCGGTTCGCATCCGCAGCGGCGCCGGACACCGACAATCCGCAGCACCCAACCCCGAGTTGCGCCCTGGGCGCAACCGAAAGCAACAGCGCTACGACAACTTTCGAGATCAACAGCATGTCGACGCGTCCACCGGATCCAGCAAGCTACCGCAAAAGTTCGAACATCAACGGCCACACGCGAGCGCACGCCGGACAGTGTTGCTGGGAGTATGCCAGAGTCCGCTGTACCGCTCGATTACGGAACCAAGCGGTTGTTCACAGTTCTTACCCGGAGACCCCAGCTGTTCCGGTCGACGTCGTCAGCAAACGCCGTCTCAGCACCTGGGCGGCCAGCACCACGAGGGCGGCAGCAGCCGCGATAGTAATGATCGGAAGAATCGTCGTGCCTGCCTGGTCGGCGGCACTTGCGATCGGGTTGACGACACCGAGTCGATCGAACACCCAGCCCAGCGCGGCGATGATCACCAGCAGTGCGCTGCCGACGCGAAGGACCGGCTGAGCCCGGGTGGTGGCCAGCACCAGCAGTGGCGGCAGGGCGAGCGCGACAAGCAGCAACTGAACGGCCTCGATACCCAGATTGAACCCGAGCAGACTGAGCGCCAGTTGGCTGGTGGACAACTCCAGTTCGGCCAGGGTGAACGAGAACGCCATACCGTGAACAAGCCCGAATGTCCCAGCGACAACGGCTTCTCGGCCCGGAAACAGCGGCCGGATCGCGTGCGCGCCGCCAACCAGGATCGTCGCGGCGATGAGCGTCTCAACCGGACGCGCAGGGATCTCCAACCGACTCAGCGCGCTGACCGCAAGCGCAACGGAATGTCCGACGGTGAAAGCGATTGTGACAGCGAGGATGTGCCGAATCGCACGACGCGGACGGTTGTCCGGATGCCAACGACCGGCCTTTGCTATCAACACAGCCGGCAGCAGCAGAGTAAACAGAAACAGGAGATGGTCGGTGCCCTCGAGAATGTGATGCCCACCGAGCACCACCATCCCGACGAACCCCCGCCACGCGCTGGCATCATCCAGATCCACCGCCAGAGGCGGCACAGTCATGGACCCCGCATCCACCCGCACCACGCCGATCTGCCGAGCGTCATTGTCGACATCGACTCGCCCCGCTCGCCAATCCTGGCGCACCGCAACGATAGCAACGTGCGTAACAACCTTATGGACGACAGCGTCGTACCCCAACACAAACCGCCGCATGTCAGCGCCCGGCGGCGGAGTCAACACCGCATGCGCAACAACTTCCTTGTACGAACCAGCACCCGTCTGATCCGCATACCCCAGCCGCACCTCACTGATCTCAACAGCCCAAGGCACACCATCCACCGTCGCCGGCCGCACATGCTCCCGCAGATACCCCGCCACCCCCGCAGCATCCTCCCCCGACAACACCGCCTTCACATTGACATCGATCCCACTAGCCTCCGCGAGATTCCCTGCAGGCAACAACAATTCCGCATTGATCGCAGTCTCCCGCACATCCAACACAACCTTGCTCCCCGGCATCGGATGCGCCCCAGCCCCCGGACTCCCCAACAACACGACCACCACACACCCCAACCCCACCAGCACTCTTAGCAGCATTCGAATCATGCGCCGATAATCCGCGCCCCCAACCACCCCCGAATCGGTCAATCAACCTATCTTCGCGCCAACCCACAAAGCAGACCTGGTTGAGACCCAGCGGCGCTTCTTCGGGACACGCATACGCCGAATCTCTAGCCGAGGTATGGCGCGGATCGGTGTAAGTGCCGATGAGCCCGGTGATTTCGATGCCGAGACCGGTTTCCTCCTAGACCTCTCGTACCGCGCAGCCGGGGAGGCTGTCGGTCATCTCCATACCGCCACCGGGCAATGCCCACAGTCCACTGTCGGCCCGCCGCTGCAGCAAGACGCGGCCCTGGTCGTCGCACACCACAGCGGAGGCCGCAACGACAAGACTGTTCGGCTCGGGTGCAGCAGGGTCGTCGTAGAACTCGGTGCGCGCCATCGGTTTACCCTTCCACCGATCTGGACGGAGGCGTCATTGTGCTACCAGCCGTAAACCGAGAGGCTATTGCCATCTGCGATGGACTGCATCGCCACGCGGCAGTAGTCGATCATGTGATCAGGCAACGCGTCGGCTGAAAACCATTCCAGGGCAGCACATTTGCCCGGCTCGCGGTTGTCCGGCTCGCCCTGCCAGCTCCACGCAGTGAAGAAGAACGCCATCCGGCCACCGGACGAAGAGTTGTGCATGACGTGGCGGAACTGGGCATCGTCCGGCTTGATTGTTACGCCGATTTCCTCGTTGGCTTCACGAATGAGGGCAGCGATAACAGATTCGTCGGCTTCGAGATGGCCGGACGGCAAGTGCCAGGCCCCATCCTCGAAGCCCGTGTTATGGCGCCGACCGAAGAGGACCTCGTTTCCGCGGCATAGCAAAAGATGAACGTCACCAGTGACCTTGTGACGGCGGGTATCTGAGCCATGAGCTTTGGTGACCGTGTCAGTCATGAAGTGAAATCCCCTACTTTCCACAGTAGTTGGGCTGGGGTTTGCCCGAGAGGCAGGCAGAACGAGGCGAGCCTAGCCCCCAGGGCGGCACCGAAATATACGCCGGACGTACACAACGGGTTGCGGCATGGACCCGTCGCGGCCACCGATCAACCCTCGTTACCAGGCAACTGGCCAACAACGGAACGGGAACGATGGAGACGCGAAAACCGCGTCACATCCGGATCGAATCCGGCGAGCTACGGGGCGCGGCCTCGGGACTGGCGAACCAGGGAGGGGGTCCGGGGGCACGGCATTGGGACCGGCGAACCAGGGAGGGGGTCCGGGGGCGAAGCCCGCCGGGCGGGGCGTGGGGGCTGCGCCCCCACAAAACACGACGAAACGAGACAAGGCCCACGCCCTCCGTGGGCATGGGCCTCGCATCGAGTGAAGTGGACATGGCGGGAACTTACTCGAACCGGACCGACCTTCTCCAAGACTTCGCTGAGCTGCGCAAGCGCATCGAAGTAAGCGGACCGCACAGATCAAAGCCATCGCCGCCGAAGACATCTGGCGGAAGAAAGAAGCAGCTGGGTCCATCCGAGACGGCCGATATCATCACCAAGTACACGGCGGGCACGTCGATGGCCCAGCCGAAGGTCGAGCATCACATGGCCAAGCGAACCGTGGCGAAGGTGCTGCGCGAGAACGGCGTGGTGATCCGACCGAGGGGCGGACCGACGAAGAACACTACCCGGACCGACCTACTTGACAGCCTGGCTGAGCTGCGACAACAGATCGGCCGAGGTGATGGATCGCACGGCTCACAGTAATCGCGACCCAGAGTACTCGGCATTCCCCATAAGTGGTTCATTTAGGCGATGACGATCCGATCAGCGCCAAGTTTGCAATATCTGGACGAGACCACCTGAGTGGCATAACAAAAATACCGCCCAGTACATATCTCGCTCGGCTTCAACGTCAAGTCCGATCAATCCCAATCCGCGCAATGCCCCTTGACAAAGAACGGCACTTCACGCAAACCAGTACGGCCACTGACCCCCGTTCACACACTGCATCTCATGCGGAACGTCTAGACTGCAGGTAAGTCGATCGGCATTATTCGCCAAAAGTACGGCGGCTGAAATCCGCTGGAAGGGACCGGAAATGGCCCATGGGTCTATCGCCAGAACGGTTGCCGCACCAACTGCACTAACAGCTGCAGTTTCATCTGGTATTGCAATCATGATCAACTTAGCAACCAAAGAAGGAAACTCTCTCTGGATGTGGCTCGCGGTAGCCGGGTTGACGTCATTGAGTTTCGTCGGATCGCTGTGGCTACACAGCAGGCAAGCACCGCAACACCCACCGAGGCGGCCAACCGGTACGCATATCCAGGGAGATGTCGACATCAGCGCCGAACGTGGATCTGCAGCAGCTTGGCAGATGGGCGACGTGTCAATCGAAGGCAGGCATCACACAAACCCTCCGGTGCCGGGCACTCAGCAAACCTGACTCCGCTCGGCAGATCTGAGAGAGACGCGACGAACTCAGTCGCTCAATTATACGCCGAAGGCGGCAGTATTACGGCAGGAAGCATTGGTATCGCCGTAATACATGCGGCCGACCGAACATCCCAGCCCGCACACCAAACCCTTGACGATGACAATAATAGAAGAACACAAAAGCCAAATGACCTGCCACGGCCACAAACATTAATCGGCCGTGATCGCGAGCTCAGTTCCATACTCGAAGTACTTGACAAAGGGAATCCGGTCAAGATCACCGGAAGCGGCGGCATAGGCAAAACGTCATTAGCTGTTGCAGCAGGCTGGGCGGCGACCGAGCGGTTCACCGACGGAACCATCATGGTCGACTTACGTGGCGAAGATGACGGTACCGAAAACAGCCGACCCAAGGAGCCGCTCAATGTGGCGATACATATCCTGGAGCGCCTAGGACTGCAACGTTCCGAACTACCATCCGATCGAGACCATCTGTGGTCAACCTATCGTACAACAATAGCTCAACGCAATGTCCTGGTAATTCTCGATAATGCACGCAGCACCGAGCAAGTACAACCCCTTATACATGGCGGAACAATGTCTGCCACCATCGTCACAAGCAGGTCACGATTGTATGATTCCGATGCGTTCGAAGTATTTCTGCAACGCTTGTCGGTATCCGACGGTTTGGAGCTGTTTTGTCGAACCGCCGGCATTGAAACGCTCGATCCGAATAAAGACTTCGGTGAAGGAGTAGTCAATCGTTGCGGATCAATTCCCACCTTCATACGTCTCGCTGCACGCCGATTCATTAGGTCGGAGTACGCAACCCTCAGGGCATACGACGAGCACTTAAGGGTGTCGGCCCGGACATTGCTACAGAAGCGGCCCGGGGAAATGTGGAATCCGAATACTGTATTTCAAGACTCCTATGACAGCTTGACAGATAGTGGAAAACGAGCACTTCACAGTCTAGGCATAATCGACTGGCCTAGTTTTCCAGCATGGGTCTCTGACATAAATACAGATCAAGTACCTGACCGCAGAGCGGGGATAGAGGAGTTGCTCGATCTATGCCTGCTTGATCGAGTTGAGATGCTCGATCAAGCAGGCGAAGTCAGAGAGATACGCTATTCATTTCATGATCTTACCCGAGAATTTTCGCAGTCCATAACAAATCCTGCGGAATGGGCTTCCGACCTCGCCGCGATTGCATCGAATTTCATCGCACGAGGTGTTGGGCTCCTTGAGGTCCTCGAACCAGGCAGGCCTCGCCAATTCGCAGACAAAGACACGGCTGCAGAGGCTTTAGATATACCAATGACACCTGGGCCAGAAATTATCCAGCTGAGCGAGGATTGGTTCGACTCAGAACGCGAATGCTTGACTGCGTTGATGCAAGCCTCCGAGAAAGTAGGACTGTACAACATTATTGTTAATTTAGGGCCGATGATACCTACCTATTTTATCATCCGAGGCCTTTGGACTGATTGGCGCTGGCATGTTGAAACCGCCGCGCGTGCCGCACGGATAATCAATAACCAACGCAGCGAGGCCTACTGCCTTCAAATGTTAACAAACATTTACCGAACAGCTGATCTCTGGCCAGAATCACGGAAATCAATTGAGCGATCTCTATATATCTTTGAACAAATTGGAGATCCGATCGGAATCGCGTACACGCTGATAGACCTCGCGATTACTCAATCGTATTCCAACAATGAAGTTTTAGCATTAACGAACATCGAGATCGCCACAGAGATGTGGCATGATCTCAATAGTCGTCGATGGCAGTCACACGCACAGTTCATAATGGGCGAGGTGCTAGCCAAGTATGGACATCCCGATCGCGCACAGAGCGCACTGGAAAAGGCGGTGCTCGGATTCGAGTCCTTGGGCGATGTGCGGTGGTCGGCATACGCCGAAGCAAATCTCGTTATGATCATGATAAAGAGTAGACAGGATCAGGAACATCTTTCGTCAGTTCTCGACGCTATCGATCGGATGGAACAACTAGGCGATCGCAAGTGGGCAGCTGTGACGAGACTCCGACTAGCTTCGATTCTCGCGGACCTAGACCTGTACGAGTTGACAAGTCGGCTGTACGAAGAATCGACCCCATTGCTCCTTCGGCTGAAGGAGCAATACTGGGATGCACTCGCACAAGTCGTCCGTGCAAAGCTCTTAGCTCTCGACGGGCAGCCAGAACCGGCTATAGAGCTTCTGTCCGACGCAAAGCTGATCTTCCTTGAGCGCAAGGATGAACAACAGGCCGAAGAGTGCGAGGCAGCTCTGAAGAGATTGCGATGATCCACAAATAGAACGTGGCAGTGCGCCGAAGATGCCGTGCGGTTACATCCCGACAGGAACGCTCAGCAGGAAAGTTGGCGCAGAGTACAATGAAAAACAATATAGCGGTCATTATTGTCACATATAACGATCAGAATATGATCGGCAATTGCCTAGAATCAATTTTGCAATCCGCTACAAACGTGACGGTAATCGTAGTCGACAATGACTCGTCTGATAATACAGTAGAGATAGCTCGCTCGTTTAAGTCGGTAATTGTCGAGAAGAGTACGACAAACATAGGATTCGCGGCAGCCAATAACGTAGGCGCTCGCCTGGCTGACAGCATCGGGCACTATCAGTATTTATTCCTTTTGAATCCAGACACTATCGTCGGGCCAACAGTCGTAGGTGCGCTACAGCAGTTTCTCGACGAGAACATCGAATATGGCATTGTTGGACCCATGCAGTGCGATTATCATGATCGCACGCTAACCCAACTCAACACTTGGACACGGTCCATTCTACGATTTGAAGGCACCGTATATGCCTCACAGTACATACGAAGGCTGCGAGAAGCGCCGAGAGAGACTCCAACGGTTCGAGATGTCCCCTACGTCCAAGGCAGTGCATTCTTTTGTCGCGCAGAAATATACTGGCTCCTGTTCGGATTAAATGAAAAATACTGGATGTATCACGAGGAAGTTGATTTTTGCCGCCGGGCTCGATGGATTGGATCTCGAACTGGCCTTCTGAAGAATATCTACATAAACCACATGGCTCGTGATCTAGCAGACCCGACATTTACAAGGGTCTACCATCGTCGTCGAAACAAATACTACTTTGCATTGACTGACCCCGCTCTGTCCTTCAGAGAATTGACGCTTGTGTTCTGCAAGATCGGACTTTCTGACATTGCCCGCGCATTTCATAGGGCGTACGTATTAGATCTCGTTGAGATCCGCGCAATTATTGCAACGGTTCGCTGGCTTCTGCAAAACCGAGCTGAAATAATCGACGAGCGACGCATCCATATGAGACTTCATGAGTCTTTCTCCAACGCGCAATAGCGCCGCGCGATGTACGGCTTGCAAGATTTCTTGCGCCCAGCTCGGATCACACCTTGAGCAGAGATGCCGCTATTAACTCTGGTTCGCCGACCGCAGGCCACCGGAAAATGCCGCGCCCGCACTGTGCGTATGCCACACATCAACTGGGAAGGCCGACATCGCTACTTCGTCAAACGAGCTGACGGCGACGGCGCCAGCAGCGCCTGCTGTCACCACAACCCAATGTGCGCCAGTCCGAGCCAACAGGGACCTGGCAACCGCTGGTGCCTCGGCATGTTCGGCGTCGTCAACATTGGTCTGAATCACCAGATTCGAGCATCGACGGACCACAGTTGCCATCGCCCCCGATAGTTCGGAGCCACCGAGATTGAGGAGTATCGGCACCTTCAAGGCGTGGCCGGCCTCGATCACGCATGGCTGAGGTTCGATGAGCTGGTAGCCCATCTACGTAGATAAACGAAGCACTGGCCTGCGGTGACAGATCAGCACTCTCCAAACTCGCGACCACGCCGGGCAGATGGGCGAACCACGTGCGGGTAGCGTTGCCGTCGGCAGCCACGACGATCCGCGGCGTGCTGATCTCTGGACTCATCACGATCGAGCCTTCGACGTGACGATCGTCCAGCCACCGAGGAACCCGCAGACCGTGTTCGTCATCGCCAATGTCGTTGGAAATTAGTAACGGCGGCGCTCCCAAGGATGCAACCGCCGCCGCTGTCATTGGACCATCAGCTGCGATCGACCAGGTAACGCTTTGAATCTCCGCCCGACGGTTCGCCAGTGGGAACCGAGGCACCGTCCACAGCTCCGCCAATGCCAGGTAGCTGACGCACACCACCGGGCCGGACTGGAGCGTCATCGTTCTACCAGCCGTATACCGAGAACGAGGTTCCGTCCGCGACATGCTTCATCGCCACGCGGCAGTAGCCGATCATGTGATCCGGCAACGCATCGAGCGCGAACCACTCCAGCCCACTGCACTTTTCGGGCTCGCGGTTGGTTGGCTCGCCCTGCCACTCAGTCACGGTGAAGAAAAACGCCACGCGCCCACCGGAAGACGAGTTGTGCATGATGTCACTGAACTGCACATCGTCGGGCTTGATCGTCACGCCGATCTCTTCGTCTGCCTCGCGGATGAGGGCTGTTACGACGGACTCGTCAGCTTCCAGATGGCCGGAAGGAAGGTGCCACTCACCATCCTCGAAGCCGGTGTTCTGACGCTGGCCGTAGAGTACGGTGTCGCCTCGACGCAGGGCCAGGTGGACATCACCAGTTACTTTGTGCCGCTGTAATTTTGCCTCTTGAACTGTGTCGGTCGCGGCACTGCTCGGAGACGGCTGCTTGCTACTCATAGACTTCTCCTCTCGTTGTGCTGAGCTGATTTTGATACGCCGAGATCTGGGACGCTCCGAGCCTAGATCCTGGGGTGGTTGGCAAATATGCGCCGGACGTATATCGCCCGACGGGTCCGGGTATGGATCGAATCCGGTTCCGTATTCAACCTCGTTACCAGGCAATTCGGTCATCCGGTCGAATCAACGGAACGGGAGTGCGTGCCATGCGGAACCTTGTCTTTTGACGGTGGGCTGCGTCGTCGGCTGACCTTCGGCGTGATCATCGGATTCGTCAGCGTGATAAGACATGCAGTCGGAAGCCTGGAGCGCGAGTGATCGCCGTGGCAATCCCACCGCCGCCAAGGCGATTGCGCCACATCCGAATCGAGTCAGGCGAGCTGAAGCTGGACTAACAGGCGTCAGCAGGCCAGGAACGTTGCCGATGAACTGGCACAAGTGTCACCAGAATTCGTCGTAACTGTGGATGATGCACTGCGCGACGATCTTCCACTGCTCCCCTGCGCGGAACTCTGGGATTGAATCGTGCTCGCCGGGATCTGGATCCTCAGCCTCATACCTGTTGGTGCAGTCGGGTTCTGGCTCGGCACGTGGTGGAATCGAAGGAGTAGAAGGCGACTAGCTCAGCAACCATTCGCTGATCTGCACGACGCAGCAGGGACCAGCCGACAGTTCCACCGGGCTGTGACTGGATCAGTCCGTCCGGGGCACGGCGTCGGTACTGGCTAAGCGACTTTGACGCTCCAATCACCCACGTGGGCAACAACATCCAGGGTTCCTCCTAGCGCGACGATGTAGTCACGAACCAAGTCCATGGACGTGATCTTGCCGTGCTCGATCTGCGAAACCCTGGCCTGTGAAACTCCCATCAGCTCGGCGACCTGGGCCTGCGTCGCCCCGCACTGCTTGCGGAGTTCGGCGAGCTGGTGTCCGCGCTGCTCCGCACGCATCAGCTCGCGGCTCTCATCTCGCGCTGCGACGCGGTCAGGGGAATCCCATGTCGGGTCGATTTCGCGAGCTCGACGCTTGGCCTCTTCCCAAGACACACCCTTCATGACTCATCCTTCGTTGCTCTGTAGTCCTTATAGCGCTGTTCGGCGAGCGGGATCGCATCTCGGTACCAGCGATTCCACTGGCCGGACTTGTCTCCGGCAACCAAGACGATTGCTTCCCGCATCGGGTCGAATACGAACAGCATCCTGATCTCGGAACCCGCCGGGGTTCGAGGGCGAAGCTCTTTGAGGTTGTGCAGTGCCTTGCTGGACTGGATCCGATCGACCAACGGTCTTCCCAGCTCCGGTCCACGCTCGGCCAGTTCGTCCAACGCTTCCTCAATCTTGTCGGCGATCATCGGCTCGTTCTTCACCAGGTCGAGGAACCAGTCATTGACTGGCTCAAGTAGCAGGATGCTCCATCGCACCGAACGATTATAACTAATCCTTATGCCGGTCGGGGTTCGATGCAGCATCAGGGACATGGCGGGAATCGAACCGCGGGCCGCGCAAATCCGCAGGTACAAGCACCATCACCATGCGAATCGATCCAGTCGCCGGAAAGGCGAAAACCCGCAGGTCGTTGACCTGCGGGTTCCCGTGAAGTGGAGCTGCCGGGAATCGAACCCGGGTCCTCCGCCGTTTCTCCAGGGCTTCTCCGTGTGCAGTTCGCTGTGTCTCTGCTTGGATCTCCGAGTCTCGCGAACAAGCTCAGATGACGATCCCAGTCGCTGTTTGATGTCCCATCCGAACCCGCGACCGGCTCGGACGGTAATTCCCTCTAGCTGATGCCAGTACCCGGGTCGAGGGACGAACCCGGACTGACAGAGACGACCTGGCTACTTAGGCAGCGAGGGCGTACTCGCGCTGATTGGAATCGGCGCTTAATTGGTTGCAATGACGCTTACGGTGGTCTCTTGCCTGCACCGACACGCTTCCCCTAGATCTACGTACGCAGTCGAAACCGTTCAGCCCCGTACGTCCCGACACCTTGCCGGGCTGTTCATGTTAACACCGCCGAGAGGGCGGTTCTTCCCATTATTCGGCGGTGTCGCCGCGTGTGTGGGCAGGCGCAGTCAGGCTGCGGCGATCAGGCCGACCGCGAGCAGGGCGAGCACCATGCCGACTTGTTGTTGCCGTCCGACGCGCTCGCCGAGCAGCACCATCGCCAGCAGGACGGTGGCCGCCGGATACAGCGAGCCGATGACGCTGACCAGCGACAGCATCGATCCGTGGAACGCGTACAGCAGCGCCGCGTTGCCGATCACGTCGAGCACGCTGATGTAGAACGCCAACCGCAAGGGTTCGCCGCGCAGCCGCTTGAACTGTCCTCTCGACAGGGCGGTGATCCACACGACCCCGGTGGCGGCGGCCCGCTGGGCAAGCAACGGCCACAGTCCGGCCGAGGCGGCGGTCGCATGCAGGAACACGAACATGAGTCCGAACGCGACTCCGGATCCGATGGTGAGCAGCGCCACCTTCTTGGTGAACCGCAACTCGCGCCCACCGGTGATCTCCTCGGTGACGTCGTCCGGCGATTCGCGACTGACCAGCAGCACCGCGATCAGCGCGAACACGATCCCCGCGTACGCAAGCGGGCCGGGCCGCTCCCCGATCACCAGACCGAGCAGCACAGGTATTCCCGCGACCAACACCGCGGTCAGCGGCGACACCACCGCCATCGGCCCGCTGGCGAGCGCGGCATAGAACCACCACACGGCGACACCGCTGGCAACGCCTGCCGCCAACCCCCACCCGATCGATGCGGCGTCCGGCGTCCCTTCGATGAACGGCAGGAGCAGCAGCACCAGCACGACCGAAAACGGGTAGGAGTAGATGACGACCCGCAGCGCGGTCACGCGCCGCGACGCCACTCCGCCGTAGAAGTCGCTCACGCCGTAGCCGATGGCGGCCACGATCGCGAGCAGGACGGCGGTCACCGCATGCCTTTGATCCGCCGCCCTAGCTCGCGGGTGACCTCGCGCTCAGCGGTGCGCTTGGCCAGGTCCTGGCGCTTGTCGTAGTCCTGCTTGCCTTTGGCGAGCGCGAGCTCGACCTTGACTTTGCCGTCGGAGAAGTACATCGACAGCGGCACCAGCGTCTGGTTCCCTTCGCGCGACTTGCCGACCAGCCGGTCGATCTCGCGCTTGTGCAGCAACAACTTCCGGACGCGGCGCGGCGAATGGTTGGTCCAGGTGCCGTGGCTGAACTCGGGGATGTGCAGTCCACGCAACCACACCTCGCCGTTGTCGACCGTCGCGAAGGCGTCCACGAGTGAGGCCTTGCCTTCCCGCAGGCTCTTGACCTCGGTACCGACCAGCACGACCCCGGCCTCGTAGGTGTCCAGGATCGTGTAGTTGTGCCGCGCCCGGCGGTTGGTCGCGATGACCTTGCGCCCCTTCTCCTTCATAACGATCAACCTTAAGTGACGCGGCAACCGGATTATTCCCTGGTAGGGCCCAGCGGGGACGGCGACAGCGAAGCCGGCGGGGCGGGTGCACGCAATACTTGTGACGCGGGCCGCTCTAGTGCACGAAGAGCCAGAGGACTAGCAGCCCTACGAAGGCGAGGGCCAGCAGGATCGTGGAGAAGCGGGGCAGGCCGGAACGGGCGGGTGGGCGGTGATGAAGCCAGACACCTTCGACCGCCGGGTCGACTCCGCGGAAGGAGCTGGGTTGCGCGTCCGGGGGTTCACCGCCTGGCGAGCTGGTGGAGACGTCATCGGGGCCATCACCGGGAGCCATATGCTGCACCGTAGTGGGCCGGGGTGGCCTGGCGCCGCAATTCACACGCGGCGCAACGTAGTTGGTATTCAGACGAGACGTCGGGTGAATGCTTCGGTGGCGGCGCCGGTCGCGACGTCGACGGTGTGCACGCGCACATCGACGGTGGTCGCGGTCAGGTCGAGCACCATGAAACCGAGCTGGTGATAGTTCTCGAACAGGGCGTTGTGTTTGCCGCGGGGAGTGATGGCAGGCTCGGCGCCAACGGTTTTGGCGGCGGCGCCGGACACGATCTGGCGGGTGCCTTTGGATTCGACGGTCGGCTCGAACACCTGCAGCGAATGGTCGTGTCCGGACAGCAGGAACTGGCACTTGCCGAGCACATGGTCTTCGACGAACCGCTTTACGTGGACGCCGTTGATCGGTTCGATGGGCAGGTTTTCGTAGCGGCCCGCGTCGCCGTGTGGGCCGTTGTTGAGGTAGGGGTGATGCGTGCAGGCGATCTTCCAGGTGGCGGTGGATTCGGCGATGGCACGGTCCAGCCAGGCGCGCTGCTCGTTCATGAACTGCCCGTCGACCGCCCAGTAGGGTGAGAGGATCGGCGGAATGTAGGCGGCGAGCGGGTTGAGGTCGAGGACGAAGAACTCGACGACGGGCTGCTGCTCGGGGACTCGAACGGAGTAGTAGCGGCTCGGCATCCACCAGCGCGGTGAGTTCGCGTGGTACTCGACCTCGTGGTTGCCGCGCAGCAGCCAGCCGCCGTCACCGCCGAGCACGGAGCTGGTGTCGTGGTTGCCGAGGACCATCAGCCACGGGAAATCCAGTCCGGTATTGGGGTTTTCGAATTTGTCGGCGAATTGCGGATCGGTGCCGCTGTTCGGTCCGCTCTCGTAGATGTTGTCGCCGAGGCCGACGGCCAGCGACACCGGTTCGCTTCGGTGGAAGGTGCGCATCGCCTCGGCCACCGCCCATTGCGCGCGCAGACCGGTGCCCGCGTCGCCGGTCACCAGCACCCGCAGCGCGCGGTCGGTGGGGAAGCCGAACTTGGTGACGCCCGGCGCGACCGGCACCGCTTCCGCGGGCGACAGGCCGACCAGCGACGCACCTGCCGCGACGCCCGCCGCACCGGCCAGGAATCCCCTGCGGCCAAAGCTGTTGTCACGCATACGATCCTCCATACGCCGCTGCCCCGCCCGACGACCATCTTCGCCTATCGGGCGAGCAATGGTCATGCCGGGGCGGGGCAGCGATGTTGGTGGTCGTCTTACTTCGCGGCCTGGACCGGCTTCTTGGTGCGGTCGAGTCCGAGTGCGTCGGAAATGGTGAAGAACATGTCCGTCTGGTCGGTCAGGCCGACCACGTTCGCGGCGCGCGGGCCGTAGGCGGCGACGCGCAGCTGGGTGCCGGTGTGCTCCTGCGAGCCACCCGCGTCGGCGGTGCCGTAGGAGATGCCGATCTCGGCGCCGTCCTTGGTGACGACCTTGCTGGTCAGCGCGGGCGACTTGGTCTCCAGTGGGACGATCTGGCTGCTGTGCGCGTGGTCGGCGGTGACGATGACCAGCGTGTTGCCGTCCTTCTTGGCGAATTCGAGCGCGGCCTGCACGGCCTCGTCGAGGTCGACGGTCTCACCGACCTGGCCGCACGGGTTGGCGGCGTGGTCCTGCTTGTCGATCGAGGCGCCCTCGACCTGGAGGAAGAAGCCGTCCTTGCGCTCCTTGAGCAGGTCGATCGCCTTGCGGGTCATGGTCGCCAGGTCGGGCAGGGTGGCGGCGCGGTCCGGGTTGGGCTTGCAGGTCTGTGCGGGCGCGTTCAGGCCGTTCGGCACGGCGGTCTCGCCTGCCCAGCGGATCGGCATGTTGCCGGGCGAGAACAGGCCGAGCACCGGCGCGTCCTGGTCGGCCTTGGTGACGGCGTCCAGGCCTGCCTTGTCCGAGACCAGGTTGTAGCCGCGGGCCTTGGCCTGCTCGCTCAGCGTCTGGCCCTGCCACTTGCCCGCAGTCGCCTTCTGCTCGAAGCTCTTCGAACCGCCACCGAGGGTGACGTCGGCGCGGGTGTTGAGCAGCTGCTCACTGATGGAGCCGAGTCCGCCGTTCTCCAGCGCGTTGGTCGGGCACTTGGCCAGGGTCTCCTCCGGGCCGTAGCACTTGCGCTCGGTGACGTGCGCGGCCTGCACTGCCGGGGTGGCGTCCTGGATTTCGGCGGTGGAGACGTTGCCGGTGGCCTTGCCGTTGGCCTTCGCGATCTCCGTCAGGTTGGCCTGCGGCGCGCCCTTGAGGTCGACGCTGATGGCGCCGTTGTAGGTCTTGGTGCCGGTCGCCCATGCGCTGGCGCTGGCCGCGGACTCGGTGACGTAGTCCGGCTTTCCGGTCTTCTTGTCCAGCGAGTAGTGCGTGTAGGAGCCGGTGAGCGGCAGGGCGTCGATGCCCTTGAAGTAGCCGCCCGCGCCCTCGGCGACGTTGCGCGCCACCGTGATCTCGGAGTCGCCCATGCCGTCACCGATCAGCAGGATGACGTTCTTGGCCTGGTTGCCGTTGAGCGAGGCGCGCAGCGCTTCGGTCCGGTCGCCGGTGGTCCGGCGGGCGCCGCCGTTGTCGCTCAGCGTGCCTTGGGCTTTGGGGCTGATGAGATCGCCGTTGCTCTGCTTCGTTGAGTCGGCGGAGCCGCAGGCGGCCAGGGTACCGACGAGAACAGCGGCGCCCACAATGGCGCCCGCGCGGAACCGGCGGGGCATGGAACGCGGCGAGACAGGGGGCATGAGCGAAAACTCCATTGTTCGTTGCGATGTCGGATGGTCGGAGCTTTGCGAGGCCGTCTGAACAAAAGGAGCACGGCGGGCAACCGGATGGTTACCGCAGGCTGTCCCATTAGCTTATTCGCATGGGTAACGTTTGCGTTCGGCGAGCGAACGCCAGTACCGCACAATGACTTTCGGGTTACCTACGACAGGTAGCGGAGTCATCCACGTACAGACCGAATGGTGCAGAATGTCACTTTTCGGCGAGGACCTCCAGCACGCCCGCACCGTACTTGGCCAGCTTGTTCTCACCGACACCGCCCACCGTGCCGAGCTCGGCCAGACTGGTCGGTTTACGGGCAGCGATCTCCCGAAGCGTGGCGTCGTGGAAGACGACGTAGGCAGGCACGCCCTGTTCCTTCGCAGTGGCTGCCCGCCACCCGCGCAGTCGCTCGAACACCGGGACGTCCGTCGGAGCCATGTCCGCGGGCGCCGACTTGCCCGCCTTGGCGGCACGCGCTGGCTTGGTCGCGCGTTCCGGCTCGCGACGCAGCCGCACCTGACGACCGTCGAAGAGCACCTCGTTGCTCGCCTCGGTGAGGGTGAGCACCCCGTAGTCGCCGTGCACCGCGAGCAGTCCGAGGGCGAGCAATTGCCGTACCACGCCGCGCCATTCGAGATCGCGCAGATCGGTGCCGATCCCGAAGACCTTCAGCTCGTGATGTTCGTGCTGCAGCACCTTGGGGCTCTGCTTGCCGAGCAGGATGTCGACGATGTGGCCCGCGCCGAAGCTTTGGCCGCGTTCTCGCTTCAGCCGCAGCACCGCAGACAACAGCTTCTGTGCGGCGACGGTGCCGTCCCACGACTCGGGTGGGGTGAGGCAGGTGTCGCAGTTGCCACACGCGTCGCCGGACTGACCGAAGTAGTTGAGCAACTGCACGCGGCGACAGGTCACCGTCTCGCACAGCGCCAACATCGCGTCCAGGTGCAGTTGCAGCTGACGGCGATGGGCGGCGTCACCCTCGGACGAATCGATCATCTTGCGTTGCTGCACAACGTCGTTGAGGCCGTACACCATCCATGCGGTCGAGGGCTGCCCGTCACGTCCGGCCCTGCCGGTCTCCTGGTAGTAGCCCTCCACCGATTTCGGCAGGTCGAGGTGGGCGACGAAACGTACGTCCGGCTTGTCGATGCCCATGCCGAAGGCGATCGTCGCGACGACCACCAGACCATCCTCACGCAGGAACCGGGTCTGGTTCTCCGCGCGGGTGCGGTTGTCCAGGCCCGCGTGATACGGCACGGCGGCGACGCCGTTCTCGGTGAGGAACGCCGCGGTCTTCTCGACCGAGTTGCGGGACAGGCAGTAGACGATGCCCGCGTCCCCCGCGTGCTCGGTGCGGATGAACTCGAGCAGCTGGCGATCCGGCTTGTTCTTCGGCTCGATCCGGTACTGGATATTGGGGCGATCAAAACTCGCGATGAAGCGCTTGGCGGTGCCGAGGTCCAGGCGTTGGACGATCTCGTCGCTGGTCTTCGCGGTCGCGGTCGCAGTCAGCGCGATCCGCGGCACCTCGGGCCAGCGCTCGTGCAGCACCGACAGCGCCAGGTAGTCGGGCCGGAAGTCGTGGCCCCACTGCGAAACACAGTGCGCCTCATCGATGGCGAACAGTCCCACCTTGCCGCGGTCGAACAGCTGGGCCGTCGATTCCATCCGCAGCCGCTCCGGCGCGAGGTACAGCAGGTCGAGCTCGCCCGCCACGAATTGCGCCTCGACGGTGCGGCGTTCGTCCGGGAACTGGGTCGAGTTCAAGAATCCGGCGCGCACACCGAGTGCGCTGAGCGCATCCACCTGGTTCTGCATCAGGGCGATCAGTGGCGAGATCACCACCCCGACGCCGGGCCGCACCAGTGCAGGCACCTGATAGCACAGTGACTTGCCGCCGCCGGTCGGCATCAGGACCAGCGCGTCACCGCCCGCGACCACGTGTTCCACGATCTCGCGCTGGTCACCGCGGAAGCTGTCGTAGCCGAAGACTCGGCGTAGAACCTCTTGCGCCGCAACTGATCCGGCGTCCACACCGGGATCGGTGTCGGTCGCCACGGCCGCGAATGCATCGGGGGGAGTCACCCGGCCCATCCTACGAGCGTGCGCGAGCGGCGCCACCGAGACATCGGTATTGGTCCAGGTCGGGTTGCGAGTTCTCCACATGGGGACAAACCACTCGGCCTTCGCCGCACCCGATGCTCTGAGCTGGGACTACGCCGCGCTCACCGAGATTCGCCGAAGAGCTCCGATGATGCGGCTTGTTAGGTTGACGGGCATGAGAAGAGGGATGGGGAGCAATCGAATTCGAGCTACAGCGCTGGCGGTGGCCGTCTTCGCGGGGCTGGTCGCCACCGCGCCGATGGCGAGTGCCGAGCCGTTCCCTGCCATGTGCGCAGCAGGTTGGGAGGCAACGACGCTGGTCGAAGGTGTCGGCAATCTGGAGAACCTCGACTCCGACGGTGCGGGCGGGTTCTATGTCACCGGCATCCTCGACGGGTTCCTCGCGCATGTCGACAGCGCCGGCCGATTCGAGAAACTGGTGACAGGTCTCGATAATCCGGCAGGTGTGCGGGTTGCCGGGCCGTACGTCTACTTTCTCACCGGCGACGGGCTGACGGCAGGTCCTGGCACACTGCAGCGGTACGAGATCGCGACCGGCGCGGTGACGGTCCAGATCACCGGGCTGAATGGGCCGAACGGCCTGCTGTTGCTTCCGGACGGTGATCTGCTGTTCACCACGATCGGCGTCAACGGACCATTGACCGGCATCGGACGCTACCGACCGTCCACGGGTGAATACACCAAGACCTGGTCCGATCTGCCGCTGAGCAACGGCATTGCCCTTGCCGCCGACGGAAAGTCGATCTATGCCGACAATATGACGGCACGGATCTTCCGCATCCCCCTGGACTCGCCGACCACCCAGACCGTCGTCTCCGGCGTTCCGCAGGTGTTCGGACTCCTCGACGATATGGAAGCAACCCGCGCCGGAGCATTATTCGTCGCCGACCATGTTGTCGGTGCCATCTACCAGATCGACACCGTCAGCGGCGCGGGCTGCGCGATCATCACCGGCTTGATCAAAGCGGGTCCGGTGCGCGACCCACCCGACGGCGCCACCTCGGTCCGCATCGCCCCCGACGGCAACGGTTGGGCGCTGTACGTCACCAGCATGGACGGAACGCTGCGCCGACTGCGTCCGCCGGCCGACGTCGACCTCACCCCGGCCACCCCAGGCCGGTAGTCAGCGGCGATACGCACTGCGCTGACGACGGAACGATCCGTCAAGCATCTGCGGACCCGATGGGTCGATCGGCGGCGTATCGCCCACCCTAGGGCAGCTGAAAATGTAGAAGGGAGAGTCATCACTGCGCCGCGTCACGAAAGCCCTTGATCTGCATCGGAAGTCGGCATCTGGCACCGCCGGATGAGATCAGCGACGCTGTGTCCGGCCGTCCACTGTGAGTCACTGCCGAGTTCCGCGCTGAGCTGCTCAGCGATGTCATCGTCGGTCGCCATCGAGAGGGTTGTGAGAACGGCGCGTAGTCCAGGCAGGTCCCCGCGGGCCAAGAGGGCGGCGGCGGTCTCCGAGGTCACCGCCGTGTCCTGGGGATCGAGGAGGAGGCGGTGCAGCACGTCGGCGACCGCTTCGATCTGCGGCGCTGTCGCCAATCGCCGGCCTGCCGCAGCCCTGACTGACCATGAGGGCGAGTCCGCCTGCGCAATTGCCTCACTCAACTCTGGATCTTTGTGCGGTTCCATGTCACCAAAGTGTCAGGAGCGGAGTAGTCGTAAGCCGTGCTCCGCAGGACGAGCCCACCCTCCGTAGCATTCTTCGGGTACACGGGTCCGGTTAGCCTCGGCCGACCGTTCGAGCGGCACAAACGAATTCAGCACACACGTCGGTAATGTCGGGGCAGACCTGGCTTTGGCCAGGGTCGGCTCCATGTCGCGCACCGCGGCGGGTTCCGCAACGGGCGGACCCTCCGGGAGAGGAACAACCATGCCGGAATCGGCTCCCATGATCGTGGCTAGTCCTGACGATGCCGAGGACATCGCGCACCTGCGTAATCGGCTGGCCCAGTGGATGGTCGACAACGGCATCGGACAGTGGGTGCCCGGCGAGTATCCCAGCGCAGTGGTCGCCGAGGAGGCGGCGCGCGGCGAATGGTTCGTCTGGCGTGATGACTTGGGCGCGTTGATCGCGGCGGTCCGCGTCATCTGGCGAGACCCGGAGTTCTGGGGCGCGGACGACGACACCGAAGCGGGCTACATCCACGGACTGATGGTCGCGCCGGAGCAGCGCGGACGCGACCTCGGCGGACGCATCATCCAGTTCTGCGCCGACTACACCTTGGCCAACGGCATCACCGTGCAACGCCTCGACACCGCCGCCGACAACCAAGTGCTCCGAAAGTATTACGCGGCACAGGGTTTCACCGAACTCCGCGAAACGCCCCTGCCACCCCAGTTTCACGGCACCACCCACGTCGTCCTGATGGAGAAGTCACTGACGGACTAATCCACTACGCCCGCAACCATGCCCCCCAGCCGCAGAAGTCAGCGATCGAACGGGACACCAGCGAGCGATCAACGGCGTGTTGCCACAGTCATGTCCCGGACGCGCAGGCTTTCGGTGGTGAGCGGGACATGACCGAGGTGCTTCGGCTAGTGATGCTGTCGTCGACCGCTCCGCTGAGCGGTGCCGATCAGAGGCCGAGCGAGCGGATCAGTGGCGCAGGCGGGTGAGGACTTCGTCGTGGAGCAGGCCGTTGGTGGCGATGGCGTCGCCGCCGTGCGGGCCGTCGGCGCCGGCGAGGGAGGTGAAGCGACCGCCTGCTTCGCGAACGAGGATGTCCAGTGCGGCCAGGTCCCACAGGGAGACTTCGGGTTCGGTGGCGATGTCGACCGCGCCCTCGGCGAGCAGGCAGTAGGTGAAGAAGTCGCCGTAACCGCGGACGCGCCAGACGTCGTCGGTGAGGGCGAGGAAGTTCTCGCGCAACCCGCGCGCCCGCCAGCCGGAGAGGCTGGAGAAGGCGAGGCTCGCGGCGGACAGTTCACCGACGGCGGACACCGAGATCGATTTCGGCGCTTCGGCATCGAAGCTCGTCCAGGCACCCGATCCGGCGGCAGCCCACCAACGCCGGGACAGCGCTGGCGCGCTCACCACGCCGACCACCGGCACGCCGTCTTCGAGCAAGGAGATCAACGTTGCCCAGATCGGCACCCGGCGCACGAAGTTCTTGGTGCCGTCGATCGGATCGATCACCCACTGCCGCCCGGTGAACTCGGCGTCACCGCCGAACTCCTCCCCCAGCACCGAATCGTCAGGCCGCTGCTCGGACAGCACCTGCCGGATCGCCTTCTCCACCGCCAGGTCGGCATCCGAGACCGGCGTCAGATCCGGCTTCGCGTCCACCCGCAGATCGAGCGCGCCGAACCGCGCCCTGGTGATCGCATCGGCCTCATCGGCCAACCGCAGCGCAAGTTCGAGATCAGAGGAGTGCTCAGCCACGCCCCGCACCCTATCGGGTCCTGCCCACAGACCTTCCGCACGGTTCACAGCAGTTACAGAGTCTGTGCACCGTCAAAAGGGTCTGTGGCTTCATGCCACCGAGACAGCTCGGGCCGTGGTCAATGCGTCGGCCCACCAGTGCAGCTGGTCGAGGAGGGCTTGTGCGGCGGCTGCGGGCTCATCGGGTTCGCGCAGTTTGCCTTCCTCGTCGAACAGTAGGTAGAAGCGCGGGAAGGAGACGTAGTTGCGGACGGTGTGTGCGTTGAGTTCGTTGAAGATCTGCCGCAGGTGCTCGATCGCGAGCAACCCACCGCTCAGCCCGCTGTACCCGACGAATCCGATTGCCTTGCTGTCCCATTGGGTGTAATGCCAGTCGATCGCCGCCTTCAACGCGGCGGGGATGCTGCGGTTGTAGTCCGGCGTGACAATCACGAACGCATCGGCCTCGGACAGCCGCCGAGTGAGGTCCATCATCCCGGCAGGCCGCTCGGGATTCGGCTCGAACGCGGGCGAAACGGCGGGCAATGCCAGGGGGATATCCGCATCGGCCAGATCGATGACGTCCACCTCGAACGCACCGTGATTCCTGGCGTGCTCGGTGAACCATTCCGCGACAACCGGTCCGAAACGTCCCTCCCGGACGCTGCCGATGACCACCGCGAGTTTCAATGCCGACATTGTTTCCTCCTCCACAGATCCGGCGACCACCCTCGGTCGCCGCGACTCCCAATCTGCTGCCCGCCGCGACGGCTAGGAAGGCCGCCGTGAGAGTGGTAGTGGCAGGGACACCCTCGGCGGGCTCGCCCTTGTTACGTTCGAAAGGTGAGCGACAACGAGCTGGGCCTGTTCCTCCGCACGCGGCGCGAGGCGGTCACCCCGGCCCAGGTGGGGCTGCCCACCGGTGCGCGCCGCCGGACCCCTGGCCTGCGCCGTGCGGAATTGGCGACCTTGGCAGGCGTGAGCGTCGAGTACGTGACCCGTCTCGAACAGGGCCGCGACCGCCGCCCGTCCCCGCAGGTGCTGTCCGCGCTCGCCGACGCACTGCGCCTGGCTCCGAGTGAACGAATCCACCTGCACCGCCTCACCAAATCGGTCGACAGCGGTTTCACCTGCATGGGCGATGCCGTGCCGCCCAGGGAGGTGCGCCCTGCGGTCCGCGCGATCCTCGACCAGCTGGAACCGGCGCCCGCGGTGATCGTGAACAGGCTCACCGAGGTGCTGGCCCACACCGACGGCTACCACCGGCTGATGGCACCGACCGGCCTCTTCGACAGCACCCCGGCGAACCTGGCCAGGCACGTGTTCACCGATGCCCGCGCCCGCACCGCCTATCCGGATTGGTCGCACCAGGCCGACCACCTGGTCGCCACGCTCAAGCAAGGCCCGTTCCGCAAAGACGTGCACATCGCCGCGCTCGCCGACGAGCTCACCATCACCGCAGGCCCCGAATTCACCGACCGGGTCGACACCGTGCCGAGCCTCCCCACCGCCACCGGCATCACCCGCTTCACCCATCCCGAGGCAGGCCACCTGCGCTTGGCCTACGAAATCCTCGATCTCTCCGCCGACGACGACCAGCATCTGATCATCCATCTGCCTGCCGACGAACCCACCGCAGCCGCCATGGACACCCTGACCGGCCGTCGCCCGGGCGCTCTCCGCGCGGTATAGACCGCCGTCGCCGGACGAAACACCCACCGGCAGCGCACGTTTCACGTTCGCCTCCGCAGCGCATGCCGACCGCCAGGACCGTATTCCACCGGCACCCATGCAACAACGGATGCGCTCAACCAGTCCGACCTCGGTTCCGCGGCAAGCACACTGCGAACCCACCTCGGCACGCACGGCCACGCTTCTCGACGCTCGTTGCCCCACTGGGCGGGCATACCGCCGCCGAGTGGGAACTGGTGGCGGTGGCTTCTCGCGATGTCGCCACCAGTTCCCACTCAGCGATCGAGGCGACCGGAGCGGCGGCTGGCCAAACATCAGTTCGTGCGCACCGCCTTCGGCACCCCATGCGCTGGCAAAACACACCGCCCGGCGCCCGATCCTTCGGCTCCGCGGGCACACCTACACCGGCGCTGGACCTGAACGCGACTCTCGCGCAGCGAATCGGCAAGACCCGAATACACGGTGAGCCGGACTGGCTGCGCTCCCGGCGTCCCGGTACCAGTAGGCTTGAGCATCGTGCATCCTGACGTTTCCGCTGATCTCGCCGAACTCGACGCCACCCTCAAGACGGTCGAATCGGTCCTCGACATCGAGGAGCTGCGCCGACGCATCAACGAGCTCGAGCACCAAGCCGCAGATCCCGATCTGTGGAACGACCAGGAGCACGCTCAGCAGGTGACCAGCGAGCTGTCGCACGCGCAGAGCGAGCTCGGCCGCGTCGAGAAGCTGCGCGAGCGCCTCGACGACATGCCGGTGCTGTACGAACTCGCCGAGGACGAAGAGGGCGAATCCCGGGTCTCCGCGCTCGCCGACGCCGACGGCGAACGGGCCTCGCTGCGCGCGGATGTGGAGGCCATGGAGGTCCGCACCCTGCTCTCGGGCGAGTACGACAAGCGCGACGCGCTGGTCAACATTCGCTCCGGCGCCGGTGGTGTGGACGCCGCCGACTGGGCCGAGATGCTGATGCGCATGTACATCCGCTGGGCCGACCGGCACAAGTACGCCGTCGAGGTCTACGACACGTCCTACGCCGAAGAGGCGGGCATCAAGAGCGCCACCTTCGCGGTGAAGGCGCCCTATGCCTACGGCACCCTTTCGGTGGAGATGGGCACGCACCGCCTGGTGCGGATCAGCCCGTTCGACAACCAGGGCCGCCGCCAGACTTCCTTCGCCGAGGTCGAGGTGTTGCCGGTGGTCGAGACCACCGACCACATCGAGATCCCCGACGGCGATATCAGGGTGGACGTGTACCGCTCGTCGGGTCCCGGCGGCCAGAGCGTCAACACCACCGACTCCGCGGTGCGCCTGACGCACATCCCGACCGGCATCGTCGTCACCTGTCAGAACGAGAAATCCCAACTGCAGAACAAGATTTCGGCCATGCGCGTGTTGCAGGCCAAGCTGCTGGAGCGCAAGCGCCAGGAGGAACGCGCCGAGATGGACGCCCTCAAGACCAACGAGGGCGCGTCGTGGGGTAACCAGATGCGCTCCTACGTGCTGCACCCGTACCAGATGGTGAAGGATCTGCGCACCAACTATGAGGTCAACAACCCGTCGGCGGTGCTGGACGGCGACATCGACGGGTTCATCGAATCGGGTATCCGCTGGCGCATGCGCCAAGCCCAAGACGCGTAGCACCGGAGCAGGTGAGCTGATCGCCGTTGCGGCGCGCGCAACTGCCCACGGACGGGGCGGCTTGCGCGGAAGGCGGGGAGATCCGGCGGTAACCTGTCTGGCGTGCGTCCAGTAGGTAGTTCAGTCGAGATGTTGACCATGTCACTCGCGTCGACCTCGGAGACGACGACCTGGCTACGTTCCAACGGCCTCGAGATCGTGCTCTACATTCTCGGTGCGGTGCTGTTCAGCCGCTTTGCCACGTTCCTCAGGGACCGCATCACCCGCAAGATCGACGAGGGCTTCCGCGGCGGCGACGCGCTGGTGCGCACCGAGGCGGCCAAGCACCGGCATGCGCTGGCGCAGGTGGTCACCTGGGTGATCTTGACCATCATTTATGTGCTGGTCGGCATCGAGGTGCTGCAGCGGCTCGGTTTCGCGATCACCGGCCTTGTCGCGCCTGCCGCGGTGCTCGGCGCCGCGCTCGGTTTCGGCGCGCAGCGCATCGTTCAGGACATTCTGGCCGGGTTCTTCCTGATCACCGAGCGGCAGTACGGCTTCGGTGACGTAGTTCGCATCGCGGTGACTGGCTCCGCGGAGATGGCCGAGGGTACGGTCGAGGACGTCACGTTGCGGATCACCACACTGCGCAATTCGGACGGTGAAGTGATCATCGTGCCCAACGGTCAGATCGTGAAAGTCATGAATCTGTCGAAGGATTGGGCGCGGGCCGCGATCGACGTCCCGGTAGCCGCGACCGCCGACATCACCAGGGTCAACGAGATCCTGCACGAGGTCGGCACGAAGGCATACGAGGATCCACGGCTGAAACCGTTGCTCCTCGATGAGCCCTCTGTGATGGGCGTCGAAGACCTGACCGTTGACCAGATGAACATCCGAATGGTTGCCCGCACACTGCCAGGCAAACAATTCGAAGTCGGCCGCGAACTGCGGGTGCGGGTAGCCGCAGCGTTGCGCCGGGAGGGAATCAGTGAGACCACGTAGCACCATCTCGCTTCTGAAGGAATCCGCGCGAGCGCTTCGCTCGGAATCCGTGCGACCGAGCCGCTCCACCGCGATCTTGATGGCGACCTGGGTCGCCACCTTCGTGCTGTACCTGTTCGTCAAACCGGACCATCCGGTCATGGCAGTGACCGACCCCGGCCCGAACACCGTTCCCGCAGCGGTACTTCCGGCAACTCCGCCGCGCTGAGCGCACCCACCGTCGACCGGTCGTCACGCCGAGCTCACCCGCACCGCGGACTCCTTCAGCGTGACGTCCCGACGTTCGCCCCCTGGCTGACTCCGTCGACCTACCGTCCGGTGCACTCGCTGGATCGAATGCACCGGACTTGCCGCGCCCCGACGATCAGCAACGCGGTGAACGCGGGATTGCTGGCTACACTGGCTCCCCGTGATCACCATGCGGAACGTCACCAAGTCGTACAAGACCTCGACGAGACCCGCGCTGGACAACATCACCGTCGATGTGGGCAAGGGCGAGTTCGTCTTCATCATCGGACCGTCCGGCTCGGGTAAGTCGACCTTCATGCGGCTGCTGCTCAAAGAGGAGAGCCCCACCGCCGGGCAGATCCAGGTCGCCGACTTCCGCGTGGACCGGCTACCGGGGCGCAAGGTGCCGAAGCTACGCCAGCGGATGGGCTGTGTGTTCCAGGACTTCCGGCTGCTGCAGCAGAAGACGGTGCACCAGAACGTCGCGTTCGCGCTGGAGGTGATCGGCAAGCGGCGCCAGTTCATCGACCGCACCGTGCCCGAGGTGCTCGACATGGTCGGGCTCGCAGGCAAAGCCGACCGACTACCGTCCGAGCTGTCCGGCGGTGAACAGCAGCGGGTTGCCATCGCCCGCGCGTTCGTGAACCGGCCGCTCGTACTGCTTGCCGACGAACCGACCGGCAATCTCGACCCCGACACCAGCGGCGACATCATGATGCTGCTGGAGCGGATCAACCGGATCGGCACCACGGTGCTGATGGCCACGCACGACAACCACATCGTCGACGCCATGCGCAGGCGAGTCATCGAACTCGACCGCGGCCGCTTGGTGCGCGACGAGGCGACGGGTGTGTACGGGGTGGATCGCTGATGCGCGCGAGCTTCCTGTTCAGCGAGGTCTTCGCGGGCCTGCGCCGCAACGTCACGATGACCATCGCGATGATCCTGACCGTCGCGGTCTCGCTCACCATGCTCGGTGGCGGTCTGCTCGCGGTGCGGATCGCCGACAAGACCGAGCAGTACTTCCTGGACCGGCTCGAGGTGCGGCTCTACCTCACCGAGGATGTCTCCGCCAACGACCCCGACTGTTCGCGCGATCCGTGTAAGACGCTGATGGCGGACCTGAAGTCGACCAGAGATGTCGAATCCGTCCAGTACCTCAGCCGCGACGACGCCATCCGCGAGGCCAAGGAGAAGACGTTCAAGGACCAGCCCGAGCTGGCCAAGTACGTCAGCGAGACGCCGCTGCCCGCGTCGCTGCGGGTGAAGATGAAGGACGCGGCGCTGTATCCGCAGATCTACGAAAAGTTCTATCAGCGACCAGGTGTCGGCATGGTGCGCAACGACAAGGACATCGTCGACCGGCTGGTCAGCCTGTTCGACGGGCTGCGTAACGCCGCGTTCGGTCTTGCCATCCTGCAGGCGTTCGCCGCGCTGCTGTTGATCGCGAACATGGTGCAGATCGCGGCGTTCACCCGCCGCACCGAGGTCGGCATCATGCGGTTGGTCGGCGCGACGCGCTGGTACACCCAGTTGCCGTTCCTCTTGGAGGCGGTGGTCGCCGCGCTGGCCGGTTCGCTCGTCGCCGTAGTCGGGTTGCTCATCGCACGGCCGCTGGTGATCGACCGAGCGCTCGGAGATCTGTTCGCCAGCAAGGTCTTTCCGCGCATCACCGGCGACGACATCGCGATGGTCGCGTTGGTGATCGCGCCCGTCGGCATCGTCTTCGCCGCCCTCACCGCATACGGAACGCTGCGCTACTACGTGCGCGAATAGCAAGCGGCACAACGCAACCCGGGCCGGATCAGCACCCACTGGTCCGGCCCGCGTCGTCTTCCCGCTTTCGTCACTCTGCGGGGCCTTCCCCGCAATTCAGGCCCACGAGTGGCACATGGCTGCGGCAAATCGCGAGAAGACCTCTCAGTGGTGTGCCACTGGTGGATCAGCCGAGGTGTTTGGCCTGCGGCCAGAGCTCCGACCATGGGCCGCGCGGGTTGCGGCAGACGAAGAGAGGTTCGCCCTGTTCGTCGTTGTCGAGATCGAGCCCGTTGTCGAGGTGACCTGCGGGCTGGATGTCGGTGAAGAAACGAGCCAGATAGTCGCGGTCCATGCCGACGGTGAGGTACTCGGTGACGGTGTCGCTCGGCGGACCCCACCACCAGTACGCGTTGTGGCCGGACTGGGGTTTCGGCAAGTCGAAGGGTGCACCGAACCGTTCGATCGCCCCGGCCTCGCCGTAGTTGGCAGTGAGGACAGCGACATTCGCGCCGAGTCGAGCGCGCACATCCCCGATCTGACGGACGAAGTCCGGCCAGCCGATCGTTTCGCCCGCGTCGTAGTTGACCGCGAGGACCGGAGAGTCCTTCATGGTCGAGACCGGCAGGATCGGCAGGAACAGCAGCGCACCGACGACCGCGTTCACCGCAACCACGAAACTCACTGCCGCCCAGCGAATTCGTCGCTGACCCAACCAGGTCGCCAGCGGAACCGAGCCGGCGGCAAGCAGTATCGGATACATCGCCCCGAGGTAGTAGGCCTTGCCGCCGGTGACGAGGAAGACCACGAACAGCAGCACATAGGCCGCCGCGAAGGCTCGATAGCGTAGATCACGCGCCAGCCGCCACAGTCCGAACGCCCACAGCGGCACCAGCACTGCGCCCATCAGCCCGAATTGCAAGAGCACGAACATGATCGGCGAATCCGAGGTGCCGGAGGATCCACCCGCGATCTCCTGGCTCATCTCCCACTGCGGCCAGCCGTTGCGTGCCTGCCACACCAGATTCGGCGCCCAGATCAGTGCCGCTGTCCCGACGGCGATCGGAAAGTATTTGGTGGCGAACAGCTTCCGCGGACCGAGCAGCAGCAGGCCGATCAGTAGCGCGAGCACCAGGAAGATCAGCAGCAGCTTGTTCTGCAGGCCGACGCCGACCACCACCCCGATCAGCACCCACCACCGCGGACCGCTCAACCACGCCGTCTCATGGCTTGCTTGCCGCTCTCCGGATGCAGCATCAGCCGGGGCGGCATCGACAGCTTCGCTAGGCGGATCAACAGCGCCCATCTGCCGCACCAACGTCAAGACAAGCAGCGACACCACCGACCACACAGCCAGCTCCACTACGGCGGTGCTCAGCATGTGGCCCATCCCCATGACCATCGCGGCACTCGCCACCGTGGCGGCCGCCAGCGCCTGCGCCGCGCGCCCGCCGCCGAACTCGCGCGCCATCAGCCCCGCACAGACCACGACGACGGTGGCCGCGACCAGCGCGGGGAGCCGCAGCAGGAATAACGAATCGGGATCGATTGCGCTCATCAGCTTGGCAAGCAGCGGCGTGAGCGGCGGTTGATCCGGGTACCCCCAGTCGAGGTGCCTGCCCGCGGCCAGAAAATACAGCTCATCCCGGTGATATCCGTATCGGGTTGTACATACTGCGAGGACAACGGCAAAGATCGCCGCAACAATTGGCACGGGCACAGCCTGGCACAAAAACGGCGGTGAGGGCGACATCAGCGGCAGCTCGACGCGGTTCTTACTCTGCAGTAAGATAGTCTTACTCAGGAGTAAGATAGCTGGGACAAGACCTCACCCCACCCACCCGAGAAAACAGGTGATGATGAGCACTCGAGACAGCGCAACGAAGCGACGTCCAGACACGTCCGCGGTCGGCCTGAACCACCCCAAACGGGACTGGATGGGCGCGGCGATGCGGGTGATGACGACCCTCACCGGGTCGGAACTCGCCGAGAAGTACAACCTGCGCAAGCCGATCGAGCGCGTCACCTACGAGGGCACCAAGACCGGCTTCCGCACGCTCGGCGCGGCCACCCGCGCCTTCGCCAAGGTCACCGGCAACGGCCAGCCGAAGCGGCTCGCCCCCAACGAGGCCAAGACCAAGGACTTCTTCGACCTCACCCCCACCGACGAGCAGCAGATGATCGTCGAGACGGTGAAGGAATTCGCCGCCGAGATCCTGCGCCCGGCTGCCTACGACGCCGACGCCGCGGCCAAAGCGCCGCGCGACCTGCTCGAGCGCGCCGCCGAGCTCGGCATCACCCTGATCAACGTCCCCGAAGAGCTCGAAGGCGCGGCCTCCGAGCGCGGTGCGGTCACCAATTCCCTCGTTGCCGAGGCGCTCGCGCACGGCGACATGGGTCTGGCGCTGCCGATCCTCGCACCGAGCGGTGTCGCGGTCGCGCTGTCCCAGTGGGGCACCGACGCACAGCAGAAGACCTACCTGCCCGCCTTCACCGGCGAGAACGTGCCGCAGGCCTCCGTGGTGATCAGCGAGCCGCGCGCCCTGTTCGACCCGTTCGCGTTGCAGACCAAGGCCGTTCGCTCGCCGAGCGGCTACCGGATCTCCGGCGTCAAGAGCCTGGTGCCCGCCGCCGCGGACGCCGAGCTGTTCCTGATCGCCGCCGAACTCGACGGCCGCCCAGCGCTTTTCATCGTCCCGTCGGACGCACCCGGCCTGGTGGTCGAGGCCGACCCGAGCATGGGTCTGCGGGCCGCAGGCCTCGGCCGCCTGCTGCTGGACAACGTCGCCGTCGGCACCGACGCGATCCTCGGCGACGGCGACAGCAAGCAGCGCGCCGAGGACTACGCCGACGCGGTGCGTCTGGCCAGGCTCGGGTGGGCCTCGCTGGCGGTCGGCACCGGACAGTCGGTGCTGGACTACGTGATTCCGTACGTGAACGAGCGGGAAGCGTTCGGCGAGCCGATCTCCCACCGCCAGGCGGTCGCCTTCATGGTCGCCAACATCGCGATCGAGCTCGACGGCCTGCGGCTGGTCACCCTGCGTGGCGCCTCGCGCGCGGAGCAGGGCCTCTCCTTCGCCCGTGAGGCGTCGCTGGCCCGCAAGCTGGCCACGGACAAGGGCATGCAGATCGGCCTCGACGGCGTGCAGCTGCTCGGCGGCCACGGCTTCACCAAGGAACACCCGGTCGAGCGCTGGTACCGCGATCTGCGGGCCATCGGCGTCGCCGAAGGTGTCGTGCTCATCTAGTCGGCCCGTTCCTTACTTCAGGAGACCTCCACCATGATCAACCTCGAACTCCCCAAGAAGCTGCGGGCCAGCGCCAACCAGGCCCACCAGGTCGCCACCGAGATCTTCCGTCCGATCTCGCGCAAGTACGACCTCGCCGAGCACGAATACCCCGTCGAGCTGGACACCATGGCCGCCATGGTCGAAGGGCTCGCCGACTCCGGCACCCAAAAGATCGGCGGTGCGGCAGGCGGTCGTGAAGACGACAGCGAGTCCGACGCACACGCCACCGAACTGCTCGGAAACACCAACGGCGGCAACATGTCCGCGCTGCTGAATGCCCTCGAGACCTCCTGGGGCGACGTCGGCCTGATGCTCTCGATCCCCTACCAGGGTCTCGGCAACGCGGCCATCGCGGCCGTCGCCACCGACGAGCAGCTGAAGCGGTTCGGCAAGGTGTGGGCCTCGATGGCGATCACCGAGCCGTCGTTCGGTTCCGACTCGGCCGCCGTCACCACCACCGCCGTGCTCGACGGCGACGAGTGGGTTCTCAACGGCGAGAAGATCTTCGTGACCGCAGGCCAGCGGTCCACCCACATCGTGGTGTGGGCGTCGGTCGACAAGAGCCTCGGCCGCGCGGCGATCAAGTCGTTCGTCGTGCCGCGTGACGCTCCCGGTCTTTCGGTGGCGCGGCTCGAGCACAAGCTCGGCATCAAGGCCTCCGATACCGCCGTGCTGCTGCTGCAGGACTGCCGGATTCCGAAGGACAACATCCTCGGCAGCCCGGAAGTCAACGTGGAGAAGGGTTTTGCCGGGGTCATGCAGACCTTCGACAACACCCGGCCCCTCGTTGCCGCGATGGCGGTCGGCGTTGCCCGCGCCGCACTCGAGGAGCTGCGTGCCATCCTGACCGACGCCGGTGTCGAGATCTCCTACGACATCCCGCCGAACAACCAGCACGCCGCGGCCGCCGAATTCCTGCGCATGGAAGCCGATTACGAGTCCGCCTACCTGTTGTCGCTGCGCGCCGCGTGGATGGCCGACAACAAGAAGCCGAACTCGCTCGAGGCCTCCATGTCCAAGGCGAAGGCCGGCCGCACCGGCACCGACGTCTCCCTCAAGGCCGTCGAACTCGCAGGCGCCATCGGCTACTCCCAGCGCACCCTGCTCGAAAAGTGGGGCCGCGACTCGAAGATCCTCGACATCTTCGAAGGCACCCAGCAGATCCAGCAGCTCATCGTGGCCCGCCGGGTGCTCGGCAAGACCAGCGCCGAGCTGAAGTAGCAAGTCCCCCAAGAGAAATCCGGTGTGAGTCCAGTTCTTGACTCGCACCGGATTTCTCTTTGCGCGTCGCCGGACGGACACGCGACTTATCCTCGAAAGACCAATCGGTGACGGGAGTTCGGTGATGACCGAGGGTCGTGAGAAGAACCTCTGGGACGCCGCGTACACACGCCTGGGGCACGTTGCTTGGCCTGGCGGTAGGGACGCCGACCTCAGCATCGACCATCAGCTGAAGGTCGCCGAGATCCTGGCGCTGCTGAGCATCGCCAACGAGCTCTCCGCGCATCGGCCACAGTTCCAAGCACGCCGCCCACGACCGCAGTAGCACGCAGGCAACATCGGTCGATTCGATGCACCGGTTTGCGTTTCAGCTGAAATGGTCAAGGGCGCAAATGAAAACCGGTGCGAGCCGCTTGGGCGTCGCACCGGTTCTCTGGTTTCGGTTGTCGTCGTTGACTACCGCTGAAGCTATCGGGGGCAGTTGGGGGCTACCGGGTCGTCGGAGCCGGTGTCGAGGTAGGCGTCGCTGATCCACTTGCCGTTGTCGAGCTTGTTCCAGACGGGGGTCGAACCCCAGCCGCGGACCCATTCGCCGCGCACAGTGCACACGATCTTGACGGTGTCGCCGTCACGGACCTGGCCGACGATCGAGGTCTGGCGGCTCGGTCCGGAGCGAAGATTGACACCGCGGCGCCGGTCGGGATGGGGGCGGACGGTACCGCTGGCCAGGGTCGGGTCCGGTTTCGGGTCCGGCTTGGGCGTGGGCTTCGGGTCCGGCTTGGGATCCGGCTTCGGCGTCGGTTTCGGGTCCGGCTTCGGCGTTGGCTTGGGATCCGGTTTCGGGTCCGGCTTCGGTCCCGGGTCGGGGTTGGGGGCGTCGCCGCTGCCGTGGTTGACCAGGCGACCGCCGACGCCGACGCGCTGACCGTTGCGTTCGGCGTAACCACCGTAGGGGTTGCCGCCTTCCCGGAAGGTCCAGCCGCCGATGTTGACTCCGTTCACCGGCACCTGCACGCTGCCCTTGAACAGCGCCATGTGGACGTGCGCACCGCTCGCGCTGCCGCCGCAGGGCAGCTGCGTGCCGATGTGGCCGAGGTACGTTCCTGCCGCGATCTCGGTGCCGTCCTTGACGTTGATCAGGTTCGTCATGTGGTAGTACGAGGTGGTGTAGCCGTTGGGATGCACCACCTTCACTTCGGCGCTGCCGTTGCGCACGCAGGTCTTGTAGACCCGACCCGCGCCTGCCGACAGCACTCGGCCGTCGCCGCCGTTGAAGTCCACCGAGTTGAACGGCCTGCTGCTACCGGAATTGCCGTGCGGGCCGCCGCCCATGAACCAGGCTTCGCCCTGCTTCCACGGCAGCGAAAGCCCGCTGCCTGCCTGACGAGTCGGTGCGGGCGGCGCGGTGAGAGTTTCCTTCTCGCCCCTGCTCACCACCGATTCGGGCGCCTGCTGAACCAGGCCACGGAACTCTTCGGTGCCTTGCAGCGCGACCTGCCACTTCTTGCCGCCGATGCGCTTTGCCACGTACAGGGTCGACACCGGCGATTCTTTGCCGTGTGGCGTCTTTTCGGTCTTCTCACCCCGCGACAGGGCCTTGCCGCCCGGAGTCCCCTTGCCGCGCAACCAATCTCCGTCGCTGGACCAGTCGTCGTCGGACCACTCGTCACCCGAGTCCTCGTCGGTCGGCGCTTCTTCGCCGTCGGGGGCATCCTCGCTGTCCGGCGCTTCCTCGTCGCCAGGCAAGTCTTCGCCATCAGGTGCTTCCGTGTCGCCAGGCTGCTGGTCACCCGGCTGCTCCTTGCCCGGCTCCGCATGGTCCTCCGGTACCTCGTCGTCCGGCTGCTTCTCCTCTTCCGACGGTTCCTCTTCGTCCAACGGAACGGTCGCCCCGCCGAACACCCAGTCGCCGTCGCTACGCAACCGCTCGACGACCGGTGCGGCGTCCGCTTCGGTGACACCGAGTTCGCGCTTCTCCGTAATCGTGGTTTCGATCGCATCGTCGAGCCCATCGGACCTCGGGGCGGCGATTACCGGGCTGATGGCCGTCGTCCAGCCGATCGCAACGGCGGAGCCGACCACCAGGGCGGCAGCGAGATAGCGCCGCCGTCCGAACACACGCATATTCAAATCCATTCCGTTGTCACTTCATCAGGTACTTATTGATCGACGAAAAACGCAGCCGCAGAAGTGAACCGGGCCAGCACAGTGCGCACGCTTCCCCGTCTTCGATAACCACCGGAATTCGCCTCGATCAATTCACGAGCAACCATAGAGTCGTCGGCCGTGATCTCCTAGTGATCTAAGGAGGGCTTGAGAAGCGTTAAGTGTGAGGTCGATTCAGCGTCGACGCAGGAATTCGCGTGACCGACAGTCACGGAAAGCCTTGTGCCACCGCACAACGCACGACAGCGGTGCGGGCATCAGCCCAGCACCTGGCACCGCACGGACCCGATGCGAGCTGCACGCCGTCGGGAAGCCGAGACTCGCTACGGGCTCCGGTTCTGTGCGGGTTGGGTACCTTCGGCGGTCGATGTCACGTACTATTGGGTGGTCACGCGAGTGATGCTGGGCGGTGGGACGCCGTTGGTGGCGACGCCCCACCTGATGGGTTACTTAGCCCGCAACCAGCGGACCAGTACGAGCGCCCCGGCGACAACGGCAGCGACTGTCAAGTGCATGCCGTAGTCGACCGGGGCCTCCCACTTTTTCCGACGGTGTTTGGCCATTCCCCACCACCTCCTTCCTGGGCGCGATGTTTGGACCGTGTCCATCGCCCCTCGGAAGGAAGTGCGCTCACAATACCCTGACCCACCAACAACTTTCGTCCGCGCTTGCAATCTCCAGCGAATACATCTATTTCACTTTTTGGAACGTTCCAATACGAACGTTCCAACAGGAACATTCCAGTTCTTGGCACACTTTCATCCGACCCGACTGGCCGCTTCATGGCGTGTGCAGCGACGCACAGACACACCCAACCGGGATAGTGGACAGCGTCGGCAATCGCGGGCACTCGTAACACCCCGCATTTGTCCACCGACAAATTGAGGATCGAATTCTCTCGAGCTGTACCAGAGACCTACCGCAAGGAGATCAGGTTATGGAACGACCGAGTTTGACGCATCGCCTCGCCACCGTCTTCGCCGCATCGGCGGTCGTAGCGGGCGTATTCGCCGGAAATGCAGGCGCCGACCCCGCCACCGTCGATTGGGCTGCCGCTGTGCAGCAGCTACGCACGGCAGCCGCCGGAAATCCCGCGGCTGAGCAGGCGGTAGACCGCCTGATGGCCTCCGGCCAGCTGAACCAGGCCGCCCTGGTGGCCCTGCCCGCACAACCGTTCCAGATTCCGGCCCAGTCCGATATCGGCCGCGGCGACGGGCCCGGCGTCTACGGCTCCGGCATCGCCCTCGGCGTCGACGGATTCCGTTTCGGATTCTTCGGCGGACCCGGCACCATTGCCCCCAATCAAGCAGGCGCCAAACTCGAAGTGCTGTGGATCAATCTGTCCAACGGCCGCAGCGGCACCGAAGTGCTCTTCGAGCATCAAGACATTCCGGTAGACACCACAATCCGGACTCGCCCGCTCGACACCGGCGGCGGCCTCATCGTCGCCGCCGTCTACGGCAGCCTGTGGCACCGCTGGTCGGTTCCGGTGAGCGACGCGAACCCGGACGGCTTCCAGTACCAGCGCGGCACGATCTCGCAACCCTCGTTCGGCGCCGTCTACAACTGACCAACCGCCACAACGGCCCCCGGCTTCGGGGGCCGTTGTGACATCGGCAGACAGCCGATTGCCCTCTTGTCCGGAATTACGTAGTTCCGTAGCTTTTGGGGCGTGAGTCTGGAAGAGCGGGTTGCGGAACTCGAACGGCGGCTCAGCGATATCGCGGCCGACGCGAACGGAAACGGGAAAGAGTCGACGGCGCAGACCGGCGACCGGTGGGCGGTGACCCGCCTGCAGGATGAGTTCGTCGCGGACGACGAGCCGAACGGCGGCGTGCTGTTCGCCGGCTCGGTGCGGCTGCCCACCGACGAACACTACGGCTGGCAGGCCAGCTTCACGACCGGCGACCTCATCGAGGACGACTGGTTCGAGACGGCGGAATGCCTTGCCGCACTAGGCAATCCGGTGCGGCTGCGGCTACTGCGGGAGATCATGGGCGGCCGCAGGACCGCGGCCGAACTCGTCGGCCTCGAGGGTGTCGGCACCTCGGGCCAGGTCTATCACCATCTACGGCAGCTGGCCGCTGTCGGCTGGCTACACACCGCCGGCCGCGGGCGTTTCGAAGTGCCCGCGGGCCGGGTGGTGCCGCTACTGATCGCGCTGGCCAGCGCACGACGCTGACCCGATCGGCAACGAACTGCGGCTAGCTGTGTCCGCCGCAGCAGGTGCACGGCTCACCGGACTGGCAACCGCACTGACAGCTCGGACCGCAGTCGCAGTCGGCCGGTACCGAAGTCGAGCGAACAAGCCTGAAGATCTCCATTGATTCAGCCTCCATTCTGGTGTTCGACTACCCCCTACCGGTATCGAACGCCGTCGGCGCGGCCGTGTCAAATGCCGATCGGCCCGGCGCGCACGAATCATCGTCGCGCGCCCGCCATCGACGAGCAGTGCGGCGGTCGCGGCGTGCGAAGAGAATATCGCCGTTGTGTGATCCTGGACACTGCGCTGCTACCGTTGTGCTCCCAGAAGTGCCGTTCGATATCGCTTGGTCGCAGTGCCGAAGCGAGTTCCTGGTGGAGGTGTTCGACATGAAGGTGGCGCACGCGCTAGAGGCTGTCAAGGCGCTCGGAGTGCTTCGATCTCGCGGGGTATCCGACCCGCGCAAGCCACTGGAAACCCTTCGCACGATGAAGGAATCGCAGATCTACGGCCCGCAGGCCACGCTGATCCGGCATTCCGCTCGCATTGCACCCAACTCCCCCGGGCTCGCTGACGAGCGCGGCGAACTGACCTACGGCGAGCTGGACAAGCAGTCGACCGCGATCGCGCGCGGACTGCAGGCAGCCGGAATCACCGAGGGCACCGTCGTCGGCGTGCTCGCCCGCGATCACCGCGGCTTGATCCTCGCGATGGTCGCCGCGAGCAAACTCGGCGTGCGGGTCGCGCTGATGAACACCGGCTTCGCCAAGCCGCAGTTCGCCGAGGTCTGCCAGCGCGAGAACGTCAAAGCGATGCTGCATGACAGCGAATTCCTCGGCCTGCTCGACGCACTGCCCGACGACTTGCCCCGTTATCTCACCTGGGTCGACGACGATGTCGAATTGCCTTCGGGGGCAACGACTCTCGATGATCTTGTCGCCGCGAACAGCACCGACGAGCTGGCGCCGCCGAGCAAGCCCGGCGGCTTCATCATCCTCACCAGCGGCACCACCGGCCTACCGAAGGGCGCCACCAGGGTCAAGGTGTCGCCGTTGGCCACCGCGCAGTTCCTGGACCGAATCCCGTTCCCGAGCAAGGGTGCTCAGGTGATCGTCTCGCCGATCTTCCACAGCACTGGCTTCGGCACCTGGCTCGTCGGCATGGCCATGGGCAACAAGGTGGTGGTGCGCAGGCGATTCGACGCCGAGGCGACGCTGCAGATGATCGCCGAGCACAAGGCGGAGATGCTGGTGGCGGTCCCGACCATGCTGCACCGGATGACCGAGCTGGATCCGGATATCCGCGCCAAGTACGACACCTCCTCGCTGAAGTGCATCCTGCTCGCGGGCTCCGCGCTGTCCCCTGAGCTCTGCGTCAAGGCCACCCAGGTGTTCGGACCGGTCCTGCACAACCTCTACGGCTCGACCGAATGTTCCGTCGCCACCGTCGCCGGGCCGAAGGATCTTGCGCTGGCCCCCGGCACCGTCGGGCGCGCGCCGATCACCTGTGAGGTGCGGCTTTACGACGACAACGACAAGCAGGTGACCGCGACCGGCACCACCGCGCGCATCTTCATCCGCAGCGGCACCCCGTTCGAGGGTTACACCGACGGACGGCACAAGCAGATCATCGACGGCTACATGTCCAGCGGCGATGTCGGCCACTTCGACGAGCACGGTCTGCTGATGGTGGACGGCCGCGACGACGACATGATCGTCTCCGGCGGCGAGAACGTCTTCCCGCAGGAGGTGGAGAACCTGCTGCTGGAGCGCGAGGACATCTACGACGCGGCGGTGGTCGGGGTCGACGATGCCGAGTTCGGCAAGCGCCTGCGCGCGTTCGTGGTGCCCGAACCCGGCCACCAGCCCGACGGCGAGGAGATCAAGGCCTTCGTCAAGAACAACCTGGCCCGCTACAAGGTGCCGCGCGAGGTGATCTTCCTCGACGACCTGCCGCGCAACCCGACCGGCAAGCTGCTGCGGCGCGTGCTGGTCGAATACGACGTCCCGGCCTGACCGTCAGGAAACCCTGCGGATCCTGCTGTTCAGCAGCACCCCGTCCAGCGTGGCCTGAAGTTGTTCGCGCAGTTGCACTCTCGTCATCGTCACGTCGACGAAGGCGAGGGTGCAGACGCGTTCGAAGCGCGCGACTTCACCGTGATCAATCGCGTGTTCGATCCCGATATCGAGATCCGCCAGACGGCGCAGCTGCCGTGGGGCGGACACCACCGCGGACATCCGGGCGCGGTCGAGTTCTTCTCGACCCTGCTCGCGCACATCGACAGCAAGGTCGTGCCGGAACGCATGTTCGTCGCCGGAGACGCCATCGTGCAGGTGGGGCGCACGGTCGGCACGACCAAGCAGGGCACGGCCTTCGATGTCGAGGCAGTCCACATCTGGCAGCTGCGGTCGGGCCGGGTCGTCGGCTTTCAGGCCTACATCGACACCCCCGCGATGCTCGCCGCGCTCGAGGCGAACCGATGACCGAGACACAGCTACTCGCCGAGGCCACCATCGAACGTCCGGCCGACGAGGTGTGGGCGCTGTTGGCGGACTACGGCAACGATCCACGGTGGCGCCGGGGTGTCGACACCATGAACCCGACGCCGGCCGGCCTGGTCGCCACCGGCACCCGCACCGCGGAGGTACTGCGATTCGCCGGGCGCACCTACCGCAATGACGGCGAGGTGATCGCTGTCGAACCGGGCACGAGTTTTCGCTGGCGTACCACCAGTGGTGTCCCGGCGACGGGGTCTCGAACAGTCACCCCTGCGGGTCCAGGTTGCTGCACCGTCCGGCTGGAGACGCGGCTGGATCCGCAGGGCAGCGACCGCGTTGTCGTCCTGCTGCCCGGCTGGCTGCTGCGTCGTGGGCTGGTCCGAGATCTGCGGTCGCTGCGCGGGCTTGTCGAGACGGGGATCAGCGCCTGAAATGGTCGGTTGGCACCCGCTGGTTACCCATCGGTAGCGGACGTTGAGATACATGACACATCGGGTTACAGATGCTTGCTATTGTTGCCAACAGCACTGGATCCCGAAGTAGCGGTCCGCACCACCCGGCTCCCCGGGTGCGACCGCCGGAAGGTTGTTGTCGAATGGTTGTCTCCTTCCCCGCGCTGAGTGGCACGGCTCGCAAAGCGGGCGTTCTCGCCCTCGGCGTGAACGTCATGGTCAAGCGGCATCTGTTCAATCCGCTCCGCCTCGACCATGCCGCGCGATCGGCGTTCAACGTGCTCAAGTTCGGCCCGTTCGCCGGTGTCGTCATGCACGCGGCGCAAACGCGGCCCGACGCGGGTGCGATCGTCGACGAGCAGGGAGAGTTGACCTTCGGCCAGCTCAACGAGCAGTCGAACGCCCTGGCCCGCGGCCTTGCCGCGCAGGGCCTGCAGCCCGGCGACGTGGTCGCGGTGCTGGCGCGCGATCACCGCGGCATGGTGCTGAGCCTGCTCGCCGCGGGCAAGCTCGGCATCCGCACGGTGCTGATGAACACCGGGTTCGCGAAGCCGCAGTTCGCCGACGTCGCCGCGCGTGAGCAGGTGAAGGCGGTGCTGCACGACAGCGAGTTCCTCGACCTGATGAGCGCCATTCCTGCTGAGATCCCCCGGGTGCTGACCTGGGTGGACGCCAAGGACAACGCCGACCCCTCGATTCCGACCATCGAGTCGCTGAGCGCAGGTCAGTCCACCGCCGCGCTGCCCGCGCCCGCGAAGCCGGGCGGCATGGTCATCCTGACCAGCGGCACCACCGGAACGCCGAAGGGCGCGCCGCGCGACCGGGTGAGCCCGTTCGCCTCGGCCCAGTTCGTCGACCGGGTGCCGCTGCCGCACAACGGCACCATGATCATGGCGGCGCCGATCTTCCACGGCACCGGGCTTTCGCAGTTCACCATCGGCCTTGCCCTCGGCAACCGGGTGATCTTCCAGCAGCGCCGCTTCGATCCGGAGCTGACGCTGGCGAATATCGTGAAGTACCAGGCTGATTCGCTGGTGGTGGTGCCGACCATGCTGCAGCGCATCCTCGACCTGGACGACGCGGTGCTCGCCAAGTACGACCCGCGCAGCATCAAGGTGATCTTCGCGGCGGGTTCGGCGATCGCGCCGGACGTCGTCACCCGCACCCTCGACTACTTCGGCGACAGCCTCTACAACCTGTACGGCTCCACCGAGTGCGCCGTGATGACCGTCGCCACCCCGGAGGACCTGCGCAAGGCGCCGACCACCGCGGGCAAGGCGCCGGTCGGCATCCGGATCGTGCTGCTCGACGAGAACCGCAAGCCGATCACCGAGCCGAATGTCACCGGAACCATCTTCGTCGACAACGGCTTCGCGTTCACCGGCTACACCGACGGCCGCACCAAGGAGGTCGTCGACGGCATGATGTCCAGCGGTGACGTCGGGCACTTCGACGCCGAAGGCCTGCTGTACATCGACGGCCGCGACGACGACATGATCGTCTCCGGTGGCGAGAACGTCTTCCCGCTCGAGGTGGAGAACCTGATCGCAGGCCGCGACGACATCTTCGAGGCCGCGGTGATCGGCGTCGACGACCGCGAGTTCGGAAAGCGGTTGCGGGCGTTCGTCGTACCGGCCCCGGAGTCCAAGCGGGACCCGCAGGAGATCAAGGACTACGTCAAGGCGAACCTGGCCCGCTACAAGGTGCCGCGCGAGGTGGTGTTCCTCGACGAGTTGCCGCGCAACGCGACCGGCAAGCTGCTGCGCAAGCCGCTGATCGAGATGGAGATCGACGCCAACTGAGGCACGACGCCCGCTGATTTCGCGCACCGACGATTCGATAATCGGCGTGCGGAAATCAGCGGGACCGCCGCCGTGATCGGCATGTGATCGGCGCGAAAAACGGTTCCCTTGCTGTTGGTCTGCTATTGGTCGGCCGGGCGGTGGCCGGTAATACGTCGGCTACTATCAGCGCGTGAGTATCGAGTTCGGCCGGTCTGTCGCGGGATACCGCGGCGCCGTCGCGCGGCTGCGCGGTGGTTCGGCGGGCGCGATCTCGGGAACCATTTCCGTTGCGGCACACGGCTGGGCGTCCGGCGGTGTGGCACCCGACGGGACGACGCTCGTCCTGCTGGCGAGCGCGTCGGCGGTGATCGGCGCCTTGGTGGCCGGGCTCGCGCCGCTGCGCGACACCACGGTCGGACTGGTCACCGCGCTCATCGCCGGGCAGCTGCTCGGCCACCTCACCATGGGATTCAGCTCGGGGCATCTGCATCACGGCGACGCTCAGCTGAGTCCGGCCATGATCCTCGCGCACGTGCTCGCCGCGCTCGCCGCGGCCGTGCTGATCCGCGGCGTGGAAGTCGCATATCGGGCAGGCACCGCCGTGCTCGCGCGAGTGTTGCCCGCTCGCAACGCCCCACCTCTCTTCGCGGACCCCGCTCCGCTGCGCACCACCCACCGCGACCGCGTCATCCTGCGGCTCTTCGCGACCGAATCGCTGCGCACTCGCGCGCCACCCGTCGCCGTCGGTAGTTGATTTCACCCCTCACCCGGTAGCCGAACGTGCACCGGCGTGCGCATCGTCTGCGCGGCGAGCGATACCCAGCACGTCATCGGACTGGTCTCAGTAGACCGCACCCGAATGGCGTGCTCCCCCGTCGCATCGCCGACGCACAAGTCGCCGCGCACTCGGCAAGCGCTGCCGCCCAGCGGATACCGCGATCCAGCCCCGCATCTCGAGGACGCCCGGCCACCCCGCACCGGGTTCCCGACCCGCAGAAATGAATGACCGTGAGTACAACAGCAACTATTTCCCCCGAAGACGAATTACCCGAAGACGAGCCGACCGCATCGGAAACCCCGGCAGGCACATCCAAACCAGCGGCCCGAAATGGGCTGTACGCCTTGGCGATGCGTTTGCATTTCTATGCGGGCATTTTCGTCGCGCCGTTCATTCTTGTCGCCGCGGTGACCGGCGCCCTCTACGCGATCTCCCCGACTCTCGAATCCCTCGTGTCCCGCGACCTACTCCACGTCGAGCCGAGCGGACCGGCGAAGCCGTTGTCCGAGCAGGTCAACGCCGCGGTCGCGACACAGCCGAACCTGACGTTGAACGCGGTCGCGCCCGCGCCGGGCGCCGAGGACACCACCCGGGTGCTGTTCGCCGACCCGTCCCTCGGCGAATCCGAACGGCGCGCGGTGTTCGTCAACCCGTATACGGCGCAGCCGGTGGGTGATTCGGTGGTGTACGGCAGCTCAGGTGCGCTGCCGCTGCGCACCTGGATCGATCGCCTGCATCGCGATCTGCATCTCGGCGAGCCGGGCCGCCTGTACAGCGAGCTCGCCGCGTCGTGGCTGTGGGTCGTCGCACTGGCCGGTCTCGTCCTGTGGTGGCGCCGGGTCCGCACCCGCCGGAACCGGAATTCGGCACGCTGGCTGTTCGCCCCGGATCGTTCGCAGCACGGCAGGGGCCGCGCGGTGAACTGGCACGGATCGGTCGGCATGTGGGTGCTCCCGATCATCCTGTTGATTTCCGCAACCGGCATGACCTGGTCCACCTATGCGGGCGAGAACATCACCGAGCTGCGCAAGCAGCTCAGCTGGACCACCCCCGCGGTCACCACGGCACTGCCGGGAGCCGCTGCGCCCGTTCATGATTCGGGCGGTGACCACCACGGCGGGCACGCGCAGACACCGGCCGCGAACCCGGCCGACCGGATCGCCGAGGTCGACCAGGTCTTCGAGGTGGCTCGAGCCAACGGTGTGGCCCAGGCCGCCGAGATCACCATGCCGACCAAGCCGAATCAGGCGTTCGCGGTGAAGGAACGGCGGATGCCCGGCACCTTCACCGTTGATGCGGTCGCGGTCGACGGCACCAGCGGCGCGGTCACCGACCGGTTGGCGTACGCCGACTGGCCGCTGATGGCCAAGTTCACCAACTGGGGCATCCAGTTCCACATGGGTCTGCTGTTCGGGTTGCTCAACCAATTACTGCTGCTCGCGGTCATGGTCGGGCTGATCACCGTACTCGTGCGCGGCTACCTCATGTGGTGGCGCAGGCGTCCGACGCGCGGCGCTCGCGGGTTCGCGTTGGGCCGAGCACCACGACGCGGCGCATTGCGCAGGGCCCCGCTGTGGTTGGCGGTGCCCGCGGTGCTCGTTGCCGCGCTGATCGGCTGGTTCGTCCCGCTGGTCGGGCTGAGCCTGCTCGCCTTCGTGGTCATCGATGTGCTGATCGGCGTCACCGCAAAGCTGCGCGCGGCTTAGTGGGTGGGAGTTCCTCTCCGGATGAGGCGGTCCGGCTGGCGTCGCGGCCGGGCCGTCTCGACCGGAGAGGAACCCCATGCACCCCGAGTGTTGTTGCGCTGCCGCAGAACTCGGGGTGCGGGTCCGGCGAGCCGAGTGTCAAGTGTCGGCGCATAGCATCTACCTCCATTTTCGCTGTAGCGGTCCAGGCGGACCTATTTCTGGTTACGGCTGTCCTGGCTCAGTGCTGAGTAAGCTCAGTACAGCCTGGCGATGAACGCCTGCATATTGGCGAGCATCCGTTCGACCTTCTGCTCGGGATTCAGATTCTCCCGGTACCGGTTGCCCAGCGCCGGAGTCTTCTTGCCGCGTGCGTAGAGCGGACAGAGCAGATCGGTGCACATGTAGGTGCCGATCGTGTTGCCCTTGCGCCCGGACGGACCCGCCTTGGCCGCGGTCAGCAGCGAAACACCGTGGCCGGTGTGCGTGGTCAGGCAGATCGAGCACATCTGCGCTCGGCCCGAACCACCGGTTTCGTAGCGCATCGCCACTCCGATGAGCTCGTCGTCACCGTTCGGGACCACCAGGTAGCACCGACCGGGCAGCGACGGATCGCTCCACCCGAGAAAGTCGAGATCGTCCCATGGCCGCTCGTCGAGCTCCCGTGGCATCGGCAGCTTCTTGGCTTCGGTCTTGGAACAGTTGATGAACGACGACCTGATGTCGCGTTCAGTCACTGGTTTCATGGCGTGTCTGTACTCCATTTCTGATCTTGTAGGGGTCAAAACCGCAGTGACACTACGGCGTGTGACCTTGTTCCAACAACCGGATTTCCCGCCGCCATACCCACAGATCGCGCCTTGTGAAGACCGTCACGCACGACCGTGCCGCGCAGTGAACTGCGCGGCACGGTCGTCGGATGTGCGGTTGTCGCGGAGTCAGGATTCTGCGGCGGGGCCATCCTCGAGCTCCGCCGCAGGCGACTTCTCAGGGACGGCGATGGGGCGCAGCACTACCCAGGCGATGAAGAGCAGCGCGACCACCCCCATGCCGATGCCCGCCCACAGGTTGACGTTGATGCCGCCGGTCTTGGCCTCCTCGGCGGCGGTGTCGTGCACCAGCCCGGTGACGATCAGGATGACGCCGTAGCTGCCGAGGAGGGCGCCGACGATGGTGCGGATGTCGAAAAGCATTGCGGCTCCTTATCCGACAACGATGTTGAGGGCAATGACCAGGACCAGGGCGATGCCCGCGAGCAGCACCGGCCGCTGGTACCAGGGCAGCGAGTCCTGTTCGGGGTCGGTACGCACGTCTTTCGGGGTTTCCGAGTAGACGAGGCCGACGAGCTCGGCGACCGGTTTCGGCTGGGTCACCTGGGTGACCAGCACGCTGACCACGATGTCCACCACGAAGGCGGCGCCTGCGGCCACGAAACTCGCGCCCTGGCCGGATAATTCGAACACCTTGGTCTCGTGCAGGAGGAAAACCACGATGGCCGAACCGGTTCCGCAGACCAGACCCATCCAGCCCGCGGTCGGCGTCATCCGTTTCCAGAACATGCCGAGGATGAAGGTGGCGAACAACGGCGCGTTGAAGAAGCTGAACAGCGTCTGCAGGTAGTCCATCATGTTGCTGAAGCTCGACGCGATGAACGAGGTGAAGATCGCCGCCACCGTCGCGCCGACGGTGGCCAGCCTGCCGATGTTCAGGTAGTAGCCGTCCGGGCGATCCTTGCGCACGTACTGCTGCCACAGGTCGTAGCTGAACACGGTGTTGAACGCGGAGATGTTGGCCGCCATACCCGCCATGAAGGCCGCGAGCAGGCCGGCGAGACCGACGCCGAGCAGGCCGTTCGGCAGCACGTCCTTCATCAGATACAGCAACGCCTGGTTATAGGTGGTGTCGCCGCTGAAGTCCGGATTCGCCGTCTTGGCCGCCTTGTACTCGCTCATCTGCGGGACGAGCACCGCGCTGATCATGCCGGGAATCACCACGATCAAGGGGATGAACATCTTCGGGTAGGCGCCGATGATCGGCGTCCGCCGCGCGGCCGAAATCGAGTGCGTCGCCAGTGCGCGCTGCACCTCGACGAAGTTGGTCGTCCAGTAGCCGAACGACAGCACGAACCCGAGACCGAAGACGATGCCGATCACCGAGAGGAAGTTGCTGCTGAATCCGCTGAGCGCGTTGCCCGGCCACGACTCCAGCTGCGCCGCACCGCCCGGCGAGGCGGTCACCTTGTCCCGCAGCCCATCCCAGCCGCCGACCTTGTGCAGGCCGACCAGCGTGAGCGGCAACAGCGCGGCGACGATGACGAAGAACTGCAGCACCTCGTTGTAGATCGCGGCCGACAGGCCGCCGAGGGTGATGTAGGAGAGCACGATCACCGCGGCGATCACCACCGACAGCCACAGCGGCCAGCCGAGCAGCACATTCAGGATGGTGCCGAGCAGATACAGGTTGACGCCCGCGATCAGCACCTGCGCGATCGCGAAGCTCAGCGCATTCACCAGATGGGCGCCGGTGCCGAAGCGCCTGCGCATGAACTCGGGCACGCTGCGCACCTTCGAGCCGTAGTAGAACGGCATCATCACCACACCGAGGAACAGCATGGCCGGGACCGCGCCGATCCAGAAGTAATGGAAGGTGGGGAAGCCGTACTGGGCGCCGTTGGCCGACATGCCCATGATCTCGACGGCGCCGAGGTTCGCGGAGATGAAGGCGAGGCCGGTCACCCAGGCGGGCAGCGATCGCCCGGAGAGGAAGAAGTCGATGCTGGACGAGACGCGCTGTCTGGCCAAAAGGCCTATGCCGATGACGAAGACGAAATACAAGGCGACCAGAGCGAAGTCGACCGGAGCCGCATCGAGCCGCAGCGTCTCGGACGCCTCGAGATAGGTCGATGGCGGCTCGGCGAGCACGGACGTCAGAACAGATGAATCGGCTGGCGGCACAGTGTCCCTCCTTGCGGTGAAACCGGGCGTCGAGCGAGATCGTTCGTGGTACGAGATCGTGCGTCTACGGGTACTGCATGGCGCAAGCGACTCACCCGTCGCCGGCCGAATGGTGTCGGCCGACACCTACTCTGCGTGATTGTGCCGCACCGGCGGGCCACAATCGGGCACAAAAACCGGACGCCTCGCTCAGTCGGCGCGGTGCGCGCCTGCGGCCGGGGCGACGACGAAGGTGCGCGGCTCGGCAAAGCCCGAGCGGGCGAACCGCTTCCGCACCGCGTCCACCACGGCGTCGGTCTGTGCGCGCTCGATGAGTGCGATGGCGCTGCCGCCGAATCCGCCGCCGACCATCCGCGCGCCGTACGCACCGGCCTCGTTCGCGGCGACCACGGCGGTGTCCAGCGCGGCGGTGGATACCTCGAAATCGTCGCGCAGCGAGGCGTGCCCCTCGGTGAGGATCGGTCCGATCGAGCGCGGATCCTCCCCCGATCGCAATTTCTCGGCAACCTCGAGGACGCGGGCGTTCTCGGTGACGACGTGTCGAGCCCGGCGACGCAACACCGCGTCGGCGATTCGCTCGACCGCCGCCACCGTGTCGACATCGCGCAGCGCGGGCACGCCGAGTTCAACGGCGGCAGCTTCACATTGGGCGCGGCGCTCGGCGTACCCGCCGTCGACCAGTTGGTGCGGTTGGCCGGTGTCGATCACCAACAGCGCCAACCCGAATCGCTCGAGATCGAACGGAATCTGTTCGTGGGCAACGGCATCCGTTGCGGCCGCGGCGGCGAAGCGGCGCACGTCGAGGAACAGGGCGTGCCCTGCCGTGCAGAGGATCGAGGCCGACTGGTCCAGCAATCCGGTCGGCGCGCCCACATAGCCGTTTTCCGCCGCCCTGGCCAGGTCGATCAGCTCGCGATCGGTGACGTCCGGCGCGAACAGATCCCGCAGTGCGATCGCCACCGAACAGGACAGGGCCGCCGAGGACGACAGCCCGGCGCCGATCGGCACGGCGCCGTCGAGCGCGATATCGACGCCCGCGATCGGATGGCCCCGCCGCACGAACTCGGCGACAACGCCGAGCGGGTACCGCGACCAGCCGGGCACCCGGTCGCGCTCGGCGGCAAGCTCGGCCACCGGGACGAGCACGGTCTCGTCCTTGCGCTGCCGCGAGACCACGCGCACCATGCCGTCTGTGCGTCGGGTCGCCGCGCACGCGACCACCAGCGGCAACGCGATCGGCAACACGAAACCGTCGTTGTAGTCGGTGTGCTCGCCGATGATGTTGGCCCGCCCCGGCGCTACCCACGTCTGCACTGGCACCTCGCTGTCGGTTGTCTCTTCCTGGCTCGCCACACGTTACGAGACACGCCGCAGGAGCACTGCTTTCCGGTGCCGAGGGTGCGCGATTCGGGTTTGCGAGGCACCATGGATTTCGATGATGCAGTGCCGGTCCGCGAATGGGCCGGGCTTTTCTGGGCGGGCATTATTTCCCCCTCGTTGTGCCAAGTGCACGACAAGGGACCGTACGACGTGCCATGATCAAATCAGTTGTCCAGGTTTGGTTGTCGAGCGCGCTGCGGTCAGTCGGGACGTCGGCTCATGCACCACTCGGTTCTCGGTCACCGACAGCATTCGAGCCGGTGTCCGAGGCACGACGATCGTAGAAGTCCGATCGTTAACGGCGCAGTGACGGAAAGACATAAACCTACTGCGCGGCCCGGTTCAGGTTCACAGGGGATGGAGCGACCAAGGGGGGCTGATGACAGTCAGCGAAGTACCGTCGGCATTCCAGCGACATAGCTTCAAGACACGCTGGTACGCACTGCTTCTGGGGGGAAGCGCGGTCGCGATCGCGGTGCACACCACCGCCGATTCCCCGGTGCTGTCGCTGTCGATGATGGCGGCGGTGCTCGCGGGCACGCTCGTCATGATCGGCATCGGCCTGCGCGTCCATCGGCCGCCGCATCCGGTGCCCTGGTATCTGCTTTCGGTGTCGGCCGTGCTCTGCGCGACCGGGACCGGGCTGCACAGCATCGTCGATCCCACGGTGCGGATCGACGACGCGCTCATCCTGCTCGGCTACTTCGGCGTCGGCCTGGCCGCGCTGAACTGGTTGCGGCCGCGCCAGGTTCGCGGCAACTACGACCTGCTGCTCGACTCCGGACTGATCGGGCTGAGTGCACTACTGGCCTGTTGGACGTTCCTGATCTCGCCGATCCTGCGACTGCCAGGCAGCACGCTGGACACGCTGGTCGCGGCCGCCTATCCGGTGCTCGACACGCTGCTGTTGACGCTGGTCGCGCATTCGATGGCCACCTCGACCCGCGCGGAGACCTCGCTGCGGCTGCTGCATTTCGGGCTGGCGTTGGTGCTGGTCGTCGATCTCGCCTACAGCATGGAGGCGGCGACGGGCACCGCGATGATCGGCCGTCAGATACTGATCGCTCCGATGCTCGCCGCCTACGCGACCGTCGGCGTCGCGGCGCTGCACCCGACCATGGCCGGTCTCGGCACACCGCGGCGGATCCACCCGCATCGCTCGCGCCAGCGCGCCAGCCTGATCGCGGTCGCGTTGATCGTGGCGTCGCTGGTTCCTGTGGTCGGTTCCTCGCTCGGCATGCTCGATCGTGTTGTGGTGTCGTCACTGTTCGCGCTGCTGCTCATCGGCGTCCTGGTGCGCAGCGAGCGCGCCATCGTGCGCAGTTCGCGCAGCGAGCGGCGCGCGCAGTACCAGGCCGACCACGACATGCTCACCGGGCTGTTGAACCGCTCGGCGCTGCTGCGTGCGCTGAACCAGAACACCGAGCGCTGGGGCGAACAACCGCTCGGCCTGCTGTTCATCGATCTCGACGGCTTCAAGATGGTGAACGACAGTTACGGGCACGCGGTCGGCGACGAGCTGATCGCCAACGCCGCCTCGCGAATTCGGCGGGTGGTGCGTCGCGACGATGTGGTTGCCCGGTACGGCGGTGACGAATTCGTCGTGCTCTCCCCGCTCGACCGGAACACGGCCGCGGCATTGGCCGAGCGGCTGCTCGGCGCATTCGTGCGGCCATTCGAGTTGAGCGCGGGCGAAATTCCGATCACGGCGAGCATCGGGATTGCCTGCGGTTGCCCGGGCGGCACCGAGTTCACCGTCTATGACCTGATCCGCGAGGCGGATTCGGCGATGTATTACGCGAAGGAATACACCCTCGGCTACGCGTTCCACGACGACGCGCACAACTCCGAGGGCGATTCCACGCGAAACATGCCGGGCGACAATGCCGGAAACAGACCGGGTGGCAATGCCGAATTCAAGCACTACCACCCTGCCGAATACCCGGTCGACAGCGTCGAATACGCACAAGGCGATCCTGTCGAATACCTGCGCGGGAACACCGCCGGATACGCACAGCGCGACGGTCTCCGGGTCGCGCAGGGTGCGGGCACCGGACATGCGCAGGCCGACAGCGTCCGATACCCACAGGGGATGAATCGCCCTGCGCCGGTCGAAGGCCCGCGCACCGCGCAGGGCGCGAGCGCCCGACCCATGCCGATCGACGACGCGCCCACCGTGCAGGGCGAGAGTGCCAGGCCCGCCGCACTCGAGACCGCCCGGCACCTCCCGAACGAAGCCAGTCGCCGTACCTCGAGCGAGGCACGGCGGCGGACCTGGCGCGCGGGCACCAGATCCACCAGCACCGCGGTCTGACCTAGTCGACCAGCTCTTCGAGCAGCTTCCTGGCCGCCTCGAGCTCGGCCTGCAGCTGCTGCACCTTGGCCTCCTGCGCTTCCCGTGCCGCGTCGAGGATGCCTGCCACCACATCGGCCACCTCGGGATGCAGGATCTTCGCCGCCTGCGCCACAGCGGAACTCGGCACGGCCAGGCCGCGCACGGCACGCTTCTTGCCGCTGACCACGTCGACGGACCATTCGCCGTCGGCAGTGCCGGTCAGGGTCACCGTGACCTCGGGGGTCTTCGCCTTCGGCCGCGCTGCCGCCTTCGCGGGCTTGGCCGCGGCACCGGTCTGCGCAGGCTTCGCGGCGGGCGTCTTGGTGGCTCCGCTGTCCTGTTCGTCGGATTCCGGTGTGCTCGCAACGGGTTTCGGGACGACCGGTGGCGGCGTGACGGAACTGGGGGTTGGTGTCGCAGTGCTCGTCAAGGTCGACGGCTGGGTCACGGGTGTTTCCTTCCTGGTTGTCGACTTCGGCTGGGCAGTGGAAACGGCCGCCCCTCGTGGCGGCTTGGTCAACGTCACTTCTGTCGGAGAAAAGGACAGTACATCCTTCGATCCGGTAGGCCGGACCTGCAGGAAATCTCCGTCGGCCGGGTCGCCGAGCGAGATCACCTTTCCCGACCGTCCTTCCGGCACGCCCACCGCGGCGGCGGTGAACCACACCATGGGCGGGCGGCCGCCGGCGATATCGGTGGCGATCCGCTCAATCTCACTGTCCGACAAAGGCTTGGGCTTGGTTTTGGGCGACGGCATGGTGACTCCGAGCAATATTCGTGGATGGCTGCGTGCACAGATGATGCCGCACCGCACCGACAGATTTGCAGGCTGCTACGAAATCGAGTCGCAGAACACCGTGCTCGCCGCGTCAGCGAACCACGAGCTACAGCTGTGCCTCGGCACAACCACGGCCGCTCAGCCCTCGTCGACCGGCGCCTGCAACGCGGGGAACCAGATATCGGTGAGCACCTCGGCGGCCCGCTCGGCCGAGACGTGGATGGTGCCCTGCACCGCCCAACGGGTGAAGAAGCGCTCGAGCTGAGCGACAAGCAGTTCCACTCGCAGCCGCGCCTCGTCGGTGCGCTCGGCGGGCCAGCGGGCGAGGTAGGAAGGCATGGCGTTGGGCAGCGCGAGGATGCCGTTGCGGGCGATCTCGCGGAACTCCGGCTCGAGCGCGGTGGCCTCGTCCCAGGCGGGCAGCAGATCTCGATATTCGTGGAACCACGCGATGGCGCGGGTCACCCAGGCCACGAACTCGGCGCGCGATCTGGTGTCGAGCACCCGATCCAAGTCCTCGTAGAAGCGCAGTGCGCTCGGCGCTGTGCTTTGTTCCGCGACCGCACGCAGCACCTCGAGCTTGCCGGTGAAGTGCAGATAAAAGGTGGCGCGGCTGCAGCCGACCGCCGCGGCGATGTCGTCGACCCGCACCGCCGCGTAGCCGCGGGTGCTGAACAGCTCCTTGGCTCCGGCCAGGAGCCTGGCCCTGGTCTGCAGCTTCTGTTCGTCGCGCAGGCTGCTGCCCGACGGGTTCGGGTTGATCGGCAACGGCCACCTCGTGTCGGTCGAAAGTTCTGCTGACGTGCGAGTTTCGCCGAGCAAGTCTAGTCGGGTGCGCGGGCTCTTCCGCGCTCACTAGACAGAATGTCATTCACTAGACACTATGTCTACCGAGTGTTAGTTTGTTGCCTACGTCACTCCGGGCCCCGCGCGGCTACGGACGGTGTCGGCGCCGCGGCGCCACCGCAGGCAGGTGACGGCCCGCCGAGTACGAGGACACGTGCATGACTCCAACCGAACTCCCCCGCGTCGGCGTGATCGGCGCGGGCCCGTCCGGGATCACCGCCGCCAAACGCCTACAGGACCACGGCATTCCGTTCGACTGCTTCGAGGCCTCCGACGAGGTCGGCGGCAACTGGTATTTCCGCAATCCCAACGGCATGTCGGCCTGCTACCAATCGCTGCACATCGATACGTCCAAGTGGCGCTTGGCCTTCGAGGACTATCCGGTCCCCGCCGACTGGCCGGACTTCCCGCACCACTCGCAGCTGTTCCAGTACTTCAAGGACTACGTCGACCACTTCGGGTTGCGCGACAAGATCCTGTTCAACACCAAGGTCACCGCGGCCGAGCGGCAGCACGACGGCAGCTGGCTCGTCACCAGCAGCGACGGCATGACCCGCGCCTACGACGCGCTCATCGTGTGCAATGGTCACCACTGGGACCCGAATCTGCCGGATTACCCAGGCGAATTCGACGGCGTGCTGCTGCACAGCCATGCCTACAACGATCCGTTCGATCCGGTGGACATGCGCGGCAAGCGAGTCGTGGTCGTCGGCATGGGCAACTCGGGTCTCGATATCGCCTCGGAGCTGTCGCAGCGCTTCCTCGCCGCGAAACTGACCGTCTCGGCGCGGCGCGGCGTCTGGGTGCTGCCGAAGTACGTGCACGGCAAGGTCGGTGACAAACAATCGGTGCCGCCGTGGATTCCGCGCAAGGTTGCGCTCAAGCTCAAGCAGCGATTCGTGCGGAAGTTCCGCGGGGACATGGAGTTCTACGGTCTCCCCAAGCCGGATCATCGGCCGTTCGAGGCCCATCCCTCCGCGAGCGAGGAATTCCTGCATCGCGCGGGCTGTGGCGATATCGCGTTCAAACCGGCCATCACCGCGCTGGAGGGGCCGCGGGTGCGCTTTGCCGACGGCAGCACCGAGGAGGTGGACGTGATCGTCTGCGCCACCGGGTATCACATCAGCTTCCCGTTCCTGCGGGAGCCGGAGTTGTTGCCGGACAACAGGAATCGGTTCCCACTGTTCCAGCACATGATGAAACCTGGAGTGCCGAGCCTGTTCTTCCTCGGCCTCGCGCAACCGCTGCCGACCCTGGTGAACTTCGCCGAGCAGCAGAGCAAGTTCGTCGCCGCCTACCTGACCGGCAAGTACCTGCCACCGCCGGTGACGGAGATGAATGCGGCCATCCGCGCGGCCGAGGCCGCCAGATCCGACCGCTACTACGATTCGCCGCGGCACACCATCCAGATCGAGTTCGAACCCTACGTGCGAAACATGCAGCGGGAAATGGCCAATGGCGCGAAACGTGCTGCTGCCGCGGGCAATCCGCTACCTGTGCCCGCTCGCGTCCTGGCGGACATCCGATGAGCTCAGGATCGCGTAGCGACGCGATGGGCAGGGAGACGGACGGGCCGACTTCGGGCTTCTGCGCCGATCAATTCGCGGACGTGCGCACGGAATTGGCGGCCCAGCTCGACTCCGGCGCGGAACTCGGCGCGTCGATCTGCGTCACCGTGGACGGCGTGCCCGTCGTCGATCTTTGGGGTGGGCATCGCGACCCCGAGCGCACGCAGCCGTGGACCGAGGACACCTTGGTCGACGTCTTCTCGATCAGCAAGACCATGACCGCGCTCAGCGCGTTGCTGCTCGTCGACCGCGGCGCGCTGGATGTGCGGCAGCGGGTGGCGCACTACTGGCCGGAGTTCGCCGCGAACGGCAAGGGCGACATCGAGATTCGGCAGCTGCTCGGCCACACCTCCGGCGTCTCGGGCTGGCAGCCGCCGATCGAGCTGAGCGAAATCTACGACGCCGAGGCCGCCGCGGCCCGCCTCGCGGCCCAGCCGCCGTGGTGGGCGCCCGGCACCGCCTCCGGCTATCACGTGCTGAACTACGGGCATCTGATCGGCGAGGTGATCCGCCGCATCACCGGGCAGACGCTCGGCGAGTTCTTCGCCGCCGAACTGGCCGGGCCGCTCGGCGCCGACTTCCACATCGGCACCCCGCCACAGCACCATCATCGGATCGCGCCCCTCGTCCCGCCGCCCATGCTCGAATTCGACATGGCCGCACTCGATCAGGAGAGCATCCTGGTCAAGACCCTCACCAGCCCGCTGCTCGACATCGCCGAAACCGCGAGCCCCGCCTGGCGCACGGCCGAGATCGGCGCGGTGAACGGCCACGGCAACGCCCGCTCGGTGGCGCGGGTGCAGTCGCTGGTCTCCTGCGGCGGCGTGCTCGACGGGCGGCGGTTCCTGTCCGAGCAGACCATCGACCTGATCTTCGAACAGCAGTCCGACGGCGTCGATCTCGCGCTGCTGGTGCCGCTGCGGTTCGGCATCGGCTACGGCCTACCGCAGCCGCAGACCGCACCGGAGGTGCCCGACGGCCGCGTCTGCTGGTGGGCAGGCTACGGCGGTGCGATGGTGGTGAACGATCTCGACCACCGAATCACCTTCGCGTACACCATGAACAAGATGGCGCCGGGACTGATCGGTTCGGAGCGGGCCGACGGCTATCTGCGTGCGGTGTTCGGGGCCGTGCGCGCCGAAGAGAAAGTGCGATAGATGACAGAGCCTTTCGACCCGCAGGCGTTCGCCGCCGCGGCGGCCGCCCGGTTGACCGGGCCGGGCGGACGGTGCGAGATGGTGGTCGAGGACGTGCTCGGGGTGCCGCTGCCGGTGCTGCGGCATCGGGAGACATCGCTCGGTGCGGTGCTCGCCGCGTCGACCGCGCACGGCGCGCGCGACTACCTGGTCACCGAGGACCGCCGGATGTCGTTCGCCGAGCACGCGGCGGCGGTCGGCGCGCTGGCCACGGCGTTGCGCGACCGATACGGCATCACACAGGGCGACCGGGTCGGCATCCTGGCCGCCAACACCGCCGAATGGGTGTTGACGTTCTGGGCCGCACAGTGTCTCGGCGCGATCGCGGTGGGGTACAACGCGTGGTGGGCGCCGCGCGAGGTCGCCTACGGCGTCGAGCACACCAGGCCCGCCGTCCTCGTCGTCGACGCGAAACGCGCTGCGCTGCTCGCGGAGTTGGACATTCGCGTTCCGGTGCTGACCATGGAGCACGATGTGCCCGCGCTGATCGACGAATTCGCCTGCGACACACTCCCACTCGCGGACGTCGACGAGGACGATCCGGCGGTGGTGCTGTACACGAGCGGGACGAGCGGACGACCGAAGGGCGCGGTGCACTCGCATCGAAACCTGATCGCGGTCATCGGCTATCACGTGTTCAACGACGCGCTCGCCGCCGAGTTCACCGGCGCGACCGAATTGCCCAGCGGCCGTATATATCTGCTCACCTCGCCGCTGTTCCACATCGCCAGCCTGCACAACCTGGTGGTGCCGAGGCTGGTGACCGGCGACACCGCGGTGCTCTATCGCGGCTCGTTCGATGCCGATCAGGTGCTGCGCCTGATCGCCGATGAGCGCGTCACCAACTGGGGCGCCATGCCGACCATGGCCACCCGGTTGCTCGAGCGGGACCTGTCCGGCTACGACCTGTCCTCGCTCAACTCGTTCTCGCTGAACTCGGCGCCGTCCTCGGCCGCACTGCAACAGCAACTGCGCGAACGACTTCCGATCACCAGAACCGCGTTGGTCACCAGCTACGGGCTCACCGAATGCAGCACCGCGGCCACCATGGCCAGTCCCGCCGAACTCGCGGCGTTCCCGGACACGGTGGGTCGCCCCGTCCTCGGTGTCGCCGTGGAAATCCGCGACAGCGCGGGCAACGCGATGCCCGACGGCACCGAAGGCGAGATCTGCGTACGCAGTTCGTATGTGATGCTCGGCTATTGGCAAGACGAGGCGGCCACCGCGGCGGCCATCACCGAGGATCGGTGGCTGCGCACCGGCGATATCGGCGTGCGCACCGACGGCAGGCTGCGCCTGTCCGGCCGGCGCTCGGATCTCATCCTGCGCGGCGGGGAGAACGTCTATCCCGTCGAGATCGAGCAGTGCCTGGAGGAGCATCCCGCGGTGCGCGAGTGCGCGGTGATCGGTATTCCCGACGCCGATCTCGGCCAGCAGGTCGCCGCGCTCGTCGTGATCGACGACCGCGCGCCGGTCACCGAGGCGGAGCTGCGCGCCTTCACCGCGGAGCGGCTCGCCTACTACAAGGTGCCCGCCCGCTGGCGACTCACCGCGACGGCCTTGCCGCGCAACGCGACCGGCAAGGTGGTGCGCACCGCCATCGAGGTCTGACCTCGATGGCGCCGAAGCCCGAGCTCACCCGAGGACAACAGCGTAAAATTGCGAGCGATCGGGCGACCTGTGTCGCCCGGCCGCTCGCAAGGAGTCAACGTGGACATTTCCGAGCATCAGGTTTTCGAGTACCGGGGCAGGGCCGTGGCCTTCGAGCGCGCGGGCACCGGCACGCCGGTCGTGTTCCTGCACAACGCGGGCACCCAACGCCATATCTGGGACGACCAGATCGCGGCACTGCGGCGCGAGCACGAGGTCTTCGCGCTCGACCTGCCCGGCTACGGGGACTCCGAGCAGCCCGCCGACGGCTACCGCCTCGCCGACTACGTCGCCATGCTCGACGCCTTCCTGGAGACGCACCGCCGTACCGATGTCGCACTGGTCGGCAACTGCCTCGGCAGCGCGACCTCGCTGAGCTATGCGATGGGGCGCTCGGAGCGGGTGCGGGCACTCGTGCTGATCAATCCGTTGACCGCGAAGACCGTCAGCTCCGGGCAGTCGGCGGGACTGGCCTGGGCGGACGCGCGGCTGCCGCTGGCGCCACTGGCCCGCAGGCTCGCGCTGCCTGGCCCGGCCGTCTCGCTGATCATCGCCAGCCAGCTCGGTGCGCGCGGTCGCCGCCAGCGGCTGTACAACTCGCCGCGGCTGCGCGCGCATTGGTCCGATCGCGGCAGGCTGCGCGCGCTGGACGGCCTGGTCCAGGACTTTCCTGCCTTCGCGGCGCTCGACGCGTTCACCCCGCCGCCGGGGTTCCCGCCGATCTGCACGCTCTGGGGCAAGCAGAACCGCATCCTCTCGGCGCGCGCAGGCGCCGAGCTCAACCGGACGCTGCGCCCGCACACCGCGGTCGAGCTGGCGGACTGCGGTCACCTGCCGATGATGGAGGACCCGGATCGGGTCACCTCGGTCATCACCGATTTCCTCGCGGCGACCAGCCGGGTGGCGATGCCGGAGGCAGCGGGCGGCTCCTGAGCACACCCACGCTGGCCGACCTGCTCACAGCTCCCCGGAAGCCGGGTACATCGCGGCGAAGCTGTCCGAGCGCGCGCCACAACCCGTGCACTCGAATTCGACGCCGAGCGTGAGCAACCACCGCATCCGTGTGTGGCACGTATCGCACATGAAGTCGATGCCAGACGCGTGACAGCAGGCGCGCTTGCGAATGAACCAATTCGCCCGATGTCGGCACGGGACGGTGTCGAAGCGGAAGGTACAGGGCGGCGCGGTCGGCAGCGGTGCGACGATCTCTTCGAAAGTCGTTGGGGCCGTATCGGAATTCATCAGGGGGTACCTCCGGCGGAGCAAAGCGGGAACCGACTTCGGTCTCCCTTCGGGTAGACCGTTCGAAGATCGTTTAACACCTCGAACACCCTTCAGATCGTTAGCCTGATATTTGCCGTTACTCGGTGTAGTTTCAGAGTCCGATACGTCCGTTAGCGCCCGTCAGCCGGGTTTGATGCGAGACCTTCCGGGAACCCGGTCGAAGAGAGCCGTCGAGGAAAGGGATCCGTCATGTTGTTACGCCGACTTGCCCGCCCACTACTGGCCACTGTCTTCGTCGTGGAGGGTGTCGATACGTTGCGTCGCCCGGAATCCCGCGTCAAGGCAGCGACCGAACTGGTGCAGCGCGGTCAACGACAGTTGCCCGAGCAGTACGCCGCGAAGTTGCCCAGCGATCCTGGCACCGCCGTCAAGGTCAACGCGGGCGCCCAAGTCGTCGGTGGCGTGCTGCTTGCGATCGGTAAGGCGCCACGCCTGGCCGCACTCGTCTTGGCGGCGACGGTCGTGCCTGCCACGATCACCGAACAGGACTTCTGGAACGAACCGGATCCGGCGCTGAAAGCGAGCAAGCGCAACGCTTTCCTCAAGGATCTCGGCCTGCTCGGCGGGCTGATGATCGCCGCGGCCGATACCGAGGGCAAGCCCTCGCTCGGCTGGCGTGGCAGGCGGGCCGCCAGGGACGCGGCCGCCACCGTGAGCGCGGCGCTCCCGTTCACCGGATCGTCGGACGGCGCGACCGCGGAGGCGTTGCGTCGCCGGGCACACGAAGTCGCTTCGGCAGCAAGCTCTTTCGGCAGCGTCGCCGCGACGAAGGGTGCCGAGCTCGCCGAGACCGTCCAGCAGCACGGGCCGGAATGGGCCGCTGCCGCAAAGGAACACGCGGCTCCCCTGGCCGAGACCGCCAAGGAACGTGGGGCGGAACTGGCGGACGTGGCCAAGCATCGCGGCGCCGAGCTCGCTGAGCTCGCCAAGGAGCGCGGCCCGAAGTGGGCCGACGTCGCCAAGCACCGCGGCGCCGAATTCGCGGAACTCGCGAAGGAGCGCGGCGCGGAACTGGCCGATGTGGCCAAGCACCGCGGCGCCGAATGGGCCGAGATCGCCAGGGAACGAGCGGAGTTGGCCGCGGAGTTGGCGCGGGAGCGGACCGAGGTGGCAGGCGAGCTGGCAAAGGAACGTGGCGCCGCGCTGGCCGAGGCCGCCCGCGATCGTGGTCCCGAGCTTGCCGACACCGCACGCAAGCGTGGTGGTCGGTTCGCCGAGTCCGCGCGGCATCGCGTCGAGTCAAGGCTGCACTGAGCTCGAGATCTGTTCGGACGCGGGGGCATTCCGCAGGACGGAGGCCGCCCGCGTCCGAGGTCTACGCCGTCTCTTCGTATCCCGCGCCCTCGGCGAACCCCGGCACACTCTCGGCCAGCACGGCATTCAGCGACCGCACCCGGTGGAAGCTCGGCGCCAGGCCGGTGACCTCGATGGCACGGTCGACGCACCGATCCTTGGTGATCAATACCATTCTGCGCCGGGTCGTTTCGGCCTGTGCCTGCGCGTCGACCAGGACCTGGAGGCCTGCGGCCGCCAAGAACGTGACCGGTGAGAGATCGAGCACCACCACGGACGACCGCGCACCGAGCACCCGTGACACCTGATCGCGGAAGCTCGGCGCTGTCCACAGATCGATCTCACCGTCCACCCGCATCATGGCGATGTGGCGACGCGGTCGACACACCGAAAAACGAAGCATGCCAGGGACTCTCGTCACCGACCGGCCCGGAGCCGCGGCGGCGATCTGCCCGTCGTTATTACTGGCCATCTGCCGACTCCTCGGTCTGCCGCCCCACGGGACAGACCTGTCTACCAAGTGAAGCACGGCCGGTCAGCGCTGTACAGCAGCGTTATCGCAAGAATGCGTACGCAAGCATGAAAGTCAGCTCGCGGCTTGCTTGCCGAGCGCGCCCGCGAACAGCAGCCCGCCGATGATCGCCGCGGGGACACCGAGGGCGATGGTGCCGATGACGGCACCGATCGGAGCGGCGGCCGCACCGGTCACCAGGCAACCGCCGAGGAAGCCGGGCACGGCAAGGACTCCGATCGTCGGCACCGCCGCCGCGGCCCCGACCAAGGCGCCGCCCGCCACGCAGCCGATGGCTGCGCCGATGGTCGTGCCGATCAGGGTGCCCAACGCCACGCCGAGGCCTGCGACGGTGGCGAAGTTCATCACGGCGGTGTTGAAGTCGGTGGACTGCGGATCAATCGCGATGTCGCGCAGCTGCGGCGGTGCCGGTTTTGCGGCGGCGGGGTCGGTGTTCGGCGTCAGCGTCGCGGTGCTTCCGTCGATCGTCGCTGTGATGGGCCACACTTTGTCGTCGCGCTGATAGGTCAGCGGCATCGACACGAGGACTCGGCCGGTGCTGTCGTTCACCAGGAAACGTCCGTTGTCGGCGGTCAGCGACCCCGCGTCGGTGGTCAGCACGACCGATTTGTCGACCACGCCTGCGGTGTAGTGGATTTCGGAGGTCGCGGCCTCGGCGTGCGAGGTGCCCGCCGCACCGATCATGGCGGCCACCGTGACCAGCACCGTCACGAAAGTTGTTCTACCCATGGGATTCCCTCATCTTCTCGGCACGCGGCAGCCGCCGCGCGCGCTCCGCGGTGCACTCGACGGCGCACGCTGAATACGAAAGGTGTTGCAGAGAAGCAATATTGGCGAGTCAGCCGAGACTGGTCGGGTCGCCGTGCAGAGCGGTACGCGGTACCGCGGAAGGACGCTAGCCCCAGCGTTGCCGATCACGCAACCGGTGCTCGTCGAATGTCGGCCAGCTCACACCGGCACCGCCACCTCGGACAATACGTCGAAATTGCCGGGAACTACCGGGCGTAGTGGTCCGACTAAGTGGTCATGCAGCGAACAGCCATGCGGATCAGCCCGCAGGGAGACTTCGGTGTGGTGGTCGAGGATTTCGACGCCACATCGCACGACGACATCCGCGCGGTCAAGCGCGCCGTCTACCGCGACCGGATCGCCGTGCTCAAGGGGATCGAGCTCGATCCGCACCAATTCGTCGCGCTGGCAAGTCGTTTCGGTGATCCGGTGCGGTACTACGAGCCGATCTACGCGCACCCCGAGGTGCCCGATGTGTTCGTTTCGTCCAATGTCGACACCGGCGAACAGCGGGTCGGCGTGCCGAAGACCGGAAAGTTCTGGCATTCGGACTACCAGTTCATGCCGAGGGCGTTCGACCTCACCTTCATCCACCCGCAGGTGGTGCCCGCGCACAACAGGGGCACCTACTTCATCGACCTCGCCGCCGCCTACCGGATACTCAGCCCTGAACTGCGGCAATCCATCGCAGACACGATGGCGACGCACAGCGTCCACCGCTATTTCAAGATCCGCCCGAGCGATGTCTACCGGCCCATTTCGGAGCTGCTCGCAGAGATCGAGCGCAAGACGCCCCCGGTCACCGCGCCGACAGTGCATACGCACCCGCACACCGGCGAACCGGTGGTGTACATCAGCGAGGGCTTCACCACGAACATCACCGCGGCCGACGGCACCGACCGCCCCGACCTGCTGCGCGAATTGCTCACGGCCACCGGCCAACTCGACGACACCATGACGCATCCGGCGATCCGGCTGCAGACCTTCGAGCGGGGCGACCTGCTCATCTGGGACAACCGCACCATGGTGCATCGGGCGCTGCACACCGCCACCGCCGAACCCTCGGTCTCGCACCGGGTCACCGTGTACGACGACGCGGACGGCCGCGCATGACCGAGCAGCTGTTCGCGAATGACCCGGCGCTGCTGTCGGACGTGTTGCGCTGCTACCAGCCGCACTGCCGCTACCTTCGCTCGGCGAGCGTCCGGGTGCACGGCGAACAAGCCACCGCCACCGGCGAATTCGAGATTCCGGCGTCCTGCTATATCGACGCGACCGGGCATCTCAATTCGGTCGAGGCGAACATCTGCTACAACCAGTTGCTCTACCAGACCGTCGCGGTGCTGGTGCGGCACAACGTCGGCACGCTGTTCAGCGGTTGGACCATGGACGACTACTGGCGCCGCCAGCTGCCCGACATCCTCATCACGCGCTTCGACAGCACCTTTCGGCGGCCGATCACCCCGCAGCGATTCACCGGCGAGTTCACCCTGCACAGCGGCGTGGCACGGACGAGCACCGTCGACGGTGCGCCGTATACCTCGCTGGACACCTCGTTCCGGTTCTGGGACACCAACGGTGGGCACTGCGCGGGCCGGGTCCGGTTGGCCATCGTGACCACGGCCCAACCGCTGGGCGTCGCCCGATGACCGCGCGCACGGTGACCTCGGTGCTGGCCGGGCATGCGCGCGACCGTCCGGCCACCGTGGCCATCGCCTGCGCAGGCATCGAACTCGACTACGCGCAGTTGTGGGGCGACAGCATCCGGCTCGCCCGCGCACTCGCCGCCGCCGGGATCGCCGCGGGCAGTCGGGTGGCCTACCTCGGCCAGGAATCCGTCTACTACTACGCGCTGTTCTTCGCCTGCGCCCGCACCGGCGCAGTCCTCGTCCCGATCAACTTCCGGCTGACCGCGCCGGAAGTCGAACACATCATCGCAGACTCGGGCAGCACGCTGGTGCTGGTCGACGCCGACACCGCCGAGATCGCGCACGCCGCCGCGCCGCAGGCTCGGATCGTCCGGCTCGACGGCGCCGACTTCGCCGGCTGGCTGGCCGAAGCCGCCGACCCGGAGCCGAACACACCGCCGTCCGGCCGCGACGATGCGGTGATCCAGCTGTACACCAGCGGAACCACCGGGCTGCCCAAAGGTGTTGTGCTGGCCCAACGCAGCTTCTTCGCCATCGCCGACGCGCTCGCGACGGCCGGGCTCGACTGGATCGACTTCCGGGACGGCGACCGCAGCCTGATCGGCCTCCCCGGCTTTCACGTCGGCGGAATCTGGTGGGCCATGCAGGGTTTCGCTGCTGGCATCACGAATGTGGCGATGCCACGGTTCGACAGCAGCACGGCCGTAGCGCTCATCGAGGAAGCCCGGATCACCACCCTGTGTGTGGTCCCGTCGATGTTGCGGCTGATCATCGGCGAACCTGGTGTCGCCGCTGCGACGGTCAGCTCGGTACGCAAGGTCGTCTATGGCGGGTCGCCCATTTCGGAGACGCTGCTGCAAGAGGCGTTGGCGCTCTTCGACGCCGACTTCGCGCAGATCTACGGGCTCACCGAGACCGGGAACACCGCGATCTGTCTTCCGCCGAAACAGCATGTCGTCGGCAATCATCGGCTGGCCGCGGCTGGCCGCCCGTATCCCGGTGTGTCCGTGCGGATCATCGATGCGGCGGGCATCGAGCGGACGACCGGAGAGGTCGGCGAGATCTGCCTGCGCACCCCGGCGGCCATGCTCGGCTACTGGGAGCTGCCCGCGGCCACCGCCGACACCTTGATCGACGGCTGGATCCACACCGGGGACGCGGGCTACGTCGACGCCGACGGATACCTGTACATCCGAGACCGGTTGAAAGACATGATCATCGTGGGCGGCGAGAACATCTACCCCGCCGAGATCGAGAACGTCCTCGCCAAGCATCCGGCCGTGGCGGATTCGGCGGTGATCGGCGTGCCGGACGACACGCTCGGCGAGGCGGTGCACGCGTTCGTCGCCTGTCGCCCCGGCGCGGAGGTCAGAGCGCGCGAGCTGATGACGTTCTGCCGGGAGAACCTGGCGCAGTTCAAGATTCCGGTGCGTTTCGAGTTCCTCGACCGCATTCCCCGCAATCCCAGCGGCAAGATCCTGCGCTGGCAGCTGCGCGACCGGTTCTGGGCCGACCGCGAGAGACAGGTCAATTAGCGCGATGGAACCACTCACCTATGCCGACGTCCGCGCGGATATCGCCGAGGCGCTCTATCTGGAGCCGCACGAGCTGAACGACGCCGAGGACCTGTTCGCCGCCGGACTGGACTCGGTGCGGCTGATCGGCCTGATCGAACGCTGGAAGTCACGTGGCGCTGCCCCGGCCTTCGCCGACCTGGCCGAGCAGCCCACCCTCACCGCGTGGTGGCCGCTGCTCGCGCCGCGGGCCGCGCCGTGAGCGAGCGTCAGCGAGTGAACCACAGATACGGCCGGCCAGCGGGCACGACGGAGCTGAGCGCCAGCGAGGCGGAGTCGTGACGGCTGCCGTACGCCCGTTGACCGCCGCGCAATTGGGCGTCTGGCTCGGCCAGCAGCTCGACCCGGCGTCGGCGGTTTTCAATATCGCCGAATACGTGGATATTTCGGGCCGGGTAGCGGTGGATGTCCTGGTGCGTGCCATCCACACGGCCATCGATGAGGCTGCGGCACTGCAGATTCGGTTCGTCGAGGACGGCCCCGGTCAGCTCACGCACACGCCGGATTGGGCCGTTCAGGTGCTCGACGTGTCCGCAGAGCCGGACCCGCTCGGCGCCGCGCTGGCGCTGATGGATCAGGACGTGGCAACGCCGGTCGAGCTGACCGGCGACATCCTGTTCGCGCACATCGTGTTCCGGCTCGGTCCGCGGCGCACGCTCTGGTACCACCGGGTGCACCACATCCTGCTCGACGGGTACGGCATGGCACTGATCGCCCGTCGCGTCGCGGAGCTGTACACGGCGGGTACGACCGGCGCCGAGCCACCGCCGTGCGCGTTCGGCTCGTGGGATGCCGTGGTGGCGGCCGACGTCGAGTACGCCGACTCACCGGACCTCGAACGCGATCGCGCGTTCTGGCTCGAGTATCTGCGGGACCGCCCGGCCCCCGTCACGCTGTCCCTCCCCACCCCGGCTGCTGCACTTCCTGCCGTCCCGGTGTCCGGCGCTACCCCACACGCGACAACCGTTGCGGCCAAAGCGCTTCGGGAATTCACCACACTGGACCCGGAATCGGTCACGCTGCTGCGCCGTGCCGCGGAAGGCGCCCGCGCGAACTGGACCGATGTCCTCACGGCCGCGATCGCGGCCTACGTGCACCGAATGACCGGAGCCACCGAGGTGTGCCTCGCGCTGCCGATCATGCTGCGCACCGGCACACCCGCGCTGCGAGTGCCGTGCATGACGCTCAACGGCGTCGCCCTGTGGGCCGACTGCACCGCCGACCAGACGCTCACCGAACTCACCGGCCGCATCGCCCGCCACCTGGTCCGGAGCAGACGCCATCAGCGCTACCGCAGCGAGCAGGTGCGCCGCGACCTCGGCATGGTCGGCAGCGATCGCGCCATGTACGGGCCGTCGGTCAACATCATGCTGTTCGACTACGACCTGCGCTTCGCCGACTGCACCAGCGCCGTCCGCAATGTCACCGCGGGCATGATCGACGACCTGGTCTTCAACCTCTACGACCGGCTCGACGGCACCGGGCCGACGCTGTACCTCGACGGCCATCCGAGCGCATACACGGCCGATGAGCTGCGGACGCATCTGCGGCGCTTCACCACGTTCCTGCGCCGCATCCTCGAAGCGCCGAACCAGTCGCTCGGCGCGGTGGACCTGTTGCTGCCCGGTGAGCGAGAGTGGTTGCACGCCAACAGCCGTGGTCCCGAACGCCCGAGGCCGGACACCACCGTGAGCGACCTGCTCGCGCCATGGATCGCCCGGACGCCGACGGCTACCGCCCTCGTCACCACCGAGGCGGACGGCACCGCGCTGTCCCTCTCCTACGCGAAACTCGCCAGGCGGACAAAGACATTGAGCGCCGCGCTGACCAGTGCGGGTGTTTGCCGCGGTGACACCGTCGCGGTACTTCTCCCTCGAACCAGTGACGCGATCGTCGCCCTGTTCGCGGTGCTCGCCTGCGGTGCCGCTTACGCCCCGCTCGATCCCGGCCAGCCGGCGCCACGGTTGGCGGTGCTGCTCGACGGCCTCGATCGGCACGCTGACGCGCCGGGTCTGCGCGCAGTGGTCACCACCGCCGCACTCGCGGATTTGGTTCCGACGGCACAACGCGATCGCTGCGTCGAGGTCTCCGAATTCGATACTGCCGAAACGACACTGGCGGTGCCTTCGCACGCATCAGCTGGCCGAGACCAAGCGCGCGAGAACCCGGGGGTCAATGCCGAAACATCGATCGCCCGCACCCGCCAACACCCGGAGCATCCGGCCTGGGTGATCCATACCTCGGGCACCACCGGAACCCCAAAGGCCGTGGTGATTTCGCACCGGTCGGTGGTCAACCTGTACCACCACCATCGCGAGCACCTGATCGAACCCGAGGTGGCGGCGCGAGGCGGACGACGGATGCGCGCCGCACTCACCGCATCGATGACCTTCGACACCGCGTGGGAAGGGCTGCTCTGGCTGCTGGCCGGACACGAACTGCATTTCATCGACGACGCGCTGCGCCGCGATCCCGATCGGCTGGTCCGGTACCTTCGCACTGAACGCATCGACTTCCTCGATGTCACACCAACTTTCGCCAGAGAACTGCTGTCCGCAGGGTTACTCACCGGGCCGCATCGCCCTGGCGTGATCGCGCTCGGCGGTGAGGCGATCGACCCGGAACTGTGGGCGACGCTCCGTGCCGTGCCCGGCGTCTCGGTCTACAACCTGTACGGGCCCACCGAATGCACGGTCGACGCCACCTGGACCACCCTCGACGCACACCGGACTCCGTCGATCGGCGGGCCGGTCGCCAATGGCCACTGCCACGTGCTGGACCGTGCTTTGCGACCGGTCCCACCCGGCGTGGTCGGCGAACTGTACCTAGGCGGAACGCCGGTCGGGCAGCGGTATCTCGGCGCGCAGGCGGCGACCGCGGCACGGTTCGTCGCCGACCCGTTCGACGCGAACGGCCATCGCCTCTATCGCACCGGTGACCTGGTGCGCAGGCATCACGACGGCCACCTCGAGTACCTCGGCCGAGGTGACAGCCAGATGTCGTTGCGCGGCTACCGGATCGAGGTCGGCGAGGTGGAAGCCGCGCTCGCCGGGCATCCACAGATCGACGCCGCGGCGGTGCGCATCCACGACGAGGTTCTCGTCGCCTACGTGGTGCCGACCACGGCGGTACCGGACACCAGGGAGCTGCGCAGCCACCTCGCGGGACGGCTGCCCGACTACATGGTGCCGACCGTATACGTCCACCTGGATCGCTTGCCGCACACCACGAACGGAAAGCTGGACCGCGCCGCATTGCCCGCGCCACCGGCCGCCGAAAGCACGCGGCGCCCCGCACGAACCCCCACTGAACACGCATTGGCTCAGCTGTTCTCCGCCGCCCTCGACGTCGACTCGGTAGGCATCGATGACGACTTCTTCGCGCACGGTGGACATTCGCTGCGCGCCGCCCGAGTCCTCAACGGCATCAGGGCGGCCTTCGGCGTGCGCTGGGACCTCCGCGCCATGTTCGACACCCCCACCGTCGCCGGGCTCGCCGAACGCCTCGACACCGGCAATGACACCGAGCAATTGCCTTGGACAGCAGCCGATCTCGAGTCCGACACGCGCCTCGACCCCACCATCCTTGCCACAGCGGCCACACGAGAGCACCCGCGCACGGTGCTGCTGACCGGTGCCACCGGCTTCCTCGGTGCCTTCCTGCTCGCCGCACTGCTCGAGCAGACCGAGCTCGAGGTCTGCTGCCTGGTGCGCGCCGACGACGATGCCGCAGCACTACAACGCATCCACGCCACGTTCACCCGCTACGGTCTCGATAACGGCCTCCTCGATCGAGCACCCAGGCCCGGCGGCGCACCCGGATCCAGGATCACCGCGCTCGCAGGCGATCTCGCCCTTCCCGAGCTCGGTCTGTCCCCCGCGCGCTATCGGGCGCTGGCCGCCACCGTCGACGTCATCGTGCACAACGGGGCCCGAGTTCACCATTTCGAGCCGTACGCCCGGTTGCGCCCGGCGAATGTCGAAGGCACCGAACGCCTGCTGCGGCTCGCCGCGACCGGAACGACGAAGCCGGTGCATTTCGTCTCCTCCATCGACACCGCCGCACCGACCGAACACGGCCGCAGGGACGCGAGTTCGCTGCCACCCAATGGGTACGTCGCGAGCAAATGGGTCGCGGAAGGCCTGGTCTACGCCGCGGCCGAGCGCGGCGTCCCGGTCGCCGTCTACCGACCGGGACGCATCGGCGGACACTCGCGAACCGGCACGTCCGGCCCGGATGACGCCTTCTGGAGTCTGATTCGCGCCATGATCGTCCTCGAGGCGGTACCCGCCGAGCTCTATGACGCAGGCACCGTCGACCTCGTCCCGGTGGACTGGGTCGCGGCCACCATCGCTCACCACATCACCGAGCGGCCGACCGCCGACACCTTCCAGCTGACCAGCCGCCACCCGATCGCCTTCGCCACGATCGTCGACTTGCTGCGCGAGCGCGGCTACCCGATCGCGGCCATTCCCGCATCGACCTGGCACGCCAGGTTGACCGCCCGTGCGGACCGCGCCTCCGCGCAGGGCGATCACACCCTCACCGTTGCCCGCGCACACGCTGCACACCTCGGGTCACCAGGCATCACCGATGCCCGCAACGCCCCCATCGATTCGGCTGTCCCGCAGCCGGATTCGATAGCCACGCTTACCGCCGGGATCGACTACCTGATCGAAACCCGTTTTCTCCCAACGCCCTCCGCCATCCCGGTCGGCGCGGCGCAACCCTCGAAGAGGCACCCATGAAACGCGCGCTATTACTGGCACTCACCGCGAGCGCTCTCGCGGTCACCGGCTGCACCACGTCGGTGACCGCCACCGAGAACACCAGACCGGCGGCGGCGACCGAGGGCGGCACCAGCTACCCGATCACCGTGGAAAACTGCGGCAAGACTTACACATTCACCGAGGCGCCCAAGCGCGTCGTCGTGATGAACGGCGGCTCCGTCGGTGAGGTCTCCGCGCTGCTCGCGCTCGGCCTCGGCGACCGGGTGGTGGCCAACGCACAGTCCTACGGCGCCTCGGACGTGCCGGGCCGGTCGGCCGCGATCGACGCATTGCCCACCGGCAACATCACCCCCAACAGCCTGCAGGACATCCCGCGCGAGGCCATGCTGAACCAACGCCCCGACCTGGTGATCTCCACCGGCGGTGGCGGTTTCGCCGCCGATCAGGGTTTCGCCACCCGCGACGAGCTCGCCGCCGCGGGCGCCAACACCTATGTGCCGCGGGCGAACTGCGGGGTGACCGGCGCGGTCACCGGCACACCGACCATCGAGGACAGCTTCGCGCTGCTGCGCGATCTCGGCCGCATCTTCGATGTGCCCGGCCGGGCCGATCGCCTGATCGCCGACGGACAGCGCGCCATCGCCGAGACCGCGGCCAAGGTGAGCGGGCAGCCGAAGAAGAACGTGCTGCTCGTGTTCACCGGCATGGGCATGGGCGGCGACGATTCGGACTTCTCCGCGATCGCGGCGGGCGGCATCTGGAACGACGTCATCGACAAGGCGGGCGGCGTGAACCCGTTCAAGCGCGACGACGGCACCGCGTTCGTGACGATCAGCAAGGAGCAGCTCGCGGTCACCCCGATCGACGGACTGATCGTGGTGAACTATCGCAATCCCGATATCGACGGCGCCGCCAAGCGGATCCTCGCGCAGTTCCCGCAGTGGCCCGCCGCACAGGCCAACAACTATGCGGTACTGGCGGATTCGATCTACCTGGGGCCAAGCAACGACGTCGCGGTGCAGCGAATCGCGAAACTGGTGCACCCCGAACAGTTCCGGTGACCCGCACCCGCGCCCCGCTGGCGGCGACGCCCCTGCCGGTAGTGCTCGCCGTCTCGGCGGCGGTCCTGTTCGCCGTGATGCTGCTGTCCATCGCCGCAGGCTCGGTGACCGTCTCCGCCGCCGACACCGGCCGGGTGATCCTTGCCCACCTGTCGGGCAAGACACCGGATGTCGGCTTCACCGTCGATCAGATCGTCTGGAACTATCGGCTGCCCCGGGTGATCCTGGCCGCGCTGTGCGGCTGCGGTCTTGCCGTCGCAGGCGTGATTCTGCAAGCGCTGGTGAACAATCCGCTCGCCGACCCGTACGTGCTCGGGTTGTCCTCCGGTGCGTCGCTCGGCGCGGTGCTCGTGATCGTCACCGCCGGTGGCGCACTCGGCGGCGTCAGCGTGTCCACCGCCGCCTTCTGCGGCGCCATCGCGACCATCGCGGTGGTGTTCCTGCTCGGCCAGCAGCGCGGCACCCTGGCGCCGACGCGCTTGGTGCTCGCCGGGGTCGCGGTCGGCTATCTGCTGCTGGCCGCCACCAACTATCTGCAGCTGCGCGCCACCCCGAATGAGCTACGGTCCGTGCTGTTCTGGACGATGGGCAGCGTCGCTGGCGCGAGCTGGGGCAGGCTCGGCCCGGTCACCGTCGTGGTGCTGGTGGCCGTCGCCGTCGCGCTCGCCTTCGGCCGACGGCTCAATGTGCTCGGCACCGGCGACGAACAAGCCACCGCGCTCGGCGTCGACGTGCGCGCCCTCCGCATCGTCCTGCTCGTCCTCGCCTCGCTGCTGACCGGCGTGCTGATCGCCGCGGCAGGCGGCATCGGCTTCGTCGGCTTGATGATTCCGCACCTGGTGCGGCTGGCGTTCGGGCTGGATCATCGCAGGGTACTGCCGCTGGCCGCACTTCTCGGCGCCGCGTATCTGGTTGTGGTGGACCTGATTTCCCGCACCATCGACGCGCCCAACGAGGTGCCGCTCGGCATCTTCACCGCCGCGTTCGGCGCCCCGTTCTTCCTGTGGCTGCTCCGCCGGAACGGTGGGCAGGCATGACACAGGTCGCCGCTGAATTATCGGTCGCCGGAGTGCGGGTCACCTTCGGCGAGGCCACGGTCCTCGACGCGGTGACGCTGCACGCGCCACCCGGTGCGGTCGTCGGCATCGTCGGACCGAACGGCAGCGGCAAGACCACGCTGCTGCGCACGATCTATCGCTCGGTCCGGCCTGCCGGCGGCATCGTCACGATCGACGGCGCCGACCTCACCGCGATGCCGGTGCGCACCGCCGCCCGCACGACCGCGGCCGTGCTGCAAAACGGTTCCGGCGCACCGGAACTCACCGTCGCCGAGGCGGTCGGCCTCGGCCGCAACCCGCATCACGCGCTGTTCAGCAGGGATACCGAGGCCGATCACCGCGCCGTCGCGGACGCGCTGGCACGCACCGGCGTCACCGCGTTCGCCGACCGGACGATCGGGTCGCTGTCCGGCGGTGAACGCCAACGAGTGCTGCTGGCACGGGCATTGGCGCAAGAACCGCGCCTGCTCGTGCTCGACGAACTGACCAATCATCTCGACGTCCGCGCCCGCTTCGAACTGCTCGCGCTGATCCGCTCGACGGGCATCACCACGCTGGCGGTGCTGCACGAACTCGACCTCGCGGTGCGCTGCTGCGACCGGCTGGTCGTCCTCGATCACGGCAGGGTCGTCGCGGCGGGCGCCGTGCTCGACGTGATGACGCCCGAGCTACTGCGCGACGTGTTCGGCGTCGTCGCCACCGCCGCACCGCACGCGGACGGTGTCATCCGATTGCGTTACGCCGCAAACCCGTTGGCGGAGCCGTGACGCGATTACCCGTTGGCGATGCGCCGCACACCGAACCGGGTCGCGGCGACCATGTCCTCGCGCGCCCGCGCCACCCGCGAGCGCACCGTCCCGACCGGGCAGCCGCACACCGCGGCCGCCTCCGCGTAGGACAGGCCGAGCATCTGGGTGAGCACCAGTGCCTCGCGCCGCTCCGGCGCGAGATCGTCCAGCAGCAGATTGAGCTCGACGATCTCGGTCAGCCCATCCTGCCTCGGCACCTGCCGGTCCGACGCCGCCACCCAGTCGACGCCGTGTGCGATCTTCGGCCTTGCCACCGCCATCCGCACCTGATCGACCACGACGCGCCGGGCGATGGACAGCAACCAGGTGCGCGCGCTGGCACGGCCCTCGAACCGTTTGATGCTGCCGAGCGCCCGCAGATACGTCTCCTGGGTCAGGTCATCGGCCCGGCTGACCTCGGTCAAATGGGCGAGCAACCGCCACACGTCCTGCTGCGTTGCCCTGATGAAACCCTCGAGTGCCCGCCGGTCGCCACGCGCCGCCGCCAAGGCCAGGCGGGTCGTCTCGGCATCCTCGGCGGGCGTTGGCATGGCGTCGAGAATAACCGGGCGGCAACCGCCGGGAACTTCGGCGTCCCCGTGGACGACAATCTGGACGTGGAGTGCAAAGTGTGCCGGACGGCGCTGTCGGCCCGGATCGACGGCGAACGCGAAACCGTTCCCGCGGCGCGGGTGGACGAGCATCTCGAGCAGTGCGGCGAGTGCTGCTCCTGGTATGTCGCCGCCGTGGAGACCTCGAAGCGGCTGCGCGCCACGTCCTCGTACGCACCCGATCTGACCGATGCGATCTTCGCCGCCGCCGAGCTGGAACGACCACGGCCGTCGCTGCCTGCCAGGCTGCGCGCGGCCGTGCCCGCGACCAGGACCACCGGGATCCGCGTCGTGCTCGGACTGCTCGGGCTGCTGCAATGCACGCTGGCCTTGGCCCAGCTGGCCGGAGTCGACTTCGGCATGAGCCACCACCAGCACGGCGCCGAGATGACCAGGCATCTGATCAACGAGAGCACCGCGTGGAGCCTGGCCATCGGCGTCGGGTTCATCTACTGCGCAGTGCGCCCGATCGCCGCCGCAGGCGTGCTGCCGGTGCTCGGCGTCCTGGTCGCCGCGTTGAGCGCGTTCGTGGTCGCGGATCTGTATTCCGGTGTGGTGCCGATCTCCCGGGTGCTCTCGCACGCCGTGCTGGTCGTCGCTCTGGCGCTGGTCGTTGTCGTGCACCGCACCCGCCGCCCGGACACCTCGCCGCCGACCAGCGACCGCGTCCCCACCGATCTGGTGCTGCCGCCGGGCGCTCAGTTCGGCAGGCGCCTCGGCCACCTGCGCTCCACCCACGATCCCGCCGCATGACGAACGGAATTTCATGACCATCGAGCTCGACCAGCTCAGCAGGCCAACGCCGAGCACCGATCCCACCCGCATCTCCCTCGCCGTCACCGGCATGAGCTGTGGCGCCTGCGCGACGCGGATCGAGCGCAAACTCAACAAGATCGACGGCGTCACCGCCTCGGTGAACTACGCCACCGGCATCGCCACCATCGACGCCGACCCCGACATCAGCGCCGAGCGGCTCTGCGCCGAGGTCGACGCCACCGGCTTCGGTGCGACGCCGGTCACCGACCATGCCGAGGCGATCAGCTCGGCACCCGAGGACGCCGAGGTGCGGGATCTGCTGCGCCGCCTGATCGTCGCGCTGATGGCGTTCTTCCCGCTCGCCGATCTTTCGGTGATGTTCGCCACCGTCCCGAGCACCAGGATCACCGGCTGGCAGGTGATCCTCACTGTGCTCGCGCTGCCCGTGGTGGTCTGGTCGGCGGCGCCGTTCCACCGCAAGGCTTTTGCCAACGCGAAGGTCGGCGCGGCCAGCATGGACACCCTGGTCTCGGTCGGAGTGATCACCGCGACGCTGTGGTCACTGGACACGATGTACCTGCACCCCGACCGCTCCGGGCCCGCACCGGACGGCGTCTGGGCGGCGATCTGGTCCAGTGACGCGATCTACCTCGAGGTGGCCGCAGGCGTCACCGCGTTCGTGTTGGCGGGCCGGTACTTCGAGGCCAAGGCCAAGCGGTCGGCGGGCAGCGCGCTGCGCGCCCTCGCCGCGCTCGGTGCCCGCGAGGTCACGGTGCTGACCAAGGACGACCGCGAAATGCGGGTCCCCATTGGCGAACTCGTCGAAGGCCAGCGCTTCGTGGTGCGCCCCGGCGAGACCATCGCCACCGACGGCCTCGTCGTTGCGGGCGAATCGAGCGTCGACGCCAGCGCCATGACCGGCGAGTCGATTCCGGTCGACGTCAGCACCGGCATGGCGGTGATCGGCGGCACCACCGCGCTCACCGGCAGGCTGATCGTGGAGGCCGCCGCGGTCGGCGCGGACACCAAGCTGTCCGGGATGATTCGACTCGTCGAAGCGGCGCAAACCGGCAAGGCGCGCATGCAGCGCATCGCCGACCGGGTGTCGTCGGTGTTCGTGCCGTTCGTATTCCTCATCACCGCAGTGACTTTCGTGACCTGGCTGCTCACCGGCGCCGGTGCGGACCAGGCCGCGGCGGCCGCGCTTGCGGTGCTGGTGGTCGCCTGTCCGTGCGCGCTCGGGCTGGCGATTCCCACCGCGCTGATGGTGGCGTCGGGACGCGGTGCGCAACTGGGCATCTTCATCAAGGGCCATCAGGCGCTGGAGGCCACCCGGGATGTGGACACCGTGGTGCTCGACAAGACCGGGACCGTCACCAACGGCGCGATGAGCGTGGTCGCGGTGCTCGCCCGCGCCTCGTTCGACACCGAGGAGGTGCTTCGGCTGGCCGGTGCGGTGGAGGCGGCCTCCGAGCACGCGGTCGCGGCCGCGATCACCCGGCATGCCCGTGACACCGTCGAGGCACTGCCGGAGGTCGAATCCTTCGAAGCACTACCAGGATTGGGTGCGCGCGGGGTGGTGGACGGCAAGAAAGTCATGGTCGGCCGGGCCCGGCTGTTCGACGATCACGGCATCGGCATTCCGCCGGAATCGGCTCGGGCAGTGAGCAAGCAGGAACGCGCAGGGCGCACCGTCGTGCTCGTCGCCGTGGACGGCGCCGTGGTCGCGGTCGTCGCGGTCGCCGACACCGTCAAGGAGACCGCGGCCGCCGCGATCAAGCGACTGCACCGGCTCGGGTTGCGGGTCATGATGTTCACCGGCGACAACGCCTACGCCGCGCAGTCGGTGGCGGACGAGATCGGCATCGATGAGGTTGTCGCCGAACTGCTTCCGGAGGGCAAGGTCGAGCTGATCGCCCGCATCCAGGAACAGGGGCACCGGGTGGTGATGGTCGGCGACGGCATCAACGACGGCGCGGCGCTGGCCACCGCCGATCTCGGCATGGCCATCGGCGCGGGCACCGATGTCGCGATCGCGGCGGCCGACATCATTCTGGTGCGCGAGGATCTCGGTGCGGTCGCCGACGCCATCGAGCTGGCGCACGCGACACTGCGCACGATCAAGGGCAACCTGGTGTGGGCGTTCGGCTACAACGTGATCGCCATCCCGATCGCCGCGCTCGGCTGGCTCAACCCGCTGATCGCCGGCGCCGCCATGGCGTTCTCGTCGTTCTTCGTGGTTTCGAACAGCCTGCGGCTGCGGCGGGTTCGCTTCGCGCGCTGAGGATTCCGGCGCTGAACCGGGGAAGGTTCAGCGCCGGGTCTTTGCCAGCTGCTCCAACATCGCGTTGTAGGCGTCGAGTTCGGAGTCGCCGTACTCGTCGTCCTTGCGGTCGGTGCGCACCGCGGTACGCCGATCCTGCGCCACCCACTGGGTCAGCAGCGCGCCGACAACGAGCAGGATCGGGATTTCGCCGGAAACCCAGGCGATGCCGCCGCCGACCTTCTGATCGGACAGCAGATCGATGGGCCACGGCAGCTGCAGGTTGGTGTAGAAGCGCGAGCCGATGACGGTGTTCATCGACATCACCGCGACACCGAAGAACGCGTGAAAAGGCATGACCGCGAACAACATCCCGAGTCGGCCGAGGTGCGGCAGCCGCCGCGGGCCGGGGTCGATGCCGATGATGCCCCAGTAATACAGATAACCGACGATCAGGAAGTGCACGTTCATCAGCACGTGCCCCCAGTGATAGCGGATGAGGCTCTCGAACAGCGGCGTGAAATACAGTCCGTACAGCGAGATCACGAACAGGGTGAGCGCCGTGGCCGGATGCGCGATCACCGCGGTCGGCCGCGAATGCAGGATCGTCAGCACCCACTCGCGCAGGCCGTGCACCTGGCCGCGCTTGGCCGCGGGGACGGCACGCAGCAGCAGCGTCACCGGCGCGCCGAGCACGAGCAACACCGGCACGAACATGTTCAGAGCCATGTGGGTGATCATGTGCATGCTGAACATGGCGAACCCGTACGTGCCGATGCCGGACGACGTCGCGATCAGCAGGGCGACACAGCCGCCGATCCACGACGTGGTGCGCCACGGCGACCAGTGGTCCCCGCGCCGCCACAGCCGCAGCACGCCGAGCGCGTACAGCACGATCGCGGCCAGCGCCGCGGTGCCGAGCACAATGTCGAAGCGCCAGAACGTGATCAGCCGCAGCACGTCCGGCGGGGCGAGGATATTGAAGCCGAGGAACACCTCCTGCGCGGTGAACGAGCGGTCGGCGAAGGCGGGGGCAGGCTGCACCGCCATGGCCACCGTCGCGCCGAGTGCCACCGCGGAAAGTGCTGCGCTGCAGGCGATCAGGAAGGCCGTGCGGGCGCTCGGCTCGGGATCACGGCGGGCAAGCAGCACGCGCATCGTGAGCGCCAGGTCGACGCCGACGGCGACGACGACCAGTGCGAGCCGCCCGTACCCGGTGCTGAGCACCGCCGACCACGGCAGCAGGATCGCCACGAGCACCACACCGCTCAGTGCCGCCGCAGCAAGACAAACCAGCGCGATGGTCGCGCCGCGGCGCACCGCGGTGCCCACGTGGTCGCCGCCGCGGCGCACGTGATCGGCGACGCACCACAGTAATCCGGGCAGCACCGACACCGCGAGCTGGAAGATGATCATCGCGCCGGTGCCGTAGTCGTGATTCGGACCCTCGCCCGCGTTGCCTGCCAGCGCGGGCGGAAGCACGCCGATCGCGGCGGGCAGCAGCAGCACCGCTATCCCGTTCCAGGACAGCATGATCCGAGCGCCGAGCGTCACCACGGCCGCCATGACGGCGACCACGATCCATGCCTTCGGCTTCTCGCCGGCATCGATGAGCGCGCCGAGCGCACCGATCCGAAACAGCCCGGACACGGTGAGCCCGCCGATATTCGCCGCGGTCACCGGAATCAGCGCGAGCGCCGCGGCCAACCACACCAGGCCTGCGCGTTCGGCGAGCCGCACCCCGGCATACCCGTCGACATCGAGGCGGCCCCTGCTGGTGACCGCGGTGCAGCACACCGCGTAGACCAGGGCGCCGAGCGCGGTCGCGCCCGCGAGTGCCGCGACCACGCGCAGCAGCACATAGGCGAGCACATCCGGGAGACCGGGATAGGCAGTACCGGCGGCCGCGTACGGGCTGGCACCCGCCGCGACCACCGATCCGATGACCAGAGCGAGCAGAACGGCCCCCGCGACCAGCCAGACAAGGTGCACAGTCGAGCGTTTCACCTGCACGTGCTCACCGACCCCGCCGACTGCTTGCCCTCTGTTGCCGTCCACCATCCCCGAAACGAGGGTCCTTGTCTCTGACAGGTCACGTTCACCAGTCGGATGCGATGCCGGGAAAGTTCCCGCGGATATGCCGACAGGGATGCACGTCACATTCGCAGCGCGACCGAGCTCCGCACGTTCGATATCTGACGCCGAGTGGTCAGACGGTGTTGGCGCTGATGCCACCGGAGATGGTCAGCGCCTCACCGTTGAAATGCCGCCCCTGCTCGGAGACGAGCAGCAGGACCGCGTCGGCCACCTCGGCAGGCGCGATCAGATCGCCGTTCGGCGGCCCGGACGCGAACATCGCCATCACGTCTTCCCTGGTGGGATTCTCCTTGTCCGGCAGCATCATTCGATACATTGCCGGGTTCTGGATCATGTCGGTGTCCACCCCGCCGGGCAGCACCGCGTTGACGGTGATCCCATACTCCGCCACTTCCAGCGACAGCGACTTGACCAGTCCGAGCACACCCCATTTGGCCGCCGCGTAATGTCCGGCGCTGCGCACACCCATCCTGGCCACGATGGACGAGGTGGCCACGATGCGGCCCCAGCGCCGTTCGATCATGTGCGGCAGCACCGCACGGAAGCTGTGGAAGACGCCGCTGAGGTTGACGTCGATCGTGTCCTGCCACAGGTCGTCGCCCATCTCCGCGATCTGCGCGTTGGAGGCGATGCCCGCGTTGGCGACCAGGATGTCGATGCGGCCGAAGTCGTCGATGGCACGCTGCGCGACGGCGGTCATCTCGGCCTGACTCCGCACGTCGGCCTTGACCGGCACGCAGCGGCGGCCGGTCTCCTCGACCAGCTTGGCCGTTTCGGCCAGATCGGATTCGGTGCTGAGCGGATACGGCACACTCGCGATCTGTTCGGCGAGGTCACACACCACGATGTCGGCGCCTGCCGCCGCCAACGCCACCGCGTGCGCACGACCCTGACCCCGGGCGCCGCCGGTGATCACCGCTACCTTGTCGTCGAGATTCCCCATGTCGGGCCCCTCACCAGATCGGTACATATCGGCCGTCTCCCATCGTTCCATGCGGAATCGATGCCCGGTTGGGGTTTTCGTTCGTATTGTCCGCCGACGTCGGCGAAACGTTCCGGGCCCGCGCAGCGACGAAGTGGATGCGATGTGGGAGTTCCGCACAAGATATTTCGTCGAACTCGCTGCTCCACATCGCAACGGCGCGCGGCCCAGCGCGCCCACAATGGTCCCAGGGGGCCAGATGACCGATTGTGAGTACTACGCCGTGGATCTCGACCAGCTCGTCCGCCCGTTCCCACTCCCGCCGATCGACCATGATGCGGCGGTCGCCAGCGCGATGGCGCTGCCTCGGCTGCGCAAGCTGCTCCATACCGTGGTCGGTCTCTCGGACGACTCCATCGATCTGCTGTCGACCATGAGCGATCGCCTGCGCGCGGTGGAGGGCATGCTCATCCGCGATCCGCTGGATTTCTGAGTCCGGCAATACCAACGGCCTATCGATCGGCCGACCACGAGCAGCACCTGTGCTGCCAGCAAATGGCTGGCAGCACAGGCTGATTCGCCATGTCATGGCAAACCTTCGGCAAAGTCGATCAAGTGCTGGCGTGAGACCGCGATCACATGGTTTGGTTGACGGGAGGCCGGTCGTGCCGGTCGCAGCATCGACGGCGGTTGGGAAGGTGGCGGCCGTGACGCAAACCGGACAACTCGAGGCGGTTCGGCCGTATCCGCGACGGCTGGGGCCGAAGGGTTCCTACATCTGGAAGATGATCACGACCACCGATCCCAAGGTGCTCGGCATCATGTACCTCGTCACGGCGATGTCGTTCTTCTTCATCGGCGGCTTGATGGCGTTGCTGATGCGCGGCGAACTGGCGCGGCCGGGCATGCAGTTCCTCTCGACCGAGCAGTTCAATCAGCTGTTCACCATGCACGGCACCATCATGCTGCTGTTCTACGCGACACCGATCGTGTTCGGCTTCGCAAATGCCGTGCTGCCCTTGCAGATCGGCGCACCGGACGTCGCCTTCCCGCGGCTCAACGCCTTCAGTTACTGGCTGTATCTGTTCGGCGCCACCCTCGCGACCGCGGGCTTCATCACGCCCGGCGGCGCCGCTGATTTCGGTTGGACCGGGTACACACCGCTGAGCAACTTCGAGCACGCACCCGGCGCGGGCGCCGACCTGTGGATCATGGGGCTGATCCTGTCCGGCCTCGGCACCATCCTCGGCGGCGTCAACATGATCACCACGGTCATCTGCCTGCGCGCGCCAGGCATGATCATGTTCCGGATGCCGATCTTCACCTGGAACATCCTGATCACCAGCATCCTTGTGCTGCTTGCCTTTCCGATCCTGACCGCGGCGCTGTTCGCGTTGTTCATCGATCGGCACCTCGGCGCGCACATCTACGACCCTGCCAATGGCGGAGTGCTGCTGTGGCAGCACCTGTTCTGGTTCTTCGGGCATCCCGAGGTGTACATCGTCGCGCTGCCGTTCTTCGGCATCGTCACCGAGATCTTCCCGGTGTTCAGCCGCAAGCCGCTGTTCGGCTACAGCGCGCTGGTGTACGCGACCATCTCGATCGGCGCACTGTCGGTGGCGGTCTGGGCGCATCACATGTACGCGACGGGATCGATACTGCTGCCGTTCTTTTCGCTGATGACGTTCCTGATCGCGGTGCCGACCGGGGTGAAGTTCTTCAACTGGATCTTCACGATGTGGCGCGGTCAGCTGACGTTCGAGACGCCGATGCTGTTCGCCCTCGGCTTCCTGACGACGTTCCTGTTCGGTGGTCTCTCCGGTGTCATCCTGGCCAGCCCGCCGCTGGACTTCCACGTGACGGATTCGTATTTCGTTGTCGCGCACTTCCATTACGTGTTGTTCGGCACCATCGTGTTCGCCACCTTCGCCGGGATCTACTTCTGGTTCCCGAAGATGACCGGACGGATGATGGACGAGCGCCTCGGCAAGTGGCACTTCTGGACCACCTTCTTCGGGTTCCACATCACGTTCCTGGTGCAGCACTGGGTCGGCGCCGAGGGCATGCCGCGCCGCTATGCCGATTACCTGCCCATGGACGGCTTCACCGCGCTGAACACCCTTTCCACCATCGGGGCGTTCATCCTCGGCGGGTCGATGTTGCCGTTCATCTGGAATGTGTTCAAGAGCTTCCGCTACGGCGAGGTCGTGACCGTGGATGATCCGTGGGGCTACGGCAATTCGCTGGAGTGGGCGACCACCTGTCCGCCGCCGCGGCACAACTTCTACGAGCTGCCGCGGATCCGGTCCGAGCGTCCGGCGTTCGAACTGCATTATCCGCACATGGTCGAGCGGATGCGGACCGAGGCAGTCGCGGGCTGGGGCAAGAGCAAGCAAGCCGTCATGATCGTCGAGGACCGCGCGCTCGCCGAGCAGGCCGAGCCGAGATCGGCACCCGAGGTCGAGGCCGAGGCCGAGGCCGCAGCCGAGACCGAGTTGCAGGCCGAAACCACTACCAAGGCCGAGGCCACTGCCAAAGCCGAGACCGAGACCGAGACCACTACCGACGCGAACGCCGACGCCGAGACAAAGCCCGGTCCCGAGGCCAAGCCCGAATAGTTGTTGCCGAACCGGCAAGAATCTTTGCCGTAATGGCCACACCTGATGGATGGTGTGGTCATGACCGAGACACACAGCCACGACGCCGACACACACAGCCACGACGGCGGCACCACGGTGGAGTATTGGGAGACCTTCTATCAAGAGCGCGAGCAAGTCTGGTCGGGCGCACCCAACTTCCTGTTGGTTCGCGAGATCACCGCAGTCCCGGCCGGCTCCGCGCTCGACCTCGGTTGCGCGGAAGGCGCCGACGCGATCTGGCTCGCCGAGCAGGGCTGGCAGGTCACCGCGGTCGACGTCTCGGAGACGGCGCTCGGCCGGGCCAAGGCCCGTGCCGCCGAGCGGGGCATCACCGACATCAACTGGCAGCAGCACGACCTCGCGGACTCGTTCCCCGCTGGACGCTTCGACCTCATCTCCGCGCAGTATCTGCACTCCCCCGTCGCCAAGGCCTACGAACGCGAGCAGATCCTGCGCCGCGCGGCCGACGCCGTCGCACCCGGCGGCCTGCTCCTGATCGTCGGCCACGCCGAATGGCCGACCTGGGTCGAGACACCACCTACCGACATCCACTTCCCCACCACCGCAGAGGTTTTGGCAGGCCTGCAGCTCGACGCCGACGAATGGCAGGTCGAGGTCGACGGCCTCGGCGAACGCGAGCACGCGGGCCCCGAAGGACAGCCGGGCGCCCGCAAGGACAACATCCTGCTCATCCGCCGCCGCTGAGCCACGGCCGTCAGTCGGCGCCCTTGTCCAGCTGGAAGATACGGCGGGCGTTGCCCGCGAGGAACAGGTCGCGGGTTTCGTCGTCGAGGCCTAGATCATCGAGGCCTGCGAGAGCCCGATCCGGCATGATCATCGGAAAGTTGGTGCCGAACAAGACTTTTCGGCGGCCGTGTGCTTTCAGATAGGCCACCAGCTCCGGCGGGTAGCGACGAACGGTGTAGGCCGAGGTATCGATGTAGACGTTTTCGTGCTTCGTGGCGACCGCGATCATCTCGGCGGTCCACGGGTAGCCGATGTGGCCGCCGACGATGGTCAGCTCAGGGAAGTCGAGGGCGACGTCGTCGAGGTACGGGATCGGGCGGCCGGTTTCCGAGGTGCGCAGCGGTCCGGTGTGCCCGACCTGAGTGCAGAAGGGTATGCCCAGTTCGATGCACTCGGCATAAAGCGGGTAGTACCGTCGATCGTTCGGCGGCCACCCCCACAGCCACGGCACCACCCGCAGCGCTTTCATGCCCAATTCCCGGACCGCACGGCGTAATTCGCGCACGGCGGCCATCGGCTTGCGCAGATCGACGGACGCGACGCCGACCAGCCTGCCTGCGGATTCCGCGACGAACGACGCGACCTCGTCGTTGGCGATCAGCACGCCCTCCGGCCCGTACCAGGCGCTGATCAACGCGATGTCGACGCCCCCGTCGTCCATGGCCGCCACGGTGGCCGACACCGGCGGCTGTTCGGTCGGCATCGGCGCACCCCAGCGCCGCAGCGAGTCGAACATGTCGTGCTCGACCAGCCGCAGCGTCGGATGCTGTGCCCAGGCATCGATGATCGTCATCGCCCCTCCTCGCGAAAAGATCCGGCGATCAACGGTATCCAGGTGCGCGCCGTCCGCCTGCGTGATTCGGCGAATCCACGCGCGCGATCGAACTGGCGCATTCGTGGCCGCGCCGAAATACAGGCGTGACCGCGGCATCGAATGGGTACTAGGTCTTTACGCCGTAATCACTGGATGGCGACCGAGCCAACCGGCCCGGGTGTCCGCATCGCAACGGCGCGGTGCGGGCGCCCCTGGCGTAGCGCGGTCACCAACCGAGAGCCAGCAGGAACAGCGCTCTTTGGAGGGTATCCAGTACCCGGCCGATGGTGATCACGATCTCGACGGTGCCCATCATCACAGGCCCCTTTCTTCGAGCACGACAATGCCTCGATATCTATCGATTCAAGACCCGGCACCGCCGATTAGGAAGAGCGCGCGACGATCCGCGGCGAAATCGGTGCGCTACATCCCGACGCACTCGATGATCGGCCCGGGATACTCGGCAGGATCGACACCCGCGCGCCACGGCGTGTGCACCGCGGCGCCGTCGAGATGCGCGAGTTCGGGAATCCAGCGGCGCACGTACGTGCCGTCCACGTCGTAGCGTTTGGCCTGACGCAGCGGGTTGAGCACCCGGTTCGGCCTGGTGTCGGTGCCGGTACCGGCCACCCACTGCCAATTGAGCTGGTTGTTGGCAAGATCCGCGTCGACCAGCCAGTGCAGGAAATGTGCCGCGCCGACGCGCCAGTCCACCCGCAGCGATTTCGCCAGGAAGCTGGCGGCGATCAGCCTGGCCCGGCCGGGCATCCACCCTTCCGCCCGCAGTTGCCGCATGCCCGCGTCGACGATCGGGAATCCGGTGCGTCCCGCGCGCCAGGCCTCGGCCGCTTCCGGATCGTCGCGCCAATCGAACTGCCTGGCACGGTAATCCGACCATGCCGCGTCCGGCCGGGCGCCGAGCAGCTGATGATGGAAGTCCCGCCACGCCAATTGGCGGGCGAATGCGTGGCCGCCCGCCGTCGACATGTCGACTCGGTGCACCAGCTCCACCGGAGACACGCAACCGAAGTGCAGGTACGGCGACAGCCGCGAGGTGGCATCGGCGGCGAGGTCGTCGTTGCGCTCTTCGTAGTCGTCGACCGGACCGGACAGCCAGTCCCGCAGCATCTTTCGCCCCGTCGTCTCGCCGCCGACGGCCAGCTCCGGCGACGTCGGCCCCGCGCAGAGCTGCTCGGCCTCCGGCAGCGGATCACTCGACACCGGAGGCATGGTGAGCGCACGCGGCTTGCCGAGCGGCTTACGCTGGTGCGCCTCCGTCCACCGCCGGAAATACGGGGTGAACACCGCGAAATGGTCACGCCCGGTGGACGGGACGAGCACCTCGGGGTCGGCGGCCGTGATCGACGCGACGTGGGTGTGCAGCAGACAGCCCCGTTGCCCCAACCGTTCCCGCAGTGCCTGTTCGCGCCTGCGGCTGTATCCGCTGACGTCGGCCGCGATATGCACGCTGTCGGCATGCACCTGAGCCGCCACCTCGGCGACCGCCTCGACGACATCGCCGCGCCGCACCACCAGTCTGCCGCCGACGGAACGCAGTTCGGCGTCGAGCTCACCGAGCGCGGCGGCGAGGAAACGGGCCCGGTTCGGCGCCGCGAAGCGGCCGGCCAGGATCGTCTCGTCGAGGACGAAAAGCGGTACCACGGCGGCGCCTTCGCGGTGAGCCGCGGTGAGCACCGGGTTGTCGTGCACCCGCAGATCCCGGGTGAACAGCGCGATGGTGACGGTCATCTGCTCCTCTTCGATCGCGAAAGCAACTGATACACAGCCATTCCGGCACCCACGAGGGTGGCGCCACGGCGTCGTGGGCGGCTCAAGCCCGCACCGTCGACGCAACCCTCGCGGGCGCCGGCGAGCTCAGTGGCGCAAGACCTACACCGTGCACAGCGGCACGATGTCCGCGAGGCCACCGGTGGTCGGCGAGGTCAGGTAGAGACACGGATCCTGCCCTGCCGCAACGATTTCCGTCCGCACCGTGGCCCACTCGACCGGATCGAGCCGTGGCGCGCGAGCGAGCACGAACCCGGACCGCCTGCTCGGATCGGTGACGACCGCCCACGAGTAGTCCGGCCCGAGCGCGGTGACGATGTAGTTGGTCGGTCCGTCTATCCGGTCTTGGGTGGGCACACCGGGAAAGCTGACGTGCAGCTGCGCACCGGTGATCCGGTCGTTGACCGTTGCGGTGCCGGTGATTTCGTTGTTCGTGTTCGACCACGTGGTGCAGGTATTGCGCACCGCGACATTGCCACGCGGGTCGAGCGCGTAGTTCGCCTGGGTGTCGCGGGCGCAGACCAGATTGAAGTACTGCGGTATCGCCGCCAACTGCTGCCAGGTGCCGAGGTATCGATTCAGGTCGAGCGACGACACCGGCGCCGGTGCCGCGCCGGGCGCCGCCTGGGCACTGCCGCTCATGGTTGCGACGGCCGTTGCGATCATGGCAACGAACAGGCTAAGGCGAAATCGCTGGGTTCGAGATGTCACGCGAGCTCCTCGGAAATCGACGACATCCGCCATACTAGCGGACAACGATGCACAATTGATGCAAATGGCGAACAAGGCGTTGATCACCATGGCCAGAGCACCAGACGCTCCGCACGACGCGCGGCCGCCCGGGCATGCTGAATCGGGCGATCGGGACCAGGCAGAATAGGGCAATGCCCGCCGGTTCCGCTCCCGCCTCCGCCGCGGCCGGATACACGGTGCGCGCGGTTGCCGAGCGCCTCGGCATCCCGACGGCGACGCTGCGGAGCTGGAACCGCCGCTACGACATCGGCCCGCCCCAGGATCGGCCGGGCAAGCATCGCCTCTACACCGCGGCCGATATCGCGCTGCTCGAACGCATGCTCACGCTCATCAACGAGGGCGCGAGCCCGGCAGGCGCCGCGGCCGCCGTGCGCGGGCCGGCACCGTTGCTCGGCGACCGGTTCCCACTGCTCGCCGCCGCCTTCGCGTTGGAGACCAGGGCGGCAACCGCCTACCTGGACGCCCACTTTCGCAGCTTCGGCGTTGTCGAGACCTGGGATCGGTTGTGCCGCCCCGCCTTCGCCGACATCGTTGCGCGCCAGGGCGCGGGCGAAGGCTGCATCGACGTCGAACATCTGCTCTCGTGGTGCATCACCTCGGTGCTGCATCGCACCAATCCGCCACCCGAAACCGCGGCGCCCACCTCGGTGGTGCTGGCCTGCACCAGCGGCGAAACCCACGCGCTACCACTGGAAGTGCTGCGTGCGGCACTGGCCGAGCGCGGCGTCGGCGCGCACATGCTCGGCGCGGACGTGCCCACCGGCGCGCTGACCGACAGCCTCGCCAGGCACGCGCAACCCGCCGCGGTCGTGCTGTGGTCACAGCAGGAATCGACCGCGCTGACCTCGGCGGTAGTCGCCTGCCTCGACGCGGGCTCGCGGGTGTTCGTCGGCGGTCCCGGCTGGGATGCGGTGCTCCTACCCGCCGCGGCCCGCCGCGTGGCCAGCCTCACCGACGCGGTGGATCAGCTGCTCTGACCTGCCCGGACGTCGCGGACTGCGCTTCTCGACACCCCGAGCAATCCGCGGCGAGCAGCAGGGCGAACTCCTTCCCACGATCGATCATGCCGGGCGCTACTGCCGGGCACCTGGTGTTGCTCGATCCACCAAACGATGCATAATCGACGCAATAGGTTGTCGGCGCGAAGAGCCGGAACACCATCGCTGCCGGTGCGACCTAGCGCGATGGCAAGCATTCGGCACTTCGCACGGAGACGACCGGCAGCGAGGAGGACCCTCATGGACCAGCCCACCGCGCCACGATCCGGTGGCGTGCGACGGATCGCGGTCATCGGCAGCGGAGTGGCCGGATTGACCGCAGCATGGGTGCTGTCCGGATCCGCCGAAGTGACCCTCTACGAAGCGGATAACCGGCTCGGCGGTCATGCCGACACCCATACGGTCACCGCGAGCGATGGTGCGACGATCGGCGTCGACACCGGTTTTCTGGTGCACAACGACCGCACTTATCCGACGCTGCTGCGCCTGTTCCGCGAACTGGGCATCGCTACGCAGGACTCGGACATGAGCATGTCGGTGCGCTGCGACGGCTGCGGGCTGGAATACGCGGGCGCCCGTGGGCTCGGCGGACTGTTCGCCACGCCACGATCGCTCACCCGCGGCCGCTACCTGCGGCTGCTCGCCGAGGTGCCCCGGTTCCACCGGCTGGCGCGCGCCGAACTGGCGCGAGACACCGAAACCGGCCGCACGCTAGGCGAATTCGTCTTCGCCACCGGCTTCACCGACTACTTCGTCACGCACTTCCTCGTCCCGCTCGTCGCCGCGGTGTGGTCGTGCGATCCGGCCACCGCGTTGCGCTACCCGGCCAGATACCTGTTCACCTTCCTCGACCACCACGGCATGCTGACGGTGTTCGACTCCCCCACCTGGCGCACCGTGACCGGTGGCTCGGCGACCTATGTCCGCGCGATCACCGACCGACTGGACACCGTGCTGATCGGCACGCCGGTACGGGCGGTGCATCGGCTCGCCGACAGCGTCGCGGTCCGTGACGACGCGGACGAGGTCAGAGTGTTCGACGGCGCGGTCGTCGCCACCCATCCCGATCAGGCGCTGCGGCTGCTCGCCGAGCCGACCGACGCCGAGCGCACAGTGCTGTCCGCCATGCCGTATTCGGTGAATCACACTGTGCTGCATACCGATACCTCAGTGCTGCCGCGCGCGGAGCGGGCCAGAGCGTCCTGGAACTACCGACTGCCGTCCTGCGCAGCGCAGCCGGACCGGGTGCTGGTCAGCTACGACCTGAGCAGGCTGCAGCGGCTCGACGGCGATCGACGGTTCCTCGCCACGCTCGGCGACGGCGACCGCGTCGATCAAGACCAGGTCATCGATCGGATGGTGTACCAGCATCCGCGCTACACCGTCACCTCGCTGGCCGCGCAGCGCAGGCTGGGCGAGATCGGCTGTGCGCGTGTGCGTTTCGCAGGCGCCTACCACGGCTGGGGCTTCCACGAGGACGGTGCGCTCGCCGGGCTGCGTGCCGCAACCCGGCTCGGCGCCCGCTGGCACACCACTACTGTCGCGGCCGTGCCTACCTCGTGAACAGCGCACAGATCGTCCGCACCCGGATCCACCACGTCCGGCGCAGCCCGCTGCACCACGAGTTCCGCTATCGCAGCTACAGCTGGCTGGTCGACCTCGACGACCTGCCGCGGCTGCCGCGGTGGCTGCGCCCGCTGGCCGGGTTCCACGCCGCCGACCATCTCGGTGATCCGGCCCGCACCCTGCGCGCGAACATCGACGACTACCTGGGCGAGCACGGCATCGACCTCGCGGGCGGCCGGGTCACCATGCTCGCCAACGCGCGCGTGCTCGGTTATGTCTTCAACCCGCTCAGCCTGTTCTGGTGTCACGACCGCGCAGGCGCCCTGGTCTGCGTCCTCGCGGAGGTGCACAACACCTACCGCCAGCGGCACTGCTACCTGGTTCGTCCCGACCGGCACGGCAGGGCGAGCACCGACAAGCAGTTCTACGTCTCCCCGTTCAACGAGGTGCGCGGCGAATATCGACTGCGCGTGCCCGAACCCACCGATCGCCTGCGGGTTTCCGTCGCGCTGCACGACGACCAGCCGATCTTCGCCGCCTCGATGACCGGTCGTTGCCAACCGGCCACCGTCCGTACCATCCTGCGCGCGACAGTGGCAGTACCCCTTGCCCCGCTTGTGGTCTCGGCGCTGATCCGCAGGCACGGCGTGCATCTCCTGGCACGCGGCCTGCGCCCTGTCCCCCGACCGGTCGAACACTTCGAGGAGTCTTCGCGGTGAGCAGCCACACGCACGTCACGATTCGCCCCTCGACCTCGTGGCCCGATGTCGAGCACGTCCCGAGTGGCACCGGGGCCGCCCTCGCCGCGCTGGTGGCGGACCGACTGTTCCGCCGGGCCGCCCGCAGGCTGCCGATCCTGGTCGACTATCCGGACGGGACGACGATCGGCGGTGGCGCCGCGGATGCGCCGCGGCTGATCCTGCACCGCCCCGCCGATTTCGCCGCGCGCCTGGGTGTCAGCGGACTGATCGGCTTCGGCGAGGCCTACATGGCAGGCGACTGGTCCGCGCCGGATCCGGCCGCCACCCTCACCGTGTTCGCCGCGAACATCGAGACGCTGGTGCCCGCACCGCTGCGCGCGTTGCGCCGCCTCTACGTCGCGAAACAGCCCGCCGCCGAACGCAATGCCGAAGCCAACACCCGGGGCAACATCGCCAGGCACTACGACCTGTCCAACAATCTCTTCGAACTGTTTCTCGACGAGACGCTGACCTACTCCGGCGCGCTGTTCCCGGCCACCGCGCCGCCGCCGCGCTGGGCCGACCTCGCCACCGCCCAGCGCGCGAAGATCGACCGCATTCTCGACTGCGCGGGCGTCGGCCCCGGCACCCGGCTCCTCGAAATCGGCACCGGCTGGGGCGAATTGGCGCTGCGCGCGGCCGCCCGTGGCGCGACGGTGCGCTCGGTGACGCTGTCGACCGAGCAGCGTGCGCTTGCGCTAGGGCGGATCGCCGCCGCGGGCCGGTCCGAGCAGGTCACCATCGATCTCCTCGACTATCGCAGGGTGACAGGAGAATTCGATGCGGTGGTCTCGGTGGAGATGATCGAGGCCGTCGGGTACGAGTACCTGGACACCTTCTTCGAAACCATCGACCGGGTCCTCGCCCCCGGCGGACGCGCGGTGATCCAGGCGATCACCATGCCGCACCACCGCATGCTCGCCACCCGCCGCACCTACACCTGGGTGCAGAAGTACATCTTCCCCGGCGGCTTCCTGCCGTCCACCCGGCTGCTCGCCGATGTCGCCGCCCGCACCACCGGACTCGTTGTCCGCGAACAACTGTCGATGGGCGATCACTACGCGCACACGCTGCGACTATGGCAGCAGCGCTTCAACGCTCGTGCCGACCGGGTTGCCGAACTCGGCTTCGATCCGATCTTCCGGCGCATGTGGCGGCTGTACCTAGCGTATGCCGAGGCCGGATTCCGGTGCGGCTACCTCGATGTGCACCAGATCCTGCTGACCCGTGAGGCGCCCGCCTGAGATCACAACCGGGCGGGGCCGAGGGGATGACCGCGGTCGAGCCTGCGGTCTCGGCCGAGCAGATGACTCAGCGCCGAGCCGAGATCCGGTGCGCGGAAACGATGTCCGGCCTGCTCGAGCACGGCGGGGACCACCCGCTGACTGGCCGCGGCGAGCTCCTGGGCGCCCTGTGTGCCGAGCAACAGCGCAGGCCCGAACTCGGGCACCGGAAGCAACGCGGGCCTGCGCAGCACGCTCGCGAGGACGTGGGTGTACTCACTGTTGCGAACAGGCTGTGGCGCAACGGCATTCACCGGTCCTGCCAGGGTGTTGTCCCACAGCGCACGGTGGTAGACGTCGACGAGATCGTCGATCCCGATCCAGGACAGCCATTGTTCGCCGTCGCCGATCCGCCCGCCGAGACCGGTCGCGAACAGCGGCCGCAACAGTCGCAACGTACCGCCGCGCGGTGACTGCACGATCCCGGTGCGCACCGTGACCACGCGAACTCCGGCAGCGGCAGCACTGTTGGCGGCCGTCTCCCACGCGTCGACCACGTCGGCGAGGAAACCGCCGCCGCGAGTGGCCGCCTCGGACAACCGCTCGTCGCCGCGGTCGTAGCCGTAGTAGCCGATCGCGGACGCGCTGACGAAGACGGGAACCCCGGCGCGCGCGGCGACGGCGGCGAGGCGCTCGGTCGGCCCGATGCGGCTGTCGAGGACGGCCCGCTTGTGGTCCTCGGTGAATCGGCCTGCGATCGACGCACCCGCCAGGTGCACAACGGCGTCGACGCCGTCGCACAGGTCCGGCGCGGGATCGTCCGGGTCCCATTGCCTTTCGCCCTGACCCGGTGCGTGCCGGACCAGCCGGACGACGGTGTGCCCGCCGGTCGTCAGGAAGGCGGTCAATGCGGCGCCGACCAGACCGGAGGCGCCGGTCACCGCGATCGTCTTGGCCGTCCAGCCCGCACGCGCCGCGTCGGCGTGCGCGGCGAGGTCGTCGGCGAGCTGCCGGTATCGGTAGTCGAACATCGGCCGCAGGGCGAACGCGGGCACCGGCGACGCGACCCGGTCGAGCACCAGGGTGTGCGCCTCGTCGACGGCCTCGAACTCGTGCGTGTGCCGCCAGCGCAGCAGGGTTGCGGGCAGCGAGGCCACGCCGTCGACGGCGATGTGGTCGACGAACCGCCGCGGTGGGTCGTACCCGTCGGGATCGTGCCTGGCCACCCAGCGCAGCCCGGCAGGCAAGCCGAGCACGGCCTGACCGTCGGCCAGCGAATCGGCCTCGGCCAGTATCGATACCGGCTGCCACGGCGGCGCGAGCCTGGCGAACGCGCCGGCCCGGGTATGCCACTCGAAGACCTCGGACCTGGGTGCCGCGACAACGCTCGAACACTCGATGCCCATTACTCGACTCTAGCGAGATACCGCCCCATTGCAACGTTCATGCATCATTTACTGGCGGATTCGGCCGCTGCGCACGAGAATTGCGCCATGACCGCTGTGGCCGCCGTGTTCGACACTCTGCTCGACCGGACGATCGCGCCTGGGTACACCCGACTCGGATTCCGCTGGCGGCGCCGCCACTGGCTCGCCGACGATCCGCAGCCCGATGCCATGCACGGCCGCAGCGCGCTGGTGACCGGCGCGAACTCCGGCATCGGCAAGGCCATCGCGGCGGGACTGGCCGGACTCGGCGGCACGGTGCTGCTCGCGGTCCGCGATCGGGCACGTGGCGAGCAGGCGTGCACGGAGATTCGGGCCGCCCACCCGGGCGCCGATGTCGCGGTGACCGTGTGTGATGTGTCCGATCCGCAGTCGGTGACGGCCTGCGCGGACGAACTCGCCGACCGGCTGACGCGGCTGGATGTGCTGATTCACAACGCGGGCCTGCTGCCGCCCGAGCGCACCGAGACCGCCGAGGGACACGAGCTGACGCTGGCCGTCCATGTGCTCGGTCCGTTGCTGCTCACCGAACGGCTCGCGCCGCTGCTCGGCGCGGCCGACGCGGCCCGGGTGATCCTGATGTCCTCTGGCGGGATGTACTCCCAGCCGCTTGCCGTCGACGATCCGGAATATAGGCACGGCCGCTACCAGGGCGCGATCGCCTACGCCCGCACCAAACGCATGCAGGTGGCGTTGACTCCACTGCTCGCCGAACACTATGCGCCACAAGGCATTGCGTTCCACAGCATGCACCCCGGCTGGGCCGACACCCCCGGCGTCGTCACCTCGCTGCCGCTCTTCCACCGGATCACCGGCCCCCTGCTGCGCAGCCCCGAGGAGGGCGCGGACACCGCTGTCTGGTTGGCCGCGACCGCGACCACGCTGCCGTCCGGCCAGTTCTGGCACGACCGGCGGGTGCGCCCCGAGCACTACCTGCGCCGCACCCACTTCGGCCCCGGCGACCGGGACCGGCTCTGGCGGTTCTGCCGGGGAGCCGCTGGTCTCGACGTCGACTGAGACTGTGCCGGAACACGATCCCCCAACTGGAACTTGTTCTACCATGTGTCGAGTCATCGTCGACATCGGAGGAACGTGCCATGCCGTTGGAGCCCTCGGCCGCGGACCTGCTGACCGCCGTCCAGGCGTCGCCCAGGGCGGTCGCCGCACACGACAAGTCGGCATGGGTCGACCTGTTCACCGCCGATGCCGAGGTCAACGACCCGGTCGGGTCCCGTCCCCATGTCGGCCGCGCGGCCATCGAGCGCTTCTACGAGACCTTCATCGCCCCGAACACCATCGCCTTCCGAGTCGATCGCGACATCGTGCACCCGCCGACGGTCGTGCGCGATCTGACCATCGAGACGACGATGGCGACCGGCGCCAGGGTCTCGGTGCCGATGCACCTGCGCTACCAGCTCGCCGACGAAGACGGCGACTGGAAGATCACCCACCTGGCCGCGCATTGGGAACTGGCGCCGATGATCGTGCAGCTGTTGCGCACCGGCCCACGGGGATTCGGCGCGGCGCTGCAGCTCGGTCCGCAACTGATCACCCATCAGGGTGTCGACGGAGCGCTCGGCATGCTGCGCGCGCTCGGCGGTGTCGGCCGGACCGGGAAACGAGTAACCGAACGGCTTTTCGCTGCGGCGGGCAGCACCGACATCGCCCGGGTGCGCGGCCTGCTCGGCCACTACGCCGTGGTCGAATTGCCCGCGGGCACACCGGTATCGGTGGAGGAGTTCACCAACCGGGCGCGAACCATGCGGTGGAGCAAGCTGATCGCCGCGGGTCGCACGGTGACCGCGTCGGTCAGGATCGGGGACGCACGGGGCGTCGCGCTCGTCGAGTTCGCGGCGAGCTCGCCGCACGTCGCTGCCGTCCGGTTCTTCCTCGATCATCGGTGAGATCGACTCGTCAGGTGAGCTGCACCGATTCGACCCGTGGTGCCGCCTGCGGATGCTCCGCCCAGCCGGGCGGGCCGAAGATGTAGCCGAGCCTGCCCCGCCAAGTGGTGGCGCGGCGCACGTCGCCAATGAGCCCGGCCAGCTCGTGAAAGTTGACCTTCACCGGATTGTCGGTGCCGATGTTCTTGGTGAGGCCGTAGCGAATGGGCTCGGATTCGGCGGCGAAGCTGCCGAACATACGGTCCCAGATGATGAAGACGCCGCCGTAGTTCTTGTCGATATAGGGCTGGTTCGAGCCGTGGTGGATGCGGTGGTGCGCCGGGGTGTTGAACAAGAACTCGATCGGGCGGCCGAGCGTGCCGACCCGCTGGGTGTGGATCGGGAACTGGTAGAGCAGGCCGATGCTCTGCAGCAAGAAGATCATCCAGACCGGGAACCCGAGCAAAGCCGCTGGCACCCAGGCCATTCCACGCAGGATGTTGGCGACGGGATGGAACCACGGCAGCCGGAGCGCGGTGGAGAAATTGAAGTACTCACTGGAGTGGTGCACGCTGTGCGAGGTCCACAGCAGCCGGACCCGATGGTCGGCGCGATGCGCCCAGTAGTAGCAGAAATCGGTGACCACCAGGCCGAGCACCCAGACCCACCACGACTTCGCCGACAAGTGCAGCGGCGTGATCGCGGCCGCAAGCACCACGGTGGAGAACGGAATCAGGTACTGCGTCACCTGTTTGGCGAACCGCCCGATGACGAACGTCGCCACATTGGACGCGGTGTCGCGGCCGGACGCGGTATTCGCGGGCCGATCGGGATCGCGACGGTAGCCGAGCCACTCGACAAACATGAACAACGCGAATGCCGGAATGGCGTAACTGAACAATTCCACCGGGCCCATGAGATCTCCTTCGCCGTCGCCGGTGCTTCTCGACGATACGGACGGCGGCCTGCGGAAACATCGCGCCGACGAGGGATTCCGCGTCCCCCGCACGGGGGACGCGACACCGCGGCCGCCCGGGCAGAGTTAGCGGGCAGCATCCCGAACCCGAGGCATCGATCTCGCTACGATCGCCTGCGACGGCTCCGACGACCCGAAGGCGGTGGCGCACCGGTGGACGTGAGCAGATCGCTGGCCCGCCAGTCACTCCTGGTCGCGGTGGTCGCCGCGGTGATCGACGGGGTGGTGCTGTGGTTGTCCGGCATGTTCAGCTACGCACCGTGGCACACCACCGCGGCGATGATCGGCATCGTCGCGGGTGATCTCGCGCTGGCCGCGCCGCCGCGCACGGCAGGCGTGGTTGCGGTGGCCCAGGTCGTGGTCCGGCTGCTCGCCGCCTGGCTGCTGCACACCCACGGTCTCGCCGCGCGGATCACCGACGTCGGCTTCCTGGTGGCCGGCTACCGGGCCGGCGCCTGGCTGGCAGGCCCGAGCTCGGTGTTGACCATGCTCGTCATGTGTGGCGGCGTGACCTTCTCCCAGTTGATGATCGTGCGCGACACCACCCGCGACTGGCGGCTGCTGCTCGCCTCGACGGTGTCCGCGGGGTGCGTGCCGTGGCTGGTCGGCCGCTACACCGCGGCGCGTGGCGCCTACCTTGCCGAGCTGGAACAGCGGGAACGCCTGCGCAAGCAGGAACATCAGGTTGCGGTCGAGCGCGCGGTGGCCGAGGAGCGGGCCGCCATCGCGCGGGATCTGCACGATGTGATCTCCCACCACGTCAGCGCCATCGGCATCCATGCGGGCGCGGCTCGAATGGCCATGGCGGACAGCACGAATGGCCCGGCAACCCAGTCGCTGACCGCGGTCGAGGCCAGCAGTAGAGCGGCGCTGGTCGATCTGCGCCGTCAACTCGACCTCCTGCACGGCCGCGACGACTCCGGGCAACGCCAGCCCGGACTCGCGGATATCGAGGGGCTGGTCGACTACGTGCGGACCGCGGGGCTGAATGTCGAAGTGATCGTGCACGGTTCGGCGGCCGAACTCCCGGAGTCCTTGGATCTCACCGTGTATCGCATCGTGCAGGAGATGCTGACCAACGCGTTGCGCCACGGCGACGGCGAGCACGCGCTGCTCGACGTCGAATTCCGGCCGACGCGGGTGGTGATCCGGGCGACCAATCCGCTGCCGCCGGTACCGGCGACCGACCGCACCGCGGTGCCGCGCGGGCTGGCCGGGATCCGCCGTCGCACCGAGCTTTTCGACGGCGAGCTCGACTACGGACCCGACGCAGAAGGAACCCGATGGCACACCACGGTTTCGCTGCCGATCGGGGGCGCATGAGCATCCGGGTCCTGATCGCCGACGACCACAGCATGTTCCGCTCCGGGTTGCGCGCGGTGGTCGACAGCCAGGCCGACCTCGACTGTGTCGCCGAGGTCAGCGACGGCCGCGCCGCCATCGCCGAAAGCCTCCGGCTGCGGCCGGATGTGGCGATTCTCGACGTGCGCATGCCCAAGCTGGACGGGCTCACCGCCACCGAGACGATCGTCGCGGCGGGCGGCACCAGGGTGCTCGTGCTGACCACCTACGACAGCGACGCCAACCTCTACCGTGCGCTGCAGGCCGGCGCGAGCGGGTTCCTGCTGAAGAGCCTGCCGCCGGAGGAGCTGGTCGCCGCCATCCGGATCGCGGCCCGCGGTGACGCCCTGATCGATCCGTCGATGACCCGGCGCCTGGCCGCCCGGTTCGCCACCACCCTCGCCCCGCCGCGCACCCCGCCGGAGGTCGAGCAACTCACCGTGCGGGAACTGGAGGTGTTGCTGCTGCTCGCCGATGCGCACAGCAATGCCGAAATCGCGGCGCGGCTCGGCGTCGGCGAGGAGACGGTGAAGACCCACGTGTCCCGAGTGTTGGCGAAACTCGGCGTGCGCGATCGCATCCACGCCGTCGTGTACGCGCATCAGCACGGCCTGGTTTCGCGCTAGTTTTCCAGTCTCGCCCGGCCGGGCGTCCGGCGACGCGAGCTCGCGCCCGGTCAGCGGGGCCTCGCTGCGGCACGCCCGGCCAGGGTCCCCGAAAGTCCGACAAAGTGGACGTACGGTGAAGCAGACTGCCCAGTCTTCTTGAATGGAGCGCTATGCGTTGTGATCGCACCCGTGCCGCCGTCACGGTCGTCGCGTGTTCCGCACTGTTGCTGTCCGGGGCCGGGGTCGCCGCCGCGCACGATGCCGCCGCCCCCGCGTCCCGCACCCAGACGTCCACCGAGAAAGCACTGATCGACCAGGCCAAGCAACGGACGGCGAGCGCGCGCGACCGCGCCGAGGCCACCCGCCGCACCGACACCGCCACTCAGCAGGCCCCGAGCGGCACCACACCCGCCCAGACCGGCAGAGTCCGCGCGCCGTCACCGGCCGAGGCGGCCGTGACCACGGTCGAGGCGGCCATGTCGACCGTCGAGGCCACCCGCGCCGCTGCCTCCGCCGCCCTGGCCGCATACGCCGCGATCCGCGCCACCGGCAAGGCCGCCGACAGCGTCCTCGGCGCCTTTCAAGCCGCCGAGGCGATGCAGGCGGCCGACAAAGCCGCCGTCGCACCCGACAACGTCGAGCTCGCCAACGCCGCGACCGAGGCGGAGAACCGCGCCGCCAAGGCGACGCTGCGCACCACCCGCCCGGCGATCCCGCCGATCACCAAGTCATAGCGTCGATCAGCAGCGAAGGGCCTGCACCGAGGTGCAGGCCCTTCGTTGTGCGCTATTGCTATGCACCCGAAGGCGGTTCGCCCACCGTCTTCGTCGTATCGATCACGCCGAACACCTCACCCTGCGGCCCCTGCAGGATGCCCATCCGACCGAACGGGCTGTCCTGGGCGCCCATCATGACGGTCGCGCCCAACTCCACCCCCTTGTCGAGGGCCGCGTCGGTGCCGTCCACCTGGAACCACGTCAGCCAGTACGACATGTCCTCGCCGCCGGGTCCGGTGGCCGAATCGTTCATGCCGCCGACCGGGTCGCCGCCCTGCGTCAGGCTGAAGGTGGAGTAGACGAAGTTCGCGCCGTCACCGATTTCGGTGTAGTTCCAGCCGAATACGGCCGCGTAGAACTCCTGCGACTGCTTGTACTGCAGGGTGTGCAGTTCGTTCCAGCAGTAGGCGTTCGGCTCGTTGTAGATCCCGGCACCGGTGTGCGCCTTGGCTTCCCACACACCGAAGGCCGCCCCCGCCGGGTCGGCACCGACGAACATCCGGCCGACGTCGAGCACGTCGAACGGCGGCATGAAGACCACACCGCCTGCCGCGGTGACCTTTTCGGCGATCGCGTCGGCGCTGTCCGCGGCGAAGTAGGTGGTCCACACCGACGGCATGGCCATGCCGTCGGGCTTGGGCCCGATGCCCGCGGCAGGCCTGCCGCCGAGTAGCGCCAGCAGATAGCCACCTGCGTCCGGCGGACTGTCCTGGACTTCCCAGCCGAATAGTTCGCCATAGAACTCGCGGGCTCGTGCGGTGTCGTCGACTTGCGTGTCGACCCAGCACGGTGTCCCCTGCGGCCAACTTCCGTCGTGAGTGGGCATTTCCGTGGCCTCCTGACCTCGGGTTAGCTGACGTGCGACCGGCCGGAGCCTGCGCACGGCAAGTCAACCACCCGGGGTGGGCAGCGGTGCGCGGAATCGAGGTGGCCTTGACAGTGTTGCGACCTGGACGCTCGCCCAGTAAGCGCGGGTGCGCGACACCACAACCACCGGGCCGGAGGGTGGCAGGTCAACCATTCGGTGAGTTTCGAATGAACCGTGCGCGACACCTCGTGTCGCGCACCACGAAATAGTTGTCGGGTGCTTGGTTCGTCGGCAGTATGGCGGAATGACAACAGCATCCGACCTCGGGCGAGAAAGTCTGCGGCTGGACGAACTGCCGGTTCGTCCCATTCATCGCAAATTGGTTGTACTCGTCGGCGCCGGACTGTTCTTCGATCTCTATGAGCTGTTTCTCGCCGGGACCATTACCGGCGTACTGAAACAAGAACTGCACCTGTCCACATTCCAGCTCAGCGGCATTGTCGCTTCGGCCTTCGCGGGCCAATTCCTCGGCGCGCTGGTGATCGGCAGACTGTCCGATATCTTCGGCCGCCGCCGCATGTTCATGGTCAATATCGCGCTGTATTCCGGATTCACCTTGCTCGGCGCGTTCAGCCCCAACATCACCTTCCTGATGGCGACGCGATTCCTCGCAGGCCTCGGTATCGGCGCCGAGATGACCGTGTCCGACACCTATCTCTCCGAGGTGGTGCCGCCGCAGGTGCGCGGCCGGATGATCGCCATGGCGTACACGATCGGTTTCTGCGCGGTGCCGATCGTCGGGTTCCTCGCCAAATGGCTGGTTCCGTTGCAGCCCTTCGGCGTCGACGGCTGGCGCTGGCTGTTCGTGATCGGCGGGCTCGGCGCCGCCGTGGTGGTCGTGGCGCGCAAGAACATGCCGGAATCGCCGCACTGGATCGCCAAGCAGGCCGCCAAGGCGACGGCCGTCCCCTTCAGCGCGATCGTGCGGCCGCCGTACCGGGCCCGGACCACACTGTTCTCCGCGGTGATGATCCTGCAGGTCTTCGGCTACTACGGGTTCGGCACGCTGGCCGTTCTCGTGCTGGACCGCAAGGGTTTCGAAGTAGTGACCTCACTGAGCTATCTGGCCGTCACCTATCTCGGCTATCCCCTCGGCTCGCTGCTCGCCATCCCGCTGATGGAACGGTTCGAACGCAAACATCTCGTGATGGTGACCGCGACGCTGATGGCGTTGTTCGGCCTGGCTTTCGGCTTCGCCACCAGCGTGCCGATCATTCTGCTGTCAGGCGCGCTGTTCACCCTCGCCAGCAACGTCTTCTCGGACGCGCTGCACGCCTACCTTCCGGAATCGTTCCCGACCGCAGTGCGCGGCACCGCATCAGGCGCGACCTACTCGTTGTCGAAGGTCAGCACCGCTATCTTGCCGTTCGTGTTGCTGCCGCTGCTCGACCGCGCCAACGGCCCAGGTCTGGTGTTCACGGTCATCACCGTCGCACTGCTCGCCATGGTCACGCTCGTCGGGATATGGGGCCCGCGCACCGGCAGGCGGGCGTTGGACGCGATCTAGACCGACATCAGAAAGCGCTGTGCCTCAACCACAGCCGAAAATGACCTGGCTCCTCGGCGAGGCCGGCGCATCATGGATCGCATGGGCGGTCCAGTTGCGATGGTTCTGTTGCGAGAACCGATCGATGCGGAGAAGGTGCGCAGCCTCATGACGCAGGCATTCCTGCCTGCCCCCTGGGAGGACGACTGGATTCTGTGTGACCCTTCGGCTTTCGGAATGCCGGAGGACCTGGTCGATGCCTCGTATACGGCAGTCGTCGTGCGACCACCCCATCGTGCGGATCCACGGCTGGCCACGGCAATCGGCTTCACACCGGCCGCCAAGATCACCCTGTCGATGGGCGCCAACCGCCCCGTCGATCACCGGCTGATCGGTCACCTGTGCCTGGTGCTCGCGCTCGAATACGACGGCTTGATCGACTTCTGCGGCAGCCTGGTTCCGATCCCCTGGCCCGACGACATCCCCTTCGTCAAACGAACTCGTGAGCAAGAGGCCGAACTGGCGAGACGGATCGCGCACGGGATGCGAAAGCTGCCGGGCCGCCTGTACCTCGTCGACCGCTGCCATATCGGCGACGTGGAGTTCCTCGAAGCCTGGCTGCGCCATCCGCGCTTCCGAATGATCAAGTGACCGAACAGATTTCGCGCCAGCCGACGGTGGCGTAGCACCGAGTCACGCTTGCAGCAGCGAAAAACGGCCCGGAACATCGCGTTTCGAGCCGCTTTCCACATAGCGGGGCAACGGGATCAGCGGGTGCCGAACATCTGGGTCCACCACGGTCCGGTGTCTTCCAAGCGATTGCCGCGTCCGGGGCTGCCTTTGAGTGCGGCGACACCGACCGACTTCCAGGAGCATTTGAGGAGCTCCTCTCGGTGGCCGGAGCTGCTCATCCAACCCTGCATGGCCTCACGGGGATTGGAGGCGCCGAGGGCGATGATCTCCGAGACCTCCGCCTGGTACCCCTGCGCCTTCGCGCGGTGCTCGGGGTAGCGGTGGCTGGCGACGGGGCTGATGTGGTTGAAGTACCGTCGATCTCGCATTTCCTGGTTGTGCAGCCGCGCCGCCTTGGTCAACCGCGCATCCAAGCGCAGCGGCTGGCAGCCCTTCTTTCGACGCTCGGCGTTGGTGAGGTCGAGGATTTGCTTCTCCCACGCCGTCGCGCCCTCACCTGCGTCCGGCGGTGCCGGCTTCTCCGGTTCCTCGGGCTCGGTGGGTTTCGGCGGCTCGGTGGGTTTCGGCGGCTCAGTGGGTTTCGGCGGGTCGGTCGGTTCCGCGGGCTTGGTAGGCTGCTCGGGGTCCTCGCCCGCGCAGTCGGGCGCCGCAGGCTCATCGGTTCCCGTGTCGACGAAGGCGTCGCTGATGAACCCTCCGCTATCGAGCTTGTCCCACACATCGGTGGCGGCCCAGCCGCCCCGGACGCGGTCGCCACGAACCGTGCACACGATCGTCACCTGAGCACCGTGCCGAACCCGGCCGACCTTCGCACTGCGCAGGCTCGGACCGGACCGCACATTAACGGGCAGACGCCAGTTCGGCGCATGCACCGTCCCTGTCGCAGGCTCATCCGGTTCAGCCGCCGCCGGCCCGGCCACCGCGCCGCCCGCGACGACAGCAAGCGCACAGACCGCACCGAGCGCGGCTCGTGACCGCCGACCGGCGAAGTCCCGCACCGTATTCCACATTCTCGACTCTGCATTCATCGACATCGCCTGTCCCCCTTGGGATCCGGCAATTCGATGGAGGTGACCACCACTATCGCGTTCTCCGTACTCGCGCTGATCAGGTTCCGATCAGCACCGGAGCGCCGTTGATCCGATGCTGATCAGTACCGAAGCGTAGGGTCCTGCGGCGCCGCGACGGCGCTGTCTTAGGCCTTGTCAATACGAGTCAAGGCCAGCCTGATACCGGCGCGGTGATCCGACGGCCGGCGAACGCCCTACCTCGAGCGGCAATGAAAAACGGCCCGGAACATTTCGTTCCGAGCCGTTTTCCCTTTTGTAGCGGGGACAGGATTTGAACCTGCGACCTCTGGGTTATGAGCCCAGCGAGCTACCGAGCTGCTCCACCCCGCGTCGGTAAACACAACATTACACACGGGTTCACGCTGACGCCAAATCGCCTGGTCAGACCGGCGATTCCGGTGCCAGCAGTCGATCAGCACGACGAGCCGAGCGGCCCGACGGCCAGGCCGGAGCGCAGGATCACCCACGCATGGGGGCGACGAACCCGAACGCTTAGCAATGCGAATGGGTCTATCACCGACTATCGCAACCGCTCAAACGTGATCCGGGTCACTATTTCGTAGTGATCTCGAACACTTAACGGTGCTATAACAGACCGACCGGAACGCGTGTCGAGGGCATTTCCCACCTGCACAAAGGACGATATTCGGGTTATTCGCTTCATGCAATTCGCGCGTTATCAAGACGTGATCTGCCGAGATTTCTTCGTTACCGTGCGTTCACGGCCCGGATCATCCGTGATGGGCTCGAACTCGAACCGACGAATACCGGCGACCCTGCCCCACGGTTCGAGGATCCCCGACGACCTGGGGGCAGGGACCGGCGACGTTATTCGCCGAGTCGGTAGGCGCAGGGAGGGAAAAGCACTTATGACTGAGAACCGGAAGTTCAACGCCCGCGCCCTCGGCTTTGCCGCCGTGACCGGCGCTCTTGTTGCCGTCCCGTTCGCATTCTCCACCGCGACCGCCTCCGCAGCACCCGCCCACAACTGGGACGGTGTCGCACAGTGCGAGAGCGGCGGCAACTGGGGGATCAACACCGGAAACGGCTACTACGGCGGCCTGCAGTTCTCGCAGAGCACCTGGCGGGCCAACGGCGGTCAGGGCTCGGCCCACACCGCGAGCAAGGAGGAGCAGATCCGCGTCGCGGAGAACGTGCTCGCCTCCCAGGGCCAGGGCGCCTGGCCGACGTGCGGCCAGTACCTGCGCGCTGGCACCTCCGAGCCCGAGGTCGCCGCCACGCCGGAGCCCGAGCCTGAGCCCGCCGCGCCCGCCCTGCCCGCGCCGGGCAGCCGCCAGGCACTCGTCGACCAGGCCAAGTCGGCGGGCAGCAACCTGGCCAAGCAGTACGGCGTCGAAGCCCAGTTCCAGCAGATCCTGGAGCAGAACGGCCCGCTGATCGAGTCGATCGCGAACCGATAACTGCTGTCGCACAACGCAAGCGGCGCTGCTATCCCCGGGGATAGCAGCGCCGCTTCGTGTTTCGCTCGATACCTACCTCAGCGACCGGCGTCCTGGTAGGCCTTCACGGCCGCCTCCAGCTCGTCCAACGCCTTGCCGAATTCCTGGAAGTTGCCGGTGCGCATGGCATTACGCACGTTCTCGATCTTCCTGTTCAGCTCTGCCGCGGCAGCGTCCTTCGCCGGGGACGAGCCGGGCGGCGGGGTCACCCCGGCAGGCGGTGGGGTACCGCCGGGCGGCTGGGTCGTCGAACCGGTCTCGGCGGGCGGCGGCACGGTGCCCGGCTTGGGCCGCGCACCGGAGTCGCCGCCGAACGGCGTCGCCAGTGCACCCGCTCCCGGCAACACCTGGTTCAGCGCGTCGGCCAGCGTCGACGCATAGCCGACCTTGACGCTGCCCGCTTCGTCGCGGTAACTCACCAGCACGCGCAGCAGCTGCGGGAACGTCGCGGTGTTCGGCCCGGTGTTGCGTTCGTTGTAGAACGGCTCGACGTAGAGGATCCCGCCGTCGGCAACCGGCAGCGTCAGCAAGTTGCCGTATTTGATCTTGTTCGAGTTGGACAGCAAGGTCTTCTCTTGCGACACATCCGGCGCGGTCGTCATCCGGTTCTGTGTCTGCTGCGGACCGAGCGTCTGCGTATCGGTCGGCAAGCGACGAATCGTGAACTTGCCGTAGTTGTCCGGATCGGCACGCACCGAGATGTAGGCGGAGAGGAACTGCCTGTTGTAGCCGACCATGGCACTGGTCAGGTTGAACACCGGCTTGTTCGTCTGCGGATCACCGAGCAGCACGTAGTACGGCGGCTGGTTGAACGTGCCGCCCTCGATCGTCGGATCGGTCGGCACCGACCAGAACGCGTTGTTGGTGAAGAACTCTCGCGGATTGTCCACGTGATACTTGGTCAGCATCTCGCGCTGCACCTTGAACAGATCCTCCGGATAGCGGAAGTGCGCCCGCAGCTCGGGTGAGATCTCGCTCTCCGACTTCACCGCGCCGGGGAACACCCCGCGCCACGCCTGCAGCACCGGATCGGTCTTGTCCGTCTCGTACAGCGTCACCGTGCCGTCGTACGCGTCGACGGTGGCCTTGACCGAGTTGCGGATATAGCTGACCGTCTTGCGCGGCAGCAGTCGACCGGTCTTCTTGTCGATGCTGTCCTCGACCGTGCTGCTGAGCGAGGTGGTCTGCGCGTACGGGTAGTTGTCGAGAGTGGTGTACGCGTCGACGATCCACTGGATCCGCCCGTTGACGACCGCCGGATACGCGTTGCCGTCGGTGGTCAGCCACGGCGCCACCTTCTGCACCCGCTCGCGCGGCGCGCGGTTGAAGATGATCTTCGAGTCGTTGCCGATGGCCGAGGAGAAGAGAATATTGCGCTCGGCGTACTTGGCGGCGAAGGCAAGCCGGTTGAACCAGTTGCCGATCGACACGCCGCCCTTGCCGTCATAGGTGAACTGCGCGGCGTCCGTGTCGTATTCACGCGGCGGCTGACTGTTGGCGCCGACGATCGCGTAGTCCGGGTTGGTCTGCGAAATCACCTCGCCGTAGTAGATGCGCGGCTGGTCGACCTTGATTCGCTGCTTGTCCGTCGGCGTGAACAGATCGCTGACCATGAAGATCGGGTAGCCACTGTCGCTGCTGCCGCCCGTCGCGTTCGGATCGGATTGCGGCTTGTTGACCCGGTTGGCCGGTGCCGCAACGAAACCGTTGCCATGGGTGTAGACGGTGTGCTGGTTGATCCAGTCCGTCTGGTTGCCGCTCAATGCCGCGGGCGACAGCTCACGCGCGGCGACGATGTAGTCCTGCACATCGCCGTCGAGGTTGTAGCGGTCGATGTCGAGCGACTCGGGGAAGCCGTAGAAGTTCTTCAGCTGGCGCAGCTGAGTGAACGTCGGCGACAAGATGTTCGGATCGAGCAGCCGGGCATTGCCGATCGTCGCGGCATCGACAGGAACCTCGAGCGGCGTCTTCTTGCTCTCGCCCTTGTAATCCACATAGTCGATCTTGTCGGGCGTGATGCCATACGCCTGCCTGGTCGCGGCGATATTGCGCTGGATGTATTCGCTCTCCTTGTCCGCCGCGTTCGGGCGCACCGAGAACTGTTCCACCACAAGCGGCCACACCGCGCCGACCAGGATCGAGGACAGCACAAGCAACGCCGCCGCCATGGCAGGCACCCGCAGATCGCGGAGCACGATGCCGGCGAAGAAAGCGACCGCGCAGATCACCGCGATGGACAACAGGATCAGCTTGGCGGGCAGCACCGCGTTGATATCGGTGAAGGAACCACCGGTGAACGTGGGCTCCTTGCGGCTGCTCATCAGCAGCTCATAGCGATCGAACCAGTACGCGATCGCCTTGAGCAGCACGAAGATTCCCGCGATCACCGCAAGTTGGACCCGCGCGGCCCTGGTGAGCGTGCCCTCGCGGCCGCTCAACCGCAGGCCACCAAAGATGTAATGGGTGATCAAGCTGGCGAAGAACGCGATGACCACCGCGACGAACAGCCAGTTCAACACCATCCGATAGAACGGAAGCTCGAACGCGTAGAAGCTGACGTCCAAGTGGAACTGCGGATCCTGCTGGCCGAACGAGCTGCTGTTCAAGAACAGCTGCACCGTCACCCAATTCGATTGCGCCACCAGGCCGGACAGCAGCCCGAGCAGCAACGGGATGCCGACACCGAACAGCCGCAGCCTGCTCATCACGGTGGTGCGGTACCGCGCGATCGGATCGTTCGGCCCGGCCACCGGCACGAACACCGGCCGAGACCGGTACGCGAGCAGCAACGCGAGCCAGACGATCAGGCCGACGAAGAGGGCGGTGGCGACGAACAGCAAGATCCGAGTCCGCAGCACGGTCAGATACACGCTGCGAAAATTGACCTCCCCGAACCACAGCCAGTTCGTGTACGTGTCGGTCAGTCGTGGCCCGAGCAGCAGCAACGCCGCCAAGGCGATGGCCGCCAGCAGCAGCACGCGGCTGCGTCGAGACAGCGAAGGTAAGCCGGTGGGGGGCCGCATGCCCACGATGCCACTCTCCAAGGTCCGGCGGCGCCCGCGCCGAAACGTCCGGCCGAGCCGCCGCAGTCCGATGTTGCGGATGGTCCTTCCGGACCGCTTCGGGCCCACTCTACGGAATCGGACAGTGTCTTTGGCAGCGCCTCCGGCGCTGCGTGTTCGCGGCCCCCTTAGTCTCGCGCCGCGAACGGCGCTCGCAGAACTCGCGCGTGGTGGTTGAGTGGTCGGTGGCGAATCAGCGGGTTGGTGACTCGGCCTGCCGATCGTTTGATTGGATACACCCCGTGACCCCCGCAGATCTGCACGCCGAACTCGTCCTCGCCCGTTCCGTCCGGGAGGTGGCGGAATTTGTGGATGCCGAAGGGTGGGGCAAGCCGCCGCAGATGTTTGCGCTGGTGCCGACGGCCGACCTGGTCGCGGCCCAGCCGGAACTACTGGACGAGCTCGACGAGGGCGCCGAGCTCACTCCCGTTGCCCAGGAGCTGTTCCCGGACGACGTGACGGGCGGTTCGATGGCGCTCGACGAGATCCTCGCGACCATGAGCTGGCCGCCCGCGGTGCTCGGCTGCGTCCTGGTGCAGGAGATCGTGGTGTTGCCGCCGGACGCGGAATCCGCGCTCGACGACGCGCTGGTGCCGTTGCTCGCCGACCACGAGGCCGCCGACGCCGCCGCGCGGGCCGCGGCCGAAGCGCATCCGGATCGGCGCGAGGCGCGACTGTTCGCCGCGGTGCTGCGCGAGGGCGCGTCGCTGTCGCTGCTGCAGGTGCGGCCGGAGGACGACGCCGACGAATTCGCCGACATGGACCTGCGCACCTATCCGAACCTGGCGCCCAACCTGATCGACGCGCTGCACGCCACGCTGGAGTGACCCGCGTCAGCTGCTGCAGCTGACGGGCTCCTTGCCCGCGTTGATGTCGTTGAGCGCCTGCACTGCGCCGGTGAGGTTTTCGACCTTCACCAGGCGCAGGCCGTCGGGGATGCGCTGCTTCGCCTCGCTGCAGTTGGCGGCGGGGACGAGGAAGGTCTCGGCGCCCGCGTCGCGCGCGGCCATCATCTTGTACTGGATGCCACCGATCGGGCCGACCTTGCCGTCCTGGTCGATGGTTCCGGTGCCTGCGACGAAGCGGCCGCCATCCAGTTCACCGGGAGTGAGCTTGTCGATCAGCGCGAGGCTGAACATCAGCCCGGCCGACGGTCCGCCGATGTCGGCGAGATTGAAGTCCACCTGCATGGGCGGGCGCGCGCCCTCCCCCGGTGTCACGCCGAGGTAGCCCTTGGCCTGATCGTCCGGCCGTTGGCCGAGGGTGACGGTGACGGTTTGCTCGCCGGTGTCGCGACGCACCAGCATGGTCAGCTGCGTGCCCGGCGCCTGCCCCGATACCGCGGACACCACATCCTTCGGCGTGTTCATCGGGACGTTGTTGATGCTGATGATCTGGTCGCCCTGGCGCAGCAGGTCCTTGGCCGGACCTTCCTCGGTCACTTTGCGCAGCAGCACCACCGTCGGCAGGTTCAGGAAATGCAGCGCCGCCACTTCGGCGTTGCCCTCGGAATCCTTGAAGTCCTGCTGGTTCGACTTGTCGATCTCCTCGCGCGGCACCCCGGGCGGATACACCTCGGCGCGCGGCACCAGCCCGTGCTTGCCGCTCACCCAGAAGCCGAAGGCCTCGAAGATGCTCAACCCGTCCCGCACCGACACCGTCGTCATATTGAGGTGTCCCGACACCGGGTCCACCTCGGTGCCGCGGACATCGACGACCTCTTTGCCGTCCACCTTGCCGAGCGTGTTGAAGGTAGGGCCGGGGCCGAGTGCGACGAACGGCACAGTGAGCACGGTGCCGAGCGCACCGAGCACCAGCACCGGGATCAGAGCGGCCACCAGCGTGAGGATCCGACGATTCACCTGGACCACAGTAATGATCGCCGCCCGCTCCGGGCCGCAGAGGCGAACATTCGGCACCCCGCGCGTCCTCTCAACCTGACGGCCTACCACCAGCAGACGCAGACCGTCCATGCTCGGTTCCTCCGCTCCGGCCAGGTCTGGGAGGCGCTGACCGAATTCGCGTCCCGTGAGCGCCTCGATGAGCGGTTGGTCACCGCGTTGCACGACGTCGCACTGTCCGGCCGTGTCCGCCGCACTCGCTACGAGCAGAACGAAGGCCTCAACCTGCAGCAGGCACAACGAGATTTGCGTGAACTCGTCCACCGGCAAATCCTCGAGCCGGTGGGGCGAACCCGCGCACGGTTCTATGTCGCAGGCTCCCGCTTTCCCGAAACACCGTTGGGGATCGCGCGGACACCGACCGCATTGACAGATCCGTACGCCCTCGCCACCTAGCCGAATCAACGGCAGAACCTGATGCCGTCGAGCTGAGGCATCGCGGCCAGGAAACAAACCAGTGCGACGAACGGCACAGTCGCGAGCACGCCGAGAACAGGCACCGTTTCGCGCTGCGCGAACGTCGGGGGGCTGCACTGCACGCGTAACGTAAGGGTTATGAGTGACGTCCCCTTCGGATTTTCGAACCGCGACGACGATGACCGCAAGCGCGGTGACGAGCCGGGCGGTCCCGAGTCGAACAACCCGTTCGGCATGGGAATGGGCGGACCTGGCGGCGGCTTCGATCCGTCGCAGCTCGGACAGATGCTGACCTCGCTCGGCCAGATGCTCAGCGGCATGGGCCAGCCGGGCTCGGCACAGTCCGGACCGGTGAACTACGACGTCGCCAAGCGGCTGGCCCGCCAGCAACTCGGCAAGAACCTGACCCCGGTGTCGGCGAGCACCGCGAGTGCCGTCGCCGATGCCGCGCACCTGGCCGAGCTGTGGCTCGACGGCGCGACCACGCTGCCCGCCGGCGCGACCAAGACCGTGGCATGGACCGCCAACGACTGGATCGAGGAGACGCTGTCGACCTGGCAGCGGCTGTGCGACCCGGTGGCGCAACAGATTTCCGGAATGTGGACCGCGTCGTTACCGGAGGAGGCGAAGGAGTTCGCCGCGCCGATGGTCGGCATGCTCGGCCAGATGGGCGGGCTCGCGTTCGGCTCCCAGCTCGGGCAGGCGCTCGGCCAGCTCGCCAAGGAGGTGCTGACCTCCACCGATATCGGCCTTCCGCTCGGACCGTCCGGTACCGCGGCCCTGCTGCCCTCGGCGATCGCGGAGTTCAGCGCGGGCCTGGAGCAGCCGGAGAGCGAGATCATGGTGTTCCTCGCCGCGCGGGAGGCGGCGCATCAGCGGCTGTTCGGTCATGTGCCGTGGCTGCGTCAGCAGGTGCTCGCCGCGGTGGAGGATTACGCACGCGGCATCCGGATGGATTTCTCCGCGCTGGAGGAGGCGGCCCAGGGCATCGACCCGATGGCGTTGTCGGATCCCTCGAAGCTCGAAGAGATCTTGTCGCAGGGCACCTTCGAGCCGCAGACGACGCCGGAGCAGAAGCAGGCGCTGGAACGACTGGAGACGCTGCTCGCGTTGATCGAGGGCTGGGTCGAGGTGGTGGTCACCGACGCGGTCGGCGATCGGCTGCCCGGCGCGGGCGCGCTGGCCGAGACGCTGCGCAGGCGCCGCGCCACGGGTGGTCCCGCGGAGCAGACGTTCGCGACCCTGGTCGGTCTCGAGCTGCGACCGCGCAAGCTGCGCGAAGCCGCCGCGCTGTGGCGCAGGCTGACCAACGATGCGGGCATGGAGAAGCGCGACGGCGTCTGGGCGCACCCTGACCTGCTGCCCGACTCCGCCGATCTGGACTCCCCCGCGGGCTTCATCGATGCGGTGATCGGTGGCGGCACCACCGCGTTCGACGATCCGCTCGCACAGCTGGCCGAGACCGAGGCGCGGGAGCAGGCCGAGCGAGAGCAGGCCGAGGAACGCCGGGCCGACCGCGGCGAGTCCGGACCCGACCTCGGTAAGGACAGCGGACCGTCCGCGTGACGTGCCCTGTTGACCAGCGCGAATCCTGGGGATAACCACGGGATTTCGCGCGAGTCACGCATGGCGGGGTTCGCATACTGCTTGGCATGACATCCCTGCGCCGTGGTCCGATGCTGCGCTCTCAGGTCGCGGTGCTGGTGCGCCCGTCCGGCGTCGTGCAGCTCGGGTGGCAGCCGGAGACCGCGGTGGTGCTGGACGCCGGCGGGCTGGACGCCGACACGGTCGTCGCGTTCCTTCGGCTGTTGGACGGGTTGCAGACTCGGCCCCAGATCGTCTGGCGCGCAAGCGAACACGGCATCGAACCGGAACATGCGGTGGCGCTGCTCGACCTGCTCGACGGAGCCGGACTGCTCGAGCATCCGGACGAGCGCGCCGGACGCATCCGCGCGGTGCGGGTGCACGGGTTGGGCCCGATGTCGGACGCGGTCGCCGCGGGACTGCGCAAACTCGGCGTGCGCCCGAGCCGGTCCCGCGACTACGGACCGCAGGCGGCCTCGGTGTCCACCTGGCGGGTCGATCTGGTGGTGCTGACCGATGCGCAGATCGCGGACCCGCGCCTCATCGATGATCTTGTTCGACATCGGGTTCCGCACCTGCCGGTGCGGATCAGGGACGGCAGAGGACTGATCGGGCCGCTCGTGCTGCCCGGCGCCACCAGCTGCCTGCGCTGCGCCGACCTGTTGCGCTCCGACAACGACGGCAGCTGGCCGCACCTGGCCGCCCAGTTGCTCGGTCGCACCGGTCATGCCTCGCCCGCCCGGGTCGCGGCCACCGCGGCGCTGGCCGTCACCGAGATCGAAACGATCCTGTCGCTGTCGCCGGACCGCCCGCTTGCCACCCTCGACACCACCCTCGAGCTGGACCTGGACTCGCACCGCCTGGACCACCGCCGTTGGCCCAGGCATCCCGACTGCGACTGTGCGCGCATCCCCGCCGGGCTGCCGTTGTAAGGAAACGTTCGCATTGCCGGCCAGCATCGCGGCCCGCTCCTGAACCGCCCTCCGCACAGGGCGTTTCGATACCGAACACGCATGAGTGCGCAAAGATATGGCGCGCGAATGTGCTCGCGAACGGGTCGAAGTGATCGGGGTCACTCGCTCGAACGCCTCCGTTTCAAGATTGCCGTGGCTAAGTAGCGGGTGCGTCCGCCATGATGGGTACGTGTCTGAGATCGTGCGCCGTCGCTCATCCCGAAACGCCAAGTTGGCCAAGATTCCACTCGGCATCGCCGGGCGCGCGGCCGTGGGTTTCGGGAAGAAGCTGGCAGGCGGCGACAAGTCGGAGATCAACGCGCAGCTGAATCAGAAGGCCGCCGAGCAGCTGTTCACGGTGCTCGGCGAGCTCAAGGGCGGCGCGATGAAGTTCGGCCAGGCGCTGAGCGTGATGGAAGCCGCGGTCCCCGAGGAATTCGGCGAGCACTACCGCGAGGCATTGACGAAGCTGCAGGCGGCCGCGCCGCCGATGCCCGCAGAGACCGTGCACCGGGTGCTCGACCAACAGCTCGGCACCCAGTGGCGGCAGCGTTTTCAGGAGTTCGACGACAGCCCCGCCGCCTCGGCCAGCATCGGCCAGGTGCACAAGGCGGTGTGGTCGGACGGTCGCGTCGTCGCGGTGAAGGTGCAGTACCCCGGCGCCGACGAGGCGTTGCGCGCCGACCTCAAAACGCTGTCCAGGATGACGGGATTGCTCGCGACGGTCATCCCCGGCGCCGACGTCAAACCGATCCTCGCCGAGATCACCGAGCGCACCGAGGAAGAACTCGACTACCGCAACGAGGCGAGCAACCAGCGCGCGTTCGCGAAGGCGTTCGACGGGCACGCCGAGATCGTGGTGCCCAAGGTGGTCGCCAGCGCGCCGAAGGTGATCGTCACCGAATGGCTCGACGGCACCCCGGTCTCCTCGATCATCAAGTCGGGCGCCGACGATCCGGAGGGCACCCGCGCGCTGCGCAACCGCGTCGCAGGCCTGATGGGCCGCTTCCATTTCTCCTCCCCCGAAACCGTCGGCCTGCTGCATGCCGACCCGCACCCCGGCAACTTCATGATGCTGGCCGACGGCAAGCTCGCCGTCATCGACTTCGGCGCCTGCGCACCGATGCCGAACGGCTTCCCGCCGGTGCTCGGCCGGATGCTCGCGCTCGCGGTCGAGGAGCAGTTCGAGGAACTCACCGAGCTGATGTACGACAACGGCTGGGTCATCCCCGGCCGCGTCGTCACGCACAAGGAGATCGCGGACTATCTGCGTCCGTTCACCGACCCGATCAAGTCCGACTCGTTCCACTTCACCCGCCGCTGGATGCAGCGGGTCGCGGGCAAGGCGTCCGACATCACCAGCCAGGAGATGAAAACCGCACGGGCCCTGCAACTCCCGGCCGAATACGTGATGATCTTCCGGGTGCTCGGCGGCTCCGTCGGCATCCTCGCCCAGCTCGACGCCGAACTCCCCTTCATGCAACTGGTCCGCACCTGGATGCCTGGATTCCGCGAAGAGCGCACCGCAAGCTGACCCCACCCGGTCCCGGCGTGATGCCACCGGCGGCCATCCATGGGCATGGCGGCCGGATCCGCGCCGGACTCACCGGTTGAACTGACTGCTTTGCCGCGGCGAGTCGATTACCGTCACTGGTGTCCGGATGATGACGACATCGGCAAGGGGTGATCATCATTTCGTACACCGCACGCGTCGTTGGTGTGTCGATCGCGACCGTTGTGGTGCTGATGTCACCGTTGACGGTGGCTACGGCACCGGCGGCTGCCGGCGCAAGTTCGTCGATGGAGCTCACGCTGGGACGCGGCGCATCCCTCAGCCTGGTCTTCGGGAAACGCACGGTCACGCTGACATGCGGGCCGGAGATCGGCGGCACGCATCCGCACGCGCAGGCGGCGTGCCGCAGCCTGACCTCCTCCCGAGGCAGCATTCGCTCGCTCGCCGAGTTCGCCGAGCCGCCGCTGTGCCCCCAGGACTTTGTGCCATACGTGGCCACCATCTCGGGTACCTGGCAAGGCGAACCGATCGCCGACGGCGGAGTGTTCTCCAACGAATGCGTGCTGCGCGCGACCACCGTTGCGGTCTTCGACTTCTGAGGCCTCTGCCACCCAACAGCAACCGCGGAACTGATCGCTTCCGCAATCCGCACCATTCCGCACCTGCACCGCTTCAGCGCAGCTAGAAGGGGGTGCGGATTATTGAAGGGTGCGGATTTCGGATTTACGGATCACAAGCGTTGATGGATTGTCAGCGCTCTGATTACCGTGAGGCTAATGCCGTGACCAGGCGCATGGCGGCCGACAATGGGCAGAGCGAACAAGAAGTTGGGTGAGTGTGGGTAACCAAAGCGGTGACCCCGGGCGCTGGCCGGGGCTCGGCCGGGTAGTGCACGACCGCAGAAGGGCGGCGCGGCTGACGCTGGCCGCGCTGGCGGCGAAGACCGAACTGTCCCAGTCCTTCCTGAGCCAGCTGGAAAACGGGCGAACCAATTCGAGCCTGCGCTCACTACAACGCATCGCCGACGCGCTCGACACCACCGCGACCGAACTGCTCGCGACCGCCGACACGGCGCCGGAATCGGTGCTCGTCCGGGCCGGCGAAGGCAGGCTCCACCAGGACGATCCCGGTCAGGACGGCTCGGTGCGCTCGCTGGTGCACGGCAGAAGAGACCTGCGCGCGCTCGAGTTCACCGGCGGAACCGAGCGGGGCGCCCGCGAATTCACCCATCAGAACGACGAATTGATCTACGTGATCTCCGGGACGATCACCGTGGCCGCCGACGGCACCGAGGTGACCCTGTCCACCGGAGACTCCTACTACTGCGCCGCGGGCGTGCGCCACCGCTGGTGGGCGCACGCCGACGACACCACAACACTGCTGCTCGCCGTCGCCGACGGGCTGACGGTTCGCAGGGCACCCCACCGGCCACCGCGAACCTGATCCCCATACTCATCCCCGAAACCACTGCAGCACAACGCAAACGAGCCGCCCACCGGGCTACGGTGAGCGGTTCGTCTGCTTTCTCGTTCGTTGGCTCGGCCCGTGTCAGGACCAACCGAATCGAGCACATCGACCGGAGGGAGGGAAGTCACTCCCGGTTTCATGCCGGGACCGCGACCTTGCGCGGGCGTCCGCGCGGGCGCTTGCGGGCAATGACGACACCTTGTTCGAAGATCTCGCCACCCCAGACACCCCACGGCTCACGCCGATCGATGGCCGCGCTCAAGCAGCCCCTGCGGATGGGGCAGCTCGCGCAGAGCGCCTTGGCCTGCTCCAACTGGTTGGGGCTCTCGGCGAACCAGAGATCGGGATCTCCGGCTCGGCAAGGCAGAACCTTGTTGACCTCCCTGGCCCGGGTAGTCGGCGCCACGGTTCGGCATGTCACGTCAGCAGTGGCTTGTGGCCATTCCTGGGCGGTGAACACGTCGTTCTCCTTCAGCTCGTTTGCAGCGGTTCGTTGTGTTGTCCGCGAAACCGGTGCCGGTGGCTGAAGGGCCGAAACAAATTGGCCACGGTTTCGCGGTGTGCGATCCGTGGCCAGGAGGTCTGGGAGGGAGATTCCCTACCTAGGTATTCGACATCTCTGTCGAGTCCTGATCACGATCGCTGGGTCTGCGGTGCGGAGGCGTGCTGCCTGCTGTACCGCCGGCTCATAACCGGCGTGCACTGCCATGACGTCATCTGCCTGCTTGGAGACAGACGGGTGCCAGCCTTCGGCGCTTGGCTTGTCCGTAATGACGGTGCAGACGGGGGCATGCATCAGCGTGAGTTTCGCTTGCGTGCCGAAGGCACCGATTCCGGACAGACCGATCCCCTGCAAAGCGAGGATCCCCCGGGAGGCCGACATGGGTGAATTCACCGCAACGTCGATGGCGTTGAAGTCGTAATTAGTGTTCACGTCTGCCTCCCTCCATATCTCGTAGTGTCTTGGTGACTGTGCGCGCCGGGATGACCTCCCAGTGCGTAAAACCCACCTTAGGCAAGTTCGCCGGTGTGGACAACCTATTTTCTACCTGCGGTTTTGGGGTCTTGCGCGCAGCCGTGACGCGATGATCGCAAGCACGTCCGCGCCGTACTGGTCGAGCTTCTTCGCGCCGATCCCCGCGATCGCGGCCAGCGCGGCGTCGTCACCAGGGAGTTGTTCGGCGATCGCGGTGAGCGTGGTGTCGGTGAAAATCACGAACTCCCGCACCTGCAGCGCCTGTGCCTTCTCCGAACGCCACTCCTGCAATGCCACAAGCAACTCGGCATCGAGCTCCGCCGGGCAGCGCCGACAGCGCCCGAGCATTGTCGCATAGGTCCCGATGAGTGGTTTCGCACACACTCGACAGGACGGGCGAATGCCCTTCGGCGCGGCATCGGCGAGCGGCGCCGCGATCCGTGAGGCCGGTGAATCGTCGGGAACCAGGCCGTTGAGGAAGCGCGAGCGGCGCCGGGTGCGGCGCTTGCCCTCGCCGCGGGCCAGCGCCCACGACAGCTGCAGATGTTCGCGTGCCCTGGTCACGCCGACATAGAGCAGCCTGCGTTCCTCCTCGAGCGCCGCCTCGTCGCCGACCGAACCGTCGTCGGCGAGCACGTGCGCGATCGGCAGCGTGCCGTCGGACAGACCGACCAGGAAGACCGCGTCCCATTCCAGCCCCTTCGCCGCGTGCAGCGAGGCCAGCGTGACGCCCTGCACCGTCGGTGGGTGCCTGGCCTCCGCGCGTGCGGCCAGCTCGCGCAGCAGGCCTGCCAGATCCAGGTCCGCGTCATGATCGAGCAGTTCCTCGGTCAGGCGGACCAATGCGACCAGCGACGACCACTTTTCCCGCGCCTGGGCGCCCGCGGGTTCCTGCGCGGTCAGCCCGACCGGGGCGAGCACCGCCCGAACCAGGGTGACCAGGGCAGTGCCGCTGCGTGATTCGACGGGCAGGTCCTCGCGGGACGCGGCCTGGCGCAGCACCGAGACGGCCTGCCTGACCTCCGGACGCGAGAAGAAGCCCTCACCACCGCGCACCTGATAGGGAATGCCACGCTCGGTGAGCGCCTGCTCGTAGCTCTCGGACTGGGCGTTGATCCGGTAGAGCACGGCGATCTCGGCGGCAGGGGTGCCCCCGTCGATCAGCTTCTTGATCGACCTGGCGACCGCGGTGGCCTCCGCAGGGCCGTCGTCGTATTCGGCGAAGGCCGGTTCCGGACCATCAGGACGCTGGCCGATCAACTGCAACCTGGTGCCCGCGATGCGGCCGCGCGCCACCCCGATCACCCGGTTGGCCAGCGACACCACCTGCGGTGTCGAGCGATAGTCGCGTTCCAGGCGGACCACGGTGGCATCCGGGAAGCGCCGCGAGAAGTCGAGCAGGTAGCCAGGGGTGGCCCCGGTGAACGAGTAGATCGTCTGGTTCGCGTCACCGACCACGGTGAGGTCGTCGCGGTCGCCGAGCCAGGCGTCGAGCACCCGCTGCTGCAACGGGGTGACGTCCTGGTACTCGTCGACCACGAAACTGCGGTAGCGGCCGCGGAATTCGTCGGCGACGGCCGGGTAGTCCTCCAAGGCCGCTGCGGTGTGCAACAGCAGATCGTCGAAATCGAGCAGCAGGCCGTCCGGGGTGGCCTTGAGTTTTTCGTAGCCCGCGTAGACCTCGGCCACCCGCAGCGCGTCGTACGGCGTCTCGCGGCGCTGCTTGGCCACCTGCCCCGGATAGTCCTCCGGCGCGATGAGCGAGGCCTTCGCCCACTCGATTTCGCTCAGCAGGTCGCGCACGCTGTCGGTGGCCGAGGACAGGCCTGCGCGCTGCGCCGCCTGGGCGACGAGCGGGAACTTGCCGTCGATCAGCCGCCACGGCACGTCGCCGACGATCTGCGGCCAGAAGTATTTGAGCTGACGCAGCGCCGCCGCGTGGAAGGTGCGCGCCTGCACCTGGCTCGCCTCGCCGCCGAGGCCGAGCGCGCGCAGCCGGTTGCGCATCTCCCCGGCCGCCCGCGCGGTGAAGGTCACCGCGAGCACCTGATCGGCTTTCACGTGTCCCGCCGACACCATGTGCGCGATCCGATGGGTGATGGTCCTGGTCTTGCCGGTGCCCGCCCCCGCGAGAACACACACCGGACCCCGTGGCGCACGCACGGCGGCGGCCTGTTCGGGGTCGAGCGAATCCAGCTCGAGGCCGGTCGGTTGGTGCGTGCTGGTTGGCGCCACGGCACCCATCATGGCAGTGCCCGCCGACAACTCTTGCCGCCCGGCACAATACTGTCCCCTCGTGGCACAAGACACGCCGTCGACCGACGCACATCCGACCGACCGGCATGCGACCTGGATGGAACTGTTCTTCGATCTCGTCGCGGTCGCGGGCATCGGCCAGCTGACCCATCTGTTGCATCGCGGGCCCTCGCTCGGCGACTTCGCCCTGTATGTACTGCTCTACCTGGCCTTTTGGACGATTTGGGCCTGCATCATGCTGTACGGCAATATCGCCCGCGATCACACCAGAATCCTGCTGATGCTCGCCGCGATGCTCGGCCTCGGCCTGATGGCCGCCGCGGTCGCAGGCATCCCGGATCGGCACGCGACCGCCTTCGCAGCGGTCTATGTGATCGTGCGGCTCGGCTCCGCCCGGCTCTGGGGCCGCGGTGTGCTGGTGGTCGACTGGCCGATCGCGCAGCTGTCCATCGGCGTGTTGCCGTGGATCGTCTCGCTGTGGGTGCCCGAACCATGGAAGTACGGACTGTGGGCGGTCGGGCTCGCCTTGGATCTGTGGATGATGTTCGCCGTCACCGGCGACGAGATGATGGCGCACGCGCAGGAGGAGTTGGACAAGCGCGTCAAGAACTCGCGCCGCTTCGCGAACATCGAGCCGCCCAAGATGAAGGCGGTGCACACCCATTCGGCGCATCTCGGCGAACGCCTCGGCCTCTACGTGATCATCGTGCTCGGCGAGGGCTTCATCGCGGTGATCGGCGCGGTGGGTGCGGTGCAGTGGAACTGGCGAGTGCTCGCGCTCGGCTTCGGCGCGTTCGTGGTGTTGGCGAGCATGTGGGCACTGACCCTGATGTTCGGCTTCGTGCCGCGGCTGATGGCGGGCGAGGACCCGAACGATGCGACGCCGAGGCAGCACGTGATGGCGATGCATTGCTGGATCACCGGCGCGATCGCCACCGTCGCGGCGGGTCTCGGTCTCGCCGTCTCGCACGCGCACGGCCACCTGTCCACCGGCATCGGCTGGTCGCTGGCCGGCGGCGCGGCGGCCTACTTCGTGATCACCGGGATCGGCGGTGCGCGCAGCGACGCGGGGTGGCGCTGGCTGTGGACCTGGCCCTTGCCGTGCGCGGTGCTCGCGGTGGTGCTCGGCGCGCTCGGTCCGCACATCGGTGCGCTCGGGCTGGTGTACGGCGTTGTCGTCCTGTTCCTGTGGGCGGTGGTGTGGCAGACCCGGGTACCCCAGCAGCTGCGCGACCGGCTCCGTGCGGCACGACGCGGCACGCCCGACCACAGCCTCGGCGAGGTGCGATAGCGCGAGCGGAACAGGGACGGGCCGGACGGCGTTGAATGGTCCGTGACTGACGCGACGCCCGACCTGACGATGTACTCGACCACCTGGTGCGGCTACTGCCGCAGGCTGAAGAAGCAGCTGGACGAGGCCGGTATCAGCTACGTCGAGATCGACATCGAACAAGATCCGGCATCGGCCGAATTCGTGGGGAGCGTCAACGGCGGCAACCATGTGGTGCCGACGGTGAAGTTCGCCGACGGCTCCACCGCGACGAATCCGTCGCTGGTCGCCGTCAAGCAGGCGCTCGCCGCCCTGGCCTGATCACCACACTGTCCTGACCACCGCCACCGCGCGGGTCCTCGGGCCCGCCGCGGGTTGTGCGGTGCCTCGAGCGCGAACTGCTCCGGTCGGCGATCGCTCAGTCGAGCGCGGCCCAGGACTCCATGATCGTGCGGGCGATCGAGATCGAGCCAGGCAGCAGCAACCGCGCGCCCGACCCCTGCGCCGACCAGTCGCCGACGGCCAACGCCTCGCGCACCTCCGCGCGGGTGAACCAGTGCGCCTCGGCGATCTCGCCGTCGGAAAAGACCAGCGGCTGCGCCGGATCGCCGATCGCGGCGAAGCCGAGCATCAGCGATCGCGGGAACGGCCACGGCTGGCTGCCGAGGTAGTGAATGTCGCGGACATCGACGCCGACCTCCTCCTTCACCTCACGCTCGACGCAGCGCTCCAGCGATTCACCCGCCTCGACGAACCCGGCGAGCAGCGAGAACAGCGACTGCGGCCAGCTGTGCTGGCGCGCGAGCAACACCCGCTCGCCGCCGTCGTGAATCAAGCAGATCACCGCGGGATCGATCCGGGGGAACTCCTCGTAACCGCTCTCGGTGACCCGCGACCAGCCACCCTTGGTCGAGGTGGTCACCGTGCCGTCGGCGCCGTTGAAGCCTGCCTTGTCGTGCCAGTTCAGCAGGGCGACGGCGGTGGAGAGCAGGCTGGTGGTGAGGTCGTCGACCGAGTTCGTCATGCCGCGCAGATCGGTCAGCGAGCCTTGCAGCTGCTGATCGCGCACGGCCCACAGATGGGTGCCGCGGTCGACACCGAGGAACACCGCGGCGGGGCTCGGCTCGGCGGACAGCTCGATCGCCTTGTCCAGGATGAGCGCGCCGTTCTCGAACCGCACCTGACCGCGGGAGTTCACCCGCAGCAGTTTGGCGTCGCGCCAGCCCTCCTGCAGGGCCTTCGCGTCGGCCCGCGTCTCCTCGGCACGATCGAGCGCGGAACGGGACAGCAGCGGAACACTATTGAGCTCAAAGGCCGGCACGCGTCGAGACTATCGCGCCGACCGCGCAACGCCCCGGCGTGGGTTACTTGGTGGTACGGCGGATATAGAGCAGCTTGTCGCCCGCCTCCAGCGAGTCGACCTCCGGCTCGCCGACCCGAGCAAGCACACCCGCGCGCACCACGCCGAGCACGATGTCGCTCAGATGCCGCGGCGAGCCGCCGATTTCCGACGTCTCCACCTCGCGTTCGGCGATCGCGAAGCCTTCCTCGGGGGTCAGCAGGTCTTCCATCATCTCGACCACCGAGGGCGTGGTGGTCGCGATGCCGAGCAGCCTGCCCGCGGTCTCCGAGGACACCACCACCGAGTCGGCGCCGGACTGCCGGACCAGGTGGGTGTTCTCGGCCTCGCGGATCGCGACCACGATCTTGGCGCTCTTGGTCAGCTCGCGGGCGGTGAGGGTGACCAGCACCGCGGTGTCGTCCCGGTTCGTCGCGACGATCACCGAGGACGCGTTCTGCACACCGGCCAGTCGCTGCACGTCCGACTGGGTCGCCGAACCGTGCACCGTCACCAGGCCCGAGTTCGCGGCCGCCTCCAGCGCGACCACCTCGGTGTCCACCACCACGATGTCGGCGGGCTGGATGCCGTCGCCGAGCATGGCGTCGATCGCGGTACGACCCTTGGTGCCGTATCCGACGACCACGGTGTGATTGCGCACGCTGTGCCTCCATCGCTGAATCTTGAAAGCCTGCCGAGACCGTTCCGTCAGCACGCCGAGGGTGGTGCCGACGAGAACGATGAGGAAGAGGACGCGCAGCGGGGTGATGATGATGATGTTGGCCAGCCGCGCCTCGGGCGTTATCGGGGCGATGTCGCCGTAGCCGGTGGTCGACAGCGACACCGTCGCGTAGTAGAACGCGTCGAGGAACGAGAGCGGGTCGCCCGAATTGTCCCGGTAGCCGTCCCTGCCGATATAGACGACGAGGGCAGCGCCGAACAGCAAGCCGATCGCGAACAACACCCGGCGCGTGAGTGAAATCCATGGGCTGGTCTGAACTTCCGGGATGCGGAGCACACCGACCAGCGCGAAATGCGGGCGATTCGACAGCCCGAGGGACCGTGCGCGCTCACCGAACACCGAACTCTCCCACCCTGGTCATCGTCGAGTCGGCAGCCCCCGGCTTCGCTTGTCCCTCCGGCACAGCACCGGAGCCTACCCGCTGGCCACGACCAGACCCGGTCTCGACGCGAACACCCGAGAAATGTAAGGGTTCCTCATGGCAGAAAAAGCACTCGCTCCCGTGCGCGTCGCCGGGCGGCGGCCCGCACTGTTCCTGGCCGCGCTGTTGTTTCCGATGGGCGTACTGCATTTCGTCGCGCCCAAGCCCTTCGATTCGATCGTGCCGAAATACCTGCCTGGCGAGCCGAGGACCTACACCTATGCCTCCGGTGTCGCCGAGCTCGGCGTCGCCGCGGCGCTGACCCTCCCGCGCACCCGCGGGCTCGGCGGGCGGCTGGCCGCGCTGCTGTTCATCGCCGTCTTCCCGGCGAACGTGCAGATGACGGTCGACCTGCTGGACAACAAGAAGGTGCCGCGGGTGATCAAGATCGGGTCGATCCTCCGGTTGCCGTTGCAGATCCCGCTGATCACGCAGGCGCTGAAGGTGAGCCGCTCGGCGCGGAACTCCTGATCAGGTCGGCCAGTTCGGCAGGACCGGCCAGGCGCGTCGGCGCGATGGTGCGCCCGGTGCGCACGTAATGGAAAGCGGCGCTGATGCGTTCGAGCATCTCCTGTTCCGGCTTGCCCTCCCTGGCCGCCATCAGCCTGGCCCAGGCCAGGCGATAGACCGCGAGCTGCATGGCGACCGCTGGCTCCTCGGCGGGCGTCGGTTCGGCGCCGGTCTTCCAGTCGACCACGATCCAGCCGCCGCCGGGCTCGGCGAACACCGCGTCCATCCGGCCGCGAATCACGGTGCCCGCCAACGATGTTTCGAACGGGACCTCCACATCGATCGGGCTGCGGTTGGCCCACGAGGAGCTCAGGAACGCATCCTGCATCGCGGTCAGCTCGTCATCGATGTGCGCGTCGGCGGCGGTGCTGTCGGCCGCGCCGGGCAGTTCGTCGAGGCCGAGCAGGCGGGTCGCGCCGAACCAGCGCTGCACCCAGGCATGGAAGGCGGTGCCGCGGCGGGCAAGCGGGCTCGGCGGGAACGGTAGCGGGCGACGCAGGCGCGCGGCGAGTTTCGTGGGATCGGCCCGCATCTCGACCAGCGCCGTGGCCGCGATCTGGCCGGGCAGCTCGACCTCCTCGGCGGCGGCCTGCTCGGACTCGAATTCGGCAAGGAGCGCGTCGACGTCGGCGGCCCAGCCGTCGGGGTCGTCCGGATCCGGCGGGGCGTTGACGGGGTCCGGCCAGTAGCCGAACTCCGCTGCGGCGAAGGCGATGTCGTCCTCGGAGACGGCGTCGTCGAGCGGGTCCGGTGGCAGGTAGGCGAGCGGCTCGTCCGCTGCGGGCGATGCGGCTTCCGCGTGGTCGACGTATGGTGCGTCGTCCATCGGATCGGGCGGCAAATATTCTGGCGGCTCAGGCAGCATGTCCGGCTCGGGGAACGCGGCCTCGAGCCCAGCGCCTCGGGTGTCCTGCACGGCCGCAACGTCTTCCGGGGCCAGGTCAGCACGCGCCGACGAAACACTGTGTCCTGTATCGGCACGCGGGGTCGCGGGCCGGGAGCGCAGCTCGGTCAGTGCGGCACGAACCAACGCCGCGCCCTGCTCGATCGGGTCGCGGCGGTTGCCGAGGGGATCGCGGGGCCATTCTGCGGTGGCGGGGTTGTCGGTGAAGGGGTTCACCGCGTCGTGGGCGGGCGGGTCGTCCCAGCGGGCGATGTCGATGGCGCCGTTGGCGGGGCTGCCCTCGGCTTCGCTGGCGTGCTTCAGTTCGAGCAGAAAGTCGGAGGGGCCCTTCGGCGAGGTGCCGGTTTCGGCCCAGTAGTGCGACGAAACGAGCAGCACCCGTTCGGTTCTGGTGAGTGCGACGTAGAAGAGCCTGCGTTCCTCGTCGATGCGGCGGCGTTCGAGGGATTCCTTGTGCGACTTGATCGCGCCCTCCAGGTCGGCGCGGTCGTACAGGTCGGCCAGGTCGAGGACCGGGACACCCTCCCCCGCGTCGTCCTGTTTGCGGTCGCCACGCAGGGTGGTCGGGAGTTCGGCGAGGGCGCCGAGCCAGGTGCCCGATGCGGTGCCCGACGGGAACACGCCGCGCACCACGTGCGGGACCGCGACGATCTCCCACTCCAGCCCCTTCGCCGCGTGCACCGTCAGCACCTGCACTCGATCCTTGGCGACCTCGACTTCGCCTGGCTCCAAACCGTTTTCGACCGATTCGGCGGCGGCGAGGAACGAAAGCAGCCCGCTCAGCGCCGCACCGGAATCGGCGGCGTACCCGGCCACCACCTCGGCGAACGCGTCCAGGTGTTCGCGGCCTGCGCCCGTGCCTGCCATCGCCCGGCGGGCCTGTGTCTCCACGCCGACGCCGATGGTGCGCTCCACATCGGCGACCAGCTCCGTCAGCGACTGCCCGCTGCGCTCACGGAGGGCGGCCAGCTCCCGGCTCAGTGCCTCGATCCTGGCAAAGCCCGCCTCCGAATACTGGTCGCGCGGACCGGGATCGGCGATCGCGTCGGCGAGCCCCGCTTGCTCGGCGGGCTCGGGCGCCACCTCGCGCAAGGCCTCGGCCAGCGTGCTGGAGTCGGTGATCTCCGGCGCGTCACCGCTGGTGAAGCGACTGATCGACAGGGTGCGCGCCCGACGCGCGAGCGCGGCGATATCGGCGACACCGATGCGCCAGCGCGCGCCGGTGAGCACGCGCATCGCGGCGCTGCCCGCGCCCGGTTCCGCGATCAAGCGCAATGTGGCGACGATATCGGCCACCTCGGGGGTGGCGAGCAGGCCGCCGAGCCCGACGATCTCGACCGGCAAGCCTTGGGCGCGTAGGGCTTCCGCGAGCGGCGACGCATCGGCGTTGCGCCGGACCAGCACCGCGGAGGTCGGCGGCGGCTCCCCCGCAGCACGTCGCACCGCCCACTCCTCGGCGATCCGGGCGGCCAGCCATTCCCGCTCGTCGGCGACGGTTTCGGTCAACGCCAGTGCGACAATCCCTTGACCCGCATCGGGTTTCGCCCGCAGTGCATCGACAGTCACGCCGCCGCCGTCGAGGGCTCTGCGCCGCAACGGTTCCGCGACCAGGTTGGCGAGCGCCAACGCCTCCGGTGGATTGCGCCAGCTGGTCAGCAACGGCAGCGTCGGCGCGGGAACACCTGGCGCGCTGGGAAAGTCGGTCGCGAACCGGGGCAGGTTCGCGGCGGACGCCCCGCGCCACCCGTAGATCGACTGCATCGGATCGCCGACCGCGGTCACCGCCAACCGCTGCCTGACTCCACCTTGCGCGTCGGCATCGATCGGCTTCCTGGCACTGTGCCGCTCGCCGGACCCTTCCCCACGCCCAGCCCGGCGCGGGGAGTCTGACTGCGCACTCTCCGATGAACCCGCAGTGCGGGGCTGCCGACCACCCTCGGCTGAGCCTCCAGTGCCGGTCTCGCGCCCTTGGCCCCCAGCGTTCGACTGCTCGCCCGCAGGCAACCGTCGGCCGGTGCCCGTCGCAGGCCCTACACCACCGAACAAGGCGGCCAACAGGACTCGCTGGGCATGGCCGGTGTCCTGATACTCGTCGAGCAGGACAAGGCCGAAGCGAGCGCGTTCGGCGGCGGCGACCTCGGGGTGTTCGGCGGCGAGCCGGGCGGCCAGCGACATCTGGGCGCCGAAATCCAATGCGCCGCGGCGACGCAACGCGTCCGCAAGCTGCTGCACCAGCGGGAGCAGAGCGACCCGTTCGCGCTGCACTTGAAGAATGCCGAGCAGGGCCTGGCTCGGTCCGCCGCGCTGGCGCGGGCCCGCGGGCAAGGTGTGCACCAGCTTCTCCAGCTCGGTGTGCGCCTCGGCCAGCTGCTCGGGCTCGATCAGGTGCTCGGCGAGCTGCCCGGACAGGGCCAGGATCGCCTCGGTGACCGAGACCGGCGTGCGGTCGGTGTCCAGATCACCGTCCCAGGTGCGCACGACCTGGTGCGCGAGCTGCCAGAGTTGGGTCTGGGTGAGCAGCGTCGCCGACGGCTCCACCGGAAGCAGCAGCCCGTGCTCGGTGAGCAGCCTGCCCGCGTACGAGTGGTAGGTGCTGATCTCCGGCTCGGCGCCCGACAGCTGGGCCCGCAGCTGCCCGGACGGATCGAGCTCACGCAGCAGCGGCGCGCCTGCCAGCCGGGCCAACCTGGTCCGGATGCGAGCGGTCAACTGCTGCGCGGCTTTTCGGGTGAACGTCAGGCCGAGCACGGCGTCGGGCAGCACGAGCCGATTGGCCACCATCCACACCACGCGCGCGGCCATCGTCTCGGTCTTGCCTGCCCCGGCCCCAGCGACGACAAGCGTCGGGCCCGGCGGTGCGGCGATCACCGCGGCCTGCTCATCGGTCGGCGGCGGCAGCCCGAGCGCCTCGGCCAGCTGATGCGGGGAAACCCGTTCGCCAGTCAAGAAGTCACCCCCTGCCCACAGCGGCAGCGCGATCGATCTCCCGCACCCCACATGGCGGGTGCGGCATCGAAAAGCCTGCGGCCGTCGGCTCGGGCGATGATCACTCGTCGGTCACCTGCCTGCCGGTGTCCTGGACCGGGCAGCTGCCCGCGACCGAGCAGTGGCGGCAGCCGTCGTTGCGCATGGCGAGGTAGCTCGGGCCTTCCGTGGCGGCGGCTGCATCGTGGATGGTCTCGCGCCAGGTCTCGAGCGCTTCGGCGTCCAGCGGCGGCTGCATGCGCTGGGTGGCGCCCTCCTTGTTGCTCGGCTTGGCGACGTAGACAAGGCGGGCACCTCCGGGTTCGCCGAGGGCACCGGATTCCGCTGTATCCGAAGCTGATTCGGCGGTGTCCGGGGTCGGCTCGCCGGAATCGGCTGCCGCCGGATCGGTTTCATCGTCCGAGCGCGCCTCCGCCGCGGCCGCGTCGAGTGCCCCCAGCGCGGCGGCCACCTGATACGTCGCCAGCTGTGCGTGATCGACCGCCGCCTGCTTGGTGACCGGCGACTTGCCGGTCTTCACATCGACGATCACGAAGCGGCCGAGCGCATCCCGCTCCAAGCGGTCCACCCGGCCGCGGATGCGCACGTCCCGCTCGGCTTCGGTCCGCGCGGGCAGCACGCAGTCGACCGGCACCTCGACACCGGCCTGGGTGAGTTCGCCGCGGGTGTTGCGCACCCACGCCATGAAGGTCTCCAGCATGGTTTCGGTGCGGCGCAGCTCCTGCCGGGAATGCCAGCCGGAGCCGGGATCGACCGACTGCCACGCCTTGTCGAGCGCGGCACGCACCTGCGCCTCCGGCACCCGACCCGCCAGCGCCTGCACCAGCGTGTGCACCAGGTTGCCCTTGACCGCGTGCGGGTTGTCGCCGTCGGTGCCGCCGTGGCGTTCCAGCGCCCAGCGCAGCGGGCAGGTGCGCAACAGCTCAACGGTGGACGGCGACAGGCCGACCGCGGTCTCGTCCTCGTCCCAGAGCGAACGCGCGGAACTCAATTCGGCGGTGCCGTACCAGTCGTCGGGATGCGTGCCAGGCACGCCGGCACTGGCCAGCCTGGCCAGCTGATGCGCCGCCCGCTGCCTGCGATCCGAGTCGGATTCGGGATCGCACACCGCACCGCGCAATTCGGCGACCAAGGAATGCATGACCAGCGCGCGACCCGGGTCGGCGATCGGTAGCGCGCCGGGTTCACCGTCCTCGTCGTGGCCGAGCAATTCGGCGAGGAACCGCGACGGCACCAGATCCCGCTCCCCCGAGACCGATTCGACGGCGGTGACCAGCAGCGAACGCCGCGCCCTGCTGCACGCGACCAGCAACAGCCTGCGCTCCTCGGCGAGGATCGGCGCCGCACGGCTCACCTGTTCACCGGCATCGATGATGCCCGCCGTGAGGTCGACCAGGTCTTCGGTGTTCAGCAGCGTGCCGCGTGGTCGGGGATTCGGCCAAATCCCTTCCTGCACAGCGGCGACCGCGACGACGTCCCATTCCCGGCCCGCTGCGGCGTGCGCACTGAGCAGAGCGACGGCCTCCTTCGGCGCGGTGCGCGGCGCCGAGTCGTTCGGAATCTCCTGTTGCGTCAGGTATTCCACGAAGCCCTCGATGCTCGCACGCGGCAGCCGGTCCACATAGCTTGCCGCGGCATCGAACAGTCCGACGGCGGCGTCGAGGTCACGGTCGGCCTGCATGCCGACGGCGCCGCCGCGTTCGGATTGCGCGACCCAGCGCCGCTCGAGTCGCGCGCCGGTCCACAGCGCCCACAGCACGTCCTCCAGGCCCGCACCGCGCTTGCGCGCCTTGCGCGCTCGCGCCAAGGCGTCGAGCACACGTCGCAGCGGTGCCGACTCGACATCGGTCAGCCGCTCCAGGATGGCCGGGTCGCCGGCGCCGATCAGCAGATCCCGCAGCACCTCCGCGGACGACTGATCGATGCCGTGCCGCAGGATGATCGGCGAAGCGCTATCGGCAGCCGCGTCACCTTCCCCGTCCGAGCTTTCGACATCAGCGCGAGGCACCGGGGGCGCTTCGGCACTGTCGGCGGGCTCGCCAGTTTCTTCCGGCTCGCCACCACGCCATTCGGGTCCTTCGGGCACCCAGTCCGGTTCTACGCCATACCAATCGGCGTCGTCGGCGGCTCGCTCCAGATTTCCCGGCGTCGGTTCCGGCAGCCCCGAATTCCGTTCCGAGCTTTCGACCACCTGATCGGCCTCGTCCGGCGGGGGCTCCGAATATTCGTCCTCGGGTGGCGGCTCTGGCCAATCTCCTGCGGCGTCTTCGGCGTTGCGCTCCGCCGCTGCAGAGCCTTGCACCGACCGTCGGTTCCGTTCGGACTCCAGCACGCTGCGCCGCACGCCGCGCCGCAACCGCCGCAGCGTGATCTGATCGGCGCCGCCCAACGGACCGGCGAGCAGATCGAGCGCATCGTCCGGGGTGAAGGCCGGTTCCGCTGCCCGCTGTCCGCCGCGCCGCGGTGTCTCGCCCGCGAGCACCGCCCGCAACGACAGCAGCATCCAGGCCGCACCACGCCGCCGCGCCAGCGGCGTATCGAGCGCGGGTTGCTGCACCGGCACCCCCGCCGCAAGTAGTGCGCGCCGCAACGGCGGCAACGACAACGGCACCGACCGGACGATCACCGCCATCCGCGACCACGGCACCCCGCCGGTGAGATGCGCGCGCCGCAAGTGATCGGCAATGAGGGCGGCCTCCTTCGCCGGGGTGGCGAGCACCCGCACGCGCACCTCGGTGCCGTCGTCCTCCGGATGGTCGGCCCGCTTCGGCGGCGAAAAGCGTTGCGGCGCACTGCCCGGCAACCTGGCCGCGACCCTGGCGACCGCCACGTGCACCGCACCGCCCGCACGATGGCTGTCGGACAACACGATGCGCTGCCCGTCCGGCACGTCCAGGTCGCCGACGAAACGCGCGTCCGCGCCGCGGAAGGCGAAGATCGCCTGGTCGGGGTCGCCCGCGACCACCGTCGTGTGCGCGCTGTGCCCGATCGCCCTGACCAGCATCGCGGCCTGCGGATCGAGATGCTGGGCGTCGTCGACCAGCAGGTAGCGGATCCGCGCCCGTTCCGCGGCAAGCAGTTTCGCGTCGCCGGCCAGCGCATCCAATGCGGCGCCGACCAATTCGGCGGCGTCCAGCGCGGGCGCGGTCGCCTCCGGCGCCTCAACGCCCACCGACCAGCGCAACAGCATCGTCTGCTCGTAGCGCACCGCGAATTTACCCGCCGCCACCCATTCCGGTTTACCGTGCTCGCGGCCGAGGTGCACCAAATCCTCTGGCCCGAGCCCGCGTTCGGTGGCGCGAAGCATCAGATCGCGCAACTGTTCGGCGAACCCGCCGAGCGGGAGCGCGGGCTGCAGGCGTTCCGGCCACAAGCCGTCCGCGCCTGCAGCGATATCGATCAGGTCACCGCGCAGCATTTCACGCAGCACGGCATCCTGCTCGGCACCGGTCAGCAAACGCGGCGGCGGATTGCCATGTGCGATGGCATGTCTGCGCAGCACCGAGAAGGCATAGGAGTGCAGGGTGCGCGCCAGCGGCTCCCTGGTGGCGCCGGGCACGCCGCCCTCGGCGTCGGGACCGGCAAGGCGCGCGGTGATGGCATCGCGCGCGGTGCTGGCCGCCTGCTTCGAATGGGCAAGCACCAGCACCGATTCGGGATCGGCGCCTGCCGCGATGCGGTCGGCCGCGAGATCGACGAGCAGGGCCGTCTTGCCCGTGCCTGGTCCGCCGAGCACCTGCCAGGGTCGCCACCCGGGACGGGTCGGCCCTGCCATGGCAGCGGCTTCGAACAGCGCGCGAACGTCGGCTCCCCAGGCGCGCGGCCTGGGTGCCGCCACGTTCCGGCGAACAAGTCGCACCGCGCTATCCGATCGCACCACGCGGGCTATTGCAACAGACACGACCGACACGCCGACGCACGCCTCCGGCGACTCGCCCAACGGGTGTTGCGGACGCAGGGCAAACTGGACCCCGTGTCTGCTCTTCATGTCTATCGATTCGGCCCGGCTTCCGGACCGACGGTGCTGGCCTTGCACGGTGTCACCGGTCACGGCAAACGCTGGGAAGCCCTGGCCACCAAGCACCTCCCCGATGTCCAGGTCATCGCACCTGACCTGCGTGGACACGGCCGGTCGAGCAGCTTGCCGCCGTGGACCTTCGAGACGATCGTCGACGATCTCGTCGAGGTGCTCGCGGCGCATACCACCGATCCGGTGACCGTGGTCGGGCACTCGTTCGGCGGTGCGAGTGCGCTGCATCTCGCGCATCGGCGACCGGACCTGGTCCGGCAGTTGGTGCTGTTGGACCCGGCCATCGCGGTGGAACCGGATCGGCTCGGCCCCATCGCCGACGCGATGCTGGCCTCGCCCGACTATCCGACGATCGCGCGGGCTCGCGAAGACAAGCTGGCCAGCGCGTGGGGCGACGTCGCACCGGAGCTGCTCGACGCCGAACTCGCCGAACATCTGGTGCCGACGACGGGCGACCGGCTCGGCTGGCGGATGAACCTGGCCGCCGTCACCTCGTACTGGGGACAGCTCGCGCGCCCGTTCGTGCTGCCGCCCGCCGACCTGCCTACGGTGCTGGTGCAGGCGACGAAGGTGCAGCCGCCCTATGTCACGCCCGCGTTCCGTGCCGCGCTCAGCGAGCACCTCGGTGCGAATCTCACCGTGCACGATTGGGACTGCGATCACATGATCGCCCAAGCACTTCCGGCCGAGACCGCCGCACTGATCCGAGCGGTGCTCTGAATCGATGGCCACCACCGACGCCGAGGTCGAGCGGGTGCGCGCGCTCGTCGCGTCCATCCCGCCAGGCCGGGTGGTCACCTACGGCGACATCGCCGCGGCCGCCGGGCTGTCCACGCCACGTACGGTCGGCTGGATCATGCGCACCGACTCCGCCGATCTGCCGTGGCACCGGGTGATCGGCGCGAGCGGCAAGCCCGCCGCACACCTGGCCCACCGCCAGCTGAGCCTGCTCGCCCTCGAAGGAGTGCCGATCCAGGACGGACGGGTGAACATCCGCGCGGCACGCTTTCCGCTGCCCTAGCGCCCCGGCCCGAATCGGTAAACGCACCCGCGGCGAGCCGCCCGCCGGTTACCGTTGACTCATGTCCACCCGCCTGGCGTGTGTCGTGTTCGATGCAGACCGGCCGCGGTTCGTCGCGGACTTCTGGGCCGAGCTGTTGGGCTGGGCCGTGACCATCGACCGCTCGGATGAAGTGGACGTGGCCGCACCCGACCCCGACGGCGCCGATCTGGCCCTCACCTTCCTGCCTGCGGCCCGAGCCAAGCAGGGCAAGAACCGGATTCACCTCGACCTGGCCAGTCGCTCGTTCGACCATCAACGCGTGCAGGTCGACCGCGCGCTGGCACTCGGCGCGCGCCGGATCGACATCGGGCAGGGCGCGGTGCCGTGGGTCGTGCTCGCCGATCCCGAGGGCAACGAGTTCTGCGTGCTGGAGCCGCGCGAGGAATATGTGGACACCGGCGCCGTCGCCGCCATCGTGGTGGACACCCGTGATCCGGTGCGGCTCGCCGAATTCTGGTCGGCCGCCTCCGGCTGGCCGGTCGCGCACGGCGGCGAGCGGTGGGCGGGCCTGCGGTCGGCGACCGGGCTCGGCTCCTGGCTGGAGTTCGTGCGCACCCCCGAGCAGAAGTCGGGGCCCAACCTGCTCCATCTGGATCTGACGTCGTTCGACGACCACGCCGCCGAGGTCGCCAGACTGCGCGCCGCAGGCGCCGTGCCGAGCGAGCGGGACGTCCGCAATCCCGAGCAGGGACTCAGCCTCGCCGATCCGGAAACCAACGAGTTCTGCGTGCTGCGCGCCGCGCACGACTGCTCGACCGTCTAGCGAGGCCGTACTCCTGGACGGGCAACCAGGTCCGCCTCCCCGGTTCGCGGCGGCGACGAATTAGCATGTCCGCCATGTTGTACCTTGCTCGAGGTTGTGCTGGGTGATCCCCGTCGACGCGATCGTGCTCGCCGGTGGACGGGCCAGCCGCATGGGCGGTGTCGACAAACCCGCGATCGTCATCGGGGGCCGCACCATGCTCGACGCGGCATTGGCGGCCGTCGCCTCGTGCACGCACATCGTCGTGGTCGGACCGCATCGAGCCGAGCTGGCGCCGGAGATCAGGCAGGTCCGCGAGGTGCCACCGGGTTCGGGTCCGGTGGCGGCGATCGGTGCGGGTCTGCGCGCGATCGGCTCGGCGTCGCTGGTGGTGGTGCTCGCGGCCGATCTGCCGTTCCTGTCCGCCTGGTCGATCGCCGAATTGATCAGGCACGCCACGGAATCCGGCGCCGACGCGGTGTTCGCGGCGGACGAGTCCGGCAGGCCGCAATATCTGATCGGGGTGTGGCGGCGCAGCGCGTTGAGCGCCGCACTCGACCGGCTTGGTTCGCCGATCAATCAGCCGATGAAGGCGCTGATTCCCGCCGATTCGGCGATCATCGCGCTGCCTGGCGTCGCGGACTGCGATACCGATGAGGCGGTGCGGCAGGCCCGCGCGCTCGCGGCCGCGCCTGCTCGCCCGCTCGCGCTGGACGCGGCACGAACCATCCTGCGCGACAACCTTTCCCGGCTCACCAGTTACATCGCCGAGCTGCGCTCGGTCCATGGCGCCGCGCTCGCGGCCTCGGTGACCGCGGCAGGGCCGCTGCCGCGCTTCGACGTCTCCGCGATGGACGGCTATGCGGTGGCGGGCGACGGGCCGTGGCGGTTACGCCGCGACATCGGGTTCGCGGGCGGGCAACGCCCGGTCGGGCTGCTGCCCGGCGAAGCGGTGCGCATCGCAACCGGCGCGCACGTGCCGGACGGCACCACCAGTGTGGTCCGCGACGAATTCGTCAGGGTGGCAAGCGATGACAGCCTGCACCGACTACCGGACACTCCGATCCGCGACGATGTGCGCCGCCGCGGCGAGGATCGCGCGCCCGGCGATCTGGTCGCGCCGCGGGGCGCCAGGGTGACCGCCGCGCTGATCTCGGCGGCGGCCAGTGTCGAGGTGACGGCGGCGCCGGTCCGCGGGCCGGTCCGGGCCCGCATCGTGATGACCGGGGACGAGATCCGCAGCGATGGCCCGCTGCACGCGGGCCAGACCCGCGACTCGATCGGGCCGATCCTGCCGGATCTGCTGTCCTGGTACGGGATTCGCACCACCGATCGGGTGCATCTGCGCGACACCCCGAACGGGTTCGACGAAGTGCTCGGCGCCGCACCGGAATGCGACCTGCTTGTCATCGTCGGCGCGACCGGCGGCGGTGCGGCCGACCAGCTCCGCGCCGCGGTGGCGCGCACGCAGGCCCGCGTCCTGGTGCAGCGGCTGCTGCTGCGGCCTGGTGGCTCGACCATTGTCGCCGAGTTGACCACGGGCACCACAGTTCTCGGCCTCCCGGGCAATCCGTTCGCCGCGATCGCGACCCTCATGGCACTGGCGCCCGCCGTGGTGGCCGGACGCACCGGTGGCGCACCGGGGCGACCGCTCCTCGGCCCCCTGCACAACGCCGCCGAGATCTCGGGAACGGTCGCCAGGATCGTCCCCGCGTCCTTCGCGCCGCAGGGCGGCTGGCTCGGCGACCCGAACATCCGCACCGCCCACCTCGGCGGACTCATCGACCGCGACGGTCTGGTCATCGTCCCCGCCGACGCCGTCGACGGCGCGACGGTCGAATTCCTGCCGCTGCCGCGCTGAACAGGGACGGCAGATCGACGTCGCGATAGACCAGCGCTATCGCCCCCGGTGGGAAACCTGTTGCCGCTTCGGCAATCTCTCGGCAACAATCGGCGCATGGGACGGAGCTTCGAGGATCTGGTGACAGAAGCCGCTGCCGTATCGGTGGCAGGCTGGGACTTCGGCTGGCTCGACGGGCGGGCGAGCGAGCAGCGGCCGTCCTGGGGGTATCAGCGGCTGATCGGTGCACGCCTGCGGAAAGTCGGTGCGGCGCTGGATATTCAGACCGGCGGCGGCGAGGTGCTCGCCGGAGCCGGGCCGCTGCCGCCGACCATGGTGGCCACCGAATCGTGGCCACCCAACGTCGCGAAGGCGACGCAGTTGCTGCATCCGCTCGGCGCCGTGGTGGTCGCGGACCCGGATGAACCGCCATTGCCGTTCGGCGACAACGCGTTCGACTTGGTCACCAGCCGCCATCCGGTGACCGTCTGGTGGGCGGAAATCGCCAGGGTATTGCGCCCCGGTGGCACATATGTGGCGCAACATGTCGGCGATGCAAGCGTTTTCGAGCTGGTCGAATACTTTATCGGCGCACAGCCCGAAGAAATTCGGCGGCGGCGCAATCCGGCGGATGATCGCGCGGCCGCAACGCAGGCAGGCCTCGATGTCGTCGACCTTCGCTACGAACGATTGCGCGTCGAGTTCGGCGATATCGGCGCGGTCACCTACTTCCTCAGGAAGGTGCCGTGGATGGTTCCCGACTTCACCGTTGACCGATACCTGGACCGGCTGCGGACGCTGCATGACGAGATCGAAGCGAATGGCCCATTCGTCGCCCACTCGACCAGGTTCCTAATCGAAGCTCGCAAAAATTGACACGTCATCAACGTCTCTACCTGCATAAATATCCAGGATCGCCGGTGTGACCCGCATTTTTCACTTTCCCTTCCGGAATTGGTGTGACCTCGCTAGTGTGGGGATGGTTAGGCGAATATCAAATCCCCGGAAAGGACCGAGTGGAGATGGCTGAAAAGTCGAAGAACGCGCCTAAGAAATCGCCGAGGCAGATGGATCGGCAGCAGCAGCAACAGCGCCAAGGGCAGGGTCAGAACCAGAATCAGGGAATGAACCGCAGCGGCGCGAATTCAGAAGGCCAGCGCATGGGCCAGCGCCAGACCGATTCGAACGATCGGCGCAGTGACGACCAGCGCAGGATGGGCCACAACTAACTGATCTACACGTGCGGCCGCCGGTTCAACGACGAACCGGCGGCCGCGCGGGTGTCCCCGTCGCGGCATGTTCCGCGCAGCGTGCGTGAAAGGCTGGTCATCAGGCCCGCGCTGCGGATTACTGGGACGATGCCTGTCCCCTCGCATGCGCGCGGCTACGAATCCTTCGCCGGAACCATCGGACGCACAGCCCCGGATTCCACCCCCGAGTGGACCTATCCGCCGACGGCGCCCCCCGACGCACCGAACATCATCGTGGTGCTGGTCGACGACATGGGATACAGCGATATCGGCCCGTTCGGCTCCGAGATCGACACGCCGACCCTGGATCGGCTTGCCGCGCGCGGTGTCCGGCTGACGAACTATCACACCACCCCGCTGTGCTCGCCGTCGCGCGCCGCGCTGCTGACCGGAATCAACTCGCATCGTGCAGGTTTCGGCTTCGTCGCCAACGCCGACCCCGGCTATCCCGGCCTGCGCCTCGAACTCGCCGACGATGTGCTGACGTTGCCGGAGATCCTGCGCGACAACGGATACGCGACCTACGCGGTCGGCAAGTGGCATCTGGTGCGCGACGCGACGATGAACCCGGCGGCGCATCGGGATTCGTGGCCGACGCAACGCGGCTTCGACCGCTACTACGGCTCGCTGGAGGGCCTGAATTCCTTCTACTACCCGAACCAGCTGGTGTCGGACAGTTCCGTCGTCGACATCGAAGAGTATCCGCCGGACTATTACCTGACCGATGATCTGACCGACAAGGCGATCTCCTACCTCAAGGATCTGCGCGCACACGACGCGGCCAAACCGTTCTTCCTGTACTTCGCACACGTCGCCATGCACGGCCCGTTGCAGGCCAAGCCCGCCGACCTGGCCAAGTACCGCGGCCGCTACGCCGAGGGCTGGGACGCGCTGCGGCAGCGCAGGTTCGCCACACAGCTTGCGCACGGCCTGTTCCCGGCGGGCACCGAACAGAAGCCGCGCAACACCGAGCCGGGCTACGAAGCGGCGGAATGGGATTCGCTGACCGAGGCAGAGCAGCGGCGCTTCGCGAGGTACATGGAGGTGTATGCGGCCATGGTCGACAGCATCGACCAGAGCCTCGGCCGCATCCTCGACACCCTCGAAGAATTCGGCGAACTCGACAACACCATCGTGGTGTTCACCTCCGACAACGGCGGCACCGCCGAGGGCGGCCCGGAGGGAACCCGCTCGTACTTCGCCGAATTCGCGCACATCGACGACCCGGACTGGATCGGCGACGTCCCGCACGACGAGCAGCTGATCGGCACCGCGCGGCTCGGCGTGCACTACCCGCGCGGCTGGGGGCAGGCGTCGAACACGCCGTTCCGCTTCTACAAGGGCCAGACGTTCGCGGGCGGCGTGCGGGTGCCGCTGCTGGTGTCCTGGCCGAAGGGGTTGCCGCGCCGCGCCGACGACAACGGCATCCGGCACGAATACGCCTACGTCACCGACCTGGCGCCGACCCTGCTCGAGTTGGCCGGCCTGCGCCGGCCCAGCGTCCGTAACGGACTGCCCGCCAAGGACTTCGACGGCGTCTCCGCCGCCGAGCTGCTGCGCGACCCGCGGGCCGCGACCAAGCACACCGAGCAGTACTCCGAGATGACCGGGCATCGCGGCTTCTATCGCGACGGCTGGAAGCTGCTGTCCCTGCACGAGCGTGGCGCCGATGTCGACGCCCCGAACTGGCAGCTGTTCGACGTCCGCGCCGATCCGACCGAGCTGCACGACCTTTCGGCACAATTCCCGGACAAGGCCGCCGAACTGGCCGCCGCCTGGGACGAATCCGCATGGGCCAACACCGTTTTCCCGCTGCTCACCCGACAGGATCTGACGCGCAGGCGGCCAGAGGAAACCAGGTTCAGCGACCCGGTTCGGCTGCTGCCGGGCACGCCGACCTTGGAGCGGTATCGGTCCCAGCGGCTGATCGCCTACCGGGACTTCACGATCACCGCCGACCTGGCCGACTACCGTCCCGGCGACGAGGGAGTCCTTGTCGCACACGGTGATCCGCTCGGCGGCTACCTGCTCTACCTCGAGGACGGCTGGCTGACCTTCGGGGTGAACAGCTACGGCAACTACGCCGCGGTGTCGACCGGACCGCTCGAGCCCGGCATCCGCCGCATCACCGTGTCTGCGACGGTGCGCCCGCGGCTGCGCTGGGATTTCGGGATCGATATCGACGGCACCCGGGTGGCCGAACTCCGGGACCAGGTGCAACTGGTCGGCATGTCGCCGTGGACCGGCATCTCCGTCGGGGTCGACGCCCGCGGGCCGGTGTCGTGGGAGCTCCGCGCACGCCGCGGCGCCTTCCGCTACACCGGTGCCCTGCGCGCGGTGACCTACGTCCCCGGCCCGATCCGCGTTCCGACAGGCACCATCGAAGCGGTGGAGCGCGAAGCGGAATTCGTTGCGGAGTAGTCGAGGCCGCGCTTACCTCGGAGGTAATTGTCCGGCCCGTGCACGCGGCCTACGTTCGGAACGACGTCGCGGTTCGGCGACGTCGCCGAACAAGGGAATCGCCCATGCCCGCCTATGGTTTCGCGCATCTGCGCGTCCGCACACCGCACGCCGACATCCTCGAGTACCTGGAGCGCATCCAGGACACCCTGGATCCGTTCCACGGGCGCTTCGTGATTCACGGTCCGCCGATCGAGGTGATCGAGGGCAGCTGGCCCGGATCCATGGTGCTGCTCGAGTTCCCCGATCTGGACACGGCGCGTGCGTGGTACCACAGCGCCGACTATCAGGAGATCATGCACCTGCGCACCGATCACATCGACGGCGATCTGCTGTTGATCGAGGGTGTCGGGCCGAACTACGACCCGCGCGAACGGGCCGCGAAGCTGCGCGCCCAGACCGGGTAACCCGCCTGTCCTGCACCCTTGACCGATTTTCCGCGGGCAGTCTCCGTCCGATACCGTTGACCAGGCACAACACAGCGGTATGCGACGAAGGATTTGCCTGATGGACGACAGTTCTCTGATCTGGGACGACGGTGCGCTGGTCACCATCGACCAGCGCGGACTGCCGCACGAGGTGCGCGAATTGCGGCTCGGCACGGTGGACGAGGTCATCGAGGCCATCCAGACGCTCGCCATCCGCGGCGCGCCTGCCATCGGCATCGCTGGCGCGTTCGGCGTGGTCATCGCGACCGCCGCGCACACCGCCGGCGGAATCGTCGACGAGGCGGGCGCGCTGGCCGACGCGGATCGCATCGCCGCCGCCAGGCCGACCGCGGTGAACCTGGCGTGGGCGGTGCGGCGGGTGCGCGGCAAGATCACGCAAGGCGCCGACGCCGTGCTCGCCGAAACCCTCGACATGCTGGCCGAGGACGGCCGGGTCAACCGGGCCGCCGCCACCCACGCGGCCGACCTGGTGCAGCGACTGTGCCCGGACCGGCCGCTGCGCGTGCTCACCCACTGCAACACCGGACGGCTCGCGACGAGCGCGTTCGGCACCGCGATCGGCGCGATGCGGGTGCTTGCCGAGCGCGGCGCGATCGAGAACGTGCTGGTCGACGAGACCAGGCCGCTGCTGCAGGGCGCGCGGCTGACCGCATGGGAGCTGGCTGAGGCGGGCATCCCGCACCGGCTGACCATCGACTCCGCGGCGGCATGGGCGATGGCGACCGGGCAGGTCGATTGCGTGCTGGTCGGCGCCGACCGGGTCACGGCCAACGGCGATGTGGCGAACAAGATCGGCACCTACGCCGTCGCGCTCGCGGCCAAGCATCACGGCATCCCGTTCATCGTGGTCGCGCCGGAATCGACCCGCGATCCGAACACGGCGACCGGGCGCGACATCGTCGTCGAGGAACGGGCGGCGGCCGAAGTCACCGGATTCGGCGGTGTCGCAACGGCTCCGGCGGGGACCGAGGCCTTCAACCCCGCGTTCGATGTGACGCCAAGCGATGTGGTGACGGCGGTCGTCACCGAGTTGGGTGTCGTGCACGGCACCGAGCTCGCAACGTCTGACCATGACGCGGCAGACCCGTTGCCTGGCAAGGCAATCGCCGACCTTTCGCGCGAGCTCTACCAGCGTGGCTGGATGCCGGGCACGGCAGGCAACATCTCGGTGCGGACCGGCGACACCGCCGTGATCACCGGAAGCGGCCTGTCCAAGGGTGAACTCACCGAGCACGACATGGTGGCCGTGCGGGTGGCTGATTCGGCGCCGATCGCGACGCAGCGCCGGAAACCTTCGGCGGAGACCACGATTCACACCGCCGCCTACCGGGCCACCAGCGCACAGGCGGTCGTGCACATCCATCCGCCGTACGCCACCGCGCTGGCGACCCGAGCAGGCGCGCCCGGCGAGCTGACAATGCTGCGCATCACCGACTACGAGCTCATCAAAGGGCTTGGCAGCAACGATCCCTCGGCCATCGACATCCCGGTCTTCCCCAACTGGCCCGAGGTGCCGCGCATCGGCGCCGATATCGAGCACTATCTCCTCGAACACCCCGACGCGCCCCCGGTCCTGTGCATCGCAGGCCACGGGATCACCACATGGGGGGAGAATCTCTCCCAGGCACGCGATCGCGCGGAATGCCTGGAGGCCCTGTGCGAGTTGATCGCCCGCACCGGGCGCCGACAGCCCTTCGCTCGCGCGACGACACCCTCGAGATTGGATTGACATGACCCTGCTCCAGGTGATGGCCGCCGACAACGCGGCAGACGTGCGGGTGCGGACCACCGACGACGCGGTGATCAGCGCCGAATTGGCCGAGCACGGCATCACTTTCGGCCGCTGGCCGGTGGTGGACGACGCCGCGGCGGTCGACTCGGACACGCTGCTCGCGCAGTACGCCGACAACGTCGCCGAGCTGAACGCGTCCGGGCGCTACAAGCACATCGACATCGCGCGCATCCACCCGGACGACACCAACCCGGAATGGCCGGAGGTCGCCGCGGGCGCCAGGGCCAAGTTCCTCAACGAACACCGGCACGCCGAGGACGAGGTCCGCTTCTTCGCGGCCGGCCGCGGCTGCTTCTACCTGCACCTCGGGCACGAAGTGCTGGCCGTCGTCTGCGAGGGCGGTGACCTGCTCTCGGTGCCCGCGGGCACGCTGCACTGGTTCGACATGGGAACCAGGCCCGACTTCATCGCCATCCGCTTCTTCGAGGAGGAGGACGGCTGGGTCGGCGACTTCACCGGCGACCGGATCAGCGAAGCGTTCCCGACGCTCGACGAGCTGCTCACCGCCTCATGATCGCGGCGGTGGTCGTCGACATCGAAGGGACAACCAGCCCAACCAGTTCGGTGCGCGAGGATCTGTACGGCTATACCCGCGCACGTCTTCCGGCCTGGCTGGCCGAGAACCGCACGGGTGCGGCGGTTTCCATTCTCGCAACGACCAGGGAACTGGCGGCGCGGCCGAGGGCCGACACCGATGAGGTCGCGACCATTCTGCGTGGCTGGCTCGACTCCGATGTCAAGGCCGAGCCGCTCAAGGCGGCGCAAGGACTGATCTGCGCCGAGGGCTTCCGCAACGGGGCGCTGCACGGCGAGTTCTTCGCCGATGTGCCTGCCGCACTGCGGGCCTGGCATGCGGACGGGCTTGCGCTGTATGTGTACTCGTCGGGATCCGTTCGCAATCAACAGGATTGGTTCACCTTCGCACGCGACGGCGAACTGGCCTCGCTGATCAGTGGCTACTTCGATCTGACCACCGCAGGCGGCAAACGCGAGCAGGCGTCGTACGAGAAGATCGCGGGTGCGATCGGCACACCCGCCGAACGCATCCTGTTCCTGTCCGACCATCCGGACGAACTCGACGCGGCCGTCGCGGCGGGCTGGCACGCCATCGGGCTCGCGCGCCCCGGCGAGCCCAATCCCCCACGCCCACCGCACCGTTGGGTGGACACATTCGCCGACATCCACCCGGCACACGGTTAGCTCAACGCCACGCACTCAGACGGTCGGGCGGAGGTTCAAAGATCAAAAACGTCCAATTCCCGCTGCTACCAACCGGTTGCCCTTGGATCCGCACCCCTTCTGTGGATTCGCACTGGTTCTAGCAGCCCAGAGTGGGTGCGGATCCGCAGAAGGGGTGCGGATCCAGCGGCCGCAGGCTTCACGCGTTGTCGTAGGCGTCTTGCAGGGTCTTGATGTCGAGCTTGGACATGCTCTGCAGGGCGGTGCCGACGGCGATGGTCTTGGCTGGGTCCGCGCCGCCCATCAACGTCAGCAAAGCGGTCGGAACGACCTGCCAGGACAAGCCGTAGCGATCAGTCAGCCAGCCGCAAGGCCCGGGCGCACCGCCCTCGGTCAGCGCGTCCCACAACCGATCCACCTCGTCCTGCGTCTCGACGACCACCTGCAACGAGGCCGCATCGCTGAGCGGATGGCCCGGTCCGCCGTTCATCAACGTCACCGCCTGCCCGTCGAGTTCGATCGACACGATGAACGCCGAGCCGTCCGACTGCCGAGCGACGTCGACGACCCGCGAATTCGGCACCACCGAGGCGTAGAAGGTGGCGGCTTCCTCGGCCGCGCTGTCGAACCAGAAGAAAGTGTTGACGGACATGATGTGCTCCTTGGGATCGGTGACTTGCTGTCACCCTCTGGTCGGAGCCGGCACCGCCCGCACGACGTATCTCGCACACTTTCTCGAGAAATTTTTCTGGCAGGCCAGGATCACCTGGCAGGCAGCTGCTCGAGAGAGGGCCGGATGGCCTGCTCCGCCTCGTACGGATAGTCGACCCCGAGCGCCGCCGCGACTTCCCTGGCCAGTTCCCCGAACAGATCGGCCGTCGCCTGCGCTTGCCGCAACGGATCACCGATCGCGAACATCTGCTCGACACGCGGCCACACTCCGGGCGCCGCCCAGTCCCGCATCTTCGTGCCCCCGTGCCACACGTCGTGGTCGACGCCGAAGCGGGCCTGCGCATGCCATTCGATCATCGTGCGCAGGAACTCCTTGGTCTCCCAGGCCCGAGACTTGACGACCCACAGGTCACCCCGCGCCAAATACCGTGGCAGATGCGCGATCTCGAACCAGAACTCCGCGCACAGCGCCCCGAATTCCTCCTGGTCCGGCAGCTCGCCGACCGGGCCTGCCCCGCTCGCCGCAGGCAGCCCAGCGGCCGCACCGTCGCGTTCGAACAGCACCTGATATCCACGCTCATGCAGCTCGTCGAGCCCGTCGTCGATCATCTCCGCCAGCAGATCGACAGGCAGCACCTGAAAATCCGCCTTCACCCCACCCTCGAAAAACACCAGATGCGCCGGATTGTCATACGGCCCTTCCAATTCGATGCGCACCCCCACCGTCCCGAACACCCGCACCCACGCACCGTCCCCCGAATACTTCTCGGGCTCAGTCGTATACACCTCGATGTCATGATCCGACAGCGCATCCACCGCGCCGTCCCCCCGCGCCCGCGACCCCGTCCGCAACACCACAGCCACGTCCGCCTGCCCCCGAGCCCACTCCACCACCCGCCCCACCAACAACTCGTCCCCGGCAACCCCAGTCGGCAAAAGACTCATCCCCCCATCCTGCCGGTCAGGCGCAGGGTGGGGCGGGGGCGTCGTTGAAGAGGGGTTTGCCGGTGGGTGGGGCGTAGACGACGTCGAGGATGAGGGGGTCGGGGCCGAGGTTGCGGCCGATGTGGACGTTCCAGGCGCCTTCGGGTTCGTAGATGAAGTCGCCGGTGCGGTAGACGGGAGCCGCGCAGTCGGGGCCGGGGTGGGTGAGGGTGCCTGCGCGGATGATGCCGAAGACCGGGCCGTCGTGGGTGTGCCAGCCGGTGGAACCGCCTGGGGCGATGGTGATTTCGCGGACCACGTAGTCGGTGCCTGCGACGAACGGGATGAGGTCGGCGGGTATTTGCGCCTGAGCGAGAGTGACCGCGGTGATGCCGGTGCCAGGGGTGGCGTTGGCAGTAGCGGTGCCGAAGAGCGCGGCGCCGAGCAGGAGCGCCACGGCGGATCCGCGGGTGAAGGGCGTCATCGCGGGAGCCTATCCACCGATGCGGCGTCTGGGGAAGAGTTGGGTTCACCCAGGTCAGGTCCAATTCGGCAGTTTTGCCGTAATTGCCCGGATCGATTAGCCGTGCTTCACGAGAGTTCATCTCTTGTTCGCATACGGCCGCAGGTGTCGAGTTGCAGGGGTGACCGCGCAGGACCAGCATCGGTCGGTATGGCGTCGAATCCGCTGAACCCCGCAGGCGATGTACCGGATACCGGAATTCCCAGTGCACTCTCGGCCGAGATGACGATGGCCGAGCAGCATGACTGGCATCGAAACTATCTGCGCAGGCACCCGGTGTCCCGACGCAACATTCTGCGTGGGGCTGCGGCGGCCGCGGCCGTCGCCGCGGTGGGCACGTCGCCGTTCGGGCGCCGGGCATACGCGCAGGACGCGCAGCTCGCGGTCGGCGGGCGGCATGTCGGGTTCGGCCAGGACGCGACGAGTCAGCTGCGGTTCGCGGCCCAATTGTCCAGGCAGCCCGCGGGCACGAAGGTCTTTCTCGACCATGGTCCGACACCTGCACTCGGCGCGACAGTGGAGGCCGAGGTACGAAACCTGCTCACGCAACTGCCGAGCAGCGACGGCGGTGTGCTCGCGGCCGAACAGTTCTACGCGCACGCGCCGGTGGACGGACTGCCGGGACGGATGCCGCACTTCTACCGCTGGCGCACCGCCGACGGATTCACCGGCGATATCCGATCCGCGTCCACCGCGATGCCGACCGCGCGGCCCGCGGTCGTACCGTTCCGGTTCACCATGATGGGCGATCAGGGCACCGATGAAACACCGCGGCTGCCAGCGGGTCTGGTGCCCGGAGACTACGACGACAAGTACTACAAAGCGGACAACGATCCGAACGCACCGCACGCCACCAACGTGCTGCGCCAGATCGCCGCGGCCAAGCCGGATTTCCACGTCCTGGCCGGCGACATCGCCTACGCGGATCCGTCCGGCGCGGGCAAGCCTGCCCAATTTGTCTCGCACGAGGGCAAACTCACGAGCGGCTTCGACAAATACAACCCGTACGTCTGGGATGTCTACTTCGGCGCGATCGAGGCGAGCGCCGCCGAGACGCCGTGGATGTTCGCGACGGGCAACCACGACATGGAGGCGACCTACGGGGCGCAGGGCTACGGCGGGCACGTGGCGCGGCTCGACTTTCCCGGCAACGGGCCGACCGGCTGTCCGTCGGCATATTCGTTCACCTACGGCAATGTCGCGGTGCTGTCGCTGGATGCCAACGACGTCTCGTATGAGATCGGCGCCAACACCGGGTATTCCGGTGGCGCCCAAACAAGTTGGGTGGAACGCACGCTTGCCGCCTACCGCACGAACCCGAACATCGACTTCCTGGTCTGCTTCTTCCACCACTGCGCCTACTCCACGACCGAGGCGCACGCCAGCGATGGCGGGGTGCGCGACGCGTGGGTGGCGCTGTTCGACCGCTACCAGGTGGATCTGGTGTTGCAGGGGCACAATCACGTGTTCGAGCGCACCGACCCGATCCGCGGCAATGCCGCAACAAAGGTCGCGGGCGACAACTCGATCGTCTACCCGGAGACCGACGGCACCGTCTACTACACCGTCGGCGGCGGCGGTCGCCCGCGCTACGATTTCCAGCCCGGATCGCGGGAGTCGTACCGCGGCAACGAACTTCCGGACACCACGGTGCCCAACAGCTATGTGTGGGAGTCCGGCGGCGGCAAGCAGGGCGAGGCCGCGCCGTGGTCGCGGGTGCGGTTCCGCAACTATTCGTTCCTGCGCGTCGATGTCCGCCCCGGAATCTTCGCCAGCGAAATGGACGTGATCGCGGTCGACGAGTACGGCCGGGAATTCGACCGGGTCACCTATCGCCGTCAGGTCCGCGCCTGAGCGAAGCTCGAATGTCGCCGGTTACTTCCGCTTCGGCGGCAGTGACCTGGCGTACCCGACCCCGCGCTCGATCCACTCCCGCAGCACCGTGTCGTCGTCGGCCGCGTCGGCCGCGAGATACAGCCAGCCGACCATCTCCTTGCCGCCCATCACCATCGGCTCCACCACATCGAGCTCGAGCAGCTTGCTGTTCTCCTTCGGATCGACCCGGACCAGCATGCCGCCGTTCCTGCTCGCCGCGACCGCCATGTTGCCGTTGATCAGGAAGGCGAGGCCGCCGAACATCTTCCGCTCGCTCAACTCGGGGCCCGGGGTGATCATCAGCCGAATGCGATCGGCCAGTTCCTCGTCATATGCCATAGCGGCATTGTCGTCCCAGACACCGACACATTCAGCCGAACGCGCTCACGCCCCGATCGCGCCTGCGAACACCGGCCAGGAATTGTGCACGTCGTCCTGCCAGTAGGTCCAGGCGTGGGTGCCTGCCGGGCGCAGGTTCGCGGTCACCGGGATGCCGAGCGCGCGCAGGCGATCGATGAACGGCCGGGTGCAGCCGCTGACAAACGTCTCCATGGCGCCGCCGACCACCACCCGGTCGACCAGCCGCGCGGGGTTGCCGTCGACGCCGGGGTCGCTGATGTCGTCGTGTTCACCGGGGGCGCCAGTGCCCGCCGACACGTAGAGCGCTAGCCCACGCAGGCGCTCCGCCTGCACCATCGGGTCGTGTTCGATCCAGGCCGGGTTGTCCGGCGCGCCCCACATGTTCGCCACATTCGCACCGAACACGGCCAGCTGCGAGGTGACCATCGCCTGAGCGACCGCGTCACTGGTGCGCGGGCAGCCGCTGAAGGCGCCGACCGCCTGGTACAGGCCGGGCGCGCCGATCGCCAGGTTCAACGCGGAGGTCGCCGACATCGACAGTCCCGCAACAGCATTGCGTCCGGTGCTGGCGAACCTGTCCGCGAGCAGCGGCGGCAGCTCCCTGGTCAGGAACGTCGTCCACTGGTTGCGGCCGAGTGCGGCGTCGTCGTGCAGCCAGTCGGTGTAGTAGCTTGCCCGCCCGCCCATCGGGACGATCACGTTGACGTGCTTGTCCGCGAAGAACTCCGCGACATCGGTGCGGCGCGGCCACGGCCCGCCGTCCTCGCCGCCGTCGACCGCGTTGAGCAGATACAGCGTCGGCGCACCGGCGCCGGGATGCGACATCCACAGGGTGATGGGCTTGTTCATCGCCGCCGAGTGCACGACGACCTCCAGCTGCCGCCCGCCGAGCGGCCGCACATCGAGGATGCGGGACTCGGGGTCCGCGGCGGCCGTCGGGGCCGGAACGAGCGCGGCGACCACCGCGAGAACAGGGACCAGGCATCGCTTCAGCCGCCGCATGGAATCGAGTATCTATCAGGGCCACGGCGGCGCCCCGCATTCATCGGGCGTGTTCGCCCACCGAATGAATGCGCAGGTCGGTAATGGCATCGCCGGGCACGTCGGCCAGTTGCAGTCGCTCAGCAATCAGCCAGCGCAGCCGCACCGGCAGATCGGGCGCGACCTGCGTCAGATAGGCGTAGAGCCACTCCGCGCGCTCGACCAGGAAGGGGAAGTCGGTGGTCGTCATCGGGCGGATCACCAGCATCGGCAGCGGGGCGTCCAGGGGACGAAAGTCCTTGTTCCACAAGCCGGAGATGCCGCAGCCCGGATAGAACTGGCCGAGCATACGTCCCTGCGCGACGACGGCCGACTTGCGGTTCAGGTGTGCGGTGTCGACCCGCTCGTAGCGGGTGAGGCCGGGAAAGACGGTGACTGCCGCCACGATTCGGGCATCCTGGCCCGTGGACATGGTGCGGTGGAGCTCGAAGGCGTCGTCCACCGCCGCCGTCATGGTGTCGACGGTGATGTCGTCGCCAGGCACCACGGCGACCCACAGGGTGTGCCGCGAAATCGCACGGCGGACGAAGGGACACACCGGTCCGTCGCGACCCAGCTGCGGATCGGGTCGCACCAGCTGGTCACCGAAGTAGTGAATCAGCGTGGCGGCGTCCGGATTTCGCCGCACCCACGCCTCCGGGTCGTCGTAGATATTGCCCCACTCGAAGCCGGTGCGCGCGCCGACGTGGGTGCGCATCCCTGAGCCGCTCAGGGCTCGCTCCACGCAGGCCCGCGCGGCACCTCCGCGCACACCGCACGCTCTGCGCCGACGGCGATCCGTTCGAGATGCCTGGCCAGAATCGGGCCGATCACCTCGACTACAGCGGCATTGGTGAGCTGGGCGTGCGTCGCCACCACCTGATGTTCGATGAGATCGCCGGTGATGAACGGCCGCCAGATGTCGGCGCCGAGCAGTTCGGTGACGCCGCGGGTCGCCGAAAAGTACAGCAGGTCACCGTCGAAGACGCCGGGGCGGTAGCCGTGCGAGAGCGCGACCCCGTCGACGTAGCCGCGGTGCAGCCGCTCGAGTTGCACGATCGAGAGCCCGGTGCCGAATGACGCACCGGCAGTGGCCAGTTCGGCGGCGGCCTCGGCGGCGGTCACCTCGGGAGCCGCGTCGGCGTCGTCCGGTTCGTCACCGAGCAAGTGGGTCAACAGGTCTCGCATCCTCGGCACCGGCGGCGGGGCCGCATCCTCGGGGATGACCACGCTGTCCAGCATGGTCAGCGCGGCGACGGCAGCACCGTGGGCCCGCAGCCGCACCGCTATCGCGTGCGCGATCTGTCCGCCGAGCGACCAGCCGAGCAGGTGATACGGCCCCTCGGGCTGCACACGGACCATCGCGTCCACGTAGCTGTCGGCGAGTTCGTCGATGGTGCCGATCGCATCGACGGCGCCGGTCAGCGACGGCGCCTGCAGGCCGTAGACCGGGCGGTCGGTGACGTACCTGGCCAACCCCGCATAGCACCAGGCCAGCGGCACCGCGGAATGAACGCAGAACAGCGGTGGGCGAGTTCCCTTGGCGCGCAACGTGAGCAGTACCCCAAGCGCGTCATCGGTGGTCTCCGCGCCGTCGTATCCGGCGATGCGATCGGCCAGCGCCTCGACTGTCGGCGCCGTGTAGAGCCAGCGCACCGTCACCGGAACGTCGGTCGCGGCGGCCAACTCGCCCGAGACCGTCACGCCGAGCAGGGAATTCCCGCCGAGCTCGAAGAAGTCATCGTCCAGGCCGACAGTGGTTCGCCCGGTTGCCTTCTCGAAGCACTCGGCAACCGACTGCTCTATCGGGGTCGTCGGCGCACGGTAGGAGCGCCGCGGCGCCACCGGCGGCGGCAGCGCGGCACGGTCGACTTTCCCGTTGCCGGACACCGGCAATCGGTCCAGCTCGATCAGCGCCGCAGGCACCAACGCCGCAGGGAGGACGGTGCGCAGGCGGCGCAGCGTCGCTGCGGGCTCGAACCGAACACCCCGCGCCGCAACCACATAGCCGACCAACCTGGCCTCCGGCCGTCCCTGATCGGCGACGGTGACCACCGCGTGCTCGACTTCCGGCCCCGCACGCAGTGCCGACTCGATCTCGGCCGGTTCGATCCGCCGTCCGCGCAGCTCGACCTGATCGTCGGCGCGGCCGAGGAATTCGAACGCACCGTCCGGACTCGCGCTGACCAGATCGCCGGTGCGATACAACCGCCGGCCGATGCCGAACGGGTCGGCGATGAACCGCACGGCGGTGCCGACCGGATTCCGCAGATAGCCGTCGGCCACACCGAGCCCGCCGAGGTAGAGCTCACCCCTGGCACCGGGCGGGATCCGCGTCAGGCGCGAATCGAACACCACCGCACGCACTCCTGGCAACGCGGCACCGATGGTGACCGGCTCACCGGACACCATCGCCGCGGTTTGTGTTGCCATCACGGTGGTTTCGGTCGGCCCGTACCCGTTGAACAGTCGCAGGTGCGGTGCCCACGCCCGCACCAGCTCCGCGGGGCAGGCCTCCCCGCCGACGACGACCACCCGGAGCGCGGGCACCTCCGCGGGCGACAGTGTCGCGAGCACCGCAGGCGTGGTGAGGAAATGGGTGCTGCCGCTGTCCGCGATGAGCCGCGCCAGCGCGCCGCCCGCGACCACCGACGGCGGTTCGACGACCAGGCAGGCGCCCGCCGCGAAGCAGGCGAGCAGCTCGAGCAGGTGCGCGTCGAACGACGGTGCGTGCGCATGCAAGACGACCGAATCCTGGCCTACCCCATAGTGTTCGGTGATGTAGTCGGTCAGTGACCCGAGTCCGCGATGCGTGACGAGCACGCCCTTCGGGACGCCGGTGGTGCCCGAGGTGTAGATCAGATACGCGGCGTGCCCCGGCCGCAGCGCGCGCGGCCGCTCCTCGTCATCGATCGCAGTGCTCGCTCGGCGCTCGGCCTCCGCACGGACCCGCGCGTCGTCGAGTGCGAGCCAGGTGGTGCCGCAGGGTAGGGCGTCACGGACCGCGGTGACCGTAAGTCCTTGCCGTGCCGCGGTATCCGCGATCACCGTCGCGATCCGCTCGGCCGGATCGGCCGGATCGACCGGCGCGAAGCAGGCCCCCGTCTTCGCGACCGCCCACAGGGCGAGCACCGACTCCACCGACCGCGGCACCGCGACAACGACGAATTCGCCGGGCCGCGCACCACCTGCCATCAGTTCACGGGCCCACCGCGACGATGCCGCGTCCAGCTCGCGATACGTCATGGTGCGGTGGCCGTCGCGGACCGCGACCGCGTCGGGGCGCAGTCCGGACCGGAGCAGGTCGGGCAGCACCCGGATGGGGCCCGCAGGCTCGTCGACCACCGGAGCGGGCGGTGTGAGGTGCAGAGCCGGTATCGGACAGTCGGATTCGACCGCGAGGAAGCCACCGAGATAGTCGAGGAACATCCGGTGATGCCAGGCGACCAGGTCGCCGCGATAGCGCGCCGGATTGGCGTGGAAGTCGATGCTGATCGACCGCTCGTCCGGGCCCGCCTGGTAGCCGTTCACCAGCAGGTCCTCCACCGGACCGAGCGAAAGCAGCCGCACCTGCCCGGTCAGCGCACCGAGCCGGAACGGCTCGGTGAACCCGAGCACGTTGACCACCGGCCCGAATCCGCCACGCACCACGTGCTGTTGGCCGCGATCGCGCTGCATGTCCTCGGACCGGTAGCGCTGATGCCGCAGCGCGCCGATCACCGCCGAGCGCACCTGCGCGATGGCCGCACCGACGGTGCCGGTGTCGAGACCGGTCAGCCGCAGCGGCACCACATTCGACATCGACCCGGCCGACCGGCGCAGCGCAGCGGTCGGCCGCGCGGTGACCGGCAGGGTCAGGGTGACCTCGGCACTACCCGTCATCCTGGCCAGGTAGCAGGCGAAGGCCGCCACCGCCAGCTCGGGGAAGGTCGCGCCGTGCCTGGTGCGGGCGCCTGCGAGCAGCTCCGCCGTCGCGGCGTCCAGCGTTGCGGTCACCCGGTGCGGTCGCGGTTCCGGTGCGACCGGCCGACCGGCCAGCGCGACCGGCTCCTCGAACGTGGCGAGTTGGTCGCGCCAGTAGTCACGATCGACCGCGGCACGGGCCGAATCCTGGTAATTGCGTTCGTCTTCGAGCAGCTCCGGCACCGAGAGCACCCGGCTGACCGAACCACGTTTTACTGCAACGCTGTTCACCATCGCGCTGTCGTCGGTGATGGTGCTGACCGAACCCGCTGACGCCCGCGATGATTCGTTGCCGAGGACAGGGGCCGAGCGTGCCAGCACGCGTGCGTTCTGCCCGCCCGTCCGCCGGGAACCACGATCGACCAGCAATCGCTCCCCCGGCGATGAACGACTGCCTGCACCATCAATCCCCTGCACCGCAGCAACTTCGGACCGGTACAGCTCCCCCGTGCGGCGCAACAACGCCGCCGCGCCCATGCCGTCGAGCACGATGTGATGACTGCGCAGATAGAGCAGATGCCGATCCGGCGCGACCTGGAACACTGTCGCCACCGTGAGCTGATCGGTACGCGGATCCAACGGCGACCCGTAGTCGCGTTCCATCCGCGCCAACGACGCGGCGATCGGGTCCGGCTCCCCGGTCAGATCGGCGAAGTGGATCGGCAGTTCCGCTGCGGCATCGACATACTGGCGCGGACACCCGTCGACCACCCGAAAACGCACCAGCGGCGACTCCAGCTCACGCGCCGCGCACCGGGCGGAGCGCGACATCAACCCGGTGTCGAGCGGCCCGACCAGATCCAGGTACATCGCCACCGTGATCGGCACCGCAGGCTGCAACTGCTGCGCCACCCACCAGCGCAGCTGCGCCGTCGACAGGGGATGCGTCCCCGGCACTGCGGCGTCGGCTCCGGTCAACACGCCTCCCTCGAATTCGGAAAGCCACCGCTGATTCGTCCTCGAGCAAACTTACGGCATCCACGCCTCGACCAGCCGTTATTCCAGCATGATCGGCGCGTGCGGCCGCTCGTATCGGCGGAGACCACCGCCAGGCAAGCCCAACCCCGGTGTGAAATCGACCATTTTCATGGTCGGGACGGCTCAGCGGGCGCGGAGCTGCACCAGTTCCCGCGCCGCGGTGCGATAGCGATCGACGATGAGCCGAACCACCGCAGGGTGGACGCCGATGGGTTCGGCGACGCCGTCGGCGCCTGCTTCGTGCAGGCGTTGGTGGAACAGACCGTGCGCCAACAGATAGGAGGCGATGAAGATCCGCTCCGAGCCGGAATGCCGAAGGGCAGCAACGACTTCGGGCACTCGAGGGGCGCCGGTGGCGATGTAGGCTAGGTGCACCGTTGCCCTCAGGTGCTCGGTGAGCATGGCGGCGGCGCGGCGGACGTCCTGGCGCGCACGGGCATCCGAGGAGCCCGCGGCAGCGAGGACGACGGTGTCGCCGGGACGCCAGCCTGCGGCACGCAGGCGCATGGTCATGATGCGCGCCAGCGCGGGGTCCGGCCCCATCGCGGGCGTGACCGCAACGGTGGGGTGAGCGCTCTCCGCCACTTCACGCGGCACGTCCTGGTAAACGTGATAACCCGACGCCAAGAAGGCCGGAACCACCACGGCGGGAACGGCATTCCCGGCCGCATCGGTCAGGTCGCGCAGCACCTCGGCCGGGGAAGGACCCAGCACGTCGACGAAAGCGGTTCGGACGGCCGGTAATTCAGGTGACTCGGCGTCGCGCCCCGAAATCGCGACGCCGAGCTCCCTGTGCACCGCCTCGGCGAGCGCGGCGATCATTTGGACGCCCCTGGTGCTCCTGGTGCCATGCGCCACCAGCACCAGGGCGGGAGCACTCACCAGGCCTCCACGGACTGCACGTAACGGGTCGGCCTACCGGGGGCTTGCGGGCCGGACAGTTCGGGACGCGGGTTGTTGTCGATGCATTCCGCGGCGTCGAGGGCGAGCCGATAGCCGCGCTTGACGACGGTTTGGATGGCCTTGGGCGCACCGAGCCCGGCGCGCAGCCTGGCGATCGCAGTTTCCACCGCATGCGTGTCGTCACCGCCGCCCGGCAGCGCGGCGAGCAGGTCTTCCCTGGAGACGACCCGGCCAGGCTGCCTGGCCAGCGAGCGCATCAGCGCCATCGGCGCGGGCGCCAGCTTGCGCACCTCGTCGTCGACGACCACGCAGCCGCCGCGCACGCTCAGGATGTGCCCTGCGGCGTAGATCCGGTTGGCCCGGCGCGGCAATTCCTCGGCGACGTGGCGCGCCAGCGCGCCGAGCCTGGCCCGGCCGGGCATCGACGTGGCCACCCCGAGTTCCTCCAGCGGCGCGGCGGTGATCGGCCCGACACAGGCGGCGAGCACCCGCCCGCGCATCGCGTGCAGCACGGCCTCCAGCAGCCCGGTTTCCTTGGCGCGGATCAACATCGACGCCACGGCGGGCGCACTGGTGAAGGTGACGCAGTCGAGGCTGGAGGTGACGACGCCCTCGATCAGCTGGTCCATCGGCCCCTGATCCTCCGGCGGCACCCACCGGTACACCGGCACCGGAACGACATCCGCACCGGCACAGCGCAATACCTCACAGAAGTCGGGCACCGGCTCCCACTCGGTGGTGGCGCCGTGCAGCTGCACGGCGATCCGCACACCTTCCACGCCCTCGGCGAGCAGATGGTCGAGCACCTCGGCGGAGGATTCCGACGCGGGCGACCATTCCTCGCGCAGTTCGGCAGCGCGGATGGCGCCCTTGGCTTTCGGGCCGCGGGCCAGCATTCTGGTGGTGCCCAGGGTGGCGCGCAGCTCCTCGGCGATGCCCCAGCCCTCGGCCGCCTCCATCCAGCCGCGGAAGCCGATGCCGGTGGTGGCCACCACGATTCGCGGTGGGTCGACGAGCAGCTGGCGGGTGACCCGCTCCAGCTCGGTGTCGTCGGCGAGCGGAATGATCCGGATCGCCGGTGCGGACACGATGTCGGCGCCGCGGCGCACGAGCAGCGTGGCGAGCTCGTCGGCGCGCCTGGCCGCGGTGATGCCGACCGTGAACCCGGCCAGTGTCGTGCCCGAGTCGAGAGTTGTCATGCGCTCACCCATCCGAAGAAGCGAGCGCGGAGGGCACCGGCTCGTTGGAGACCGCGACGACGCCGTCGACGACGCGTACCGCGTAGACCGGCAAGGCTGCCGAGTCGTCATCCAGGCAGCGCCCATCGATCAGGGAGAACGCCTGCTTCAACAGCGGCGAGGCCACGACAGGCACGCCGCCGCGGTCGCCGACGATGCCGCGTGACATCACCGCGGCACGGCCGAAGGGATCGATGTTGCCCACGGCATACAGCATGCCGTCGGCCAGCAAGAATAGGGCGGCCTGACGGCCACAGTTCAGCAACACCGCAACGCCGCGGCCGGGGATCAGGTAGTCGAGCCTGCAGGCCTGCGTCCAACCGGTGCTGGTTGCCGCGGCAATGCCGGGGGTATCGATCACGGTCATCGGTGTCATCCTCCAAACGCCCTACCCATTGGTACAGGCGTCCTGTTTCTGTGCGGTTAAGCCGTCATTTCCCATGCGTAGCGGTGCTGGTCCCGGCCCCGACGACAACTTCCGGCATGCCGAGCAACACCGGCACCTTCCGTGCACCGGAATCGTCGAACGAGATGGTCGGGTCAGCCTCCTCCGGCGCGTTCACGAAGGACACGAAGCGCGACAGCTTCTCCTCGTCCTCCAGCACCGCCGCCCATTCGTCGCGGTAACCGGCGACATGCTTGGCCATCGCGGCCTCCAGCTCGTCGGCGATGCCGAGGCTGTCTTCGCAGACAACCTGCTTGAGGTAGTCGATGCCGCCCTCGAGCGCCTCCTGCCATGGTGCGGTGCGCTGCAGCCGGTCTGCGGTGCGCACGTAGAACATCAGATAGCGGTCGATGTACTTGATCAGCGTCTCGTCGTCGAGTTCGCCGGCGAGCAGCACCGCATGCTTGGGGGTGAGTCCGCCATTGCCGCCGACATACAGGTTCCAGCCTTGCTCGGTGGCGATCACACCGACATCCTTGCCGCGCGCCTCGGCGCATTCCCGCGCGCAGCCGGACACGGCCAGCTTCAGCTTGTGCGGGGAACGCAGTCCGCGATAACGCTTTTCGAGCAGCACGGCCATGCCGACCGAGTCCTGCTGGCCGTAGCGGCACCAGGTGGAGCCGACGCAGCTCTTCACCGTGCGCAGCGACTTGCCGTAGGCATGACCGGATTCCATGCCCACATCGACGAGGCGCTGCCAGATCTGTGGCAGCTGTTCGACTCGCGCACCGAACAGGTCGATCCGCTGACCGCCGGTGACCTTCACGTACAAGCCGAAGTCCTTGGCGATCTGGCCGATGGTGATGAGCTGATCGGGTGTCACCTCGCCGCCCGGCATCCGCGGCACCACCGAATAGGTGCCGTTCTTCTGCATGTTGGCCAGGAAGTGGTCGTTGGTGTCCTGCAGCGCGGCCTGCTCGCCGTCGAGGATGTGCTCGCTCGAGGTGGACGCGAGAATCGAGGCGACCGTCGGCTTGCAGATATCGCAGCCAGTGCCCTTGCCGTACTTGGCGATCAAGCCGGAGAAGGTGCGGATGCCGGTGACCTGGACGATCTGGAACAGCTCGGCGCGCGACTGACCGAAGTGCTCGCACAGCGCCTTGGACATCTCGACACCGGACTGCTCCAGCAGCTTCTTGAGCATGGGAACGCAACCGCCGCACGAGGTTCCGGCGGACGTGCACTTCTTGATGCCCGCGATATCGCAGGCGCCGTCGGCGATGGCGCCGCAGATCGAGCCCTTCGACACGTTGTTGCACGAGCAGATCTGCGCGTCGTCCGGCAGTGCGTCGGCGCCCAATTCCGCACCGGCGGGCGAGATCAGCGCGGCGGGCTCGGCGGGCAGCGGCCGCCCGACCAGCGGCCGCAGCGCGGCGTAGGCGGTGGCGTCGCCGACCAGGATGCCGCCGAGCAGGATCTGCGCGTCATCGGAGACAACAAGTTTCGCGTAAGTGCCCTTGGCGGCGTCGTGCAGCACCACCGACAGCGCGCCCTCGGTGGTGGCGTGCGCGTCGCCGAAGCTGGCCACGTCGACACCGAGCAGCTTGAGCTTGGTCGACATGTCCGCCCCGGGGAATTCGCCGGTGCCGCCGAGCAATCGGTCCGCGACGATCTCGGCGGTGGTGTAGCCGGGTGCGACCAGGCCGTAGCAGGTGCCCTCGACCGCGGCGCATTCGCCGATGGCCCAGATGTTCGGATCGGAGGTCTGCAGCCCGAGATCGGTGATGATGCCGCCGCGCGGCCCGACCTCGAGTCCGCTGTCGCGGGCGATCTGGTCACGCGGCCGGACGCCTGCGGAGAACACGACCAGCGCCGCGTCGATCACCGATTCGTCGGAAAGGCCTACTCGCACACCACTGTCGGTCGCCTCGATCGAGGAGGTGCCGACACCGGTGTGCACGGTGAGGCCGAGGTCGGTGACCAGGCGCTCCAGGATGGCGCCGCCGCCCTCGTCCACCTGCGCGGGCATCAGCCGATCGTTGTACTCGACCACATGCGGCGTAAGACCGAGCTGCCGCAAGGCATTCGCGGCTTCCAGGCCGAGCAGCCCGCCGCCGACGACGACACCGACCGCGCCGGGCCCTGCGGCCTCGGCGGTCGCCCTGATCCCGTCCAGATCGTCGAGGGTGCGGTAGACGAAGCACTCCGGCAGGTCGTGGCCCGGCACCGGGGGCACGAACGGATACGAGCCGGTGGCAAGCACCAGCGCGTCGTAGCCGAGGGTGTCGCCCGCCGAGGTGGTCACCTTGCGTGCGTCCCGGTCGATGGTCTCGGCACGCTGCCCGAGCCGCAGCTCGACCAGCGCGTCGTCGGCGTACTCGTTGCCAGGCAGCGCCAAAGCGCTTGCGTCCCAGGCGCCTACGTAGGACGACAGACCGACCCGGTCATAGGCGGGCAGCAGTTCCTCGCTGAGCACGACGATCTGCCACTGACCTGCCTCGTCCCGCGCGCGCAGCGCCTCGACGAAGCGGTGCCCGACCATGCCGTGCCCGACGACAACGGCGGTCTTGCGCCCGGTCGGATCGACTGAGGGATTCATCGACATTCCTCCTTGACTGTGCCGGCGTCAGGCGCGGGGCGCGGATACGGATGAAAGGCTTGGTGGCGCGGCCTCAGCGGCCAGCACCATGGACTCCGCCGCGACGACGACGTCGGACGCGGCCCGGCGACCAGGCCTGCGCAGGAAGACCGCCCAGGTGACCAGCGTGCAGGCGACGTAGAAGGCCATGAACACCCAGAACGCGGTGGTCGCGGACGCGGTCGAGGCGTAGGACGAGCGCAGCACCAGGTTGATGGCCACCCCGCCGAGCGCGCCGATGGCGCCGACGAAGCCGATCAGCGCACCCGAGGTGTGCTGTGCCCACGCGGCCCTGGCTTCCTGGCTCGCGTCGAGGCTCTTGGACTTCGCGGCGAAGACCGAAGGGATGATCGTGGTGACCGACCCGTTGCCGATGCCGGACAGCACGAACAGCGCGATGAAGCCGGCGACCAGCGCGATCATGGCCGCCCCGCTCGGCACGCCGCCGCTGCGGTCGCCGAGGGTGCTCGCGGCGGCAACCACGACCGCGGCCACCGTCATCGCGGCGAAGATGTACAGGGTGACCCTGCTGCCGCCGACCCGATCGGCCCACTTGCCGCCGTAGGGCCGGGCCAGCGAGCCGAGCAGCGGCCCGATGAAGGCGATCTGCGCGGCGTGCAGCGCGGCCTGCGCCGTGCTGTCACCGCCTGCCTTGAAGCTGATCTGCAGCACCTGGCCGAAGGCGAAGCTGTACCCGATGAACGAGCCGAAGGTGCCGATGTAGAGGAACGCGACCGCCCACGACTGCGGCACCTTCAACGCCGTCAGCATCGAGGACAGGTCCGCCTTCTGGTTGCGCAGGTTGTCCATGTACAGCGCGGCGCCGACGCCTGCCAGCGCGACGAGCACCAGATAGATGGCGCAGATCAGCGAGGCGTAGCCGTTGCCGAGGGTGGCGATGACGAGCAGCCCGACCAGTTGGATGGCGGGAACGCCGATATTGCCGCCGCCCGCGTTCAGTCCGAGTGCCCAGCCCTTGAGCCGCTGCGGGTAGAAGGCGTTGATGTTGGTCATCGAGGAGGCGAAGTTGCCGCCACCGAAACCGGCGAACGCCGCGACCACCAGAAACGTGGTGTACGAGGTGCCAGGCTGATTGATGAAATACAGCGTGAGCAGCGTAGGAATCAGCAGGAGCAGCGCGCTGAAGATGGTCCAGTTACGCCCGCCGAATTTCGCGGTCGCCACGGTGTACGGAATTCGCAGAATGGCGCCGACCAACGTCGGCACCGCGACGAGAAAGAACTTGCCCGCCGGGTCGATGCCGAACGTGGCGGTAGGCATGAACAGCACCATCACCGACCAGATGGACCACACCGAGAACCCGACATGCTCGGCGAACACCGACCACACCAGGTTGCGCTTGGCGACGTCTTTACCGCCTGCCTCCCACGCAGTGACGTCTTCGGCATCCCAGTGCTCGATATCGCGATTGCGCGTGCGCATGCTCAAGAAGGGCCTCCCAAATTCCGGTTGGCCCAACGGTAGGTAACGGGTATTGCGGTAATGCTGCGTGAAATGACCGGCGTATCAACGGTTGCTCACGCGTGTCCGAGATCGAGGGTGAGCACGCGCTTATGTTGCAGGCATGTGACACAGCGGTTTCCGCGGATCACCGAGTGCCTGGCCGGAATGGCAGCGGCCGGTGAGGTGTGACGTACAGCATGGCCACACCGCCACCGGCCCGCAACTCGAGCGTGGTTATCCCCAGGTGTCTTCCAGCATCCGCGGCTTGCATGCCTGCCAGGCGCCGGCGAGCAGCACCAGCACCGCGACGCCGAGCAGCGCGAACGGCGCGAGCCAGCCGTCGGTCAGCGAGTGCAGCACGCCGAACAGCAGCGGTCCGACGCAGGCGACCGCGTAGCCGACGCCCTGGGTGAACCCGGACAGCGCCGCGGAACCACCCGAGGTGTTGGTGCGCAGGTTGATCAGCGTCAGCCCCATCGGGAAGGTGCTCGGACCGATGCCGAGCAGCACCACCCACAGAATGGGCGCGCTCATGGGGGCAACGAGCAGCCCGACGAAGGCAGCGACGAAGAACGCCGCGCAGCCGACCACGATGAAGAAGGGATTGCGGAATCGCGCGACCACGGTGGGTGCGATGAACGCGGCGGCCAGGCCGACGACCGCGAACAGACCGGTCATCGAGCCGCCGAAGCTCGCGCTTGCTCCGGCGTCGCTGAGGATCTTGGGCAGCCAGGTGAACATGGCATAGGTGATCAACGACGTCATGCCGAACATGCCTGCCATGCCCCAGGCGAGCGGCGAACGCCACACCTGCCCGTCCCGCGGCTTGTCGGCAGGCAGCGCGGTGGTGTCCTCGCGATCGCGACCACGCCGGTCGCGCAGCACCCCGAGCCACGGCAGCACGGCCGCGAAGCTGAGGATCGACCACAGCCCCAAGGAGATTCGCCAGCCGTGCGCGTCGGCGACCGGCACCGCGACGAACGCGGGCACCACCGTGCCGAGCTGCACCATCACGATGTACAGCGAGCTGACCACCGCGAGCCGGTCGGCGAAGTACCGCTTGACCAGCGGCGGGATCACCACGTTGCCGATGCCCATGCCGGCAAGGGCGAGGGCGGAGAAGACGAGGAGTTCGGCGGTGCCGTTCAGCAGCACCCGGACCAGCATGCCGGTGCCTGCCATGAGCATGGCCGCCAGCGCGGTGCGTTCCAGGCCGAGCCGCCCGACGAACAGCGGGGTCAGCACGCCGGACAGCGCGAACATCGCGGTCGGGATCATGCCGAAGACACCGACAACGGCCGTGCCGTAGCCGACGTCGGCGCCGATCCGTTCGGCAAGCGGGCTGAATGCGGTGACCGCGACACGCAGGGTGAGTGCCGACATCAGGATGGCTGCGAGCACGAGCAGACGACCCTCGATCAGCGCGCGTCGACGCTGCTCGACCAGTGCGGATTCCGGCCGTTGCTGAGTTTCCTGGAGGGTTGCAGTCACTGCGAAATCATAGGATGACCGGATGATAGGAGGCAACGATTTGTGATGAGCGGTACTCTAGGTCAGTGCAACCAGTCCGGCGCACCAGCCTCATTGCCCAGGTCACCGAGCAGCTGCGTGCCGAAATACGTTCCAGCCGTTGGCCGATCGGCTCTCGCATCCCCACCGAACCCGAGCTCACCGAGCTGACCGGGACGGGTCGAAACACCGTGCGCGAGGCCGTTCAAGCCCTCGTGCACGCGGGGATGCTCGAGCGAAGGCAAGGCTCGGGAACCTACGTGATCGCCTCCTCCGACCTGGGAGGCACACTCGGTAAATACTTCGCCGATGCCGAAGAGCGCGACGTCCTCGAACTGCGGCTCGCCCTCGACACCACGGCCGCCGCGCTGGCCGCGCGCCGCCGCGACGACGGCGATATCGCGAACCTGCTGCAACTGCTCGCCGAGCGGGACAAGGCCTACGACGACGACAACCCGGCCGCCATCGAGGCCGACGTCGAGCTGCATCGCGCCATCGTTGTCGCCAGCCACAACGCCGTCTACCTCGAGTTCTACGATTCGCTGCTGCCCATCATCGAACAGGTGATCCGGGCACGGACATTGAAGTCCGACGACTCGTACCCCGAGGAGCACGCCGAATTGGTGCACGCGGTGATCGACGGCGACCCCGAGCGGGCCGCGTCGGCGGCGAGCTGCTTCCTCAACTCGCTGATCGCCGAATACCCAGACCAGCGATAGGCGTCATTCGCGGCATCGAACAGCAGGGTAACCAAGTCGTCACACGTCGACTGCCCAGCGTGTGAGTCGGAATTGCCGGGAACTTCACCGAGAGCCATAGCGCGGCAACAACTCCTCCCTAGGTTATGAATCGACCATAACCAGGCAACTCGACCGAGCCTGTGGCCACCGTGCCGCGATGAGGGCAGTCGAGCTGAAGTGAGAGGAAGCCGATGACTGCCATCGCCACCGGCACCCCGTCGAACCCACCGAACGAAGCATCAACGCAATCACCGACTTTCGTCCATCAGCTGCGGGGGCGCTGGCTCGAGCACTGGGAGCCGGACAACCCGGCGTTCTGGGCAGCGGGCGGTGACAAGACCGCGCGCAAGAACCTGATCTTCTCGGTGTTCGCGGAAAACCTCGGCTTCGCCGTCTGGGTGCTCTGGGGCACCGTCGTCACCAGCATGGGCGCCGCGGGCTTCGGCTTCCTGGCCGGGCTCGGCAAGGGCGATCCGACCGCGGTGAGCAACGCGCTGCTGCTGTCGTCGACCCCGACCCTGGTCGGCGCCGCGCTGCGCATCCCGTACACCTTCGCCATCCCCAAGTTCGGCGGGCGGGCGTTCACCACGTTCAGCGCTGGGCTACTGCTGATCCCGACGCTCGGGCTGGCGTACTTCATCAACCAGCCGGGCACGCCGATGTGGGTCTTCATGATCCTGGCCGCGCTGGCCGGTGTCGGCGGCGGCAACTTCTCCTCCTCGATGGCCAACATCAACTTCTTCTTCCCCGACGGCAAGAAGGGCGCCGCGCTCGGCATCAACGCGGCAGGCGGCAATCTCGGTGTCGCGCAGACTCAACTGGTGCTGCCGCTGTTGATCACCTTCGGCACGCATCTCACCGCCAAGGACCCCGCCGGCTACCGCTTCGGGCTCACGCTGGCCATCCTGGTCTGGGTGCCGTTCATCCTCGTCGCGGCCTTCGGTGCGCTGCGCTACATGGACAGCGTGTCGAATGCCAAGTCCGACGGTCGTTCCTACAAGCTGGCGCTGACCAACGTGCACACCTGGGTGATGGCCGTGCTCTACATCGGCACCTTCGGCTCGTTCATCGGGTTCTCCTTCGCCTTCCCGACGTTGATCAAGGCCAACTTCCCCGAGCTGACCAAGATCGGCTGGATCACCACGCTCGGCAACCTGGCCTTCCTCGGCGCGCTGGTCGGCTCGGTCAGCCGTCCGTTCGGCGGCTGGGTGTCGGACAAGGTCGGTGGCGCCAAGATCACCCTCTATGTGTTCGGCGGCATGGCCGTGTCGGTCGCGTTGATCATGGCCGGGCTGGAGCTGAAGAGCTTCCCGCTGTACCTGATCTCGTTCCTGCTGCTGTTCGTGCTCGCCGGCATCGGCAACGGCTCGACCTATCGGATGATCCCGACCATCTTCAGCGCCGAAACCAAGAAGTACGCCGCGGAACACGGCCTGAGCCAGAGTGAGTCGGCCGCCTCGGCCCGGCGACAGGCAGGCGCCGCGATCGGTGTGATCGGTGCGGTGGGCGCCGCGGGCGGGTGGCTGTTGCAGCAGGCGCTGCGGCTGTCCAACATCAACTACCACTCGATGGCGCCCGCGTTCTGGGCCTACGCGGTGGCGTTCCTGCTCATGGGTGCCGCAACCTGGTGGTTCTACCTGCGGTCCTCGTTCGCGATCGGTCGCTCGCCGTCCCTGGCCTACGCGAACGTGTAACCGCCGCAGCGCGTTCCCCGGCCTACAGCAGCAGGCGGACCATGTCCGCCGTGCGGGCCAAGCCGGGGAACGCCTCCGGTGTCGAACGCGGGTGCAGCGCGTGCACCGCGAGCCGGAACATGACCGCGCGCAACAACATCTGCGGCCACTCCGGCAGATCCCGCCAGCGCTCCAGCAGCCCGTCGTCGGCGCCGCCCCACGCCAGCGCGTCGACCACGATCACTCCGGCCGCCCACGGCGCAGGCCGCCAATACGGCGTGATGTCGGTGAGCCCCGGCGTGAAAACCCCTGCGAATAACACGGTTCCGAACAGATCGCCGTGCACCAGCTGGGCGGGCGTCTGCACCGGCTTGCGCAACGTGGCCAGCTGACCGATGAGCTCCATGCTGCGCAGACCGTCCGGCGACTGCGACGGCTGAGCCGCCCCACCCGCGCGCAGGCTGCGCAGCGGCACCGCCTCCCAGGCGGCCCGGTCCGCCGCGACGAACACGTCCACATCGACCCACGGCGCGACCGGCGGCTGCACCAGGAATCGGGGTCGTTCGAGGTGCGCCGTGGCCTGATGCAGGCGCAGCGACACCGAAACCACTTCGTCGTGCCTCGGTTCCGGGACACCCTCGAGATAGGTGTCGGCGCGCCAGCCGGACACCACGTAGCGGCCGTCGGTCGCGCGCACCGGGCGGGCCAGGCGCAGCCCGTCCACCTTCAGCGTCTCGCGCACCTTGGCCGACCACGCGGCCCGTGCATGATCGGCGACCGGGCTGAGCACCACGTCCCCGAAACGCCAGCCACCTTCCCAGTCGCCCAAGGTAACCGGTGTCACTTCGCGCAGACCGAACGTGGCACGCACGTGCTCGGGAGGTTCCACAGAAGTCACGGCCGTACCGTACCGCCGGGGTGGACGCTGTACAGGACGCCGCGCCGATGCGCAACCCCCGCCGGTCAGGCTGGGGTCACCAAGCGTCCGTCAGCCGCCGCGGACCGTCAGTAGACCGGCAGCGAGGGGTCGACCTGGCGAGCCCAGGCGATCACACCGCCCTGCAGGTGCGTGGCATCGGCGAAGCCTGCGCGCTTCAGCGCGGCGAGGGCCTCGGCGGAACGGACACCGGTCTTGCAGTGCAACACGATCGGACGGTTCTGCGGCAGTTCGGCCAGCGCCTCGCCGGACAGGATGCGGTCCTTCGGGATCAGCTTGGCGCCATCGATGTGCACGATGTCCCACTCGACGGGCTCACGCACGTCGATCAGCTCGATCTCCTTGCCCGCGTCGAGCAGCTCCTTCAGCTCGCGCGCGGTCACGGTCGAGCCCGCCGCGGCGGCCTGGCCCTCCTCGGACACCACACCGCAGAACGCTTCGTAGTCGATCAGTTCGGTGATCGGCTGCCGTTCCGGGTCGCGGCGCAGCTTGATGGTCCGGTAGTTCATGTCCAGTGCGTCGTACACCATCAGCCGACCGAGCAGCGGCTCGCCGATGCCGGTGATCAGCTTGATCGCCTCGGTCACCATGACCGAGCCGATGGACGCGCACAGCACGCCGAGCACGCCGCCCTCGGCGCACGACGGGACCATGCCCGGCGGCGGCGCCTCCGGGTAGAGGTCGCGGTAGTTGATGCCGCGCCCGTCCGGCGCGTCCTCCCAGAAGACCGAAACCTGGCCCTCGAAGCGGTAAATGGAGCCCCACACGTAGGGCTTGCCCGCCAGCACCGCCGCGTCGTTGACGAGGTAGCGGGTGGCGAAGTTGTCGGTGCCGTCCACGATCAGGTCGTACTCGGCGAACAGCTCGACCGCGTTCTCCGGCTCCAGGCGCAGCTTGTGCAGCCGGACGTCGATGCCGGAGTTGATCTCCAGGATCGAGTCGCGCGCGCTGTCGGCCTTCGGCCGCCCGATATCGGACTCGCCGTGGATGATCTGACGCTGCAGATTCGAAGCATCGACCTCGTCGAACTCGACGATGCCGAGGGTGCCGACGCCCGCGGCGGCCAGGTAGAGCAGCGCCGGAGAGCCGAGCCCACCCGCACCGATGACCAGCACCTTGGCGTTCTTCAGCCGCTTCTGTCCGTCCACGCCGAGATCGGGAATGATCAGGTGGCGGCTGTAGCGGGCCACCTCGTCCTTGGTCAGCTCCGCGGCAGGCTCGACCAGCGGCGGCAGGGACTTAGGTGATGACACGTCCAGGACTCCTCGCATCGAATGGGTCGATCTCGTTGTGCAACATCCGCGACCAGACCGTTCTTCCCGACCTATCGTCGCGCACCGGTCGCCGCGTCAGCCGCGGGGGTACGGCCACGGGTTGAAGCGACATCGCTTGCCGTCCATCGGCACGGCACCGCCCGGCTCGAGCGCGGCGATGTCGTTGTTCTTGATGCCGAAGGTCTGCTGCATCATCACCGGGGCGAGGCCGCCGTCGGTCTCGCACGGCTGGTGCTGGTGGTAGCCGATGGCGTGGCCGACCTCGTGGTTGATCTGGTACTGCCGGTAGGAGCCGATGTCGCCCTCGAACGCGATCGCGCCGCGGACCCAGCGGACCTCGGAGAGCACCACTCGGCCGAGATCGGCGTTGTAGCAGGACGAGTCGATCGGGATCTCGAAACCGCAGGCCTCGCGGCCGGTCTTGCGGGAAGTGAGCGAGATGCGGAACTCGGTGTCGCCCTGGTCGACTCGGCGGAAGGCGAACTTCTGATCCTGGGTCCAGCTCTTCGGGTTGGCCAGGGTGGAGTCGACCAGCTTCGCCACCGACTGATCGCCGCCGAACGCGGTCGTGTCGACGCCGTCCTCGATCTCCACGGTGTAGCGGAACACGGTGTCGGTGCCCGTCCCGACCTGCGCGGTGCCGCCGGGCACCACATGCCAAGAGCCCGAGCCGCTTTCGGCGTAGGGGCCGCCGTCTGGCAGCGCGCCGGTCGGCAGGTCGGTGGGAAAGTGGCCGTCGCCGGGTGGTGCGCCGATGATGCCCGAGTTCGCGGCCCGCGGGCTCAAATGTCCCAAGCCGGGCGCGGTGCCGGCGGCGGTCGACGGATCGCTGCCGCGCACCGCATCGATGACCACCAGCACGGTGACGACGAACAGGACAGGCAGCGCGTAGGCCCGCCAGCCGTAGGTCGAGACGAATCGGCCGAGGGCGCTTTGCTTTTTGACGCTGCGGTCGGGGCGGCCCCGGTCTCTGCCCTCGGCTGCGGCGGTGGGATCCCAACTGGCGCGCAGCGGTTGGTGGGAGCGGTCGGACTGACCGTAGAGGCCGAGCGGGTCATAGATCTCGACGCCGTTGTGATCGCGCCGCACCCCGTCCGAATCAAGCTGTCCGTCATGGTGATTCGCACCGCGCCTCGGCCGGGTAGTAGCACCGGGACGTGGGCGGGCGCGGCGCTCCTCGGTGGTGAATCCGTCGGCGGCGGCATAGCTGTCGCTACCGAGTTCGCCGTCCGGGTCGAAGCCGTCGTCGGATCGGAGCGGGTCGTCGGCATCGAACCGCGACGCAGCGCCGGTACGGGCGGCTGCGCCCCGACGTATCTCCGGGCCGGACCTTGCCACGGGGTCTGACACTACGGAACCGGGCGCGCCGGGACCAGCACGGCGGCGCGAGTCGCGCCCACCGCCGGACGGCCCTTCCCGTCGGTCCTTCACGGACACCAGGTTCTCACAGCGGCCGAGCGGCGCTGTCGGGCACGCCCGCACCGCCCTCAGGTGCGACATTTCTCACCGCCCCGAATGACTTCTCACGCCCGGGTCTAGTGGTCGGCAACAACCGAGTATCGTTCTTGGGATACCCGGTGCATACCCCTTGCCGGGGAATCAACTGGGAGAGCCGAAATGACTGACCTCGTGGACCGGATGGCGTCCCGCAGATCGTCGTCCGAGCCCGCCAAACGCGGCACCCGGCTTCCGCGTGACGAGCGACGTCAGCAGCTACTCGCGGCGGCCAGCGAAGTATTCGTGCAGCGTGGCTATCACGCCGCCGGTATGGACGAGATCTCACAGTGCGCAGGCGTGAGCAAGCCGGTGCTGTACCAACACTTCACCAGCAAGCTGGAGCTGTATCTGGCGGTGCTGCAGAACTACGTGGACATGCTGGTCTCCAGCGTCCGGCAGGCGCTGCGGTCGACCACCGACAACCGCCAGCGGGTACGGGCCGCCGTGCAGGCCTACTTCGATTTCGTCGACAACGAGATGCAGGGCTTCCGGCTCGTCTTCGAATCCGACCTCACCAGCGAGCCGCAGGTGCAGCGCCGGGTCGAGCAGGCCACCGAGGCCTGTGTGGACGCGGTCTTCGATCTGGTCGCCCACGACTCCGGCCTCGACCCGTACCGGGCCCGCATCCTCGCGGTCGGCCTGGTCGGTGCGAGCCAGTTCACCGCGCGTTACTGGCTCGAGGCGGACCGGCCCATCCCGAAGGAAGAGGCCGTCGACACGACGGTGTCGCTTGCCTGGGGCGGTCTGTCGCACGTCCCGCTGCACCCGATCGACTGACGCAAGAACGCGAACGAGCCCCTGCCTCCCGAGGAGGCAGGGGCTCGTTGCTGTTCGGCCGGGTGTGTCTAAACAGTGGCGAAGCCGACGCGGCCCGCGGTTACGGTGCCGATCTCGACGTAGGCGACCTTCGATGCCTGGATCAGGAACTTGCGGCCCTTGTCGTCGGTCAGGGAGACGACGCCGCCGCTGCCGTTCAGCGCATCGGACACCAGCGCCTCGACCTCATCCGGGGTCTGTGAGCTGTTGATCAAGAGCTCGCGCGGGCTATCCGAAATACCGATCTTGACCTCCACGGCCAACCTCCGAACGTAAGAGTCCTGTGCTGTCTCGATAAAGGCTAGTGCAGGGAAACACACAGCGGACAGACGGCTACCTGCGCCCTCAGCGAACACAGGAAAGGCCCGCACGCCGCTGTGCAGGCCTGTCGCGCGAGCACCGTTTACTTGGGCTCGATCAGCTGGATCTCGAGCTCGATGTTGACCTTGTCGCTCAGCATGCCGGGCAGCGGGCCGCCGACGCCGAAGTCGGTGCGCTTGATGGTGCCGGTGGCGGAGAATCCGGCGTGGCGGTCGCCGGTCGCGCCGAACTCCTGCACGCCGCCCCATTCGACGTCGAGGGTGACCGGCTTGGTGACGCCGCCGAGCGTGGCCTCGCCCTCGACCTCGAAGCTCTCGCCGACCTGCACCGGCTCGGTGGCGCGGAAGGTCAGCGTCGGCCGGTTGGCGACGTCGAGGAAGTCCGCGGTGCGGATGTGCGCGTCACGGTCGGCGTTGCCGGTGTCGAACGAGTCGAGGTAGATGGTCGCGCCGAGCTGAGCGGCGCCGGACTCGTCGACCACGAATTCGGTCTCGAACTTGGTGAAGCCGCCGCGCACCTTGGAGATGCCGAGGTGGCGAATGGTGAAGGCGACCGAGGAGTGCGCGGTGTCGAGCGCCCAGGAGCCTGCCTTCAGCGACGTGGTGGTTTCGGAGGAAGTTGTCATGCCAACCACAATGACCGGACCGTGGTCCGTTAACCAGACCGCCGTTATCCTGGACCTGACAGGGCGAGGCTAAGCCTCCTAGGAAGCGGCACGATGGAGCCCATGGCAACCAACGGATTCGCGGAGTTCCTGATCGCGCGCAGGGCCGAACTCCGGCCGGGCGACGTCGGCATGCCGGAAGGCAGGCGTCGCCGGACCCCCGGACTGCGCCGCGAGGAGGTCGCCGTCCGAGCCGGCGTCAGCGCCGACTACCTGGCGCGCCTGGAACAGGGCCGCGACACCAATCCCTCGGTGGCGGTGGTCGACGCGCTCGCCGACGCGCTCTTGCTTCGCGGCAAACAGCGACACCACTTCAGCCTGCTCGCCCTGGCCTCGGGCAACGAATCCCAGTGCCCCGGTAGTGAATCCGCCGAGGAGCAGATCGCAGAGACGATCCAGTCGATCCTGCACGCCTTGCAGCCGACCCCCGCCTTCGTGGTCGGCAGGCGACTCAACGTGCTCGGCTGGAACACCGCATGGGCCGACTTCGCCGCACCCATCGGCCTGCTCGGCACCGAGGGCCAGCCGAATCTGGCCTGGTACACCTTCGTCGATCCGACGGCGCGCACCATGCTGCGCAACTGGTCCGAGGCCGCGGATCTGTTCGCCGCGGCGCTCTTGCGCGCCAAATCACGGTGGCCAGGCGATGATTCGCTGCTGGAAACCATCGATGCGCTGCGCAAGTACCCCGCCTTCGCCGAGCGCTGGAAGCCCCATCAGGTCGGCGCGCCCGCCTCGGGGATGCTGCATATCGACCATCCGGAGCACGGCCAAGTCGCGGTGCCGTTCGAAACACTGGAAGCCGACCGCGATCAGAGCATCGTCGTCTGGCTCGTTGATCAGGCCCAGGTCCAGACGCAGGGTCTGCGCCTGGTCCGGTCCACCGCGGTCAACGAATAGTGCTGGAGTCCAAGCAGGTCTAGATACCCAGCTTGGCCATGCGCTCGGCGTGGCTGGCCTGCATGCGCTCGAACAGCGCGGCAATCCCGTTCAGGTCGCCGGTGGCGCTGAGCACCAGCTCGGTCAGCTCGTCGCGCTGCGCCATCACGTACTGCGCCTGCGTGATCGCCTCGCCGAGCAGCCGCCTACCCCACAGGGTGAGCCGGTCGCGCTCGGAGCGACTCTCCTCGACCGCGCGGCGCACCTCTTCGACCACGAACTCGGAGTGGCTGGTCTCGGCGAGCACGTCCCGGACCACCTCGGCGACCTCGGGAGCAAGCGCGCCGGCGATCTCGGTGTAGAAGTCAGCGGCGATGCCGTCACCGACGTAGAACTTCACCATCGACTCGAGCCAGGTCGAGGGATCGGTGGAGGCGTGGTAAGCATCCAGCGCCCGCACGAACGGCGCCATCGCGTCGAAGATGTCGACGCCGCGATCGGCCAGTGCCGACTCGAGCGCCTTGAAGTGTTCCATTTCAGCGGAGGCCATCTTGGCGACCGCGACCTTGCCCCGCAGGGTCGGCGACAGCTTCGCTTCCTCGGCCAGCCGATAGAACGCCGAGATCTCGCCATAGGCGAGCACCGCGAACAGTTCTATGACCCCAGGATGGTCGGCGGGGATGGAGTCGGTCGACGAAACACCCAGCGCGGCAGGTGACTGTGCTCCCATGCCTCCACCCTAGTACCAGGTCTTGCTGCCTAGAGAGCCGTGTGAGAATTCGCCTCCGCCAAGAACTTGTCCAGGTATGCCCATGTGGTCGCGCGGGCCTCGGGTCCGGTGAGGATGCCGAGGTGGCTGCCCGGCGCGGTTTCGTACCGCACCGTCGCGGCGCCGGTGAGGGTGCGGGTGCCCGCCTCGACGGCGGCGGCCGGGGCGATCACGTCCGAGGGGCCGCCGACCAGCAGCACCGGGGCACTCACCTGGGCCAGCTCGATGTGCCGGTCGCCGAGCTGCACGACGCCCTTGCCGATGTCGTTGTTCAGGATCATGCGACGCCACAGCTGATCGTAGAAACGACCGGGGTAGCCGGGCATCTCGGCCATGAACCGATCGATCGACTCCATCCGCGCCAGCGTCTCGGTGCTGGTGATGTTGTTTGCGATGAACCACGGACGTTTGAGCTCGCGATCCCAGGCGGTGACCTTGTAGGCGAAGCGGGTCAGCGGCGCTGGCACCCCGCCCGTTGCCCGGATGAGCGTCGACATCCCGAGGCCGCCGGTGAGTTTCGCGGCCGCACGCAATTGCGGGATCCCGGCGAGCTTGTCGTAGTCCAGCGGTGCGCCGACGGCGGTGATGGAGCGGACCGGCAGTTCGGGATGCGCGGCGGCGGTGAGCAATGCGAGGGTGCCGCCCAGCGACCAGCCGACCAGATCGACCGGCTTGCCGTCCTGATCGGCGGAGCTGCGCAGCACCGCCTCGGGCAGGATCTCGTCGATCCACTCCTCGAAGCCCATGCCCCGATCGCCGTAGGTGATGTCGCCGTAGTCGATGACATAGGGCGTGCGACCCGTCTCCAGCAGGAACCCGGCCATGCTCTGGTCGCGGCGCAGATCGAAGCAGCTGGCGGGCGCGGCGAGCGGCGGCACCAGCAGCACCGCGGAATCCGTTGCGGCGGTTGCGGTGTCGAATCCGGACCGGCCGGCGCCGCGGCCTGCCGCGCGCTGCTCGAAGCGACGCAGTTGCCGGTGCGGTTCGTCCCACAGCACCGTCGACGGGGTCGGGTCGGGAGCTTCGACGCCGGGGCCGAAGGTCAGCGCCCACGCGTTGCGGGCGGCGATCGTGACAGTGTCCGCGATGTTCACCCCGAGAATGTCTCACATCTCGGTACCGGCGGTAACAGGCAAGGCCCGCTTTGCCGCTACCGCTTCCCCATCGCGACCGGGTTCATCGGCGGCACGACCTCGGCGTACACCCGCTTGACCAGCGGCTCGAGCGAGGTCGTCAGCTCGGTGACGGCATCGGCAGACAGCACGGCAAGTCCGCCGTTCCAGGCCGCCGCATCGGTGCTCGCCTCCACCCGCTCCAGCAATTCGCCGCCGCTGTTGGTCAGCGCCGGATTGGTCGATTCGCCGCGCACCAATCCCCTGGCCCGCAGGTCGTCGAACGCGTCGGACCACTCCTGTTCGGAAAGCCCCCGCGCCCGCCGCATCACCGACTCCGCGACCTTGCCCGCCGCGACCTGCATGATCATCGCGTGGCGGCCGGTAAGTCCGTGCGTCACCAGCGCGGCGATGTGCCCGTCGCCGCGGTGCTCGCGCAACGAGGCGCAGAGCTGCCACAACGCGCCGACCGGATCCGCGGACAACGGCAGTGCCGCATTCGCCGCGAAGAGCGGCCGTCCGGTCGGATCCGCGGCCTCCTGCACCGGAACAAGCAACTCGACCGCGCGCGCACATTCCGCGTCGCCGGCCCCGAGGCCACGGAGCAACGCGGTGGACAGGTCGAGCCGGACATCCAGACACTGCTGCGGCGTGGCGCGCGACCACGCCTCGGGTAGCGCCTTGTTGATCATTTCCTGGTGAAAACCGGCGAAGGTCGCCAGCACTGTGGCAGGGGTCACCGGACCGAGCGGTGCGGCCCGAAATGCGAAGTATGTTTGCCAGTAACCGCGCAGCCCGATCGCGACGCCCGCCTCCTTGACACCGGTCCCGAAATAGACCACGTCATGTAGTGGCTCCAGGGTCGTCCAGATTTGCCGCGCGGGATGAATTGCCATGTCGCGCAGCGTACGTCGATGAACGGGCGCGCGGATACCGGAGATGGGATTTCGAATAATCGGCGGTGCAATTCGAGTGGCGCACAATATCACGCTACAATCGCAGCGGACAACGAAAATTTTCGCTCGACCGAGTTGCCAGATCTATGCGAGCACCGCGCTGCGGTACCGACAGATCGGCCTTTCGAGCAGCGGATTCGTCGTTCAGGAAAATGTGCGCGCACCAGCTCCGCATCACCAGTGCGCCGCGCCGATGTCTCCCGAGGTAGCTGCGCTCCGATCGCCGCACCCGACGACATCCAGAGCGTGGCCGGGTGAGTATCACAGGCGGAGACGTGGTCGTCGCGGGCCGGCCGGTCCGCCCCACCTCGTGCGCGCGGGACGCGATTACGAGGAAGGCACGAACCTGAGCAAGATCACCGTCGAACAGGAACCCGGGGTGGCGGAGACGCTGTTGACCGCCGAACTGGACGCAACACATACCGCACCCACATTTGCCGAATTAGGAGTTCGCGACGAAATCGTCCGCGCGCTCGACGAGATCGGCATCGAACGTACTTTCGCTATTCAGGAACTCACCCTGCCGCTCGCGCTCGCCGGTGAGGATCTCATCGGCCAGGCACGCACCGGCATGGGCAAGACCTTCGGCTTCGGCGTGCCGCTGCTGCATCGCATCGCCACCGCCGACACCGGGACGACGCCGCTGGACGGCACCCCGCGGGCACTGGTCATCGTGCCGACCCGCGAGCTGTGCATCCAGGTCACCAGCGACCTGGAGAACGCGGGCAAGTACCTGAGCAACCACCAGGGCTCGCTGAAGGTGGCCTCGATCTACGGTGGCCGCCCCTACGAGTCACAGATCGCGGCGCTGCGCACCGGCGTCGACGTCGTCGTCGGCACGCCGGGCCGCCTGCTCGATCTGGCGAACCAGAACCATCTGATCCTCGGCAAGATCGGCGTGCTCGTGCTCGACGAGGCCGACGAGATGCTCGACCTCGGCTTCCTGCCCGATATCGAGCGCATCCTCACCATGGTCCCGGACAAGCGCCAGACCATGCTGTTCTCCGCGACCATGCCTGGCCCGATCATCACGCTGGCCCGCACGTTCCTGACCCGCCCGACGCACATCAGGGCCGAGGAACCGCACGATTCCGCCGTGCACGACCGCACCGCGCAGTTCGTCTACCGCGCACACGCGCTGGACAAGAGCGAGCTGATCGCCAAGATCTTGCAGGCCGAGGGTCGCGGCGCCACCATGATCTTCACCAGGACCAAGCGCACCGCGCAGAAGGTCGCCGACGATCTGGCCGAGCGCGGCTTCTCGGTCGGCGCCGTGCACGGTGACCTCGGTCAGATCGCCCGCGAGAAGGCGCTCACCAAGTTCCGCAAGGGCGCCATCGATGTGCTCGTCGCGACCGACGTCGCGGCGCGTGGCATCGACATCGACGACATCACCCACGTCATCAACTACCAGTGCCCCGAGGACGAGAAGACCTACGTGCACCGGATCGGGCGCACCGGCCGGGCCGGGCGCACCGGTATCGCGGTGACGCTGATCGACTGGGACGAGCTGAACCGCTGGGCGGGCATCGACAAGGCGCTCAACCTCGGCATCCCGGAACCGGTGGAGACCTACTCGCGGTCGCCGCACCTGTTCGCCGAACTCGGCATTCCCGAGGGTGTCACCGGCACCGTCCGCAAGGCCAAGCCCGCGGAGCGGGACGAGGACGCGGTCGTGGTGGAACGTCCGGCGCGGGCACCGCGTAAGCGCAACCGCAAGCGGACCGTGCGCGGCAGGCCGATCGACGAGGCCGCGGTGCACGGGGACGGCGCCGACGCCGGGTCCAACGGCACCGACGACGCCGGGTCCAACGGCGCCGACGCGCAGCACAACGGCACGCATCCCGCCGACGACGCGGACGAGAACGGGGACAAGCCCGCTCGGCGCAGGCGGAGCAGGCGGCGCAAGCCCGCAGGCGAGTCCGACAACGGATCCGATTCTGCGGAAACCGCTTCCGACGACGGCGACGCCGAGGCCGCCGACGCGGCCGATCAGCCTGCCCGGCGCAGGCGGCGGCGCCGCAAGCCCGCAGGCGACGGCGTCGCCGAGAGCAGCAGCGTCGCGGTGGAGCCCGCCACGGCTTCGGTCTGACCGACCGGATCCGTTACTCTCGCAATCGTGCTCGCACCCGAGCGGCGAACGCGCGCCGATGTCGTCTCCGCTGCCGCGATCGCCGTACTCGTGGTGATCGCGGCGGTGGTGGTGTGGGCGCGTAGCGATGCCAACAGCACCGAATCCGTCACCGCGGCCGCGCCCGTGCCGACTCCGGTCGCGGCCGACCAGCTGCCGACCGCACTGCGCGAGCTGTGGCACGCGCCGGATCCGGCGGCCGCCAGAGCGTTGACCGCGGCGGGCGTCGTGCTCACCGGCGCCGAAGGCACGGTGATCGGCCATGATCCGCGCACCGGCAACGAGCTGTGGCGCTATCGGCGCGACCTGCCGCTCTGCGGGCTCGAGAGCCAGGCGGCGACCGTGGTCGCGGTGTACCTCGATCAGCGCGGGTGCAGTCAGGCGACGCTGCTGGCCGGTGACAGCGGAGCCAGGCGCACCGCGCGCACCAGCTACATGGACCCGTCCGTGCGGTTGTCGGTCGACGGCACCTACATGCTGGCGCAGGGGCCGAAGCGACTGGAGATGTGGCGTTCGGACCTGGTGCGCACCATCGAGTACGGGTTCGTCGACGCGCCGGTGAACGTGAAAACCCAACCGCGCAAAGGCTGTGCGCTGCTGTCGTCGGGCTCGAGCCCCTCCCGGCTCGCAGTGCTGGAACGCTGCCCAGAGGACACGGCCGACCGGCTCACCGTGCTGAATCCCGCACCGAAGGACAACACGGTGCCCGAGGAGTACGGCTCGCACGTATTGTCCGGTCCTGGAACGGATTCCACCAATGCGCGGGTGCTCGCGGTGTCGGACAACAGGATCGTGGTCTACCTGCCCGGCACACCGGCCGCCGCAGGCGCCGAGGCGACGTCGCCGCGGCTGGCAGTCTTCGACGCCACCGGCAATCCGATTGTGGTGCACCAGCTTTCGGCACCGCTGAGCGACAAGTCGACGACCACCCGAATCGGTTCGGCCTACCTGGTTTTCACCGGCAACAGCCTGATCGCTTTGAACGGCAGCACCTTCGATCCGCTCTGGACCGCGGCCAGCGCGCTCGGCTCCCCCGCCGCGATGGCAGGCAAGCTGCTCATGCCGACGCCGGGTGCGCTCGCGGTCCTCGATCCGGCATCCGGTGGCGAGGTCGCCCGCATCCCGGTGAACCGCACCGATTACACCGGCGCGCCCATCTCGCTCGCGGTGCTCGGCACGACGATTCTCGAGCAACGCGGCACCGAGCTCTACGCGCTCGGCTGAGCACCCCACCCGTGGGAAGACCGGCTTGATTTGTCGGTGCCGTGCGGCACACTGCGGGCATGAGTGAAACTGAGCCCTCGGCAGCGGAATCGACGCCGACCGTCACGTCGTATGACGACCCGGACGCACCGTGGAACCAGGACTTCTCCGAGGCAGACCTGGCGAACTGGAACGACGGCGTCATCGAGGAATTCCGCAGCAACGACGGCAAGGTCGGCGGCTCCTACGCGGGCGCCGAGCTGCTGCTGTTGACCACCACCGGGGCCAAGAGCGGCAAGCCGCGCACGGTTCCGCTCGGCGTGCTTCGCCGCGACGACACCCTCTACCTGAGCTCGTTCATCGAGAACAAGTACCCGGCCTGGTATCACAACGTCACGGTGAACCCGCAGGTCACCATCGAGCTGGCGGGCTCGACCTATCGCGGCACCGCGCACGTGCTCGCGGGCGCGGAGTACGACGAATTCGCGAACTGGGCGCTGACGAACAACCCGTTCCTCGCCGACTTCCAGGCCAAGGTCGAACTCCCGATTCCGCTGGTGGTGCTGACCCTGGACCAGCCGAGCTGATCGGCGATGCCGCGGGGCCGGACGGCACAGTTCGGCCCCGGTGAACCATGATGGATTCATGTCCGCCCTCGACGATGCCCGACTGGTGCTGCTTCGACACGGGGAAACCACCTGGTCCACTCAGCACAAGCACACCGGCCGCAGCGATCTGCCCCTCACCGAGCACGGCGAGGATCAGGCGCGTGCCGCGGGGCCGCTGCTCGCCGCGCTGAAGCTGCGCGACCCGCTGGTGTTCACCAGCCCGCGCAGCCGGGCCATGCGCACCGCGGAGCTGGCCGGGCTCACCGCCGCCACGGTCGATGCCGACCTGGCGGAATGGGACTACGGCGACTACGAGGGCCTGACCACTCCCGAGATCCGCGAATCCGCGCCGGGCTGGACCATTTGGACCGGTACCGTGCCTGGGGGCGAGTCCGCCGATGCGGTGCGGGCCCGTGCGGATCGCGTCCTCGATTCGGTGGAACCCGTTCTGCCGCAACGGGATATCGTCCTCGTCGGGCACGGGCACTTCTCCAGGGCGTTGATCGCCCGCTGGGCCGAATTCGATATCAGGGAGGGCCGCCGATTCGCCATGTCGACCGGCGCGCTTACCGTGCTCGGTTACGAACACGAGACGCGAACCGTCCTGGCGCACAACCTCGTTCCCATCACCACCAGCTGATTTCCCGCTCGAGTTACCCACCGCAATGGAGCTACCCGTGACTGCAGAACTACGCCGCGCCGTCCCCGCCGACGTGCCGGGCCTGGTCGACCTCATCCACGATCTCGCCGAGTACGAGAAGGCGAGCGACGAGTGCACGGTCACCGCCGCACAATTGGAGACCGCGCTGTTCGGCCCGGCCGCAAAGGTCTTCGCGCACGTGGTGGCCGAGGGCGACGCGCTGGTCGGCTGCGCGATCTGGTTCCTCAACTTCTCCACCTGGGACGGCGTGCACGGCATCTACCTGGAGGATCTCTACGTCAAGCCGGAGACCCGCGGCAAGGGCTACGGCAAGGCGCTGCTCGCCGCGCTGGCGAAGGAGGCGGTCGACAACGGCTACAGCAGGCTCTCCTGGGCCGTGCTCACCTGGAACAAGCCCTCGATCGATTTCTACGAATCCCTCGGCGCCGCAGTGCAAGACGAGTGGGTCGGCTATCGGCTCACCGGCTCGGCCCTGGACACCCTCGCCAAGGAAGCGTAGTAAGTTCACCCACAATGACTTGGCTCGGACACATCGACGAACTCACCTGGCCCACCACGCCGGACGAGGCAATGGCGATCCAGGACGAACTGCGCCCCAAGGTGGAAACCACCACGCGGGCACAGGAATTCAGGACCATCGCCGGACTCGACTGCGCCTATGCCGACACCGGCGCGGTCGCCGCGGCCGCCGTCGTCGTGCGGGCGCAGACGCTGGAAACCGTCGATTCGGCGGTCGCCCACGGCTTCTCGGAGTTCCCGTACTACCCAGGGCTGCTCGCGTTCCGCGAGCTGCCGACGACCATGCAGGTGCTGGAGCGACTCCGCACCGCACCAGATCTCTTGGTGTGTGACGCACAGGGTTTGGCGCATCCACGGCGCCTCGGCCTTGCCTGCCACATCGGCGTGCTGACCGGCGTTCCGACGATCGGCGTCGCCAAATCCGTGTGGGGCGACTATCTCGAACCCGGCCCGGAACGCGGCGCACGCACCGACGTCACCATCGACGGCGAGGTGGTCGGCAGCGCGCTGCGCACCAGGGCGGGCGTGAAGCCGGTCTTCGTCTCGGTCGGCCATCGCATCGACCTGGACACCGCGTGCGCTCAGGTGCTCGCCCTGACGCCGCGCTACCGGCTCCCGGAGACCACGCGCCGGGCCGACGCGCTCTGCCGCGCCGCGCTACGCACCGGCGGCGCCGTGGTCAACGGCGCCTGAGCGCAGCGTCACTCGCGGGTGGCGCCGGGATCGACGCCGTAGTCCTCGGCCATCCAGCGGGTGGACGGCGGGGCGAACAGCAGCACCAGCGCGCCGACGGCAACGACGGCGAGCAGCGTGCCGAACACCGGCTGATGCGAGTCGGTGAGCAGCGACCATGCCACCGGAAGCAGCAGCAGTTGTGCGATGACGGCGATCGCTCGGCCCCAACGCTTTCCGAACAACAGGCCGATGCCCGCGGCGAGCACGCCGCCGCCGAGGATGCCGAACCACGCTGCGGTGCCGTACCCGCTCGTCGCGGATTGATCGTGACCGAGCAGCCCGCGCATGATCAACACCAGCGCAACGGTGACGGCGACCGCACCCTCCAGTGTCACCAATCCGCCTGCGCCACGGACCGTCGTCGGCACGCCACCGGAACCGCCATCCTTGCCTCGTTCAGCCACCCGGCAAGCCTACGACCCGCTGTAGTGACGGTGGCTGCTGGCGGGTCCGGTTCAGCGGCTTTTCGGACCCTTCGACGCTGGCGATTAGGCTGCGCATTGTGCGGACGCTGCTGATCGTCAATCCGAATGCCACCTCGACCACTCCGGCGACTCGTGACCTGTTGGCACACGCGCTGGAGAGTCGCACGCAGCTGACCGTCGCGCACACCCAGCATCGCGGCCACGCGGCCGAATTGGCGCAGTGGGCCGCAACCAACGAGATGGACCTGATCGTCGTGCACGGCGGCGACGGGACGGTCAACGAAACCATCAACGGCTTCCTGCCGCTACCCGAACTCAACGACGGTCAGGCGTGGCTGCCGCGCCTAGGCGTGATCCCCGGCGGCTCGGCCAATGTGTTCGCGCGCGCACTCGGCATCTCGCCGGATCCGGTCACCGCGACCAACCAGCTGATCGACCTGCTCACGCTGGACCGGGACCGCCGCATCGGGCTCGGCCTCGCCGATGATCGCTGGTTCACCTTCAGCGCGGGCGTCGGCCTGGACGCGGATGTGTGCGAGGCGATCGATGCCAGCCGCGCGCGCGGTAAAACGGCGACCCCGGCCCGATATCTTCGAACAACAGTGCGACAATTCTTCCGGGCCAAGCGCAACGCGCCGACCGTCGAAGTCGAGATCCCTGGCTACGAACCAGTGAGTGGCGTGCATTACGCCTTCGTAACGAACACGACACCGTGGACCTACCTCAACACCACCCCGGTCCACACGAACCCCGGCACAAGATTCGAAACCGGTCTCGGCGTGTTTGCCGTGCGTTCGATGGCAGTGCTGCCTACACTGCTCCTCGCCAGGCAGCTGTTGGCGGCCGACGGAAATCCCAAGTCTCGCAATTTGTTTCGCGAAGACAACGTTCCGTCCGTGCGCATCGAGACGAAGGAACCCGTCGGTCTGCAAATCGATGGCGACTTTATCGGGAAGCGCAACGTGGTGGATTTCACGGCCGTGCCCGCCGTCCTGGATGTCGTGGCGCCGCGACCGGAGTGATGCAGGAATCGCACGAAAAACATCGTGGTTGTGCTGCGAAAACTGGGTAGAGCGAGTACAAAGGACCGGGCAGGTTCCCCATGTGGGGGCCGATAGAGCGTGAGCTTCCCCACGGTGCACCAGATACCTATTGACATCTACGGTGTTCGTGAAAGCATTCACAAGCAACCGTGCGGAAACATTCGAGTCGCACAAGTGAACGATCCACAAACCGTCGGCGCCCTTTGCGGCGCCCAGCAAAGGAGCAGAGGAATGGACTGGCGCCACAAGGCCATCTGTCGCGACGAGGACCCCGAGCTGTTTTTCCCGGTGGGTAACAGTGGTCCTGCGCTCGCGCAGATTGCCGATGCCAAGCTGGTCTGCGCTCGCTGCCCCGTTACCGCTGACTGCCTGTCCTGGGCCCTGAAGTCCGGACAGGATGCCGGCGTGTGGGGCGGTATGAGTGAGGACGAGCGCCGGGCGCTCAAGCGTCGCAACGCACGCACGCGCACCCGCACCGTCGTCTAGCAGACGTTCGGTTTTACCGGGCATTCAGCCCTCGTCCGGTAAACGCATTTAAGCCCGGCACCTTCGAGGTGCCGGGCTCTCTTGTGCCACAACGCCTATAACGAAACGACCAACTAAGCGGTCTGTGATAGGCGACTAACGACCGGAACGCCTGCCGAGCGGAACACGAAGCACGGCATCGGTTCCGATGTCGGCGCCGGGGTGCAGACCGATAGAACCGCCCAGTTCGGCGGTCACCAGCGTGCGCACGATTTGCAATCCGAGCCGGTCGGAGGATTCCAGGCTGAATCCGGTCGGCAGGCCGCGGCCGTCGTCGCTGATGATCACGTCGAGCCAGCGCGCCGACCGCTCGGAACGGATTGTCACCGTGCCGTTCTCGCCGGAATCGAAGGCGTGCTCGATCGCGTTCTGCACCAGTTCGGTCAGCACCATCACCAGCGGCGTCGCGCGTTCGGCAGAGAAGACACCGAGCGATCCGGCGCGGCGCACCTTGATCCGCGCGGTGTGCACGGTCGCCACATCGGCCATGATCGGCAGCAGCCGATCGACCACCTCGTCCAGGTCGACCTCTTCGTCCACCGACATCGACAGCATCTCGTGCACCGACGCGATCGAGGTGACCCTGCGCACCGACTCGGTAAGCGCGACCTGCGCCTCCTCGTTCTCGGTTCGCCGCGCCTGCAGGCGAAGCAGCGCGGCGACGGTCTGCAGGTTGTTCTTCACCCGGTGGTGGATCTCGCGGATGGTGGCGTCCTTGCTGAGCAGCGCGCGATCGCGGCGCTTCACCTCGGTCACATCGCGGACCAGCACTGCGGCACCGGCCAATTCGCCGTGCGGCCGCAGCACCAGGGTGCGCAGCAACACGGTCGCCCCGCGCGCCTCGACCTCCATCCTGCGGCCGGTGCGGCCCGCAAGCGCGGCCTGGATGTCGCCGACCACCTCTTGGGCGTCGAACGGGTCGGTGATCAGCGAGCGGGTGAGCACCGCGAGATCCTGGCCCGCGAGGTCGGCCTGCAAGCCCATCCGGTGATAGGCGGACAGGGCATTCGGGCTGGCGTAGACGACGATGCCCTCGGTGTCGAGGCGGATGAAGCCGTCACCGGCGCGCGGGCTGGAATGGGTGGCCGCGCGGTCCTCGGTGGTCGGGAAGCTGCCGTCGGCGATCATCTGGCACAGATCGTCGGCACAAGCGACATAGGCGATCTCGAGGGTGCTGCGCACCCGAGACCGCTGCACATCGGTGTCCCTGCTGAGCACCGCGATCACGTCGTCGCCGCAGCGCACCGGAATGGCCTCGCGCACCGCGTGCACCGGTGTGGGGTGATAGACGCCGGAGGTCTCGACATCGCGGTCGGCGCGGACGATCTTGCCGGACATCAACGCGTCGAACACTTGTGGGTGATCGGCCTGCAGGGCCAAGGTGCCGACCAGATCCTCCTGATGCACGGTCGGCGCGGTGGTCGGGCGGCATTGCGCGACACAGACGATGTCGGCGCCCTCCGCGATCGGTCCGGCACCGACCCACAGCAGCAGATCGGCAAAGGACAGGTCGGAGAGCAACTGCCAATCACCCACCACGCGCTGCAGATGATCCACGGCGACGCCGGGTAGGTCGGTGTGCTCGGCTAACAGTTCACTCAGGGTCGCCATGTAGGTCTACCGCCGCAATCGATCAGGAGATGACAGCGATTAGATGACCGGCCTTGATCGCGTCGCCCTCTTTGACGCCGATCGAGGTCACCGTGCCGCCGACCTCGGCGAGCACCGGAATCTCCATCTTCATCGACTCGAGTATGACCAGCGTGTCGCCCTCTTCGACCTCGTCGCCCTCGGCGACCACGACCTGATACACAACCGACACCAGCTCGGCGAGCACTTCCTCAGCCATGACACCCCATTCACTCGGTTGGTCGGGCGGCACGCTCGGGTGGGTTCGACAAGCCCAGCCGTACGGCGCGCATCCGCTGCAGGTACAGCCAACCACACATGAAACAATGGCCTTCAATCAGAAGGGAGACTACCTATGGGTAAGCGCGGACGTAAGAAGCGTAGTCGTAAGGGCAGCGCGGCCAACCACGGCAAGCGGCCAAACGCCTGAGCCACGGCTCGGACGAAAAACGCAGAGCGGCTGTGCTTTTGGCCGCGGGGCCGCGGCGTTGTTCGCGGCCCCTTAGTCTTGCGTCTCAGCTGTCGAGACTCGCGCCTGCGGCGCATGCGCTTCGACAGCTGAGACGCAAGACGGCCGCGAACCGGTCGCTCGTAAGACTCGCTCCGTCGTGGGTGCGTGAGTCGGCGAGGTGGCCGCGCGGGCGTTACTCAGGACTCGGATGTCTCGATCTCGGTGACCGTGACCGTGCGACGGATCTCGATGGTCAACCGCTCGCGCAGCGCGTCGGGAGCCCGGTCGCCGCCGCACTTGCGGCTCAGCATCCGCTTGATCTTCTCCTCGACGCCGTACGCCTCGATGCACGGCGAGCAGTGATCCATGTGATGCTGCAACCGAGCGCGCGTCTCGTCGTTGCACTCACCATCGAGCATCAGCCAGATATCCGTGAGGACGGCGGTGCAGTCGAGGTCCATATCGGGGTCCCGCTCCGTGCTCACGACTCCGCCTCGCTGACGCTCGGCTCCGTCGCGCCCACGGGCGCGCTGTAGCGTCGGTTCGCTCGCTGACGCTCGCTCACTGCTTAACCTCCTGGCGTTCCCCCGAACGGTTGAATCCGCGTTCGCGCGCCACATCGGCGAGCAAACCCTTGAGCTGCTTGCGGCCTCGGTGCAGCCGGGACATCACCGTACCGATGGGGGTGCCCATGATGTCGGCGATTTCCTTATATGGAAAGCCTTCGACATCGGCGTAGTACACGGCCATCCGGAATTCCTCCGGCAGCTCCTGCAACGCGGCCTTGATGTCGTCGTCGGGGAGCGCGTCCAGCGCCTCGACCTCGGCCGAGCGCAGACCCTGCGAGGTGTGCTCGGCGGTGGCCGCCAGCTGCCAGTCGGTGATCTCGTCGGTCGGATACTGCGCGGGCTGACGCTGCTTCTTGCGGTAGGAGTTGATGTAGGTGTTGGTCAGGATCCGATACAGCCAGGCACGGAGGTTGGTGCCCTCCTTGAAGGACTTGAAGCCCTGGAACGCCTTGACGTAGGTCTCCTGCACCAGGTCCTCGGCGTCGGCCGGGTTCCTGGTCATCCGCAACGCGGCACCGTAGAGCTGGTCGAGCAAGGGAAGCGCGTCACGCTCGAACCGCTGAGCCAACTCCGTGTCGTCGACCGCGGCGCCGGCGCCGCCGGTCACCACATCACTGTCCAACTCGCCGGCCTGTCCGTGGTCCTGCTCCGCTGCCGCCTCCGGGCCCGTCGCTCGCGCCGCATGGTCGCTCGTCACACCTGTCCCTTCGATCGCCGTACCTGCCAAATCTACCGGCAGTGGCAATGCGACAGGGAACCCGGCTTCCGTCGGTGGCGTTTGCGTCCATACCGGACGTTCGTCGAGCAAGACAGACACCGACATCTCCTTTGCGTCGTTCACGGTGGCGATTCGCGGGCGGTGAAGGGACGATCAGGCCCCTTCGAGCGCTATGTATTTGCTTGCAACATGCGTGCCACGCCCTCTGTTCCCGCGGCGATTCCCCGGCCGCGCCCGTTCATCGCCGCGCACCGCGTCGTTAAGGTGTCCGCCATGGCAGCTGCCTCGACTCCGGCGATCCGGACCCTGACCCAGGCGAAAGTGGCCCATCGGGTGCACGCCTATAAACACGACCCGCGCGCGGATTCCTACGGCACCGAGGCGGTCGACGCACTCGCGGCGGAACTCGGGCTCGATGCGGCGCAGATCTTCAAGACGCTGGTGCTCGAACTGGCGAACGGCTCGCTCGCCGTCGCAGTGCTTCCGGTGCCGAACACGTTGTCGCTCAAGGCCGCAGCGGCCGCACTCGGTGTCGCGAAGGCGAGCATGGCCGACAAGACGAAGGCCGAGCGGACGACCGGATACGTGCTCGGCGGCATCTCGCCGCTCGGTCAGCGCAAGCTGTTGCCGACCGTCGTCGACGATTCGGCGCTGACCTGGGATCGGGTGCTGTGCAGTGCGGGGAGGCGCGGCTTGGAGATCGAGGTGGCGCCGGCCGACCTGATCCGGCTGACCTCGGCGGTGACCGCCACGGTGAGAACCGGTCAATCCGGCTGATTCGGCACAACCTGTGCGTCAATGGTGGGGCCAGATTCGTCCGACTCGAGGATGTGATGCGAAATGTCCACGCCACCGCGTGTGCGCACCATGGTCGTCGCCCTGCTCGGAACTCTCTGCCTAGCGCTGGGTGTGCTCGCGCTGACAGCTCCGACGGCGACGGCCGCACCACCGTCCGCGACCCAGATCGCGCTCCCCTTCGACGGGCTGAGCAAGGATGACACCCCGAGCGCGCCCGGCGCACCGGGCGGCGCCAACAAGCCGGACAAGTCAGCCGAGAAGGCCGAGAAGCTCGGCGGCGGCATTGCCAACGATGTCATCGATCTGGTCACCAATACCTTCAAGTGCGCGCTGAACATCGCGACCGACGCAGTGAAGTGTTCGATCTGAGGCAGTGACCGCGAGACCAGGCCGGGCGATCAGAGCAAGCTGATCTGCCCGGCTTTCTCGTCTTCGGACACCTCGGCCAGCAGTTCCGGCCCGTTGTTCTTCACGCTGTTCACCAGCGACGGCACCGGCCGCGCGGTGATCCCGGCGATCACCTCTTCGCTCGGCGTCTCCAGCAGGCCGGCAGGCGCGGGATGATCCGGATCGAGCCACGCGTCCCAGTGCTCCCTCGGCATCGGCAGCGGCATCCGGTCGTGAATGCGGGTGAGGTCGCCGATCGCGTCGGTGGTCAGGATGGTGCAGGACAGCAGCGGCTCGCTCTCGGCAAGCGAGCGGTCCCGCCACACCGACCACAAACCGGCCATATACAGCCGGGAACCGTCGGCCTGCGACATGAAGAACGGGTGCTTGGCCACCTTGCCCTTCGCCCCGGCGTCCGGCTCGACGACCCATTCGTACCAGCCGTCCATCGGGATCAGGCAGCGCCGGTATTTCACGGCGTCACGGAACGAATTGGTGGTCGCCGCCTTGTCCGCGCGGGCGTTGAACAGCGGCTTGCCCTTGACCGGAACACCCGGTTCGGCCGCTTTGGTCCACACCGGAATCAAGCCCCAGCGCATCCGGCGCAGCCGCAACTTGGGCTCGTCGTCCTTGTGCCCGTGTTCGTGCCGTTCGACGACCGTGAGAATCTGGGTCGTCGGCGCGACGTTGTAGTTGGTGAAATTGCCCGCAGCGCTTTCGGTCTCATCGATCGCATCCAGCTCGACCGCGAGCCGGCCGGGGTCTGTCGTGGTCGCATATCGTCCGCACATATCTCGATACTCCCACCGGACACCGACAGTCTCGGGGACAATTGATACATAGCTGGTGACTGTGTGAGAGTTTTGACCTAACATCCTCTCAAGGATGGGTCATCATCGTGCCCGTCTGACGACGCTGCGCACCGACCGGCCACCACGAGGAGCCCAGGGATCGACGGGTATCCCGAGCACCCCACCGGCAAGAGGAGAGACTCATCGTGACATCCACCGACATCAAACCGGCCGACCACGACACGGCGCTCACATCGGTCAATCCCGCGACGGGCGAGGTCATCGGGACCCACCCGATCGCAGACGAGGACGCGGTGCGCGCGGCCGTCGCCAAGGCGCGCGCCGCCGCGGCCACCTGGGGCGCGCTGAGCTACGACGAGCGGCGCACGCACCTGCTGCGCTGGTCGAGCCGGTTGGTCGCGGACTCCGACGAGTTCTGCAGGCTGATCCACGCCGAGAACGGCAAGCCGCTCGACGACTCCTTCCTCGAACTCATGCTCGCGCTCGAGCACATCGCCTGGGCGGCCAAGAACGCCAAGAAGATCCTCTCGCCCAAGAAGGTCTCGCCCGGCGCGTTCATGTCGAACTTCGCGGCACGGATCGAACAGCGCCCGCTCGGCGTCGTCGGCGTGATCGGTCCGTGGAACTACCCGGTCTACACCCCCAACGGGTCCATCGCCTACGCGCTGGCCGCGGGCAACGCCGTGGTGTTCAAGCCGAGTGAGTACTCGACCAGCATCGGCAACTTCCTGGCCGCCGCGTTCGCCAAGGCCAACCCCGAACTGCCCGAGGGCGTCTTCAGCACCATCAACGGGTACGGCGCCACCGGCGCTGCGCTCGTCAAGGCCGGTGTCGACAAGATCGCATTCACCGGCTCCACCGCGACCGGCAAACGGATCATGGCCGCCGCGGCCGACACCCTCACCCCGGTGCTGCTGGAATGCGGCGGCAAGGACGCGGTGATCGTCGCTGGCGACGCGGACGTGAAGGCCGCCGCCGACGCGGTCGCCTGGGGCGCCACCGCCAACAGCGGCCAGACCTGCGCAGGCGTCGAGCGGGTGTACGTCGACCGGTCGGTGCGCGACGAATTCGTCGCCGAGGTGAAGAAGATCCTGGAGAAGGTCGGCCCCGGCTCCGGCGACGACGCCGCCTACGGCCCGATGACCATGCCGAGCCAGATCGACATCGTGCGCCGCCACATCGAAGACGCGCTGAAGAAGGGCGGCACCGCCGTGCTCGGCGGCGTCGACTCCGTCAAGGCGCCGTTCATCGAGCCGGTCGTGCTCGTCGACGTCGACGAGAGCTCCGAGGCGGTACAGGAGGAGACCTTCGGTCCGACCCTCACCATTCGCACCGTGAACGGCGTCGACGAGGCGGTCGAACTGGCCAACGACTCCAAGTACGGGCTGTCCTCGGCGGTGTTCTCGAAGAAGAACGGCCTCGACATCGCACGCAGGCTGCGCGTCGGCGCCACCTCGGTCAACTCGGTGCTCGCCTTCGCCGCCATCCCCGGCCTGCCGTTCGGCGGCGTCGGTGACTCCGGCATCGGCCGCATCCACGGCGAGCCCGGCCTGCGCGAATTCACCCGGCCGCACTCGATCGCGGTGCAGCGCTTCGCAATTCCCGGCATGGCGCTGCTCAGCTACTCGCGCACCGACTCGACGATGAAACTGCTCCGCCGCCTGGTGCCGTTCCTGCACGGCAGGCACAAGTAAACGAGGTTCCACCCGGACGACCCCGCGCCCGCGTGCGCGGGGTCGTCCGCGTTCGCGAAACCTCTTGCGCGCAATGGGATCCCAGCACAGAACCGAAATCACCCCAGCCCAACCACATTTGCGCACGGCAGCACCACGACATCACGCCGACGCCAAGCGCACCGACGATACCGTCCACCTGAGATCAGCACGGCCACAACACAACCAACCACCACAGCGCGAGTCTTCCGAGCGTCGTTCGCGGCCCGTCCCGCGTTCGAGCGGTCGAAGCGCACGCGCCGCAGGCGCAAGTCTCGACCACTCGGACGCGGGACCGAGGAGGCCGCGAACACGCAGCGCCGCAGGCGCTGCAAATCAGACGCCGCCCGCGTGTCCGCTACGTGGAACTGAGAAGATGGACAGGTGAGTTTCTGGCCAGCGCCCTATGTCGATGTCCCTGTGCACGCGACCGTGACCCTGCCTGGATCGAAGTCGATCACGAACCGGGCCTTGATCCTGGCTGCCTTAGCCGATGGGCCTTCGACCCTCACCGGCGCGCTGCGCAGCCGAGACACCAATTTGATGATCGCCGCGTTGCGGGCGCTCGGCACCACCATCGAGGGTGATGCCGACACGGTGACCGTCACCCCGGCCGCCGCGCTGACCGGCGGCGCGGTCGACTGTGGGCTCGCAGGCACGGTGATGCGGTTCCTGCCGTCGGTTGCGGCGCTGGCCGCGGGTGACGTGGCGTTCGACGGCGACGCGCAGGCCAGGGTCCGTCCGCTCAGCACGATCCTGGACGCGCTACGCAGTCTCGGCGCCGATATCGACGGCGCCGCGCTGCCGTTCACGGTGCACGGTAAGGGCGCGCTGCGCGGCGGAACGGTGACCATCGACGCCTCGGGTTCCTCGCAGTTCGTGTCGGGCCTGCTGCTGTCGGCGGCCCGCTTCGACGAGGGTTTGACCGTGCATCACGACGGCAAGGCGTTGCCGTCGATGCCGCACATCGAGATGACGGTCGAGATGCTGCGGCGTGCCGACGTGCAGGTGCAGGCGCCCGCGAACAGCCGCAAAGCTCAGACCTGGACGGTGTCGCCCGGTCCCATTCGCGCGGTCGACTGGGATGTGGAGCCGGATCTGTCCAACGCGACGCCGTTCCTGGCGGCCGCTGCCGTCACCGGCGGCGAGGTGAAGATCCCGCATTGGCCGCGGCTCACCACTCAGCCCGGTGACGTGATTCGCGAGATCCTGGTCCGGATGGGCGCCGAGGCGCGCATCTTCGACGGCGTGCTGACGGTGCGCGGTCCGGATCGCTTGGCGGGCATCGACATCGACCTGCACGATGTCGGCGAGCTGACCCCGACGGTCGCGGCGCTGGCCGCGCTGGCGGACTCCCCCTCTTGGCTGCGCGGCATCGCGCATCTGCGCGGGCACGAGACCGATCGGCTCGCCGCACTGTCCACCGAGATCAACCGGCTCGGCGGCAAGGTCACCGAGACCGAGGACGGGCTGGAGATCGTGCCCGCCGAATTGCACGGTGGCCGTTGGCATTCCTATGCCGACCACCGAATGGCAACGGCCGGAGCGATTCTCGGACTGCGGGTGCCTGGGATCGAGATCGAGGACATCGGCACCACCGCCAAGACCCTGCCGAATTTCGTTGCGCTGTGGGAGCAGATGCTCGATCCGAGCGGCGCCGTACAAGGGACTGCGCGCTGAGGAAGCGCGAGTACGACGAATCCGACGTCCGGGTGCGCCCGGGCAAGAGTTCGCGTCCGCGCACGAAAACCCGTCCGCAGCACAGTGATGCGGAATCCGCGATGGTGGTGTCGGTCGATCGCGGCCGTTGGGGCTGCGTGCTCGGCGGCGACCCGAACCGGCATCTCGTCGCCATGCGCGCCAGGGAGCTCGGCCGTACCCCGATCGTGGTCGGCGATCAGGTGGATGTGGTCGGCGACCTGTCCGGCAAACCCGACTCGCTCGCCCGCATCGTCCGCGTCACCGACCGCCGAACGGTGTTGCGGCGCACCGCAGATGACACCGATCCGTTCGAACGGATCGTCGTCGGCAATGCCGAGCAACTGTTCATCGTCGTCGCCCTCGCCGACCCGCCGCCGCGTACCGGTTTCGTCGAGCGGTGCATGGTCGCCGCCTACGCGGGCGGCCTGCGCCCGGTGCTGTGCCTGACCAAGCGCGACCTGGCCGCTGAATCCGAATTCGCCGCCGCCTTCGCCGATCTCGACCTCACCATCGTCTACGGCGGCATCGAGGATCCACTGGAGCCGATCCTCGAACTTCTGAACGACCGCCTCACCGCCTTCATCGGCCATTCCGGCGTCGGCAAGTCGACCCTGGTGAATCGCCTTGTGCCGGACGCCTATCGAGCCGTCGGCGAGGTTTCCGGCGTCGGCAAGGGCAAGCACACCTCCACCCAGTCGGTGGCCCTGCCGCTCCCCGACGGCGGCTGGGTCATCGACACCCCCGGCGTCCGCTCCTTCGGCCTGGCCCACATCACCCCCGACGACGTGGTCGCCGCCTTCAGCGACCTCGCCGTCGCCATCGAGGACTGTCCCCGCGGCTGCACCCACCTCGGCCCACCCGCCGACCCCGAGTGCGCCCTGGACCAGCTGCCGGGCAAAGAGCGCCGAGTAGCCGCCATCCGCCTGCTGCTCACCGCCCTCAACACCAACGAAAACTGGTAGCGGGTCAGTCGCGCACTGCGGTGGTGTGGTCCTGGCCGTCGGGTTGGTTGGGGGCGAAGGGCCATTCTTCGAACCAGGTGCAGCGGCCGTCCGGGGCGAAGCGCAGGATCCAGAGGTCGCGCCAGCGGGCAGGCTGGTCGGGGTAGTCGACTTCCGCGCGGACGACAGCGGTGAGGCCGTCTACCGCAACCACTTCGGGGTCCATGGTGAAGGTTTCGTCCGGGCCGTCGCGGCCGGATTCCCAGAACGTGGCCAAAGCAGGTAGGCCGGTGAGCGGCTCCGCCCACGGGGAGACCAGGTATCCGATGTCGGGAGCGAACAGGTCGCCGAGAGTGTCCGTGCCCGGCGATCGCCAAGCTCGTTCGTAAGCGCCGACCCATGCCTCTACTGTGCTGCGGTCCACGCCGCAAGAACCTACGCCACTTCGCTGAGCGCCGTGCCTGTTCAGTGCAAATAAGATCTTCGCTGCCCAGGTCGCCTGACCAGGAATTTCAGTACGTCACGCACCCCGCCGACCAACGACGAAGGCGCCCACGGACTTCGAGTCCGTGGGCGCCTTCGAACAGCTCTCAGTGCCGACGACGCGGCTTCGGCGCCCGCTTGCCCTTCGCCTCCGCGCGGGCGGCCTCGCGGCGCTCGCGACGGGTGCTCGGTTCGCCTGCGTCGCCGTATTCCTCCCGGTCGCTGTGCACCGCGGTGTGGCCACCCTCGTCCGGACCGGAGTAGCTGAAGCCACGCTGGCTGCGCTCGTCGATGCCCTTGGCACGCAACGCCGCCGGGGCGGCACTGCCGTTGCCGACCGGCTGCTCGTCGGTGGGCAGCGGACGCGGCGCGGCCATCGCACCGACCGGCGAGCGCAGGCCCGCGTCGACCGACACACCCTCCGGCTGCGGCTGCTGCACCTCGACCTGCAGGTTGAACAGGAAGCCGACCGACTCCTCCTTCAGGCCCTCGAGCATCGCCGAGAACATGTCGAAGCCCTCCCGCTGGTACTCGACCAACGGGTCGCGCTGCGCCATGGCGCGCAGACCGATGCCTTCCTTGAGGTAGTCCATCTCGTAGAGGTGCTCACGCCACTTGCGGTCGAGCACCGAAAGCAGCACCTGGCGTTCGAGATTGCGCATGCTGCCCTGGCCTGCCAGCCCGTCGATCTCGGCCTCGCGCCGTTCGTAGGCGTCGTGCGCGTCGTCGAGCAGCGCCTCGAGTAACTCCTCGCGGGTGAGGTCGCCCGCCTCGCCGACCGCGGTATCGCCGGTCAGGTCCCGGTAACTGAGTTGGACCGGGTACAGCGTCTTGAGCGCCGTCCACAGCTTGTCCAGATCCCAGTCCTCGACGTAGCCCTCCGCGGTGGCGCCGTTGACATAGGCGGTGACCACGTCGGTGATCATCTCCTGGACCTGGCCCTCCATGTCCTCGCCACGCAGGATCCGGTTGCGCTCGGTGTAGATGATGGTGCGCTGCTGGTTCATCACCTCGTCGTACTTGAGCACGTTCTTGCGGATCTCGAAGTTCTGCTGCTCGACCTGGGTCTGCGCGCTCTTGATCGCCTTGGAGACCATCTTGGCCTCGATCGGCACATCGTCGGGCAGGTTGAGCCTGGTCATGATCGCCTCGAGCGCGGCGCCGTTGAAGCGGCGCATCAGCTCGTCACCCAGCGACAGGTAGAACCGGGATTCGCCGGGGTCACCCTGACGGCCGGCACGACCACGCAGCTGGTTGTCGATACGGCGCGATTCGTGGCGCTCGGTGCCGAGCACGTAGAGCCCGCCCGCCTCGCGCACGATGTCGGCGTCCGCCTTGGTCTGCGACTTGACCTGCTCCAGTGTCGGCAGCCAGGCCTGCTGGTAGGCGTCCGGCGTCTCGACCGGGTCGAGGCCTTCCTTGCGCAGGATGAGGTCGGTGATGATGTCGGGGTTACCGCCGAGCACGACGTCGGTACCACGACCGGCCATGTTGGTCGCGACGGTGACCGCGCCGGGCCGGCCGGCCTCGGCGATGATCGCGGCCTCGTTCTCGTGGAACTTCGCGTTGAGCACGGTGTGCGCGATGCCGCGCTTGGTGAACTGCTTGGACAGGTACTCCGAGCGCTCGACGCTGGTGGTGCCGATCAGCACCGGCTGGTCCCGCTGATGCCGCTCGGTGACGTCGTCGACGACGGCCGCGAACTTGGCCTCTTCGGTCTTGTAGATCAGGTCGGACTGGTCCTGGCGGACCATCGGCCGGTTGGTCGGGATCGGGACGACGCCGAGGCTGTAGATCTGGTGCAGCTCGGCCGCTTCGGTCTCGGCGGTACCGGTCATGCCGGACAGCTTGTCGTAGAGGCGGAAGTAGTTCTGCAGGGTGATGGTGGCCAGCGTCTGGTTCTCGGGCTGGATCTCCACGCCCTCTTTGGCCTCGATCGCCTGGTGCATGCCCTCGTTGTAGCGGCGACCGACCAGGATGCGACCGGTGAACTCGTCGACGATGATCACCTCGCCGTCGCGGACGATGTAGTCCTTGTCGCGGGTGTAGAGCTCCTTGGCCTTGATCGCGTTGTTCACGTAGCTGACCAGCGGCGAGTTCGCGGCCTCGTACAGGTTGTCGATGCCGAGCTGGTCCTCGATGAACTCGACGCCCGCCTCGTGCACGCCGATGGTGCGCTTCTTGATGTCGACCTCGTAGTGCAGGTCCTTCTTCAACAGCGGTGCGATGCGCGCGAATTCGGCGTACCACTTGCTGGAGGCGTCGGCGGGGCCGGAGATGATCAGCGGCGTGCGCGCCTCGTCGATCAGGATGGAGTCGACCTCGTCGACCACGGCGAAGTTGTGCCCGCGCTGCACCAGATCGTCCAGCGAGTGCGTCATGTTGTCGCGCAGGTAGTCGAAGCCGAACTCGTTGTTGGTGCCGTAGGTGATGTCGGCGTTGTACGAGTCGCGTCGCTGCGCAGGCGTCATGCCGGACAGGATCACGCCGACGTCGAGGCCGAGGTAGCGGTGCACGCGGCCCATCCACTCGGAGTCGCGCTTGGCGAGGTAGTCGTTGGTGGTGACGATGTGCACGCCGTCGCCGCTGAGCGCGTTGAGGTAGGCGGGCAGCACCGAGGTGAGCGTCTTACCTTCACCGGTCTTCATCTCGGCGATGTTGCCGGTGTGCAGTGCGGCGCCGCCCATGATCTGCACCTTGTAGTGCTTCTGGTTCAGCACGCGCCACGAGGCTTCGCGCGCGACCGCGAACGCCTCGGCCATCAAGCGGCCGAGCGGATCGGCGTCGCCCGCCTCGTACAGCTCCGAGTAGCGCTCACGGAACTCGTCGGTCTTACCGCGCAGCTCGGCATCGGTCAGCTGCTCGTAGTCCGACTCGAGGTCGAGAACCTGATCGGCGAAGTTGGCGAGCCGCTTGACCATGCGACCCTCACCAATCCGTAGCAACCTCGTCAGTGTCAGCGCAGGCACGGGTCTCGTCAGTCCTCTGGTCGGTGTGTCATTCGTGTCGTCGGCGCCGGGCCGCTTGGCGATACACGGCCTCGGCGTGCGGGCTCGCGCGGGAGCGCGGATCCGCTGCACGCTTCATGGTAATGCGGTGCCGATCGTAGGTGCCGCCGAGCAGCAACGTTCGCACCGCACCGGCCCATGCCGTGTCGTCCGCCTTGGTATTCACAGTACGCGGAACGCGGTCAGCTGCCAGCCTGCCCGGTGCAGAACAACGCGGGCAGCAACCGCGAACGACCGAGGTCCGCGTTGGTATCTGCCGTACACCTCCGCGGTGTTCGGCGCGATCAGTTCGACCCCGAGGGTGGTCAAGAGGGCAGGACCGAGTGCGCGGCTGTGCTGGCCGGTCCGCGCGAGTGTTTCGATGGCGGCGAGCACCGACGGCGCGGCGAGCGGCCGCAGCTGCGTCGCGCCGCGCTTGCCGTCAAGCACCTCGAGCACCAGCCGCAGCGAACTCTCCGCGAATCGTCTTGCTGCCGAGCCGGTCTCACCGTCGGTCCCGTACGATGAAGACCGTCCGTCGTGTCGGGCGCGTCGGGCCGCGCCCCCGGTAGCTGATCCGCTGTGCGACGGTAGACGACGACGGCAGGGCAACGCCGCCCGCGGCGACAGCATCTCCGGCCGCCCACTGTTTCCCTGAGCACCCGGCCCGGTCGGCTGATCCCGACCCCGGGTTCCTCGGTCACAGTCCAGGGGCGGCTCGATGTGCGGAGCAGGTGAAAGCGACGGCCGTCGACTGTGCATCCGTAGTCCCCCTGTGATCGAATCGAGTGCCCCGAGCTCGAGTCAGACAGCTTGCCACGCAAGCAGACACCGGGACAAGGGGAACGCCGATTTCACCGAATACGCCACAACGGACGGTCTGAATCCTTGTGGCGCCAGCACAATAGGCGTGGACGGCAGCGGAGAAGGAGCACCTGGCAGCGTGATCACGAGACTGACGCCGCAGGACGCGTCGTTCTATCGGCTCGAGTCGAGCAGCAATCCGATCCATATCGGCTCCCTCGCGATCGTCCGAACCACCGAGCCCGGCGCCGAGGCCGAACCGGTCCTCGACTACGACCGGCTGCTCGATCTCGTGGAGGCCAGGCTCTCGCTGGTCCCCCGCTATCGCCGCAAAGTGCGCGAGATTCCGTTCGCTCTCGGCCGCCCGGTGTGGGTGGAGGACAGCCAGTTCGACATCACCTATCACATCCGGCGCTCCGCCCTGCCGACCCCTGGCACCGACGAGCAGCTGCACGAGCTGGTGGCCAGGCTGTCCTCGCGGCCGCTGGATCAGAGCAGGCCGCTGTGGGAGATGTACCTGATCGAGGGCCTGTCCGAGGGCCGCTGCGCGATCTTCACCAAGACGCATTCGGCACTGGTCGACGGGAACACCGCGCTGGAGATCGGCCACGTCATCCTCGACACCGGCCCGTCACCGCGGGAGCTGGCCGATGACGCCTGGCATGCGCCGCGCGAACCCAACGAGGTGGAGTTGCTGGTCGGCGCGCTGACCCACCTGGCGGCGCAGCCGCGCGAAGCGCTCGATGTGTTCCGCAATGCCAGCGGGCGTGCGTTCGGCGTGATCGGCGCGGCGGGCCGCGCGATGGACTCGGTCGTCGGCGCGGTGCGCGCCGCGACGACCGGCGCGCCGGACAGCCCCCTGAACGCGCGCACCTCGCGCAACCGGCGCTTCGATGTGATGCGCACCGATCTGGAGGACTACCGCAAGATTCGCAAGCGCTTCGACTGCTCGATCAACGACGTCATCCTCGCGGTGGTCACCGGCGCGCTGCGCAACTGGCTGCTGTCGCGGGGCGAGGCGCTGACCGAATCGACAACGCTGCGGGCCGTGGTGCCGATGTCGGTGTATGTCGAAGGGACAGCGAGTGATCGGCTGGAGCCGACGAGCGAGGTGTCCTCGTTCCTGATCGACCTGCCGGTCGGCGAACCCAACCCGGTGATGCGTCTCTCGCACATCGCGCACGCCACCGAGGCCAACGGCAGGCAGCACCGCGGGGTCAAGGCCCGCACGCTGGTGCACCTTGCCGGGTTCGCTCCGGCGAGCCTGCATGCGATGAGCGTGCGTGCGGCGAGTACGTTCGCAGAACACACATTCAATCTGGTGATCACCAACGCGCCGGGTCCGCAGACGCCGATGTTCATCGGCGGCGCGCGGATGCTGGAGATGTATCCGGTGTCGCCACTGCTGCGCAACCAGGCCTCGAGTATCGGGATCACGTCCTATGACGGGCACGTGTTCTATGGACTCAACGCCGACCGCGACGCGATGGCCGACATCGGCGTGCTGGCCGCGTCGGTGCGCGATTCCATGGAGGAGATGCTCGGTGCCTGCGTCTGATCAGGGGAAAGTGCGGGTCTACATTCCCGCGACGGTGCCGATGCTGCGCGAGCTCGTCGCGAACCGGGAATTGCGCCCGGTCGGCGGCACCGCCTTCGCGGTGACACCGGCGCTGCGCGAGGCGTACGCGTCCGGCGACGACGAGGAGCTGGCCGAGGTGGCAATGGGCGAGGCCGCCCGCGCCTCGCTGCGGCTGCTCGCCGCGGAGCGGGACGAGATCGACGACGCCGAACCGGCCGACGACGCCGAACCGGTGGCGAGCGGCAGGCCGGTGTACCGGCGCGCGGTGGTCGCCGCCGACGTCACCGGCGTGACGCTGCGCCCCGACCTCGACGACGCCGTCGTGCGGTTGACCGGGCCGGTGACCTATGACCAGATCGGCTCGGTGCACGTCGACCTGGTCGAGGCCGAACCCGAGGTGGCCAAGGCGGTCGACGTGGTCGACGCCGCCGACCTCGGCGACACCGACGCCGAGTTCGTGCTCGGCGATGCCGAGGACCACCAGCTCGCCTGGTACGCCGCGCAGGAGCTGCCGTTCCTGCTCGAGCTGCTCTGAGTACACCACCGCGCTGAGACCTGTGGCACCCGCCACGCGCCGCCCCGGCTAACCTACGATGCCGTAACCTGGCTGGGTGGCGGCGCGGCAGCGCATCCGACGACAGGAAGACGAACGGCAGCGATGAGCTCGAAACGAGGGGGATTTTCCGTGCGGGGCGTCCGGGAATGGCTGGAGGCGCCCGCGGCGAGCGTCGCCGAGCGTGGCGGCAGATTGAACGTGCTGCGGGGCGCGGTCGCGAGGGTCACCACCCCGCTGCTGCCTGATGATTATCTGCACCTGGCCAACCCGTTGTGGTCGGCACGCGAGCTGCGCGGGCGCGTCGTCGACGTGCGCAAGGAGACCGCCGATTCGGCGACCCTGGTGATCAAGCCGGGGTGGGGCTTCGACTTCAAATACCAACCGGGCCAGTACATCGGCATCGGCGTGCTGATCGACGGACGCTGGCATTGGCGCTCCTACTCGCTGACCTGTCCGCCGAACTGGTCGGATCCCGGCGCGGGTGGCAAGCGAGTCATCTCGATCGCCGTCAAGGCGATGCCGGAGGGCTTCCTGTCCAGCCATCTGGTCAGCGGCGTTCCGGTGGGCGCCGTGGTCAGGCTCGCCGCGCCGCAGGGCGGCTTCGTGCTGCCCTACCCGCCGCCGCCGAAGGTGCTGTTCCTGACCGCGGGCAGCGGCATCACCCCGGTGATGTCGATGCTGCGCGCGATGGACCGCCGCGGCATGGTCACCGACGTGGTGCACCAGCACTCCGCGCGCACCGCCGAGGACGTCATGTTCGGCGCCGAGCTGCGCGACCTGCACGACCGGCACCCGACATTCACCTCGCACTTGCATCTCACCGGCGACCACGGCAAGTTCGCGCTGGCCGAGCTCGACACGAAGTTCCCGGACTGGCGTGAGCGCGACACCTGGGCCTGTGGCCCTGCCGCGATGCTCGACGAGATCGAACATCATTGGCGCGACGCGGGTATCGCGGACAAGCTGCACGTGGAGCGGTTCGAGATCGAGCGAGGCGCGGTCGGCGAGGGCGGCACCGTTACCTTCGGCAAGACCGGCCGGACCGCCGAGGTGGACGGCGCGACCAGCCTGCTCGAGGCGGGCGAGGCCGCAGGCGTGCAGATGCCGTTCGGCTGCCGCATGGGCATCTGCCAAACCTGTGTCGTCACACTGAGTTCCGGGCATGTGCGTGATCTGCGCAACGGCGACGAGCACCGCGAGGGCGACAAGGTGCAGACCTGCATTTCGGCCGCGGCGGGCAACTGCACGCTCGACGTGTGAGACCTGGGTAACACTGAGGCAGGCATGCCTTAGGTACCCTCGAATCAAATCGAGAGGGAAAGGACCCCGGTGGCCATCACCGATATTCAGGCGTTCGCCCACCTCACGGCGGCCGACATCGAGACACTGGGTCAGGAGCTCGATTCGATCCGGCGCTCGGTGGAACAATCTCGCGGCGAACGTGACGCGAAGTACATCCGGCGCACCATCGCCGCGCAGCGTGGCCTCGAGGTGGCCGGGCGCGCGGTGCTGTTCGGCAGCCGCAACCGCTGGGCCTGGCTCACCGGTACCGCGCTGCTGTCCGTCGCCAAGATCATCGAGAACATGGAGCTCGGGCACAATGTCGGCCACGGGCAGTGGGACTGGATGAACGATCCGGAGATCCACTCCAGCTCGTGGGAATGGGATATGACGGGCCCCTCGTCGCAGTGGCGGCGGGCGCACAACTACTCCCATCACACCTACACCAATGTGCTCGGCAAGGACGAGGACCTCGGCTTCGGCATCCTGCGGATGACCCGCGACGAGCCGTGGAGGCCGATCCACCTGGTGCAGCCGCTGGCGAACCTGGTGCTCGCGGCCACCTTCGAGTGGGGCATCGCGCTGCACGACTGGAGCATCGAGAAGGAGCTGTCCAAAACCCCGCGCTGGGAGGTCATGTCGAAGCCGAACGTGGACTTCGGCCGCAAGATCGCCCGCCAGGTGACCAAGGACTACCTGCTCTACCCGGCCCTCACCGGCCCGGCGTTCAAGCAGACGCTCAAAGCCAACGCGACCGCCAACCTGGTGCGCAACCTCTGGGCGTACGCGGTGATCTTCTGCGGCCACTTCCCTGACGGCGCAGAGAAATTCACCATCGAACAGCTCGAGGGTGAGACCAGCGGCGAGTGGTACCTGCGGCAGATGCTCGGCAGTGCCAACTTCAAGGCGGGGCCGGTGATGGCCTTCATGAGCGGCAACCTCTGCTACCAGATCGAGCACCACCTGTTCCCCGACCTGCCGAGCAACCGGTACTCGGAGGTCGCGGTGCGGGTGCGCGAACTCTGCGACAAGTACGACCTGCCCTACACCACCGGCTCGCTCGGCAAGCAGTACCTGCTCGCCTTCCGGACCATCCACAAGCTCGCCCTTCCGGATCGGTTCCTCAAGGCCACCTCCGACAACGCGCCGGAGACCTCCTCGGAGCGCAAGTTCGCAGGCATCACGCTGCCGTCGCTGCCGAGTTCGGACACCGCGCACTGGCTCGGCGTCGACCCGGAGACCGGGCAGCGGCGCGGGCTGCGCTCGGCCATGCGCGAGGCCAAGGTGGTGCTCAAGGAGAAGGCACGCCAGGAGAAGGAGATGCTCCGCGAGGCCAAACGCGCGCTGCGCGAGAAGGCCGAGCACGAGAAGGTCGTGCTGCGCGAGGCCACCCTCGCGCTGCAGGATCGGGCCCGCCAGGAGCAGGCTTCGCTGCGCCGCAAGGCCGTACGCGAGCGGGCGATGTGGCGTAATCGCAAGCGCCGCTGAGTAATCGAGCACAAAGCCGGGAGCCTGCCGCTCCCGGCTTTGTGCATCGATGACGGTCTACTGCCAGCGCACGTTCAGGTCGCTGACGACGGCGGCGTGGTCGGAGTAGAACTCACCTGCACCGTGCTTGGGCATCCGCTTGTCGACGATGCGCGACGCACGCACCTCGACCGGGCCACGCGCGAAGACGAAGTCGATCCGCTGCTGGGTGATCAGCTTCTCGGTGGGTAGCGGGCTCCAGGTGCGGCCCGGCGCCGAGCAGACATCCGGATTCGCCGCGCGGAAAGTGTCCACGAAGCCTGCGTCGGTGACAACCTTCGTCGCGCGCAACGGGTAGCTCGCGCCGAAGTGGTTGGGGCACTTGCCCTGATCCGGTGTCCAGTCCGCGGCGGGCAGCGTGTTGAAGTCGCCGCCGAGCAGGACCGGCGCGGTGTTGCCTGCCAGCATCTTCGGCAGCTGGGTGTTGATGATGTCGGTGATGTACTGGGTTTGTGCCCGCTCGGCGCGCACCACATCGTCGACGGAGTGGCGTGGCGTGCGCCCGTCGCGCAGGTCGATCGCGTTCTCGTCGATGAGGTAGCCGTCCCACGGGTCGGTGTAGGTCAGCCAGGTGGCAAACAGATTCAGCTCACCCCGCTGCGGCACCTTCACCCGTACGCCGCCGAGGTTGAAGTCGCTCGCCGGGCCGCCTTGCGGCTTCGGGTAGGTCGCGACGACGTCGTATTTGGTGAAGATCCAGAGGTTGTCGCTGCCTGCGGGGCGGTCGGTGATTTTCACGCCGGTGTAGCGGCCGTTGTGCGCGCGTGTGGTCAACGCGTCGGTGATCGTTTCGCCGGAGCCGTAGGTCTCTACGGCGAAGAACACATCCGGTTTGATGTCGATGACCTGATCGATCAGGTCGTTGAGGTTGGCAGGGGTTGGTTCGCGACCGCCGTGAAATATGTTCCAGGTCAGCACGCGCACGCGCTTGTCGTCGTCGGCATGGGCCGCCGGCGCACCCCCCACAGTGACGATGCTCGCCAGTAGCAGCGCGGTGAGCATCGTCTTGCATAATCGCATGATCCAAAACTCCGTTCGTTGGGAAGGCGAAAGGTAGGCGAAGATTCGAAACTTCGCGTGTCCTTCAGGCAAAAATTCGACGAACGAACGTTCGGGCTACGCGCTGGTTACTTGCCGACTTACCATCGCCGGGACGCCTTGGCAATGGGGGATTTGCCACATCGCCGTTCAGGTCCTCGTAACCTACGGTGTCGTAAGTTACGGTACTGTAGCCGCCATGGCGATCTCGGATGTCAAGGAATACGCACATCTCACCGAGGCCGACGTGGAAGCACTCGGCGCGGAATTCGATGCGATCCGGCGGGATATCGAGGCGTCGCGCGGTGAGCGCGATGCCAGGTATATCCGCAACGTCATCCGGTTACAACGCGCGCTCGAAATCAGCGGGCGCGGTGTCCTTTTCGCAAGCTTCCTGCCGCCGGCCTGGCTCGCGGGCGTTGCCCTGCTCAGCACCGCCAAGATCATCGAGAACATGGAGATCGGGCACAACACCATGCACGGGCAGTGGGACTGGATGAACGATCCGGAAATCCACTCCAGCTCGTGGGAATGGGACAACGCGGGCGCGGCCAAGCACTGGAAGCACACGCACAACTACCTGCACCACAAGTACACGAACGTGCTCGGCATGGACGACGACATCGGCTACGGCCTGCTGCGGGTGACCCGCGACCAGCGCTGGAAGCCGTTCAACCTGGGCAACCCGGTCTACAACCTGGTGCTGCAGTTGCTGTTCGAGTACGGCGTCTCCATTCAGCACATGGAACTCGGCAAGCTGGCCGCTGGCCGGTTCAAGCCGGGCAGCACGGAGCGCGCCGAGTTCGAGCGCAAGCGCAACGAGGCGCTGACCAAGATGGGCAAGCAGATCCTCAAGGATTACGTGATCTTCCCTGCGCTCACCGGGCCCGCCTTCCTCAGCACGCTCACCGCGAACCTCGCCGCGAACGCGATCCGCAACGTCTGGTCCAACGCGGTGATCTTCTGCGGCCACTTCCCCGATGGCGCCGAGAAGTTCACCAAGGCCGACATCGATGGCGAGACCAAGGGCCAGTGGTACCTGCGCCAGATGCTGGGCAGCGCCAACATCTCCGGCGGGCCGCTCACCCACTTCATGACCGGCAACCTCAGCCACCAGATCGAGCACCACCTGTTCCCCGACCTGCCGAGCAACCGGTACGCCGATATCGCGGTCAAGGTCAGGGCGCTGGCCGAGAAGTACGACCTGCCCTACACCACCGGTTCACTGCCGGTGCAGTACTTCAAGGCATGGCGGACCATCGTAAAACTGTCGCTGCCGAACAAGTACCTGCGCGACACGACCGATGACGCCCCGGAGACCGCCTCGGAGCGCAAGTTCGGCGGCAACACCAGCCCCGTCATCGACCCGGTGACCGGCAAGCGCCACGGCCTGCGCACCGCACTCGCCGCGGGCAAGCGCCGCCTCGCCCGCCGCACCGAAACCGTCGAGCGCACACCCGAATTCGCCAGGTAGTCACCCGGAGATCCGCCGTACGCCGCGCAGCACGAGCACGTGCTGCGCGGCGTTTTGCGTACTCGGTGACCACGGAAGAGCGCGCGCCCGCCAGCCGGGCCCACAGACATCGCACAGCGGCCCACCTGTGGCGGAGGGTATGCAGAGTCCGTGGCACGCAGGCTGGTTGACTGGGCGGGTGGATGCTGACGGGCTGAGTGTGTACGACGCGATTCGGCTGCGGCGCGACGTGCGGGCGGAGTTCACCGGCGACGTGGTCGACGATGCGACACTGTGGCGGATCCTGGCGGCCGCGCATCGAGCGCCGAGCGTCGGCAACTCGCAGCCGTGGGATTTCGTGGTGGTGCGCGCTCCGAGCACGCTACGAAAGTTCGCCGAGCATGTGGCGGACAAGCGGATCGAGTTCCGCGACGCGCTGCCGAGGGAGCGGGCCGCGACCTTCGCGCCGATCAAGATCGAGGGCATTGTCGAAAGCGGCACCGGCATCGTGGTCAGCTACGACCACGGACGCGGCGGGCCACAGGTGCTCGGCCGGGCCACCGTCCCCGAAACCGGCGTCTACTCCGCGGTGCTCGCGATTCAGAATCTGTGGCTTGCCGCGACCTCCGAAGGCATCGGCGTCGGCTGGGTCTCCTTCTACGACCCCGAGTTCCTCACCGAGCTCGTCGGCCTGCCCGATGGCATCCGGCCGGTCGCGTGGCTGTGCGTCGGGCCGGTGCACGAATTCCAGCAGATACCCGACCTGGAACGGTTCGGCTGGCGCACCGGTCGCCCGCTGACCGATGCGGTGCACCAGGAGACCTTCCGCGCCTGACACGCACGCGGATGCGCCGCACGTCGGGCCGCAACACTTCGGCCCGATACCGAGCGAGTACCGAAATGATCACAGCGGCGCCGATTCGCCCATATCGGCTGCCGTAGCCGCTGGTCGGCGTGGTAGACACAGGATCCCGACCACATCAGACCAACCGGGCCGAAAATTGGTCGGGGCCGCCGGGATTCGACTGCCCACCAACTGGGTACGTCAAGGACGGATCCATCGCGAAGGCAGCGTTTCATCGGCTCAGGAGGTTTGCCATGGCCAACGTCGACGCCGTGCGGCTGTCGAACGAGCTTGGCATCGATCTGGCACATGCGATGCTGCGCCTGCGCCGGGAGGGCCGCCCCGGCGAATCCAATCACGACACCTGCCTGCGGATCATCGCCGACGAGGCGCGCCCGAAGCGGGAGCCGGACACCCAGCGTGCCCGACCCACCGCCGACGGCACCTTCCCGGCCTTCCCCCCGCACCGCCCCCGCCGCACTCGCTAGCTACCAGCGCAGCACGGCCTCGTACTCGTCTTCCGAGTCCGAGTGCATCCGCCCGGTCGGGACGAAGCCGAGGGATCGATAGAACCCCTCCGGGCTACCGGGCCCCTTGCCGTAGCTGACGAACAGTTCGCTCGTGCCACGCGCTTTCAGCCAGGCCACCAGCACCGCAATTGCCTCGCGCCCGATCCCGCGCCCCTGCTCGGGACCCGCGATCATGAAGCGCCACAAGAAGACACCCTGGGAATCGGGTTCGTCCTCGTCCAATCCGAGGTGCAGCATCAGGAAGCCGACCGGCTTGTCATCGGCGTAGACGGCGCGGAACCACGCGACGTCCGAGAAGTGCGCCTCGGCGATGGAAATACCGTTGTCGGCCACAAAACCGTGCTGCTCCGCCGACAGCGTGTCGCTGAGCTTGCACACCTCATAGACGGTGTCGCCGGTGATCCGGCGGAGCTCGACGCGGCGAGCGGTGGAAACGGTCGAATCGATCATGCGCAATTCGTACTGCGCACCGCTTGACGGCTCAACCGATTTTCGGCGGGCCTCCCACCGCTCGCACGGTGGGAAGCCCGTCCAGTCCTAGCTCAGACGCGTTCGAGCACCGCGGAGGCGCCGATGCCGCCCGCCGCGCAAATGCCGAGCAGGGCAGCGTTCTTGCCGGTCCGCGCCAGCTCGTTGGCCATGGTGGTCACCATGCGCGCACCGGTGGCGCCGAACGGATGACCGAGCGAGACCGAGCCGCCGTGCACGTTGAGGGTGTCGATGTCGACCTCGCCGACGGCGGTGTCGCGATCCAGCCGCGTCTTGGCCCACTCGTCGCTGGCCAGGGCGGTGAGCACGGACAGGGTCTGCGCGGCGAACGCCTCGTGGATGTCGACGAGGTCGATGTCGCGCAACGACATTCCGGCCTTGTCCAGCGCGCGCGGCATCGAGATCGCGGGACCGATCAGCACCTGGTCGGTCGGATCGACGCTGACGTAGCTCCACGAGCGGAACGCGGCGAGCGGCCGGTAGCCGAGCGCCAGCGCCTTCTCCTCGCTCATCAGCAGCACTGCCGAGGCGCCGTCGGTGAGCGGGCTGGCGTTGCCCGCGGTCACGGTGCCGTTCTCGGCGAACACCGGCTTCAGCTTGGCCAGCTTCGCGACGCTGGTGTCCCCGCGCACCAGTCCGTCGCGGGCGATCTCGGTGTCCTCCGGGGTACGCACCCGCAGCACCTCGTCGTCGAAGCGGCCCGAATCGATGGCGGCCGCGGCGCGATGATGCGAGCGGGCGGCGAACTCGTCTTGGTCGGCCCGGCTCACGCCGTGGATGCGGGCCATCTTCTCGGCCGACTCCCCCATCACCTCGCCGGTGGTGCGCTCGGCGATCTTCGGCCTGCTCGGCAGCAGGTCGGTGAACGGCGCCAGCTGCGCCACCGCGGACAGGTAGTCCTTGGGCTTCGGCTTGCCGAGCGCCAGCGGCGCCGCGGCGTGCACGACCTTCTGCGGCAGCTTGACCTCGGCATTCGAGGTGGAATCGCTGCCGCCGGCGATCATGATGTCGTATTCGCCGCGCTCGATCGCGGCCGCGGCGGCGGTGACCGCCTGCAGGCCGGAGGCGCACGCCCTGGTCACGGTGTACCCCTCACAACCGGGGTCGAGCCGCAGATCCAGTGCGATCTCTCTGGCGATGTTCGGCGCCGCGCTCGGCAGAATGACGCCGCCCCACACGATGGCCTGTACCTGCGCGCCGGGCAGCCCGGTCCGCTCCAGCAGACCGCGCACCGCGGCGTCGGCAAGGGCGATGGAATCCATGCGGGTGTATCCGGTGAACGCACGCACGAACGGCGTGCGCGCACCGGACACAATCACGGCACGGCGAGCAGCCTTGGTGGCCATGCGATTTCCTTTCGAAAGATCTCTGACCACCAAACTTACTCCAAAGTAAGTTCACCGTCGACCCCCTTCGCCGACGGTGATCCCGTGCCAGCGGCAATCCCCTCCCTCGCCGCTGTTAACCCGGCCTGCCACGCGCCATTGCGCAACAGACCGGAGGCGCCCGTTCCGGCGAACGCCCCTGCTCGTTCCGGAACACTCCGCAAGGTCGACCTCGGTGTAACTCGGCGCCTCAGCAGCGTAACAATATTTCCACTGATTTTTCAAACTTTTTCTATTGATTTGCTTTCGGCCCTGGCCACGCATACCCTGAAACGCACTATGCATAGCCCTTCGGAGCTGTCGCGACGCCAGAAGCGATTCGGCCGAATCATCAAGGAACGCCGGGACGAGCTCGGACTCACGCAGTTACAGATCGGCGACCTCGGGGGACCTTCGGCACCGACGATTCGCAAGATCGAGGACGGCGACGCGGCGATCAGCACGCACACGCTGAACAAACTCGACGCGCCGCTGCGTTGGCTGCCCGGCAGTGCGGCGCGCACCTACGCGGGCGGCACCCCGGCCGCCGACGAGCCCATGGCGGACCCCCGCCTGCCCGGCGAATCCGTGGTGGCCGGGCCCGACTCGATCCGCTTCGAAATCGCCGACCTCACCGGACTGCTCGCCACCGCGGGCAGGCTCAACGACGCGGTCGAACAGGGCAGAACCACCGACGCGCAGGTCGTCTCGGCGATCGCCGAACTCAACCGGGTGGTCTCCAAACTGTCCGCGCGCTATGCCACCACGATGCTGGAACGCAACGGCGGTCCGGGCCGACAGCTACACCCACTCGTCGAAATGGCGTTCGCGCACCTGCTCGAGGTGCCCGCCGAAGCCAGCGACAGCACCGAACTGCAGGAACGGCGATACCGGCGCTGGCTGGCCGGACGATCGGAGGACGTAGATGCTGCGACAGAAGCCCACTTCCGGGCACGGTGGGTGGCTGCCAACATGGCCACGTCCGCGAGTCGAAACGGCGGGTACTGAGATGACGGAGATGACCAACGGCGCCCCGGCGGAAGCAACGCTCATGCTGAGCCACAAGATCAATCGACTCTTCGCGGTCGTGCACCCGCGCTCCGCACCGGAGCGCAGCACCGCGACGGTGGCCGAACAGGCCGCGGAATACCTGCACCGGCCGCTGCCGTCCAGCTATCTGGAGCGACTACGCAGAGGCGAGTTCGACAGCGAAAAGGCCTCGGCGACAGTCGAACTCGACATCCTGGCGGCGATCGCGCAGAGCTTCGGCGTCGCCGCGGACTATCTCACGACCACCGGCCCCGCCGCCGCCGCGATCGACCGCGAACTCGAGCTGCTCGCGACCATGCGCGACGCCAACGTCGCAAGCATCGCACTGCGTGGTTCGAACATCGACCAATCAATCCTCGCGAAAATCATCGAGAGCACTGAACGATCCGAACCGCCGAGTCGGTAAGATCGACACCTACACGGGGGAACTGAGCTTGGTGTAGGAGATACAACGAATGGCCATGCAGGCCCGGTTCCGGAACCTGACCCGCGACCTTCCGATCCCGCAGCCGTGGGATCTGTCGAGTTATCTGGACGATGTCGCGGAGTATCGAGGCCGCAGCATCAGCCTGCTCCCGATCGATACCGCGCTGCTCGCGGGCAGCGGCTGCGGCACAGGCAGCGGCCTGTGGATCGCCAAGCAGGACAGCGACGTCATCGTCTACGGCGCGGACACCACCGAGTGGCACGCCGAACACATCATCGTGCACGAGCTCGGGCACATGCTGCTCGGCCACGGCCCTGAGCAGCCCGCCGACGAGCAGGCCACCACCACACCCACCGTGGCCGCGGTCGCCGAGCTGCTGCCCTCGATCTCGCCGGAATCCATCGCGCACGTGCTCGGCCGCACCGACTACGGCACCAGCCGCGAACGCGACGCCGAAACCTTCGCCGACATGGTCATGCTGCACGCCATGCGGCCACCGCGCCGAGACTCGTTGCTGCACCGGACATTCTTCCGCGACCGTCGACGGTGACCTCGCCGATCCCGCTGTCTCTTGCGGTCCCGGTGATCGCGTTCGTCGGACTTGTCACGCTGGCCCGTCGAATCGTCCTGCACGACACTCTGATCGATCGCCTGCTCAACAGGGCGATGGTGTGGGCGCTGCTCTGCCTTGTGCTGTGGCAACGCAGCATCGCGCCGCAGCACTTCAGCCTGATGCACCAGCTCTCCATGGGCGCGATCATGATGATGAACGCGAATCTGTATGGCACCGCAAAACTGTGGGCAGGCGCCGAGCCGGACACCGCCCGCACCAGGCAATGGCGCTACGACCTGGTCGGGGCGGCCACTGTCGTCGGCATCCTGCTCGCCGGGACCGCGGCGCGCAACGACGGCAGGCTGATCGGCGCGCTCGCGAACTGGGAAACCGGCGTCGTCATTGTGCTCATGTGGGTCCCGCTGATCGCGTGCGGGCGGCTGGCCTGGCGGGTGGCGACCAGGGAGCTGCGCTCCGACGGCCTCGCCACGCACGAGCGAGTTGTGTACGGGATACTGCTCGCGGCAATGCTTGTCGGCTGCGGCGGCCTGCTGATCACCGTGGTGGAATTCGCGGGTGGGCGGACGGTCGACGATCCCATGGGCGTGCGTTGGGCGGCATCGAACTACAGCGCGATATTCCTCGCCGCCGCCATCTTGGCGGTACCGCTGGTCGCAGCACTGCGCAGCCGCGCAGGCTGGGATCGCTCGGGCCGCGCGTGCCGCAAGCTCGAACCGCTGTGGCGCGACCTGACGGCCGCGGTGCCGGAGATCGTGCTCGCACCACACGTACGAGCAGGCACCGACGCGCGACTGTTGCGGATGACCGTCGAAATCCGCGATGCCCTGATGCACCTGCACCGCTACCTGCCCGCGGACGAGGACACCCGGCGGCGCCCCGAGCGCTACGCGCGACTGATCGCACGCGCCATCGAGGCGAAAGACCACGGATCCGAACCGAGTCCGCGGCAGCCGGGGCACCGCACGGTGGATACCGGTGACATCGACTCCGACGTTCGTCAGCTACTCGAACTCGCGCACGTCTGGAATCGCGATCGGCCGCTGTCTCGCTCGCGCGGCGCCGAGGCGGGAGGCCGCAGATGGGATGCGGTACGCGGCACGTGATTTCGCTTCCTGGCCATCCTCCGGGCATTCAACGAGCGCGCTGAATACCCGGAGCGGCGGGCGAACTGGAGCCAACTATGCGAGCCGGATGAGGCCGTAGTCGAAGGCGTGCCGACGATAGACAACCGACGGTCGGTCGGTCTCTCGGTCTTGGAAGAGGAAGAAGTCATGGCCGACGAGTTCCATCTGATAGAGGGCGTCGTCGACGGACATCGGGGTAGCGGTGTGCACCTTGGTGCGGACGATATGTCCTGGCCCGGCCGCATAATCCGGGGTCTCCACGAGCTCGTCGGCGCGGCCTCGGCCGCCACCGTCGGGGTGGTCGTGCGCGGTGGTGTGCCCGTTCGACAGTGCGAACAGCTGATCGTCAACCAGGTCTGCCGTAGCCTGGGCGACCGACACCGGAGTCTTGTCCCCGTAGTGCACCTTGCGCCGATCCTTGGTGCGGCGCAGCCTGCTCTCCAGCTTGGCGGTCACCGACTCGAGGGCCGCGTAGAAACTGTCGGCGCACGCCTCGGCCCTGACGATCGGGCCCTTGCCGCGTGCGGTGATCTCGACGCGCTGGCAGCTCTTGCGCTGCCGACGATTTCGCTCGTGGAACAGCTCCACATCGAAGATGAAGATCGACGGATCGAAGCGTTCCAGCCGGGAGAGTTTATCTGCGACATAGATTCGGAAGTGATCCGGCACTTCGACATTTCGCCCCTTCACCACGACGTCCGCGCGGGGCGTCCTTGATGGGGTCGCAATGTCTTGCTCGGTCACGTCCATGGTGCGATCTGCCAGCACCGAAGGATCAGCATCGTGCACTGAAGGTCGTGAAGAAGTCGTCACGCGTACCTCCCGAATATGGCCGCACAGACCAAGTGCGTGCGGCGGGATGAGCCGTGCCGAGCGACGAAATCTCTCGGCACATGATGTCCGAGGCGCCACCTCCAAACTCCCGGTTCGGGTGTGTGATCGCGACGCTAGTACGACATTCGGGAGTGCGCCAGTGTTCACGCAAATTTCCCGGAGTCAAGCAGCACAGGTAACCAATACTGCATGTGTCCGTATGCCGGATTCGGCGAGCGCGCGCACCGACTCGCTGGCCGTCGCACCGGTCGTCAAGACGTCGTCGACCAGCACTACCTCGGCGTTTTCCTGGGTCGTGCACGGTGCGACGGAACCGGGTATCGTCGTCACTCGACCACGCAGATTGTGAGCCCGCTCACCCGGTGTCAAGCCCACCGAATCACGCACACCCCACCACACCCGCAACACGGATACCATCCGGCTATCAGTCAGCCAACTCGCGGCTACTTGCGCCATGCGCAACACGGGATCTCCGCCGCGACGCCGTGCGGCCGCCGTCCGGCTCGGCGCGGGCACGAGCACCAGCGGCCGATCCGCCGAGCGCAACCGGGACAGCCCACCCGCCAATGCCAGCCCGAGCGGCTCCGCCAGATCCCGGCGCCCACTCTCCTTGGCCGCCAACACCGCCCGCCGCCCCGGCCCCGTGTACGGTCCGAGCGCCCAGCACGGCACCCCGGGATCGGTGCGCGGCCGCACCCGCACCGGCGGGCACGCGAGCACCGCGGCACACCGCGCGCACCATCCCGCACCCGCCACACCACAACCCGCACACGACAAGGGCAACATCAGATCCAGCAGGGTCCGCATCGCCAGAGTGTGCACCTGCCCACCGACACGAAATGCAAAGGCGACGCACCGCACACCGATCGCACAGCGCGCACAAGCGAAGGGCATCCACCCACCGAACACGAACACGACAGCGCGAACGATCGCATCCGCACATCACCTGGCAGTGCGCAAGCCGCGCACCGATCACAATGTGGCGCAGACGATTACGCCGGCGCTGTCGTCAGCCGGGTAGCACCGGAACGGCATTCGCGCCGAGACCGGGCACCTCGCGCCAATAGGGCTCGCCGCCATCGGGATTGCTGGTCAGTTCGAGCACCGCGCGGGAGTCGGCGACGTACTGGTGTTCCGGGGAGGCGCTCACCTGGCGGACCGGGACGGTCAGGTTCCGGCTCGTCTGGGTGGTCGATCCGGAGCCGTCCAGCGACACGGTGCTCACCGGATCGACGTTGCCTTCGCGGGCGATGAGCAAGGTGTCGCTGCCGAACCAGGAGACCGAGACCGCTGCCGAGGTCGCGCCGAGCCCGACCGGCAGTGGCGACGACAGCGCGAACCGGCCGTCCGGCGTCGGGGCGACCACGACGACGTAGACCTTGCCGTCGGCGATCAGCGCGGCCCGCACCCCGGATCGGGAGACCCGCAACTCGGTGATGGGCGTGCGAAGAGCCGAGGACGAACTGGTGAGCGCCGAGATGTCGACGTCCTGCACCGAGACGGTGCCGGTGGCGCGGTCGTTGACGGCACGGATCACCCGGTCGCCGTCGATGACCGCCCAGGCGGCGGTGCCGTCGACATTCCAGGACGGACGGGTGATGGTCCCGCCTGCCGCGACCGGAAAAGCGTTGCCGCCGTAGGTGCCGATCATCAGCGTCCGCGGCGGATCCGGCGCGGGCCGCCCGGCGTCCGCGACGCCGGCGACCAGCTGACCATCCGGCGACATCGCGGCCGACAACAGGTTGTTCACCGCGCCGAAGTAGCCGGGAACCGGCGTGATCACGCCGTTGTTCTCCGGCACCCGCACCAACGCACCGCCGCGCAGCGCGTGCAGCCCGACTTGGTTGCGCCCGGAGGTCGCCGGGCTGTACTGCTGCACGTCGGCAACCGACCAGCCGTTGGCGAACCGGTCGTCGAGCGGTTTGCCATCGGCGAGCAGCACGTAGGGGCCGAGCACATCGGCGCCTGCGAGCGTGAGCACAACCTGCGCCGCAAGCAATTCGCGCTCGTGCGGGGTGAGCGCCGACGCACCTGCGAAGTCGATCTTCACCCCACCGAGCCCGACACCGACTTCGTCCGTTTCGCCGTTGGCTTTGGTGACGGGGCTGCGCAAGCTGATCGGCGCGGCGAGCTCATTGCGCAGCACCGGGGCGAGCGCGGGCTGGGTGCCTGCGCCGAGCATGCTGAGCAGCCGTTGGGTCAGCTGCACCTTGGGCACCGAGATCCAGCGCAGGTCGGGCACCACGGTGCTGCCGGTCGGATCGGCGAAGTACAGGACGTAGCGCCGGTAGGACTTGCCGAACGCGGTGTTGTCGATCACCACCCCGTCGGGCAGCTCATCGATGCGCCACTCGCCGTTGACCTTGGTCATCTCGATCTTGTTCTCGAGCGGCTCGACGGTGGCCTGGTAGGCGCCGTCCGGGGACAGCTCGCCGACCCGGCGCGCCCGGATCCGGTAGGTCGCCTTGTCGCCGGTTCGCGACTCGCGCAACGTATCCGGCTTCTCCACGATCGTGGTGCCCGTGGTGTCGTCCCATTGCGCCGCGGCCGCCGGGGTCATGTACTGGCGCGCCGCGAGATGCCGGTTGGTGGGATCAGCGGTGGCCTGCATGAAATCACGCAGCAGCAGGTCGGGCTCGCGGCCCTGGGTCGGCGCGGGCGGGCCCTCCGAGGTCGGTTCCCGGTTGATCGTGCCGATCGCCTGGGGCGCCGAGGATTCGGGCAGGCTCGCACACCCGGGCACCAGCGCCAGCGTCGCGAGGAACGCGAGCAGCAGCTGCACCTTCGCAGAACCGACACGCATTCTCATGACGGTACGTCCCCCGATTCACTCGCCGCATCGGCACCCGCCGATGTGGCTTCGGCACCGGCAGGCGACGCGGCCGCCTTCGACACCGAGGTACCCGCTTGCGTTGTCGCATTGTTGACCTGTGCCGCGGCGCCGGTCGGTGCCGCTGCGGTGGCACCCGACGATCCGTTCCCCGCCGCGGTGGCGACCGTACCCGGCGCGCTATCCGGCTCCGGCTCAGTCGAATTCGGCACGACCTCGAGCTCGACCTGGCGCACCACCTGCCTGCGCATGGGCTCCAGCGGCAGCGGGCTCGCGCCGAGCTTCTTGCCGCGCACCAGCGGCAGCGTCAGCCGGAAGCTCGCGCCGACACCGGCCTCGCCCCACGCCTCCAGCCTGCCCTCGTGCAGGTTCGCGTCCTCGACGCTGATCGACAGGCCCAGGCCGGTACCGCCGGAGCGGCGCATCCGCGACGGATCCGAACGCCAGAACCGATTGAAGACCAGCTTCTCCTCGCCGGGCCGCAGGCCGATGCCCTGGTCGCGCACCACCACCGAGACGGCGTTGGCGTCGAGATCGCCGCGCATCCTGATCAGCACCGGCTTGCCCTCGCTGTGGTCGATCGCGTTGGCGAGCAGGTTGCGCAGCACCCGCTCGACCCGGCGCGGGTCCACCTCGGCGACCAGCGGATCCTCCGGCAGATCGATGACGACCTCGACGCCCGCGTCCTTCGCCAGGTGCCGCACCGTCGAGATCGCCGCCCGCGCACACATCCGCACATCCAGCGATTCGACCTGCAGCTCGGCGACGCCAGCGTCGTGGCGGCTGATCTCGAGCAGGTCGTTGAGCAGTCCCTCGAACCGATCCAGCTCGTTGACAAGCAGTTCCGCGCTGCGCGCCAATGCGGGATCCAGATCGTCGCTGCTGCCGTGGATCAGGTCGGCGGCCATGCGCACGGTGGTCAACGGGGTGCGTAGCTCGTGGCTGACGTCGGAGGTGAAGCGGCGCTGCAGGTTTCCGAATTCCTCGAGCTGGGTGATCTGGTTGGACAGGCTCTCGGCCATCTCGTTGAACGCCTGCGCCAGCCGCGCCATATCGTCTTCGCCGCGGACCAGCATGCGTTCCTTGAGCCTGCCGTCGGCGAAGCGGCCCGCGATCCGCGCGGCCGACCGAATCGGCAACACCACCTGCCTGGTCACCAGCGCGGTGATCGCCGCGAGCAACACAAGCAGCACGATGCCACCGATCAGCATGGTGCCGCGCATCAACGACAGCGTGCGCTGCTCGCTGGCCAGCGGGAAGATGAGATAGGTCTCCAGCGTGGGTATTTCGATGCTCGGGCTGCCGATGATCAGCGCGGGCCCGTGATATCCGTTCGAGTCCGAGATCGTGGCGAACTGGCGGCTGACCTGGCCGCGGCGCACGAACTTGCGCAGCTCGTCCGGCACGTCCTGAATCGGGCCCGCGGAGACCTCGCGCTGTCCGCTGTCCACCATCGCCAACGCGACGTCGTAGCTGCCTGCGACCCCGGTCTGCGGACTGCCACCGCTGGTGAGTTCGTTGCGCGCCTGGGTCAGCGAACTACTCGTGTCGTGGTTGCCGACGCCGACCAGCTGACTGTGCACCGCGTTGCGGGCGCGCGCCATCTCCTCCACGGCCGCGTTGATCTTGGTGTCCAACATCCGGTTGGTGATCTGGTCGGTCAGCACCAGACCCAGGATCGTGAGCACGATCAAGGACAACGTGATGGTGGACACCGCGACCCGAAGCTGCAGCGAGCGCTGCCACAGATGCCCGAGGGCAACACCCACCTCGGTGAACCAGGCCCTCGCCGCCGCAAGCCATTGTTCGAGGCGGCTTCTGGAGCCAGCGGTCACAGCCGCGACTCACTGGCGCTCGCCGCCGTTCGGCACGCTGTGTCCTCGGTCCGCTCGCTGCGCTGGCTCACGGCGGTCCGGCCTTGTAACCGACGCCACGAACGGTCAACACGATCTCCGGGTTCTCGGGATCCTTCTCGACCTTCGCGCGCAGTCGCTGCACGTGCACGTTCACCAGTCGGGTATCGGCGGCATGCCGGTAGCCCCACACCTGTTCGAGCAGCACCTCACGGGTGAACACCTGACGCGGCTTACGCGCCAGTGCGACAAGCAGATCGAACTCGAGCGGGGTCAGCGAGATCTGCGCGCCGCCACGGGTGACCTTGTGCGCGGGCACATCGATCACGATGTCCGCGATGGACAGCAGCTCGGCGGGCTCGTCCTCGGTGCGGCGCAACCGCGCACGCACCCTGGCGACGAGTTCCTTCGGCTTGAACGGCTTGACGATGTAATCGTCGGCACCGGACTCCAACCCGAGCACGACGTCGACTGTGTCGGTCTTCGCCGTCAGCATGACAATCGGGACGCCGGAATCGGCCCGCAGCACACGACATACATCGATGCCGTTCATGCCGGGCAGCATCAGGTCCAGCAACACCAGATCAGGGCGGATCTCGCGAACCGCCGCTAGGGCCTGTGTGCCATCGCCGACCACATGCGGGTCGAACCCTTCCCCGCGCAAGACGATCGTGAGCATCTCAGCGAGCGCCATATCGTCGTCGACGACCAGAATCTTCGGCTTCATAATTACTATGTTGTCATCTCCCAGGCCAGGATCGGGCCGCCACGCCAACACTGGTGCGAACCTGCGGCACATCCAACCCTATCGAGCAATAAGTTCAGCGAATCGCGCGGTCACCGTAGCTGGATCGTCACCGGATCGGTATCTCCACCAGGGGCCGTACCAGTCACGATCAGCCAGCTCACGGTACACCTCGCCGGTGCGGTGCTGCAGCCCGCCGTCGCGTTCGTAGGCGTCGAGCGCGCGGCTGTCGTCGAGTTCGCCGCGGCGGCGCGCCCGCTCGGCGGCGATCTCGGTCGGCACGTCCAGCAACATCTGCAGGGCGGGCACCGGCAGCTCGAATCGCCCGAACTCCAATTCCCCCACCCAGCGCACGATTTCGCCGTCCGCCGACTCGCTGAGGCGGGCCGCCGAATACGCGGCATTGGAGGCGACGTACCGATCGAGCACCACGATGTCGTTATCCGCCAACAGCTTCGACAGCTCGTCGCGGGCGCCCGATCGGTCCAGCGCGAACATCAACGCCATGCCGTTGACCGAGCCTGCGAGGTCGCCGTGGCCACCGCGCAGCGCCTCGGCGGCCAGATCGGCGTGCACCGATCGGCCGTAGCGCGGAAAGGCCAGCGTCGCCAGCCGGATTCCGCGCGCCTGTAGTTGTGCGCCGACGCCATCGATCAAGGTGCGTTTCCCCGCACCGTCGAGGCCTTCCACCGCAATCAACACGCCCATAGCGAGCAGACTAGCGGTCACTGCCCGTCGGCCTGATCCAGGCCGACGGGTCGAGAATCCCTACGCGCACCGTCCGTTGCAGGAGCGCGACCAGATGATTCCGCAGCCATTGCCCAGGTTGCAACGCGGCACCGTGCCGATGCAGCCGCGGTTGTTGCTGCACCAGTTGCTGGACACGCTGCAATCGCAGTTGGGCTCCTTGGCCACCACGGCGAGACCACTGGCCGCGGTGTCGGGGCCGAGCACGCCGACGATCCTTCGTGCCGCCGAGTCGCCGAATTCGGCACGCATGCGGTCGCTCGCGGTGTCGAGTTGCACGGACAGTTCCACGGATTGATCGCGGCGGAACGAGTTCGGGTCGGCGGCCAGATTCTCGACCGCGCGCAGCGCGGCGTCCTGCGCGGGTGAGAGCCGATCGTGTGCCGCACGCGCCATGGCCAGATGTTGTGTCCACAACCTGCTCTGCACCTCGGCGGGCAGCTGCAGCACCATCGCCCTGCGGTATTCCACTGGGTACCTGGAGATTTCGTCGAGGTCGCGCGGCAGCGAAGCCAGGTTGGCCTGCAGCCAGCGGTCGATCGTGGCCGCCTCGGCCGACCCCGAACCACGGCTGAGCATCATCGCACCGAAGAAGACGGCGCCGGTCCCCGCGAGCAACGCGCCGCGCCGCGAGTGACCGACGGCGACGGGTCGCTCGGCTGCGGCCTCGCTGCGCGCGAACTCACCGAGCCCGCGGAGCACCCTGACTCCGGCACGCAGCCCGAGCCGACGCACCAGCGGGACGGTGAGCGCGGCGCCCGTCCACCCGCGCACGCCGGTATCGGTCACCCGGAGCAGCGTCGGCTGCCACGCGGCGGTCGGGCCGAGACTGTCGTGCCGCCACCGCACCACCTCCGGATCCGTCAGCGGGCGGGTGTCCAGCCGGTCACCCGCGACCTCCGTGACGATGTCGGAAATTCGCCTGCACTTGGCGCAGGAAGAATCGAACGCCAGAATCCATCGGTTGTCATTCATTGCGGCACACCCCCAAAGTCGCCGGCGAGCCCTTCGCCGGACCGCATCGGTAGCGCAACAGTACGAATGACACGCGGACCGATCAATGGAATCGCCGCCGGAAACGCCACCATGGCAGCCGGGTTGGCAGTGGCAGTCGGGTTGGCAGTCGGGGTGCCGAGACACCAAGGCCGCCGGGACCTTTCGGTTCCCGGCGGCCGAGTGTGCTGGTGAAATCTCAGTGCGTGGATCTCACTGTGGAGACCCGCGCCGCGTGGATCTCAGTAGCGGTAGTGCTCCGGCTTGAACGGACCGTCGACATCGACGCCGATGTACTCGGCCTGATCCTTGGTCAGCTTGGTCAGCGTGCCGCCGAGCGCCTCGACGTGGATCTTCGCGACCTTCTCGTCGAGGTGCTTGGGCAGGCGGTAGACCTCGTTGTCGTATTCGTCCGGCTTGGTCCACAGTTCGATCTGCGCGATCACCTGGTTGGAGAAGCTGTTGGACATCACGAACGACGGGTGGCCGGTGGCGTTGCCCAGGTTCAGCAGGCGGCCCTCGGACAGCACGATGATCGCCTTGCCCGACTCCTTGAACGTCCACAGGTCGACCTGCGGCTTGATGTTCAGCCGGTCCGCGCCGGAGCGCTCCAGCGCCGCCATGTCGATCTCGTTGTCGAAGTGACCGATGTTGCCGAGGATGGCCTGGTCCTTCATCGCCTTCATGTGGTCGAGGGTGATGATGTCCTTGTTGCCGGTCGAGGTGATCACGATGTCGGCGTTGCCGATGGCCTGCTCGACGGTGACGACGTCGTAGCCGTCCATCAGCGCCTGCAGCGCGTTGATCGGGTCGATCTCGGTGACCTGCACCCGAGCGCCCTGTCCCGCAAGCGATTCCGCACAGCCCTTGCCGACGTCACCGTAGCCGCAGATCAGCACCTTCTTGCCGCCGATGAGCACATCGGTGCCGCGGTTGATGCCGTCGATCAACGAGTGGCGGGTGCCGTACTTGTTGTCGAACTTGCTCTTGGTGACCGAGTCGTTGACGTTGATCGCCGGGAACACCAGCTCGCCCGCCGCGGCGAACTGGTAGAGCCGCAGCACGCCGGTGGTGGTCTCCTCGGTGACGCCCTGCACCGAATCCGCAATCGCGCTCCACTTGCCCTTGTCGGACTCGAAGCGTTCGCGCAGCAGGTTCAGGAACACCTTGTACTCGGCCGAGTGGGTGTCGTCCTCCGGCGGCACCACGCCCGCCTTCTCGAACTGCGCGCCGCGCAGCACGAGCATGGTGGCGTCGCCGCCGTCGTCGAGGATCATGTTGGCAGGCTCGTTCGGCCAGGTGAGCATCTGCTCGGCCGCCCACCAGTACTCCTCCAAAGTCTCGCCCTTCCAGGCGAAGACCGGGGTGCCCTTGGGCTCGTCGATCGTGCCGTGCGGGCCGATGACGACCGCGGCGGCGGCGTGGTCCTGGGTGGAGAAGATGTTGCACGAGGCCCAGCGCACCTGTGCGCCGAGCGCGACCAGGGTCTCGATCAGCACGGCGGTCTGCACGGTCATGTGCAGCGAGCCGGAGATCCGCGCGCCCTTCAGCGGAAGCACATCCGCGTATTCGCGACGCAGCGCCATCAGACCGGGCATCTCGTGCTCGGCCAGCCGGATCTCTTTACGGCCGAACTCGGCCAGCGCCAGATCCGCCACTTTGTAGTCGATGCCATTGCGGACATCGGCGGTGAGCGAAGTTCGCGCGGGAAGTTCTGAGGTCGTCATAGCCTCTATCTGCCTCTCCTGGAAGTCGGTACCAACACGCAAGGCTAGTCGCTGGCGCGGCGGGTGGGTACACCGTACTCACCCTTGCTAGCTTGGCGCGATGCCGAACCTCCGCGCCATTGTCACGACCACCGTCGTCGGCCTGCTAGCCGTCGGCGTGAGCACCGCCTGCGACGACTCGTCGAACTCCGCACCCGCTACCCCACCGCGAACCGTGGAGCTGCAGGCACATCGCGGCGGCCGCGGCCTGACCGTCGAGGAATCGCTGCCCGGCTTCGCCAAGGCGATCGAACTCGGTGTCAGCACACTGGAACTCGACATCGTGCTCACCGCCGACAAGGTGCCGCTGATCTGGCACGACCCCACCATCCTCGCGACCAAGTGCGCGGACACCGCACCGGCGACCGCGGACGATCCGCAGTTCCCCTACGTGGGCAAGCTGGTGCACGAGCTGAATTACCGGCAGATCCAGACGCTGGACTGTGGCCGAACTCTCGCCGATTACCCCGGGCAGCAGGGCCTGCCGGGCAACCGCATCGCGACCCTGCCCGCGCTGTTCGATCTGGTGAAGTCCTACCCAGGCGCTCGGCTGCGCTACAACATCGAAACCAAAGTGGAGGCGGAGCATCCCGAGCAGTCGGCGACGCCGCAGGAATTCGTGGATGTCATTCTTGCCGCGGTCACCGCGGCGGGCGAAACGGGCAATGTCGACATTCAGAGCTTCGATTGGCGTTCGCTGCCGCTGGTGCGCAAGGCGGATCCGACGATCCCGTTGGTGGCGCTCTACGACGACACCACCTTCGTCGCGGGATCGAAGTGGCTCGGGCCCATTCGCTTCGAAGATCACGCGGGCGATCCGCTGACCGCGGTGAAAGCGCTCGGCGCCAACGCCGTATCGCCGGGCTACTCGACTCCCTACGGCAAGAAGGCAGGCCAGCCCGGCTTCGCGCTGGTGGCCGACAAGACCTACGTCGATCGCGCGCACGGGTTCGGCCTGCGGGTGATCCCGTGGACGGTGAACGACAAGGCGACGATCGCCGCGCAGATCGACACCGGTGTGGACGGGGTAATCACCGACTACCCCGACCGGATGCGAGAGGTGTTGCAGGAGAAGGGTTTCCCCGTACCTCCTGCCTACCACCGCTGAACCGGGGGCCGGCGCCACGACTAGGCCGCGCCGGACTCCCGCATCTCCACTTCCGCCACCGGCACGCTCGGCTCACGCACGACAGGCTCCACCACGCTCGGCGCACCGACCGGCTGCCCGTACTTCGCCAGCAGCTTCTTGCGCATGCGCGGGTGAATGTTGGCGCGGGTGACGTCGCCGTTGTAGTGCTCGAGCACCCGGTGGTCCATCACCGCGCGCCACAGCGGCGGGAGGAACGCGAACAGGATCATCGTCGCGTAGCCTGCGGGCAGCTGCGGCGCCTGCATCGAACTGCGCAGGGTCTGGTACCGACGGCCCGGATTCGCGTGGTGATCACTGTGCCGCTGCAGGTGGAACAGGAAGATGTTGGTGACGAGCCGGTCGCTGTTCCAGCTGTCGCGCGGCGAGCAGCGCGCGTATTTCCCGTTGGCGCGCTTGGCCCGCAGCAGTCCGTAATGCTCGACGAAGTTCACCGTCTCCAGCAGCCCGGCACCGATCACGGCCTGCAGGAGCAGCCACGGCAGCAGACCGATGCCGAAGATCGCGATCAGCGTGCCGAACAGCACCACGCTCATCGACCACGCCTGCAGGATGTGGTTGTGCACGCTGAACCAGCGCATGTTCTTGCGCTCCAGGCGGACCCGTTCCAGCTCGATGGCCGAGCGGAAGCTGCCGAACACGCTGCGCGGCAGGAACTCCCACAGCGTCTCGCCGAGCCGGCCGCTGGCCGGGTCCTCCGGCGTCGCCACCCGGACGTGGTGGCCGCGGTTGTGCTCGACGAAGAAGTGGCCGTAGCAGGACTGCGCCAGCGCGATCTTGGCCAGCCAGCGCTCCATGTGTTCGACCCGATGTCCGAGCTCGTGCGCTGCATTGATGCCGATGCCGCTGACAAATCCCAAGGTCGTGGCGAGACCGAGTTTGTCGACCAGACTCAACTCGGCACCCGACCACATTGCGCAGGCAATGAGCAGACCAATTAGTTGAACAGGAAGGAACAAATAAGTGCACCACCGGTAATACCGGTCATTGGACAGCAACTCGTAATCTTCATCGCGCGGATTGGTGCCGTCCTCGCCGACAACCCAGTCGAGGACCGGGATGATGATCAACACGATGATGGGACCGATCCACCAGAACACCGTTGCGCCCGTGCGCAACACGAGCTGCGAGGGCAACAGCGCGCTCAGTGGAGCGATCAGCCCGAAAACCCACAGGTGCCGTTTGGGATCGGTTGCTACCCGCAGTTTGCCAGCCGTTTGCACGTTTCTCCCGCTAAATAGAATCCCTGTCTCCGACGTACGAGAATAGTTCCAGACTGTACGACCATTTTGCAGACTTTGACAGTTGAAACGTGATCAGGATTACAATCTTGCCGGTTGGTTTTTAAGCGGACGCACATGTGAGTGAAGCTGGGGCTTACTCAGCGCAAACCGACTGCTGTTTTTGGTATAGAGATCAGTGATCGATCCGAGCGGCCAAAATCGCTTCGACATAGGGGCTCAGCAACGCGCTCAACTCCGCGGGCGCGTCCCGTCCCGCGCGCGGCGGCGTCGGGATGTAGCTCAACGCGATCCGGACGAGCGAGTGCGCGATGACGTCGGACTCGGCGGCCGTCGCCGCGACCCAGCTGTGCTGGAAAGCCAGCGAAAGCCGCGCAGTGGCGCGGTCGAGCAACGGTCCGGCGTCAAGGGTGATGAGCCGCAACAGATCCAATTTCACCTCGCCTGCGAGCAGCGACTGCACCAGCGGATCTCCGGCGGCGTCGGTGAAGAAATTCGTCATGCCCTCGCGGAACGCGGCGCGGACATCGCCGACATTGCCCGCGATGGCCGCGTCCACATGATCGACCAGATCGTCGGCCAGGCGTAGCGCATAGGACTGGGCAAGCCCACTGCGGGAACCGAACTCGTTGTAGAGCGTCTGCCTGCTGACCCCGGCACTGGCCGCCACGTCACCGAGCGTGATCTTGGACCAGTCACGCTCGGTGAGCAGCTCGCGCATCGCGTCGAGGACCGAGGTGCGCAACAGCTCCCGCGCCGCCTCCGGATAGGGGACACGAGTTCCGTTGCGTGGCATACCCGCGACACTGTCACGGGCGGTTCCCGCAGTCAAAGCCTCACGACCGTTCGATTTCGACCATGAAGAAGTCGGCCTTCGCCGCGCCACAGTCCGGGCAGCTCCAGTCGTCGGGAATGTCGTCCCAGCGGGTGCCCGGCGCGATCCCGTCCTCCGGCCAGCCCTCGGCCTCGTCATATTCGAAGCCACATTGAATGCACTGAAAAAGCTTGAATTCGGTCATTTCGGAACTCCCATCGGTTCGAAGTCGATCTTTTCCCTGACCCCACAGTCCGGACAACACCAGTCGTCCGGGACTTTCTCCCACCGGGTGCCCGGGGGAAACCCCTCGTGCGGCTCGCCTTTCGCCTCGTCGAACACGTAGTCGCAGACGGGGCAGCGATACCGACTCATGCCCGCACCTCCCCGGTCGCACCGCCCTGATAGCGCGCAATCACTTTGTCCCTTTTGCCGGGTTGAATGTTCGCCCGCGCGATGTCGCCGTCGTAGTGGGCCAGCACCCGCTTGTCCATCACCCGACGCCACACCGGCGGGAAGTAGGCGAGCAGGATCATGCTCGCGTATCCCGCAGGCAGATTCGGCGCGCCGTCCCAACTACGCAGAGTCTGATAGCGCCGGGTTGGATACGCGTGGTGATCGCTGTGCCGCTGCAGGTGGTACAGGAAGATGTTGGTGACGATGTGGTCGCTGTTCCAGCTGTGCACCGGCGCGGGCCGCTCGTAGCGACCGGACGCAGTGCGCTGACGGACCAGGCCGTAGTGCTCCAGATAATTGACCGCCTCCAGCAGGCTGAAGCCGACCACCGCCTGCAGGATCAGATACGGCAGCAGGCCGATGCCGAACACCGCGAGCAGCACGGCATACAGCCCTGCCGACATCAGCCAGGCGCTCAGCACCTCGTTCTGCAAGCTCCACGGCTTCTTGCCGAGGCGCTCGAGCCGGGCCTTCTCCAACCGCAGCGACGAGATCAGGCTGCCCCAGACGGTGCGCGGCCAGAAGGCCCAGAAGCTCTCGCCGACACGCGAACTCGCCGGATCCTCCGGCGTCGCGACGCGGACGTGGTGGCCGCGGTTGTGCTCGATGTAGAAGTGCCCATAGAACGACTGAGCCAGCGCGATCCTGGACAGCCAGCGCTCCAACTGCACCTTCTTGTGGCCGAGTTCGTGCGCGGTGTTGATGCCGATGCCGCCGATCATGCCGACGGTGATCGCCAGCCCGATCTTGTCGACCAGGTGCAGGCCGCCGTCGATGCCGAGCCAGCTGACGTTGTCCGCGGTGATCAGGTAGCAGGCCATGATCAGCGTCGCGTACTGGAAGGGCAGGTACAGGTAGGTCAGGTAGCGGTAGTACCTGTCGTGCTCCAGGTACTCCATCACCTCGTCCGGCGGGTTGTCGCCGTCGGGCCCGAAGAAGATGTCCGCCAACGGAATCAGGATGTACACCAGGATCGGCCCGAGCCAGAACGGCACCTGCGCCAGCCGATGCCAGCCGAGCTCGTTGAGTGCCCAGATCACCGGGATCCCGATGGTGAACAGACCGGTCGGGGCGAACAGGCCCCAGAGCCACATATAACGCTTGCGATCGCGCCAGGCCGGCGTGGCTGCCTGCTGCGCGGACGTGTCGGCTTCAGTCGACATCGTTGTCTCCAATCCAAAAGCGGCACATCACGTGTGATGTGCATTACCTCTGATTTGGACGATAGAGATCGATTTGTCTCCTGTCTAGACAAATCTGCTGATTTGTAAAGCAACTGGATCGGTGCAGACGCAAACACCCCGGTCGGAGGGGTATCCGACCAGGGCGTTCAGGTGGGTTGGTTGTCCAGCGGGGTTAGCGCAGCAGCACGTCGGCGTTCTCGGGCAGCGCGTCGACCGGCCACCAGCGCAGGTCGGTCGACTCGGCGCTGCGCACCGGCACCGCGCCCGCGGGCGCGGTGATCCGGAACAGCAGATCGAGATGCCTGGTCGGCACGCCGAGCGAGCAGGTGATCGGATGCGCCTGGGCGCCATACAGTTCCGGCTCCATGCGCAGCCCGTCGATGCCGGACTCCTCGACGGCCTCGCGCAGCGCGGCGCCCGCCACCGTGTCGTCGCTCTCCTCGCAGTGGCCGCCGAGCTGGATCCAGCTGCCGACCCGCGGGTGCAGGGTCAGCAGCACCTCGCGCTCGTCGTGCGAGAAGACCACCGCCGAGGCGGTGATGTGTCCCGGCGCGTGTTCCCGCAGACACCCCCGCGGCGCCGCGCCGAGAAACGCGAGCATCGCCTGCCGCAGTGATTGATCCGAACCCGCGGGCGGCGACCAGGATTCGAGCAATTCAGTGGCCGAGGCGCGCAGCGATTCCGCACTCACAGTTCCACCAGCCCGAGGCCGGTGGTGCGCACCGGTCGGGGCGTGAGCTCCTCGATCGGGTGACCGATGGCGATGGCGCCCAACGGATTCCAGTCATCGTCGAGGCCGAGAACATCCCGGGTGATCTCCGGCGCGAAGATGGTCGAGCCGATCCAGCAGCTGCCGAGACCCTCGGTGGCCAGCGCGACGAGCAGGCCCTGCACCGCGGCGCCGACCGCGACGGTGAACATGGTGCGTTCGTCGGTGCGCCTGCGCTCGTCCGGATAGTCGTGCGCGCCGTCCGGCACACAGAACGGAATGATCACCTCGGGAGCATCGAAAAGGATACGGCCGCGGGCGATTCGGCGTTCCACCCGTTCCGGCGGCAGGCCGTCCGCGGTCAGATCGGCGCGCCACTTCTCGGCCATCGCGGTCAGCAGCTGCGTGCGCAGTCCCGCCTTGCGCAGCCAGACGAACCGCACCGGGCGGGTGTGGTGCGGCGCTGGAGCCGTCAACGCCACCGCGACGGCGGCCCGGATCCGCTCGGGATCGACAGGGGCGTCCGCGAATTGGCGGATCGACCGGCGCAGCAGCACCGCCTCGCGGCGCCCCTGTTCGATCGCCTCGGCGGTGCCGAGCCAGAACAGGTCGTCGGTGCCGCCGCGCAGCAGATCGGCGGCGCTCGATCCGTCGTCGACCACCGGCAGTCCGCGCACGACGGCCACCGGAACGCCGCCGAGCTTGCCCTTCACCAGATCCGCCGCGGCGGCCAGCTCGTCGGCGATCGCCACCTGGGTGACATGCAGCTCGTTGCCCTGCCCGTCCACCGCGCCCGCGTAGTCGTGCAGCACCCGCAGACCCGAGGCGCCGATCGCGGCGTCGGTCTGGCCGTTGCGCCACGCCCGGCCCATGGTGTCGGTGACGACCACCGCGACCCGCACGCCGAGCCGCGTGCCGAGCGCGGTGCGCAAGGCCGTGGCGCTGGCGTCGGGATCGGCAGGCAGCAGCACCAATTCGCCCTGTTCGACATTCGAGCCGTCGATGCCGGATGCGGCCTGCACGATGCCGAGCTTGTTCTCGGTGATCAAGGTGCGGCCCTTGCGCGCGAGCACACGCACCGCCTCCTGCTCGACCAGCGCCCGACGCGCGGCGTCGCGCTCCTCCGGATCCAGCGGCGCCTCGACGATGCGCCCCTCGACCTTGGCGACGATCTTGCTGGTGACCACGAGGATGTCCCCGTCGGCCAGCCAGGGCGCGGCCGCGGCGATGTGCTCGGCGAGATCGTCGCCGGGACGGAACTCGGGCAGCCCGGTGATCGGCAGGATGCGCAGCTCACTCGCCCCGTGATCGACAATTGCCTCGGCGGCAAGGTGATCGGCGGTGATGTGTTCGTCGTTCACTCGCTTCGCTCCTTCACGCCGGCAAGGTCGAGCGCCTCTCGCACCATCTCGGCGGTCGTCGGCGGATCGGTCATCAGCAGCGGCACGCTGCGTACCTCGACGCCGGGCACATCGGCGGTGTCGGTGGTGTGGATCAGCCAGCCATCGAGGATGCCGGTGGCCGAGCGGGCGCCATAGTAGCGACCGATCGCCTCCGCGGTCGTCTCGACACCGATCACCGACAGGCACTCATCGGCCATGCCGCGCAGCGGTTTTCCGTCGATCACGCCCGAAATGCCGATCACTTTGGCCGCCGTGGTGCGCAGTGCGCCGCGGATGCCGGGCACCGCGAGGATGGCGCCGATGCTGACCACCGGGTTCGACGGAGCGAGCAAGACCACATCGGCGGACTCTATGATCTCTGTCACATTTGGCGCTGGTTTGGCATCTTCTGCCCCAATTGTGGCGAATCCGTAGGTCTCGATGTTCGCGCGATAGCGAACCCACCACTCCTGAAAATGGATCGCGCGGCGTTCGCCAGGGTTGTCGGCGTCGCTCACAACCACATGCGTTTCACACCGATCGTCGGTTGCCGGGATCAGTTTCACGCCCGGTTGCCACCGGTTGCAGAGCGCTTCGGTGACCGCGGAAAGCGGGTACCCCGCGCGCAACATCTCACTGCGAACCAAATGTGTGGCGATATCGCGATCGCCGAGGCCGAACCAATCCGGCTGCGCGTGATACTTCGCCAGCTCTTCTTTCGCGTGCCAGGTTTCCCCGAGCCTGCCCCAGCCCCGGTCGGTGTCGATGCCGCCACCCAGGGTGTACATGCAGGTATCGAGGTCAGGACAGATCCGGAGGCCGTGCATCCAGACGTCGTCACCGACGTTGACGATCGCCGAGACGTCGGCATCGGGCAGCAGTTCCCTTACGCCCTGGAGGAACCGCGCTCCGCCGACACCCCCGACCAGAACGGCGATCCGAGGCCCGGTGGTCGGTTCGGTATCCGCTTCATGAACACTCACATCCGCACAGCCTATGCGTTGCTCGAGCAGGCGATCGTCAGCATGTAGTTGCTGGTCATTTGCCCTACTCGGCCTCAAGATCATCTTGGAAGCCGTTCGCGGATAGTAACGGAATAGCGACGGCGGCTTGACCATCGACACGTCCGGCGTGTCTAATCACAGTCATGTCATTTCGGGTTCGCGCGAGAGTGCAAGGCGCGAACGGCTTTTCGAACAGATGTTCGCATCGGGATGACGAGCTCGGGGACGTCCGCGGGACAACGTCGCGGGGTATGGCCGTCGGTAGGCGTGTTGGTCCGACGGAACGAATCATTCTGCGCTAACACACAGTGAGGAGGCGGAGCGGTGGCCAACGAGATGGTCTCGCCGACCGATTCCACAGCAGGCGCAGCACGTGGCGTCTGCACAGACAACGGCTGGATCGATCGCGAGGGGGGTGAGGAAGTCCTGACGCCTGGGCACAGCACGGGTGACGGGATCTCGGCACCCCGACTCAGCCTGGTCGTCACGGGCTTCGACGAGATGTTCGAATCCATCGAAGAGCAGTGGCAAGAGCGTGCCCTGTGCGCGCAGACCGATCCGGAGGCGTTCTTCCCAGAGAAGGGCGGCTCGACCCGCGAGGCGAAACGGATCTGCATGGGCTGCGAGGTACGCGACGAGTGCCTGGAGTACGCACTCGCACACGATGAACGCTTCGGTATCTGGGGTGGCCTCTCCGAACGGGAGCGTCGCCGCCTGAAGCGCGGTATCGGCTAGAAACTTGGGGTTGGCCCCCGAGTTATCCGCACACGCGACAAGTCGCCACGGCGACAACAAGTCTCGTGCACACCCGGATAACTTGGGGGGTGCGACCGGGTCGGCGTCTTCGCCCTCAACGCCCCGGTAGCACCCCGCCCGCGTCCCGGCCCTCCTGCCCGGCCGCGGGGCCGTCCCGCCGAACCTGGTCCGCATAGTGACCGAGGTGGCACCCACTGGATGCGCGTCCGCGAGACGGCGTGACTAGGTTTTAACCATGGTGCGTTCCCGGAATCGTCGTCCACCGACCGCGCGGTCGGTGATCCGCCGTGGTCGCGGCGTGCGAGGCCCGATGTTGCCGCCGACGGTGCCCGCCTGGCGGACCAGGGGGCAGAAATTCGATCGGCTGGTGCTCGAGGCGTTCGCACCGCTGGACACCCGCTGGCACGACCGGCTGACCAAACTCGACATCGCGGTCGACGATGTGCCGAAAATCCGTCCACTGCACCCTGATTCGGTCACCTGGCCGGACGAGGTCGTCGCCGACGGTCCGGTGCCGCTGTCCCGGCTCATCCCGGCAGGCGTCGACCGGCACGGCGCGGCCACCCGAGCCAGGGTGGTGCTGTTCCGCAAACCACTCGAGCTGCGCGCGAGCGATCCCGACGATCTGGTCGAGCTGCTGCGCGAGGTCCTGGTCCAGCAGATCGCCACCTACCTCGGCGTCGACCCGGACCTCATCGATCCGGAACCGGAGTAGAAATCACACCAAGCCGCGCGGGTGCCGGTAACGAATGTTGTTGCGAGCAGCGATAACCGAGGAGCACAACCGGGTCGGACCCGGTACCGCGGGCACCAGGTCCGCACGAGGCACCCGGCACCCTCCCACCCACGTGCGGCACCCCGCAACGGTGGGAGTAATTGCCCGATTCCTGAGCGTGTCTATCCACATCGGGCCGCCAGGGGGGTTACTCTCATCGTCGTGATCCCCATGCGTCGTTGCTGCCGTCCAGGTTGCAAGAATCCGGCCGTCGCGACGCTCACCTATGTGTACTCGGACTCGACCGCCGTCGTCGGACCACTCGCGACCGTCGCCGAACCACACTCCTGGGACCTCTGCGAAACACACGGCTCCCGGATCACCGCACCGAAAGGCTGGGAAATGGTCCGCCACGAAGGCGGATTCTCGTCCAGCACACCGGATGACGACGATCTGACCGCACTCGCCGAAGCGGTCCGCGAGGCAGGCCTGCGCCGCCGCCCGCCCGAGCCCGACCAGCGCGGCTACCGCGACTACACCCCACCGCCGCCGCGCACCACCCGCACCGGTCGCCGCGGCCACCTCCGGGTACTCCCCGACCCGCCGTCCTGACCAAGATTCGATGGGTGCCCCCTGTTGACGACCATCGGCTGAACTTGCCCACCCCCGTCGGCTTCACCGACTGCCGTCTCCCTCTAGGGTGTTGGTCATGACTGTCGCCCGCTCTGCCGAATTCGTCAACGCGGTGATCAAGGCCTACGACGTTCGCGGCGTGGTCGGCGAACAGATCGACGCCGAATTCGTCAGGGACGTCGGCGCTTCGTTCGCCAGGCTGATGCGCGCGGAAGGCGCGCGGCGGGCGGTCATCGGACACGATATGCGCGAATCCTCGCCCGGGCTGGCGCAGGCCTTCGCCGACGGTGTGCTCGCGCAGGGGCTCGACGTGGTGCACATCGGGCTCGCGTCCACCGACCAGCTGTACTTCGCGTCGGGCAGCCTGGACTGCCCCGGCGCCATGTTCACCGCCAGCCACAATCCGGCCAAGTACAACGGCATCAAGATGTGCCGCGCCAAAGCCCTTCCGGTGGGCCAGGACACGGGCCTGGCGACCATCAAGACCGAGGTCACCGAGGGCGTCCCCGGCTACGACGGCCAGCGCGGCACCGAGACGACGACCGACCTGCTCGCCGACTACGCGGCGTTCCTGCGCACGCTGGTCGACCTCGGCGAGGTCCGCCCGCTCACCGTCGCGGTGGATGCGGGCAACGGCATGGGCGGGCACACCGTGCCCGCGGTGTTCGCCACGCTGCCGCAGGTGACCGTCGTCCCGCTGTACTTCGACCTGGACGGTTCCTTCCCCAACCACGAGGCCAACCCGCTCGACCCGAAGAACCTGGTCGACCTGCAGGACCTGGTGGTCAAGTCGGGCGCCGACATCGGGCTCGCCTTCGACGGCGACGCCGATCGCTGCTTCGTGGTGGACGAGAAGGGCGACCCGGTGTCCCCGTCGGCGATCACCGCGCTGGTCGCAGAGCGGGCACTGGCCAAGGAGCCCGGCGGGGTCATCATCCACAACCTGATCACCTCGCGGGCGGTGCCCGAACTCGTCACCGAACTCGGCGGCACGCCGGTGCGCACCAGGGTCGGCCACTCGTTCATCAAGCAGCAGATGGCCTCGACCGGCGCGGTATTCGGCGGTGAGCACTCCGCGCACTACTACTTCCGCGACTTCTGGGGCGCGGACTCCGGCATGCTCGCCGCGCTGCACGTGCTCGCCGCGCTCGGCGAGAAGGACCGGCCGGTGTCCGAGCTCATGGCCGCCTACGAAACATATGCGGCCTCCGGCGAGATCAACTCCACAGTGGCGGACGCGAAGGAGCGGACGATGGCGGTAGTGGAGGCATTCGGGGACCGGACGGTCGCGGTCGATAGGCTGGACGGCGTGACCGTGCAGCTTGCCGACGACGCCTGGTTCAATCTGCGCGCGTCGAATACCGAACCGTTGCTCAGGCTCAACGTCGAGGCCCGATCGCCGGAGGAAGTAGACGCACTCGTAACCGAGATTCTGAGCATCGTCCGCTCCTGACTGGAATAGTGGAATTACGGCGGATGGAATCACACGCCTCGGATTCGGCGAAGAGCTGGGAAGTAGACGGCTCCACCCGATGCCGAGATTCTGAGCATCGTCCGCTCCTGACTGGAATAGTGGAATCACAGGCCTTGGATTCGCCCGACTCGGGCCCGGCGCGGCAGCTGACCCGGGTGGCAGCAAGGGCGGAAACGACTCAGCGCGATGAGGGGAGGTGGGACGCCCGATGATCGCTGGAACTCCGGTGCTCGACCTCGATGACGCCGCTTCGCTGGAAGCGGCCGATACCGGCGGCGCCCTGCGCTCGGCCGCCTCTGGCGGCGCTCAGGTCCGTGCCACCGCGGCAGCCGTCGGCGAGGACGCGCTCGCGCGCCTGGCCGGTCTGCGCCCGCGCAGCGTGGTGCTCGTCTCCGGCGCGGGCCGCGCCACCCGTGCCGCGAGCCTGCTCGTCGCCGCCCTCGGTGACCGGGCAGGCCTGCCTGTGGTGCCCGTCGCCGCGTTACCGCCGTGGGTCGGCCCCCTCGATGTCGTTCTCGTCTCCGGTGACGATGCAGGCGACCCGCGGCTGCTCGATGCCGTCGACCGGGCGCTGCGCCGCGGCGCCGAGGTCGTTGTCGCCGCGCCGATCGAAGGACCGCTGCGTGCTGTCACGGCCGGCCGGGCCGCCGTGCTCGCGCCGCGCGTGCAGGTGCTCGATCACAATCGATTGCTGCGCTACCTCGCCGTCGGCATCGCCGTGCTGCAGGCGGTCGATCCGACCCGCAGCGGCACCTTTGTGCCCGATCTGACCGAACTGGCCGATGTGCTCGATGCCGAGGCATTGCGCGCAGGCCCGACCAACGAGATGTTCCGCAATCCGGCCAAGACGCTCGCCGCGCGGATGCACCAGCGTGGCATCGTGCTCACCGGTGACTCCCCCGCCGCGACCCAGCTGGCCGAGCACGTCGCCGAGGTGCTGCTGCAGTCGGCGGGCCGGGTGTCCACCGCGGTGGAGCTGGCCGAGGCCGTCGCAGCCAGGTCCCGAATGGTCGAGGCCGCAGGCGAATCCGCGCCCGGTTTCGATCCGCTGTTCCACGACGAGGAGCTCGACGGGCCGGTGCCGGTCGAGCGGATCCGGGTGTTCGTCGTCAGCGCCGACGCCGACCAGGCGGCCGCGCGGCGCCGGATCGCGGTCTTCGGCGGCGGCGGATCCAGCCTGGTCGATGCCGACCTGGTGAACGCCGAACTCGATCTGCTGCACACCGGCCTTGTCGATCCTTCGGTGCCGGTGCCGCCGCGCCAGGAGGAACCAGCGCCTGCAACCGGCGGCGAACTCGAACAGCTGGCGGTGCTCGCCGTCCGGCTGGAAATGGCCGCCGCCTACCTGCGGCTGATCGGCACCCGTGGCATCGCCACCGACAACCAAGGGCAGTTCGGGGGCAACTACTAGTGCACGAACTCGTAGGTGCGCTGCGTTCGTATGCCTGGGGCTCGCGCACCGCGCTCGCTCAGTTGTGCGGCCGACCAGTACCGTCTGCGCATCCGGAGGCCGAACTGTGGTTCGGCGCGCACCCCGCCGATCCCGCGCATGTCAAGACCGCCAACGGCTCCCGTTCCCTGCTCGAGTTCGTCGCCGCCCACCCGGATCGCGAATTAGGCCCGGTGGCAACGGAATTCGGCGGAAAACTGCCGTTCCTGCTGAAGATCCTCGCCGCCGAGGAGCCGCTGTCGCTGCAGGCGCATCCGAGCACGGCACAGGCACGTGCCGGTTTCGAGCGGGAGAACCGCACCAAGGTGCCGTTCGACTCGCCGATGCGCAACTACCGCGACGAGAACCACAAGCCGGAACTGGTGGTCGCGCTGGACCGGTTCGAGGCGCTGGCCGGCTTCCGCGACCCACGCCGCACCGTCGAGCTGCTGCGCGCGCTCGACGTCCCCGGGCTCGCCTCCTTCGCCGACCTGCTTGCCGCAGAACCGGATTCCGACGGCCTGCGCACCCTGTTCACCACCTGGATCACGCTGCCGCAGCCGGTGCTCGCGACCCTGCTGCCCGCGGTGCTCGACGGCTGCGTGCGCTACCTGTCCGGAAAAGGCAAGCGCGAGTTCACCGCAGAGGCGCGTACCGCGCTCGAACTCGCCGAGGCGTATCCCGGTGACGCGGGCGTGCTCGCCGCGCTGCTGCTCAATCGGCTGACGCTGGAACCGGGACAGGGACTGTTCCTCGCCGCGGGCAATCTGCACGCGTACCTGCGCGGGCTCGGCGTCGAGATCATGGCCAACTCCGACAATGTGCTGCGCGGCGGGCTCACGCCCAAGCATGTCGATGTGCCGGAGTTGTTGCGGGTGTTGGATTTCGAGCCGATCGACCTGCCGGTGGTGCTGCCGGAACCGGCGGGCGACGGATCGGTGCGGTACCGGACGCCAGCACCCGAGTTCGCGCTGCGCCGTTTCGATCTGACCGCCGGGTCGGCACAGGTGCCGCTCACCGCAGCGGGCCCTGGCATCGTGCTGTGCACGGCCGGGTCGGTGCGGCTGCGGCAGGGCGAGACGGAGCTGACGCTGGAGCGCGGCGCGGCCGCATGGATCTCGGCCGCGGACAGCGATATCCGCGCCCGCGCGCTCGACGGCGCCGCCCAACTGTTCTGCGCGTGCGTCGGCACCGTCTGAGCTATCGCGCCGGTCGTCGGGCAGCCGAACGACCGCACAGGCTAAATTAGCCGGGATCGGGCAATTCGGAGAGAGGACGTCCAAGGCATGTCGGCTGGTGGTGGCAAGAAGGCGATCCTCGCCGCGTTGTCGGCGAACGCGGGAATCGCGGTGGCGAAGTTCGTCGGTGCGGCGATCACCGGATCCGCGTCGATGCTCGCCGAGGCGGTGCACTCGGTGGCCGACACCTCCAACCAGGGCCTGCTGCTGCTCGGTCAGCAACGCGCGGCACAGGAGGCCGATCAGCTGCATCCGTTCGGGTACGGGCGCAACCGCTACTTCTACTCGTTCATCGTCGCGCTGGTGCTGTTCACGATCGGCTCGATCTACGCCATTTACGAGGGCATTCACAAGATCCAACATCCCGAGGACCTGACTTCGCCGATCGTCGCGATCGTCATCCTGGTCATCGCCATCGCGCTGGAGACCTACAGCTTCACCACTGCGGTCAAGGAGTCACGGCCGATCAAGGGCGACGTGAGCTGGTGGCGGTTCATCCGCACCTCGCGCAGCCCGGAGCTGCCGGTGGTGCTGCTGGAGGACACCGGCGCCCTGGTCGGTCTGCTGTTCGCGCTCGTCGGCGTCGGCCTGACCATGATCACCGGGAACCCGATCTGGGACGGTGTCGGCACCCTCGCCATCGGCCTGCTGCTCGGCGTCATCGCCGTCATCCTGATCATCGAGATGCAGAGCCTGCTCATCGGCGAGGGCGCGACGCCTGCGGAGGACGTGGCCATCCGGGAGAACCTCGTCGACGGCACCCGCATCGATCGACTGATCCACCTCAAGACCCAATACCTCGGCCCCGACGAGCTTTTGGTGGCGGCCAAGATCGGCGCGGTGCCCGGCCTCGATGTCGAGGCGCTGGCCGCCGCGATCGACGACGCCGAGGCGCGGGTGCGTGCCGCGGTCCCCGCGGCCCGCGTCATCTATCTCGAGCCCGACCTCTACCGCGCCGAACGCGGATAGCGCCTACCCCGCGCGCACCAGCTCGAGCGGGTCGGCGTCGATGCCGAACCGCTGACGCAGCACGTGCCCGGCGGCGTGCACGCCGGACATGCCGTGCACGCCCGGCCCCGGCGGGGTGGAGGCGGAACACAGGTAGACGCCGGAAAGCGGTGTGGCGTAGGGGTTCCAGCGCGGGGTGGGACGGAAGGCGAACTGGCGCAGGGTCATCGCGCCCGCCGAGATGTCGCCGCCGATGTAATTGGCGTTGTGCGAAGGCAGTTCGGCCGCGGTGTAGACGTTCTTGGCGAGGATCAGCTCGCGGAAGCCGGGAGCGAACCGCTCGACCTGGGCGATGACGTCCGCGCTGATGTCGCGGGTGGAACCGTTGGGCACGTGCGCATAGGTGTAGAAGGTGTGCTTGCCTTCGGGCGCGCGGGTCGGGTCGACCACGCCGGGTTGAATGGCGAGCACGTAGGGGCGCTCGGCGTGTTGGCCTGCGGCAACGGCACGTTCGGCGGTCATGGCCTCGTCGCGAGTGCCGATCAGGTGCAAGGTGCCCGCGAGCTCGAGGTGCTCGGCCTGCCACGGCACCGGGCCCGAGAGCGCGAAATCGACCTTGCATGCCGCGCCGCCGTAGCGGAAACGCCGGAGCCGCTGGACATATCGGTCCGGCAGCCGATTGCCCGCGAGCCGGATCAGTTCGGCGGGGGCGGTGTCGAGCACGACCGCACGGACATCGTCGAACTGCCCGAGCGCGTCGACGCGCTTGCCGACGTGCACCCGGCCGCCGAGCTGCTCCAGCTCGGTGATGAGGGCGTCGGGAATCGCTTGACTGCCGCCCTTGGGCAGCACCCAACCTCCGGCGTGCGCCAGCGTGCCGAGCAACAGGCCTGCGCCCGCGGCGGGCACCGCACGGGGCGGGGTGATCGCGTGGGTGGCGACGCCGGTCAACAGCGCGGCGGCGGGCTCCTCGTCGAACCTGGTGTTCCACAACGGCGTTCCCTGCTCCAGGGTGCGCAGCCCGAACCGGGTTGCGGTCAGCAGACCCTTGGGCACCCGACGCAGATCCGACATCGCCAGGTCGACGACGGTCTCCCAGTCGCGAACCAGCGGCCCGAACAGCGCGCGCCATGCGTCACCGTCGCGACCGAGGCCATCGGCGGTGCGCTCCAGGTCGCGCCAAGCCACGCCTGCCGTGCCGCCGTCGAGCGGATGCGCGTAGGAGACCTGCGGCGCGAGCAGCTCGACGCCGTGTGCCGCGAGATCGAAGGCGCGAAAGAACGGGGAGGCGAACGCCATCGGATGCGCGCCAGCACACACGTCGTGGCGGAACCCGGGCAGCGTCAGCTCCGCGGTCCGCGACCCGCCGCCCGCCGTGTTCTCGGCCTCGTACACCTCCACCGAGAGCCCGGCCTTCGCGAGAATCACCGCGGCGGCGAGCCCGTTCGGTCCGGATCCGACGACCACAACATCAGGCATGCCTCCACGCTACCGGGCCACGCACATCGCGCTTCGGCCCGTGACATGCGCGTTCGCTCACACGAGCTGCTGACCTGCCGGTCCACCGGCCGAGGTGTCGGCGGTCACCGCCGCCCGGCCGAGGCGAACGCCGATTCGGTCCAGCCAGAACGGGATTCGCGTCGTCGTCACGCCGGATCCGCGCCGACGGCGGCCAACCACTCGGCGACGAGGATGGCGAGGCGCTGCTCGCGAAGCTCAGGACGCAGTCGCTTGTTGCGATCCAGCGTCGCAAGGCCGTGCAGCGCGCTCCAGGCCACCTCGGTGCGCGCGCCGAGGTCGGCCGGGTCGACGAACGGTCGGAACATGTTCTCCAGTCCCGCGAACGCGTCGCGCAGCGGCTTGCTCGCCTCCAGCCCGAAGACGAGGTCGACGTTCATCACGAAGATGGCGTCGTAGAGGGCGGGATTGGCGGCCGCGAAATCCAGGTAGGTCTGGGCGACCGCGGCCAGCGCGGCGGCGGGCCCGTCGGCTTCGGCGTGCGCTCGGTGCAGCGCGACGGCAAGGTCGGCGCACCCCTGTTCGGCGACCGCCGCGACGATCGCCGCTTTGCCCGCGAAGTGGCTGTAGAGCACCGGCTGGCTGTATTCGATGCGCTCGGCCAGCTTGCGCACCGTCACCGCCTCCCAGCCCTGCGACTCGGCGAGTTCGCGCGCGGTGTCGATGATCCGTTGCTGGCGGTCGGCGCGTTCGCGTTCCTTGCGAGTCTGAGCACTCATGCCTGAATACTAGCAGCGCTAGACAAACTAACGAAGCTCCATTATCGTTGCTCGTGAACCTAGCGCCGCTAGATTGCAGAGCACCAACGCACTGAGCAGCATCCGTACAAGGAGTCCCGCCATGACCATCTCGCGCATCGCCACCGCCCTCTCCCTCGCCGGCGCGGCCTTCATCCTCTACATCGGCATCAGCTACCTGTTCACCCCCGACGTCATCGCGCCAGGCTTCGGACTCCCCGCGTGGCCGGATGGCGATGCCGCCGCCTTCATGAACCTGAAAGGCGTGCGCGACACCGTCTTCGGCGTCCTGATCCTGGTGCTGCTTGCCGCCAAACAGCGCTACGCGCTCGGCATCGCCACCCTGGTCATCGCCCTCGTCCCGATCGGCGACATGCTGACCGTGCTCAGCTGGAGCGGCTCCACCGCCGCCGCCTTCGGCATCCACGGCCTCACCGCCGCCCTCGTCGCCCTCACCGGCGCACTGCTGATCCGCGAACACCAGACAGCAGCCAAGCCTGTCGCCGCATGACCCACCACCCGATAACGCTGTGCCCCCGAGCAATTCGGGGGCACAGCCTTTTGCAGGTGATCCACCTCACACAGCGATGAATCCCTCGCGACCGCCCGGTCAATACGGGTGAACACACCACGAGCACAGGAGACGAGCACCATGGCAACCAAGCCGCACGGCCCCGCGTCCTACTTCCCCGCCATCGAAGCCAAGTACGGCCGCACCATCGACGCATGGCAGTCCGCCATGCGCGATTCCGGCCACGCCGCGCATAAGCCCCTCGTCGAATGGCTCAAGTCCGAGCACGCCATGGGCCACGGCCACGCCACCGCCCTCACCCAGTACTTCCTCAACCCGGAAAAGTGGGCCGTCTGATGCGGCGCGTCGAAAATCAGCTCACGCCTTGGTTTTCCAGACGTAGCGGGTTTTGGGTCGGCCCGCTCGGCCGTAATCCGAACGGCGAGTGACCAATCCGTCGTCGGCTAATTTCTCCAGATAGCGCCACGCGGTGATGCGGGAGACGCCGATGGTGGAGGCGGTGTCGGCGGCGGTGATGCCGTCCGGGGCCGCCCGGACGGTGCGGGATATTTCGTCGAGGGTTTGCGGGGCAACACCTTTGGGTGTGGTGGTGCGCTGGTCAGGGGTGCGCAGCGCGCTGAGGGCGCGGTCGATGTCGTGCTGGGAGACGGCGGTTTCGCCGGCAGGCAGCGCGGTGCGGAATTCGCGGTAGCGGTCGAGTTTGTCGCGGAACGCGGCAAAGGTGAACGGCTTCAACAGATACAGCACCACGCCGTGCGAGACGGCCGTGCGCACCATGGCCAGATCGCGCGCCGAGGTGATGGCGATGACATCGGGACGCGGTGCGAGCCCGGTCAGTGCCGCGGCCACATCGAGTCCACTGGCATCGGGGAGCCCGATATCCATGAGCACCAGGTCGATCGGCGTCCCCTCGGCCGCGGCGTCGGCGGCTGCCCGCATCGCCTCACGACCGGTGTGCGCGACGCCGACAGGGGTGAAACCTTCTATACGGTCGACATAGGCGCGGTGCGCCTCGGCGATGAGTGGCTCGTCCTCGACGATCAACACCCGGATCACTGTGCAACCTTTCGCGGAATCGTCACGGTGACCGCGCTTTCCGGCTCTAGTTCGGTACGAATAGTTCCCCCATGCCTGGCCACCAGGCGGTGAACCAGCGCGAGGCCGAGCCCGTGATGGTCGGCCTTTGTCGAATAGCCGCGCTGTGACGCGCGGGCGAACGTCTCCTCGGACATGCCGGGTCCGCTGTCCGCGACGCGCACGAACAGGCACGAATCAGGTTCTGCCGCACCGTCGTCGGCGGCGAGGTCGCGGTGGCGCACCGTGACCTCCACCCAGCCCGCCGTGCTGTCCGCGGCGGCGTCGATGGCGTTGTCGATGAGATTGCCGACCAGTGTCACCGTCTCCTGCGGTGTCAGCGGCTCGATCGAGTCGAGCGCGGTCTCTTCGGTGATGGTCAGCTCGATGCTGCGCTCGGTGGCCTGATTCACCTTGCCGAGCAGCAGCGCCGCGAGCGCGGGCGAACCGACCGCAGCCAGCAGCCGGTCGATCAACGCCTGGGAGAGTTCGAGTTCCGAGGTGGCGAACTCGACCGCCTCCCGATAGCGACCGAGCTCGACCATGGTGACCACGGTGTGCAGCCGGTTGGCCGATTCGTGCGCCTGCGCGTGCAGCGATTCGGCGAAGCTGCGCACCGAGTCGAGTTCGCCCATCACCGTGCGCAATTCGGTGTGGTCGCGGATCGTCATGACGGTGCCGATGGGGCGGCCCTCCCAGGTGACGATGTCCTGGTTGACGAGCAGGATCCGATCGTTGGTCACGTGCATCTCATCGCGCACCACACCCCAGCTCATCTGCTGCATCGACACCGGAAGGTCGCCGCGGCGCACCTCGCCGGCGGGCAGCTCGAGCAGCCTGCGTGCCTCGTCGTTGACCACCTCGGCCCGCTCGCCCGCGATGCCGAAGACCACCAGCCCCTCGTGGATCGAATGCAGCACGGCATCGTGCTGCTCGTACATGGCGCGCAGCTCGTCGGGCGCGAGCCCGTGCGTCTGCCTGCGCAGCCGCCTGCTCAACAGGAACGAGCCGCTGCCCGACACCACCAGGCCCGCGGCGGCGACACCGAGGATGACCGGCAACTGCGTGGCGACCTGGTCGCCGATCTTGGCGCGGGTCACCCCGGCAGACACCAGCGCAACCACCTTCCCCGAGTCGTAGACCGGCGTCACCGCCCGGATCGACGGCCCGAGAGTGCCGGTGAAGGTCTCGGTGAAGGTCTCCCCGGCCAGCGCCCTGTCGATGTTTCCGCTGAACGGCTTGCCGATGTTGTCCGGGTTGGTGTGCGTGTAGCGGGTCCGATCCGGTGCCATCACCACGATGAAATCCATACCGGTCTCGAGCCGAGTCCGCTCGGTCACCGGCTGCAAGATGGCCGTGGGATTGGTGCTGTACACGGCCTGAAGGGTGGAGGGCGCCTTAGCCACACTCACGGCGACATCCCTGACTTCGCGGGTGGTGGTCAAGTCGCTGTGGCGTCGCGCGTCCAGCACTGCGAGGACCGCGCCCACGACGACCATGAGGATGAGCACGATCAGCTGGAGTGCGAAGGCCTGACCGGCCAGTGATAGCCGACCGCGTCTCACTAGGTACTTTCCTCCACTGAACGTAATGCACCAAACCGTGACCGGGGTCACCCGGACGGCCATCATTCTGCCTGGAAGGCGTGGGGGACCTCACGTCGGTACCTGAAGGACGTCACCACACATGAGCGAAGCAACACCCGAAGTCGCACCACCCGAAGCGCCACCGAAGAAGCGGGACCGCACCCACTGGCTGTACTTGGCCGTCATCGTCGCGGTCGTCGCTGGCATCATCGTCGGTGTCGCCTGGCCAAGCTTCGGTGTTTCTGTCGCTCCGCTCGGCACCATCTTCGTCAACCTGATCAAGATGATGATCGCGCCGGTCATCTTCTGCACCATCGTGCTCGGCATCGGATCGATCCGCACCGCGGCCACCGTCGGCAAGGTCGGCGGGTTGGCCATCGGATACTTCATGGTCATGTCGACCTTCGCGCTCGGCATCGGCCTCGTCGTCGGCAACCTGATCCAGCCGGGCGACGGCTTGAACATCGGCGCCGCCACCGCCAAGCAGGGCGCGGCCTTCGCGGATACCGCACACAAGGCGGGCGGTACCTGGGAGTTCCTCACCAACATCGTGCCGACGACGATGTTCTCCTCGCTGACCTCGGGCAGCGTGTTGCAGGCGCTGTTCATCGCGGTGCTCGTCGGGTTCGCGTTGCAGGCGATGGGCACCACCGGTGAGCCGATCCTGCGCGGGATCGGGCTGCTGCAGAAGCTCGTCTTCCGCGTGCTGGTGATGATTCTGTGGCTCGCCCCGATCGGCGCGTTCGGCGCGATCGCGAACGTAGTCGGAAAGACCGGCCTCAAGGCCGTCGGTGAGCTGGCAACGTTGATGATCGCGTTCTACCTGACCTGCTTGGTGTTCGTTTTCGGCGTGCTCGGTGTCGTGCTGTGGCTCGTGTCGCGGGTGTCCATCCTGAAGCTTGTCCGCTACCTGGCGCGCGAGTACCTGCTGATCGTCGCGACGTCGTCCTCCGAGTCCGCGCTGCCTCGTCTGATCGCGAAGATGGAGCACATGGGCGTCGAGCGAACGACCGTGGGTGTCGTTGTGCCGACCGGGTATTCATTCAATCTGGATGGCACTGCAATCTACCTGACCATGGCGTCTATTTTCATCGCGGACGCGATGAACAAACCGCTGAGTCTCGGCGAGCAGATCGGCTTGCTGCTGTTCATGATCGTCGCGTCCAAGGGCGCCGCCGGTGTCACCGGCGCAGGCCTGGCCACCTTGGCCGGTGGTCTGCAGAGTCACCGGCCCGAACTGCTCGACGGCGTCGGCTTGATCGTCGGCATCGACCGCTTCATGTCCGAAGCCAGAGCGCTCACCAACTTCTCCGGTAACGCCGTCGCCACCGTGCTGATCGGCACCTGGACCAAGACCATCGATCAGGCTCAGGTCAAGGATGTCCTCGACCGCAAGCTGCCGTTCGATGAAACAACCATGGTCGATAACGACCACGGCGCGCAGCCGCAGCAGAAGCCGGATTCCAAGGACCTGGTTCCAGCCTAGTTGCCTGTGAAACACGAAGGGCCCGCAGGATCTGCGGGCCCTTCGCGCGTTGTGGGGCCGGTTGCGGCAGCGGAGCGCTTCCGGGAAATGCCCGAAATCCGTTGGGCGACTTCGCGGAATTACACGTCTGTCGAGAAACGGATGCCGCCGTCGGGGATCTCGACGCCGGGCCACACCCGCGCACCGCGTAGTAGTTCGCAGCGGGCACCGACCTGCGCGCCGTCGCCGATGACGCCGTCGCGCACCAGCGCGCGCGGGCCGATGCGGGCGCCGAAGCCGATGATCGAGCGTTCGACGGTGGCGCCTGCCTCGATGACCGCGCCGTCGAAGATGACCGCACCGTCGAGGCGGGCGCCTGCGCCGACCTCGGCGCCGCGGCCGACGACGGTGCCGCCGATGAGCAGTGCGCCCGGTGCGACACCGGCGCCGGGGTGGACCAGCGATTCGCCGCGCTGGCCAGGCAGGGCAGGCGAGGGCGCGATGCCGCGGACCAGATCGGCGGAGCCGCGGACGAAGTCCTCCGGGGTGCCCATGTCCCGCCAGTAGGAGCTGTCCACGTGCGCCTGCACGCGGGCGCCCTCGGCGAGCAGCGTGGGGAACACTTCGCGTTCCACCGAAACCGGGCGGCCCGACGGGATCTTCTCGATGTATTCGCGGCGGAAGACGTAGCAGCCCGCGTTGATCTGATCGGTCGGCGGATCCTGGGTCTTCTCCAGGAAGGCGGTGACCCGGCCGTCCGCGTCGGTGGGCACACAGCCGAAGGCGCGCGGGTCGCTGACCCGGACCAGGTGCAGCGTCACGTCGGCGTTGGTCGACTCGTGGGTGTCGAGCACCGCGCCGAGGTCGGTGCCGCCGAGCACGTCGCCGTTGAACACGAGGACGGTGTCGGCACGCAGCTTGGGCAGCACGTTGCGGATGGCGCCGCCGGTGCCGAGCGGCTCGGTTTCGGTGACGTACTCGAGCTCGATCCCGAGCTCGGCGCCGTCACCGAAATGCTCCTCGAAGACCTCGGCCTTGAACGAGGTGCCAAGCACGACATGGGTGATCCCGGCCTCGGCGATGCGAGCGAGCAGATGTGTCAGGAACGGCAGCCCGGCCGTCGGCAGCATCGGCTTGGGCGCCGACAGGGTCAACGGCCGTAGCCGCGTGCCCTGCCCGCCCACCAGGATGACGGCGTCGGTGCCTGTGTTTCCTGCCATTCAAGGTCCCCTGTTCACAGTGGATCGACGGTTGCCCGCGCCAGAGCGGCACGAGTCCTCGCCCATTGTGGCTCAGCCGCGTGCCTGCTCACCGCGTTCGTGCGTCAGTTGACACCGACGCTGTGCGAAATTGTGCTTATGCGGCGTCGCGTGCCTGCTGGCGCAGCGCAGATCGAACCGCAATTCGGGAGCGCACCGCAAGTCCGGCCCGCAACGCCAGCCGCAGCGGCGCCTGCCACCAGTGCGGATGCCGGTCGGCCTGGAAGCGGTACGCGCTCGCGTGGTGCGCGGGCAGCATCGTCTCGGGATGCCGTCCCGCTGCGTGCCCCTTCGCGTGCGTGACCTCCGCGGACGGCACGAACACGTTGTGCCAGCCCGCCTTGCCCATCCGGTCGCCGAAGTCGACGTCCTCCATGTACATGAAGTAGCGCGAGTCGAAGCCGTCGATCGCGTCGAAGGCCGCGCGCCGCACCAGCAGGCAGGAGCCGGACAGCCAGCCGACGGTCCGCTCGGAGATCTCCTCGTTTTCCTGCCGGTAGCGGCGGGTCCACGGGTTCGTCTTCCACACCGTGCCGAGGATCGCGTGGCCTGCGCCGTCGAGCAGGCCGGGCACCCGCCGGGCGGAAGGGTAGATGCTGCCGTCCGGTTCGAGCACCAGCGGGCCGAGGGCGCCTGCCCGCGGCCAGCGCTGTGCGGCGGCGAGCAGCTTGTCGATGGAGTCGGTGCCCCAGCGAATGTCCGGGTTGGCGATCACCACGAATTCGACGTCGGGGTCGATCTCCGCGACGGCGCGGTTGATCGCGCCGCCGTAGCCGATGTTGCCGCCGGTGCGCAGCAGCCGCACATGCGAATTGGCCTCGGCGACCAGTTCCGGCACGCCGTCGGTCGACCCGTTGTCGGCCAGGATCACCTGTGGCTTCTCGGTGGTCGCGTCGGCCAGCGTGCTGATGAAGTGCTCGAGGTGCTCGCCCGGCGAATAGGTCACCGTGACGACGGTCAGGCCCACCGCGGCGGCGGTATCGGATTCGGTCACGGGCTAGGAGCCTAGTCGGACAACCGCGCCAGCGCGTCCCCCAGTGCCACTCGCCATGGGCGCAATGGCGTCAACCCGGCGTCGTCCCAGGCACGGTGCGACAACACCGAATATGCCGGGCGCCGTGCGGGTCTCGGAAAAGCGGACGAGTCACACGGCTGGACTCGCTCCGGGTCGGCGCCGACACCAGCGAAGACCGCACGGGCGAGCTCGAACCAGGTGGCCTGCCCGGCGTTGGTGGCGTGCAGCAGGCGCGGGGCATCCGGGCGCCCGACGAGCTCGAGCAGCGCGGCAGCCAGATCGGCGGCGTAGGTGGGTGCGCCGAGCTGATCGTCGACCACGTCGACGGTGTCGCGTTCGCGTTCCAGCCGCAGCATGGTGGCGACGAAATCGCTACCGCGCCCGGTGTATACCCACGCGGTCCGCACCACGTGCGCCCGCGGCGCCAGCGTCAGCACGGCGTGCTCGCCCGCGAGTTTGGACTTTCCGTACACGAGCACGGGGCCGGGCGAATCAGTGGTCTCGTACGGTCGGTCGTGGGTACCCGGGAACACATAGTCGGTGGAGAGATGGATCAGCCTGGCGTCGACCCGCGCACACGCGGCCGCGAGCACAGCGGGCCCGGTTTCGTTACCCGCGAACGCCGCAGCGGTGTCGGTCTCGGCGCGGTCGACCGCGGTGTAGGCAGCGCAGTTGACCACGACATCGCCGGGTTCGATGACCGCGCGCACGGCGGCGGGATCGGTGATGTCGAGATCGCGGCGGCCGAGGGCGCTGGCGTCGGGCGCGAGGCGGAGCAGTTCCTGCCCGAGCTGCCCGCCTGCCCCGGTCACCACGAGGCGGGCGGGACGGGCGGTGGCGGACGGGGTCGAGGCGGTCACGGCCCCAGTCTGGCACGCCGTCGCACCTGCGAATTGAGGGTGTCCGAGCCGCTGTTCGTTAGCCTTCTCCTCAGTTGCCCTCGGCTGGCGCCCGTGTCGAACCTGGGTTTGCTACGAGGGTGCGGGGGCTGTGCAAAGGTGGGGTGGTCGCGTCCACCGCGTTGTCGAAATAGGCATCGGAGCTTGTTGGAAGGATGTCGCGTTGTCGAGAGGACCCAAGTTAGCCGCAACGGGCGTCGCGGTCCGGGCCGAGCAGTTCGCCGAATGCACCGAGGTCTGCGATGACTCGGCCGCGCGGCACTGAAACGCGGCTGCCCGCAGGCGGTCCGGTCCGGATCGTCGCCGCGGTGCTCGCCGTCCTCGTTCTTGTCATCACCGGGTTCGCCTGGAGCAGCGTCGACAACCTCATCGCCAACATCGAGCGCATCGGCGGACTCGGCCTCGGCGGCGGACGCGACGGCGCGGTCGACATCCTGCTGGTCGGCGTCGACAGCCGCACCGACGCGCACGGCAATCCGCTGACCGGTCGCGAGCGCGCGCTGCTGCACGCGGGCGACGAGGTCGGCACCAACACCGACACCATCGTGCTGATCCGGGTGCCGAACGACGGCAGGTCCGCGACCGCCATCTCCATCCCCCGCGACTCGTATGTCGACATTCCCGAGCTCGGCAAAGGCAAGATCAATTCCGCGTACGGGGCAACCAAGGAAACCCAGCGGCTCGAGCTGATCAAACAGGGCGTCTCCGAGGACGAAGCGGACAAGCAGTCCACCAAGGCCGGACGCCAGGCACTGGTCAAGTCCGTCGCCAACCTCACCGGCATCAACGTCGACCACTACGCCGAGGTGAGCCTGCTCGGCTTCGTGCTGCTCACCGACGCGGTGGGCGGAGTCGACGTGTGCCTGAACAATCCGGTCGACGAATGGATGTCTGGCGCCGACTTCCCGGCAGGACGCCAACGCCTCGACGGCCCTTCGGCATTGAGCTTCGTCCGGCAACGGCACAACCTGCCGCGCGGCGACCTCGATCGGATCGTGCGCCAGCAGGTCTTCATGGCGCAGCTGGTCGGCCAGGTGCTCAGCGCGAAGACGCTCAGCAATCCGGGGCGGATGAAGCAGCTCAGCGATGCGGTCGGGCGCACCGTCGTGCTCGACGACGACTGGGACGTGCTCGCGTTCCTGCAACAGCTGCAGGACCTTTCGGGCGGCCAGGTGAGTTTCGAGACGATCCCGGTCACCGATCTGAACTACATGACCAGCGGCGGCGAATCGGTGGTGCGGGTCGACCCGAAGGCGGTCAAGTCCTATGTCGCCGGGCTGGTCGGCGATGCCAAGGCCACGGAGCCGGACGGACCCGCGTTCGATCCGGCGACGGTGACCGTCAGCGTGTACAACGCCAGCGGGGTCGGCGGCCTGGCCGGCCAGGTGGCGCAGGCGTTGCGCGGTAAGGGCTTCCGCGAGGGCGTGGTCGGCAACTACACCGGCGGGAGCGTCACCGGCAGCCGGGTGCTCGCCGCGAACACCGGGGACGCCAAGGCGAAGGCGGTGGCCAAGGAGCTCGGTGGGCTGCCGGTGCTCGCGGATGCGACACTGTCCCCGGATTCGGTGAGCGTGGTGCTGGCGAGCGACTATTCTGGTCCGGGTTCGGCGGCAGCAAGCATGTTCGATTTCTCCGGAACGTCGAGCGCCACCGCAACGCCCGTCCCGCCGGCACCACCTATCGACGCAGGCCAGAATGGACCGAAATGCGTGAACTAGACAGGCGTGAACCAGCTGATGCGTGACTTCGACCAGGCACTCACTCTCACCGAGAAGGTGCTCGATCCGATCCTCGCGCGCGATCCCGCTGGTCCGCGCGTGACCTACTACGACGATGCCACCGGCGCCAGGATCGAGTTGTCCGGGCTGACGCTGGCGAACTGGGCGGCCAAGACCGCCAACCTGATCCGCGACGAGTTCGGGCTCAGTCCCGGCGCCAGGATCGCGGTGCTACTGCCCGCGCACTGGCAGACCGCCGCGGTGCTGCTCGGCTGCTGGTGGGCGGGCACCGAGGTGGTGCTTCGCCCCGATGCGGACGCCGAGCTGGCCATGGTGACGCCCGATCGGCTCGACGACGCCGACGGTGTCGCCGAGGTCGCGGCGCTGTCGCTCGACGCGATGGGCGCTCCGGTGCGCGACCTCCCGGTCGGCGTCACCGACTTCGCGACTTCGGTCCGGGTGCACGGTGATCAGTTCCTGCCTGGCGGCGCCGGTGCCGCGCTGGACGGCATGCCGGTGGCCGAGGTGCTCGCCGAGGCGAAGAAATCGGCCATGCGGCAAGGGTTTTCGGAGGGCGACCGGGTGCTGTCGAGCACGCCGTGGGACACCCCGGCCGAGCTGATCGACGGCTTCGTCTCGGTGCTGTCGGCCGGCGCCTCGCTCGTGCAGGTGGTCAATCCCGATCCGGCGCAGCGCGAGCGGCGCATCGAGTCCGAAAAGGTCACTGCCCAGCGCGGATAATCAGGTATCGCGGTTCGCCGTTACCTGTGCGCAGTACCGTGGACAGCGATGCCGCGGGTGTGCTCGCCGATCTCCCGACGACTCCTACCACGGTATAGGCGCAGGTCCGACTCGAGGACGTTCCAGAAGCTGACCGGGTTCCGTACGGTGGGACGTATCGCACAACGACGGGGTTGGTGAATGATGAAGCCACAGTATTGGTTCCGCTGGCTGTCCGTGCAAGGCGCGCCGCGCTTGGTGCTGCGCACCCAGGCGAAGCGGGGGGACCTGTTCGCCGAATTGATGGGTGGCCCCACCGGGTACACCGATCCGTATCCACTCATCGAAAGCCTGCGCAGCCGGGGCAGGCTGATCCGCACGCCGATTTCCTGGGCCAGCTTCGACCACGAGCTGGCCCGAGCCATCCTGCGCGACAACCGTTTCGGCGTACTCACCCCCGAAAGCTTCGACGTCCCCGGGCCGGTGCAGAAGCTGGCCAAATACTTCCCGCTGCCGCCGAATCCCGTCGAGCCGCCCTCGATGCTGGTGATCGATCCGCCGGAGCACACGCAGATGCGCAAACCGGTCGCCTCCGCGTTCACCCCGCGCGCCATCGCCAGGCTGCGCGACCGCGTCGAGACCGTCACCGAGGAATTGCTCGCGGCACTGCCGTCCGGCGGCGCCACCGATCTGGTCACCGCGTTCTCCGCCCAGGTCCCGATCGCGATCATCTCCGAAATGCTCGGCTTCCCCGAGAAGGACAAGGACTTGTTCCTGGCCTGGGGTGACCAGATGACACCGCTGCTCGACGTCGGCATCTCCTGGCGCACGCACAAGCGGGCGTTGAAGTCCATGGAGGTGATGAACCATTACCTCGACGAGCACATCGCGCGGTTGCGTCGCAAGCCCGGCGACGACATCCTGAGCAGCCTGGTCAGCGCGGGCGAGCTGGATACCTACGCGCTCAAGGCCACCGCGAGCCTGCTGATGGGCGCGGGCTTCGAGACCACCGTCAACCTCATCGGCAACGGTGTCGTGCAACTGCTCAGCCATCCGGACCAGCTCGAGCGGTTGCGCACCGACCCGGAGCTGTGGCCCAACGCCGTCGAAGAGGTGCTGCGCTTCGACTCGCCGGTACAGACGACCGCGCGAACCGCGTTGTGCGACGTCGAGATCGGCGGGGAAAAGCTCCGCAGAGGTGACACCATCGTGCTCTCGCTGGCCGGGGCCAATCGTGATCCCGCCGTGTTCGCCGACCCTGGCCGCTTCGACGTCGCCCGCCCGAATGCCAAGGATCACTTGTCCTTCAGCAGCGGCATCCACGTCTGCCTCGGCGCTAGCCTGGCCAGGATGGAGGGCGTCTACGCGCTGCAGGCACTGTTCGACGCCTTCCCCGACCTGCAGCTGGACGGCACACCGCGGCGCAGGGAGCTGTTCACGCTGCACGGGTACGAGCGGATGCCGGTGCGCCTCGGCCACCGCGCCGCCGCGCCCGAACCCACCACGGTGTAGGGGCCGGATACCTCAGCTGAAGCCGACGGCCTGTTCGCCCCACGCGGTGTACAGGTCGCGGTCGGGGTTGTCGACGACCCGGTCGACCGTGTCGATCAGCAACGTGGTGCGCGTCGACGGCCGGTACGGCGGCCAGTGTTTCGAGCCGTCGATCGCCGCAGGAACGCCATGGGTGGCAAAGGCGAGCCAGCGCCGCATCATTCGGCCCGACACCTCCATGGCCACCTTGCGGCCGCCGAGCCAGAACGTCGGATCATGGTTGAACGAGCCGAAATTGCCGAACACATAGGGCAGTTCGGTGGCATGCCCCGCGCCGACTCGCGCCGCCCGCAGCATCGGCGTCGCATGGTCGAAGCGGTACATCCAGGTCGGTGAATGCTGGGCATGCCCGTCGGCCACCCAGTAGGCGGGCATCCGGAACGCGGCGTCGCCGGACATGGCAAGCGCACCGCGCGTCTTGTCGAGATCCGGGTAGGCCGAGGTGATTTCGGCGATGCGCTCGTGCGAGAGCTCAGGATGACTCGCCGCGACATCGTTGAGCATCGCGTTCACCGCATCCGGGGTCACCGGCATGATCGGCGAGCGGAAGACCCGGAACAGCGACGCCTCGTCCTTGTTGGTGCCGATCAACAACGGCACCCGATGCGAGCGGCCGTGCTGGAACCGGTCGATCGGATAGGCGGGCAGCAGGTCCCCGTCGACCACCGGCGCGGCAGCCAGCCTGCCCGGCTCCTTCAACGGCACCTCGTCGAGCAGGATGGCCGCGACCTCGACGATCTTCTCGATCGGCCAGTCGAGCAGTTCGACGGCCCTGGCCGGCGGCAACTCCAGCAGTTCGAGGAAGCGCCGAGCGACACCGGCCGCCCGCTCCTGGCCGAAGACGGTTGTCGCGGGCGGACTCTCGGCGATGGCCTTGTGGAACAGCCCGGCCGCGCGCGGCGAGGTCATCAGCGCGGTGACACAGCCCGCGCCGGAGGATTCGCCGAACAGCGTGACGTTGCCGGGGTCGCCGCCGAACGCGGCGATGTTCTCGCGCACCCATTCCAGCGCGGCAATCTGGTCGTACAAGCCGAGATTCGGCGTGAAGGGGCCGGGCAGCGAGGACAGATCGAGGAAGCCGAGCGCACCGATCCGGTAGTTCACCGTGACCACGACGACGTCACCGGCTTCGGCCAGCTTGCGGCCGTCATAGATGCCCTGAGCCGCAGTGCCGAGGCAGTAGGCGCCGCCGTGCAGCCAGACCAGCACCGGACGCGGTTCGCCACTGTCGAAGGTGTGCACCAGGTCGGTGAGATCGCGCCGCGGCGACCAGACATTCAGCCAGAGACAGTCCTCGCCCATGCGCAGGTCGGAATCGACCGGAACCATGTTGCCCATGGTCTGCGGGGCGATCTCGCCGAACGTGGCGCAGTCGCGGATGCCTTCCCATTCCCGCGGCGGGCTCGGCGGGCGGAATCGGTCGGCGCCGACCGGCGCCGCGGCGTAGGGGATGCTCCGCCACACCGCTACCGGGCCGTCCCAGCGGCCGCGCACCGCACCGGCGTTCGTCGTCGCGACGGGCTCGATGCCGCCGACCGCGGGTTCGGTGTCGAGCTGGATACTCATGACCGCACCTCGCCGACGATCGGTTTCGCCATGACCACATCCGTGGCTGTCGTGATCGATCGCTCGCCGCGTTCGGCTGTGTTCAACGATCGCTCGCCGCGTTCGCCCATGGTTTGCACCTCCTGCCAACGCCCCATCAGTATGCTGCAGGTTTGCTGCGATAGGGCCAGCACCTCGTGATCTCCTCTTCGAGGGTACGTCCACCGCAGGCCTCCTGGATATCCGACGCACCAGCTACGCTTGTTCAATGCCGAGTTATAGCTTCCGGTGCCGCAGCTGCGGGGACACTTTCGAGGTGCATCGCCCGATGGCGGAGTCGTCGAATCCGGCGTCCTGCCCCAGCGGCCATGCCGACACCGTCAAGTTGCTGACCACATTCGGCACGGTCAGCCGTGGTGGCGCGGCGCCTGCAGTGAGTCAGGCGCCCAGCTCGGCAGGCGGCGGCTGCTGCGGCGGATCCTGCTGCGGCTGAGCTCCGCGATCACTCGGCGGGAGAAGCAAGGTCTCGGCGATCGGCGTGGCCGAGATCACGGTCGGGGGCGACTCGGTCGCGCACCCGCTGCTTGAGCAGCGCGATATCGGGAAAACCGCCGTCTGCCTTGCGTTCCCACACCTGCTCACCGTCGACGGTGATACGGAAAACGCCACCTTCCCCGGGGATCAACGCGACCTCGTCGAGCTCGGTGCCGAAGGTGCTCAACAACTCCTGCGCCATCCAGCTCGCCCGCAACAACCAGCGACACTGGGTGCAGTACTCGATCGCAACACGGGACATGCCAGCCAACGCTACCGGTCAGGCCTCGATCTCGCCGTCGAGATAGACCCAGGCGCCGTCGGCCCGCAGGAACCGGCTGACCTCGTGCAGCGAGCCGCGTCCGCCCTCCCCTTTGTAGTGCGCGACGAACTCGACCAGGCCGCTGTCGTCGAACAGCCCGCCGTCGGCGGTGCGCAGAATCTCCAGGAAGAGCCACCGCTGACCGGGATCGAGCTCGAGCTCGGCAGGCCTGGTGCGCGGATGCCACGATCGACGCAAGTAGTCGGTGTCGCCGACCGCGAAAGCGGTGTAGCGAGATCGCATCAACGCTTCGGCGGTGGCCGCCGCGCGTTTCCCGCTCAGCACCGGTCCGCAGCAGTCGTCTAAGGCCTCGCCACGGCCACATGGACATACTCGCGTCCCACTCATCCCTCGATTCTCGCGCGTCACTGGTGTCACGGTGCACGCCGGGGTGCTGATCTGGTTGTGGTGCAGCGGTTTCGGGGCGTCGGTTCAGCGCCGCTCGACCGACGCCAGCGCCGCGGCGATCGCCACCGTCTGTTCCCGCCAACGCCGCAGGTCAGTGACGCTCGGGGCGAGCTCGTAATCGTGATGATGGGCGGCCCGCGACAGTGCGGCCCACAGCGCGGCCACCTGCGCGGCCGCCTCGACTCCCGCGAAGGTGCGCAGCGCGATCAGCTGCGCCCGCATCGGACAGCGGGCCAGCGCCGGTGCCGTGCGCAACCACAGCTCGTCGACGGACTGCTCCAGCGCGATACGCAGGATCCACGCGGTCGCACGCGACCACAACCCGCCCGCGTCGGTCACCGACCCGGACAGCAGGCGATCCACGGTGTCGAGCCGCTCCGCCACCGAAGGGCGCTCGCGCTCGACATCGTCGCCGGGCCTGCGCTTGCGCGGCGGGCGCCCGTTGGTGTGGCCGCCGCGCGCCGGGCCGCGGCGGCGTGGCCTCGACCCGCGCTGCCCGGTCATCGGCGCGCCCCGGTCACCGCGCCAGCCATGCGACGAATTTCTCGGTCTCCGTGATCAATTCGCGCATGCTGCGCCCGATCGGCACATGCGCGCCCGCGGTGGCGTCCCGCAAAGCGTCGACCACCCACCTGCCTTCGCGCGCGATGAGATGTTTGTTGAGATCGTCGACCTTGCCGCCGACTCCCATCACCGCGAGCGCGACCTTCGCCCTGGTGGATTGCGCGCCATCGATGTGACGTTCCACGTCACGATGATTCATCCCCTCGGCCAGCAGGGTGCGCCTGGCCCGCGCCAAACTCGCGGCCTCGACGGCGGAACGGCAACAGGTGGCGACCAATTCGTCCGCGATGGCCTCCGGCAGCTGCGGCGTGCGCACCAAAGCCCGTGCGTCGTCGAGGTAGCGGCGGACCGGATCGCTGGACACGCGCACCTCGACCACCGAGCGATCCCGCCGCTGCACCTCGAGCACGGTGGCGTCGAGCTGCATCCGGCGCACCGCCTCGGCCAGCCGCTCGTCATGGGTGAACACGACGACCTGCCTGGTCCACGCGACCGCGGCAAGCACCCTGGCCAGGCCGTCCACCTTCGCCGGGTCCATCGCCTGCACCGGATCGTCGATCATCACGAAGCGGAACGGGCTCTCCTCGACCGTCGCCCTCGGCAGGAACAGCGACAACCCGAGCGCATGCAGCTCGCCCTGGCTCATCACGCCGAGCGCGGCGCCGTCGACCTCGTCGACCGTGACGTCGAGCAGCACCCGGCGGGCCGTTCCCGCGTTGCCCTGCAAGCGAATCGCGCCGAGCTCCACATTGCTCTGCTGGCGCAGCGTGTGCCAGACCCAGCGCGCCGTGGTCTCCAGCGGCGTCATGCGTTCCCCGCGCAGGCCTGCGGTCGCCGACTTGAGCCATTCCTCGGCCTTCTTGACGGTGCGTAGTTCGGCCGCGTGCGCGGCTACCTCGCGCGCACCCTCCAGCCAGCTCTTGATCCGTGGCACCAGCGGCGTCCACACCTCGTCGAGGCGGTCGAGCTCCTTGCGGGTGCCCTGCTGCACCAGGTCGAGTTCGTCGACGAGCCTGGCGTGCGCGCCGCGCAGCCGGTCCGGCAGATCGACGGTGTAGTCCGCGGAGGTCAGCGCGGCCCAGTCGGCCCAGGCCCTGCGGACCGCTGCGGTGTCCACCGAGGGCGGGTTGCGCGGGTCAAAATCCAGTTCCGGCGGAACAAGATCCGGCAGCGACCTGGCAGCGCGCAAGGCTCGACCGAGTTCGGTGCGGGCGGTGGTGAGCGCGTCCACTCTGGCGGCGAGCGTCTCGATCGAGGCGTCGGCCGCGCGCGCCCACTCCTCGTCCAGATCGCCGCGGCCGCACACCGGGCACGGGCACGCGCCGCTCGCCACGTGATGATCGCGGGCCCTGCGCAACAGTTCCAGCACCCGCAGGTCCGCCTCGGCGTCCGCGGTGGCGCCGCGGGTCAGCGCCGTGCCGCAGGCCGCGAGCCGCGTGGCCACCTCGGCGACCTCCGCCGCGGTGGGCAGCGTGAGCCGGACGATGGCGCGCAGACCGGCGGGACCGCCCGGATCGTCGAAGGTGCCGATCACCTCGCGCCCGACCGCGGTGAGGTCCGGCTGCGCGGGTCGCAGCAGCCCGGTCACCCGAACGGCGCGGTCGTCGGCCACCGAGCCGAGTGCTTCCAGCAGCTCGAGCCGCTCCTGGCGGGAATCCCGCACGGCGCGTTCCAATTCCAGGCGGCGCAGGCGAATCCGCTCCTGCGCCAAGGTCAGTTCGTCGAGGCCGAGGAGTTGGTGCAGCGCGTCGAACAGGTCGCTCGGCTTGCCGTCGACCAGCGCGCCGAGCTCGCTGTAGGACAGGAACGGGCGGTACAGCTCCAGCCGTCCTGCCCAGCGTTCCATATCGAAAGACCTTGGCGCGGCGGGCGGATGCTGTTCGGTCCAGTGCGCGTCGGGCAGGTCCGCGTCGGCGGCCCACTCCTTGGCGATGGTCAGCTGCGGCTCACTGCCCGCGGTGAGCAACTCGACCTCGATGCGTGCGGTGTCGCCGTCGTGCAGGTTGCGCCAGCCCTCGCGCCAGGCCGCGGATCGTCCGTCCCAGCGGCGATTTCCGCCGGTGAACACGAGCTCGGCGGCCTCGGCGAAGCTGGATTTACCGCTGCCGTTGCGGCCGACGACCAGGGTGAGACCGGGCCCCGGCGGCAGTTGTAACTCGGCCTCGGGGCCGATGCCGCGGAATCCACGCACCCGAATGGCGCGCAGGAAGATGCCGGAATCGTCGAATGTCGTTGTCCGCTCGTCGTTCTCGCCGCCGCCGAGGGCGCGCAATACGGTGCGGACCACCGAGGGTGTCACCGAGGGATCGGCCTCGAGCCGACGCGTCACCACCTCGGTCAGCCGAGGCACCGGATCGGCGTCGGGACGCATCAGGTCGAAACCCCCTCCACCACCGAGCCGCCACACGTCCTCCGATCCGTGCGCGGCGCCACTGTCGAAGCTGTGCGAAACGCTACCCGATCGCATCGAATTCGCCCACCGGAGGTGAGACCTCCGGCAACCGTGCGAATCTGCCCACGGGGCTGGATATGGCCATCGAAACGGCTGGGGCCGCGCCTCGATGTCCACCCCTCGCCAGCCCCGGCGGGCAGCTCGATGGTGTATCACCCAGTATGGATGGTTCGGTCGAGCCGAACAGGACAGAATGCCAGAGAACGCCCATGCACGCAAGATGTTTTTGCGATCGAATCCCCTGGCGGCGCAGTAATTTCCGTGTGAACCACCCGGGGGCGGCGCGGCACTTGTCGGTGGCCTGGGGTAGAAATCCGGTCAACCGAGGAACGGGGGAAAGATGACGCGCTGGAGCGAGGACCAGGTCACGGCGCTCGCGCCGGATGCGAGCTCGCTGTCTGCCGCGCGCAAGCTCGCGGGCCGCTGGCGCGGCGCCGGGCAACACGAGACCGCGCTGTGGGGACTGTGTCAGGGCAGCGGCGCCAAGCCGTATCAGACGATCGTCGATCTGGCCGGGCCCGCGTACAAGTGCTCGTGTCCCAGCCGCAAGTTTCCGTGCAAGCACGCGCTGTCGCTGTTGCTGGAATGGGCGATGGGCCGGGTCGAGCAGGCGCCGGAGATCGCCGATTACGCGGCGACCTGGATCGACGGCCGGATCGCACGGGCGACCAAGCCCGCGGCGGAAACCGCGACCCGCACGTCGAATCCGGCGACCGCCGAACAGCGGCGGGTACGGGTCACCGCCGGGCTGGAAGAGCTCGATGTCTGGCTCGGCGATCAGATCCGCACCGGGCTCGCGCAGACCGACCGCTCGTTCCGTGCCTTCGAGACGATCGCGGCCAGGATGGTCGACGCGCAGGCACCCGGTGTGGCCTCGGCGCTGCGACAGCTGCCGACCACCGTGGCGACCAGGGCCGACTGGCCGGACGCCGTGCTGAGCGAGTATGCGCGGCTGCACTTGCTGATCGCCGCGCATCGGCGGCTGGACGAGGTGCCTGCGGAGCTGCGCGCCAGTATCCGCACCCATGTCGGCTATCCGAACCCGGCCGAGGCGGTGCGCACCGAACCCGCCGTCCGGGATCGGTGGCAGGTGCTCGGCATCCGAATCAGCGAGGAGGAACGCCTCTATACCCGACGAACCTGGTTGTACGGCCGCGACTCTCGGCGCTGGGCGCTGGTGGTCGACCACTCGTTCGGGTCGCCCGCCTTTCCGGCGGATGTGCCGACGCTCGGCTTCCTCGCCGACGCCGATGTGCACTACTACCCCGGCGCCGCACCGCTGCGCGCGCTGTGGGGCGAACGGCACGGGGCGGCAACGCCTTTCACGACCCTTCCGGTAGACGAGGATCGGCCTGGCACCGTCGCCGCCGCACTCGCCGAGCACGCCGCCGCGCTCGGCGCCGATCCGTGGCTGCGCGGGTGGCCGGTGCTGCTCGCCGACGTGGTGCCGGTGCGCACCGAAAATGGTTGGTACATAGTCGGATCCGACGGGACCGCGCTGCCTGTCGCACCGTCCGAACAACCGTGGCGACTGCTCGGGGTGTCCGGCGGACATCCGGTGACGATCACGGCCGAGTGGACCGGCGCAGGCTTGCACCCGATCTCGGTGTTCAGTGCAGGCGACGTGATCGATCTGGCCAGGCTCGACGCGGCAGGCCGGAATGCACCGAATGCCCATGCGGCGCAGGCCTCGAACATCGCGGACCTCACCTCCGTCGCGCTGCTCGGCACCGCGCGCCGGGCACCCGACCAGGCCGGCCTCGCGGCGCCCGTGGCGAACGCCGCCGCGCTGCTCACCGCCGATCCGGCGCTGCGCCTGCTCGAATCCGCCGCACTCCAAGACATTTTCGCGCGCGGCGGCGTCCGCGCGACCACGGTGACCTCGCCTGCGCCCGCCGACGACGACACCCGCAGGCTGCTGCCGCATCCCGCCGCGGCCAGGCTCTCCCGCATGCTGCAGGAGCGGTCCGCGTTCCTGCCTGAATGGTTCGCCGCCGCACAGCCGCACGACTACCGCGCGCCCGACGCGCTCTGCGGACAGCTGCTCGACCACGCGAAGAGCAACGCGGAACTCCGCGAGCCGCTGCTGCGCCTCGCGGGCACCCGAGGCCGCTGGCTGGCAGGCCAGCATCCGGACTGGCGAAGCCTGATCCGGCAGCAACCTGCCGCGACACCGACGGCTGAGGTCTGGCAGTTCGGGCAGCCGCCGGAACGACGCGCCTGGCTGGCCGAGCTGCGGCGCGGCGATGCCGCCGCAGCCCGCGAAACCCTCACCGCCACATGGCCGAAGGAGTCGGGTCCGCTGAAAGCCGAGTTGCTCGCGCTCCTCGCCGATGGGCTCTCGCCCGCCGACGAGCCGCTGCTGGAGGCGGGCCTGGACGATCGGCGCGCCGACGTCCGGCGCACCGCGGCGAGCCTGCTGCCCCTGCTGCCGGATTCGGCGTTCGCGCACCGCATCGTACGACGCGCCGACGAGTGGATTCGCGTCGAACACCGCAGGATGCACGCGGAACTCGTTGTCGCCCTTCCGGACACGATGGACGCCGCCGCCAAGCGCGACGGCATCGCCGACCGCAGCGTCGAGTTCACCTACCGCTGGGGCGGCGCACCGGACACCACCGCGGGGCGGCTGCGCCAACTGGTCGCCGCGACACCGCTGCGCCACTGGTCGACCGTCCTCGGCGCCCCGGACAAAGCCGTCAAGGCGAAGATCGACGAACGCTTCCGCCAGCCGATCTTCGACGGCTGGGTGGATGCGGCGCTGGCACAGCAGGATTCGGCGTGGGCCAGGGTGTTGTTCGACGCGGGCGTGCCCACCGATCTCGCCATGCTGCGCCGACGCGAGCTGTTCGGGCTGCTCCCGCAGGCCGACCGAACCAGACACCTGCTCGACCTGGACGGCTCCTGGCTCTCCGAGATCGAGGCGCTGCTGCCCGCGATGGGTCATCCGTGGCCGGAACCGCTGGCACAGCACCTGATCCTGTTGCTCTTCGAACGGGCTCGCGCCGCGGCGCGGCGGCCGGAAGCACACGGCAACACCCCGAACGCGCACCGCTCGCTGCTGGCCATCGCCTCGGTGCACCTGCCCCTCGTCGCCGCGGACGCAGCAGCCGTGGTTGCCCGCCGCTGCGGCGATCCCGCCTGGGAGCGGGCCTTCGACCAGCTCGCCCATGACCTCACCCACCGCTCGATGATGCTCGAGGAGTTGCAATGACCACCACCGACGTGACGCCCGACCTGCTGCGTCCGCACGCCGAACAGGCCTATGCCGAGGAACTGCGCGCCCTCGCGGCCGTCGACGATCGCCCACGTCCGCCGTCCTGGCAGCTGTCCCCCTGGGCGGTTGTCACCTACCTGCTCGGCGGCACCCTCGACGACGGCACCGTGATCAGCCCCAAGTACGTGGGGCCACGCAGGCTGATGGAGGTCGCGGTCGCGACACTGGCGACCGACCGCGCCCTGCTGCTGCTCGGTGTGCCGGGCACCGCCAAAACCTGGGTATCGGAACATCTTTCGGCCGCCATCTGCGGGCAGTCGACCCTGCTCGTCCAGGGCACGTCCGGCACGGCGGAGGAGGCGATCCGCTACGGCTGGAACTATGCACGGCTGCTCGCCGAGGGGCCGAGCGAAGGCGCGCTGGTGCCCTCGCCGGTGATGACCGCGATGCGCGGCGGGGCGATCGCCAGGATCGAGGAGCTCACCCGCATCCCGTCCGACGTGCAGGACGCGCTGATCACCGTGCTGTCCGAAAAGACGCTGCCGGTACCCGAACTCGGCATGGAAGTGCAGGCGACCAAGGGCTTCAACGTGATCGCCACCGCCAACGACCGCGACCGCGGCGTGAACGAGCTGTCCTCCGCCCTGCGCCGCCGCTTCAACACCGTCGTGCTGCCGCTGCCCGCCAGCGAAGACGAAGAGGTCGCCATCGTCAGCCGCCGCGTCGAACAACTCGGCGCCGCACTGGAGCTCCCCGAAATCCCGGCCGCCGCCGAGGAAGTCCGGCGCGTGGTGCGCGTCTTCCGCGAACTCCGCTCCGGCATCACCGCCGACGGCCGCACCAAACTCAAATCCCCCTCCGGCACCCTGTCCACCGCCGAAGCGATCTCGGTGATCACCAACGGCATCGCCCTGTCCGTCCACTTCGGCGACGGCATCCTGCGCGCCGCCGACATCGCGGGCGCGGTCCTCGGTTCGGTGATCAAGGACCCGGTCGCCGACGCCGTCGTCTGGACCGAATACCTGGAAGCTGTTGTCCGCGAACGCCCCGACTGGTCGGACTTCTACCGCGCCTGCCGCGAGGTCAGCAGGTAGTCGTGCACAGCGCAGGCGAACACGGTCGGCGACACCCGAGGTCCGAAGGTGCCGTCGACCGCGCAATGGACCACGACACAAGTCAGGCAGGAAGGGGGTGACGCGATGACCACTGCAGACAACATCACGGCGGCCGAGAACGGCACGACAACGCACACCGCAGCGGCGAGCGCCCCAGAGGCGACCGGCGCTGCGGCAGGCGGCACGAAGAACGCCGGCGCGGACGAAGCTGGCTCCGCGCCCGGCAGCACGGAGTCAACCACCCCGGCCACGGCCAGCGGCACAGACACAACCAGCCCCGCCACGGCTGGCGGTGCGGCGGGCAGCGCGGAGACTTTCACCGCGGCATCGGGCAGCGCGACGAAGGGCTCGGTGACGCGCGTGTTCGGGATCCGGCATCATGGTCCTGGGTCGGCGCGGTCACTTCGGTTGGCGTTGGAGGCTTTTCGGCCCGACACCATTCTGATCGAAGGTCCGGCCGATGCTGATCCGCTGGTCGGATATGTGGCTGCGGCGGGAATGGCGCCACCGGTTGCGTTGCTGGCCTACGTGCCCGATACCCCGGCGACCGCAGCGTTTTGGCCGTACGCGGTGTTCTCGCCGGAGTGGCAGGCATTGCAGTATGCCGTGGAACACGAAGTGCCCGTGCGCTTCTGCGATCTGCCCGCCACCACGGTGCTGGCCGCAGAGGACGAACCGGGCGATCGCTTCGATCCGCTCAGCACGCTGGCCGCGGCAGGCGGCTACGACGATGCCGAGCGCTGGTGGGACGCGGTTGTCGAATCCACTCCCGACGCAGCGGCTTTCGATGCCATCACCGAGGCCATGGCGGCGCTGCGTGAAGCTGCTGACGATGGTCACGCAGGTGCTCCCTCGAAACCAGACCTCGAGCCTGGACAGAGCCCGACTGCCGGAGAACCGTCCCTCCGAGACCAGTCCCCTTCGCGGCGCGGCTCGGACACCACCGAATCCGGCTCGGGGGCAGACCGATCCGCAGACCCGAACGCCGGGGACGTCGACGCGCACTCGGCGGCGATCAGCGACCACTCGGAAGGGGCAGCGGCCGATTCGGTCGCCGAGGCGGTGGCCGACATCATCGAGCCGGAGCCGGTTCCGCTCGATCCTGTCCGCATCGACGCGCACACGTTGCGGCGTGAGGCGTTCATGCGGCAGACGATGCGCAAGGCGGTCAAGGACGGCGCGCGGCGGCTCGCGGTGGTGTGCGGCGCGTGGCATGCACCGGCGCTTGCGGGCAAGCTCGGGCCTGCGACGGCGGATACCGCGCTGTTGAAAGGGCTTCCGAAGACCAAGGCCACGCTGACGTGGGTGCCGTGGACGCATTCGCGGCTCGCTACGACCTCGGGGTACGGGGCGGGCATCACCTCGCCGGGCTGGTATCACCATCTGTTCACCGAGACCGAGCGGCCGATCGTCCGCTGGCTCACGAAGGTGGCCGGCGTGCTGCGCGCCCACGATCTGCCGGTGTCGAGCGCGCACATCATCGAGGCGGTCCGGCTCGCCGAGACGCTCGCCGCGCTGCGCGGCCGCCCGCTGGCCGGGCTGTCGGAGGTCACCGAGGCCACCAGGGCGGTGATGTGCGCGGGTGACGAGACGATGTTGCGGCTGGTGGTCAACGAACTCGTGATCGGCGAGGCGCTCGGCACCGTGCCGGAGGGCACGCCGACCGTACCGCTGGACGCCGACCTGCGCGCGCGGATCCGTTCGCTGCGCATGAAGCAGGAGGCGTTGTCGCGGACCATCGATCTCGACCTGCGCAAAGAGCGCGAGGTCGAGCGCTCCCGCCTGCTGCATCGGCTGCGGGTGCTCGACATTCCGTGGGGCACGCTGACCACCAGCGAGGTGCGCAGCACCGGCACCTTCCGCGAGACCTGGACGCTCGAATGGCGTCCGGAGTACGCCATTTCGATCATCGAGGCGTCGCGGTGGGGCACCACCGTCGGCACCGCCGCCGAGGCGAAGATTCTGGATACCGCGAGCCGTACGGACAGCACCGTCGGCGAGCTGACCGCCGCGCTGGAGGTGGCGCTGCTCGCCGATCTCGGCGGTGCCACCGACGGTTTGATCACCCGGCTGGAATCCGCGGCCGCCCTCGATCACGACATCACCCACCTGCTCGCCGCGCTACCCGGTCTGATCAGGACGTTGCGCTACGGCGATGTCCGAGGCACCGACACCAAGGCGCTCGCGCACGTCGCCGACGGCCTGCTCGTCCGCGTCTGCGCAGGCCTCCCCGGCGCTGTCACCGGTCTCGACACCGACGCGGCCACCGAGTTCCGCGCGCTCCTCGACGCGGCACACACCGCCATCCACACCCGCGACGACGGCTGGGCCACCACGGAATGGCTCGGTGCGCTGCGCAAGCTCGCCGACCGGGACGACGTGCACGGCGCACTCGTCGGCCGGGCCGTCCGGCTGCTCTGCGACGCGGGCATCATCGACGACATCGATTCCGCCCGTAGGCTTTCCGCCGCCCTGTCGGTCGGCAACACCGCCGCGGCCAAGGCCGCATGGGTGGACGGCTTCCTCGGCGGCCGCGGGCTGTTGCTCGTGCACGACCGAGAGTTGTTGCACCTCATCGACGCATGGCTGCGTGACCTGCGCGAAGACCAGTTCGTCGAGACACTTCCGCTGCTGCGCCGCACCTTCGGCGCGTTCGAGCCCGGCGAGCGACGCGCCATCGGACAGGCCGTGCGCAAGGGCGGCGCCGTCTCGACTGCCGCGGGCACGAGCGCCGACGGCCAGTTCGATCTCGAGCGCGGCAGCATCGCCTTGCGCACCGCCGCGGAAATCCTAGGAGTACCGGTATGAACACTGTCGACGAAACCCAGGCTCGGCGTTGGCGTTTGGTCCTCGGCACGGCCGCCGAGGAAGGGCTCGGCGGGCTCGGCTCCGCCGACGATCTCGCGATGGACCGGGCACTGTCCGCGCTGTACAACGACGACGAGCGCGGCTCGGACAAGCGGTCCGGCGGCCTCCAGGGTTCCGCGCCTCGGGTGGCGCGCTGGCTCGGCGATATCCGCAACTACTTCCCGTCCACCGTGGTCGAGGTGATGCAACGCGACGCGGTGCAGCGGCTGAACCTCACCCAACTGCTGCTCGAGCCCGAGCTGCTCGAGGCGGTCGAGCCCGACGTGCATCTGGTCGGCACGCTGTTGAGCCTGAACCGGGTGATGCCCGAAACCACCAAGGCCACGGCCCGTCTGGTGGTGGAGAAGGTGGTGCGCGAGATCGAGCAGCGCATCGCCGCGCAGACCGTCGCCGCCATTTCCGGCGCGTTGAATCGGGCCGCCCGCATCTCGCGGCCCCGGCTGCGCGATATCGACTGGGACCGCACTATTCGCAAGAACCTGGCCAACTACCTGCCCGAGCATCGCACCGTCGTGCCCGAGCGGCTGGTCGGCTACGGCCGCAAAGCCCAAGCGGTGCAACGCGATGTCGTGCTCGCCATCGATCAATCCGGTTCGATGGCGGCCAGCGTCGTCTACGCCTCGATCTTCGGCGCCGTGCTCGCCTCCATGCGCTCGCTGAAGACGTCGCTCGTCGTGTTCGACACCGAGGTCGTCGATCTCACCGAGAAGCTCGATGATCCCGTCGACGTGCTGTTCGGCACCCAACTCGGCGGCGGCACCGACATCAACCGTGCCATCGCCTACTCGCAGTCGCTGATCACCCGCCCCACCGACACCCTCTTCGTCCTCATCTCCGACCTCTATGAGGGCGGCGTCCGCGACGAAATGCTGCGCCGCGTCAACGCCATGAAGGAATCCGGGGTCCAGGTGGTCGTCCTGCTCGCGCTCTCCGACGAGGGCGCTCCCGCCTTCGACCACGACAACGCCGCCGCCTTGGCCGCGCTCGGCGTCCCCGCGTTCGCCTGCACCCCCGACAAATTCCCCGACCTACTCGCCGTGGCCCTCGACCACGGCGACCTCCAGTCGTGGGCCAACCGCAACACCAGCCACAGCTGAGGCGGTCTGCCGATCGCCGTTACGGCGAGGCGATCTCAGGCCGACAAACTGACGATCCCCTGGACCAGACTGAGGAAGGTCACGGCAATGCCGAGCAAGGTGCCGAGAGTGCTGAAGGGTTCCACAGGGCTCCTATCTGAACGAGCGAACAGACAGCTCCGCCGATAGTACGACAGAGTCGACAGCGGTCCGCCCGTTCGGCGGTTCGCCGCACGGGAAGTTTTCAGCTGGTCACCATGGGTTCGGCGGCAATACGACCCGCGAATCCCGTGCCGCCGCCGACGCGGGAGCAAGCTTGGAATGCAGCAGCGCGGCCAGCACCAGCAACCCAGTCGCGAAGTTGGTGTCCAGCCAGTAGTGGTTACCGGCCCCGACGACGACCAGCGTGTACTGACCGGGTCAGGCGAGCGCCAACCAGAAACGCGCACCCAGCCGTGAGTCCGCACCCCCACTGTGAATCCGCACCCCTTCTAACAGCCCAGAACCAGTGCGGATCCCAAGAACGAGTGCGGATCCGAAGCCTCCGATCTTGAAACCCCCGCAGCCGCACACCTCCTGTCTTCCCGCACACGATCTGGCATGCAAAATCGTGTGCGGAAAGACAGAAAGTGTGCGGCTGAGAGTCTTTGATCTTGAATCTCTGTCTTTGATCTCGAAGTTCTCGAAACGAGAGCACAGCCAAGTAACCCGGCTGGGACAAGAGGACGCCTGAGCGACTGCGGAGGTCAGCCGGGTACGGCAGACGACGCCACCACGCCATCCGGTGCAAACCCTAGACTGCCGTACTCGTCAGGAGACCGTGGACCCGAAGGAGCTTTGCCTTCGCCGAGCCCAAAGCGGCACGTGCGCAGACCAACCCGCCCCGTGGGGCGCGGCCTCAGACGGGCGCAGCCTCAGACAGGCGCGGCTTTGGACAGGTGCGGCCTCGGACAGGTGCGGCCTCGGACAGGTGCGGCCTCAGACAGGTGCGGCCTCAGACAGGTGCGGCCTCAGACAGGTGCGGCCTCAGACAGGCGCGGCTTTGGACAGGCGCAGCCTCAGACAGGCGCGGCTTTGGAGGGGCGCGACTTTGGGGTTGGTGCGGGTTTTGCTGGGGCGTGTTGCGTTTGGGGTGGTGGTTTTATCCGCGGGTTGAACGGTTTCCTAGCGAGCGGGACGGTTTCGGGGTTTGCACTGGATAGCGTGGTGGCGTCGGGTGCCGTACCCGGCTGACCTCCGCTGTCAGTCACCGGTTCTCTCGTCCCAGGGCGGGTTGCTTGGCTGTGGTCCGGTTCAAAGACCTTTTCGGGGAAGTGATCTCGAGGAAAGTTGACGGGAGTCCAATGGTGGGCGTCTCGGCGTGTACTGCCGCCATAAGACTCCGCTCAACGGTGGTCAGCAACCATTTCTCTCCGCTCAACGGGTCAACAACCACATCTCTCCCGTCAACGGGGCAGCAACCACTTCTCCCGTCGATCCAGGGCTCGACGCTTCGCCGAGTTCCTCGCATACGGCTGTAGGCCCTCCAACCAAGCCCCCAAAGTGATCTCGAGGGAGGTTGACGGGAGTCCAATGGTGGGCGTCTCGGCGTGTACTGCCGCCATATGACTCCCGTCAACGGCGGTGAGCAACCATTTCACTCCCGCCAACGCGGACCGGCCGCCACCTTCCTGGCACCGATGGGGCAACAGCCAATTACATGTCCGCGATGGCTGCCAAGGGTGGGGTGCGGGCGGCGCGGACGGCGGGCCAGAGGGCGGCGAGTACACCGACCACGGCGGAGCTCACCAGGACCAGGACCAGTTGCGACCATGGGACTGCGATCTGGTCCAGGCCGAGGTCGCGTAGGGTGCGCAGGAATCCGACGCCGAGGCCGAGGCCGAGCACCACGCCGATGATCGCGCCGAACACCGCGATCAGCATGGACTCCAGGTAGATGGTTCGCCGGACCTGGGTTCGCTGCATGCCGACCGCACGCAGCATGCCGATCTCGCGACGCCGCTCGACCACCGACAACGCCAACGTGTTGACGATGCCGAGGATCGCGATCACCACCGCCAACGCGAGTAGTCCGTACAGGATGGCGAGCAGGGTGTTGATCTGTTTGCCTTGCGCCCCTTTGAATTCCTCGCGGTCCATGACCTGGACCACGACGAACGGCTCGACCACCTTCTCCAGATCGGTGCGCATCTCCCCGATATTCGCGCCGGGCTTGGCGGTGACCAGCACCACGATGTTGCTCTGGAAGTTGACCGGCACAACCTCTTTGAACACGACTGGCGACACCACGAACGCGCCGAGCATCGGCGTCTTGCGGTAGATGCCGGTGACGGTGAGCGGGACCTTCTTGCCGTCGAAACTGGTCGGCGAGATCTGCTGGCCGACCGACCAACCGCGCTTCTTCGCTTCGTCCTCGGAAATCAGCACGTCCCGGTCGCCGAGAGTGCCACTGCCGCGCACTATTTCGTAGTTCAACGCCCGATCGAGCTGACCGTCCGGCGAGGTGCCGCCGATCTGATCGTCCGTGCCGATGCGGAAGCCGACACCTCGGATGCCGACGACGTCGGCGACGCCGGGCACCGACTTGCGGATATCGTCGGCGACGGAGAACGGCACGCCGACGAATTGCTGTCCGGCGAGCACGTATTCGGACTTCACGCCCTTGTCCACCAGCACACCGACGCTCGCCTTCGCCGAGGCGCCGAGCATGCCGATCGCGGTGACCAGCATCAGCCCGAGGGTGAGCGCGAAAGCCGTTGCGGCGGTGCGGCGCGGGTTGCCCGAGGCATTGTTGCGCGCCATCCGGCCGATCGGACCGAACGGGCGCAACAGCGCGCCGAGCCCGGTGACCACCGGCCGCGAGAACGCGGGCGCGGCGAGCAGCACCGCGAGAATCAAGGCGAGCGCGCCGATGCCGACGGTGATCGCCGCGTCGCCACCGGTGGATTGCGCACCGACCACGACGAACCCGATGCCGACCAGCGCGAGCAGCACGCCGATCAGCGTCCGCAGCCGCAACGACTCACCGGCGGAAGCGAATTCCTCCCGCATCGCCTGCACGGGTGGGATCCGCGCCGCCCGCCGCGCAGGCGCGTAGGCGCTGGCCACGGTGACGAGCAAGCCGACAAGCAAGCCGACCACGATGGTGCGCGGCAGCACCGCCATCGATCCGGTGGGCAGGCCGAGGTCGAAGGCGTTGAGCACCGCCGACAACCCGTACGCCAGACCGACGCCGCCAGCCAAACCTATTGCGCTGCCGATCAATCCGATGACGAACGCCTCAGCGACCACCGACCGCCCCACCTGTTGCCGGCTTGCGCCGACCGCGCGCAGCAGCGCGAGTTCCCGCAGTCGTTGCGCGACGATCATGGAGAAGGTGTTGTAGATGATGAAGGTGCCGACGATCAGCGCGATGGCGCCGAAGGCGAGCAGGAAGTAGTTGATGAAGTTGAGTGCGTTGGAGATCTCCTTCTTGATGTCCGCACGCACCTGATCGCCGTTCTGCACCTTGTAGCCGGGTAGGTCCTTGGCCAGCCGGTCCCGCAGGTCGTCGGCTGCCGTGCCGGGGGCGGCGGCGATGTCGGCGTAGGCCACGTACAACCCGTTGGTGAACAGCTTGCGCGCCTGCACATCATCGAACAGCACGCCGATGAAACCGCCGGTGTCCGAAGGCACTTGATAGATGCCGGTGAGCGTGACGTCGATGGGGACGCCCTGCGACGGGATCATCACCTTGGTGTGATCACCGACCTTCAGCCCGGCCCGTTCGGCGCCTCCGGTGTTGATCGCGATCTCGCCGGACTTCGAAGGCGGCACCCCTTCGACGAACTTGTCGGGCTCGGTGACCGCCTGGCCCGGCGGCAGATACGACTGGCCGAAGGTCGGCGCGCCCCCGGTCTGCACCGCCTTCTTGCCGTCGGGTGTGAGCAGAATGACGATGCCGTTCGCGCTGGACGCGACCGTGCGCACGCCGGGGTACTTCTTCAGCTCGTCCACGACATTGTTCGGAACCCCTTGGCCCTGTCGCTCTTTGGGGCCGACCCTGACATCGACACCCTTTGCCTGACCCGCGAAGATGCCGTCGAAGGTGCGCTGCAGCGTATCGGTGAAGACGAACGAGCCCGCGATGAACGCGGTCCCGAGCACCACCGACAGCACCGTGAGCGCCAGCCGTACTTTGTGTGCGGCGAGATTGCGCAAGGCAACCTTGCGCATCGGACTTCCGGCCATCACGCCTGCTCCAGTGCCTTCATCCGGTCCAGCACGGTGTCCGCGGTCGGATCACGCATCTCGTTGACGATCTTTCCGTCGCCGAGGAACACCACCCGGTCGGCGAACCCGGCGGCGTGCGGTTCGTGCGTCACGATCACCACCGTCTGCTCGAATTCGTCGACGGCGGCCCGCAGGATCGACAGCACCTCCCCGGAGGCGCGCGAGTCGAGGTTGCCGGTCGGCTCGTCGCCGAAAATGATCTCCGGCTTGCCTGCCAGCGCTCGCGCGCACGCCACGCGTTGCTGCTGGCCACCGGACAACTCGCTCGGCCGGTGGGTGAGCCGGTCGGTGAGGCCGAGCCGCTTCAGCACGGTGTCGAGCCAGTCCTGGTCCGGTTTGCGGCCGGCGATGTCGAGCGGCAGCGTGATGTTTTCCAGTGCCGTGAGCGTCGGGACCAGGTTGAAGGCCTGGAACACGAAGCCGATGCGGTCCCGGCGTAGTCGGGTCATCTGCTTGTCGGAGAGGCCGGCGAGGTCGGTGTCGCCGATCCGCACGGTGCCGGAGCTGGCGCTGTCGAGCCCGGCCAGGCAGTGCATCAACGTCGACTTACCGGACCCCGAAGGACCCATGATCGCCGTGAACTCTCCCTTCGCGAACTCGGCCGACACCCCGTCCAGCGCCCGTACCTGCGTATCCCCCGACCCGTAGACCTTGACCAGGTCGATTGCGCGGGCCGCGACGTCGAGCGGAACCGCCTGTTCGGCGGTGTCGGCGTCCAAAGCTTGCGAAGTCATGCACACCAGTCTTACCGCGTTCGCGCCACCGCGCCATCAGGGATTTCACCGACCGGACCGATTTTGCTGCGCGGCGAACGGTTACGTGGTAGCGGGTTCGGTGCGCAAAATGTCGACCATCGCCGCGAGTGACCTGGCCATTCGTCCATGATCGGCGGCCAGCGCGTCGAGTCCACGCTCGGCGAGCGCGCGATTCATCACCTGGTACGCCAGCAAGCCACGCCGGGTCGGAAAAACCAGGACGCGCCGACGATCGGTGTCGTCGACTTTGCGGTGCACCAGGTTGTCGGAGATCATCGCGTCGATCAACCGGGTCAAGCTGGCCCCGGTCAGCAAGCTCGCCTCGGCGAGGTGCGACATCGGGCGGCCGACACCGTCGGCCACCGCACCGAGCACGTGCCAGTTCGCGACGGACATGTCGCCGAGGCAGGCCGCGATAGCCCGGTCGAGTTCCTGCGATGCCCTGCGCACGAGTCGCGCCAACTCCTCGAGACCGGCCGGTGCGGTGCTATCGTCCACAGCAGCACTATAGCCAACCCCGTTCGGTAAATATTCAGATGGAAATATTCGGTGGTGATCCATTGCCGCGCTCGGGTTTTCGTCGTGCCACGGTCGACATCGCCCTCGTAGTGCCGCTGAGCGGACCCGCGGGCATGTTCGGACCTTCCTGTGAAGCCTGTGCCACCTTGGCCATTGGCGACATCAACGCGGCGGGCGGGATCCTCGATCGACCGGTTCGGCTGCACCCCGTCGACGCGGGCGCGCCGCTGCCCGTCCTCGCCGCGACGATCGACCGGATGATCAGCGCGGGCCGGATCGACGGTGTCGTCGGCTGGCATTTGTCCAACGCGCGCAAGGTGATCACGCCGCAGACGGCGGGCCGGGTGCCCTACGTCTACACGACGTTCTACGAGGGCGGCGAGGACTCCGACGGCGTCTACATGGTCGGCGAAACCCCGGAGCAGCAGCTCTTCCCCGCGCTGCGCTGGTTGCGCGCCGAGCACGGCATCCGGCGCTGGTGCATTGTCGGCAACGATTACGTGTGGCCGAGGGAAACCGCAAGGGCTGCCAGGGAATTCACCGCCACCACCGATATCGATATCGTCGGCCAGACCTTCGTCCCGCTCGGCGGGCGCGACTTCCGGCGCGCGCTGGAGCTGATCCGCACCACACCGGCGCAGGGCGTGCTGCTGTTCCTGGTCGGCGCCGACTGCGCCGCGTTCAATCGGGCCTTCGCCGAGGCCGGACTCGACGAAGGCAGGTTGCGGCTGAGCATGATGATCGGCGAGGACGTGCTGTACGCGGGCGGGCCGGACAGCACGCGCGGATTGTTCACCGCCAGTGGCTATTTCGAGAGCGTGGTGTCCTCGGCCGGCATGGACTTCGGGGCAAGGTACCTGCACGAGTTCGGCCCGGCCGCGCCCGCGCTCAACAACATCGGCGAATCCTGTTACGAGGGACTGCTGTTGTTCGCCTCGCTGGCCGACTCGGCCCGCAGCCTCGACTTGCGCGCCATCGAACGCAAGGCGCCGCGGGTCAGCTACGGCGGTCCACGGGGCGAGGTGCGGGTGCGCGGCGCGCACACCACCCAACCCGTCTATCTGGCCGACGCCGATGCCATGGAGTTCAGCGTGCGTGCCGAGTTGAGCTCGGCGATCCGGTAACACGAACTTCACCTTGCGGTTTCGCTGCGGCGACACCGAGGCCTTTGTATCGTCTTCATACGAAACATATTCATATGAAAATAATGAGGTCACCGTGCCCCTCTATTGGTTCCACTGCCGCGCCTGCGGCGGTTTCGATCTCGCCTTCTCGATGGCCGACGTACCGGCCGCCGCGCCGTGCCCGGAATGCGGGTCGAGCAGTAAACGACAGTTCGGCGTCGCCGCGTTGATCCGACCCGGCTCGCGCGCCGTCCGGCTGATCGATGCGACGAAACGTACCGCGAGCGAGCCGTCGGTCGTCGCGGCGCCGCCACCGCGCCGGACCGTGCCCATCACCCGAAATCCCTTGCACCGCAAACTTCCCCGCCCCTGAGACCCCCGAAGGACAGCCGCATGCCAGAGCTACTCTTCCCGCTGGATTCGACCAAGCGGTTCACCGACCAGAAGTTCGTCGGCCACAACCGGTGGCACCCCGATATCCCCGCCGCGGTCACCGTCAAGCCGGGCACCGAGTTCCGGGTGCACGTGCGCGAGTGGTTCGACGGTGCGATCCACAACGACGACTCTGCCGAGGACGTGCTCAACGCGCCGCTCAGCACCGTGCATTGCCTGTCCGGCCCGTTCGCGATCGAGGGCGCGCAGCCCGGCGACCTCCTCATTGTCGACATCCTCGATATCGGCCCGATCCCGCAGGAGGATTCGGGTCCGCTGGCAGGCCAGGGCTGGGGGTACACCGGCATCTTTCCCACCGACAACGGCGGCGGTTTTCTCACCGAGCACTTCCCCGATGCCTACAAGGCGATCTGGGATTTCAGCGGACAGACCACCACCTCCCGCCACATTCCCGGCGTGAAGTTCACCGGCATGACCCACCCCGGCCTGATGGGCACCGCGCCGTCGGCCGCGCTGCTGGCGAAATGGAATGCCCGCGAGGGGGCATTGATCGCGACCGACCCGCAGCGAGTGCCGCCGCTGGCCTTGCCGCCCGAGCCGCGCGACGCCGTGCTCGGCACCCTCGCGGGCACCGAGTTCGACCGGGTCGCCGGCGAGGCAGCACGCACCGCGCCGCCGCGGGAGAACGGCGGCAACCAGGACATCAAGAACTTCACCCGCGGCAGCAGAGTGTTCTATCCGGTGTTCGTCGACGGCGCGCTGCTCTCGGTCGGCGACCTACACTTCTCCCAGGGCGACGGCGAGATCACCTTCTGCGGCGCCATCGAGATGGGCGGATTCATCGATCTGCGTGTCGATCTCATCAAGAACGGCATGGAGCTCTACGGCGTCAGCGAGAACGCCATCTTCGTGCCGGGCAACTCCGGACCGGTCTACTCCGAGTACCTCGCATTTTCCGGCACCTCCGTCACCCTCGGCGGCGAGCAGCGTTACCTCGATTCCCAGCTGTCCTTCGAGCGTGCCTGTCTGCACGCGATCGACTACCTGACCAAGTTCGGCTATACCCCCGAACAGGCCTACCTGCTGCTCGGCGCCGCGCCCATCGAGGGCCGCTTCTCCGGCGTCGTCGACATTCCCAATTCCTGTGCCACGGTCTACGTCCCGACCGCCATCTTCGATTTCCCGGTGCTGCCCACCGCGGCGGGCCCGATCCAGATCGACTCCGGCCGGGGTGCTCCACACGCCACCCGATGAGGGGCGGCGCCCGGTCGTTCGCGTTTGCTCGTCGAACGCAAACGACCGGGCGGCGAGCAAACAGGCAACTATCCGCAAATGATGAATATCCGCGTGTCACAACGACACAATCCAAAAAGCTGAGGTCAACGAGCCGACGAAATAGTGGTCAACCGTCAAGTTATCGAATATGGTCCCGACAGCATCCGGCGGTGTTTCAATCGACGGGCGTGTGCTCTGAAGTAGCTGTTGCAAGCGAAAGGAGTTCCATGGGCCCGACGGTCGCCGAACGGATCCACCAGCGCGTCGAGAGATTTCACTCGGAAAGAGTTGCCGGACACTGGGGCGGCCGGCACCTGCTACACAGCGGCACGCCTCGCTACGGTGACGTCATCCTCAACAGCGGTGACTATCTGGCGCTGGCAGGCGATCCGCGCATCAACCACGCGATCAAGACCGGGCTGCGCTCGGCCAACATGGGCAGATTCGCGTCCGGCGCCTTCCTACACGGCGCTCATCCGCAGATCGTGCTGGAACGCGCCCTCGCCGAACACCTACGCGCGCCCGCCGGGATCCTCTGCCAATCCGGGTGGCATGCGACCGTCGGCCTGATGCAGTCGATCGCGGACCCGGAAACTCCGGTCTACATCGACCAATTCGCGCACATGTCGCTCTGGCACAGCGCCAGGGTGGCGCGGGCGCCGATCCATTCGTTCCGGCACAATTTTCCCGGGCACCTGCGCGAGCTGATCCGCCAGCACGGGCCGGGGATCATCGCGGTGGACGCGATCTACAGCACCAACGGCAGCCGGTGTCCGCTCACCCAGCTCTGCGATATCGCCGAGGAAACCGACAGCGTGCTCGTCGTCGACGAATCGCATGCGCTCGGCACCGACGGCCCCGCCGGGGCGGGCATGGTGGTGGCACTCGGCCTCACCGATCGGGTGTCGTTCCGAATTGCCAGTCTGTCCAAGGCCTTTGCCGGGCGCGCCGGGTTCGTCGCCGCCAACAGTGTGGAATTCGCTGACTACTTCAAGATGGAGTCGCAGCCCGCGGTGTTCTCCTCGATGCTGCTGCCGTACGAAATCGCCGGGCTCGCAGCGACACTCGATGTGATCCGGGTCGACAACGCACGGCGCCAACGGCTCAGGGAGCTGTCGACCATGGTGCGAAGGGCGTTGACCACCCTCGAATTCGACCTGGAAGGTTCCGCGAGCCACATCGTCGCGCTGCAGGCCGGACCCGACCTGCGGGCCTCGGCCATCCGCGACTTCCTCGAAGCCCGCGGCATTTACGGCTCGCTGCTCTGCCCACCGTGCACCTCGTACAACCACACGCTCATCCGTTTCTGCCTGCACGCGGGGCTGACCGATCAGCACGTCGATCGATTCATCGAGGCCTGCACCGATATTCGCGCTCGCTTCGGCGCAACGCCACCGATCAAGGGCCTCTCTCCCGCGCACGCGCAGGCCCGTGGCGTGCCGAGCAACACCTGACCAAGCGCGGGACCCGCGGAGGTTCGCGGGTCCCGCACTCAGGCGCTACTCGATGGCGAGGACCGTGCCTGCGCCGACGGTGCGGCCGCCTTCGCGGAGCACGAAGCCGAGTCCCGGCTCGACCGGCGCGGGCCGCCCGAGCCGGACGGTCAGCTCGACCGTGTCACCCGGCAGCGCCATCGAGATGTCACCAGGCAGCGTCACGTCGCCGACCACATCGCCGGTGCGCAGGTAGAACTGCGGCCGATAGCCGGTGGTGATCGGCGTACGCCTGCCACCCTCGTCGGCGCCGAGCAGGTACACGCGGGCGGTGAACCCGGTGTGCACGGCCACGCTGCCCGGCTCAGCCACGACCTGACCGCGGCGCACCTGGCCGCGCTGGACGCCGCGGAGCAGCAACGCGACATTGTCGCCCGCCTCCGCGACTTCCATTGTCCGGCCGAAGGTTTCGACACCGGTGACGACCGTGGTCAGCTCGTCTCCGAGGCCGAGCACTGCCACCCGATCACCGAGCCGCACCCGTCCGCGCTCCACCGCACCGGTGACAACGGTGCCCCGACCGGTAATGGTGAGGACGTTCTCTACCGGAAGCAGAAACGGCGCGTCCGTGTAGCGGACCGGGATCGGCACGTGCGTGTCGACGGCGTCGAGCAGGCCGAGCAGCGCGTCGGTCCACTGCGCGTCGCCGTCGAGCGCACGCAGACCCGACACCCGGACGACCGGCAGGTCGTCGCCGGGATAGCCCTGCTCGGTGAGCAATTCACGCACCTCCAGCTCGATCAGGTCGAGCAGTTCCGGATCACCGATGTCGGCCTTGTTCATGGCGACGACGATGTGCTCGACGCCGACCTGTCGGGCGAGCAGCACGTGCTCGGCCGTCTGCGGCATCACGCCGTCCTGCGCGGAGACCACCAGGATGGCGCCGTCGAGCTGGGCGGCGCCGGTGATCATGTTCTTCACGAAGTCGGCGTGGCCCGGCATGTCGATGTGCGCGTAATGCCGAGTGGCCGTCTCGTATTCGACGTGCGCGATGTTGATGGTGATGCCGCGCTGCGCCTCCTCCGGCGCGCGATCGATCCGGTCGAACGGCACGAAGCTACCGCCACCACGCTCGGCGAGCACCTTGGTGATCGCCGCGGTGAGCGTGGTCTTGCCGTGATCGACGTGGCCCATCGTGCCGATGTTGAGGTGCGGCTTGGTGCGGACATAGGTCTTCTTGGACATGATGTTTCCTGGCTGCCCTGCGGGCACGAACGTGCCCGACGGTGTCGAGCGGGACCTCATGCGACGGGGGGACCTTCCCCGTCCGAGGTCCCGGGACATCCCGGGGAAGGTCAGCTTCGGGCGCCGTCGAGCAGCGCGGCCGGTGCGGCCGAGGCTGCCAGGGCAGCAGCCATCGCGCCCGCGACTGCGGACGATGCGGCGATGGCGTTGCTGAACATGCGGGGAATGGTACGGGCGGGCGATCGGTGCGCGCGAACTATTTTCGACAGGGGTCGCCGGCCGGGCCGGCGCGCGGCAACGTCACCGAGGCACAAAAAATCCGACCCCGTGGAGCTCGGAGTCGGATCTTTGTGCAGAAATCGGCGAGGGTACTCGGTGCCCATCACACCGAGCGGCCCCCGTAGTCGTCCGACTACTACTTCGGGCACTTACCACCCGGGCAGGCAACCGCGCTGCCGGTGCTCAGGATCTTGGCGAGGGCCTCGGCGGCGTACGACGAACCGGTCGCCGGAGCGGTCGGGGTCGTGGGCGTGTCAACAGCCTGCGCGAGGCCAGCGCCGGACATGGTGATGGCGGCAGCAGCAAGACACACGGCACCGAAGGTACGGAACTTCTTCAAGGATTTTCCCCATCTCATAGGAACTGATCGACACCTATCTCGATGCCGACCCGATAGAGATATCACGGAGTCGCATGACTGAATGCCTCTTCATGGACATGTGTCCATCTGCTAAGTAACTGAGAATTCGCGGAGATAAGAGGTCGATGCTATGGACATTCGGGGCAGATCCTTGCCCTGCAATCGACCGAAGGCCATGGCCGTTCACCGTTTGTTTCTTGACAGGTCACCGAAGCGCCACGGCCGCAAATTGCTGGCTACCATGAGATTTGGGTCACATTGCGAACGTCAACGGCGCGTCAACGCCCGGCCAGCGACTCATGCCACACAAAGTGTAGTCAAAACCAAAGGCGGAGAGGGAATCTCCGCATCATCGCGGCGTCATTGTCACATCATCAGAGATTGCAAATTCCACAGCCGACCTGTATTGGACCGAATTGCGACATACGTCGAACTTCGAAAAGCTGTCTGGATGTTTACCGTGCCCGCTGTGCAACAACCCATCTGAAAGCTTCCGCCTTGGAGCGTGCACCTTCCGCAGCGCGAGAACGATTGGGTTCGCCGAGATCGGCGAGCAGATCCTCGGCAAGGTCGACGAGCGCGGCAAGGGTAGCTGGGGTGAACCATTCCGGCCGGGTGGCGAACAGGATGTCCTCGCTGGCGGTATTGCCGCTGGCGCCGGGCGCGAAGGGGCAGCCACCGAGGCCGCCGAGCGCACCGTCGACCATCGTCGCGCCCGCCTCGATCGCGGCAAGGGTGTTGGCGACACCCATCCCCCAGGTGTCGTGGCCGTGAAAGACGATGCGGCGCTGCGGAGTTCGAGTGCGAACGGCCGAGACCAGCGCGGCGACCTCCGCCGGATTGGCCTGGCCGAGCGTATCGGCGAGCACGATGTCCCCCGCGCCCTCGGTGCGCGGATCGTTCGCGATCGCGAGCACCCGCTCCGGATCGACGGGCCCATCGAACGGGCAGGTGAAGCTGGTGGCCAGGCACAGCTGGATCGAGCCACCCGCCGCCTCGGCAAGGCGCACCGCGTCCGGCATGGCGGCCACGCTGTCCTCGGTGGTGCGCCCGATATTGGCCTTGTTGTGCGCATCCGACACCGAAAAGCAGTACTGGAAGTGCCGAACGCCAGCGGCGGCCGCCTTCTCGACATGGCGCGGCGTCGCCACCCACACCCAACAGCGTTGCAGCTCTTCGGGACTCAGCGCGCCGATGAGCTCCATCGTGTTCGCCATGGGCGGGACCAGATCGGGCCTGGCCATCGAACCGATCTCCAGCGCGGGCACACCGAGCGCGAGCAGCCGCCGGACCATGTCCACCTTGCGCTCGACCGGCAGCACTTTTCCGGTGAGCTGCAAGCCATCTCGCAGCGTCACATCGCGCAGGATCGCGGTGGTCACCGCTCGTCTCGCTCCTGCCGCGGCGCGCACATCACGCCGCCCCAAGGCTTTTCGTGCACGCCCGCCGGGTTCGGATGCACCGTCGGCCTGGTGAACCCCGGCGAGCGCACATCGCGGGCACCCCGCCCCGGTGGCCGTCGCCGGTCTTCTCGCCTGTAACTCATGAAGCCTCCGGTGTCGTGCGGGAGTGCCGATGCATCATGAAGCCTCCTGAAGGGCATCGATCTCGGCATCGCTCATGCCGAGCAGGCCCGACAGCACCTCGCGGGTGTGCTCGCCGAGGTCGGGGCCAACATTGCGGATAGGCAGGGATTGTTCGCCGATCACCGGGACGATGCCTGGAAAACCGACCGTTTTCGGTTCCGCCGCACCGACGTCCACCGAGAAGGGCTGAATCATGTTGCGCGCCTTGTACTGCTCGTCGTCGACGATGTCGGCGGCAGTATAGATCGGACCGCACGGGATACCGGCCGCTTCGAGCAGTTTCAATGCCTCGGCGCGGGTGTGCTGCACGGTCCACTCGGCGATCGCCGCGTCCAGGCGCTCGTGCTGACGCCAGCGGCCCGCGTTGTCGTGCAGGTCCGGGTCGGCCGCCAGATCGGGGCGGCCGATCACCTGCATGTAGCGCTGGAAGATGGCGTCGCCGTTGCCGCCGATGATGATGCTGACGCCGTCGCTGCACGGGTAGGCGTTGCTCGGCGCGATGCCCTCCACCAGCCCGCCGACGCGCTCGCGGTTGATGCCGTAGGCGAGATAGTCCGGCACCAGCGATTCCATCACCGACAGGATCGTCTCGTTGAGCGCGACGTCGATAATGCGCTCCCGCAACGGAATCGGCGCCTGTCCCGCGGGCTTGCGCTCGCGCTGGAACAGCGCCATCACGGTGCCGAAGGCGGCATAGACGCCCGCGATCGAGTCGCCGATGGACACCCCGGTCCGCACCGGCGGCCGGTCCGGGTCACCCATCAACTCGCGCAGACCGCCGACCGCCTCGGCGACCGCGGCGAAGCCTGGCCGCGACGCGTGCGGACCGGTCTGCCCGTAGCCGGAGATTCTGGTGATCACCAGGTCGGGGTTGACCTCGTTGAGCACCTCGGGCCCGAGCCCCCACTTCTCCAGCATTCCCGGGCGAAAATTCTCCAGCAGCACATCGCAGCGCCGGATCAGGTCGAGCACGACGCCGCGGCCCGCCTCGGTGCGTAGGTCGAGGGTGATCGACTTCTTGTTCCGATTGACGGTCCGGTACAGCATCGAGGTGTCGCCGCCGTACAGCCGCCAGTTGCGCAGTTCGTCGCCCGCCTGCGGCCGCTCCACCTTGATCACCTCGGCGCCGAAGTCGCCGAGAATGCGCCCCGCAGTCGGCGCGGCAATGTAATTGCCCAGCTCCAGGACGCGGACACCGTCCAACGGCCGAATACTCATCGCACCAGTATCCGGGATCGCTTCGCTCACCCGATCAACGTATACCGTTCGCCGGGTGCCGCGGTGCAACCGCACGCCGCCGCGACCGCGGCGGGCGCTGCGGGGAAACCGCGCAAATGCCGTTCATGAGGCAAGCCGGACCGGTTCCTCGACGATCGAATAGTGCTCGGCGTTGCCGGTGTGCACGATGCTCGCGGCGCCGTCGACGCCGACCGGGATATCGCCGGCCAGCGTGATGCGGGTCAGCTTGCGCGGTTGGTCGTCGTAGTCGTCGATGGCGTAGTGCTGAGTCGCGCGGTTGTCCCAGATCGCGACGTCACCGGGCGACCAATTCCAGCGAACCGTGTTCTCCAGGCGAGTCACCCGGTCCTGGAACAGCCGGAACAGCGCCTGGGATTCGGTGGAGGACAGTCCGACGAAATGCTTGACGAAATGCCCGAGCAGCAGCGCGCGCTCGCCGGACTCCGGATGCACCCGGACCACCGGATGCTCGGTCTCGAAGTAGCTCGACTCGAACTCGGCCCGATACGCCTCGGTCTTCGGCCGCAGCGGCTCGACCGTGCGGTCGGCGTAGTCGTAGACGTTGGTGTGCACCGCGCGCAGGCTCTCGGCGAGCCGCTTGAGTGGCTCCGGCAGCGACTCGTAGGCGGCGACGGTGGAGGCCCACGTCGTCGATCCGCCGTAGGTCGGCAGGTGCACCGCCCGCAGGATCGACGCCTTCGGCACCCGATCGACGAACGTGACATCGGTGTGCCAGCTGTTGGCCTTGCCGTGCTCGGAATCGATGGCCAGGCTCTTCACCCCGTGCGAGGTGACCGTCGGGTGTGGTGTGGTCGGGCTGCCGAGCAGCTGCGCGAACGCATACTGCCCGTCCTCGTCCAGGTGATCCTGGCCGCGGAAGAAGATCACCTTGTGCGCCACCAGCGCTTGCCGAATCGCCTCGACCGTCGACCCGTCCAGATCGCCGCCGAGCCGGACATTGCCGACCTGGGCGCCGATCCGCGCGCCGAGTTTGGTCACCGAAACCGTGCCGAGTGCCGATGCGACCGTCATGAGCTCACCTTCGCTGTCGAGATTCTGTGCTGCACCCTCACCACACACCGAATCCGCCACCCCCACCAGCCTTTCCGTCGCCCTGATCCCAACCACCCACCCCACCAGCCGCACCCCCTGTGTGCATCCGCACCCGTTCTGGGCCCCCGGAACCAGTGCGGATGCACAGAAGAGTGCGGATGCACTTCGGCGCTGATGTCCTCAACCAATGAACGCAGCTGTGTAGCAGCACCATCCGAGGGCGCCACCATCGCACCGGCCGCGCTCGGGGACTCGGTCGTGTCCCGTTCGCTGAGGAACGGCCCCGCGAGCGGGACAGCGACACGCCGCAGAAGCCTCCACCATGTTCCACTTGTGGAGCCGTGACTTCCCGAGGGGGACGTCACCGGGAAATTCAGCAATGGGTGCGGACCTACGAGACAATTCGAACGGCAAGGACCCTGGAACTCTGGGGTGTACAGCACTGTTCGACGCCTGTTGTCATCAGCAGGTGAACACTCCTGCGTCTCACGACCATTCGGTGGCGCGACCAACGCACCAGACCGACTGGCGGGCCTATACGGCCTTGACGTCCGCATGCGTTGCGGCGCTGCTGGTCGTCGCCACCTACCTCGTCGCCAGCCCGTTCGAATACCCCAACCTCAATGGTGCGCTGATCTACTACTTGTTCCCCGCCATCCCTGGTTCCTTGGCGCTCACACTCGCCTGGGCGGCGATCCGCGCCCACCACACTGAGCACAGATCACGACCTGCCGTCGCCGCGTTCATCATCGCGAGCTTCAGCGTCGCGATCTCGCTGGGCATACCGGTGCTTCTGTTGTCCGTGCTGTTCTTGCGAGCAGTGGCGTCGATCTTCCACTGAATCAACAGAACATCCGACACCGCCACCAAACCACCCGTTCGGCGCACACCGCCCAGCCCCTGACCAACCTCAGCCGAGATGCTCCCGCAGGTACGCCATATCGTCGGCAACCCCTTCGGCAGGCGTCTCCAAAATCACCGGCGCATCCGCGGTCTTGCAGACCTCCGCGAGCAACTGCGGATCGATCGTCCCGTCGGCAAAATTCGCGTGCCGGTCCGCGCCGGAATTGAACTCGTCGCGGGAGGAGTTCAAGTGCACCAGGTCGATTCGGCCGGTGATCGCCTTGATTCGGTCGACGACACCGATCAGTTCCTCGCCGCCCGCCCACGCGTGACAGGTGTCCAGGCAGAATCCCGCGCCGAAATCGCCTACGGCATCCCACAATCGCGCGATCGAGTCGAAATGCCGAGCCATGGCGTGATTGCCGCCTGCGGTGTTCTCGATCAGGATCGGCACGGCGAAGCCGCCCTTGTCCTGCTGACGCTCGAACAGCTTGCGCCAGTTGTCGATTCCCGTGTCCAGCTCGGCGTCGGAGCGCACGTGCCCGCCGTGCACGACCAAGCCGAACGCGCCGAGATCGGCTGCGGCCTTTGCCTGCTGGGCTACCGCATTGCGCGACGGCATCCGTAGCCGATTGTTCAGGCTCGCCACATTGATCTGATAGGACGAGTGCACCACCAGGTCGATCGAGCTTGCCAGGATCTCATCGGCCCGCGGGTGCGGCGCCGGCTTGTCCCAGCTCTGTGGGTCGACGACGAACATCTGGATGACATCGGCGCCGAGCTTCTCACCGAAGCCGATCGGGTCGCTGTCGAGCCGGACGTGTGCTCCAATGCGCAATTTGGTTCCATCCTCGCAGTTCAGGGCGTTGCGCCCCTCTGGTCAGGCGGCAGATTCCAGTTTTGTTCCAGTTTTGAACGGGTTCAGCAGCTCCAAAACGTTGGAGTTGTCCACGGCCACCATGCGGCGGATGCCCTGGTGGATGTAGTGCTGCTGTGCCATGGACTTGGCTCCGTTCGCGTGCCCCAGCTGGGCGCTTGCTCGTGCGTCGTCTTCGGTCTCTGTCGCTATGTGCGTTGCCACCGTATCGCGCAGGTCCGACCATCTGAACTCGCTGTAGTCGCTACCAGCGCGCATAGCCTGAACAGTGACCCGCGCTACCGCAGTGCTGACCCAACTGTCCGAACGCGGCCCCCGAAAAATCGGCAACTCGTCGGAGGCCGGATTTACTCTGGCCTTCTCGGCCCACAGTTCATCCCCTAGCCAGTTCGGGAGAACTACCCGGTACGGGTTGCCTGCCTTGCGCCCTTCCTTGCAGACCGTAGTTCCGCCTCGGTAGGCGACAGTCGCGCCGACGTACAGCACGGTCTTCTCCACGCCGTTGATCACTTCTCGCGTGAGATCACACCACCGGGTCGCGAGCCCTTCGCCCGGTCGCAGACCCGTACCGAGCAACAGCAGATAGAGCAACCGCGCGTACTGGCTCTCGCCGCGTTCGTGGCACAACCACGTCTCGATGCGCCGCAGAACGCCCTTCTGCACCTGAGGGTCCAACGGCCTGGGTATGGCCCGTACAGGGCTCGGAGCGGGCACATAGGGCATCGGATTTAGCTTGGCGTCGATCGCTCGGCCGAGTACGGCGAGCTTGAACGTAGCCGACAACACCTGATGGTGCAGGAGGGCAGTGCTCCAGGCGGTTTCGGCCACTCATCCAGATAGTCATTGATGTCAGCGGGGTTCGCGGCTTCGCCGATGGACAAGTCGCCCCACTCAGATTCCAGCTTGAACGCGTTCGGGTTGGGCGAGAGCTTCGGATTCTCCGGCTCGTGGGTGGCGGTCGGCATCTCGGCTGTGCCGCCGTTCGTGTTGCTCGCGGTTACTCACCTGACGATGCTGATGCGGGATCAGGCCGACGTGTCCGCTGTTGAAGCAGTCGAACCGGCCGTTGCGGGGTTCGACGTCACCGAACTGGAGCTTGTTCCGGCTTAGCTGCGCCCGGCCGGTAACCCCTGGACGACCTCACAAGAGCTGAGCTCTGCGGGGGCTGCCGGTCGTGCGGTGATATCTTTCATGCCGTCGCTGTCTCATTCACACGTCGCAGCGGCGGCCGACGCCGGGGGTTTTGGCTCCCGGCGCTTCTGCGAGATGACGGAGGTCCGGCACGACGGAACTCCGTCCATCTTCTTGAGTGGGCAGCCTGCGAGAAACCCAGGTCGACGATTCCCTTATCGCCTGTCCGCGATTCATATTCGAGAACGTCCGGTGCGTCGGCTTGGCAGAAGTCGGGTGCCGAACTCTCTACGCGGGCCACCAGCTTTCACCGATCCGGTATCACCTTCGACACGATCACCCACAATTGGACGGCCGTTCAGATATACCGTTTTCTACCTACCTCGCCCGTGATGCGGAAGAATCTGCCCAATGCAGATCCTCGCGATAGCGAGCCCCTTGGTAGGCGCAATCGGCGTCGCGGTGGCTTGCTACGTTTTCTGGTACAACAAGCGCCGCAAACGCCTTATTGTCGACATTGGGATGTCAAAGCTTATTGCCGAGAAGGTACCGACACTTCCCGATCAAATATCCGTCACATACGCCGATGCCGAGGTCACGGATCCATTCATTGTTAATATTAATCTGACCAATACAGGTCGGCAGGATATCAGGGCCGGAGATTTCGAGCTCGACAGGCCGCTGGCCGTTGAAGTCAGCACTCCGATAGTGGCCGTTCTTCAGACGGACCAAGTCAGCCTCGAAACAACCCACGATCAGAACCATGTCCTGATAGAACCGGCACTTCTAGTGCGAAACAGAAAGTACACAATCCGACTGCTTACAGACGGCGAGCCCGATGTCATCGTCGAGAAGAACAGATTGGCCGATACTGATCTATGGGGCGCAGAAGAGCAACGAGTCCGGGAACGCCGATGGAGCAGAACAAGAGGCTACCTAACTCTAATCTCCGGAGCCGCCTTTGTACTGCTGACCATAGCCGCAGTTGTCACAGCAGAGTCCGAGTCCAAGTCCAGGCATCACAGTGCCGAACAAGTCAAGGGCGTTACAATACAATCGATTGACGACCCCGAAATCAAAAATAGAGTCCAGGCCTCATTCGATCGAGTGGATCAGATTAACGCAATCCCGGGATTTTGGGACTCCCTGGGTAGCGACTGGAAGTTCGGAGCTGCAATCGCTTTACCGATTTTCGTAGTGTTGCTGTCAGTTCGATTTAGGGATTACCGCATTTTACTAGCATTTGAGGACTGACTCCGCCGGCTGGATCGAATTCATTCGATCCAGCCGGATCATTCAATGGCGAGTCCAGCGGTCAGGCCATCAAAGTGCCGGCACCGCAACAGGGACGGATACCCTGCCTGACTGGAGTCTGTTGCACTGTATCCCAGACGCGAGAATACGTACGAGTGCAACAAGATCGCAATCGATCCACCTGTCACAGAATGGATACGTTTCCACGAATGTTCTAAACCGGTTGAGTGACAACAGGTTCCAGTTACCTACGCCTCGCTGCGGGATTCTCTGTCATCGCTGGGGCTCCGCTTGATCACCAGACGACGGAAGCCCGGGAAGCCGGGGCGGCTGTTCCGCTCCATCTCACCGAAGGCCCGTATTATCTCAGGCTTGTCCTTGGGCTTCGCCTTCTTAAGGGCGCGCTTCAAATCCCGGCTACGATAACGTCGATTAATCCACGCGGTGACGAGTGCGATCAGGCCGCTGGCAATTGAGGTGATCCCTATCAACACCCAGGGGTCCACTGAGGCTTCCTCTCTCGGAGCGGTCGAGAGAGGGGTTGGACAAACCTCAGCACGACCAGGACGGAATGAGTTCGTCTGGTGAACCAAGGTCAATCCCACCGGCAAAGGAAGGACTTAGGTATTGGACTATATGTCCCTAGTAAGCATGTCCGCGGCTACTGGTGCCAGGACTGTCGCCTCAGTGTCCTTTCAAGTTCAGGTACGCGGCCAGCCGGTGTTCACGGCCACGGGCCTTGCGCGAGCCGATGGCTCAGCGCCGAAGAACGAGCGTCACGCTCGAAGACCGGGCGGTCGGCAAGGGAGAGAAGAGGGATGGCGTCCGTTGATGGACGCGAGCCTGAAACGGCTAGACTGAAGCATGATCCAAGGTCCCTATCTTGGGTCCGAACCCCGGGGTGTTACCGGCACCGCCGGGGTTCACTATTTGGTTAGGCCAATGACCCTACGCACGGCCCACTGCGCCGCGCAACCCACTGCGTCACAAGTAGATTCACCGTAGATGTACTACTTAAATGAATACGAACTGATGAGGCTAAGAGCATGATTCGGCTGCGGACATCAACGGGTGCGCTCTATGCCGCGGCCGTCTCGTCCGTCCCTGCCACCTCGTTCGACGCTGGGTGCGTGTCCAGGCGGAGTCCGCACCGCCGCCTCGGGTGCCTGTGCTTGGCCTAGGGCAAGTAGGCGCTGGACTTCGGGCGAAATACCTTGCATTTGGCTCTCTCTCAACGCTTTTGCGCGTTCCTGGGCTGCCGCCTCGCGGGCTTCACGGACCGCCTCGGCCGCTCGCGCCGCATCCGCTTCTCGCTGCTGTGCAGCTGCTTCGCGAGCCTTGTCGGCCGCCTCGCGCCCGGCTGCGTCGACTGCCTCACGCGCGCCACGTTCAGTGGTGTCGCTGACGTTCTGCCCCCTCAGCACCGCAAGGAATTCCGGTGCGATCCGGTCGGCTGCCTCACGCGACGCCCGGTCCTGCGCGGTCTCCGGGACTTCACGGCCCTGCGCTCGCTCAACGACCTGGTTGGAATCAGCTCGCCCCTTGCCTAATTCGCCAGGGGGCGGAAACTCCAGCGCTGCCTTTCTGGCGGCCTCCCGTTCGGCCTTCGCGCGGTCGGCATCCGATACTTCGCGCGCCGGAGCTTCCCGCTCCGCTTTCGCTTGGCTCTCCGCCCGGCCTTTCGCAGCACCGTCCTTGAATTTCCCAACCTTCTCAAGGCTAACGGCTTTCTCGCGAGCTTTCGCAATCGTTGCTATTTTATCTCGACGTTTTTGAAGATCTACGCCCTTTTGTTCGCGTGCTTTCGCGGCGACACCCGGTAACTCAAGCTGAACGCCCTGCGGTTCCTTTCCGCGCTGTCTACTCTGCTCTAAGTCCCTGCCAATTGCCCAGATCGCGCGGGCATCGGCTCGTGAGATTTCTAGGTGCGTGAACCGGTCAGGAAAGTCACGCTTCAATCCGTCGATGAGTTCTCGGCACTCTTTCGAGATCGACTCACCCTCAACCGAACGCAATATGTGATGATTTATCTCGCCCCTGTCGAGAAGTTCCCGAATGCCTCGAAGCTGCTTCTCATCCTTCCTTCCCTCGATTCGACCGGACTTCTCTTCGATCGAATCGGTGCGACCGGGAACTTGCTCATTCCTGATTTTGTCGAACTGAATCCGTTCCGTGCGACCGTCCTTGTCTCGGAACTCATATTTGCGCGATCCTGGGGTGTAACCGTTTTCGCGGTCACGAAAAAATCTGCCGGTGCCGCTCTCGAAGTTTTTGCCACGCTCGTGGTTCGGAACCTGGTCGCGATCTTGGCTGTAGCCGTCACTCATCGGGAGCCTGCAATTTACATCAGATTGTAGTATTTTCGGCGCAGGTCGGCAGTGATGTGGATGAAGCCGTCACCGTATTTGATATTGTGGTCGATCATCGAATCGATGTAATCAAATACGGTGGAGTCATCTTCGTCGCCGTCGTAATCCACGTATCGCAGTGCCGGAACTACTTCGCCAGCATAGAACGATCGGTCGGGACCGTATTCGGTATGGTCTACCCATTCGCCACCCACGTATTTCACGAAACAGGCACCGAGGAAGCAAACGAATGCGTCGGTCATGTCCTGGTTTTCCGGCAGGTATGGTGTGTCCGGGTCCGGGAACAGTTCCCTGCAAATATCGTTCAGTTGCTGGAGTTCGAGGGAGTCCTCCGGCCACAGATCAGGCGGGAGTCGATCCAATCCCGCATGTTTGAGAAACTTCCGCACTTGCGCCGCCTGTCGTTCAGGGTCGACCCATTTACCCCACTCGGTCTGCTCAACACCAAGATCCATGCTCAGCTGGTCGTCAGCTTGTCCCATAGTGCTTCCCCTGTCGGTAGTCGGTACCGCTTGCACCGCTGAAGATACAAGCAGTTCATGACAAAGACTGGTCATCATCGCTATCCACCTCGGGCCGCTGGGCACGTATGAACCACTCCCGTGCCTCCTTCAGCCGATCCGCGATGGGGCCGCTCTGCGGCTCACCCATGGCGTTGTAAGCGTCCTTAGCCCTAAGGAATTCGGCTCGCGCTTCCGCATACTCGGTCATGGCTCGTACAGCCGCTCGTTCGGCAAGCGGCTCAATCCCATTGCAGTACCAGGGATTACGTAAACATCGTCGACGTAATGTCGGCCTTCGCGTTCAGCCACGAAGCTGTCTGCGGCAGTGCGGCAGGCCGCGAAGTCCATCCGAATACCGTTCACGGTCACTACGAGGCGTACGTCTGGCTCATCCGGATGCGGAGACACGTGAGCATGGTCGGCACTCATCGCGTTTGCTGCTCCCTCAGCCACTGGTCGAGCTCGGCCAGCGTGCCCGACACCACCGGCTTGTGACGACTTGCTGTGAACAACTCCCAACCGTAGGGTGCGTGATTTTGACGCACTAGCCCGTATCCGGCCTTGCCTGCCAGCGAGAGCACCCGCTGACGAAGTTGCCCGAACTCACTCACAGCCGCCCCCTCGATACGGCTTTACCTGCGATGTCACCGAACACGAGGCATCACCATCGTTCGCGAGTCTCGATCAATCCACGCAAACGCCCGGACAACCTCCACCACCCGTAGCCCGCTCGACCGGACCGAGTTATGGGGCAGCCGTATCCAGCGTCGTTGCGCCCAGGATTCCGCTGTGGGAGAAGGTAATACGATCGATCCGGTACGAACTACAGTCACGTCGGCGCGCTCCAGCTCGAACGACAACCGAACATCAGTGTCGGGCAGATCAGGGCGGATCAGATACGTCCAACGGTTCGATCCGAGGTTGGCGATTATCGGGCCGACTGTCGAACCATGAGACAGCATGTGCATTCGCACCGTGTCACCCAAGGGGGCGGGCATGGTCAGTGCGCCGATGCTGCCCGCGCGAAAGGTGATGCGCCCCAACGTGGGTGGGTCGATCTTGGCGGGGAGTCCGCACATCTCCCGGTAGTAAGAACATCGGGTTAGCGGCGTGTCCTCGTTCGGTATGTGTTCCATCGTGTTTGAAGCCCCCTGCTTACGGCGGTAGCTGACAGGCTGTTGTTTAGCCCCCCTAAACTCAGTATCGAAGCTGTCAAACATGAAGTTTAGGGGGGGTAAACCTGAGGCTACGCCTGCCGGAAAACAGCGTCAAGCACCTCTAAACTCGGAGCCGTGACTGCGGATGACTTCGAACAGGTCCGGAACGACCCGGACCCTATCCGCCGTGGTCAGCGAGCCTCGGAGTTGATGGTCGTGTACCAGCAGCGCGTGACAGAGCTGGCGCGGCTCCGCAAGGCTGCCATCGAGGAAGCCCACCGCCACGGGCTGAGCTACGTCGAGATCGCCGAGCGGTTCGGTATCACGAAAGGGAGGATCACCCAGATCCGAAGCGAGGCACCGCGTGCCGAACGCGCCTTCTTTGGTGTCGGTCCCGTCGCTGTTGGAATCCCTCGACGGCTCGGGTTCGAAGAGGGCCGTGAACGGCCGTTCTTCGACGCCAATGATCAGGCCACGCAAGAGGCAATCGAGGCTACTGTCGCGCGACTTGCGTTGTCCAGTAGTCGATTTGCGATCGATCGGGACTGCGCGGAGCTGCCTACCGGGGATGCGGTCGTCATCTGTGGGCCGAAGTCTGCTCCAATCGCGGGCTTCTTGCTCACCAACGACCCGGTCCTTAGTTTCCGACGGACCGAGGAAGATGGGTGGTCGATCGCAGACTCGCGGACCAACCAGCACTACGTCTCGCCGTATCGTCGCGACAGTACGACGCGAACCGATGTCGGATACTTCTCACGACGGCAAGACGGCGGTCGAATCGTCGTGCACATCGCTGGCATTACGAGCGTGGGATCGCTTGGAGTAGCCCACTGGCTTGACCGGCACCTTCCCGAGGTGTTCGAGCCGCCTTCGACCTTCCTCAGCGGCGTGGTCGAATGCGAGTTCACCACCGATTTCACTGTCATCGATACCAGGCTGATCGCCGGTCCCTACTCGGACCGCGCATGAACATCTCCACTGCACAGCTGCCAACGCGGTCGGGTGATGATCGGGTGCTGGTGGCTGCGAATGGTGTTGTCCTGCTGGATGGAGCAACCGCGTTCGATCCAGACATGCCGTCGGCGAGTGCATACGTCGACGTACTCGCCGAAGAACTCAACCGCCGACTCGACAGCAGCCAGGATCTTCGGACAGTCCTGTCCGACGCCATCGCGGCAACGGCGGAACAGCTTCGCCTTCAGCCGGGTCAGGCGCCTTCCAGCACCGTATCGATCCTGCGCCTGAACAGAGGGAACACCGAGGTGCTCGTACTTGGCGACTCGCCGGTTGTGATTGGACGACACAATTCCCATGACCTGATCGCTGACACACGTATGGCGGAGCTGAATCTGCCGGAGTCTGAGCAATACAGGACGCGGCTCGCCTCTGGGAGTGGGTACGACGAACACCACTACAGCTTGCTGCGGTCGTTGCAGCGTCGACAACGGGGTCACCGCAATCAGCCGGGCGGCTACTGGATCGCTGAGGCAGACCCTTCTGCGGCCGACCATGCGATCGTCGCCAACTATCGGCTTCACGAAATCGACTGGGTCGTGCTCGCAACAGATGGCGCGTCCACCCCTCTTGGCCCCCTGAATGTTTCGTGGGCGGACGTTGCTCAGATGAACGCCAGTAGCTTGGCCCGCCTCCTGGCTCGATGCCAGAAATGGGAAGCAGAGGACGACCCCTGCGGACGGTTACAGCCACGTTCCAAGCGGCACGACGACAAGTCGATCGTCGTCGCTCGCCCGGACTCATCGGGCCAATAGAACCCAACGCGCTGAGCTCGCCGCGGTCGCTACCCCGGACGCATGATCTACGGCTACGCCCGCGCCGCTCATCCCTGGGATCTCACCGTCGAAGCCGTCTCGCTTCGGCGCTCCGGCTGCGATGAGGTATTTCACGATGCCTACAGCGAAGACGACCCACGTGAAGACTGGGCCAAGCTGATTGAGCGAGTGCGGCCGGGAGACACGATCCGGTTCGTTGAGTTCGACCGGGTAGCCCAGGACGCCGACGAGGCGGCGTTCATCCTGGACGGCCTGACCGAACTCGGGGTGCACTCGGAATTCCTGGTCGGGCGATACTGAGACGTGCTAGAACGCAAGCAACCCCGGAGCGAACTCCGGGGGTTGTTGGTTGTATCGGGCCGGTCGTGCTGTGTGATGTCCGCCACTTCGTAAGCGTCGCTGCGCGATAACTCGGCTCAGAAAGTCGTCGGCGTGTCCGCTTGGCGACACGCCGGTCGACCAAGGCGCACGGACTACTGCAAGAGGCCGGGAACTGCCGGGCATCTGAGGGTTACTTTGGGTGCCACTTTGGTTGCGAAAACCGGGGAATCTGCGGGAGTTTCCGGGAACGACTGGGAACTTCTCCGAGTGCGAAACACCCTGCTAGACAACACAAAATGCCCCAAAGGGCCTGGTCAAGCTGCGGTGTTGGGGCATCTGTGCTCCAATGCGCATAGGGGCCAGCTTAACGACCACCACCGACAGCATTCGAAGGATGCGGCGCGGGACCTGTTGCATCCCGTCGGCCCCACGAGATACATCGGTAAGTATCCGCGCGCCGTACCCGATGAGGGGGTGAAAACCGTGTTGCATCCCGGCGATGTCTTCGCAGGTTATGTCATCAAGCGTGTGCTCGGCCGTGGCGGCATGGGCACCGTCTACCTGGCCCGCCATCCTCGGCTGCCGCGGCTGACCGCGCTGAAACTGCTGAAGCCCGAGCTCTACACCGAGCTGGAGATCCGCCGCCGGTTCGAGCGGGAGGCCGACCTCGCGGCGCAGCTGGACCATCCCAACATCGTCACGGTGTTCGATCGTGGCGCCGAGGATCGGCAGCTGTGGATCTCGATGCAGTACGTGCCTGGCGCGGACGCCTCCTGCGCCGATGTGAACGTGCTCGAGCCGGGCCGCGCCGTGCAGATCATCAGCGATACCGCGATCGCGCTCGACTTCGCGCACGCGAATCAGGTGCTGCACCGAGACGTCAAGCCCGCCAACATCTTGTTGGCGAAAGCGCCGATCGGGCAGCCGGAACGGGTGCTGCTCACCGATTTCGGCATCGCGGGCGTCCGCGGCAGCGACAGCACGCTGAGCTCGTCGGGTTCGATCACCGCGACACTGGCGTTCGGCGCACCGGAACAGCTGACCGGGCACCCGCTGGACGACCGGGCCGACCAGTACTCGCTGGCCTGCACGCTGTTCTGGCTGCTGACCGGCGCCGCGCCCTACCCAGGCGCGCATCCGGTCGCGGTGGTCAACAGTCATCTGTATGCGCCGGTGCCGCTGCTCAGCCAAGTGCGGCCCGGTCTGCCATCGGCGTTGGACGCGGTCCTGGCGCGAGCGATGGCGAAGCGGCCCGCCGACCGGTTCGACGACTGCGCGCAGTTCGCTGCGGCCGCCCGGCATGCCCTCGCGACCGGCGGCCCGCAGCGAAACGGGCACCAACCTGATGCCCCTGTGCAGGGCGACAACGCCGTCGCCGCGGCCACCGAATCGACGCCGCCGCCAACGACATCCACGCCGCCGCGACCGAGATCGGTTCCGCCGCCTAGCTTCCTGCCGCCGCGGCACCGCCTGCGCCCCGGCACCATCGAGCTGCCCGACCTGCACCGCCGCCCTGGTTCGGCGCCATGACGGCAGCAAGCACCACAGCCTCGAGCAATAGCGTCTCGCTATCGAATGTTGCTGCGATTACCCTGCTTTCACCGGCGACCGAACCGCCGGTAACTACTGCTATGGTTTCGATGTTTTCCGTGGTCCGGCCCGTGCCCGATCACGCGTTCTTATGCTGTGCGCCTGTTCGTCGGTGGGTCCCGGCGCGCGGCGGGAAGTGGAGCAGACATGCTGGCCAGCGGTGATGTTTTCGCCGGCTATGTCATCGAGCGGCAACTGGGTCGCGGTGGCATGGGTTCGGTCTACCTGGCGAAACATCCTCGGCTGCCGCGGTTGACCGCGCTCAAACTGCTGAACCGGGAGATGTTCTTCGACAAGGAGGTGCGGGCGCGGTTCGAACGGGAGGCGGATCTGGTCGCCCAGCTCGATCACCCGAACATCGTCACGGTCTACGACCGCGGGCTCGACGACGAACAGCTGTGGATCTCGATGCAGTACATCGACGGGATCGACGCCGCCTCGGTGCAACCGCAAACGCTGCCGCCCGAGCGGGCGGTGCAGATCATCAAGGAAACCGCGGACGCACTCGATTACGCGCACGGCATCGGCGTGCTGCATCGCGACGTCAAGCCGGCGAACATCCTGCTGGCCAGGTCGGGCAGTGGCCGCGGCGAGCGGGTGTATCTCACCGACTTCGGTATCGCCCGCTTCCGCGACGACACCGGCCACCTCACCCAGACCGGCACCTTCACCGCCACGCTGGCGTACGCGTCGCCCGAACAGCTGACCGGCTCGGCGCTCGACCATCGGTCGGACCAGTATTCGCTGGCATGCTCGCTGTTCTGGTTGTTCACCGGCACCGGCCCGTTCTCGGCGACCAACCCGGCCGCGGTGATCCAGGGACATCTGCAAGGCGCGCCGCCCGCACTGAGCAGCCACCGTCCCGGCCTGCCCTACGCGCTGGACAGCGTGCTGGCCAGGGCGATGGCGAAGCGTCCTGACGAGCGCTACCCCACCTGCGCGGAGTTCGCCGCCGCCGCCAGACAGGCGCTCACCACGCCGAGCGCCCCCGCGCTTCCGGTGGTCGGCGGGCCGCGTCCGTTCACCGCGCCGCCGACGCCGGTGACCGGACCGCGACCGACCACGGGACCGCGACCGACCACGGGACCGCGACCGACCACCGGGCCGCCGAACCACGTGATGGGCACACCGCCGCCCTACGGCCAGCCGACGAGCGGCCCGAATCACCTTGCGGGACCGCAGTACTCGACACCGCCGCCGGCCACCCTGGTGGCGCAGCCCGGCGGCTATCAGCCGACCGCGCCGTACCAAGGCCCGCAGTCCGGACCGCACTTCACGCCACCGCCGCCACCCAGGTCGCACGCGAGCGCCACCGGACAGCCGCCGAAGAAGTCCAATGTCGGCATCATCATCGCCATCTGCTTCGCAGGCGTGATCCTGATCCTGGTGACGCTCGGCCTGATCGGCGCGCTCTCCGACTCGAGCACGACGACCGACGGCCCGACGACCAGCGTGTCCGCGCCGGGCACCACGGTGCCCGCGACCGCGGACTCGATCAGTGCCGAATTCCCGCGCATGGTGCCGACCAGCAAGTCCCAGGAGGTCGGCTACAACGGCGCCAAGTGCTGGGAGACGGGAACGAGCTACGTGCCCGATCCGAGCGCAGGCGACCCGGACTTCGGCAAATGGGCGTGGCAGTGGCGCTGTTACGGCGGCGGCGAGAGCCAGGATCCGTTCTACCGCATCTACGTCTACCAGTCCGCCGCCGACGCGCAGGCGGTGGTGAACAAGCTGCCGAACAACACCAAATCGATGGACACCAACGGCGGAAAGTCCTACACCAACTACAAATTCGAGTCCAGTGGGGCCAAGATCGTCACCCTGTTCACCGGCGACCCCGACCGCGCCCAGTACGTGATGTACACCAGCGATACCGGCTCCCTCGACGCGACCTTGCGCTGGTGGCGCTCGGCGCCGCTGAACTAGCAGATGCTGGACACCGGGCCCACCCGTCACCCGGCCACCACCCCTGATCGGATCGCTACGCGATGCTAGAAGTATTCGCCGGGTACACCATCGAACGCCTGCTAGGCAGGGGCGGCATGGGATCGGTGTACCTGGCACGGCATCCGCGGCTGCCTCGGCTGACCGCGATGAAACTGCTGAACCCGGAACTGTTCGGCGACAAGGAAGTTCGCACCCGCTTCGAGCGGGAGGCCGACCTGGTTGCCCGACTGGACCACCCGAACATCGTGACGGTGTTCGACCGTGGCATCGAAGACGAGCGGCTCTGGATCTCGATGCAGTACATCGACGGCACCGACGCCACCGCGGTGGACGCGACGACGTCACCGCCGTCGCGTGCCGTGCGAATCATCGCCGAGACCGCCAAGGCGCTCGACTTCGCGCACCGCAACGGCGTGCTGCATCGCGATGTGAAGCCGGCCAATATCTTGCTGGAGGGTAGCGGGGGCCCGGATCAGCGGGTGTTTCTCACCGATTTCGGCATCGCCCGCTTCCGGGACGACACCGGACGACTCACCCAGACCGGCACGTTCACCGCCACGCTGGCCTACGCGTCACCGGAGCAGCTGTCGGGCGCGGTGCTCGATCACCGGTCGGATCAATACTCGTTGGCCTGCACGCTGTTTCGGCTGCTGACCGGCACCGTGCCGTTCGAAGCGACCAATCCGGTCGCGGTGATCCAGGCACACATGATGATGCCACCGCCATCGGTCAGCAGGCTGCGGCCTGGCCTGCCGACGGCGCTGGACGCGGTGCTGGCCAAGGCGATGGCGAAGCGGGCCGACGAGCGGTTCGGTTCCTGCGTCGAATTCGCCGACGCCGCGGTGCGCGCGCTGACCGCGCCGCCGCAGTCGGTGCCTGCGCAGTTCGCGTCTGCCCAGTTCACGCCGCCGCCGATAGCGCAGCAGCAGCCGTCGCTCGCGCGGCCGCCGTCGATGCCGCAGCAGCCGTCGATGCCACAGCAGTCGTCGATGCCGCAGCACCAGCGGAGCGCCGAATACGCCTCGCCCGAAACACCTCTCGACTACCGCCGCCCCGCGCCGGTTCGGCGCTCGCGCCGCCGGGCCTCGGTCGGTGCGGCCGTCGGCATCGTCCTTGCCGTCGGTCTCGTCGGCACGATCGTCGCGTTCTCGGTGGCCAAAACCCCGACACCCGGCGCAACCCAGCCTTCGAGCACGACCCGTGCGCAGAACACCAGCACAGCGAACTCCACCGCGGCGACCAGTGTCGCCGCGTCCACAGCGCCCACTACCTCGGCGCCACCGACCACCGCCGATCGCGCCGTCGTCGGCGCGAACGCCGCGAAACTCGGCAGCGAGTTCCCCGGCATGCTGCCCAAAACCACTGCGCAGCAGCTGGTCCAGTCCGGCACGGGCTACAACAAGGCAGGCTGCTTCGCCTATCAGCCGAGCGACGCCATCACCGAACACGACGATCCCACCTTCGGCACCTGGGTGGTCATGTGGCGGTGCTTCGGCGGCCCGAACAAGGCCGCCTTCGCCTTCTACCTCTACGCCTCCCCCGCCGAGGCGCAGTCCGCGCTCGACGGGCTGCCCGCCAACGACCGGAGCACCGCGACCAACCACGGACACGAATACACCAACTACACACTGCGCAACAGCAATCGGCTGCGCCCGCGGATGGTCACCGCGTTCACGGCGGACCCGCAGCGGGCGTCGATCCTGATGTACAGCGCCGGTTTCATCGCCACCGACGCCGAGTTCATGCAGTGGTGGACGGACGCACCGCTGAATTGAGCCCGCGCCTAATCGAAGGCGTGGTGGACGAATTCGTGCGTCGGGTGGAATCCGATGGCCTGGTAGATCTTGCTGGTGGTGGGGTTGGCCATGTCGGCGAAGAGACAGACGTTCAGGTCGTCCGCACGCAACAGCTGCGCGAGGTGCGCGGTGACCGCGCTGCCGTAGCCGCGCCCACGCTCTTCCGGCGGGGTGTACACGATGCTGATGCGGGACCAGCCGTGCACCGGAATCTGATTGGACGCCATGCTGATCGGACGACCATCGCGTTCCCAGAACCACAGGAAGCCCGCCGCGACCCGGTTGCGGATGACCGACTCGTCCTGCGTGCGCGGCGAGATCCCCGTCTCGATGCGCATCGCCGCTGCCCATTCGACGCACAGCGCGGCGTCGGATTCTGTTGCCCGGCGCAGACTTCCCGGCACATCGGGAACGCGCAGCGCGCCGAGCCGGTAGAGCCGGGTGGTGTAGGACTCGTGGAAGCCGACACCGCGCAGCGCGCTCCAGCGCTCGGCGAAGGCGGTGGCGTCGGCGATGATGCCTTCTACCCCACCGCTTTCCGGGACCACCTCGGCCAGCGCATCGGCCACCGCGACCGCGCCGCCGTCAGGGAGTTCGCCTAGATAGGTGTCCCGGCCATCGACCCGCATCGCGGCGCCGACCACGGACCCGTCGTCGGCGTGTAAGGAGAGGAAGTGCGGCGTGCCGACCGCGCCTTGCAGGCCGGCCACGTGAGTGGCGATGCTCGTGGTCATCACGGTGTGCCGCAACGGATCACGAAGCAGGAACTGCTCGGTGCGCGAGCGGTACTCGGTCGCGTCCGTGGTGATCTCGATCCTCATAGATCATCACGGTAGGCGTCGAAAGCGCGGCGCGCCCTACTCGGTTTCGTTGCCGCCGCCGTCGCGCCTGCGCAGCTTGAGCAGGATCAACCCTGCGGTGCACGCGAGAATCAGTCCGGCGACCGTGATTTCGACGTGCAGGCCTGCGATGCCGAGGACAGCCCCGACGATGCCGCCGAGGAAAATAAGCCAGGCCAGTGTCCGCGAAATGATCGTGGACAGCGTGCGCGCTGACCGATTCGACACGAGATGCTGCGAAGTAGCCGACACCGCATTTTCCGCGGCCGCGGACGACTCCTGCTGCGACGTTGTCGAGTAAGCTCCCATCATCAACTCCTCGATGACGCCGATCAGAGAACCACTGCCGCGTTCATCAGACAACGCTTCTCTCATCTGGGTACAGGCGTCTCACGCGTAACTTTGCTCACACGCTACGACTACGACGGGCCGCATGACAGCGACACGTGCCCGCGACACGCCGAAGTGACCAATTCGATATCTGAATTGCGAGTGTTTTATATACGTCCATTATGCGCATCACAGGCGACCGCTTCGCCTGGCTCGGTCGGCCGTGCTCGAGTAAGGTGATGCGCACTCGAACGAGGAGAGTGTCACCGATGGAGCATCCCCGGACCAAGATCGCCGGTCCAGCGATTGCCGCAGGAGCGGTCTCTCTCGGACTCGTCCTCATCGGCGCCTGCGGCATCGGCAGGAACGACACCCACGTCGACCCCCCGCCGCTGCAGTCGGACCCGTACATCGCGCCCGCCGCCGCCCGTGAGGGCGTGACCACGACCGCGGCGGTGCTGATCCCACCGTCGCCGACCTGGCAAATCGCCCCGTACCAGGCGCCGCACGCGACCCCGTTCACCGGCTTCGCCACCACCACCTCGGGGGAACCGACGCCGAGTGGCGAGTCGACCGCGCCTGCCCCCCATGAGGATCCGGCACCGAGCGACAGCGAAACGACGACCAGGCCGACGCGGCCCGCCACCACGGCACGTCCGACCACGCCGCGCACCACGACCGAACCGAGCACGTCGGAACCGGCCGTGACGACGCGCCCGGCGCCGCCGTCCGGCGAACACGACTGACCCGAGCCCGCGGTGGTGCGTGAATCACGCACCACCGCAGCGGTTCACAGCTCAGGCAGCTCGTACTCGCCGACCCGAGCGCTGAGCACCCGCAGGTGCTCCATACCGCCACCGAGCGTGCGCTCGATCGCGGTCAACCTGGCCACATAGTGGCCGACCGGGTATTCCGCGGTGACACCGATGCCGCCGTGCATCTGGATGGCCTCCTGACCGATGTGCCGCGCCGAGCGGCTGATCTGGAGCCGGGCCCGTGACCCGACGACCGGGTCGTCGACACCGTCGGCCAGTGCCGCGGTGGCGTACAGGCTGATGCTGCGCGCCAGTTCCAGCGAGACATACATGTTCGCCGCGCGCTGGGTGAGCGTCTGGAACTTCGACAGGGTGACCCCGAACTGCTTGCGCTGCTTGAGGTAGTCGGTCGTCAACCGCAATGCCTCTTCCATCGCGCCGACAGATTCCGCACACAGGCTGGCCTGCGCCAGCGCCTGTACCGCGCGAATCGCATCGGCCGCGTCGGCGCCACCGAGCAGCTCGCCATGGGCCTTGTCGAATTCGAGCTGGGCCCCGCGCTGCCCGTCCACCGTGCGGTAGGACTTGCGCAGCACGCCCTCGGCATTCGGGTCGACCAGGAACAGCCCGGTCGCGCCGCCCGGCAGCTCGGCGCTGACCACCAGCTGGTCGGCGCAGTCGCCGTGGGCCACCGGATTCTTGGTGCCGCTCAGCAGGTACGAATCACCCTGCGGGACAGCCGTGGTGGCCAGCTCGGTGGCAGGCCAGCGCACGCCGGGCTCGGCATGCGCGAAGGCGAGCAGCGTGGTGCCCGCCGCGACCTGGGGCAGCACCCGCGCGCGCTGTTCGGCGGTGCCTGCCTGCGCGATCAAGCCGCCGGGCACCAGGACCGCGTCCAGGATCGGCTCCGGCGCCAGCCTGCGACCGACCTCCGCCAGCACGACCATCGTTTCCACCGGACCGGCGCCGACACCGCCGTCCTCCTCGGTGAAGCTCAGCCCGAGCACGCCGAGTTCGGCGAGCTGCTGCCACACCTCGCGGCTCCAGCCGAGTTCGGAATCGGTGACCTTGAGCCTGGTTTCGGCGTCATAGTTGCGCGCGAGCAGGTCACGGACCGTGTCGCGCAGCATTTCCTGTTCATCGGTGAGATCGAAATCCATGGCGGCGCCTCACAATCCGAGGATCGTGGAGGCGATGATGGTGCGCTGCACCTCGCTGGAGCCTCCGTAGATGGTTGTCTTGCGGTAGTTCAGGTAGCTGGGTCCGCTGCGCTGCGCCCAACCGGGCGAGGCGATCTCGTCGGCGCCGACCGGCAGCGCGTCCTGGCCCGCGATATCGAGCAGCAGTTCGGTGGTGGCCTGCTGCAGCTCCGAGCCGCGCAGCTTCAGCACCGACGACGCCGGATTCGGCTTGCCGTCCGAGGAATTGGAGACCACGCGCAGCTGGGTGAGCTCGAGCGCGAGCAGTTCGTTCTCCAGCTCGGCGACCCGCGCCGCGAACAACGGATCCTCGAGCAGCGTTCCGGCGCCGGACTTGGTCTGCGCCGCATACTCCTTCGCGATGCCGATCTTCACCTTGGTGCGGCCGACGCCGGTGATGCCGGTGCGCTCGTTGCCGAGCAGGAACTTGGCGTAGGTCCAGCCCATGTTCTCCTGGCCGACCAGCTGATCGGCGGGCACCCTGACGTTCTCGAAGAACACCTCGTTCACCTCGTAGCCGCCGTCGATCAGCTTGATCGGGCGGATGGTGACACCGGGCGACTTCACGTCGAACAGCAGGAACGAGATGCCTGCCTGCTTCTTCGGCGCGTTCGGATCGGTGCGGACCAGGCAGAAGATCCAGTCCGCGTACTGCGCGAGCGTGGTCCAGATCTTCTGGCCGTTGACGATGTAGGAATCGCCGTCGCGCACCGCGGTGGTGCGCAGCGAGGCGAGGTCGGAGCCGGCGTCCGGCTCGGAAAAGCCTTGGCACCACCAGATGTCCAGCGCGGCCGTGGCAGGCAGGAAGCGCTGCTTGAGCTCGTCGGAACCGAAGTGCGCGATCACCGGGCCGACCATCTGCGCGTTGAAGGTGAGCGGCTCCGGCACCGAGGCCAGCTGCATCTCGTCCTGCCAGAGATGGCGCTGCATCGGGGTCCAGTCCTTGCCACCCCACTCGACCGGCCAGTTCGGCACCGCGAGCCCGTGCTCGTTGAGGATCTTGTGGGTGCGGACGATCTCGTCGCGAGACAGCTCGTGGCCGTACTTGAAGCGCTCACGGATGTCGGCGGGAATCTCGGTCCGATAGAACTTTCGCAGTTCGTCGCGGAAGGCGACCTCGTCGGGGGACAGGCTTATTTTCATACGCAGCTCCGTCTGTGTCTCGTACGTCCGCCGTCCAAACTACCCTTCGGTAATCTCTCACTGTCGACTGGATCACACCGGTAGGACACGCGTAGCCTGGTCACCTCGAGGTGAACGGCTCGGCTACCCGGGCGGTATTTCTGACGAACTGGTACGTTGCTGCACGTGGGTTGGGGACCCCAGAGGCTCGGGGATCGAGGAGTACGAGTGAACGGCATGACCATCGCACGCGCCGCAACGGCCATGACAGCTCTCGGCATCGGCGCCGCACTGACCGTGGGCGGTTCTGCCGCCGCCGATCCCGCGCCATCGCCGGTCGACGCCGCGCTCACCCATCTCACCGAGACCGCAGGCCCCGACCCGGTCGCGCAGACCGGCGTCGCCGCGCTCACGCAGTACACCAAGCTCGCCGATGTCGCCGCGCTGCGCCAGGTCACCACGGCCTTCACCCCCTTCGCCTATGCGGCACCGACTTTCGGCTGCGGCAGCCTCGGCCCGATCACCACGATCATCGCGGCCGCGAGCACCGACGCCGAAGGCAACAGCCAGGACCTCAATGTCGCGCCGGGCACCCTGCGGTTCAGTGCCACCCCCGCGCACCCCGGCACGCCCCTGGCCTCCGGCCTCGCCGTGGCCTGGCTGAACGTCAACAACGGCGCCAGCGGGATCGACACACTCGACGACATCACCGAATACGGGCTGCCCTCACTGTCGAAGACGGTGCGCAGCGGACCGGGCACCGTGATCGCCTCGATGTGGGGCATCATCGACTACCCCTTCGCGCACTGCGTGATGACGCCGACCGTCGGCCTCTTCATGGTGCCGGACCAGCCCGCAGCACCCGAAGTCAAGCCGTTGAACACGGACGCGCCCGGCCTGGTCACGCCGGGACCCAATGGGACCATCACCGGTCCGCTGCCGGAATCCGCACCGGCCACCTCGACGCAGCCTGCCCCGGCGCAAGCACCCGCCCCGGCCCCTGCTCGTGCGCCGGAGCCGGAGCCGGCGCAGGCCCCAGCCCCAGCTGCGGCCGCACCGACCACTCCCACCGCTCCCGCGGGCGCTGCGGTGCACGGCGAGTTCACCAAGCCGAGTAGCTGATACTGCGGCACCGCCACGAAGGACGGTGCCGCACAGCCTCGTTCCGGATCAGCGGAGCTTGGCGAAGAAGGCGCGGATATCCGCGACGTGCATCTGCGGCTTCTCCATCGCCACAAAGTGATTGCCGGTGTTGCCCTCCGGCCAATGCGCGATCGTGTTGTCGCGCTCGGCAAGTCGACGCATCAGCGCGGACCCGCCGCCATAGACACCGGTCGGCACCTGCTTCTGTCCCTTCGGCCACCCGAACCGCCCGTCCGCACCGAGACCGTTGTACATCGGCCAGGACGAGGACCCCGCCGTGTTGGTGAACCAGTAGAGGCTGACATTGGTCAGCAGATCGTCGCGGTCCATGACATCCTCGGCCCGTTCGGCGAGGTAGGTGAACTCGTTGAACTTGTGCATCAGCCAACCGAGCAGGCCGACCGGGGAATCGGTCCACGCATGCGCGAAGGTCTGCGGCGCGACGCGCAGCAGGGCGTGATGGTCGACGCCGGTCATCCACTGCTGCATCAGATCCCATTCGGCACGCTCGTCCGCGGACATCGTCGGCACATCCGCCTCGGTCGGCATCCCGATGCCGCCATCGAGGTGTACTCCGATCACCCGGTCCGGCGCCGCGATCGCCAGCTCGGGGGCGACATAGGCGCCGAGATCGCCGCCCTGGGCGCCGAACCGCTCGTAGCCGAGCCGATCCATGAGGACGAGGAACATCTCGGCCACCCGGCCGGGCGTCATCCCCGGTTCGGTCGGCCCGTCCGAAAACGCGAAACCGGGCACCGAGGGGACAACGACGTGGAACGCCTGCGCCGGATCGAGACCGTGCGCGCGCGGGTCGCTGAGCAGGCCGATCGTCTTGGTGAACTCGATGAAGGTGTTCGGCCAGCCGTGGACCAGGATCAGCGGGGTCGCGTCCGGCTCGGGTGAGCGCACGTGCAGGAAGTGCACATCGAGGCCGTCGATCTCGGTGATGAACTGCGGGAACTCGTTCAACGCCGCCTCCTGTGCACGCCAGTCGAATCCGGTCCGCCAGTACTCGGCCAGCTCGGTGAGATAAGCGACCGAAACGCCGCGCTCCGAGCCCGCGCCGGGCAGCTGCGCCGACCAACGGGTGCGGGCGAGACGGTCGTGCAGATCGTCGAGGTCGGCCTGCGGAATGTCGATGCGGAACGGGCGAATCTCGGTGCGGTCGATGGTCATCGGGGTCTCCTTGGCTAACCGGTTTTGCTGAACTGAAGACCACGGTAGGAGCCATGTAGGACTACCTGTGTCCTAGTTATCTGGAATTCTGAGGATCATGAACGATACTTCGGCGCGGCTGCTCCGACTGCTCTCACTGCTGCAAACACCGCGCGAGTGGCCGGGCAGCGAATTGGCCGACCGTCTCGGCGTCACCGATCGCACCGTGCGCCGCGATATCGACCGGCTGCGCGAACTCGGCTATCCGGTCGAGGCGACGATGGGCGCGGCGGGCGGCTACCGCCTGGTGGCCGGTTCCGCGCTGCCGCCGCTGCTGGTCGAGGACGACGAGGCGGTCGCGATCGCGGTAGGCCTGCGGGCCGCGGCGGGTTACGCCGTCGCAGGCATCGAGGACGCGTCGGTGCGCGCACTCACCAAGCTGGAGCAGGTCCTGCCCGCCAAGCTGCGCCGCAGGGTCCGGGTGCTCGGCACCGCACTCGCGCTGCCGAGCGAGACCGGACCGACCGCCGACCCCGAAGTGCTCACCACCCTCGCCGCGGCCGTAACCAATAGGGAGCGAGTACGTTTCGCCTACCGCGACGGCGCGGGAACGCAGACCCGCAGGCACGCCGAACCGATCGGCCTCGCGCCGGCCAGGCACCGCTGGTACCTCGTCGGCTACGACCTGGATCGCAGCGACTGGCGGATGTTTCGCGTCGACCGCATCGAAAACCCGCAGCCGACCGCAGCCAGGATCACCCCGCGCGAGCTGCCCGCCGAAAACGCCGCGGCCTATGTCGCCGGGCGTCGAACCGATTGGGGTACGCCGACTTTCCGGCTGTCGGTGACGATTCACGCACCCGTGAGAAAGGTCGCGGGCCGGCTCGGCAGCGGGCCGGACGAACTCCGCGCGATCGACGAGCACACCTGTCGACTCGATGCGCTCCGTGACGACGCACCGGAATGGTTGGCGCACCGGCTGATCGCCCTCGGCGTCGACTTCGAGGTACACGAACCCGCCGCACTGATCGACCAATTGCGCTCGGCGTCAGCACGAATCGAGCGCGCCGTCGCCGGACACCGCTGACACGATCGAGTGCGCCGGAAACGCTACGACGCGAGCTGGATGCGCAGTACCGCCCCGCGTTCAGTGCCCGCCAACAGCTGGCCTGGCCGTCCCGGCACCGCGACCACCGAGGTCATCGGCTCGCCGCTCAGCACGGCACAGCTCGCCCCGGTGGCGGGATCGACGCGCACGAGCTGACCGAAAACCGTAGTCACATACAGAATTCCGTCCGCATCGACGAGGAGATCATCGGTGAAATCCGGCACACCGGCCAGCGGCGACGACACGTCGGCGACGGGGGAACTGCTGCCCGGCGCATCGATCGGGATCCGCAGGATCCGGCCGAGCGGACCACCGTTGGACGTCACATAGAGCACCCGGTCGCGGACGACGACGCCGTTCGCACTCGTCTTCGGCGCCTGCGCGGTCCACGCGTCGTCGATGCTGCCGTCCGGGCGGACCCGGATCACGCCGGACAACGACGCACCGAGATAGAGGTAACCGTCCGCGTCGAACGCGGCGCCGTTGGGCATGGTGGCCACGCCCGAGACGAAGACCTCCGGCTTCGGGTCTGCGGCCGCCGGATCGAAACGCACGACCCCGCCGGGCCGGACCAGGCTGGTCGGCGTATCCCCGTAGACGACATAAAGCAACCCGTCCGGCCCACTGCGCACCGCGCCGGGGAATTCCACCGGCACGGTCGCGGTCAACGCACCGGAGCGGTCATAGCGCTGCACCACACCGCCGTAGGTGCGGGAGACCCAGAGATTGCCTGTGGCGTCATAGCCGACGTTCTCCGACCAGTCGTACATCGGTACCGCGGCGGGCACCGCGGTCGCGGATGACGCGGGCCCGCACCCGGCGACCGCACCGGCGCTCGGGTCCGCGACGGCGGCCGGTGCAGTGCAAGCCAACGCGACCAACAGCGCGGGCCAGAGCAGGGCACCTGGACGGCGGATTCTTCTCAACAGGCACCCCTGACTCTCCGCGCGGACACAGCAATCGGCTGGCATTCTAGCCCCGTTAGCCGAGGAAATCATGAAGTCCACTGAGCAGCAGGATCTTTGGCAGTATCTGGGCATGCCATATTTCGACGGCGCGCGCGGCAGGATGCACTATCGGCGGTGGCCGATCGAAAACTCCCTGGCCACAGTCCTGTTACTGCCCGGATTGGGCCAGCACAGCGGCCACTATCACCGATTCGCGCGCACGCTGAAGGCCGCCGATATCGAGATGTGGGCGCTCGATACTTCGGGACACGGACTCAGCGAGGGCGATCCGGGTAAACCGGGCACCCTGTCGGAGTTGGTCGCCGACGCGTTGATGATGGTCGAGCTCGTGCGCGCGACCACACCGCAACCACCGTTGCTGATGATGGGGCATTCGCTCGGTGCCGTCACCACGCTCGGCATGTTCGGCGCCGCGGTGCCGGACCCGGCCGAGGCCACGGCCGACTCGACGGTGGAACGCGCCCTCCCGCTGCGCCCCGCCCTCCCCGCGGACGCGGTGGCAGGCCTCGTCCTGTCCGGCGTGCCGAAACGGGCACTCGGCGGCGGCGCCCGCGGCGCGGCGGGAACACCACTGCCGCCGAGCCTTCCGGTGCTCGCGGTGCACGGTGTCGAAGACCGTAGGGCACCCATTGATGCGATAAGGGTATGGACTCGGCGGCATGAGTCGGTAGATTTGCACGAGTACATCGACGCCGGACACGATCTGCTGCACGAGCCCGTACACGCACAGGTCGCCGCCGACATCGTGAACTGGACGCAGGGCGTGGTCGTGGGGTTGGCGCGACGCCCGTGAACTGAGCACCGTCGGCGAGGCCGAAGGTGCCACAGACAAGGAAGGGGGACGGCGAGGTGCCATCGAACGAGAACGCCACTGGCGTCGGGAGCCCGGATCTCTCGATCGTCGCCGCGCCCGGCGTCACCGCCGCCGCGCTGCACAAGGCCGTCGACGAAGGCGCGGTGTGGATCGACGGCGTGCTGGTCGCCGACGGTGTGCACGAGCGCTGCGCGCGACGCTACGAAGAACTCGCCGATCAGGTCGAGGCACAGATCAAGGTGCTCAACGCCGCGGCGGCGCTGCCGGGGTTCGGCGGGTTCGCCTCCGGCGACGCACTGCGCGCCGGATTCGAGAACAAGGCGCACGGCGCGATGACCCGATTGTGGGAGTACGCCGAAGCCGCCAGAGAACTCGCCATCACCTTCCGCGCCGCGGCGGCCGCGTACAAGCGGACCGACCAGGCGCTGGCGTCGGCGGTCGATCGGATCGACGTGGCGGGAGTGCCGCATGCGTAAATTGCCGAGGAACGCTGATGGGTCCCTGCAGCGGCGGACCGACCCCGCGTACGCGCCGACCGTCGAGATCTTCGACAACATGCCGCACAAGACGATCCACGACAAGGTCCAACTGCTGAAGCCGTCGGTGCTCGCGGGCGGACAGCAGGCCTGGGGCGACGCGGCGGCCGGGCTGGCCGACGCGGTCTCCCAGGCGCACACCGAGATTCGGGCCGCCATCGCGGACGGCTGGCGCGGCAGCGGTGCGCACCGCGCGGCCGAGGCGGTGCGGTCGTTCGAGGAGACCGGGCAGGAACTCGCGGACGTGCTCGCGGTCGTTTCGCAACGGCTCGGCCGAGCCGGGGACGCGGCCGAGGCGCTGCGGTCCGCCGTGTCCGCGCCGCCGGCGACCGCACTCGATCTGGGTGCGGCGCTGCTGGATCCGACGCAGGCCACCACCAATGCCTCGGATCAGAAGACGGCCGAGCACAGCCGCCAGGATGTCGTGCGCGCGATGAACGACATCTACACCGACGTGTTCATCCCGACCGGCACCGACGTGCCCGCGTTCCCCGATCAGCAGACCGGTGACCAGCAGGCCGCGCCGAGCGGCACGCCTGCCGCGAAGCTCGTTGGGCCGGGCCTCGACACGGAAACGCCACTGGCACAGCAGGTTCCGCTCGGGACCGGCGCGGCGGGAAGCCAGCCCGCCGCCGCGACGACCACCGAGGAGCGAATCACCACCGAGCAGCCCGCCACCGAAACCGAGGAACCCGCGGTCGTCACCCCGGCGAGCAGCCCCGTCGTTCCCGACGTCGGTGCGCCCTCGACGCCCGCACTCTCCCCCGTCACCATGGCGGCCGGCACGGAGTCCGCGCTGTCGACGACACCCGCGGCCACCCAGGTGCCGAGCACGCCCGCCGCGGCAACGCCGTCGACACCGATGACCACCGCGGCATCCACCCCGCAGGTCACCGTGCCGACCATTCCCGGAACGGCAGGTACGGCCACCGCCGACGAACAACGCAAGCGCGACGAGCAACGCCGCGCGACACAGCACAGCGGCAGCGACGCGGTCACCGGACTCGGCGCCGGCGCGATGGGCGGCCTCATGGGCGGGGCCATCGCGGCGGGCGATACCCCGCGACCGGGTTCCAGCGTGGCCGCGAACGCGGCGGTCGCCCGCACCGCGCAGTACGACGACGAGGAGGACGACGATTTCCTCTTCGACGACCTCCCCACCTATCTCGAACCCTCCGACAACGGCGGTGAGTTGATCGGCGCGATCGATCCGACCACGCCGCCGGTGCTCGGCGAGTGGACCGAGCTGGAGTGAACTGGACGCTGACACCGGACCAGTTCGCACTCGCGTGGGCGCGTACCGATGGTGATCGGATGCCCTATCCGCTGGCCGTCCGGTTGTCCGCGCGCGACAGCGTCGAGCGGGACGCGCAGTTACCCGCGCTGACCGCCTGGTGTGACCAGGTGCTCGACGCGGACCTGGAGGCGGCGCTGCGCGTGCTCGCCGCACCGGAGCTGCGCATCGAGGTCTACGGCGAACGCGAACCAGGCCAGGAGCCGAACGCGGTGGTCCGCCCGGTGCGGGTGCTCGGCGCGGCGGCGGGCAATGTCGCGGTGGTCGCCGCACAGCGCCCCGGCGCGACGCCGGACCGCGGCGGTGATATCCGGTTGTTCGTCGGCAGCGTGAAAAGCCTGACCGCGCGGGTCGTTTCGATGCTCCCCGAGTATCCGCCCGGCACCGTCCCGCGCTTGACCGCGCCGCTGGCCAGGGTCGTCGAGGACAGCAGGGACCTGGTGACCGTGCCGGTGGCCGGGCCGACCGTGCCCGCGCGCATCCGTAGGCTGCTGCGCCAGCCGAGGGACGGCATCGGCCAGCTCGTGGTGTCGGCCAGGCAGGCCAACGGCGAGCTGCGTCCGTTCGGGGTGCTCTGCTGGATCGATGTGAGCGACGACGGCCGCTACTCGGTACGCACCGGCGCCAACGTCGATCTCGTCCCGGTGTCCGCGCACGGCTTCATCGCACAGCTGCGCCCGATGGTGACCGCGGCCGAGCGCACCATCGCGTACGCCGATCGCTGGTAGACGCGCGGATCGAACCAGCGTGCGCGGCTGGGGTTTACGGTGTATCAATGCCACTCTACGAATTCGAAGGCAAACGGCCCCAGGTCGATCCGACCGCGTTCATCGCGCCGACCGCGACGCTGATCGGTGACGTGCGGGTCGAGGCGGGCGCGTCGATCTGGTACGGCGCGGTGCTGCGCGCGGACCTGGCGCCGATCACCATCCGCGAGCGCGCCAACATCCAGGACAACGCGGTGCTGCACGTGCCGCCGGACGTGCCGATGGAGATCGGCCCCGGCGCGACCATCGCACACAGCGTGGTGTTTCACGGCGCATCCGTCGGTGCGGAAGCCATTGTCGGCAATGGCACCACGGTGCTCGATATGGCGAAGATCGGCGCGGGCACCATGATCGCCGCGCACTCGCTGGTGCAGCCCGGCACCGAGATCCCCGACGGCGTGCTCGCGGCAGGTGCGCCCGCGGAGGTCAAGCGCTCCATCGAAGGCACTCAGGCGCAGATGTGGATTCAGCTCAACCCCGGCTTCTATGCCGAACTGGCGCAACGACACCGCAAGGGCATCACGGAAGTCTGATTCCGCAACCACATTCACGCGAGCAATGCCGTGACTTCGTCGTCCTCGAGCTGATGGAAGTCCTCGTAGACGGTGCCGACGCCGCCGAGCGTGCGCGGCACCAGCGGACAGACCACCTGATCCGCTTCGGCGGCGACCCTGCGCAACGCCTCGGCCGACGACACCGGCACCGCGACCACGAGACTCTCGGGCTGATACAGCCGGGCGACCCGGCACGCGACCACGACGGTCGCGCCCGTCGCCATGCCGTCATCGACGATCACGACGTCGCGCCCGTCCAACGGAATCGGCTTCGTGTCGCCGCGCCACACCAGCCTGCGCCGCTCCAGCTCAACGCGCTCGACGTCCTCGATCTCGGCGAACTCCTGCGGGGATATCCCGATGTGCGCCAACACGTTTTGATTGAGCACCCGGACCCCGCCCTCGCCGATGGCGCCCATCGCCAGCTCCGGCTGCCACGGCACCCCGAGCTTGCGGACCAGCAGAATGTCGAGGTCGCCGCCGATGATCTCGCGCGCCGCGGCGGCCACCGGAACGCCGCCGCGTGGCAGACCGAGCAGCAGCGGGTAGGTCGCGTGCAGGTTTTCCAGATGCCCACCCAGCGCGCGACCGGCCGAGGCCCGATCGGTGTAGATCATCCATCAAAACGCTACGCCCACCTGTCACCCGACCACCACCCCTCATCGAGTCGCTGCGCGACGCTGTCGCACCCGTCACAGGATCGGGATCGCTTTCTGCACCTCACCCGTCACCTTGAACGGCTGCACGATTCTCCCCGAGCGAATCGCGGTCCCGGCCGGTGCCGATCCGATCGACGCTAGGAACGCTCCGTGATCGTGAACCGGCGCAGCGCAAGACTGGGGTTGGTGGTGCGGATCTCGGCCAACCTCGCGAGGTCGATGCCCGCCGTCAGCACGCCGGGCTCGTCTCCGAGTTCGGCGAGCACCGCACCTGTGGGATCGATGAGCATCGAGGCGCCCGCGCCCCGCGGCGCCGCCTGATCGGCCGCCGCCACGTACACGGTGTTCTCGATGGCCCTGGCCCGCAACAGCGTCGTCCACTGATCCACCTTGGCGGGGCCGGGAATCCACTGGGCCGGCAACACCAGTACCTGCGCGCCCGCGGCGGCCACCCGGCGGATGCCTTCCGGGAAGCGAAGATCGAAACAGGTCTGCATGCCGAATGTCACGCCTTCGACGACGAAGGTGGCGGGCGGCTCTATCGGGCCCGCCGCGACCACGTCCGATTCGCGGTGTCCGAAGGCGTCATAGAGATGCACCTTTCGATATACCGTGCCGAGGTTTCCGTCGGGTCCGAGCACCACGAGAGTGTTGTAGATCCGGCTGTCGTCGCCCTCGACCCGCTCGACCATTCCGGCCACCAGATGGACGCCGAATTCGCGGGCGATCGCACCCAAGCCGGTGACGAACGGCCCGGTCAGCGGTTCGGCGACGGCCACAACCCGCTCGTCGAGCCTGCCGACGGCAAACATCGAGTATTCGGGCGCGACGACCACCGCGGCACCCCGATCGCCAGCCACCCGCACGTGCTCGCGCAGCGCCGACAGATTGGCCGAAGGGTCGGTGCCCGGTGCGAACTGGACGACCGCCACGTCCAGCTGGTTCGGAGCCTGCGGCTGATTCGGAGCAGAGCTGTCCAGTTGCATACGTCTCACCGTATTGGGGCGGTGGCCAGCCGAGCCACTCAACGACGGTATTGCGTGATCAGGCCGACGACGGGCCACCACTACGACGGCGGGAACCGAGAAGATTCGGAATAAGTGGACGTAGTGACCGGTTGTGTCGTACGCTCAATCAAGTGGACATAGCGTCCACTTGATTGGAGGGTGCGGGATGACCGCGACAAGCACCACGTCCACGACCGCCGCGACTCCTCTTGTCCGGGAACACTTTCCGGTCACTCAGCGGTGGACCTATCTGAACCACGCGGGCATCTGCCCGCTGCCGCGGCCTGCGGTGGAGGCGATGCACCGGCATGCCACCGAGGTGTCGCTGGACGGTGAGTTCAGCTATGCCGCGCACGCCGCCGAGATCGAACGGATTCGGGCGGCGTTCGGTCGTCTGATGGGGGTGCCGTCCACCGACGTCGCGTTCGTCAAGAACACGACCACCGGACTCGGGATGATCGCCAACGGGCTCGAGTGGGCGGCCGGTGATCGAATTGTGGTGCCGGACTTGGAGTTTCCGTCCACGATCTATCCGTGGTTGGCGCTCGCCGACCGGGGTGTCGTGGTAGATCGAGTGCAGCCGGAAGGCGACAGCGGCAAGCTCACCGTCGAGGCGTTCGTCGAACGGATCAACGCGGGGCCCGCGCCGAAACTGGTGGTCACCAGCTGGGTGCAGTTCGGCCGCGGCTGGCGGGTCGACCTGGCCGAGCTGGGGCGCGTCTGCCGCGAGGCAGGGGCGTTGCTGTGCGTCGACGTCATCCAGGCACTCGGCGTGATCCCGGCCGAATTGGATTCCTGGGGTGTCGATTTCGCGATGGCGGACGGGCACAAATGGCTGCTCGGGCCCGAGGGCTGCGGCGTGCTGTACGTGCGCGGGTCCAAGCTGGAGTTGTTGCGGCCGTTGGAGCCTGGATGGAACTCGGTGGTGCACCGCGAGGACTGGGACAACCTCGACCTGGTATTCGACGACACCGCACGCAGGCTGGAAGGCGGGATGCCGAACGTGACCGGCATCGCCGCGCTGGGCGCCTCGGTCGATCTGCTGCTCGCGGCGGGGGTTCCGGCGATCTGGTCGCACGTCGATCGGTTGTGTGAACTCGCGTGCACGCGGCTGGCGTCGATCGGTGCGACCGTGCTGTCGGACCGCTCCGCCGACGGACGGTCGGGGATCGTGTCGGTGCAGATCGACGGTGAGCCGATCCCGTTGCTGGCCGAGAAGTTACGGGCCGAGGGCATCGCGGTGTCCGCGCGGGCGGGCGGGCTGCGGATCTCGCCGCACGGGTACAACACCGAGCAGGACATCGAGCGATTGGTCGACGCGGTTGCCGCGTTGACCCGAGGCTGACCACGCGGGTCAGCGGCCGTTGCGTCCCGCCGTCGACAGGCCGAGAAACCCTGCCAGCTCGGGCAATTCGTCCGGGCAGGCGGGCAGGTATTCGCCGAGCAGCGGCGAACGGATGATGATCGCCTTCCACATGGCGCGGCACAACGCCGCGTGAATCAGCGCGCGGGACAACAGGAACGGCATGCCGTACGGCGCGTCGGCGGGGCTGGAGGTGGTCATCGACAGCAGCACGACGGCCGCCTCCCTGCCGCGGAACCGATCCGGGGTGCCGACGAGCACGTCCTCGATCCGCGCCCTGGCGAGCAGCGTGCGGATCCGGCCGACCTGCGCCGCGTACGGCGCGACCACGAAGATGTCGTGCGGATGCAGCCGACGGGTCATCGCGCCGACGGTCCAGTTCATCGCGAGCAGGGCCCGCACCCGCCGCACCACCTCACGCGCCTCGGCCGCGGATTCGGTGGCGTTGCCGTGATGAGGGACGAGGACGGTGCTCACACCGGGTTCCTCGCCGTCCAGTTCCCGTGCGAGCGTCACGGTTTCGTTGGAGCGCAGGCGCCCGTCGTAGTAGAGCCGGGAGACCGGATCGCACACCTTGGGATGCATCCGCCAGGTGCGGTCCAGGACGTAGCCGCGGGTACCGGGCAGAGTGTGCCGCCCCTCGGCGAGCCAGCCGAGCACCGATTCGCCGACCGGCTCCGGATGGGCGCTGTGCGTGGCCGGTGGTGCGGGATCGCCGAGCAGCAACAGATTTCGTGCGCTCACCCCGACCGCGACGGCGTCGGCCAGCGGGAACCGCCCCGCGTCGGCGATCACCAGCAGATCGAGCGCCTCCCGGCCGACCATGTCTTCGTTGGTGAAATCCGTTGGGGTGCCGCCGAGCACGCAGCCGCTGATCGCGTTGTCCAGGAAACGCGCGTACCGGCCCGCGTCGATGACCGCCCATTCCGGCGCCACCGCCTCGACGTCCTTCTTCGCCACCAGTTCCGGAAGCACGCCGACCCGCACGACCGCGTCGAGCAGGTTCTCGACGGTCGAATGCGATTGCCCGACAATGCCGATCCGCCACTTGTCCTTGGTGACGAGCCGCTCCAGCACCCTGGCGGCGGTGGTGGTCTTGCCGGTGCCGGAGGGGCCCTGCACCGCGAGATAGGAGTCGTCCAGTTCGCGCACCGCCGTGGTGATCGCGGCGGCGTGGTCGCCGTGCACCTCGGGCAGGTCGGTGCCGGTGCGCAGCCGGGGCGCGCGGCGGGCGAGCAGGTCGAACACGGCACCCGCCGGGATGTCCGGCAGCGCGACCAGCAGCTGCTGCGCGGCGAATTCGACCGCGATCTCGGCGTTTTCGTCCCAGGCAGGCAGCCCTGGCGCGATCGCGGTGGGGAGTTCGTCGTAGGGTTCGCAGCCGTCGGGCAGCAGTTCTTCCAGCCGGACCGCGTCGTCGAATTCGGCGTCGACCGAGCAGCCGAGCACGGTTGCGACGGCAGTCGCGCGGCGCCCGACGGCGGTGACCATGCCCGCGGCCGCAGGGCGATCGTAGAAGGTGTAGACGGTGGCGCCCGGGGTGAGCACGGTCGCCGGTCCTGGCCCGCCGCTGCTCCACCGGGAACCGATCCGGCCGGTCAGCGTGACGTAGCGCCGCATGGTCGGGCGGTCGGGGCTGCGATGCCATTTGGTGTCGACGGTGCCCCATTCGGCGACCAATACCCCTGGCGCGTCCGCCCATTCGTCGACCGGGTGGCTGAGCCGGTCGACATGCGCCCACCAGAGCGGCTGCCGCTCGCGCCGGTGGTAGCCGAGCGCCGCGGCGAGCACCGCGGCGGTATGCCCCGGTTCCGCCTGCGCCGCGGCGTATTCGGCGAGCGCCGCCTCGAACGAGGACGGCCGCGACGGCGGCATCGGCTCAGGTTCGTCCGGTCCTGGCACCTGACACCACGAGCCTGTGCGCTCCAGCGTCACCGCCTGTGGGTCGATGCGCTGCTCCGCGGCCCGGTCCAGCAGCCAGTCGCGCAGCCGCAGCACGGTCAGGCAATCCCGCTCGGTGGCAGGCGAATGCGCGGCGCCGGGTAGCAGCCGGGCCAGCCTGCTCAACCGATACGAGCGCTCCCCGACGATCAGCGCGTTGCGCACGATCGGATACAGATCCACCAGCACGCCGTCGCACAGCAGTTCGTCGACGATCTCCTCGCCGACGCCGCTGCTGCCCGAACACCGAAGCAGCGCGGTCCGCACCGCCGAGGTGTAGTGGTAGACGTGCATGTCCGGATACATCCGGCGGCGCTGAACGAGATAGTCGAGCACCTCCGTCAACGCACGCCGCTGTCCGTCCGCCTCGCTGTCCGCGTCACCGTCGGTGCCGAACGGTGACCGGAAGGTCAGGTGCACGGTGCCTGGCCCGCCGACATCGACGGCCAAAGGGGTGCGCACGCCACCGTCGACGGTGAGCGAAAGGTCGCCCGGTGAGGGCGGCGGCAGCGCGCCGAGTGCTATCGGATCGACGAGGCTGTGCGTCGGCTGGCCGGAATCCTCCCTGCGCAGCTGGATTTCGGCTTGGCGGCGAAGCGCGGCGAAGCTGCGTGGCGGCACGCCACGCACGGTGCTCTCGGTGCCGACCAGCCGATCGATGGTGCTCACACCGGCTTCCCGCAGCCGAGCCCGTGTCGTGGTCGACATCCCCGCGACGAGCAGCAGATCCCGCGCGGCCGCAAGGGCGGTCGTGCACGTCCCACAGCGGCCGCACGCGAGATAGCGGGGATCGCCCCACTGCACGGGTAGCAGCTCGCTGAGCTTCTCGTCCAGGATGTGTTCCACCCGGCGCCTGCGCCCGCGGTACACCGGGACCAGATCGCTGAGCGCGTAGGCAGTGTTGTTCTCGCCGAGGTGCAGCCGGATCAGCGGGCCGGTCAACGATCCGCTGTGGTCGACCGCGTCGGCACACGCCGCGAGTTCCAGTGCGACACCGACCCGATCGGCCATGCCGTGCGCGGTGCCGTGTGCGGTATAGCGGACGCGATGGCCCGCCCGCACCAGGAAATCGCAGGAGCAGTCGAAGGTCCCGTCGAAGAAGGTCGCACCGTGAATCACGTGCGCACCGGCCCGCAATGCCGCGATGGTCTCGGCGTGCGCCGCGGTCAGCGCGTCGATGCGCGCCTTCGGACCGTCCGACTTGTGCTGTGGGCGTTGGATCTCCACCATCGCGCTGCCGAATCGGTCCCTGAAGTCGCTGATCCGGCGGTCCAGCCCGTCATCGAACCAGGTCCGCGGCGCGGGAGCCCATTCGGCGGTGGTTTCCGGGTCGGCCGCGAGGGTGCCCAGTTCGGTGTCGAGGGCGCGAAGCAGCGCGAATTCACAACGCGCCGCGCGCACGAGGTCGACGGCGGAGCAGACGACACGATCACCGAACACGAACAAACGCGGCCCTCCTGTGTCTTGCGGGACACCCGCTGCCGTTAGCGCTGCATTACGCACCGGACGGCAACACTGTAGCTAGCCCGCCTGACCTCGGTGAACCCTCCCCGGTTCAGGAGCGTGGCTTACGCCGTTCCGGTCGCTTCGCCGGCGCGCCCTCGCGGCGCGGGCCGCGGGTGAACGAGCGCCCTCCCGGCGGACCCTGGTCCGGCGTCAGCTGAATGAGCACGCCGCTGATCCTGGTGCGCCGCAACGCTTCCAGCGTCTCCGGCGGCAGATCGGCAGGCAACTCGACGAGGCTGTGGTCGGGCCGGATGCTGATGTGCCCGAAGTCGCTGCGCCGCAGGCCGCCCTCGTTGGCGATGGCGCCGACGATCGCGCCCGGCACCACCCGGTGCCGCTTGCCGACGCTGATCCGATAGGTCGCGAGTTCGGCGCCGGTGCCCCGATGGTGCTGGCCGAAGCCGGACCGATCGTCGTCGCCCTCGAAGCGACGCGCGCGCTCCGGACGCTCCCTGCGTTCGCGCACCGGCTCCGGCGGTTCGGGCTGCATCAGGAAGTTGTCGCCGTCGCGGGACAGCGCAGCCAGCGCCGCCGCGATGTCGACGAGCGGAATGTCGTGCTCGCGTTCGTAATCCTCGACAAGCCTGCGGAACAGCGCCAGATTCGACGAGGACAGACTCTCGGTGATGGCGTCGCCGAACTTGGCGACCCGCTGCGCGTTGACGTCGTCGACGCTCGGTAGCTGCATTTCGGTCAGCGGATGCCGGGTGGCCCGCTCGATCGACTTGAGCAGGTGCCGTTCGCGCGGCGCGACGAAAAGCAGTGCCTCGCCGCTACGTCCGGCCCGACCGGTGCGGCCGATGCGGTGCACGTAGGACTCGGTGTCGTGCGGGATGTCGTAGTTGACCACGTGCGAGATGCGGTCGACGTCGAGGCCGCGCGCGGCGACATCGGTGGCGACCAGGATGTCCAGCGCGCCGGACTTGAGCTGTCCGATGGTGCGCTCGCGCTGGTTCTGCGCGATGTCGCCGTTGATCGCGGCCGCGGAAAAGCCCCTGGCGCGCAGCTTTTCGGCGAGCTCCTCGGTGGCCTGCTTGGTGCGGACGAAGATGATCATCGCCTCGAACGACTCGACCTCGAGCACCCTGGTCAACGCGTCCAGCTTGCGCTGATGCGAGACCTGCACCCAGCGCTGGGTGATGTTGGTCGCGGTCGAGGTCTTCGACTTGACGGTGATCTCGACCGGCTTGTTCAGGTACTGCTTGGAGATCTTGCGGATCGCCGCGGGCATGGTCGCCGAGAACAGCGCGACCTGCTTGGTCGACGGGGTGTCCTTGAGGATGCGCTCGACGTCCTCCTGGAAGCCCATCTTCAGCATCTCGTCGGCCTCGTCGAGCACCAGGTACTTCAACTGCGACAGGTCGAGCGTGCCCTTCTCCAGGTGATCGATCACCCGGCCGGGAGTGCCGACCACGACGTGCGCGCCGCGGCGCAGGCCGGACAGCTGCACGCCGTAGGCCTGGCCGCCGTAGATCGGCAGCACATGCAGCCCCGGAATGTGCGTGGCGTAGCGGCCGAATGCCTCGGCCACCTGGATCGCGAGCTCGCGGGTCGGCGCGAGCACCAGGGCCTGTGGAAGTTTGCCGGAGGTTTCGAGACCCATCAGGATCGGGATCGCGAACGCCGCGGTCTTGCCGGTGCCGGTCTGCGCGAGACCCACCACATCGGCGCCTTCGAGCAGCGGCGGAATCGTCGCGGCCTGGATCGGCGACGGCGACTCGTAGCCCACATCGGCGATGGCCGCGAGCACGCGGTCATCGATCCCGAGATCGGCGAAGGTCGGGCCGTCGGTGTCCCTGTCGTTGTCGCCAGGAACGCTGTCGACCTGATTGGTACTCATTGACCAGGAGTTTACTGGGTTCTCTTCCTCCGGGTTACGTCGCCATCCTGGTCAGACCGATCACACCTGGCTGGAGTGGATTAGCGGTTCCCCAAAGGTCCGCGGGGCTCTGTAGGGTTCCCGCGGAAATTCGTAGAGATTCCGTAGCGGCAGCGGGGCAGCCGATGGCTGCCGTGCTGCGGACGGTTCTTGGTCTGATCAGGCATTGCTGGGCTCCCGCTGCTGACTGCTCGACCCGGTCGAAGGCGGCTTGTGGCAGTTGCCGTCGCAAGAATGAGCTGCGATTCGCCGACTCCCGCCACCGGGCGTTCCCGAAGGCTCATCGGCGTGTCGCGATCTCGACACGCCGTCGGGCGTCAGTTGCTAGCTACCGCATTGCAATCCATGCCGAGTGACCAGCATCACCGGAAATCTTGGCCCCCCATGAAGAAGCAGCGAAGTAGCAGAACCGATTTCAGGAGTGCGGCTCAGCCGAAGCAGTGCCCTTCGCCGCGATAGGTGAGGACGGTGACCCTGGTGCCGTCGGACTCGACCAGGTGCACCTTGTCGAAACGTTCGAAGAGCTCGCCGGCCTTGGCGTGCCGGAACCAGACCCGGTCGCCGATGCGCAGCTCCGAGGCGCCGCTCAGCGGGGTCTGCACCTCGCCTGCGCCCTCGGCGCCGATCAAACGTAACCCGGTGGGCCACACCGGCTTCGGCACTCGCGACGGACCGGTCGGGCCGGAGGCGATATAGCCGCCCGAGAACACCGTCGCGATGGACGGCGTCGGGCGGCGCAGGACCGAAGTGGCGAAGAACAGGGCGGGACGCGGGGTGAAGGAGCGGTAGTGGTCGAACAGGGTCGGCACGTACAGCCCGGAACCTGCGGTCACCTCGGTGACGTCCGGGTCGACGATGCTGACCTCGATCGAGCCGGTGCCGCCACTGTTGACGATCTCCAGCTTGCCGGTCACCGAACGCACGGCGTCGACAACTCGCTTGCGGCGCTTGGTGATTTCCGCAGCCGACACCCGCTTCATCAGGCGCACCGCGACATTGCTGTCGGGCAGGCCCGCGATCTGCGCCTCATAGGTCATCAGCCCGACGACGTCGAAACCGCGGCGCAATGCCGCTGCCGCGAGCGTGGCCGCCTGTTCGGGGGCGTGTACCGGCGAACGGTGTGCACCGAGGTGCAGCGGGCCGATACGCAAGGAGGCGTCGACGTCCAGACAGACCCGCGGGTGCACCAGGTCGGTGCCCACCGCAGCGCGGATCAACTCCAGCTGGGCGACATCATCGACCATCAGGGTTATGGAGCGGAGCAGTGTCTCGTCGGTGGCAAGCCCGGCGAGCGCGGCGCGGTCGACGGTCGGATACCCGAGCAGGACGTCGCGGGCGCCGCGACGAACCAGCCAGATGGCTTCGGAGAGGGAGTAGGCCATGATGCCTGCGAGGCCGCCTGCGGCGGTGAGTTCACCGCCGAGCACTTCCTCGAGAATGGCGCGACAGCGCACGGCTTTGCTGGCGACACGCACCGGGACTCCGCCCGCGCGGCGCACCAGGTCGGCGACGTTCGCGCGCAAGGCGGTCAGATCAAGAGCGGCCAGCGGTGGATCGAGCTCGGCAGTGGCCGCGTGCAGGCCGGCAATCGGCGACATGTCCGTCATACGAACCACCAAACCACCTAACTGGTCAAACGTCCAGTAATTGTGATGACTCGTTTACCGAGGTCACCGCACCTCGGCAGCGGATAACTAGACTTCGGCGGCCCGGGTAGCCAGGCTGCTCACCAGATCGTCGAGGACCACGAGCATTGTCTCGTCATTGCAGTCGGCAAGCCAGCGCAACACAGTGCCCTGCAGCACCGACACGGCATAGGCCGCGATGGCCTCGACCGGCTCCAACCACTGCGCGCCCGAACGGTCCGCGCACAACTGCAAGAAGGCCGCGACCTCGATGTCCATCTCACGGTAGGCGGCGGTCGCGGTCGGGTCGCCGATGCACTCGGTCTGCGCTGCCCAACGCTCCCGCAATGTCTGCACCGTCGCCTCATAGGCCTGGACCTGCTTGGATGGCGCGGCCTTGACCAGCGGCCAGTAGGCACTGACCCCGGCGTGCAGCAGCACCCGAAGCGCGCGAACACCTCCGTGGTCCAACGAGGCGGCCGCCTTCTCGACGGCCTCGCAGATGGTCGGCCGTAGCCGCACCTCTGCAATATTTGTACGTACGCTCAACGACGACTCCCTCGGCGAAAGAAACTCGCGCACCCTCGTCGGCGCGACTCGCTGAACATGGCGGGCATCTCGCTGGAAACCCCAGGCTGCCCGGTCCAACGTTCATCAATGGTAGAGGGTTTTCGGGGTTTAAGAACAGGTTCAGTGGGTATTTCCAGACCGAAAGAATGTTTTGTTACCCAAACGGAATGGTGGGGGCACCACCCCGGCCTGCCCGGAAATCCCTCCCTCGGGACCACTCTCAGTCCTGCCCGACCGAGAAGTTGGCCGTTATCAACAGTACGGGCGAGTACTGACGACCCTCGAATCGTGTGGCCGATCACACAGTCGAACCACCCAAATCGGTCACCTGACCGGCTGACGCTCGTTCCGGGAACGTCACCCGCCCGACCGCCGCGGGCCATTAGCCTGAACAAGTGACTCTTTCGCCCTCTGCCGACCAGTACTTCCTGTCCGGCACCTTCAATTTCCGCGACCTGGGCGGGCTGCGCACCGTCGACGGCGCGAAGGTCAGGCCCGGTGTCCTGCTGCGCTCGGCACAGCTGACCGGGCTCGACGAGGCGGGCCTTGCCGCACTCGGACAGCTGAACGTCAGCGACGTGCACGACCTGCGCGGCGAGCGGGAGATCGACCACATCGGCCACGACCGGGTGCCCGAGGGCGTCCGGGTGACCGTCACGCCGTTCGACTCGCGCATGGCGGCGGCCCCGCCGCATCAGGCGACCGGCGACACGGCCTTCGCCCACATGCTCGAGGTCTATCGCATGTTCCCCGCACTGCCCGAAGCGCACGCCGCGATCACCGCCATCGCCGAGTCGATCACCCGGGGCGAGGGCGCGGTGCTGGTGCACTGCGCGGCAGGCAAGGACCGCACGGGCTGGGCCATCGCCTCGCTGCTGCGCGCGGTCGGCGTCGCCGAGCCCGACGTGCACGCCGACTTCATGGCGAGCAACGGCGCCATCCCGGCCCTGCGCGCCATGATGACGACGAAACTCCTCGCCGGCGAGGAGCTCTCGGTCGACCTGCTCGGCGTGCGCGAGGAGTATCTGAAGATCGGCACCGAATCGATGATCGAATTACACGGCGACATCGACACCTATCTGACGACCGCAGGCATCACCCCGGAGCTGCGCGCCACGCTGCGGGAACGGATGCTGGAGTGACCCTTGCTGTGCCACAACATCATTCGTCCTGAGCCGGATCGCGCCGCACCAGCCCGTCGGCATCGATGGTGACCTGATCGCCGGTGTGGAACCAGGTTCCGGCGAAGCGCGCCGCCGTCGCGGTCGGATCGTTCCAGTAGCGCGGGGCGATATTCGGGCCACGACACAGCAGTTCGCCACAGCCGACCTTCGCCTTCGGTCCCCACAGCGCCAATTCGGTACCGCCGAAAGGGAATCCGAGCACCGCATCGGAATCCGCGGCGGACCCGGCCGCGTCGTCGACCGCGAGGCCGATGCCGCTGGTCTCGGTGGCGCCCCACACCGACCATTGCCGCGCCGTGGGAAACATCGCGCGCAGTTCGGCGGCCAGGCCGGCGGGAGCGGCCTGCGCGGCAGCGGCACGTTCGGCGCGATGCCCGGCCTTGCTGATCCTGGCGATGCCCTCGGTGCTCAGCCCGTCCCCGCGCATGGCCGCCAGCTCGGGCAGCAGCCCGGCAAAGATCCGTGGCGTCGCCGACACCATGTCGATCCGTTCGGCCACAATGGCTTCCGCGAGATCGCGGGTGTCCCTGGCCAGGACGACGGTGCCGCCGACCGCGAAGGTCGGTAGTAACTGGTCGACGCAGCCGCTGGCGTGCGCGAGGGGCAGCAATACCAGATTGCGCAGGCCGTCGGTCGGTAGATCGAGCGCGGCGACCACCGAACGGATTGCCGAGAGCAGGTTTTCGTTGGTCAGCTCGACGCCCTTGGGCGTGGCAGGGCCGAGCGGGCTGCCACTGGTGTAGCTGAGCAACGCCAGATCACCCAGTGCCGCACCGTCATCGATGTAGGCGGCGCCGTCGGGTAACTCGGCGCCGCGGGCGATGTCCCGGCCGAGCACGAAATCCGCACTGCTGTCGGCGATCACCTGCTCGGCGATCGCATCCGGCAGGCCGTCGTGCACGAGCACCGGCACCGCACCGCTGAGCAACGCGCCGAGAAACGCCTGCACCCAGCGAACCCCGGCGGGCATGTGCACCGCGACCCGGTCGCCGTAGCCGATGCCGTGTTCCTGCAGTCCGCCCGCGATGCGGGACGCACTGTGCCACAGCTCCCGATAGGTCATCCGTGGGCCGCCGACCTCGACCACTGCCTCGCGGGTCGAGAACGCGTGCACCTGTAAGTCGAGCAGCTCGGTGAGCGCGGGCGTGAGATTGCCGTAGCGCAGCACCCCGTCGGCGCCGCGCGCCAGCGGTGGATCACTGGCATGCGGACGTTTCAACGGGTATTCGACAAGCAACTGCGACATCCGTCCTCCGCGCGCCCTCGAGTCAGCCAGGCACTGCGACTATATGACTCACATCACAGTATCGCGCGGATTCGGCGCGGATAGGCGGCGGACATGTCCGCCGTGTCCGCCGCCTCGGGTGTCCGTCGACGGAATGCCCCGAGCCGGAACATCACCCGCCGGCGTGTCACCGTCTCTCGACTCACCGCCCGGTGTACGTTGCTTTCCCCGGACCGACGTCGAGGAAGCTACGCACCGCGCCTTTGAGATCGGCGGTGTCGAACAGCACACCCGAGACCTCCGGCGTCACCGAATCCGCATGCGCCACACCACCGGAGCGCCACGCCTCGATGATCTTCTTGGTCGCCGCGTGCGCCAGCGTCGGACCTTCCGCCAGACGATGCGTCAATTCCCTTGCGGCAGTGTCGACATCGTCGTGCACGGCGTTCACCACGCCCCACTCCAGCATCGTCTCGGCGGAATACAGGTCGCCGGTCATCACGAACTCCCGCGCCCGGCCCGACCCCGCGCGCTCGGCAAGCCGCTGCGGCCCGCCCATCGACGGCGTCAACCCCACCACCGTCTCCACCAGACCGAACTTCGCCTTCGGTGCGGCGAGAATGATGTCGCAGGCCAGCGCTATCTCGAAGGCAGCGGTCAGCGTCAGCCCGTGTGCGGCAAACACCACCGGACACGGCAGCGCCTCTATCGGATGCGTGATCTGCGCGAACAACATGCGCCACAGTTCGGCGCCCTGCTCCACCGACAAGCCGTCGAAGACGTGCACGTCGACGCCGCCGGACACCACCTTGCCCTCGGCGCGCAGCAGCAGCGCGCGCGGCGGGTTCGCCGACAGCTCGGCGATGTCCGCGATGAGGGCATCCAGCATCCCCTGGTCGAACAGGTTCAGCGGCGGATTGGCCAGCGTCAGGGTCGCTACTTCCGCGCCGCCGTCGGTGGTCGCACGCTCCAGGCGGGTGGCCTTCGTTTCATTCATCCCGCCAGACTAAGACCTGGATCTGCCAAACTGTCCGGGTGACCAAGTCGGTGGAAAGTGGCTCCTACGTCGAGCCCGGCGAGTTCAAGCGGGACACGAACTACATCACCACGCGGATCACCGCGGACGGCCGCGACGGGTACCCCGTCGAACCCGGCCGTTATCGACTCGTCGCGGCCAGGGCATGCCCATGGGCCAACCGCACGCTGATCGTGCGCAGGCTGCTCGGGCTGGAAGAGGTGCTCTCGCTCGGCCTGTGCGGGCCGACGCACGACAAGCTCAGCTGGACCTTCGACCTCGATCCCGGCGGGGTCGATCCGGTACTCGGCATTGCGCGGCTGCGCGACGCGTATCTGGCGCGGTTCCCCGACTATCCGCGCGGCATCACCGTGCCCGCGGTGGTCGAGGTGTCGACCGGGCAGGTGGTGACCAACGACTACGCGCAGATGACCCTCGACTTCTCCACCGAGTGGACCGCGTTCCACCGGGAGGGCGCACCACAGCTGTACCCCGAAGCGTTGCGCGCCGAGATCGACGAGGTGAACCTCGCGGTGTTCCGCGACGTCAACAACGGCGTCTACCGATGTGGTTTCGCGGGCACGCAGGCCGCCTACGAGGCCGCCTACGATCGACTGTTCAGCCGGTTGGACTGGCTCTCGGAACGGCTTGCTACCCAACGTTATCTGGTCGGGGACACGATCACCGAGGCCGACATCCGGCTGTTCACCACGCTGGCCCGCTTCGATCCCGTCTATCACGGACACTTCAAGTGCAACCGGTCGAAACTCTCCGAGCTGCCGGTGCTGTGGTCCTACGCGCGCGACCTCTACCAAACACCGGGATTCGGCGACACCACCGACTTCGCACAGATCAAGACGCACTACTACGTGGTGCACAGCGACATCAATCCGACCGGCATCGTGCCGAAGGGACCCGATCTGGCGAACTGGCTGACCCCGCACGGCCGGGAAGCGTTGGGCGGCCGCCCGTTCGGCGACGGGACTCCGCCGCCACCGCCGCCACTGTCCGAACGCGTCCCCGCGACGCACCAACCGGACTAGTGGAACCGATCAGGTTGGGTACTTCGTTGTCAGGATGAGCTGACGGCCGTTGCGTTGACGGTGCCCTAGAGTTCAACTCAGCAGACCGAAGAGGAGGGTGCCGCCGATGTTCAAAGGCGCGTTCGAGAAGACGGTGGTTCAGCTGCTCGATACGGGGTCTCGCCTGCAGGCGCCCGCGGTCGCCAAGTACGTCGACCGGATCAGGCGCTCGCACCCGGACGAAACACCGGCGCAGGTCATCGAGCGACTCGAGAAGCAGTACCTGCTCGCGGTGACCGGCAGCGGCAGCGCCGTCGGCGCGACGGCCGCGGTGCCAGGCGTCGGCACGGTCGCGGCCATTGCCGCGGTCAGCGCCGAGACCACCTTCTTCCTGGAGATCTCCGCGCTGTTCACCCTCGCGGTGGCGGCGGTGCACGGCATCTCGCCCGAGGATCAAGAGCAGCGCCGCGCGCTGGTGCTCGCGGTCGTGCTCGGCGAGAGCGGCATGGAGATCGTGCAGAAGACGGTCGGCACCTCGGCGAAGAACTGGGGCACGGTCTTCGCCAACCGCATCCCCGGGCTCTCGTCCATGAACGACTCGCTGCTCAAGCGGTTCATCATCCGGTTCATCACCCGCCGCGCCGCGCTGATGGCGGGCAAGGTGGTCCCGGCAGGCATCGGCGCGGTGATCGGCGGCGTCGGCAACCGGGCGATGGGCAAGACCACGATCAGCAACGCGCGCAAGGCATTCGGGCCTGCCCCGGTGGTGTGGCCCGCCGCACGGCACCTCATCATCGACGCGGATCCGCTGACCGCGATCGACCCGTCGAAGCCGCAACCGCCGGCCAAGCCGCAGTGAGCGCGGCGCGCACCGGGCTCGCGTTCTCCGTTCGAGCGCTGAGCAAGCGATACGACCTGGTTTCCGCCGTCGACAACGTGAGCTTCACGGTCGCGTCCGGCAGCACCGCCGCCCTCGTCGGGCCGCCGCAGTCGGGCAAGACGACCATCGCGCGGATCCTGCTCGGGCTCCTCGAACCGACAACGGGCAGCGCGGCGGTGGCCGGGCCAGGCACGCACCGCGGCGGCGGTGATCCTGGCGGCAGCTCCGCGCGCGTAGTCGGCGGCGTGCTCGCGCCGCGCGGCATCCATCCCGGTCGCACCGCCCGCGACCAGCTGCGGGTGTACGCGGCGGCCGCCGGAGTGCCCGACGCCCGCGTCGGCGAGGTGCTCGCGATCGTCGGACTCGACACCGAAGCAGGCACGAAAGGCGCTGCGCTCTCCGCAGGACAGCAGACCAGACTGGCCTTGGCCACCGCGTTGCTCGGCGATCCACCGCTGCTGGTGCTGGACGAACCGATGGAGGGTCTCGACGGCGCGGAACGTGCTTGGCTGCAAGACTTCCTGCGCAAGCATGCCCAGCGCGGCGGTAGCGCGCTGGTGACGAGCACCAGCCTCGCGGCTGTGCTGCCTGGCGCGGACAGTGTGATCGTGCTGAGCCAGGGTTCGGTCGTGTATCAGGGCACGCCTGCTCGACTGCGGCGCGGGCACCCGGACCGGCTGGTCGTCGCGGCGTCCACGCCGATCGCGCTGGCGACCACCCTGGCCGCGCGTGGCTTCACCGACGCCGTGATCCGACCGGACGGACGCCTTGCGGTCGCCGAGGCGACCGAGGCCGAGATCAGAGCCGCCGCCGCGGCCGCACAGGTGCGACTCGACAGTGTTATCCCCGACCTGATCCATCCCGACCGGGTGCTCGCCTCGTTGACCAAACTCCAGGCTCCCGCCGCGCACTACGCAGGCCTCGCCGGGGCGACTCCGCAACCGACGCCATACGGAATCCCACGATGATCACCATGCCCGCGGACCTCGTGCCCGCCCTCAACTCCGAGGTACGCAAGGTCACCACGCTGCGGCCGAATCGGACGCTGGCCGGGTTGCCGCTGCTGGTCGCGCTCCTCGGCAGCACGGCAACCGCCATCGCCGCAGGCAAGCCGGACCCGAACGGCCAGCCCGTCACCGGCACCGCGACGCTCGGGCTCTACGCGGGGCTTGCCGCGGCGGCCATCGCGGCTGTCCTGTTCGGCGCGCTCGGCAGTGGCGGCGAGTACCGGCACCACACCATGCCGGTGACCGCGTTGTTCGCCGCCGACCGGGACCGGCTCGTCGCGGCGAAGCTGCTCGTCACCGCCGGGTTCGCCCTGGCGACCGCGCTGGCGGTCGAGGTGGGCGCGCTGGTGGCCCTATTCGGTTTCGGCCGAGGCAAATTCGAGATCGGCCTCAATCTGTTCGGTGTGCTCGGCGGCGGGCTGCTCGCCGTGGTCTGCTGGTCGCTGATCGGCGCGGGTCTCGGGCTGCTGCTTCGTTCGTCGTCGAACGCGATCTGGCTGGTGGTCGGCTGGCTGGTAGTCATCGAGCCGCTGTGCTGGCTGGTGGCGGACAGCATCGGCGCGTCCGCCGTCGTCAGCCTGTTCCCCGGCTCGGCCACCCTCAGCGCCGTCGCCGTCGGTTCCTACCCCGACAGCGACTTCCTCGCCCCGACACCCGCCGCCCTGGTGATCCTGCTGCTGTGGACCGTCGGCATCGCAGGCGCCGGTTGGTGGGCCCTGCGCAACCGCGACCTCTGAGCCGAGGCCCGCAGGGAACAAACTCGTGTCGGTGGGCGTCGTTATCGTCGATGGTTATGGGTGGGGTTGGTGTGCGCACGCGAACCGAGCCAGCCGAGGACGACGCGGTCGCGCCCGGCTGGATTCGTCGGCTCTGGGCCGAAAGCCGGACGCACACCCGCACGCTGACCGGGCTCGGTATCGCGGTGCTCGGCGGTGCAGTCGTCGAAATCGCGGGGCCGCTGCTGATCAAACGGGCCGTCGATGCCGCGGGCATCGGCGAAACCTCGGTGATCGGGCTGGTCGCGTGCCTGCTGTTGCTGCTGGCGGTGGCGCGGTTCGGCATGGGGTTCGGGCGCAGGTTGCTCGCGGGCAAGCTCTCCCTCGACGTGCAGCATGCGCTGCGCATCGACCTGCTCGGTTCGCTGCAGCGCCTCGACGGCGCCGGGCAGGACACCATCCGCACCGGGCAGGTGGTTTCGCGGTCGATCACCGATCTGCAGCTGGTGCAGGGCCTGCTCGCGCTGGTGCCGCTGTCGGGCATGGCGGTGCTGGAGTTCTTTCTCGCGGCCGTGGTGATGGTGTGGTTGTCGCCGCCGCTCGCCGCGGTGGCGTTGCTCGTTGTGCCCGGAATTGCCTTGGTGGTCTATCGCATTCGGCCGCGGCTCTACGCCGCGACCTGGTCGGCACAGCAGCGTGCCGCCGAGGTGGCTCAGCACGTCGAGGAGACGGTGACCGGCGTCCGGGTGGTGAAGGGGTTCGGGCAGGAAGCCCGCATGGTCGACGTGCTCGAACAGCACAGTCGCCGGCTCTACGCCGAACGGATGCGGGCTGCGGGCATCGATGCGCGCCTCGCGCCGACGGTCGCCGCGATTCCGCAGGCGGGCATGGTCGGCGTGATCGTGATCGGTGGACTGCTCGCGCTGCACGGTTCGATCGGGATCGGGACGTTCCTCGCGTTCGCCGCGTACGTCGCCACCATGACCGCGACCGCACGGATCATGTCGGGTGCGCTGGTCATGGCGCAGCTGACGCGTGCCGCGGCCGACCGGGTGTATCAGGTGATCGACACCGCACCCATAGTCACCGACCCACCTGAACCGGTCGAGCTGCCCTCGGGTCCGCTCGGCATCGAGATCGACTCGCTCACTTTCGGATTCGATCCCGAGCAACCGGTGCTGCGGGAGCTCGATCTGACCGTGCGCCCCGGCGAGACGGTCGCGATCATCGGGCCGGCAGGCTCCGGCAAGACCACCCTCTCGCTGCTGCTCCCCCGGTTCTACGCTCCGGATTCCGGCCATATTCGCTTGTTCGGCGCCGAATCAGCCACGGGCGCATCAGGATCAACCGCTCCGGCGCACGCCGACACCGCGCCGGACCGCGTCGACATCGCCGACCTGCGGGCCACCGATCTGCGCGGTGCGATCGGTGTGGTGTTCGACGATCCGTTCCTGTTCTCCGACACCATCGCGGCCAATATCGCGCTCAGCCGTCCGGACGCCACCGACGCCGAGATCAAGGCGGCCGCCGAAGCTGCTGCGGCGCACGAGTTCATCGCTGAGCTCCCCGACGGCTACGACACCGTCGTCGGCGAACGCGGGCTGACGTTGTCGGGCGGACAGCGCCAGCGCATCGCACTGGCGCGGGTGCTGCTGGCTCAGCCGCGCATCCTGGTGCTCGACGACGCCACCTCGGCGGTGGACGCGATCACCGAGGCTGCGATCTTCGACACCCTGCCCGACTACGCGGCGTTCGAGTCGGAGCCAGCTGGCGCCACGCGAACGCCGCCGATCAGCAGGCGCACCACGCTGATCCTGGCGCACCGGGAATCCACGCTGGCACACGCGGATCGGGTGATCCGGCTGCCCGCGCCGATCGGCAAACACGCGACCGTCAGCCACGCCGCCGCTGCCCTCCCGACGTCCGCGCACCAAGGCGGCGGCCCGTCCACCGCCAGGGCCGCGGCGGATCTCAGTGAGACACCGCAACTTCGGGAAACCATCAAGCGACTGCCGCCCGCCACCGAAACGCCAGGGCTGGACGAGCAACGCCTGCGCCTGCCCGATCCGGCGTTCCGGCTGACCCGGCTGCTGCGGCCGGTCTGCTGGCTTGTCCTCGCCACCATCGCGGTGCTGCTGCTCGACGCGGTCGTCGGCGTCGCGTTCCCGCCGATTGTGCGCTACGCCATCGACATCGGCGTCGGGCACACCGACGCGGGCGCGCTCGGGCTGGCCGCGCTGTTCGGCTGCCTGCTCGTCGCGGCGGGCTGGGTGATCGGCGCCGCCGCGACACTGATCACCGCGCGCACCGGCGAGCGGGTGCTCTACAGCTTGCGCATTCGCAGCTACGCACACCTGCAGCGGCTCGGGCTCGACTACTACGAGCGCGAACTGTCCGGCCGGATCATGACCCGCATGACGACCGACCTCGACTCGCTGAGCACCTTCCTGCAGACCGGGCTCGCGACCGCGTTGATCGGCCTGCTGACCTTCGCCGGAATCGCGGTCGCGCTCTTGGTGATCGACGTCTCGCTGGCGCTGGTGGTGCTGGCGACGCTGCCGCCGCTCGCGGTCGCCACCGTGGTGTTCCGCCGGTTCTCGTCGAGCGCCTATACCGTGTCGCGCGAACAGGTCTCGACGGTGAACGCCGACTTCCAGGAGAACGTCACCGGATTGCGTGCCGTGCAAGCCAATCGGCACGAGCCGGTCGCGGCGCGGCGCTTCGCCGAGTACTCCGACCGATACCGGCACAGCAGGCTGCGCGCCCAGTGGTCGGTCGCGCTGTTCTTCCCGTTCATCATGGCGTGGTCGGATGTCGCGCTGGCCGCGGTGATCTTCGTCGGCGCGCGCGAGGTGGCGGCGGGCACCACGACGGCGGGCACGCTGGTCGCCTTCACGCTGTACCTGTCGCTGCTGTTCGCGCCGGTGCTGCAGCTGTCCCAAGTGTTCGACGGGTATCAGCAGGCCAGGGTCGGCCTGCGCCGGATCGGCGAGTTGCTGCGCACGCCGTCCTCGATCGCCGCCGACGCGACGACCGCGCGCCCGATCGAGCACAACCTGCACGGCGAGATCGCCATCGACAATGTGCGATTCCACTACCCGGGCAGCACGATCCAGGCACTCGATGGCGTCTCGCTGCGGGTGCCCGCCGGATCGACCCTCGCCCTCGTCGGCCCCACCGGCGCAGGCAAGTCCACCATCGTGAAGTTGCTCGCCCGCCTCTACGACCTGCCGCAGGACGAGACCGGCACCATCCGCGTCGACGACGTCGATCTTCGTGATTACCGTCTCACCGACTACCGGTCCCGCCTCGGCATCGTCCCGCAGGAGGCGCACCTGTTCAGTGGTGACGTCGCGAGCAACATCGCGTTCGGCAAGCCGACGGCCACCGAGGCGGACATCGCCGAAGCCGCCGCCGCGGTGGGCGCGACCGACATGATCGCCGCGCTGCCGCTCGGCATGGGCCAGCCGGTCGGCGAACGCGGGCGCGGACTGTCCGCCGGTCAGCGCCAGCTGATCGCGCTCGCCAGAGCCGAACTCGTCCGCCCCGACCTGCTACTGCTCGACGAGGCCACCGCCACCCTCGACCCGGACGCCGAGGCGGCGGTGCTCGCCGCAAGCCGATCGCTGACGCACGGCCGGACCACGGTCCTGGTCGCGCACCGGCTCGGCACGGCAGCGCGGGCCGACCAGATCGCCGTCATCGACCACGGCCGCGTCGCCGAGATCGGCACTCACGCCGAGCTCCTCGCCGCCGGCGGACCGTATACCCGACTGTGGTCGGCGGCACGTGAAACCGAGGGAATATTCTTGGTAACGGACAAGTCGTCTTTTACGAGGTGAGGTTGTCGGGTGGTCAGTGGCTCCGCCGGATTGCTGCTGGGCCTATCCTCAGATAGGGCGCATCGGCGCGCACGCTGATGCCGACCATTTCGAGCGACCTGCAAGCAGTCGCTACGGAAGTGCCGGGCACGTCACAAACGTCGCAGCGCGAAGAACGAAATGAGGCGAACACCTGCTGTGAGCAGCTCAACATCCCAGTTCGGACAGAACCAGTGGCTAGTCGATGAGATGTATCAGAAGTTCAAGCAAGATCCATCTTCGGTCGATGAGAGTTGGCACGAGTTCCTCGCCGATTACACGCCCGAAGCCACGGGTGATTCCGGTAACAGCCAGGCCGCTCCGGCCGCGGCCGCTCCCGCGCAGGCGCCGACCCCGGCTCCGGCTCCCGCGTCGGTGAACTCGGCCCCCGCGGCGGCAGCGCCCGCCCCGGCGCCAGCGCCGACCAAGCAGGCCGCGCCGGCGAAGGTCACCGCGCGGGCACCGCAGACCACCCCGGCGTCGACCTCCAACGCGGCCCCGACCTCCGGCGCCCCGAAGACCGACACCGCGACCGACGAGGCGAAGGTGCTGCGTGGCGCCGCCGCCGCCGTCGCCAAGAACATGGCCGCGTCGCTGACCATCCCGACCGCGACCAGCGTGCGCGCCATCCCGGCGAAGCTGATGATCGACAACCGGCTGGTCATCAACAACCATCTGGCCCGCACCCGCGGTGGCAAGATCTCGTTCACCCACCTGCTGGGCTACGCGATCGTGCAGGGCGTCAAGGCCTTCCCGAACATGAACCGGCACTTCGCCGAGATCGACGGGAAGCCGAACGCGATCACCCCCGCGCACACCAACCTCGGCCTCGCCATCGACCTGCCAGGCAAGGACGGCAGCCGATCGCTGGTCGTCGCGGCCATCAAGGGCTGCGAGGCGATGACCTTCGGCCAGTTCCACACCGCCTACGAAGACATCGTTCGTCGTGCCCGCGACGCCAAGCTCACCGCCGACGACTTCAGCGGTGTCACCATCTCGCTCACCAACCCCGGCACCATCGGCACCGTGCACTCGGTGCCCCGCCTCATGCCGGGACAGGGCGCCATCATCGGCGCAGGCGCGATGGAGTACCCGGCCGAGTTCCAGGGCATGAGCGACGAGCGCATCGCCGATATCGGCGTCGGCAAGCTGATGACGCTGACCTCCACCTACGACCACCGCATCATCCAGGGTGCGGAGTCCGGTGACTTCCTGCGCACCATCCACCAGCTGCTGATCTCCGACGAGTTCTACGACGAGATCTTCCACGGACTCGGCGTGCCGTACGAGCCGGTGCGCTGGCGCAAGGACATTCGCGAACGCGGCGTCGACAAGAGCACCCGCGTGCTCGAGATGATCGCGGCCTACCGCAACCGCGGCCACCTGATGGCGGACACCGATCCGCTGCGCCTGGTGAAGGACAAGTTCCGCAGCCACCCCGACCTCGACGTCACCCAGCACGGGCTGACGCTGTGGGACCTGGACCGCACGTTCAACGTCGGCGGCTTCCACGGCCAAGAGCAGATGAAGCTGCGCGAGGTCCTCTCGGTCCTGCGTGACGCCTACTGTCGGCACGTCGGTGTGGAGTACACCCACATCCTGGAAACCGAACAGCTGCAGTGGATTCAGGAGCGGGTCGAGCAGAAGCACGTCAAGCCGACCGTCGCCCAGCAGAAGTACATCCTGAACCGGCTCAACGCGGCGGAGGCCTTCGAGACCTTCCTGCAGACCAAATACGTCGGGCAGAAGCGCTTCTCACTCGAAGGCGCCGAAGCCGTCATCCCGATGATGGACGCGACCATCGATCAGTGCGCCGAGCACTCGCTCGACGAGGTCATCATCGGCATGCCGCACCGCGGCCGCCTGAACGTGCTCGCCAACATCGTCGGCAAGCCGTACTCGAAGATCTTCACCGAGTTCGAAGGCAACATGAACCCGGCGGGGGCGCACGGCTCCGGCGACGTCAAGTACCACCTCGGCGCGCACGGCACCTACCTGCAGATGTTCGGCGACAACGAGATCGAGGTCTCGCTCACCGCCAACCCCTCGCACCTCGAGGCGGTCGACCCGGTGCTGGAAGGCCTGGTCCGCGCCAAGCAGGACCTGCTGGACAAGGGCGACGGCCCGGAGGGCTACTCCGTGATGCCGCTGATGCTGCACGGTGATGCGGCGTTCGCGGGTCAGGGTGTGGTCGCCGAGACGCTGAACCTCTCAGGTCTGCGCGGCTACCGCGTCGGCGGCACCATCCACATCGTGGTGAACAACCAGATCGGCTTCACCACCGCGCCGGAGAACAGCCGCTCCACCGAATACTCCACGGACATCGCGAAGTTCATCGGTGCGCCGATCTTCCACGTGAACGGCGACGACCCGGAAGCCTGCGACTGGGTGGCTCGCCTCGCGGTCGACTTCCGGCAGAAGTTCCGCAAGGACGTCGTCATCGACATGGTCTGCTACCGGCGTCGCGGCCACAACGAGGGCGACGACCCGTCGATGACCCAGCCTGCGATGTACGACGTGATCGACACCAAGCGTTCGGTGCGTAAGGCCTACACCGAGAGCCTGATCGGCCGTGGCGATATCTCGCTGAAAGAGGCCGAGGACGCACTGCGCGACTACCAGGGTCAGCTGGAGCGGGTCTTCAACGAGGTCCGCGAGCTGGAGAAGTACACCCCGGAGCCGAGCGAGTCCGTCGAGGACGACCAGCGGGTGCCGACTACGGTGCAGACCGCGGTGGACAAGACTGTGCTGCAACGCATCGGCGACGCGTTCCTCAACGTGCCCGAGGGCTTCAACGTGCACCCGCGCGTCAAGCCGGTGCTGGAGAAGCGCCGCGAAATGGCGTACGAGGGCAAGGTCGACTGGGCGTTCGCCGAGTTGATGGCGTTCGGCACGCTGATCGACGAGGGCCGCGCGGTGCGCCTGACCGGTCAGGACTCCCGGCGCGGCACCTTCACCCAGCGGCACGCGGTGATCATCGACCGCAAGTCGGGCGAGGAGTACACCCCGCTGCACAACATCGGCAGCACGGACCCCGGTTGGTTCGCGGTGCACGATTCGGCGCTGAGTGAGTACGCCGCCGTCGGCTTCGAATACGGCTACTCGCTCGGTAATGAGAACGCACTCGTGTTGTGGGAGGCGCAGTTCGGCGACTTCGTCAACGGCGCGCAGTCCATCATCGACGAGTTCATCTCCTCCGGTGAGGCCAAGTGGGGCCAGCTCTCCGACGTCGTGCTGCTGCTGCCACACGGCCACGAGGGTCAGGGTCCCGACCACACCTCCGGTCGAATCGAGCGGTTCCTGCAGTTGTGCGCCGAGGGCTCGATGACGGTCGCCGTGCCGTCCACTCCGGCGAACTACTTCCATCTGCTGCGCCGCCACGCGCTGGACGGCATCCGCCGCCCGATGATCGTCTTCACCCCGAAGTCGATGCTGCGCAACAAGGCGGTGGTGTCGGATCTGAAGGACTTCACCGAGAGCAAGTTCCGCTCGGTGTTCGACGAGCCCGGCTACGAAACGGGCACCGGCGACCGCAGCAAGGTCAAGCGCATCCTGATGACCAGCGGCAAGCTCTACTACGAGCTGGCCGCCGAGAAGGCGAAGCAGAAGCGCGAGGACGTCGCGATCGTGCGGATCGAGCAGCTTTACCCGCTGCCCACCTACCGCCTGAACGAGTCGCTCGACCGCTACCCCAACGCGACCGACATCGCGTGGGTCCAGGAGGAACCAGCCAACCAGGGCGCATGGCCCTTCTTCGGCCTCAACCTCCCCGAGCTGCTGCCCGAGCGCCTCGGCAAGCTCCGCCGCATCTCCCGCCGCGCCATGTCGGCCCCGTCCTCGGGATCGAGCAAGGTGCACGCGGTGGAACAGGCGGAAATCGTCGCCGAAGCCTTCGAACCGACCAGCTAGTTCCTCGACCCGGCGTTCGGCGTTCATCGACAGCGTTGGCGGCGGTCCGTAAGATTCATCAGCATGACTGACGGGGGCCAGTACATTGCGGTTGTTCCCGAGCAGGTGCGCGAGGTCGGCAAGTACGTCTACGAGTTGGCCGAAGCCTTGCGTTCCGCGCTCGACAGCGCGGCCAAGGACGTCGACGCGCTGACCGGCGGCAGCTGGACCGGCGACTCGGCCACCGAGTTCGCCAACGGCTGGACCGATGTGCGCGACGGCGGTGCTCGGATCATGAGCGCGTTGACCGGCATGGCGGAGAAGCTCGGTGTCACCGCCGCGACCTACGAGACGCGCGATGCGACCAACGCCCTCGACACCTCCAGCCTGGACCTGCCATGAGCTCCCAGTTCTCCGTCGACCTCGAGCACCTCGACCAGATCGTGTCCCGGTTGTCCGCGCTCGCCGGCTTCGTCGGTGAACATCTCGACGAGATCGACAACAGGGTCGCGACGCTGCACGGCAGTGGATGGGAAAGCGTTGCCGCCCAGGCGTATGCGGATGCCCATGGTCAATGGGCCACCGGGGCAAGGGAATTCGTCGAAGGCGTGCGCGAGATGAGCGACGCCGCGAAGCAAGCCCACGGCCGGTATACGCGCGCGATCGAACTCAACAACCGAATGATGAACGGCGAGTAGGCATGTTGGTCATCGACTGGGAGGTCTATTACGACGCCGCCAGGAGATGCCACGACCTCGCGGCCGACCTGCGCCGCGCCGACAAGCCCGTGCACGACGCGGTCAAAGGTGAATGCGCGGGCATGGCGGGAGACGCTCCCGGCTGCAAGGAATGGGGGCTGAAATACGACACCACCGCCAGGGACACGATGCAGGCCTGCACGAACCTGGCCGACGCGCTCACCAACTTCGGTTACATCCTGTACGCGACCGGCTACAACTGGGCCGTCAGCAATCAGAGCAATCCGATGCCGCAGTATCCCGGCGTTCGCGAGATGTCCGAATACAAAGTATCGATCCCGAGCTCCGTGCGCGACAACGGAATCGGGATCGATCGCCACGGTGGCGTCCAGGAACTCTTCGATCTGCTGATCGCGCAGATCCTCGAGCAATTCGGCAAACTCCCCAACGGTGATGTCGACAAACTCGCCAAGGCGTCCTCGACCTGGAACACCTTCGCCAAACACGACACCATCACCGGTGCCCCCGCCCGCATCAACACCATCATCGGCCTGTTCGACACCATCCAAGACAAGAACGGTCTCCCCGCACTCATCGGCCGGCTCGAAACCCTCCGCGGCGGAGCCGACCAGGTGCTGGCCGCGTCGCAGAACCTCGCAGGCCCGGTCGCCGACTACCACACCAACACGGTCTCGGTCCGCGACAACATCCAATCCTCAATCACCCAGGCCGAGTGGGCAATCGGCATCACCGTCGGCATCGCAATAGTGGGCGCCCTCTTCACCTTCGGCAGCAGCGCAGCGGCAGGTGCAGGCGGTGTCGGCGTAATCGTCACCAACACGATCAACACCATCCGCACCGTCTACCAAGGAAGCAACCTTCTCAAAGTCGTCGGCCTCACCGCCGCAGCAGCAGGCGCCGTAGGAGTCATCACCTCCTTCGACAAAGTCCCCGACCTCGGCACCACCCTCACCTCCCTCGCCGGAATCATCGCGATGAAGGTGCTCATAGATAATGACAACGGCAGCAACGGCAATGCAGGCAAGGACGGCGAACCCGAAGAGGATCGCAGCCACGAACTACCCAATGTTCGCGACCCGAAGGAATTCGACCCACAGATTCTCGCGGGCAAGAGCCAGGAGGAAGTTGCTGCGGGGATCCCCCACAAGTGGGTCGGCTCGCCCAGCAAGAGCGGAGATGGCACCGTCTATCGAGATCCGGACAATTTTGGTCGACAGATCCGAATCATGCCAGGGTACACAGAAGGAAATCGACCAGACCCGTTGACCCACGGCCCATATGCCGAGGTATCGCAGAATGGGAAGACAACTAAGATCCCCCTCCAAGGCAACCCAACGCTGGGAGAGAACTAATGGAAGAGTCAGCTGCCGCGCAATGGTTGATGCAGGAGGCGGTAGACCACCTGAGAGAAGACAATCTCGGGGTCTACGAATTACTGTGGCTGCTACGAGGTTCCACGTTCGAACTCGCGGAAGACGCCGCTGAACGCCTGGCTCGGGCAACCGCGGTGGAGCTGGTGTCAACGCATTCGGCAAAGCTCGTCCGGATGAAGTGGCCTACGAATGAGATCACCTCACGAGATGTCCCCGACACCGAACTGTATGCCGACAATATTTTCGAGCCAGGCGAGACAGGCGCATACCTCGCTTTGACCTCCACATAATCCGCATAAATAGCGGAGGCGCACAATTGAACGGACCGACTGCACCCACCTCAATGCTATTGGGCCAGATGACATTCCGATCGCAGCACATTTGGCCAAGTTGCGCCGCAGACTGAACTAGCCCTCGCGGCCCGTCAGCTGACAATCCCGATTGGCAAGGAAAGGTGGTTTGGGGCCGATGACCGAGCTCGGTGGACGGTCGCGTGACAGTGGGCCGACCTGCGGAAGGTGCAGGGCCGTGGCTGCAAGGCGAATGAAGCGGTCGTTCGTGAATCGCAGTTGCAGGGAGCGGTTTTCGAGGACGCCGACTTTCGCGGAGCGGACCTCAGCGACTCGAACCTGATCGATGCGACCTTTACCGGAACCGATCTGCGCGGCGCGAACATCAGCCGATGTCGCTTGGGCTGGACCGATTTCTCGAACTGCAGGATGAGCGAGACCGAGGTAACCGGTGCCGTCGGCACAATTCTCGGCCCCATCAACATCGGCTCGACCGAGCCGCGTCTCCTCAACGGCACCGAACTCGCAGAATGGTTCGCCGTTCACGGGGCACCCGATGTCGACCTGCACGCAAACTGACAACGGCGGGTTTCATGGTCAAAGACTCAAATCTGCACTCGCTCTGTGGATTCGCACTGGTTCTGGGCGTCCAGAAGCGGTGCGGATCCACAGAGGGTGTGCGAATCTCGGCGTCAGGGCAGAGCCAGCCGCGGTTACCGACCGCAGAGGCGCCCCCTGATCCCGGCGTGTGGGATCAGGGGGCGGGTTCCACACCGAGTGGGCACTGACGGCGGGGGCTACTCGGCCGATGCCGCCACCAGTGCCCCATGATCAACCGACCAACTCCTGACGACGACAGCCCGGCGCCGAGTTGCGAGGCGGCTGGGTTGGCACGGACGGTGTATGCGTTGCGGCGCATGCCTATTGGCGAGTTTGGGCCGGAGGAATTCAGAGTTCTACTGGACCGCAGATCCAGAGTGTGCCGTACTCCTGGCGGAGATTGGCGAGAAGGTCAGGGACAGTGACGAATTGAGGCGAGACTTTGCGCCGCACGAGGAGATTCGGACAGCTTTGCGGACCGTTGCGGGCCAGTCGTACAGCGGCGACTAACCCGGCAATGCCTCCGGCGTCGACCCACGCAATGCCGCCATCAGCACGGGGCTGAGGGTGAGTGAGGGTAGGGATTCGACTAGTAGGTCGATGAGTTGGGTGCGGGTGATGGGCTTTTCGCTCATCCAGGTGAGGATGGTTTCCTCGACGAACGCCATCCAGCCGCGCAGGGCGAGGGTGAGGCGGGGGCGGTCGGGGTCGTCGTCCGCGATGGGCGCCTCGGCGAGGACGAGTTCGGCGATGGCGCTGCGGGATTCGTTGACGTAGGTGAGCATGCCTGGATAGACGCTGGATGGTCCGCGCAGGATCGCGCGGTAGGCGGCGCCGTTCTCTTCGACGTAGTCGACGTATCGCTCGACGGAGTCGCGCAACATGTCGAACAGCCCGAGGCTGTGGTTCGGCGCGATCGCGGTCAGGAACTCGACGCTGACGTGCCGCGCGATGGCCTCGTGGAAGTCGTGCTTGGAGTCGAAGTAGTGGAACAGCAGCCCACGCGAGATGCCTGCCTGCTTGGCGATCTCTTCGACGGAGATGTCCTCCAGCGCTCGCTCGGCCAGCAGTTCGGCGCCGAGGGTGATCAGTTGTAAGCGGCGCTCGTCCGGGCTGAGCCGGACACGCTTGGTTTCTCCCGATCGACTCATGGTCACACCGACATCCTACTGAACGTGATTCAATACTGTTGACTGCTGCTCAATAAGGATCTACGCTCGGGTATATGAGTCGCAAGGTTACAGACAAAGCTGTCGACGCCCGACCCACCCGCCACCACAAGACGATCATCATCGGCAGTGGGTTCGCCGGCCTGGGCCTGGCCATTCGACTGAGTCAGCAGGGTCGTGACGACTACCTCGTCCTGGAACGCGGCAGCGATGTCGGCGGCACCTGGCGGGACAACACCTACCCTGGCGCGGCCTGCGATGTCCCGTCGCACCTGTACTCGTATTCCTTCGCGCTCAACCCGAACTGGTCGCGCTCGTTCTCCCGCCAAGGCGAGATCCAGCAGTACATCCAGGCCGTCGCCGAGAAGTACCAGGTGCGCGACAAGCACCTCTTCGACTGCGACGTGACCAGCGCCCGCTGGAACGACACCGCCGCCCACTGGGAAATCGAGTCGAGCAAGGGCAGCTTCACCGCCGACACCGTGGTCTCCGCGATCGGCGCACTGTGCGAGCCCGCACTGCCGGACATCAAGGGCATCAACGACTTCCAGGGCGAGATCTTCCATTCGGCCCGCTGGAACCACGACGCGGACCTGACCGGTAAGCGCGTCGCGATCATCGGCACCGGCGCCTCCGCCATCCAGATCGTCCCCGCGATCGCGGACAAGGTCGCCAGTCTCGACGTCTACCAGCGCACCGCACCGTGGCTGCTCCCCCGCCTCGACCGGCCGTACACCGCACCGGAAAAGCTGGCCTTCAAATACCTGCCCGGCGTCCAACGCCTTTCCCGCGCAGCCATTTACGCGGCCAGGGAGACCCAGGTCGTCGGCCTGGCCAAGTTCCCGGCGCTGATGCAGGCCTTCGAGCTCATCGCCAGGGCCAAGCTGCGCTACGAGGTGCCCGATCCCGAGCTGCGCGCGAAGGTCACCCCGAACTTCCGGATCGGCTGCAAGCGGATGCTGATCTCGAACAACTACTACCCCGCGCTCGGCCGCGACCACGTGGACGTGATCACCGACGGCATCGCCGAGGTGCGCGCGAACTCGATCGTCGCCAAGGACGGCACCGAACGCGAGATCGACGCCCTGGTGGTGGCGACCGGCTTCCACGTCACCGACTCGCCGACCTACAACACCATCGCAGGCCGCGACGGCCGCACCCTCAGCGAGGTGTTCGACGAGATCGGCCAGCAGGGCTACAAGGGGTCGGCGGTCGCCAACTTCCCCAACATGTTCTTCCTGCTCGGCCCGAACGTCGGCCTCGGCCACACCTCGATGGTCTTCATGATCGAATCGCAGATCAACTACATCGCGGACGCGCTGGCCACCATCGACCGGCAGAACTTGCGCACCGTCGAGGTGCGCCGCGATGTGCAGGACGACTTCAACAAGGACCTGCAGCAGAAGCTGAGCAAGAGTGTCTGGATCAACGGCGGCTGCGCCAGCTGGTATCTGGACAAGCACGGCAACAACACGACACTGTGGCCCGACTTCACCTTCGAGTTCCGTAGGCTGACCAAAACATTCGACGTGGCGGCCTATGCGACGACTTCTGTATCCGACCCGTCCCGAACCGAGCTGAAAGTGGGGGCTCCCCAGTGAGCAATGACGCTTACTTCAAAGACAAAGTCTGTGTGATCACCGGAGCAGGCTCCGGTATCGGTCGCGCACTCGCCGAAAACTTGGCCAAGCGCGGCGCGAAGCTGGCACTGTCCGACATCGACACCGACGGCCTCGCCGAAACGGTGCGGATCGTCGAAAAGCTCGGCGCCGACGTGAAATCCGATCGCATCAACGTCGCCGAGCGCGAAGCCGTCCTGCTCTACGCGGACGCGGTGAAGGCGCATTACGGCAAGGTGCACCAGATCTACAACAACGCAGGCATCGCCTACCACGGTGACGTGATCAAGTCCGAATTCAAGGACATCGAACGCATCATGGACGTCGACTTCTGGGGCGTCGTCAACGGCACGAAGGCGTTCCTGCCGCACCTGATGGAGTCCGGTGCAGGCCACGTCGTCAACGTCTCCAGCCTGTTCGGCCTGATCGCGGTGCCCGGCCAAAGCGCGTACAACTCGGCCAAATTCGCGGTCCGCGGATTCACCGAGGCGCTGCGCCAGGAAATGCTCGTCGGCAAGCACCCGGTCAAGGTCACCTGTGTGCACCCCGGCGGCATCAAGACCGCCGTCGCGCGCAACTCGACCTACGCCGAAGGCATCGACGGCAAGAAGGCGGCCGCGCTGTTCGACTCGAAGCTGGCCATGCACTCGCCGGAGATGGCCGCGCAGACCATCACCGAGGGCGTACGAAAGGGACACGGACGGGTGCTGATCGGCTGGGAAGCCAAGCTGCTCGACGTGTTCGTCCGCGTCACCGCCTCCGGCTACCAGCGCATCGCTGCCGTCGTGAACCGCCCGTTCCTTCCCTGATTCGAGCAAAACCCATGCGGGACATCACTCTTCCGCTGCCGGTCGCACGGACGGTACTGCGTCCGATCTTCCGGGGCATCCTGAATTCCCGGCTGCCGTGGCAGTGGCAGCGCCGCCTGATGGAGATCGGCTCGGTGGCACAGTTGGTGCCATCGGGCACCACCATCGACCGAATCCGTCTCGGCGGCAGGCCCGCTGAGCGGATCACCGCGACCGCGAAGCCCGTCGGTGCGGTGCTGTATCTGCACGGCGGCGGCTACGCGGTCGGCTCTGCGGCCACCCACCGCGCGCTGACGGCGCGGCTCGCGCGCGAAACCGGTTCGACCGTTTACGTTCTCGACTACCGATTAGCGCCGGAGCACCCGTTCCCCGCCGCACTCGACGACGCCGAGGCGGCGTTTCTCGAGCTGGTCGACACCCATGGCTACCGCCCCGACCAGATCGCCTTGTCCGGCGATTCCGCGGGCGGCGGCCTGTCCATGGCCACCGCACAGCGGCTGATCGCTCGGCACGGGCACACGCCAGCCGCGCTCGGCCTGATCGCGCCGTGGTCGGATCCGAACCAGGTCCCCGAACGCGCCGCCGACCTGGTGATCAACCGGCCGTGGTCGCGGGCCTGCGCCGCCGCGTATCTCGGCGGCGGCGATTCGAGTGATCCTGGTTACGCCCCGCTCACCGGGGTATTGGTCGGCCTGCCACCGACCTACGTCCAGGTCGACGTCGACGAACTACTGCACGGGCAATGCGGGGACTTGGTCGCCGCGCTCTGTGCCGCGGGCGTGCACGTCCGGTTCACCGAAAGCGTAGGCCTGTGGCATGTCTCGCAACTGCAAGCCTCGCTGGTCGCCCCGGCCGCGGCGGTGCTCAGCGAACTGGCCGCGTTCCTGCGGGAGGCGCTGCAGCCGGTCGACATCCGAGATTTAGGATGAGGACGGAGCTGATCTGCACTCGGCGTCACGCACAGATCCGTATCCGGTGGTCGACCTCACGGCCCTGACACAGGTGTCGTAGATTACTGACGAGTAAACCCACGTGGAAGGGCAGTGATGCGCGAGTTCGAAGTCCCGGCTTCCTACACCATCCCGGAAGACGCGAACAATTCCGACAATGTCTTCCGGCATGCCGAAGAGTCGCCCGACGTGGTGCTGTTCAACGTGCCGAACGGCAACGGCGGTTTGCGGGACGTCACCGCCGCTGAGTTCGCCAAGACCGTGACCGGCGTCGCCAAGGGACTGATCGCCTCCGGCATCGAACTCGGCGACCGCGTCGCCATCATGGCCCCCACCCGCTTCGAGTGGGCCGTGCTCGACTTCGCGATCTGGGCGGCCGGCGGCTGCACCGTCGCCATCTACGACAGCTCCGCGGCCGAGCAGGCCAAGTGGATCCTGCAGGACTCCGCGACCAAGCTGCTGATCGTCGACGCCGACAAGCACCGCACGGTCATCAACGAGATCGCGGCGGGTGAGCTGCCTGATCTGAAGGAAACCCTGCAGATCGACAAGGGTGCGGTCGACGAACTGACCACCCGCGGCGCCGACCTGGACGACCAGGCCGTGCACGACCGCCGCAAGCAGGTCAACGCGAACTCGCCTGCCACCCTGATCTACACCTCGGGCACCACCGGGCGGCCCAAGGGCGTGATGCTCTCGCACGCCAACCTGTACGCCGAATCCCGGTCGGACCGGATCGCGTTCAGCGAGTTCCTCAAGCCTGGCAAGAAGACGCTGATGTTCCTGCCGCTGGCGCACATCCTCGCCCGCGCGGTCGCGCTGGCCGTGTTCGACGCCAAAGCGATCATCTTGCACACCTCCGACTGGTCCACCCTCGTCGACCAATTCGGCAGCTACAAGCCGCATTTCATCCTCTCGGTGCCGCGGGTGTTCGAGAAGGTGTTCAACGGCGCGAAGCAGAAGGCGCACGACGGCGGCAAGGGCAAGATCTTCGACGCGGCCGCCGACACCGCGATCGCATGGAGCGAATCGCTCGACAACGGCGGCCCCGGCCTGGTGCTCAAGCTCAAGCACGCGCTGTTCGACAAGCTCGTCTACAGCAAGCTGCGGGTCGCACTCGGCGGCCGGTGCGAGGCCTCGATCTCCGGCGGCGGCCCGCTCGGCGCCCGCCTCGGCCACTTCTTCCGTGGCGTCGGCGTCACGATCTACGAGGGCTACGGCCTCACCGAGACCACCGCCGCCATCACCGTGAACACCCCGAACAACATCCGGGTCGGCTCGGTCGGCCAGCCGATCGAGGGCCACAGCGTCAAGATCGCCGAAGACGGCGAGCTGCTGCTGCGCGGGCTGGTCGTGTTCGACGGCTACTGGGGCAACGCCGAAGCCACCGAGGACGCCTTCGTCGACGGCTGGTTCAAGACCGGCGACCTCGGCGCCGTCGACGCGGACGGGTTCGTCACGATCACCGGCCGCAAGAAGGAAATCATCGTCACCGCGGGCGGCAAGAACGTCTCCCCTGGCGTACTCGAGGATTCGCTGCGGGCACACCCGCTGATCAGCCAGGTGATGGTGGTCGGCGACGGCCAGCCGTTCATCGGTGCGCTGATCACTCTCGATCAGGAAGCGCTGCCCGGCTGGCAGAAGAACCACAACGTGCCCGCCGACACCCCGATCGAGAAGCTGATCGAGAACCCGGCACTGACCGCCGAGATCGACGCCGCGGTCGCCGAGACCAACAAGAAGGTCTCGCACGCCGAGGCGATCAAGAAGTACCGCATCCTGCCGGTCGATTGGACCGAGGAGACCGGCGAGCTCACCCCGAAGCAGTCGCTCAAGCGCGCCGTCGCGATGAAGCAGCACGCCGACGACGTAGCCAAGATCTACTCCTGAGTTCACGCACCGGCGCTGTCCGCGAGTTTCGCTCGCGGGCAGCGCCTTTCGCGTGTTCTGGGACATGAACGACCAGGGGGCGTTCAATGGAGCTCAGGTCTTCGAGGACAGGGAGGGTTCTCATGAACGCGGCTGAGCTGCTCGACGAAATTCAGGCGGAACTCGCGCCACACGACGACGACAACCGGCTGGTGCCGCTGATCGCGGCAGGTAAGGCGCCGCGGGCGGTGTTCGCCGCGCTCGCCGCGGAGGAACGATGGATCACCCGCAGCGACTGGCGCAGTTTCCACGAAATGGCCTCGCGCGCAGACGATCCCGACGCACGGACATTCTTCGGCACGCTTGCGCCCGGTGAACGGCAGGCCTACGCGATGCTGGACGCGTTGATCGCGGCCGCCGGGCCGGACCCAGGCACTGACCTGCCGAGGGCGGGCTGCCAGGCGTATCCGGCGTTCGTCGCGTGGCTGGCGTTGCACGGCGAATCGGCCGCGACCGCCGCCGGGATCTACGCCAATTTCGCGGCATTCGGCACGTACTGCGGGATCGTCGCGGCCGCGATGCGCGAACACTACGGATTCGACGATGCCGCGTGTGCCTTCTTCGACTTCTTCGCCGCGGACGTGCCCGAGATCGGGCAGCAGGCGCTGGTCGCCATTCAGGCCGGGCTCGACGCCGAGCGCCTGGATCTCGAAGCGGCCCACCGGTACGCGCGGCTCTTCCAGCATTACGAGTTGCTGTTCTGGAACACCCTCGCCGACGAATTCGCCGAATAGCGCGGCGGAGCGCACGTCACCAAATGGTCATATTGTCGGGCTGAACAGGCAGTACGCTCGAATTCATGGCCGAACTGCGATTGCGTTCGCCCGCACTGCGGGTGGTGGCCGGGATCGTCTCGGCAGGCGTGACGCTCGGCGTCGCAGAACTGCTCGCGGCGTTCCTCGGCGCCGACAGCGCTCCCCTCAACGCCCTCGGCGCGACCGTCGTCGACCACACGCCCGACGGTGTTCGGGAATGGGCCATCAGCACGTTCGGCACCAGCGACAAGACGGTGCTGTATGTCTGCATGGCGGTGGTTGCGCTGGTGGTCGCCGGGCTGGCGGGGGCGATCGAAAGGACCACGCGGGCTGCGGGTTCGGTGCTGCTCGGGGTTTTCGGAGTGGTGGCGACCCTGGTCGCTGTGGGGCGCACCGGTGTGGCGGGGGCGCTGCCGACGATCGTCGGGGTTGTCGCGGGGATCTATACGCTGCGGGTGTTGACGCGACGGATCGAGGAGGCGCAACAGGCTGATGCCGAAAGCTCAGGGTCCGCGGACAGTCCGGCGCCGCAGTCGTCGACCGGTCTCAGCGGTATCGCGGCCGACCGGTCCGCCGGTGAAATAGACAGCGCTGGAACGAAATCTGCCGACGGAGTGGGTGCATTGACCGAGGGGACAGCGGATCCAGCGGCGACCACCAGACCAGCACCGCAGCAGCCAGCGACGACATCCGGCGTCACCGCAGACCCCGCCGCAACACCACAGCGGCGACGGGTCTTGCAGGGGTTGGCGATTGCGGGCGGCTTGGCCATCGTCACCGGGACGGCGGGGCGGCTGCTCGGAGTATCGCGGCGGGACGTGTCCGGCGAGCGCGCCGCGGTGGAATTGCCGCAACCGGTCGCGCCCGAGACGCCGATCGCGCCGGGGGCCGATCTGCAGGTGCCGGGACTGACGCCGTACCTGACGTCGAGTTCGGATTTCTATCGCATCGACACCGCGCTGATCGTGCCGCAGGTGTCCAAGGACAGCTGGTCGCTGCGCATCCACGGCATGGTGGATCGGGAAATCCGGCTCACCTGGGCGGATTTGGCGCATCGTGCGGTCGAAGAGCATCTGGTGACGTTGGCGTGCGTATCCAATCCGGTCGGCGGCGACCTGATCGGCAACGCCCGCTGGCTCGGCTATCGGCTCGATGCGCTGCTCGCCGAGGCAGGCCCGCATCCCGACGCCGACATGGTGCTGTCGCACAGCACCGACGGCTGGACCGCGGGCACCCCGCTGGCCGCGCTCACCGACGGCAGGGACGCACTGCTCGCGGTCGGTATGAACGGCGAACCGCTGCCCGTCACGCACGGCTATCCGGCCAGGCTGGTGGTGCCCGGCCTCTACGGTTATGTCTCCGCAACCAAGTGGGTCACCGAATTGGAGGTCACCCGCTTCGATCGGGCTACCGCCTACTGGACACGCCGAGGCTGGTCCGCGCTCGGCCCGATCAAGACCGGCACCCGCATCGACACTCCACGCCCGCGCGGCCGAATCAAACAGGGCCGCACCACCATCGCCGGTGTCGCCTGGGCCCAGCACCGCGGCATCCGCGCCGTCGAAGTCCAAATCGACAACGGCAACTGGCAACCCGCCCGCCTCGCCGACGAACTCTCCATCGACACCTGGCGCCAATGGGTCTTCGACTGGGATGCCACCCCCGGCCCCCACACCATCCGCGCCCGCAGCACCGACGCCACCGGCGAAGTCCAAACCGCCGAACGCCGCGATGTCGTCCCCGACGGCGCCACCGGCCACCCCACCGTCACCTTCCAGGTCGCCTGACGACCTACCGACATCCGACAACGTCTGTGCTGGTCACCGGGATAGGGTCGGTTTGAATCCATTGCCCGCCCAGAGGAGCGCCGCATGTCTGCTGTATTCGATTGGGCCAGAGAAGAGAATCTGCAGCCGGAACCGATCACAGTGGAGATCTGGAAAAAACTTCCAGAAGCGTTCTGCCGCCTCGTTGAAGTCGTGAACGGGGAAGCTGTCCGAGCCGAATCGCCGACACGTCGGCACCAAAAGGCGGCACGCCGGATCGCGGACCTGATCGAAACCGCAGCTGAGGCACACATGAACCGCCACCAAGACGGCTGCTTGGACGTCGACACCGACTTCGATGTCCTGCTCTGGGAATTTCCCAACGCCACGATCAGACGGCCTGATGTCGCCCTTTTCGACCGTGCGCCCGAGGATCTTCGCCCCCTACCCGCCGCGGGTGTGAAGCTCGCTGTCGAGGTTGTGTCGCCAACGTCTGAGAAAATCGACGTCGCTGAGAAACGCGCCGAATATGCGCTCGCGGGTATCCCTTGGTACTGGATTGTCTGGACAGAGGACAACCAGGTCGCATCCATCGCAATCCATGTTCTCGATCATGCACAGGGTCAATACCGGCTCCATGAGGTGCTGGAGCCGACTAGCACCGAGACCGTGGTCGACATGCCGATTCGGATACGGATCGACTGGACGTTGCTTTCTGAGCTTGTTCGTTGACCAGTATCTCGTAAACCCGCTGACACCTGGTGCCCCGCAAGCTGGTTCGCTTGCGGGGCACCGTGGTGTCGGGGTTCAGGCGGCTATCGAGTCGGCCTTGGCGGGTTCGTCCTGCGGGCCGGGTTTGGGGGCTTGGCCGTGGCGGATGAAGAGGGCCGAGGCTACGAGTCCGATGAGGAGGACACCCGCGGGGAGGAGGGTGGACTGGCTGAGGGCGGTGCTGAAGGCGTCTTTGACGAACTCGGGGATAGCACCTTGGCCCGCACCACCTTCGGACACCTTGCCGCCGCCGAGGCCGTTGGCGCTCATCCGGGCGGCGACCAGGGCACTGATCGCGGCGCTGCCGAGCACCGAACCGACCTGGCGGGTGGTGTTGTAGACGCCTGCGCCCGCGCCCGCCTGCTGGACCGGCAGGTTGTGGGTGGCGGTGGAGGCCAACGGGGCCCAGATGCAGGCGTTGGCGAAACCGGCCAGCCCGGCCGAGACCAGGAACCACACGATCGAGGAGCCCGGAGTCATCAGTGCCGAGAACCAGAAGATGGAAACGGCGAACAGCGCGAAGCCGACGGTCGGGGCGATCCTCGGGTGCCAGCGGTCGGCGAACTTGCCGATGAACGGCGCGAACACGCCGGTCACGATGGCCATCGGCGCGAAGACCAGCGCCGACTTGGTCGGCGAAAGATCGCGCACGGCTTGTAGATAGAAGTACGTCGGCACCATCAGTGAGGCCACGGTCGCGCCCATCGCGGCGATGGCGACGGCCGAGAGAGCGAAGTTGCGATCCTTGAACAGGCTCAGCGGCACCAGCGGCTCACCGGTGTTGCGGGCCTGGTTGACCACGAACGCCACCAGCACCGCGAGTCCGGCCACGATGAGTGCCCAGATCACCCAGTCCCAATCACGGGTGTTGCCCTCTTGCAGGCCGAACACCAGCAGGAACATGCCTGCACCGCTGAGCACGACGCCGGGGATGTCGAACTTGTGCTCGTTGGTCGGCAGCGAAGGCACCAACCAGACCGCGAGCGCGAAGGCGACGATGCCGATCGGCACGTTGACGTAGAAGATCCATTCCCAGCTGAGCCCGTCGACGAGCACACCGCCGAGGATCGGGCCGACCAGCGTGGCCAGGCCTGCGACACCACCCCACAGACCCATGGCCGCGCCGCGCTTGTCCGGCGGGAAGGTCCTGGTGATGACGGCCATGGTCTGCGGCGTCATCAACGCCGCGCCGATGCCCTGCAGCGCCCGGGCGGCGATCAGCATGCCGATGGTGCCGGACAGGCCGCACCACAGTGAGGCGGCGGTGAAAATGAACAGGCCGATCAGGTAGATGTTCTTGGGCCCGAACCGATCACCGAGCCTGCCGGTCACCAGCAGCGGCACCGCGTAGGCGAGCAGGTAGGCGCTGGTCACCCAGATCACGCTGTTGATGTCGGTGCGCAGGTCCTGCATGATCGCCGGGTTCGCGACCGCGACGATCGTCATATCCAGCAGGATCATGAAGAAGCCGACAACTAGCGCGACCAGCGCCAGCCACGGATTGCGTTGTGTGGTCATTGCTTCGGATTTCCTATCTCGGCGGTGCTCGGTGGCGAGCAAAGAAGTTTGTGGGGCGACGTCGTTGCGACATCGCCGTCAGGGCGGAGGCGCGGTTCCTGGACGCTGCTCGGCAGGCGACGGGTGCTGTCCGTTGCCTGCTCGCACACCGGTGGTCGCGTCGAAGTCCTCCCATTCCAGTGCGCCGCTGTCCAATTCGGCCATGAAGCTGTGCACCCAGGCGATCTCCGCGCTGAGCATGGCGCGCAGGTACGGCAGGGTGACGTAGTAGCGGCGCGGCACTTGCTGCTCGGCCGCCCAGTCGAGCATCGTCTCGACATCGACGAGTTCGGCTTCGAGGTGCCCGATCCGCTCCCCGAGCAGTCCGAGCACATCGTCCTTGGGCAGGTTGTGCGCCTCGGCCAGTGCAATCGGGAACATCGGGTACTCCGGCATCGGGTACCGCATGATCTCGGCGATCCTGGCGCGCAAGGCCTCGCGGCCCGCCGCCGTGATCCGATAGGTGGTGCGTTCGGGCCGATTGCCTTCTCGGTCGACCCCTTCGGACCGCACCAGTTCCTGTTCGGCCAGGCGCGCCACCGTGTGGTACAGCGAGCCGGGCCGCACTTTGACCAGGAGGTCTTCGCGCCGCGCGATCAGCAGCTGATACATCTCGTACGGATGCATCGGCCGCTCTTCGAGCAGCGCGAGCACGGCGATCGCCAGTGGCGTCACCGCCTGGCGAGCCTGCTGCCCCATTGTTCGTCACCTCCTGCCGATCGCTCGCGCCCGGTGCGCGAACCGGAGCGTCGGTTGCGAGGGGAACGCTAGCCCCGCCCTCCGACATGCTCCACCCCAAATACTCCATGTGGAATATACGACGCGGAATAGACACCCGCAAGACGGTTCTTCCGGTAAGAAACGTGATCGGCGACATAAAAATGCCCGCCCACCGAGGGTGGGCGGGCGGACCGGCGCAGGTCAGCCTGCGGACTGCGCGCTGAGGTCGGCGGTGGTGGGCAGCACAGCGGCGCGGCGCAGCCTGCCGGTGCCCGGCGTGCTCGCCCACACGGTGATGGCGAGCAGACCGTCGAGAACCACCGCCAGCACCGCGACAAGCACAGCGCCGACGAGCACCCGGTCGTAGCGATGGAGGCTGAGTCCGTCGAAGATGTAGCGGCCGAGACCGCCGAGGTTGACGAACGCCGCGATGGTCGCGGTGGCGACGACCTGCAAGGTGGCCCCGCGCAGCCCGGTCAGCAGAATCGGCATGGCGTTGGGCACCTCGACCCGGAACAGGATCTGCCGTTCGGTCATCCCCATCGCCCGCGACGCATCGACGACATCCACTGGCACATTGGCGATTCCGGCGTACGCGCCGGCCAGCAGCGGCGGGATGCCGACCGTGATGAGGGCGAGCAGCGGCGGGATCAACCCGAGGCCGAGCAGCAGCACCAGGAAGGTGAGCAAACCCAGGGTGGGCAACGCCCGCATGGCATTGGCGAACCCGACGAGCAGCGCGGCACCGCGCCGCGTGTGGCCGATCACCAAGCCGAGCGGCACGGCGATCACCGCAGAGCTGAGGATGGTGAGGAAGCTGTACCAAAGATGTTCCAGCAGACGGTGTTCGATGCCGGCAGGCCCGGTCCAGTGCGCACCGTCGGTGAAGTAGTGCCAGGCGTCGAGGAAAAGGTTCATGCGCCTGCGCCTTTCGCTTGCCCGGCCTCGGCGTCGGCGCGCACCCACGGTGTGGCCCAGCGACCGAGACCGTAGACCAGACGGTCGAAGATCAAGGCCAGCGCCAAAATCACGATGATGCCCGCGACGATCTCGTCCGGATAATCACGCTGGTAGCCCTGAGTGAACAGCTTGCCGAGCCCGCCGACACCGATCAACGCGCCGACCGAGACCATGGCGATATTGGTGACCACCACCACCCGCAGGCTGGACACGAAAACCGGGATGGCCAAAGGCATGTCGACGGTGAGCGTGCGCCGCACCGAGCTGAACCCGACCGCGTCGGCGGCATCGACCACCTGGGCAGGCACCGAATCCAGCGCGGCGGGCACCGCGATGACCAACAGCGCCGTCGAATACACGGTCAGCGCGATGATGACGTTCAGCGGGTCGATGGCGGAAATCCCGACTATCGGCGGGATGATCACGAAGAGCGCCAGCGACGGGATCGTGTACGCCAGGCTCGCCACGGTGACCGTGATCCGGCGCAACCAGGGCACCCGGCGGATCAACGCGCCGACGGGCACCGCGATCACCAGCCCGAGCGCCAACGGCACAAGCGCAAGGTACAGATGGGTTTTGGTGATCCCCATGATCTCGGCGAAGTTGTCGATCAGGTAGTTCACGTCGCCCTACCGGTTTCGCTCCGCCACGCCGACCACCGTTCTCCGATGCTCATTGCGCTTGTTCCTGCTCGAAGAAGTGCCGATTGCGTTCGGCGTCCTCGGTCGCCCGCTGCCCCGCCAACTGCTGCAGCACCTCGGTGGCGAGCACCACGCCCCGGACCGCACCCGAATCATCCACGGCGACACCGACTCCGGAGGGCGAGGAGATCGCCGCGTCCAGCGCTTGGCGCAAATCGCCGGTCGGCGTGAACAGCGAACCGCCCGCGGAGGTGCTCTCCGCCAGCGAGTGCCCGGCGCGCACCGCCTCGACGCCGGTCACATCCACCCACCCGGACGGCTTGCCGTCGGCGTCGACGATCAGCACCCAGTCGCCGCGATCCAACCGGAGCGCCGCAACCTCGGCCGCGGTGACAGTCCGGATGTCGTGCAGCGGAACCTCTTTCGCCGTCCGGAAGGACAGGCCACGGTAGCCGCGGTCGCGTCCGACGAAATCGGCGACGAAATCGGTGGCGGGCTGGGCGAGCACGCGTTCGGGTGCGTCGTACTGCTGTAGCACGCCACCCCGCCCGAACACCGCGAGCCGGTCGCCGAGGGTGATCGCCTCGTCGATGTCGTGCGTCACGAACACGATCGTCTTGCATAGTTCGGCTTGCAGCCTTCGCATTTCGAGCTGCAGCTCGGCCCGCACCACCGGGTCGACGGCGCTGAACGGCTCGTCCATCAGCAACACCGGCGGGTCGGCGGCCAGCGCCCGTGCCACGCCGACCCGCTGCTGCTGGCCGCCGGACAGCTGCGCGGGATAGCGCCCGGCCAGCGACCGATCCAGGCCGACCCGGTCGAGCACCTCGAGCGCCGCTGCCCTGGCTGCCTTGCGCGAATCACCGCGCAGCACCGGCACGGTCGCGACATTGTCGACGACCGTGCGGTGCGGCAGCAACCCGCCGCTCTGGATCACGTAGCCGATACCGAGGCGCAGCTTGACCGGATCGACGGCTGAGATGTCCTGCCCGGCAATGGTGATCGTGCCCGCACTGGGGGTGATCATCCGGTTGATCATGCGCATCGAGGTGGTCTTCCCGCAGCCGGACGGGCCGACGAACACGGTGAACGACCCCGATTCGATGCGCAGATCGAGCTCGGTGACGGCGTGCGTGCCGTCCGGATAGATCTTGCTGATACCGCGGAACTCGATATCGGACAACGCTTTCCCCTACCCGATCGGCGTATTCAGCCCTTGGGCGTTCACCCACGCCACGGCAGCGGCCTTGGGCTCGGTCTTGCCGGCACCCGAGACGGCCTCGTTCAGCTTGATCAGCTCGGCGGTGGTCAGCTTCGCCGAGGCGACGTTGAGGGCGGCGAGCACCTTGTCCGACTTCTTGGCCGCGTTGAGCAGCGGCACCACGTTCTGCGCGGGGAAGTTGTGCTTCGGATCCTCGAGCACCACCAGGTTGTTCTGGGTGATGGCAGGCGAGGTGGTGAAGATGTCGGCCGCGGTCACCTGGCCGTCGACCAGCGCACGCACCGTCGCCGGGCCGCCGCCGTCGGCGATCGGCACGAAGTTGCTCGCGGCGATGTCGAGGTTGTAGTTCTTCTTCAGCCCCGGCAGGCCGCCCGCGCGTTCCTGAAACTCCGCAGGCGCACCGAATTTCACCTCGGCGGCGTGCGCGGCCAGGTCGGCGATGCTCTTCAGGTTCCAGCGGTCGGCGGTGGCGCGGGTGACCACGACCGCGTCGGAGTCTTCGCCTGGCGCCGGGGTGCCGATGGTGAGATCGGCGCCGAGCGCCGTGGCCAGCGCGCTGTCCACCTCGGCGGCGCTGGTCGCGGTGGCGTTCTTGTCCAGGTACTGCAGCAGGTTGCCGGTGTACTCCGGGATCACCGAGATCGCGCACTCGCGCACCGCAGGAACATAGGCCTCACGGCTGCCGATGTTCAGCTTGGTGTCGACCTTGAAACCGTTGACGCGCAAGACCTCCGCGTAGATGTTCGCGACGGTCTCGGACTCGGGGAAGTTCGCAGAGCCGACGATGAGCCCCTCCCCCGCACAGTCGCCCTTGCTGGCTAGCGGGTCGGAATTGCCACACGCGGACAGGATCATGGCGACGGCCAACGCGGCGGCGGCAACGAGGAAACGCGTGGCGCGCAGCGCTAACCGCAGCGCCGACCGACCGTGCCGCGCGGCATCGGGGGTGATCGAGGTTTTCACTGGAGTCCTTCCGGCATGACGGGCAGTGCGAAGGTCCGGGGCGCGACAGCCACCGGTACATTCTGGGAGTCCATACTGCCCGCTTCAGGGTGTTCCTGTTAGCTCTGTCGATCTCTCGGAGAGTTGGTGTCGCCGGATGGTGGTGGCCGCGTCGCTGCGCAGGCTCGCGCGAATTCTCGTCGTTGCGACCGCCGCAACGGCCGTAGCCTGCGGAAACGGTGAGCACGGCGCACCGATCACGGTCGGTGCCGGTGATTCGATCGAGTCGAGGCTGCTCGCCGAAATTTATGCGGGCGCATTGGCTCGGACCGGCGCGCGCACCTCGCTGGCTACCGATCTCGGCGGCCGCGCGGACTATCTGGCCGCCCTCGACGCCGGTCGAGCAACAGTGGTCGGCGAGCACACCGGTGCGCTGCTCGCGTTCCTCGACGCGAAGGCGACCGACCGGCTGCCCGACAAGGTTGCTCTCGCACTGAGCAAGTCGCTGCCGGAAGGACTGGTGGTGTCCGATCCCTCCGACGGCACCGACCTGCGAGCGCGGGTGCTGCTCACCGCGGCGGCGGCCGCACAGGACAGCGTGCAGTCGGTCGCCGATCTCGGGCCGAAATGCGGCGGGCTCGTCGCAGGCGTGGCCTCGGCGCCAGGATTGCTGCCCGCGCCGCCGAGCGTCGCACAACCCGCAGGCTGCGTGTTCGCCGACGTGGTGCCGTTCGCCGACCCGGCCGCGCTCCGAAAGGCATTGCTGGACGGGCAGGTTCAAGCCGGGCTGCTGACCGGCCCGCCGACCGCGGCGCCGGGAGCGACGGACGGGCTGACCGTGCTGTCGGACACCACCTACGCGGTACGCGCCGAGAACGTGCTGCCGCTGTTCCGCAAGGGCGCGCTCGACGCTCGACAGATCAAGAAGCTCAATTACGTTGCGGGCGAACTCACCACCGACGATCTCGGCACCATGCTCCGCCGCATCCGGGACGAGCAGGCCAAGCCTGCCGAGGTGGCGCGCGCCTGGCTCGACGAGCACCTGCTGTAAACCGCACGCGCGGCACGGCGAACCGGCTAACGTCTGGCCGATGAGTATCAGGTTCATCGGCGGCTATGTGGCGCTCGTGGCGATCCTGCTGTTCGTCTGGGCGTCGTCCACGGACCGGAGTCCGGTGGTCGCCGTCTCGCTGCTCGCCGCGCTCGGCGCGATGATCGCCCTGAATCTGTGGGTCAGGATGTCGGCCCGCGCCGCCAAACAGAAAGCGCCCCGCCCGAATCGGGACGAGGCGCCTTCCGGCCAGCGAAGGTAACTGCTAGGCAACGCCTTCGGCGCGCGCTGCGGCCGCGACGGCCTCGGCGACGGCAGGGGCGACCCGCGGGTCGAGCGGGCTCGGCACGATCTTGTCCGGGCCGAGCTCGTCGGCGACGACGCTGAGAATGGCATCGGCGGCGGCGATCTTCATGCCCTCGGTGATCCGGCGCGCACCCGCATCGAGCGCACCCTTGAACACACCGGGGAACGCGAGCACGTTGTTGATCTGGTTCGGGAAGTCACTGCGACCGGTCGCGACGATCGACGCGTACTTGCGCGCGACCTCGGGGTGAATCTCCGGGTCCGGGTTGGACATCGCGAACACGATCGACTCCGGCGCCATCGAGGCGATGAGCTCCTCGGCGATCAGGCCTGCGGACAGGCCGAGGAACACGTCGGCGCCCTGCAATGCCTCGGCCGCACCACCATTGAGCCCGCGCGGGTTGGTCCTGGTGGCCAGCTCGGCCTTCACCTCGTTGAGGTCGGTGCGCTCGCGGCTGACGATGCCCTTCGAGTCGAGCACGGTGACGTCCCGAACACCCGCGGCCAGCAGGATATTCGTGCACGCGACGCCTGCCGCGCCCGCACCGGACACCACGACCTTCAGGTCCGCGATGCCGCGACCCTGCACCCTCGCCGCGCCGTTGAGGGCGGCGAGCACCACGATGGCGGTGCCGTGCTGGTCGTCGTGCATGACCGGGCAGTCGAGCGCCTCGATGACCCGCCGCTCGATCTCGAAGCAGCGCGGCGCCGAGATGTCCTCCAGGTTCACCGCGCCGAAGCTGGGGCGCAGCCGGATCAGCGTCTCGACGATTTCGTCGACGTCCTTGGTGTCCAACACGATCGGGATCGAGTTGAGGCCTGCGAACTTCTTGAACAGCGCCGCCTTGCCCTCCATCACCGGCAGCGAGGCGCGCGGGCCGATGTCACCGAGGCCGAGCACCGCGGTGCCGTCGCTGACCACGACGACGAGGCGGTCGGTCCAGGTGTAGCGCTTGCACAGTTCCGCGTCCTGCGCGATCGCCCGGCTGACCTGAGCGACACCGGGGGTGTAGGCGATCGACAAGTCGCGTTGCGTTTCCAACGGCGAGCTGAGTTCGACCGAGAGTTTGCCGCCAAGATGCCCCGCGAAAATCTCGTCGTGCGTAATTGCGGAAAGGCTTGCTGCGGTGTCGGCGTGCGGGGCCGTGGTGGCATTCGGTGCGTCAGTCACAGGTGACACGATTTCACTCCTGCTCGGGTCGGACAAACCGGGGGACGGTTACCGCCGGGTATTTGGGTATTAAGGTCTTTTGATCGCTCCGCAGGCTGCTCGCCTGGGGATTCATAACGCTCATCGAGTGCGCTGACCGGTACGTTTCGAATCGGACGGCGGGTCGCGAAAACCCGTTGCCGATGTCGGTGACGTGGCGCGGCACTGATCCGCGGAGCGAGAGCCGGACGGGTGGGTCCAGACAGAACATGCGGCGTGATCCTCGGGTCACGACGGTGCGTCGCGAGGCGGAGATCTCCGTAACTCCAGTACCCGGCGGTGGCTTGGGTACGGAATCCGACACATTCTGCCAGCACGGTCAGCGACTTGCCAAACCGGTCGGGTTTACGCCGTGTCGCACGCACGTACCAAGGTTAAGGCGCGGGAATTACCCGGCGGTAAGCGAAAACTCGCAGGCAGCCGTGCTCGCGCGGTGAGTTGTCACATCGCGATCGGGTCGGCCGGTGTGAGATGTGCGGTGCCCTCGTCGTCTTCGGGCAGGATCTCCGGCGCGTCCGGCACCGCGGCCGAGCGCGCAGCCAACCGGATGGGCTCACGCAGGTGCGGCGCCCCTTTCCCGAACGTCTCGATCGTTGCCACGTCCCGCCTCGACACGATGCCACGCTCACGGCCTGCCACCACCGCGATCGGCCTGGCCGCCACGGGTGTGGTATCGCCGTCGAGTGCGCCGATCTCGCCCGCGTCGAGTGCCGCCTTCTCGCGGGCATCCGGGCGCACCCACACGGTGTCGAGCCCGCCCGACATCAGCCGCACCTGCCAATCGTCTTCGGCCCCAGGATGATCCGTGCGCCGGTGCATGCCACGGGTCTCGGTGCGCGCCAACGCGCTGTACTTGGTCCACCGCGCCACCGCAAGCAATGCCGCCGCCTGCCTGGCTCGTAGCCGGTCCAGACCGCTACCGCCGAGGTCGAATTCGGCGCCTGGCCACATCGTGTCGAGTTCGCCGATGCTGTCGTGCAGACTGCCCGCGCTGCGCCAGTAGCTGCGGCGCAACGGCAGCGTGTGCTCCTGCACGAGCCCGACCACCGCGCGCGGGTCGATCCGTGACACGGGATTGAGCCCGGCGCCGGGCACTTCGCGGACCGGAGCGCGTCGGTCGGCCGTGCGCGCATACCTGGCCGCGCCCGCGCCTGCCCACACGCCGGAGGCGATCGCCCATGCGCCGCCCTGTCCGCCGAACCCGCTCACCGCGCCGGTGATCGGTTCCCTGGTGGTCACGTCGCCCGCGCCGAACAGGCCGCCGACCGTGGTGGCACAGTCGCGGCCCGCGATCCGCAGACCGCCGGTGCCGCGCACCGTGCCCTCGAGGACGGCGCGCAGCGGCACCCTCCTGGTGTGGTCGACCAGGCCGTGCCTGGCCAGCCAGCCGCGCACCGTCTCGGGCACGTCATCGAGTGCCGCGAATACCCGGCGGCCGTCGGCGATCTCGGCGAAGGCGGCGGCGCGATGGCCGTCCAACGCCTGGCCCGACTCGTCGTAGAGCGTCGCGAAGTGCAGGGCGAGGCCGGGTGCCGAGTTCGCATGGTTCACCGGGTTCGCCACATTCAGCATCGGCGTCAGCCCGTATGCGCTGGAGAATTCCATCCCGGACAGCTGGGCGCCCGCCTCCGCGGCGAACAGCAGGCCGTCGCCGGTGTCCACGTCGGTGCCTGCGCCGCCGGACAGGAACGCGCACCCGCCGGTCGCCACCACGACGGCGCCGGCCCGGATGGTCCACTGCCTGCATTGGTTGTGCTGCTGCACGCCGGTCGCGCCCGCAACCATGCCGTCGCGATCGACAAGCAATTGCAGGGCGGGGTGATGGTCGAGGATGCGCACGCCCGCGTCGATCGCGCTACGGCGCATGCGGCGCAAATAGCTCGCGCCGTCGAGGTACACCCGCAGCGACGACCGGCGCCCACCGGGTCCCGCGCCGGGAAACCGGTAACCCCAGCGGGCCAGCTGCTCCACACGCTGATGGGTTTCCTCGAGGACCCGATGCATCCAGTCCTGGTCGCCCAGTCCACCACCGTGCGCGTAACCTCGGTGTACGGCCTCGTCTCTGGCAGGTCCAGGGGGGATGTTCCAGAGCGAGGTGGTGCCGTATGCCGTCGGACCGCTGGTGCCGCAGCGAGCCTTGTCGGCGAGCACGACGCGGGCGCCTGCGGCGGCGGCGGAGACGGCGGCCCAGGTTCCGGCGGGGCCTCCACCCAAAACCAGTACGTCCGTCTCGAGTTCCGTCACAAAGAGAAATATTCGGCCACAATTCACGTAGCCGCAACCATTACCGCGAATATCGGCGTTGTCGGTCTGATTCGTGATCAGTCCGTGGCCGAGACGGCAAAGTCTCAGCAGCCGGATATCAACTCCACCACTGCGTCCACAGCAATAGTCCAGCGACGATAAAAACAACCACAGATCCAGAAAAAGCCGCCAAACCCCGATGTCTATCCGAATAAATCTGTGCCGCAACCGTTATCACCGCTGACACGATGTGCCACGACACCGATTCGACGCCGGGACCCGGAAAATCCCGGCGCGCCGCGATCACCGCCGCGCCGACGATGACCAGCATGAGGGCGAAGGTTCCCGCGGCAACGACGCCACTGAGACCACGCAGCACTCTCACGAGACGACCACCGGCACCCCGGTCGCCTTGCCGACGAGCACCTCGAATTGCGCAGGATCGGTGGTGCAGTCGCCGAGCCGGATCGTCTTGTTGGCGCCGTGGTAATCCGACGAGCCGGTGGTGAGCAGGCCGAGCTCGGCGGCGAGTTCGGCCAGCACCTGGCGATCGTGCGCCGAATGATCCGGGTGATCGATCTCCAGTCCGCCGAGCCCGAAGGTGGCGAGCTCGCGGATGTCGTCGAGGGCAAGCAGCCTGCCCCGCTTGCGAGCCCTGGTGTGGGCGAGCACGCTGACCCCGCCCGCGGTGGCGATCATCTCGACCGCGCGGCGCAACGGCGTATCGGCCTTCTCGGCGTAGTACGGGCCGTGCGGCGCGAGCAGCTCCTCGAACGCGGCGTCCACGCTCGGCACCACGCCCGCGGCAACCAGTGCCCTGGCCAGGTGCGGGCGCCCCGCGGACGGGCCTGCCGACGCGAGCACTTCGTCCGGATCGATCGGTAACCCGTCGGCGACCATGCGCTCGGCCATCGCACGCACCCGCTCGACCCGCTCGCCGCGTAGCCGTTCCCGCTCCTCGGCGAAACACCGATCGGCCGGATCGAACAGATAGGCAAGCAGATGGACGGGGACCGGCCAGCCGTCCTCGCCGAGGCCGATGCACGACATCTCCATCCCGCGGACCAGCGTGAGCCCCTTGGGTAACGCCTCGACCGCCTCGGTCCAGCCCGACGTCGTGTCGTGGTCGGTGATCGCGATGACGTCCAAGCCGGCGGCCGCGGCGTTCCGTACCAGCTCGGCCGGAGTATCGGTGCCGTCGGACGCGGTCGAGTGGGTATGCAGGTCGATGCGCACGCCCTCCAGTCTTACAGTGTTCAGCCCAGCACCCGCACATCCAGGCGACGTAGCATCACGGACGTGCCATCTATTCCGCCGCTCCCGTCGTTTCGCGGTTCCGGCCGCGCGGCGCGGCCGCTGCCGCGCATCCCGGTGCCGACCGCACGGGCCATCGTCGACTGCGGCGTGTACGTCGAAGGGCGCCGACTGCCCGGCAGATTCACGCACCGGGACGCGCTCGCCGAGGTGCGCAACCGAGGCGCCGGCTTCGTCTGGGTCGGCCTGCACGATCCGGACGAGACCCAGATGGCCGATATTGCAGAGACTTTCGGCCTGCACGCGCTCGCCGCCGAGGACGCGGTCAAGGCGCATCAGCGCCCGAAGCTGGAACGCTACGACGACACGCTGATCCTGGTGATGCGGACGGTCGCCTACGTCGAGCACGAATTGCACACTGTCAGTGAGATCGTGGAGACCGGCGAGATCATGGTGTTCGCCGCACCGGACTTCGTGGTCGCGGTCCGGCACGGCGAGCACTCCGAATTGGCTACGCTGCGCAAGGAGCTGGAGTCCGATCCGGCCAGGCTGATGCTCGGCACCGGTGCGGTGCTGCACGGCATCGCCGATCATGTGGTCGACTCGTATATCGAGGTGGCGCAGTCGGTCGAGCTCGACATCGACGCGATGGAGGAAGAGGTCTTCACCCCGCGCAGCCAGGTCACCATCGAGTCGATCTACCAGCTCAAGCGCGAGGTGGTCGAGCTGCGCCGCGCGGTGACCCCGCTCGCGGTGCCGCTACAGATCCTCGGGCACAAGCCGGATGTGCCGCTGCCCAAGGAGATTCGCCGCTATATGCGCGATGTGGCCGACCATCACGCCGGCGTCTCCGAGCGGATCACCGACTTCGACGAGGCACTGAGCGCGTTGATCAGCGCGGCGCTCGCCAAGGTCGGCGTGCAGCAGAACACCGACATGCGCAAGATCTCGGCGTGGGTCGCGATCGCCGCGGTGCCGACGATGATCGCGGGCGTCTACGGGATGAACTTCACGCACATGCCGGGACTGGAGGCGACGTGGGGGTTCTGGATCATCATCGCGTTCACCCTTGCCATCTGCGTGGCGTTGTACGTCAACTTCCACCGCAACAACTGGCTGTAGCGGCGAATCACATTCTGGCCGCGCCCCGCTCGGGGTCGCGCACGTCGATGCCCGCCTCGGCCCACGCCTCGCGCAGTGCCTGCGCCCCGCGCACCCGGACCCACGCCGCCTCGGTGGCGGTCAACGGGGTCACCGCCAAATAGCGCACCGGCTCGGCCGGTTCGGGCAGCACCACCTCGGGAATGCCGCTGTCCCCCAACAACACCGCGGTGAACGGCGCGTTGTGCCACATCGGCTCGCCCAGATCCATCAGCGCATCGGCTTGCAGCACAACACCTTCCACCGCGGGCGCGGCGGCGAGCACGCCGAGCGTCTTGGCCAGACCCGAGCTCGCGCCCGCCGAGCCGCGCAGCGTCAGCACCAGCTCGGCCCTCGGGCCGCGCAGCGGATCGGCAAGCAGCGCAGTGGGATCGCCCATCGGATGCCGGGAACCGCCCACCGTTGCGTAATGCACCAGATCGCCGTCGACGATCCGCAGGATCTCGATCGGCTCCAACCCGAGAAACGTCACCGACGCCGAATCGACGCCGGTCGCCAGCACACCGAAATGGTCGAGCACACCGGTGCGGACCGTCGACACCACCTCCATGCGTCAGATGGCCAGCCGCGCAAGCATGTCCCGCGCCTGCTCCGCCGACTTCGGGTCGCACAGCACGTCGTAGCGTCCGGCCACCAACTGCATGGTCGAGGCGAAGTCGCGCTGCCCCTTGGTCGCCGCGTACGGGATCGAGGTCGAGATGACGCCGAAGATGACGCCGCCGACCAAGCCGACCGCCAGCGGTCCCCAGGTGCCGCTCGTGGTGAACAGGCTCAGCAACAGGCCGAGGAACAGGCCGAGCCACGCTCCGCTCACCACGCCGCCGCCGATGACCTTGCCCCAGGTCAGCCGGTACAGGACCCGCTCGACCTGCATGAGGTCGACGCCGACGATGGTCACGTCCTGCACCGGGAACTGCCCGTCGGCGAGGTAGTCAACAGCCTTCTGCGCCTCGGCATAGGTGGGATAGGAGCCGACAGGCCAGCCGGACGGCGGCGTCGGCAGGCCCTGCCGTGCGCGATTCGAGTTCCCCAAGGGATTCGTCATGTCTCTATTCTGCTATTCCGACCGGTTTCCTGGGGGCGTGAAACGCGTGGTGCGCGTCATTGCCGCGGCCCTGCCCTTTTCCGCGATCACCTGAGCCATTTTCGCGCTGGCCTCATCGATCATTTCGTCGCCGAGCATGACCGCCCCGCGGGCACCGCCGTCGACCGAGGTGTGGAAGGCGTATGCGTCCAGAATCAGTTCGGCCCGATCGTAATCCGATTGGCGCGGGCTGAAGATCTCGTTCGCCGCGTCGATCTGGCCTGGGTGCAGCACCCATTTGCCGTCGAAGCCGAGCGCAGCGGTGCGGGCCGCGGCCCGCCGGAAACCGTCGACATCCCGAATCTGCAGGTAGGGACCGTCGATCGCCTGCAGGCCGTGCGCGCGGGCGGTGAGCAGGATGGTCATCAGGATGTGGTGGTAGGCGTCGCCGGTGTCGTAGCCCTCCGGCTGTTCGCCGACCACCAGGGTGCGCATGTTGATGCTCGCCATGAAATCGGCAGGGCCGAAGACGAGCGCTTCCACCCGCGGGCTCGCGGTGGCAATGGCGTCGATATTGCGCAAGCCGAGGGCGTTTTCGATCTGCGGCTCGATGCCGATCCCGCCGACCTCGAGCCCGCTGGCCTTCTCCAGCTGAGTGAGCAGCAGATCCAGCGCACGCACCTGACCGGCGTCGGTCACCTTCGGCAGCAGGATCGCGTCCAGTGCCGCGCCCGCGCCCTCGACGACGGTGATCACGTCCGCGTAGGTCCATTCGGTGGTCCAGTCGTTCACCCGGACCACCCGCAGTGGCGCTGCCCACGCCGAGTCGTTGAGCGCCGCCACGATATTCGCCCGCGCCTCGGCCTTCGCGGCGGGCGCGACCGCGTCCTCCAGATCGAGAAACACCTCGTCGACGGGCAGCCCCTTGGCCTTTTCGATCATCTTGGTGTTGCTGCCTGGACAGGCGAGCACCGAGCGGCGCGGCTTCAAGATCACTCCCGTCGATCGTGGCGTGGTACGTCACCGCCCCCGAACCTCTAGCCTGGCAAGCATGGCAGCTACCAGGGTGTACGTCGCCAGGCTGGCCGGCCTGGTGGTGTTGGGGCCGGACGGCGAGTCTATCGGCCGGGTCAGGGACGTGGTCGTGGCCATCCGGTACGACCGCCAGCAGCCGAGGGTGCACGGCCTCGTCGTCGAATTGCCAACCAGGCGGCGCATTTTCGTGCCGATCCTGCGGGTGACCGCGATCGAACCCGGCGTGGTGACGCTGAACACCGGGACGGTGAGCCTGCGCCGGTTCACCCAGCGCCCCGGCGAAATGCTCGCGCTCGCGCAGATCGTGGACTCCTCGGTCCGGGTGGAAGATCCGGACCTGCCCGATCTCGCCGACATCGATGTCCTCGTCGTCGATCTCGGCATCGAGCAGACCCGCACCAGGGACTACCGGGTGACCAGGGTCGCCGTGCGCGGACACCGCAGGCTCGGGCGGCGGCGCACCGTGCACGTGGTGGATTGGATCCATGTCTCCGGACTCACGCCGCACGAAATCGACAGACCCGGCCAGGACGTCACCCAGCTGCTGGAACAGTTCGAGGGCATGCGGCCCGCCGACGTCGCGCACCTGCTGCGCGAGCTGCCGGAGAAGCGGCGGCTCGAGGTGGCCGTCGCGCTCGACGACGAACGGCTCGCCGATGTGGTGCAGGAGCTGCCCGACGACGAGCAGGTCGAACTTCTCGGCCACCTGGAGCGGCGCCGCGCGGCCGACGTGCTGGAGGCGATGGATCCCGACGACGCTGCCGACCTGCTCGGCGAACTTCCGGTCGGCGAGGCCGAATCCCTGCTCGCGCTGATGGACCCGGAGGAATCCGAACCGGTCCGCAGGCTGCTCGAGCATTCGCCGTACAGCGCGGGCGGCCTGATGACGCCGAAGCCGGTCATCCTGACGCCCTCGACCACGGTCGCCGAGGCGCTGGCCAGGGTGCGCAATCCGGATCTGACGCCCGCGCTCGCCTCGATGGTGTTCGTGGTCAGGCCGCCGACCGCGACCCCGACCGGTCGCTATCTGGGCTCGGTGCACATCCAGCAGCTGCTGCGGGAACCACCGGCGCATATGGTCGGCGGGATTCTCGACGCCGATCTGGCCCCGCTGCGTCCCGATGTGCCGCTCGCCGCGGTGACGCGCTATTTCGCCACTTACAACCTGGTCTGCGGGCCGGTGGTGGACGAGGAGAACCATCTACTCGGCGCGGTCAGCGTCGACGACGTGCTCGATCATCTGCTGCCCGACGACTGGCGTGATCAGGAAGAGCTGCACGAAGGGATTCACGGGCATGAGTGAACGAACCGGATGGCTGCGGGTGTTGCCGAGCGCCGGCGAGGCGCGAGCATGAGTGAGAAGGTCGGCACGCGCGGCAGGCTGGAGACACCGGTCGAATCACGGTTCCGCATCGATTGGGACGCCGAGGCGCTCGCGCGGAGCAGCGAACAGGTCGCGCGGTTCCTCGGAACCGGCCGCTACCTGGCCATTCAGACGATCATCGTGATCGTTTGGATTGCGTTAAACATCTTCGTCGTGGCATTGCGCTGGGATCCGTACCCCTTCATTCTGTTGAATCTGGCGTTCTCCACTCAGGCCGCCTATGCCGCGCCGCTGATCCTGCTCGCGCAGAACCGGCAGGACAACCGCGACCGGGTTGCGCTGGAGGAGGACCGGATGCGGGCCGCCCAGACGAAGGCGGACACCGAGTTCCTCGCCCGCGAACTCGCAGCATTGCGAATCGCGGTCGGCGAAGTGGCGACGCGCGACTATTTGCGCAGGGAATTGGAAGAGATGAAGGAGATACTGGATCGGATCGAGGGGGCGGGCAATCGCGAGCCGCGGCGCAAGAAAAGCTCCGGCCGAAAGCAGGGACCGGCCCCGGTTTCGCCGCCTGTAGCTGACGATTGACCGGAAATGCCAAACAACTACCTGACTGGTGGGTAACCTGGACTGCGTTGTCCCGAGCGGCGCCGGACAGGGGATGGTCCAGACAGCCGCTCTCACGACGTAGAGGATTGGTGTGGCCGAATGCGTATATCTGCTCCGATAACCGTCTCGGCCCTGGTCGTAGCTGGTCTTGTCGCCTCTGGTTCGGCCGCTGACCCTGCTACCTCGCCCGGCGCGCCCACCGCGCCCGAGGCCCTGCTAGCCGCGTCGACCAGCGCGACCGGCGGCAAAGACGACACCGCGACGGCCAGCGCGACCGGACTGTCCCGGACAGTCGGACTCCTTCCGGTGACCCAGGAGGCACCCCGCAAACTGCGGGCAATGACCCCGTCGGACGGTTCCGCGCCGTTTGCTGGGCGAGTGCCGCTGCAGGAAATCTCGCTGCCCATGGTCGGCGGCGCACTCGGCATCCCGGAAGTCGTGCTCGCCGCGTATCGCAACGCCGAACTCGCGATGGAGTCCTCCGCGCCGGGCTGCGGGTTGTCCTGGAGCCTGCTCGCAGGCATCGGCCGCATCGAGTCGGGGCACGCGGGCGGCGGGCGCACCGACGCCGCAGGCACCACGGTCACCCCCATCTACGGGCCCGCACTCGACGGCACGCTGCCCGGCAACGAGATCATCAAGGCGGCCAGCGGCGGCTATGTCCGCGCGATCGGGCCCATGCAGTTCCTGCCCGGCACCTGGAGCCTGTACGCCGCGGACGGCAACGGCGACGGGGTCGCCGACCCGAACAACGTCTTCGACGCCGCGCTCGCCGCGGGCAAGTACCTGTGTTCGGGCGGGCTCGACCTGCGTGATCCGGCACAGGAGCTGCGCTCGGTGCTGCGCTACAACAACTCGACGGCCTACGCGGCCAACGTGCTCAGCTGGGCGGCGGCCTACCGCACCGGCGGCGCTCCGACGCAGGTGACCATCTCGCCCGATCTGATCCCGCCGGGCAGCACGCCGGTGCAGGTGTCGGATATGACGGCGGTCAACACCTCGACGCCATCGACAACGGCCGCTGCACCGCCGCCCGCCAGCGCGACGACACCCACGCCGACTGAGGTGTTCATCACAATCCCCGGGCTGCCGCCGATCCCGTGTGGCGTGCTCTGCCCGGTGCTGCCGAAGCCACTGAATCCCTGTGACCCGGTCACGGTTCCGGCCCCGATGCCGCAGCCCGGCGAGCAGGCGCCTGCGGCCATCAGGCCGGCGGCGCCCGCGCAGGCGTTCGGCATCGGACCGGCCGCGCCGCCCAATCCCGCGGACCCCGCAGGACCGGCCGCCGCTCCTGCCGATCCCGCGCACCCGGAACAGCCCGTAGCGCCGGTGTGCACGGCGCCTGCACCCGCCCCCGATGCCGCCCAGCAGGCCCAGGCGCCGACGCCGGAGGCACCGCCTACTGTGGCGGTTGAAGCGCCGCCGACCGTGTCGGTGGAGACGGGTCCGACGGTCTCGACCGAACCGACGCCGAGCGCGGCGCCGGTGCCGACGCAGCCGCCGGGCATCACGCTGCCGTTCGGCGTCGTGATCCCGTTGCCTGCCCCGCCTGCCTGATCCGAAACTTCAGGCCACATCACAAAGAGATAACAAAAACATCTCGAATGCGGTAGCCTTCTCTTCGTCCATCACGAAGGGCTCACACCGAGCCAGTTGGAGGGTCACCGCACAGTGGGGCGTCATCGAAAACAGCCGGCCATCACCATCCGGCGCAGCTCCGTCCTCGCCCTGACCGGGTTGGTTCCCGCCGGACTCGCGGCCGTCACCGCCGCGTCCGACGTGGGCAGCCAGGCCGCCGCGGCAGTCGAACAGCACCTTCCCGGGGATGATCGGGACGAACAAGTAGGGGCCAGGCCGCAGGCCATCTCCGAAACCGTCGCCAAGACCGAATACGTCGAGCACGCGATGGCAAAGCAGCAGACCAAGCCGAAGCCGCAGGTGAAATCCGTTGCGCTGATGGAAGGTCGGCAGCGCGCCGACCTGCCCGTCGGTCCCGGCGGCGTACCGGGAATCGCGGTCTCGGCGTACCAGAACGCCGAACGCATTCTCGCGGAAGAGAATCCGACCTGCAATATGCCGTGGACCCTGCTGGCAGGCATCGGTCGCGTCGAATCCACGCACGACTACGGCGGCAAGGCCGACAACGACGGCAACCCGCTGTCGCCGGTCTACGGCCCGGTGCTCGACGGATCCCTGTACGGCAACAACGTGATTCGCGATACCGACGGCGGCGCGCTGGACGGCCTGGCCGGTTACGACCGCGCGATCGGCCCGATGCAGTTCCTGCCGCAGACCTGGACGCACTACGCGGCCGACGGCAACGGCGATGGCATCGCCGACCCGCAGAACCTTTTCGACGCGGCGCTGACCGCCGGAAAGTACCTGTGCGACGGCGGCCTGAACATGCGCGATCTCGCCCAGCAGTCCCGGGCGATCCTGCGCTACAACAACTCGATGGCCTACGTTGCCAACGTGATGGCCTACGAAACCTCCTACGCCACCGGCACCACACCCCGGCCCGGAGACCTGCCCAGAATTTGACACGCCTAAAATTCCTGCCATGCCAGTAGTTACGGAATCGGATGTGCGGGGTGCCCTCGCAAAGGTCGACGATCCGGAGATCCGCAAGCCGATCACCGAACTGGGCATGGTGAAAAGCATCGCGATCGGTGCCGACAGCAATGTCCACATCGAGGTCTACTTGACGACGGCGGGCTGCCCGCTGCGCACCGAGATCACCCAGCGGGTCACCAAGGCCGTCGCCGACGTGGCAGGCGTCGGCGCGGTCACCGTCGAGCTCGACGTGATGAACGACGAGCAGCGCACCACCCTGCGCAAGCAGCTGCGCGGCGACTCGGCGGAGCCGGTGATCCCCTTTGCCCAGCCCGGCTCGTTGACCAGGGTGTACGCCGTCGCCTCCGGCAAGGGTGGCGTCGGAAAGTCCAGCGTCACCGTCAATCTCGCCGCCGCCATGGCCGCGCGCGGGCTCTCCGTCGGCGTGCTCGACGCCGACATCTACGGTCACTCGGTGCCCCGGATGCTCGGCACCGACGCCCGCCCGACCCAGGTCGAGCGCATGATCATGCCGCCGCAGGCGCACGGCGTGAAGATGATCTCCATCGCGCAATTCACCAAGGGCAACACCCCGGTGGTGTGGCGCGGCCCGATGCTGCACCGCGCGCTGCAACAGTTCCTCGCCGACGTCTTCTGGGGCGACCTCGACGTGCTGCTGCTCGACCTGCCGCCCGGCACCGGCGACGTCGCCATCTCGATCGCCCAGCTGATCCCCGGCGCCGAAATCCTGGTCGTCACCACCCCGCAGCCCGCCGCCGCCGAGGTCGCCGAACGCGCGGGCGCCATCGCGCTGCAGACCAGGCAGCGGATCGCAGGCGTGGTGGAGAACATGTCCTGGCTCGATCTGCCCGACGGCACCAGGATGGATCTCTACGGTTCGGGCGGTGGCCAAGCCGTCGCCGATCGCCTGACCCGCGCGGTCGGCGCCCCGGTGCCGCTGCTCGGCCAGATTCCGATCGAGCAGGCGGTGCGCGAAGCGGGCGACGAGGGGACGCCGATCGTGCTGCGCGATCCCGACTCCCCCGCCGCGACGGCACTGCGCGGGGTGGCCGACAAGCTCGCCGTCCGCAAGCGCGGGCTGGCGGGGATGTCCCTCGGCATCGACACCACCCGGCATCTGTAGCTGGCCTACCGCCGCACCAACCGGTGCTTCACGGCGGCGGACGAGCCAATAAGCTCGGTCGCATGCTCACGTTGTTGTTGTACGTGCTGATCGTCGGTCTGGTGGCCGCGGTGCTGTTCCTCCTCGCGAGCGCGGTCTTCGGGCGGTCGGAGGAGCTCGGGCCGCTGCCCGAGGGGACGACGGCGACCGTACTGCCCGCGGAGGGAATTTCCGGGGCCGATGTGCGGGCGCTGCGTTTCCAGCAGGTGGTGCGGGGATACAAGGCAGGCGAGGTGGATTGGGCGCTGGCCCGGCTCGCCACCCGCATCGACGAGTTGCAGCATCAGCTGGCCGAGGCGCGCGCCGCACAGTGGCAGCCACCGGTCGCGCCGGAAGCGACGCCGCAGCCGCAGCCGCAGCCGCAGCCGCAGCCGCAGCCGCAGCCGAGCACCGACTAGCACGACCCACGCCCAGCTCGCGGTCCGATTTCCGCGAGCGGCAGCCGAAAGAATGTCGGTGCCGCACCCTAAGCTCACGGCATGCTCACGTTGTTGCTGTCTGCGCTGATCATCGGTCCCGCCGCCGCGCTGCTGTGCACACAGGTGGCGCACCCCCACCGCATCGGCGCGCCGGCATGACCGCGCCGGACGACGGCAAGATCCGCTGCCCGTGGCCGCTGGAAACCCAGCTCTATCGCGACTATCACGACTTCGAATGGGGCAAGGAGCTCCACGGCGACGACGCGCTGTTCGAGCGGATGTGTCTCGAGGCCTTCCAGTCGGGTCTGGCCTGGATCACGATCCTGCGCAAGCGGCCGACCTTCCGGACCGCGTTCGCCGGATTCTCGATCGAGAAGGTGGCCGAGTTCGACGACGCCGACGTGGCGCGACTGCTCGCCGACCCCGGCATCGTCCGAAACAGGTTGAAGGTCGAAGCCGCGATCAGCAACGCCCGGGTTGCTCGCGATCTCGATATCGGACTGGACACATTGCTCTGGTCGTTCGCTCCGCCGCCGCGGCCACGCCCGAAAACCGGCGCGGACGTGCCCGCCACCACACCCGAATCCATAGCTCTGGCAAAAGAATTGAAGCGACGCGGGTTCCGGTTCGTCGGGCCGACCACGGCCTACGCCTTGATGCAGGCGACCGGGATGGTAGACGATCACCTGGCCGATTGCTGGGTCGGTAGTGAGCATGCCGACACAGGCCGACCGGTCACTTTTTGAACTCAGGTATCCGTCCACATCCGCGATAGGGAAGAATGGGACAGGTGTAGCTCGCCAAATGCCGGCGAGCTCGCTGGTTGGTGACAACTGGAGTTCCAAGAAAGTGCGCAGCTAACCGCGCAGATCTGGAGGGAGCAGAGGATGGCGGCCATGAAGCCCCGTACCGGGGACGGTCCCCTCGAGGCAACCAAGGAAGGGCGTGGAATCGTGATGCGGGTTCCACTCGAGGGTGGCGGGCGTCTGGTCGTCGAACTCACGCCGGACGAGGCCGCGGCACTCGGCGACGAACTGAAGAGTGTCACCAGCTAACCAGCAGGCACTCGATGCGGTGGCCGGTCTGCTGGCCTGCCCGGAATGCGCGCTCGGACTAGAAGCGCACGACCGGGTATTGCGTTGTGGGCACGGGCACAGTTTCGACATCGCCAAGCAGGGCTATGTCAGCCTGCTCACCGGTGCGTCGACCAAAATGACCGGCGACACGGCGGCCATGCTGGACGCGCGTGCCGCCTTTCAAGGTGGGGGACATTTCGCGCCGATCGCTGCGGCGATCACCGACGCGGTCGGGCCGGGCGGGCAATCGCCGGGCACCGAGCGCGCCTCGGACACCGTGCTGGAGGTGGGCGCAGGCACCGGCTACTACCTGGCCGGTGCGCTCGATGCTGCCCCGGCAACCCGAGGCATCGCACTCGACGTCGCCAAGCCCGCCGCCCGGCGCTGCGCCCGCGCGCACGAACGGGCCGCCTCGGTCCTCGCGGACGCCTGGCGCGGGCTACCGCTGCGCGAACACAGCGTGCGCGCGGTGCTTTCGGTGTTCGCGCCGCGCAATCCGGCCGAGGTTGCTCGGGTGCTCACCGAGGACGGCCAGTTCGTCGTCGCCACGCCGACCGACCGACACCTCGCCGAGCTGGTCGGCCCGCTCGGCATGGTGACCGTCGATCCAGACAAGGACCGCAGGCTCGACACCGCGATGTCGGGTCACTTCGACGCCGTCGACCGGGTGCTCGTCGAGTATTCGATGAAGCTCGGCACGGTCGACGTGGCGAACGTCGTCGGCATGGGCCCGTCGGCACATCATGCCGCGGCGGCACATCCCGGCCTCGCCGCGCTGCCGGAAGTCACCGAAGTCACCGCCTCGGTCCTGATCTCGACCTATCGGCCGAACTGAGACCCGTCACAGACCACGCGGCCACTGCGGACCTTCCGTCCACGCGCAACACCTAGGCCCGCTCGTAGGCCGCACAGCAGCATGCGTCTCCGGTGAACTTGCTCTGTCGCACCAGCGGGCTGCTGTCAGTGTTTGCGGACTCGGTCGTACACCTCGACGGTCTGGGCCGCGATCGTCGACCAATCGAAATCGGCGATCGCTCTGGCCCGCCCGGCCGCGCCGTACTCGGCGGCCAGCGCCGGATCACCGGCGATCTCGTTGATGGCGACGGCGAGCGCCCGCTCGTACTCCCGCGTCTCGGCCGGGTCGTAGTGCACCAGGCGACCGTTGCGGCCGTTCTCGACCACCTCGGGAATGCCACCGACGTCGGAGGCGACCACCGCGGTCGCGCACGCCATCGCCTCCAGGTTCACGATGCCGAGCGGCTCGTACACCGACGGGCACACGAAAACCGTGGCGGCGGCCAGAATCTGGCGGATCTGCTCGGTGGGCAGCATCTCGCGAACCCAGAACACATTGCCCCTGGTGCGCTGCAGCTCCTCGACCGCGGCGGCGGTCTCCGCGGCCAGTTCCTTGGTGTCCGGCGCGCCCGCGCACAGCACCAGCTGGATATCGGGATCGAAGTCGCGGGCGGCCGCGAGCAGATGCCCGACGCCCTTCTGCCTGGTGATCCGGCCGACGAACGCGACGATCGGCTGGTCGGTGCGCACGCCGAGCACGGCAAGCACCGGCCGCGCGCCCGCGCCGACCGGGCCGGGATGCCACATGCCCGCGTCGATCCCGTTGTGCACGACGTGCACCCGGTCCGGGTCCACCGCGGGGTAGGCGTCGAGGACGTCGTGGCGCATGCCCTCGCTCACCGCGATGATCGCGTCGGCGTGCTCGACAGCGTTGCGTTCCGACCAGGAGGACAACCGATAGCCACCGCCGAGCTGTTCGGCCTTCCACGGCCGTCGTGGCTCCAGGGAATGCGCGGTCAGCACGTGCGGGATGCCGTAGAGCGTGGCCGCGAGGTGCCCGGCCAGGCCGGTGTACCAGGTGTGCGAGTGCACGACGTCGACCTGTCCGGCGGCGTCGGCCATGCGCAACTGTGCCGACATCATCTGCAGCGCCGCGTTGGCGGCGTAGAGCTGCGGATCGGGCTGGTGCACGACGGCGTCGGAGCGCGCGACACCCATGCAGTGCACGGTGACCTCGCACAGCTGCCGCAACTGCGCGGTCAACTGCGTCACATGTACCCCGGCCCCGCCGTAGACCTCGGGTGGGTACTCGCGGGTCAGCATGGCGACCCGAAGCCGGTCGTGCGCGCCGGATTCCACGGTCGAGCGCCCGGTGTCCGTGCCGAAACTCACCCGGTTCAAAGTAGACGTTCACCTCCACTGGGGCCACTCGCCCGCGCGTTACCCGGTAGTTTGGCAAGGGTGAGGAGCCAGCCGCACGTACTCGGGATCGTGCTCGCCGGTGGCGAGGGCAAGCGACTCTTTCCACTCACCGCGGACCGTGCCAAACCGGCGGTGCCTTTCGGCGGTGCGTATCGGCTCATCGATTTCGTGCTGAGCAACCTGGTCAACGCCGGTTTCCTGCGGCTGTGCGTGCTCACCCAATACAAGTCGCATTCGCTGGACCGGCATATTTCGCAGACCTGGCGGTTGTCCGGCTTCGCCGGTGAATACATCACCCCGGTGCCCGCGCAGCAGCGGTTGGGTCCGCGCTGGTACACCGGCAGTGCCGACGCGATCATGCAGTCGCTCAACCTCATCTTCGACGAAGATCCCGACTACATCGTGGTATTCGGCGCCGACCACGTGTACCGGATGGATCCGGAGCAGATGGTCGCCCACCACATCGACTCCGGCGCCGGTGTCACGGTGGCAGGCATCCGGGTGCCGCGCAGCGAGGCAAGCGCGTTCGGCTGCATCGACTCCGACGAGTCCGGCCGGATCACCCAGTTCCTGGAGAAGCCCGCGCATCCACCTGGTACGCCCGACGATCCCAATGTCACTTTTGCGTCAATGGGCAACTATGTCTTCACCACCAAGGTGCTGGTGGATTCGATCAAGGCCGACGCGGACAACTCCGACTCCGACCACGACATGGGTGGCGACATCATTCCGTCGCTGGTCGCCGCAGGCCAGGCCGGGGTCTACGACTTCGCCGACAACGAGGTGCCCGGCGCGACCGAACGCGACCGCGGCTATTGGCGCGATGTCGGGACCATCGATGCGTTCTACGACGCACATATGGATCTGGTGTCGGTGCATCCGGTCTTCAATCTCTACAACCGGCATTGGCCGATCCGCGGCGCCGCGGAGAATTTGCCGCCCGCCAAATTCGCCCAGGGCGGTTTGGCCCAGGAATGCATCGTCGGCGCGGGCAGCATCCTGTCCGCGGCCACCGTGCGCAATTCGGTGCTCAGCTCCAATGTCGTCGTCGACGACGGCGCGACCGTCGAGGGCAGTGTGCTCATGCCCGGCGTCCGGATCGGTCGCGGTGCGGTGGTCCGCCGCGCCATTCTCGACAAGAACGTCGTCGTGGCCGAGGGCGAGATCATCGGCGTCGATCTGGAGCGCGACCGCGAACGCTTCGCGGTCAGCAACGGCGGCGTTGTCACCGTCGGCAAAGGCGTCTGGGTCTGAGCGTCGCCATACCGGTATCTTGTGGTCGGTGAGTCGGCCGTCGATGCTCGATATCATGTACGGCACAGAGGAATCCGCAGCGTAGGTGGTGTGCCGCCGACTTGCTCGGCCGCGCGGCCGCCGGCATCGAGGGTGGGGAACATGACGTGGCGCGCGCAGTCCGATCCCGCGCTGGAGCAGGTCCGGGTGCTGACGGCGGCGCTGGAGGTGCCGCGGCCTTGGCATTTGGGCACGTTCGTCGAACGAGTGTCCGCGTCGCTGGGCAAGCCGATCGCCTTGCACCCGCACACGGCGTTGACGTCCAGCGGGTTTCCGTGCGGGATCGTCATCGAATGCCCGGACCGGATCGTCGTCGCCTATGACGCGGCGAGCTCTGGGTATCACGCCAATCACATTGTGCTGCACGAGATCGCGCATCTACTGCTCGATCACGCGGGCTTCGTCGCCCCGGTCGCGCAACGGCGCACGATGCGGACCTTGTTCCCCGGCGTGGACGCGGACACGGCACTGCGGGTGCTGGCGCGCACCGATTACGACGACATCGTGGAGAGCCAGGCGGAACTGTTCGCCTCCCTGGTGATGTCGGAAGCCGATGCGTCCCACTCGGGTTCGGTCCTCGGCCGCGCGATCTTCCGCCGTTAGCAGGCGCGCCGCGCCGATGTCGTTCATGCTGCCGACCGCCGTGACGCTCCCGCTCGTGGTGACTGCCTGGCTGTTGCTCGCGATTCGGCTGGCGCGCTTGCGCATCACACTGGTCGACCGCCGATTCAACGTGGTGCTCGCCTTGTTGACCGGGATCGCCACCACCCACGAAACGACACTGCGCCGGCTGATCACCGTGCTCACCGCCGGCTACCTCGAGGGCGGCCTCATCTACCAACTCGGCGTGGTCGGGTTCATGTTCACCACCGCGGCGACTCTGCTACTCGTCGCCGCTGTGGTGAAGAGTCCGTATTCGCCCGTTCTCGTGTACGGGATCGCCTGTGCCTGCTGTGCGATCGCGTTGCTCGTCGGTGGCGTTGCCAAGGGGCCGAATCCTGAGGCGATCTATCACCAGGCAGGCTGGGGCCAGTTCGGCTTCTGGTTGGCGCTGGCGCCGCTGTCCTACTGGGTGGCCTGGTTCCTCGCCCGTACGTGCCTCACCGAGATCCGCAGGCAGCCCGATCGTCGCGACCGGCTGTTGCACACCCTGGTCCTTGCGGTGGCCTGCATTGCTTTCCCGGTACTCAGCGCGGCGCTCGCGGCCTCGGCGCTGCGGGCCAGCGGATGCGAGAATTGGCTGACACACGCACAACTCGTCCTCGATCGCGAGGCCATCTGGGGCCAGGTCTTCGGCGTCCTGGTGATCGGCGCCGTCCCCGTGCTGTCCTGGCTACTCGACCTGACCGGATTCGACGCCTTGTCTCGGCACCGAAAGCGGCTGCTGCCGTTGTGGTTCGAGCTCACTACGGCCTGCCCCGAGATCGTGCACCGCACTGCCACGCCGGTCGCCGCGGATCAGGGCCGATACCTGTTGCACCGCATGGTCATCGAGATACTCGACAGTGCGCGCATCCTCGCCGGCTACGCCACGCCTGCGCCGCAGCGGCTGCAGGACGAGATCATCGCGACCACGAGCCGAGGCCCCGAGCGCGACGCACTCTGCGCCGCCGTCCGGCTGGTACGCGCGTGTGCCGCCAAGAAAGGCGGTGCCTCGCCCTCGGTGGTCGGCGCAGGCCCGTTGTGCACCGGCGACAGCCTGCTGACCGAGGCGACCCAGCTCAGCGCTATCGCCGCACAGTTGCCGCGCGCCCGCGCACTGGCGGGTGGCGCGGCGGTCACGGTGTAGTCGGACAGAAGGGCGCGCAGGGACCCGGTGTGCGCGGCACCGTTGTCGTCGGGGCTTGGCCGAAGTCGGCGGTGCTGACCAGGTACACCATGAGGATCCCGAAGAGCAGGACGAGGCCGAACGCGATCATCGTCCCACCCCAGTGGATCGGGCGACGCCCGTTGTTGTCGTCGTTGTTGTTGTTCAGCAAGAACATGATCACTCGGGTTGCACCTCTTCCGCGCGCCCCTGCCGGAGGGCGCACCGCTCTGGTACCGGTTCGGATGTGCTCTGAGCAGCATGCGCTTCCCCGCGCCACGATGGTGCGGTATTCGGCAGACGAATCCGCAACAGCAACCCCTCGGCAGCGAGACGGCGCTGGGACCGGCCCACCCCTCCGGGGTCGGTCGCCAGCGGTCCGGTCCGACCCCCTGCGCGCGATCTCGGTCGACCGCGACTCGAACCAACCGCTGGAGGCGAACCGAACAGCGTACATCCCTTGGGGGCGTGAGCATTCCGTGATTCATCCCACACCGGACGCCGCAAGGCGCGGTGCGCCAACCGAATTCGGAAACCGTGCGCCGACACGAATTCACGCGCACCCGCAGGCGCGCGTGAATCAGGGGTGCTCGACTACCGGCCCTGGGCGGGCGGCGCGGCGGGCGCAGTGCAGAACGGTTCGCAAGACCCTTGTGTCGGTGTGACTTTCGCGGGACCGGTATCGAAATCGGCGTTGCTCACGACCACCATCACGAGCACCGCAGCGACAATGACGAGGCCGAAAAGGAACAGCGCGGGCCGCAGCCAACTCGACCGATGCTCTACGACGATGTGGCCGATGTGGCCGATTTCGAACAATTCGTACCCGCGCATTACCTAGTACCTCCTGGCTGCGGATTGGGTACCCGGCGCAGGACGTAGGAATCACGGAGTCAGCCCTGGATGTCCGCAACGATGGGCACAACTCCACCGTACGGCGAAACACCGCACGGACTGAGCCCGTTCACGGCTGCTTACAACCGAGTCGGCGTTCAGCCGCGTGACGCGCAGAGCAAGCCGTCGCCGACCGGAATCAGCACGCTGGTGAGCTCGGGATCCTCGGCGATCGCCCTGGTCGCGGCGCGCACCGCCTGGGTCGCCGGATCGCGTTGTGCCGCATCGGGTACCCGCCCGCCGAGCAACGCGTTGTGCAGCAGAATGGCGCCGCCCTCGCGTAACAGCCGCACCGCCTGGGTGACGTACTGCGGATGTTCCAGCGGCGCCGCGTCGACGAACACCAGGTCGTAGGCGCCGTCCGCGAGCCGTGGCAGCACGTCGAGCGCCCTGCCGTTGATCAGCCTGGTGCGGGCGGGCGGAATCTCGGCCGCCCGGAAAGCCTCCTTGGCGGCGCGCTGATGCTCGGGCTCGGAATCGATGGTGGTCAGCGTGCCGTCCTCGCGCATGCCGTCGAGCAGCCACAGGCCGCTGATGCCTGCTCCCGTGCCCACCTCGACGACCGCCTTGGCGCCCAAGAGCTGGGCGTACATGCTCAACAACGCACCGACCGACGGTGGAACGGGCACCGCACCGAGTTCGGTGGCCCGTTCGCGCGCACTGACGAGGATCTCGTCTTCCACGACGGATTCCTCCACGTAGGCGAGATTTCGCTCCAAATTCGATGCCACGCCTATGAGGTTAGTGCTGGGCACGTTGTATCGGCGTTCCGAACAACACGCGCCGCCCCGCAATCTGCGGGGCCAGTTTTCTCAGGCATCCCTCAGCATCTCCATATCCAGGCCATATCAGGACAGGAAAGAGTAGGGGCAACGCAAGACCAGCCGACCGGATTGACGAGGGACGCGGGAACAACGACATACAGGTTGTCGGTTGTATCCCAACGTAACGGTTCCAGGTCCGAATGAGATTTCGGATCAGAAGCCGAGTTCCGAGTTTGCGGTCCCTAGTAGGAGGTAGCCCCATCCACATGGTCGATGCGGCGCGTGAGCACGCAACCTTGCCAGAGCAGCTGCCGAGCGAAGCCGACGAGGCCGTCGAGCTTTCCGGCACCGCTGCCTTCGATGCCACCGGCGACCGGGCGGCGATGCCGTCGTGGGACGACCTGGTCCGTGAACACGCCGACCGCGTCTACCGGCTGGCCTACCGTCTTTCCGGCGATGCACAGGACGCCGAGGATCTCACTCAGGAGACCTTCATCCGAGTGTTCCGTTCGCTGTCCAACTACCAGCCAGGCACCTTCGAGGGCTGGCTGCACCGCATCACCACGAACCTGTTCCTCGACATGGTCCGCAGGCGCAATCGCATCCGCATGGAGGCGCTGCCCGAGGACTACGACCGCGTCCCGTCCGAGGGGCCGGACCCGGAGCAGGCCTATCACGACGCCCGCCTCGACCCCGATCTGCAATCCGCGCTGGATTCGCTGGCCCCGGAATTCCGTGCCGCGGTCGTCCTGTGTGACATCGAAGGTCTCTCCTACGAGGAGATCGGCGCTACGCTCGGCGTGAAACTGGGTACGGTGCGCAGCCGAATTCATCGTGGGCGGCAGGCACTGCGCGACTACCTTGCGCATAATGGAAGTGAGCAGCGGCTAGCCGCTGATGCGAACATCGGGTGAGCCGGACAACGCCGGCATCGCCCTACGGATCGGATGATGTCGGTTGGAAGGGTGAGCACCGAATGAGTGGCGACTCCAGCACGTCCGGTCGTCGTCCGCCTCGATTCCGTCCCACCGAGCATCTGGCGAGCGAGGCGATCGCGGCCTATGTGGACGGCGAGCTGCGGATGAACGCCTATCTGCGTGCCGCCCAACATCTTTCTCTGTGCCCGGAATGCGCGGCCGAGGTCGACGCACAGCAGCAGGCGCGTATCGCGCTGCGCCAGTCGGGCCCGATCTCGATTCCCACCGGACTGCACGACAGCCTGACCCGAATTCCGCTCGCCGATCTTCCCGGCGGCGCGTCGAGCCAAACACCGAACACCTCGGGGACTCCGCGCAACGAGGCGGTTTTCGGCTTTCTGACCGATTCGTTCGCCGCGACCCGGTGGACTACATGGTGGCGCAAGTAGAGTTCCTCGAGTGACTTCGGAATCGACGAATACCGGATCGGCCGACGCCCCGGATCGAGTCCAGGGCAGCCTCTCGGATTCGGCGACCGCCAGGGGAAACCTGCGGCCGTCGGACGCGCCCGTTTTGGGTCCGCGCCCGGTATATCGACCGCACGTCGACACGCATACCGCCCGCGCCTTCCGCAGGCCGTCCGGACAGTCGGGTTCGTTCGCCGAGCCGTTGCCCCGCGGCGCCGCCCCGGTGGCGGGCCAGGATGTGCAGAACCGCCCGCCGGACGCGGTGCTCGCCGAGGCGTTCGGCAGGCCTGCCGGCTCCACCGACCTGTTGCAGCGCGACCCGGACGCGGCCGACGGGCCGACCACCGTCGCAGGCCCCGCCGATCCGTGGCGTGATCCGGCCGCTGCGGCCCGTTTGGGCGCTCCCGCGGTGCCGACCCCGGAACCCGCCCCGCTGCCGAAGGCAGAGCGACTCAGCGCCCGCGAGGTGCTCTTCGGTTCCCGGGTCGCCCCCAAGGCACTGGCCTTGCTCGCGGTGGTCGCCCTCGCCATCGGCCTGATCGGCGGCCTGGTCGGCAGGCTGACCGCCGAACAGGCCTCGACGCTCACCTCACGCAAGGTCACGCTGGCGCAGGACGCCGCGGACCCGGGGCAGGCGCACAACCAGATCGCCAAGGTCGCCAACGCGGTGCTGCCGTCGGTGGTGTCCATCCGAGTCACCGTCGGCGACAACGGCGCGACCGGTTCCGGCGTGGTGATGGACGGCGCGGGCTTCATCGCGACGAACAACCACGTGGTGTCGATGGCTGCCCAGGACAAGACCAACCGGGCCGCCATCCAGGTGCTCTTCTCCGACGGCACCAAGGTGCCTGCCAACATCGTCGGCCGCGACCCGAAGTCCGATCTCGCGGTGCTCAAGGTCGACGTGAAGAACTTGACGGTCGCCAAGCTCGGCAAGTCCGGCGATGTGCAGGTCGGCGACGAGGTGCTTGCCATCGGCTCGCCGCTCGGGCTCAGCAAGACCGTCACCTCCGGCATCGTCAGCGCGCTGCACCGGCCGGTGAAGCTGCAGGGCGAGGGCAGCGACACCAACGCGGTGATCGACGCGGTGCAGACCGACGCTTCGATCAACCCGGGTAACTCCGGTGGCGCGCTTGTCGACATGGACGGCCGCGTGATCGGCATCAACACCGCGATCCGCAGTGAGACAGGCGGTTCCGTCGGCCTCGGCTTCGCGATCCCGGTGGATCGTGTCACCCAGGTGGTGCAGACGCTGATCCGGGACGGCCAGGTGCACCATGCGACGCTCGGTGTCTCCACGCGGAACAAGACCGTGAGCAACGAGGTGTTCTCGGGCGCTCAGGTCGCGGATGTGGTGACCGGTGGCGCCGCGGATCGGGCCGGGATCGTCGAGAACGACGTGATCATCAAGGTCGGTGATCGGGAGGTCACCAGCGCCGAGGAACTGACGGTCGCCGAGCAGTTGAACGAGATCGGCAAAACCGTGACCGTGCAACTCATCCGGGACGGTCGCCGCGTCGACGTCTCGGCGACGCTCGGCTCCGACTGAGGCCGTCCCGCACCGCGAATCAGGCACTGGCACAACATCGGCAGTGCCACAAACATTGGCAGTCGCGCGGCCCGCGCTGCGCGATAGTGTCGCTCCCAGTGAGGAAAATCTCACGTCCATGGGAGGGAATTCGACATGATTCGTGCCATTCGAGCTGTCCTGGTCGCTGCCGTCGTCAGCGCAGGCCTGCTGATGTGCTTCGCCGCACCGGCTTCCGCAGCGGTCACCAGCGTCCAATGCCGCGAGAGCGGCGGGCGCGTCATTCAGGTGCGCCACCCGGACAGCATCTGGGTCACGATCGACGTGTGCTCTGGCGGACCGCACAACGGCGAGGAAGTGCTGGACTGGGTGTAGCCGGAATGGCTTCGCCCACCGAGCCTGCGCGTGCGGGTGGTCACCGATCCGGTGGCCACCCGCACGCGGCCGGATCCCAAGGGTCGGCGAACAACACGTGGACTGCTGGTGACGCCGGAATCCCACGCAGCCACGGGTCCGCTGGCCAGGTAGCCTGAGGTCGTGTTCAGCAACATCGGCTGGAGCGAGATGATGATCTTGCTCGTCGCCGCCCTCGTGATCCTCGGACCGGAGCGACTGCCCGGCGCGGTTCGCTGGACCACGCGCAGCCTGCGTCAGGTGCGCGATTACGCCAGCGGCGCCACCGCACAGCTGAAGGACGAGCTCGGCCCGGAGTTCGAAGATCTCCGCAAGCCGCTGGCCGATCTGAACGAGCTGCGCGGCATGACGCCGCGCTCGATGGTGACCAAACATCTTCTCAACGGTGACGATTCGATCTTCCGCAACCTGGAGGACGCGCTGCCGGACAAGAAAGATATCTACGGCACCAACAGCGGCATGCCGGATTATCCGATGCCCAAGCCGGAAAAGCCGTTGGAGCACAACGAACGTCCGCCGATCGACACCGACGCGACCTGAGTCCGCGCGACCTCTACCTGCGGAGTTCACCCGCGTCGGCAGACCTGGCCACTCGACGACCACCCCGCCGACTCAGCCGGCTGAACTGGCGCACTCGAGTCACGAGAAGGGGTCAGTGTCAAGAAGTCTAGACACCAGGACCTGTCCAGCTGTCTAAACTTCGTCCATGTCGGCCGATGACGTGGCGCGAGTTTTCGCGATCGAAGACAAGGTCGAGCGACTGAAGGCGGCCACCGATGGAGTGGCGGCGGCCCAGCAGACGATCAACGAGCTCACCAGGATCCGTCGCGCGGTGATTCGCGAGCTACACGCCGAAGGCTGGACGTTTGCCAGAATCGGTGCGGCAGCCGGACTTTCCCGCGCGCGTATCCATCAGGTGAGTACGCAGGGCCCAGCACCGGAAGGTTTGTTCTTCGGGCACGGGACGCTCACCGTGCTGGTGCCGGAGGTCAGGGCGGGGCGGGTGATCGGCGCACCGGATCCGGCGGCCTCGCATCGTCTGGTCGAGTTGCTCCGCGAGCTCGGCTTCACCGCCTCGATCGAGCACTTCCTGCCGGGCCGCCCGGTCGACCTGAACCGCGACGGCCTGATCGTCGTCGGTGGGCCCGAGCTCTCCCCCAGCCTGCGTCAGCTGATCTCCGCCGATCCGCGGCTGCGGCGGGCGGTGGCGCGGGCAGGCGACGCGCGCCGCGGCATCGAGGACCGGGCGGCGCGCCGGGTGTACCGGCCGGGCGGACCCGATCCGCACGACATCGCCTATCTCGCGCGACTGCCGCGTCCAGATGGGCGCGGCACGGTGTTGATGATCGACGGCATGCACCCGCCGGGCTCGCTGGGCGCCATCCGTTTGCTCGCGACCCGACTGGCCACCTTGCACGAGCGCGCGGGCACCCACCTGTTCTCAGTGCTCGTCGCCTGCCGGTTCGACCGCGCGACCGGTGAGCCACTGGAGGCCGAACTGCTCACGCCGGTCTACCGCCACGACCCCGAAACCCGTGTGCCCGCACCGGGTTTGCGGCGCTGAACCAGGTCGACAAACGGCCACCGCACGCCGGTGGCAGTGATTACCGCCAGCAGGGCAGTGTGTCGCAGGTCACTCACCTCTTCCATTAGGGAAATCTCGGTGCAATGCTTGAATAGCTGAAAGATAACTAAGCGTTGATAGGTGACCTCATGAGTGTTCCAATTTCGATGTCGGCACGTTCGGCAACCACCGTCCGCACCACGCGTACCCGGGAGCAGACACCTGCCACCACGATCGACGCGGCAGCGCCGATCGTCAGCACGCATCGGGTCACCTACAGCGATCGGTTGAAGGTCTTCGTCGGCGCAGGCGAGACCATCGACAACTTTCTCCGCCCGCTACGCAGGCTCGACGGCTACCACCGCTACTCGGTGCAGCTGACCCGCCTGCCCGCACCGCTCAGCCCCGCAGACATCACCCCAGAAGTCAGCTCCGCCCCCGGACAGAACTACCTGCGTTGCACCGGATCGGCGGAAGCGCTCGTGCTCGAGCTCCGCACCACCGTCGACAGCGTGACACGCCGATGCACCGTCGGTCGTGCCGGCCATCGAGACGGCGAGCCCGGCATCTGCGTGCAAGTCCCCGACAACATGATCGCGCCGTGGATCTATCCGGACGAGGTGTTCACGGCCGAGGAAGCGGCCGGCATCTTCGCCGCCTACTTCCACTTCGGCACGGTCCCACCCGGCCTCGAGCTCCGCGAAACGGCCGACTGATGAGTTCCCCGAGGAGGCAATGATGGACCCGTTCATCATCATCGGCGTCACCGTTCTGGTCATCGGCCTGCTCGGCGTGATCAGCGCCGTCCGGCGGCGGCCGAACGCGATGGACAACCAGCTCACCGTTGCCGCGGTGCGAGCGCGACTCGCCGAAGAGCAGCGGACCCCGCTGGCCGAGGAGGCGCAGGAACGCCTGGTCGCCCCGGAGCGGGAAACGGCCGGGGCGCAGTCCGGCGACTCCTGAGCGCTCCGGTTCGCCGCACGGCCGAATAGCTTCCGAATAGCTAGGCTGGCAGTAGCCGAGGTTTCTCGGCCAGCCCCGCTCGGGAGAGGAACCGTGCTGATGCGCGCAATGCTCGAGCAACTCATCGCGCTCGTTGGTCGAGGGCCGGTGGCGATGGCCCGGGTCGTCGATACGACAGGTCCCGGCCCGCGCGAAACCGGCGCGGCCATGATCGTCACCGCCGACGGCGAAGTCTTCGGATCGCTGTCCGGTGGCTGTGTCGAGGCCGCGGTGGTGGAGTCGGCCAGGCAGGTGCTTGCCACCGGCAACGCGGTGACCGACCGGTTCGGCTATTCCGACGGCGACGGCCTCGCGGTGGGGTTGACCTGCGGCGGCGAGATCGAAGTCTTCGTCGAACCGGTGCCGAAGGAGCGACTCGCCGTGCTGACGGCGCTGCAGGCGCGGATCGCGGCAGGCGACCCCGTCGCGCTGGCCACCCGGCTGGACACCTCCGCGGAATGGCAGCTGATCCGGCCAGGCACCGCCGACGCCTGGCACGGCGTCGACCGCGATGCGCGGGCCCTGCTCGACGCGGGCCGCAGCGGCATCGTCGGGGCCGACGAATGCGAGGCGGACAGCTCCCCGCGGCCCCGAGTCTTCGTGCATGTCTTCGCGACGCCTGCGCGGATGATCCTGGCGGGCGCGAACGATTTCGTCCGTGCGCTCAGCCGCACCGGCCGCCAGCTCGGCTATCGGGTGACCGTGGTCGATGCTCGCGAAACCTTCGCCACCGCAGCACGATTCCCGTCCGCCCACGAGGTGGTGGTGGACTGGCCGCACCGGTATCTGCGCACCGAGCACGAGGCGGGCCGGATCGATGGACGCACGGTGGTCTGTGTGCTCACCCACGACACCAAATTCGACGTGCCGATGATCGCGGCCGCGTTGAGCATCGACGACATCGCGTTCGTCGGCGCGCTCGGGTCCCGCCGCACCCACGCCGAGCGCACCGAACGACTACGCGCGGCCGGCGTCACCGAGAGCAGGCTGGCGCGGCTGAAAAGCCCACTGGGGCTTGATCTCAACGCGCACACGCCGGACGAGACCGCGATCTCGATCGCCGCGCAGATCCTCGCCGAGCGTGGTGGTGGTTCCGCGCGGCCGCTAGAACGCCTGAACGGCCCTATCCACCGCTAGTTCTCAGAGCAGGTGTTCCAGGCGAAGCGGGATGTCGCGGAGGCGCAGGCCGGTGGCGTGGTGGACGGCGTTGACGATGGCCGCGGCGGCACCGACCATGCCGAGTTCGCCGATGCCCTTGACGCCCAACGGGTTCACGACCGAGTCCGCGACTTCGACGAAGGAGATGTCCACCTCGGGGGCGTCGGCGTTGACCGGGAGGAGGTACTCCAGCAGCGAGGCGTTGGCCCAGCGGCCGTCCCTGGCGTCCGGGACGCTGCCCTCCATGAGCGCTTGCGACAGGCCCCAATTCATGCCGCCGAGCACTTGGCTGCGCGCCAGCTTGACGTTGAGCACCCGGCCGGGAGCGAAGGCGCCGACCATCCGGCGCACCCGGATCGAACCGAGCTCGGGATCCACCGCGACCTCGGCGAATTGGGCACCGAAGCTCATCTTGCCGTAAGGCGCGGGTTCGGCGGCGGGGCGCCAGCTGCCGGTGGTCTCGATGTCCGAGAGATGGTTGCGCGCAAGGATATCCGCGTAGGCGTCGGCGACCGAGGGATCCGTGGTCAACCGCAGGTGGCTGTCCACTCCTTCGATCTCGTCGGGCGTGCGACCGCGCAACGGCGAGTCGATGTCGGCGACCGCGATGTCGATCAGCTTGGCGAGCAGTTTGGTGCAGGTGGTGTGCACCGCGGAGCTGACCGCGCTTGCGCCGATGGAGCCGACGGTGGCCGCGATGTTCGGGTAGTCGGTGTTGCCGATCTCGAAGCGGATGCGGTCGAACGGCATGCCCATGGCGTCGCAGGCGACCTGCGACATCGCGGTCGCCACCCCGGTGCCGAACTCCTGGGTGCCCGCCTGGACGACCAGCGAGCCGTCCGAACGCAGCCTGGCGTGTGCGCGCTGCGGCTGCCCCGGTTCGTACACCGGGTAGCCCGCGGTGCCGACACCCCAGCCGATCAGCCAGTCCCCGTCGACGCGCGAACCAGGTGTCCGGTCGTAGCCGTCCCAGCCGAAGCGCTCGGCCGCGAGCCGCAGGCATTCGGGGTAACCGTCTGAGCTCCACGGATTTCCGCTCTCCGGGTCGACGGCGGCGTGGTTGCGCAACCGCAGCTGCACCGGGTCCGCACCGAGCTGGGCGGCGAGCTCGTCGATCGCGCATTCCAGCGCGATCATGCCGGAGGCCTCGCCGGGCCCGCGCATGAACGTCGGCGTCATCGTGTTGCCTTGGATGAGCCGATACCGGCCCTCCCAGTGCGGAATTCCGTACGCCTTGCTCGCCACCTCCAGCGACGGCTCCGCCCAATCGTCGAAAGGCGAAGTGACGGAGAGCTTGTGGTGCCGCAGCCCGGTGAAGCGCCCGTCGGCGTCGCTGACCAGGGTGACTCGCTGCTCCTGCTCTTCGCGTAACCCGGTGCCGTAGAACATCTGCTCACGGTTCAGGATCACCCGCAGCGGCCTGCCGAGCTCCCGTGCGATCAACGGGGCCAGCGTGACATGCGGCCACATCATGGCCTTGGCGCCGAACCCGCCGCCGACATAGTCGGTGACCACCCGCACCTTGCTCGGCGAGATGCCGAGGTACGCGGCGATGGTCAGCTGGCTGGCCACGATGCCCTGGGTGGCGTCGTAGACGGTGACCGAGTCCCCGTTCCACATCGCGGCGGTGACCGAGCATTCGATCGGATTGTGGTGATTGGCGGCGAATCGGAAGGTGGCGTCGACGGTATGTGCGGCGGCGGCCGCCGCACGCGGGAAGTCGCCGCGTGACTGGGACGCCGGGATCATGCCCGCGAAGATGCGGTCGGGCGGGTATTGCCGATCGCGTCCGTCGTCAAGTCGCACCAGCGGCTGCTTCGCCTCGTAGGTGGCCTCGATCCGCCGAGCCGCCTCCTGAGCCACCTCGAAGGTGTCCGCGACAACGACGGCGATCGGCTGCCCGAAGTAGTGGATCGTGGTGTCCTGCATGGGAAAGAAAGTCTGGCCCGGCGCCGCCTGCCCGAACATGGACGGCAACAGCGGCACCGACGCGACCCTCGGCAGGTTCTCGTGGGTGAACACGGCAACCGCGCCGGACCGCATGGCCGCCCCGACGTCGAGGGATGTCAGTGTGCCGCTGCCGATCTCGGCGCCAACGAGGACGCCGTATGCCGCGTTGGGCATCGGAATCTCCGCGGTGTACCTGGCCGCGCCGGTCACCTTGGCGTGCCCGTCGATACGGTCGAGGCCCTGTCCGATCAACTTGGGTGCAGTGGGCGCGCTCATTTCCGGCCAGCCTGCCGCGCGATCTTCGCGGTCACCGTCTCCAGGGTGCGCACCATGGTTCGTTGTGCCAGTTCGATTTTGAAGGTGTTCATCAGGTGGCTGCCGTCGGCGGCCGCGAGCTCAGTGGCGGCGGCCGCCGCGAAGTTCTCCTTCGTCGCGGGCTTGCCGAGCAGCACCGCCTCGGCCATTTTGGCGCGCCACGGCTTGGTGGCTACCCCGCCGAGACCGATGCGGACGTCACGCACCGCACCGTCCACCACGTCGAGCGCCACCGCGGCGGACGCGGCGGCGAACTCATAGGATTCGCGGTCGCGCACCTTCAGATAGTGCGAGTGCACCCCGAACGGCAAGGGCGGCACGTCGATTCGGACGATGAGCTCGTCGGCGGTGATCGGATGTTCGCGCTGCGGCGTGTCGCCGGGCAGCAGGAAGAAGTCGTCGAAGGCGATGGCCCTGGTGCCGCGCGGACCCTGCACATGGACAACGGCGTCGAGCGCGGTGAGCGGAATCGCCACGTCGGAGGGGTGCATGGCGAAGCAATGCTCGCTGGTGCCGAGCACGGCGTTGCCGCGATGCAGTCCCTCCTGCGCACCACACCCGCTGCCAGGATCACGCTTGTTGCACGCGAACGCGATATCGCGGAACTGCGGGCAGCGCACGCGCTGCATCAGGTTGCCGCCCATCGACGCCATGTTGCGGATCTGCGCGGACGCGCCCTTCCACAGCGCCATGGACAGAAACGGAAACCGTTCGACGACACCGGGATCGGCGGCCACCTCGCTCATCCTGACCAGTGCGCCGATCCGCAGTCCGCCGTCCGGCAGGTGTTCCAGATCGGTGAGCGGGAGCCGGTTGATGTCGACGACGTTGTCCGGCTCCATCGCGCCGATGCGCAACATGTCCACCAATGTGGTGCCGCCGGCCAGGAATACGGTGTTCGGGCGCGCGGTCACCGCAGCAAGCGCCTCGTCCACCGTCTCCGCGCGGGCAAAGGCGATGGGCTTCATCGGGTTTCCCCCATCTCCGTGCTGGCGGCCTTTATCGCGTCCCTGATGTTCTGGTAGGCGGCGCAGCGGCAGATATTGCCACTCATCCATTCGGCGATCTCCGCGTCACTGCCGGTGTGGCCCTCTTCGATGCATTTGATCGCCGACATGATCTGTCCCGGTGTGCAATACCCGCATTGGAAGCCGTCGCAGCTGATGAAGGCGCGCTGCACCGGATGCAGTTCCTCGCCGTTGGCCACGCCCTCGATCGTGGTGATCTCGCGCCCTTCGGCGCTCAATGCCAAGGTGAGACAGGACAATTCACGCTTGCCGTCGACCCACACGGTGCACGCGCCGCACGCACCCTGGTCGCAGCCCTTCTTGGTGCCGGTGAGGCGCAGGTATTCGCGAAGGGCATCGAGCAAACTGACTCGAGGTGCCAATGCCACCGGAAATACGTGACCGTTCACGCGCAATGTCGCCAGCGTGTAATCCGGACCGGCAAACTCCGGTTGCCGCGTGTCCTGTTTGGGAAGCTCACCAATAGTCATAGACGTATCTCCTGCTCATGAGTGCGCAGCGGTGGCGACATCTCGACGTACAGAATTCGAAACTAAGACTCGACTCCACATTAGCGTCCAGCCAGCAAACTCGCAGGACAACTAATGATGTGCGGATCGCATCCTTTGGCGGGCCGACGAATTCGCCCCGAATGCCACGAACCCGGGCGCCAGCGGCGCCCGGGTTCGCGGATCAGCTACGGCTCAGGCCGCCGCCCATGCCGGGCGCAGCGTTTTCATCGGCGGCCGATCGGCCAGCGACACCTCGGTGCTGTGCGCGGTGAAGGCGTCGCCGATCAGCGGGAACTGGGTGAGCGCCGCCCCCGAGTCTTGCACGCCGCTGCGGCCGAGCGCCGTGCCGAGGATCTGCCTGCTCATCACGCCGAGATCGGCGAGTGGGCGGTTGCGGTGTGCGCGCACGCCCAGGTTGACCTGCCCGATCGCGGACAAGCCGAGCCGGTCATAGGTGTCGAGCAGCAGCCCGATCTCCACGCCATAGCCGGGCGCGAACGGCACCGAGGTGAGCAACTCCCTGGTGCCCGCGTACTCGCCACCCAGCGGCTGCAGCACCTGGGACAGCTCGGGACGCAACGCGGCGAGCAGCGGGCGGGCGACCAACTCGGTGACCCGGCCACCGCCGTGCGCGTCCACCGCGCCGCCCTGCCGCAGCGGCCTGCGGTAGTAGGCCTTGACCAGCTGCATGTCGTCGACGGTGAGCAGCGGGCCGAGCAGTCTCGGCACGAACTGCGGGTCCGGGTCGATGAGGTCGGAATCGACGAACGCGATCAGGTCGCCGCCCGCCACGGCCAGCGAGCGCCACAGCACCTCGCCCTTGCCTGGCACCGGATCCAGCTCGGGCACCGCCTGCTCCCGGCTGATCACCTCGGCGCCTGCCGCGGTGGCCCGTTCGGCGGTGGCGTCGGTCGAGCCGGAATCGAGCACGATCAGCTCGTCGACGAGGGTGCCGAGCAGCGGCCGAATGCTGGCCACCACGTCGGCGACGGTGTCTTCTTCGTTCAATGCGGGCAGCACCACGGAAACGGTGCGACCGTCCTTGGCGGCGACGAGCTCGTCGACCGACCAGTTCGGGGTGTCCCAGGTGTTTGTCGTCGCCCAGTCGGGGCGGTATTCGCGGCTGTGGGGGTGGTGGAAGTTCATACCAAACCTCGCAGGGTGCGTACTGGGGGCCGGATGCCCTGGATCGCGGCGATCATGTCCACGACGCGCCGGGTCTCGGCGACCTCGTGGACCCGGAAGACACGCGCGCCAGCGGCGGCCGACCATGCGGTTGCTGCCAATGTGCCCTCCAATCGTTCGGAAAGATCGACACCTAGAGTCTCCCCGATAAAGTCCTTGTTGCTCAGTGCCATCAGGACAGGCCACCCGGTTTTTACAAGAACGTCCACTCCACGCAACAACTCGAGACCGTGATAAGTGTTCTTGCCGAAATCATGGGTCGGATCGATCAGAATCGAATCCGCGCGCACCCCGGCGGCCGCCGCGTTTTCGGCAGCGTTCACCAAGGTATCGGTCACTTCAGCCACCACATCGGCGTACCGAACCCGGTGCGGGCGGGTGCGCGGCACCAGTCCGCCGGTGTGGCTGCACACGATGCCGACGCCGTGCTCGGCCGCCACCCGAACCAGGTCGGGGTCGGCGCCCGCCCAGGTGTCGTTGATCAGATCGGCGCCCTCGCGGACCGCGGCCAGTGCGACGTCGGCCCGCCAGGTGTCGATGCTGATCAATAGCTCCGGATACTTCGCACGGATGGCCGCGACGAACGGGATCACCCGGCGCGCCTCTTCCTCGGCATCGACCAGCGCACCGGGCCCCGCCTTCACGCCGCCGACATCGACCAGATCGGCGCCTTCGTCCACCGCCCGCACGACGGCGTCCATCGCCGCGGCATCGGTGAAGGTGGCTCCCTTGTCGTAGAACGAGTCGGGAGTGCGATTGACGATGGCCATGACCAGCGCCCGATCCGTCGCCACCGGCTTGCCACACAAGGTAGGAAGCGGCAAACCGGTAGTGCTGAACATCCCCTGACTGTACCGAGTCATGTATCTGGGTCCCCAGGTGCAGCCTTGTCGCCTGATTCGCACCCGTTCTCGAGAACCGCACTGGTTGCGGACCTCAGAAAAGGGCACGGCCCCCGAGAAAGGTGTGCGGCGACGTCAGTTCTTGGGCGCGCGGCCTGCGGCGACGTCCTCGGGGAAGGTGGAGTAGGCCGGGACATAACCGTTGGCGCGGCCGGAGAGCACGTAGAGAGTGCTGTGCGGGTCCGGACTGTAGCCCTGCTTGCGCAGGTCGACTTTGCGGCTCTTGAAGGTCGAGGTGTGCTCCAGTTCCGGGACGACCCGGAGGAACAGCGGCACGGCGTACGCGGGCAACCGCTGGTAGACCAGCGCGGCGAGTGCGCGGCCGTCGAACACCGCATCGTGATGCAGCGTCAGCGCGGCCATGCCCGCCTTGCCGTCGGCGCCGGGGATATCTACGCCGTAGACGACGGCCTGATCGATGGCGTCGGACTGGGTCAGCGCGCCCTCGACCTCGGTGGTCGCCACGTTCTCGCCCTTCCAGCGGAAAGTGTCGCCGAGCCGGTCCACGAACGCGATGTGATGCCAGCCTTGATTGCGGACGAGGTCGCCGGTGTCGAACCAGACATCGCCCGCGGTGAAGCCGTCGCGCACCAACTTGGCCTCGGAAGCGGCCTTATCGGTGTAACCGTCGAACGGTGAGCGACCGGTGACCTTGGACAGCAGCAATCCGACACCACCGGTACCGACTCGGCGCAATCGACCGTTGGTGTCCCGCTTGGCTTTTCCGGTCTCTTCGTCGTACTCGACCACCGCATACGGCAGCGGGCCGAACCCGGCGGTGCGATCGACACTGAACGCGTTGACGAAGGCGATGTTGGCCTCGCTCGCGCCGTAGAACTCGACGATCCGCCGAATGCCGAAGCGCTGCTTGAACGCATCCCACAGTTCCGGGCGCAGGCCGTTGCCGACCGCGAGCCGGACCTTGTGCTGCCGGTCGGTCGGCTTCGGGTCCTGGGTGAGCAGATAGCGGCACAGCTCACCGATATAGATGAACGCCGTCGCTTCCTCGCGGATGACCTCGTCCCAGAACCGGGACACCGAGAACTGCCTGCCGAGCGCGAGTGTCGCACCGGAGCAGAGCACCGAGGACAGCGCGACCGTCAGCGCGTTGTTGTGATAGAGCGGCAGGCAGCAGTACAGAGTGTCGTTGGCACGCAGGCGAATACCGAGCCCACCGAGCCCGACCATGCTCTTGGTCCAGCGCAGGTGCGACATCACGCTGGCCTTCGGCAGGCCGGTGGTGCCCGAGGTGAAGATCAGGAAGGCCCGCTCCTTGGCCCTGATGTCCGCACAGATCGGCGGATCGGTGTCTTCCTCACCTTGCGCCGCGACGTGGAGATCGCTGCTGGACAACACATTCGGCAGTGGCCCAGGCAGTGAGTCCAGCGCCTCCTTGCATTCCTCGCCGACGACGTTGAGCACGCTCTGCAACAGGCCGATGCTGTGCGCGAGCACCTGGTCGCGCTGATGATGGTTGAGCAGGCCGACGGTCGCGCCGAGTTTCACCGAAGCCAGTACCACGAACAGGGTTTCGGGCCGGTTGGTCATCAGCACGCCGACCACGTGGCCGCGGCGCACACCGCGCCGGTCCAGCACGCGCGCGTACTTGTTCACCTCCGCATTGGCCTCGCCGTAGCTGTAGACGGTGCCTTCGAAGCGCAGGAACGGACGGTTCGGATACTTGTGCGCGGCCCGCTGGAAGTAGCGCCCGACCGACGACCTGTCGTCCGGCTTGACCAGCAGACCTGGCGCATTGCGTAGCATTCCCGGACCATCGAGCGCCATCGCGGGAAGGTGTTTGGCCAAGTCGAATAATCGCACCGTCGAACGGCCGTCGGAACTCACAGTCAGGCTCTCCTCATCAGGGGGTGTAGCTCACGCCTCCAATGCCGCGAAGGCGGAAGAAAGATCGGTGACCACGGTGATGCGGTCGAGGGCGGCCTGGGGCACGAACTTACGGTCGTAGAGTTCATCGATCCACCGGAACAGGCCGCGGTAGAAGCCATCCGGGTCCAGCACCACCACGGGCTTATTGTGCTGTCCCAGATGGCCTCCGGTCCAGCTTTCGAAAAACTCTTCCAAGGTGCCAATTCCGCCAGGCAAAGTGAGGAAGGCGTCGGCCCGGTCCTCCATGATCTGCTTGCGCTGCCGCATGGTGTCTGTGACAACCAGCTCATCGGCGTCCACGTCGGCAACTTCCCTGTGCACCAGGTGTTTCGGGATCACCCCCACGGTGTTCGCACCGCCGGTGCGCGCGGCGACGGCCACCGCGCCCATCATCGAGACGTTGCCGCCACCGGATACCAATTGCCAACCGCGCCTGGCGATCTCGGCACCCACCTCGGTGGCGAGCGCCAGATAGTTCGGGTCGACGGTACTCGCGGAGCAGTAGACACACACTGCATAGGGCTGCTCGCCCATCACTTCACCTCCATCGGCGACGCACACGTCGCGGAACCACGGAATCGGACAGCTGCGGGGGCGCCCCCGTCACCACAGGTCTTCGGTGCCGATCGCGTCCTCGGCCGCGCCCGCCTCGGCGGTGGCCAGGATGATCTGCACCGCCTCCTCGATGCTGTCGGTGACGTGCAGCAGGCCGAGGTCGCCTGGCGAGATCTTGCCGGAGCCGCCGAGCGAATCGCGCAGCCAGTCCACCAGCCCGGCCCAGTACCTGCTGCCGAACAGGATGATCGGGAAGCGGGTGATCTTGCGGGTCTGCACCAGCGTGAGCGCCTCGAACAGCTCGTCGAGGGTGCCGAAGCCGCCGGGCAGGCAGATGAACGCCTGCGAGTACTTCACGAACATCGTCTTGCGGACGAAGAAGTAGCGGAAGTTGATGCCGAGGTCGACCCACTCGTTGAGGCTCTGCTCGAACGGCAGCTCGATGCCGAGGCCGATCGAATAGCCGCCCGCCTCGCAGGCGCCGCGGTTGGCGGCCTCCATCGCGCCGGGGCCACCGCCGGTGATCACCGCGAAGCCCGCCTTGGCCAGCGCGGCGCCGAGGGCGCGGCCCGCCTCGTACTCCGGATGATCGGGACCGGTGCGCGCGGAACCGAAGACGGTGACCGCGCGCGGCACGTCGGCGAGCGCGCCGAAGCCTTCGACGAATTCGGCCTGGATGCGCAGCACCCGCCACGGGTCGTTGTGCACCCAGTTGGCGTCGCCGCGCTGATCCAGCAAATTCCGGTCGGCGGTGCCGACGCCGTCCATCCGCTCGCGCCGGAAGACGATCGGCCCACGGAACTTGGCTTTCGGCTTCGTCGTATTGGCGACCTCACGGTCAGCGGCGTCGGTGGACATGCCGACCACGCTACCGGGAGATCGGCACCGGCTACCTGGTGGACAGGAGAAGTCGTCCGACGTTCAGCGGGTCGATTCTGCGCCGAGACGCGACCGCAACGTGGTGGTCAGCCGCGTGTGGTCCCGGTGCCCGAGTGCCGAAGATCATCCGGCCTTGCCGGTCAGATAGTCGCGCAGCATCGCGGTGACGGCGGTGATCTGGTCGACCGGGACGTGCTCGTCGCGCTTGTGCGCGAGGTTCGGGTCGCCGGGGCCGAAGTTCACCGCGGGGATGCCACGGGCGGCGAAGCGGGCCACGTCGGTCCAGCCGTACTTGGCGCGCACGCCACCGCCGCCGTGGCTGTTCACCGAGGCGACCAGATCCTTGGCGGCCGGTGCGGACAGGCCGGGCAGCGCGCCGGGGGCGGAGTCGGTGACCTCGAAGGTGAGCGCCAGGCCTGCGAAGACCTCGCGGACGTGCTCGATGGCCTGCTCGACCGTGCGGTCAGGGGCGAAGCGGAAGTTCACCTCCAGTTCGGCGGCATCGGGCACCACGTTGCCTGCCACCCCACCCGAGACACGGACCGCGGACAACCCCTCGCGATAGACGCAGCCGTCGATGTCGACCTCGCGGGCACGATAGTCGGCGAGCCGCTGCAAGATCGGGGCCAGGCCGTGAATAGCGTTGTCGCCGAGCCAGGCTCGCGCCGAGTGCGCGCGCACCCCCGCGGTGGACAGCCGAACACGCAGCGTCCCTTGGCAACCCGCCTCGATCCAGCCGCCGGACGGCTCGCCGAGCACCGCGAGATCGCCGGCCAGCCACTGCGGCAGGTCGCGCTCGATGTGGCCGAGACCGTTGAATTCCGAGGCGATTTCCTCGCAGTCGTAGAAGATGAGCGTCAGGTCGTGCACCGGATCGGCGACCGTCGCGGCCAGGTGCAGGAACACCGCGTCGCCGGACTTCATGTCGACCGATCCGCACCCGTAGAACACCCGCTCCCCCGCCGGGTTCACCGCGAAATGGCCAGGCACGTTGTCCGCGATCGGCACGGTGTCGAGGTGGCCTGCCAGCACCACCCGCGTCGGCAAGCCGCGATTCGTCCGCGCCAGCACCACATTTCCGTGCCGCAGCACCTCGAACCCGGTCGTCTGCTCGCGCAGCGCCTGCTCGACGACGTCGGTGATCTGCGCCTCGTCCCTGGACACGCTCGGGATATCGACGAGGGCAGCGGTCAACGTAATCGGATCAGCACGCAGGTCGATGGTCACGTCCCCACCCTACGACCGTGCACACGGCCGCACCGCCGAGAGGCACACCCGCGGGCTGTGGTGCCGTGGCGCACAGCGGAGGAGGAGGGTCACCGTCGGCGGCCGCGGGTCGGTAACCTCTGTGAACGTGAGTACTCAGGGAGCAGCAGCAGTCGGTATCGCCAACGTGACCGCGGACGGGACCGTCCTCGACACCTGGTACCCGAGCCCGGAGCTCGGCGATTTCGCCGAGACCGGGACGAAGCGGATCGACGCGCCCGCCGAGTACGCGGCGCTGCTCGGCCCCGACGAGGCCCGCGGCGTCGACGTGGTCGCGGTGCGCACCACGATCGCCGACCTGTCCGCGGCTCCCGTCGACGCGCACGACGTCTACCTGCGCCTGCACCTGCTCTCGCACCGGTTGGTCCGCCCGCACGAGGTGAGCCTGGACGGGCAGTTCGGGCTGCTCAGCAACGTGGTGTGGACCAACCACGGACCGGCGGCGGTCGATGGCTTCGAGGCCACCCGCGCCAAGCTGCGCGCCCGCGGCCCGGTGACCGTGTACAGCATCGACAAGTTCCCGCGGATGGTCGACTACGTCGTTCCGTCCGGTGTGCGCATCGGCGACGCCGACCGGGTCCGCCTCGGCGCGCACCTCGCCTCCGGCACCACCGTGATGCACGAGGGCTTCGTGAACTTCAACGCGGGCACCCTGGGCGCCTCCATGGTCGAGGGCCGGATCTCCGCGGGTGTGCTGGTCGGCGACGGCTCCGACATCGGCGGCGGCGCCTCGACCATGGGCACGCTGTCCGGCGGCGGCACCACCGTCATCTCGATCGGCGAACGCTCCCTGCTCGGCGCCAACTCCGGCCTCGGCATCCCGCTCGGCGACGACTGCGTCGTCGAAGCAGGCCTCTACCTGACCGCGGGCACCAAGGTCACCGGCCCGGACGGCACCGTGGTCAAGGCCGCGACGCTCAGCGGCCAGAACAACCTGCTGTTCCGCCGCAACTCGCTGACCGGCGGCGTGGAAGTGGTGCCGCGCAAGGGAACCGGCATCGAGCTGAACGCCGCACTGCACGCCAACGACTGACCGGTATCCGACGCGCCGCGACGCCAGCGGCATGGAAACGCCCCACAGCAGAGCGAGATGCGGTGGGGCGTACCGAGTAGCCCGCGAGGTTGCGGGCTAGCTGAGGCGTTTCTTCTGGACCTTGCCCATGGCATTGCGTGGGAGCGAGTCGACCACGCGGATCTCCCTCGGGCGTTTGTGGACCGAGAGTTGTTCGGCCACATAGGCGATCAGGTCCTGCTCGATCGAATCGGCTGCAGCGCCACGCAGGACGACGAAGGCGACGACGCGCTGGCCGAGATCGGGGTCGGGCAGGCCGACGACGGCTACCTCGGCGATGTCCGGATGGCCGAGCAGGACGGTCTCCACTTCGCCTGCGCCGATGCGGTATCCGCCGGACTTGATGAGGTCGACCGATTCCCGACCGACGATGCGGTGAAAGCCTGCCGCATCGATCACGGCGACATCGCCGGTCTTGAACCACCCGTCGTCGGTCCAGCTTTCCGCGGTGGCCTCGGGCCGGTTGAGGTAGCCGTCGAACAGCATTGGACCGCGCACCTGCAGGCCGCCGATGCTTTCGCCGTCGTGCGCGACATCCGCGCCGGATTCGTCGCGCAGCCGGGTCTGCACGCCGCGCACCGGAGTGCCGACCCAGCCGGGACGGCGTTCGCCGTCGGCGCGGGTGGACAGGGTGATCATGGTTTCGCTCATGCCGTAGCGCTCGACGGGCGCATGACCGGTGAGGTCGCGCAGCCGCTCGAAGACGGGGACGGGTAGCGGCGCACTGCCGGACACGAGCAGCCTGGCATCGGCCAATTGCTTTGCCGCGTCCTGGTCTTCGACGATGCGTGACCAGACGGTCGGCACGCCGAAGTACAGCGTGCCGCGCGCGGCGGCGTAGGCCTGCGGCGTCGGTTTGCCGGTGTGCACCAGCGGGCTGCCGACCCGAAGCGGCCCGAGCACGCCGAGCACAAGGCCGTGCACGTGGAACAGCGGAAGTCCGTGCACCAGTGTGTCGTTCGCGGTCCACGCCCAGGCGTCGGCCAGCGCGTCGAGGCCTGCCGCGATGGCGCCGCGGCTGAGCACAACACCTTTGGGCAAGCCGGTGGTCCCGGAGGTGTACAGGACGAAAGCCGTGGTGGCCGCATCCGGTTCGGGGTAGGTGTGCCACGACCTGGCGTGCACCCGCACCGGAATCGCAGGCAGCGCACTGTCCGCAGGCGCCTTCCCGAGCCAGGCCTGCGCGCCGGAATCGGCCAGGATATGGGCGAGTTCGGCGGTCCCCGAGTCCGGCGGCACCGGAACAACGGTCACCCCGGCGATGAGGCAGCCGACGATCGCGAGCACCGTGGTCACGGTCGGCTCGGCAAGCACCGCGACCCGCTCGGCCCTGGCGACCCGTTCGGCGACCGAGGTGGCGGCGCCGAGCAGATCGCTGCGCGACAACGTCGCCCCGTCGATGGTGATGGCATTCGGGATATCCGCACCGCCTGCGACGGCGAGCGGATCCAGGGAACTGAGCAGCAGCGGCGTACCGAATGACATGCGCCCAAACTACTTCGCCCGGCCGGACACACCCAGGCAACCTCGGCCGATCACAGGTGGATCACCCTCGAGAAGTGACGGTTGACACACCCGATGAGGCGGTGAGAAGGTTCATGCATAGCCTTCTCAGTGAGACAGGGGTCAACGATGACCAGGCCATATCGCGCATCGACGCACGAACCGCAGGACGACGGCGGACGAGCGCAGCCGCCGGACGATTTCGACGTCACGGAGCTCCTCGACGGCTTCGCCGCCTTCCTCGGCGGGACCGCGAACGTCATCATGCAGCTGAGCACTCCGCCGGTCGGCTACGGCGTGCTGGAAAGCACCGTCGACAGTGGCAAGGTCATGCTGCATCCGATCAAGCGATTGCGCACCACCATCACCTATCTCGCCGTCGCGATGTTCGGCACCGCCGACGAGCGCTCGGATTACCGTGCGGCGGTGAATCTTTCGCATCGACAGGTACGGTCGACCGCGTCGAGTCCGGTGCGGTACAACGCCTTCGACCCGGCACTGCAACTCTGGGTGGCCGCCTGCCTGTACTGGGGCGCGCAGGACATGTACGAACGCATGCACGGGCCGATGGACGAGGCGACCGCCGACGCCTTCTACCAGTTCAGCGCCCGCTTCGGCACCACGCTGCAGATGCCTGCCGAGATGTGGCCCGCCGATCGGCAGGCCTTCGCCGAGTATTGGGCGAAGCACCTCGCCGCCACCACCATCGACCCGCCGATCCGTGACTACTTCAACGACCTGATCGACCTGAAGATGCTGCCGCGCCCCGCCCAACTTGCCTTCGGTCGCGCACACCGATTCTTCGTCATCGGCCTGCTGCCGCCGCATCTCCGCGACCAGATGGGCTGCAGTTGGAGCGAGCGCGACGACCGCGCGTTGGACCGCATCATGCGTGCCATCGGCACCACCCAGGCGTGGCTGCCGCGGCCGGTGCGGCTGCTTCCGGTGAATGCCTATCTCCTTGATCTGCGCGTCCGCCGCCGTCTGGGCCTGCGCCTGGTCTGAGCGCCTGGGCAGTTGATCAACAAGCGCGTGTCGCGATCGCGTTTTCCCCGCCGCGCAGTGTTATCTCGAAGGGCACGAAGAACACCGTTTGTCTCGACGAGCACAGCACCCGAAGCATGGGGGGCCGAGCCAGGAGGAAACGATGGGCGATCGGACCGTTGCGATCGCGGCAGCCGCCGCGGCGACGTGTTGCGCACTCACCGCGGCGATCGCGCACGCGGAGAGCTATGAGCTCGACGGCGTCCCCGCACGGACCGCGATCTCGGTCCGCTCCCCCTTCGGCGCGCAATGGAGCACCGCGAACGAACACGAACAACGGGCCAGCCTGTCGCTGATCAAGCTCTACCTCGCCGACTACGCCTTGCACCACGGCGACGGCTCGCGCGCGGACCGCGACCTCGCCGAGCGGATGATCCGCTACTCCGACGACGGCGCGGCGACCACCATTGCGGCGAAATACCCGCAGGCGATCAATGCCGTTGCGGCGGAATACCATTTGGCCGACACGCACGCGGCGAACGACTGGGGCGCCGCGACAACGAGCACCGCGGACGTGGCCGACTTCCTCGACACGAAGAAGCGCACCGAACCCGCGTCGCTGATCTTCGAATGGATGGCCGCCGCGGGCGAGATCGCGGTCGACGGCACCGAACAGGATTGGGGCACTTCGCGTTTGCCGTTCGTCCTCGGCACCAAGTGGGGGTGGTCCGATGTCGGCGCACCCGATGTCGCGTCGGCCTCGTTCGGTCCAGGCTTCACGGTGGCGGCGCATACCCACGGCTCGGCGGCCGAGCAGACCGCCGACCTGCTCGACGCGCTACCGCGAGCTACGCGCGAACTGCTTGCCGCGCACTGAGTTCAGGGCCGGTGCGGCGTGCTCGGTACCCGGAACGACACCACCACATGATCACGCGCGAACTGCCGGATCGCCGCGTCGTCGTGCAGCGGAATCACCGTTTGCGGCGTCAGCGCGAGTGACAGCGCGGTGCGGGCGATCATCTCCGCCAACGGTTCCGGGTCGTAGTCGGGCAGCTTGCCCTCCTGCTGCAACCTGCTGATGAACTCGGCCAGATAGTCCCTGCCGAGCTCGAGGACCGGCGCGCCCTTGACGGTGAGGTAGGGCAGCACCAGCTCGGGCTCGGTGGCGAGCAGCCGGTGCACGAGCTCGTTGTCGCGCAGGCCCTTGATGAACGCGGCGAACAGTTCGACGATCTGCGCTTCCGCGCTCGCGTCCCGATCGACCTGCCGTTGCAGTGCCGCGTCGACGCCCTCGACGAACTCGCGGGTCTGCCGCAGCCCGACCGCCTCGATCAGGTCGGATTTGCTGGCGAAGCGCCGATACAGGGTGGCCAGCGACAGCCCACAGCGCCGGGCGACCTCGACCATGCTGGTGCGTTTGATGCCGAAGTCGAGGAAGGCCAGCATCGCGGCGTCGAGCACGCGCGCCTGGTTGCGGTCCTCCGGACCCGCGTTCCGCACCAGCGGCAACAGTTTGGTCAGCCTCGACATGCCTTCCACCCTATTCGCGTCGACGAAACGATGACACGAACATCCTCGCAGAGCTTCACGCCGCGTGCCGGATATCAGGCCCATTGACAGGGATTCCGAGGCAATGAGATGGTGAGGGCATAATCTTCTCACCGTGTGCTCATCGGAGAGCGGACGGACACAGAAAGACGGGGTCGACGATGACCGCACCGCTGTACGCCGCGAACGACCCGGCTTCGGGCCGGTCCGCACGCCAGGGAACCACGACACTCACGCCGGACGACGTCGGTCAGTACCTGGACGGTGTCACGGCCTTTCTCGGCGGCACCGCCAATGTCATCGTGCAGCTCAGCCTCCGCCCGGTCGGACGCGGCGTGCTGGAGAGCACCGTCGACAGCGGCAAAGTGATGCTGCATCCGATCAAGCGGCTGCGCACCACGCTGAGCTACATCGCGGTCGCCATGCTCGGCACCGAGGACGAGCGGGTGGCCTACCGCGAGGCGGTCAACGTCTCGCATCGCCCAGTGCGCTCCCGGCCGGACAGCCCGGTCAAATACAACGCCTTCGACCCGACACTGCAGCTCTGGGTCGCCGCGTGCCTCTACTGGGGCATCGACGACCTGTACACCCGCATGCACGGGCCGATGAGCGCCGACCTCGCCGACGACTACTACCAGTACTGCGCGCGACTCGGCACCACCCTGCAAATGCGCCAGGAGATGTGGCCCGCCGATCGTGCGGCGTTCCAACAGTATTGGGACGAGAACCTCGCACTGCGGAGTATCGAACCGGCGCTGCGCGACTACTTCAACGACTTGATCGACCTGAAGATGATGCCGAGGCCGATCCAATTCACCTTCGCCAGGCTGCAGCGCTTCACGGTCACCGGGCTGCTGCCGCAGCACCTGCGCGACGAGATGCGGCTGACCTGGACCGACAACGATCAGCGCCGCTTCGACCGGATGATGCGCGGCATCGCCGCTGTCACCAACCGAATGCCCAAGCAGGCACGGATGTTTCCGCTCAACGCCTACCTGTTCGACCTGCGCAGGCGGATGCGGCTCGGCAAGCCACTGGTCTAGGCCGCCGTCAGGACTTGCTGACCAGCGCACGCAGGAAGAACGTGAGGTTGGCGGGTCGCTCCGCCAACCGCCTGGTCAGATAGCCGTACCACTGGCTGCCATAGGGCACGTAGACGCGCACCGCTTTGCCCGCCTCGGCGAGCCGGACCTGCTCGCCGTCCCGAATGCCGTACAGCATCTGGTGCTCGAATCGACCTGGGCCACGGCCTGTTTCGGTGACGAGCTGCTCGGCGGCGGCGATCACGGCCGGATCGTGCGATGCCACCATCGGATAGCCATCGCCACGCATCAGGATCTCCAGGCAGCGCAGAGAGGAGTCGGTGACCTCGGCCGACCGCTGGAACGCGACCTCGTGCGGCTCCCGATAGGCCCCCTTGCACAACCGGATTCGCGAGCCCGCGCCGGACAAATCACGACAGTCCGCTTCGGTGCGGTGCAGATACGCCTGCAAAACCGCCCCCAGCGAAGGGAATTCGCCGCGCAACTCGTTGACCGTCGCCAAGGTAGCCGCAGTGGTGGTGTGGTCCTCGGCGTCCACCGTCACCCACACGCCGGCCTGCGCCGCCTTGGTGCACAGGATGTGCAGGTTCTCGGTGGCGATCGCCGGTCCATCGTCGGGCAGCGCCTGCCCCAGCGCGGACAGCTTCACCGAAACCTCGACCGGCGCAGCCTCGATACCGGTCAGCGACGGCCGCTCCAGCGCCGCCAAATCGTTGATCAACGAAAGGTATTCGGCCACTGTCGCATCGGCCTGCGCACGGTCGGTGGTGTTCTCCCCGAGAAAGTCCACGCTCACCATCCGGCCGCTGCGCAACAGCCGCTGTGCGACGGTGATCAGGTCCGCCCTGGTCTCCCCTGCCACGAACCGGCGCACGATATCGGCGGTGACCGGGATGCCGGTGAGCGCCCGCTGCAACCGCGGCGACCCCGCCGCCGCGAGAATCACGGGCCGCAACGGATTCACCAGCGCCCCCTGCTCATTCGTCACCCGCCATGTGCGGGTAGCGATAGTCGGTGGGCGGCACGAAGGTCTCCTTGATGGTGCGCGCGGCGACCCAGCGCAGCAGGTTCAGCGGAGAGCCCGCCTTGTCGTCGGTGCCGGAGGCTCGGGCGCCGCCGAACGGCTGCTGGCCGACCACCGCGCCGGTCGGCTTGTCGTTGATGTAGAAGTTGCCCGCCGCGAATCGCAGTGTGGCGTCTGCCTGTTCGATCGCCGCGCGGTCTCGTGCGAACACCGCGCCGGTCAACGCGTACGGTGTCGCCGACTCGGCCTCGGCCAGGATCGCGGCATACGCACCGGGTTCGGCGTCGTCGTACACGTACACCGAAAGGACCGGCCCGAAATACTCGGTCGCGAACGACTCGTCGTGCGGATCGTCGGCCAGCAGCACCGTCGGCCGGACGAACCAGCCCTCGCTGTCGTCGTACGTGCCGCCGACCGGGATGGTGATCCCGGCGTCCCTGGCCCGCCGGATGGCGGCGGCGTTCTTGTCGAATGCGCGCTGATCGATCACCGCCCCACCGAAATTCGACAGATCGGCCACGTCGCCGTAGCTCAGCTCGCCGGCGTGCTGCAGGAAGTCGTCACCCATCGTGCGCCACACCGACCGCGCGATGTAGGCGCGGGAGGCGGCCGAGCACTTCTGCCCCTGATATTCGAAGGCGCCACGAATCAGCGCCGCCCGCAAGGCATCCGGATCGGCGGACGGGTGCGCGACGATGAAGTCCTTGCCGCCGGTCTCCCCGACCAGCCGCGGATAACCGTGGTACCGGCCGATATTCGCGCCGACCTGCTGCCACAGGTACTGAAAGGTCTTGGTGGAGCCGGTGAAATGGATGCCGGCGAGCCGGGGATCGGCCAGCGCCACCTTCGACAGGTCGATGCCGTCGCCGGTCACCATGTTGATCACGCCGGGCGGCAGACCGGCCGCCTCCAGCAGCCGCATCGTGTAGAACGCGGACAGCGTCTGCGTCGGCGACGGCTTCCACACCACGGTGTTGCCCATCAACGCGGGCGCGGTCGGCAGGTTCCCGGCGATCGCGGTGAAGTTGAACGGCGTGATCGCGTAGATAAAGCCTTCCAGCGGCCGATAGTCGAGCCGGTTCCACACCCCGGCGCTCGATTCCGGTTGCAGCGCCATGATCTGACGTGCGAAGGCGACGTTGAACCGCCAGAAGTCGATCAGCTCGCACGGCGCGTCGATCTCGGCCTGCTGCGCCGATTTCGACTGACCGAGCATGGTCGCGGCGGCGATGGTCTCGCGCCACGGACCTGCCAGCAGGTCGGCGGCGCGCAGCAGGATCGCCGCGCGTTCGTCGAACGGCACCGCCCGCCAGCCGGGTGCGGCCGCGGTCGCGGCGTCGATCGCGGCTTGGGCCTCCGACGGCGTGGTGTCGGTGTAGGTGCCAAGCACATGACGGTGCCGGTGCGGTGCGACGACCGTGTGCCGCTCGCCGCTGCCCGGCCGGTGTTTACCGTCGATCACCAGCGGTATCTCGACCGAGTCCGCGGCGATCTCGGCGAGCTTGGCGACAAGCCGTTCCCGCTCGGGACTGCCCGGTGCGTAGGAATGCACGGGCTCGTTGACTGGAACAGGAACAACCGTGACAGCGTCCATACTTCAGGCTAGCGCTCCCCCACGGCTGGGAGAGCGCTGCCGATCGTCAGCGAAGGGTGGCGTGTCGTCGCGGTGCGCAGCTCAGCCCGCGGTCAACCGCTGCGCCGCGGTGGCGATGCGCTCGTCGGTCGCGGTGAGAGCGATGCGGACGTGTTCGGCGCCGGTGGGACCGTAGAAGTCGCCGGGGGCGGCGAGGATGCCGCGGTCGGCGAGCCAGTCGAGGGTGGTTCGGCACGGTTCACCGCGAGTGGACCACAGGTAGAGGCCCGCCTCCGAATTGTCGATGCGGAAACCTGCTGCCGCCAAGGCCTTTCGCAGCACGTCCCGGCGGGCGCGGTAACGCTCCCGCTGCTGCGCCTCGTGCGTGTCGTCGCCGAGCGCAGCGGTCATCGCGGCTTGGATGGGGAACGGCATCATCATGCCCGCGTGCTTGCGCACCTCGAGCAGCTCGGCGACCAGCGCCGGGTCGCCAGCGACGAAGCCCGCGCGATAACCGGCCAGGTTGGAGGTCTTCGAAAGCGAGTGCACGGCAAGCAGGTTCGTGTGGTCGCCGTCCGAAACCTCGGGATCGAGAATGGACACCGCCCGCCCGTCCCACGTCAGGCCGAGGTAGCACTCGTCGGAGGCGACGACAACATCGCGTTCCCTGGCGAATTCGACGACCTTGCGCAGGTGGTCGACGCCGAGCACGCGTCCCGTCGGGTTCGACGGCGAGTTCACGAAGATCAACGCGGGCGTCCGAGGGCCGAGCTGGGTCAGTCCGTCGGCGCGGGCGACCTGCGCGCCGGCCAGCAGCGCGCCGACCTCGTATGTCGGATAAGCGACCTCGGGGATCACGACCAGATCGTCCGCACCGAGGCCGAGCAGCCGTGGCAGTCCGGCGATCAGCTCCTTGGTGCCGATCACCGGCAACACCGCCGCCGGGTCGAGCCCGGTGATCCCGTAGCGCCGGGCGAGCGAGTCGACCGCGGCCGCGCGGAGCTCGGGTGTGCCGTGCGTGGCCGGATAGCCGGGCACGGCCGACGCCGAACTCAGCGCCTCCCGAATCAGCGGGTCGACCGGATCCACCGGCGTGCCAACGGACAGATCAACGATGCCACCCGGGTACGCCGCGGCCTTGGCCTTCACCGAAGCGATGGTGTCCCAGGGAAAATCAGGGAGCAGACTGCTGACCCAACGACGTGCAGGCACAGAACTACTCACTCGCCATGGGCGGTAGTTCCTTGATGAACGGCGGGTCGTAGTCGACCTTGCCGACCTTGGTTGCGCCACCGGGCGAACCGAGCTCGTCGAAGAAGTCGACGTTGGCGTTCACGTATCCGCTCCACTGGTCCGGGGTGTCGTCTTCGTAGAAGATCGCCTCCACCGGGCACACCGGCTCACATGCACCACAGTCCACGCATTCGTCGGGATGGATGTACAGCATGCGACCACCCTCGTAGATGCAGTCCACGGGGCATTCCTCGATGCATGCCTTGTCCTTCACGTCAACGCACGGTTCAGCGATGATGTACGGCACTGCCGTTCTCCTAGTCTGTCCTCACCTTGCGGGGATAGTCCGCCCAGCGAAACCCTATCCGGACACCCCACGCTACTCCGGGTCAGCCTTGCCTAACTTCCGATGTTCCGCACGACACTGAGGTTGTCCGAAAGCACCGCCCGGAGCTGGGCATTCCGCGCCCGGCCTCGTCACCATCGGTCCACCGAGTCCGTGGCCGGCCCGCCGACGCTCGAATTCGATCGCAACGGCAGGCCCCGACTATCGTCGGCGACGGCTCGCGGCCGTTACCCGGCCAGCCTACGCCGTCAGCCGACCGAAAGCGGCAACGCCGAAACCTTGTGTTGCGGAAGGCCGTACGTCGTGGTCCGTTCCCGAGCCGGGCGACCGATGCCCGCGGCGATATCGACGAGCTCGGCGACCGTCTTGGCCGACCCGTGCTGGGAGCCCGCCATCCGGGAGATGGTCTCCTCCATCAGGGTGCCGCCGAGATCGTTGGCGCCGCTGTTGAGCATCACCCTGGTTCCGGTGGTGCCGAGCTTCACCCAGCTGGTCTGGATGTTGTCGATCCGCCCGTGCAGCATGATCCGCGCCAGCGCGTGCGCGGCCCGGTTGTCCCGGTTGGTCGGGCCGGGCCTTGCCGCGCCCGCCAAGTACAGCGGGGCGCTCTGGTGTACGAACGGCAGCAGCACGAATTCGGTGAAACCGCCTGTCTCGTCCTGGATTCCACGCAGCACGCGCAGGTGGCCGACCCAGTGCTTCGGGTTGTCCACGTGGCCGTACATCATCGTCGAGCTGGACCGCAGACCGACCTGATGCGCGGTGGTGATCACCTCGATCCAGGCCGAGGTCGGCAGCTTGCCCTTGGTGAGCACCCAGCGCACCTCGTCGTCGAGGATCTCCGCCGCGGTGCCGGGAATGGTGTCGAGCCCAGCCTCCTTCAGCGCGACCAGCCAATCGCGGATGCTCTGCCCGCCGCGCGAGGCGCCGTTGACGATCTCCATCGGGCTGAAGGCGTGCACGTGCATCGACGGCACCCGCTGCTTCACCGCGCGCACGATGTCGGCGTAGCCGGTGACCGGCAGATCGGGATCGATGCCACCCTGCATGCAGACCTCGGTGGCGCCGTCGACATGCGCCTCCCATGCCCGGTCGGCGACCTCGTCCATGCTCAACGTGAACGCGTCGGCATCGCCCTTGCGCTGAGCGAACGCGCAGAACCGGCAGCCGGTGTAGCAGATGTTGGTGAAGTTGATGTTCCGGTTCACCACGTAGGTGACGTCGTCGCCGACGGTGTCACGGCGCAGCTGGTCGGCCAGCGCGGCGACCGCCTCCAGATTCGCGCCCTCGGCCGTGGCCAGCGCCAAATACTCGGCGTCACTGAGCCCGGCCGGATCGTGCTCGGCCGCACGCAGCGCGGCGAGCACATCCGAATCGAGCCGCTCCGGCGTCGCGACGGCGAGATCGCGGGCCTGCTCCCTGATGGTGTCCCAATCGCCGAACGCGCCGACCACGTCCTGGCCGAGCGCGGAGTCGCTACGGCTCTCGGTGTTGCGGCCCTCGGTGTCGATCGAGGTGTTCAGGTCGACGCGCCCTGCGGATTCCCAGGATTGGTCCGGTTCCTGCCACGGCAGGCCGACCGGCATCGCGTCCGAGTTGGCCAGGCCGGTGGCCGGATCGGTCAGCGCGGCGACGTGCACGCCGATCCGCGGATCGATCCACGGGCTCCCCGCCCGCACATACTTCGGATGCGCGGAGGTCCGTTCCACCAGTTGGTATCCGGCCGCTTCGGTGATCTCGCGCAGCGTGTCCAGATTCGGCCACGGCCGCTCCGGGTTCACGTGGTCCACCGTCACCGGCGACACGCCGCCCCAGTCATCGATGCCCGCATCGATCAATGCCTGGCAGTCCTCGTGCGACACCAGGTTCGGCGGCGCCTGCACCGGCACGTCCGGGCCGAGCAGCAGCCTGGTCACCGCGATGGTGGCCAGGAATTCCTCGATGCCCGCGTCGGGGACGTCGCGCATCGCGGTGTCGTCCTTGGCACGGAAGTTCTGGATGATGACTTCCTGGATATGCCCGAAAGCCTTGTGCTGCTTGCGAATCGCCATGATCGACTCGGCGCGTTCGGTCAGCGTCTCGCCGATGCCGACCAGGATGCCGGTGGTGTACGGGACCGAAAGGCGGCCCGCGTCGGTGATGGCGCGCAGCCGGACCGCGGGGTCCTTGTCCGGGCTGCCGTAGTGGCAGTTGCCCTTCTCGGTGAACAGCCTGGTCGCGGTCGTCTCCAGCATCATGCCCATCGACTGGGCGACCGGCTTGAGCCGGGAGATCTCCTCCCACGACATCACACCGGGATTCAGGTGCGGCAGCAGTCCCGTCTCCTCGAGCACCATGATCGAGACGGCGCGCAGGTAGTCCAGGGTGGAGTCGTAGCCGCGCTCGTCGAGCCACTGCGCGGCCTCCGGCCAGCGGTCCTCGGGGCGGTCGCCCAGCGTGAACAGGGCTTCCTTGCATCCGAGCGCCGCGCCGCGCCGCGCGATATCGAGCACCTCGTCCGGCTCGAGGAACATGCCCTTGCCCTCGGCGCGCAGCTTGCCCGGCACGGTCACGAACGTGCAGTAGTGGCACTTGTCCCGGCACAGCTTGGTGAGCGGGATGAAGACATTGCGCGAGTAGCTGATCGTCTTCGGGCGCCCCGCCGATTCGAGCCCCGCATCACGCACCCTGGCGGCGCTGTGGCTCAGGTCGATCAGGTCGTCGCCGGTCGCGTGCAACAGCACCGCCGCCTCGTCCACGTTCAACGTGACACCGTCACGGGCCCGTCGCAACGCCCGGCGCATGGCCGATGGAGTAGGCGGTGCGGGTGGGACGCTCGGGTTAGCTAGATCAGTCACGGTCTCGATCATGCGCTACACATCCCGATGTGTCTCCCTCCAGTGCTGACGACTGAGCGTAACGACCGCAACGCTGCGGACCGATCAGCCCACGCTCATCACGGCGCCCTGGACAGCGAGGCACCATGTGAGCGTTGACAACTGCTTGCGGCTCGGCACTATTCCTGCGAGCCCTGGATATTCCCGCTTCCGATACGTATTCGCCGCCGGGGCCGCGCCGCGCCGCACTCGTTCGGCGTCCCCACCAGCGCGAGTTCATGGAAGCATGGGCAGCATGTCGCAGCCGCGCACGATTCTGGCCGATCCGGCCTGGCGTCCCAGTCCGAAGGCCAAACTGCTGTGGTCCGTGCAGGCCGCACTCTTCTGGATGTTTCCGTTCGCCGGACTGCTCGTCTGGGCGGTGCTCGACGCAGGCAACCGGGGTTGGCAGCTCGCGATCTTGCTGGTGGTGCTCGCGCTCGCGGCGCTGAATATCGGGGCGGTGCCCTGGTGGCGTTATGCGGTCCATCGCTGGGAGGTCACCGAGGATGCCGTGTACACCAGGGTCGGCTGGATCACCCAGGAGAGCAGGGTGGCGCCGATTTCCCGGGTGCAGACCGTCGACACCGAACGCGGACCGCTGGAGCGGTTGTTCGGGCTGGCCACCGTGACGGTGACCACGGCGTCCTCCGCGGGCGCGGTGCGCATCGAAGGCCTCGACTTTCCGGTGGCCGAGGAGACCGTGACCCGGCTGACCAGGATCGCCGCCCAGCATCGGGGCGACGCGACGTGAGCGAAGGGCTATCTACCGTCGCACCGCAGACGGATCAGCCGTGGGCGCGGCTGGACAAGCGAATGTTGCTGGTACATCCGGTCACCGAGGTGGTCAAGTTCATCCCGGTGCTGATCGGTTCGGTGATCCTCGGCACCAGCAGCGGCAACCACGGGTGGAGCATCATCCCGCTGGCGTTGATCGTCGGGTTCGCCCTCACCCGCTGGTTCACCACCACCTATCGGGTCGGGCCGACCCATGTCGAATTGCGCACCGGGCTGATTCAGCGCAAGAAGCTGTCGGTGCCGCGCTCCCGAATCCGCTCGGTGGATATCGAAGCCGACCTGCTGCATCGGCTGCTCGGGCTGGCGGTGCTGGCCATCGGCACCGGACAGCAGGCGGATTCGGGCGAGAAGTTCAAGCTGGACGCGCTCGACGCACGGCTGGTTCCCGAGCTGCGGGCCGCGCTACTCGCGCACACGGCGGCGCCGAACGGCGTTGCCGGACAAACGGTTACCGACGCGGACCCGAATGATGCCGTGCCGCAGGACGATCAGGCGAGCCCACCGGCCCGTGAGATCGGGCACTGGCAGCCGCGCTGGGTCCGGTACGCACCGCTGTCCTTGACCGGTTTCGCGATCATCGCACCGATCGTCGGCCTCGCCTTCCAGTACGGCGTCGGGCAGGTGCTGTTCCGCTCGGACGCGGTGCGCCGGGTGGAGAACGGCGGCGCGATGATCGTCGCGATCAGCGCTGTCGCCCTGGTCGTCGTGATCGTGCTCGTGGTCAGCGCCGCCGGCTGCGCCCGATATCTGGCAACGTATTTCGGCCTGACTGTCCTCGACGACGGCCGGACCCTGCAGCTGCGGCACGGCCTGTTCACCACCCGCCAGATCACCTTGGATCTGGCGCGCTTCCGCGGCGCGACGGTGAACGAACCGCTGTTGCTGCGGCTGGCGGGCGCCGCCGAACTCGAGGCCATCATGGTCGGCGAAAACCCGCGTCAGAAGATCCTCCCGCAGGCGCCACGCCCGGCCATCGAGCACACGCTCGGCCACCTGCTGGCACCGAATGACTACCAGGACAAGGTCATTGCCCCGCAGCCGAGCGCTCATCCCGGCAGCGCCCCGCTGCTCGCGCACGGTCCGGTCGCGCGCCGCAGGCGGTACAACCGCACGCTCGCGCCGATCGCCGTCGCCGCGGCCGTCATGCTGATCGTTTCGCTTGCGGGCGTTGAGTTTTCGCCATGGTGGTGGTGCGTGCCGATCCTGCTCGTCCCGTTGGCGATCGCGCTGGCCGAAGATCGCTACCGCGGCCTCGGCCACACCGTCCTGCCCGAAACCGCCACCGGCCCAGCCTGGTTGATCACCCGCTCCGGCTCATTGGACCGGGACCGGGATTGTCTGGAAGCTCCCGGCGTGATCGGCTGGACCGTCCGGCAGAGTTTCTTCCAACGTCGCGCGGGCGTCGCCACCGTCGTCGCGGCCACCGCGGCGGGCAAGAAGCGCTATCACGTGCTCGACATCGAACTCGACCAGGCGTTGGCGCTCATCGAGTCGGTCACGCCCGGCCAACTCGGCGACCGGACAAGCCGACTCGACAAGCGCTGACGGGCGGAGCGAGCATCCCGGCCGAGGTACTAGGTCCGGCTGAACACCGCAGTATTGAGCCGAAGGTAGAGGTACACCAGCGGCGGCACCAGTCCGCAGAACAGCAGCAGCAAGGTGCGCCAATCGCTGGCCAGCATGATGTCGCCGCCTGGCCCGGTGGTCGCGCAGACCAGGAAGCCGAAAGTCCATGCGGCCAACGGCAAGAACATCGCCGCGACGCGCTGCGAGACGCTGCGCACGCCCATGACGAGGAGCACGTTCACCACACCGGCCAGCACGCCGGCGATCGGAACCGAGGTGCTGCCGACGTAGGTGGGCAGGTACAGGACCTCCAGCGCGAGCGTGATGAACGCGTCGAGCACCAGCACCACGAGGATGACCGTGCCGAGCGAGCCTGGCGACGCCTGCGCCTTGGCGATCGCCGTGGCTTGATCGTCGATGGTGGCCCTCACGGCACCGGAGGGAAGCCGAGGAGGGTCAGGAGGTGACTCTGCATCTCGACGAATCCGTGCAATGCCGACAGGTACAGCTCGTGCTGCGCGGGCCAGTTCGGCTTCATGCTCTCGACGAACGCCACGATCGCGTCCTGGACCGACCAGTTGTACTGCATGGGAGCGAGTCTATTCCGGCACTGTCGCGGCCGGGACCCGCATGATCACTTCTCGCCGTCCATCGGGAGGTTCGCGACCACCGGGAACTCGCCGGTGTAGCCCATCCGCTCCTCGGCGATGGACAGCACCCGCTTGCGCGCCACCAGCCAGCCGACGATCAGCATCGGAATGATCAGCACCAGCGACGCCACGGTCCAGGTGCCCACCGGATAGTCGAAGCCGGTCAGCACCACCACGAAGAACAGGAACACCAGCGTGAGCAGGCCGGTGTAGGGCGCGCCGAACATGCGGAACGCCGGGCGCGTCACCTTGCCCTGTTGGGACCAGCGCCACAGCTGCAGCTGGCACAGCACGATGGTGGCCCAGGAGGCGACGATGCCGAGCGAGGCCATGTTGAGCACGATCTCGAAGGCCTGGTCCGGCACCACACCGTTCAGCGCGATACCGATGAGTGCGATCCCGCTGGTCAGCAGGATGCCGCCGTAGGGAACGCCGTTGCGGCCCATCACACCGGTGAACTTCGGCGCGCTGCCGTTCATCGACATCGAGCGCAGGATGCGGCCGGTCGAATACAGCCCGGCATTGAGGCTGGAGAACGCGGCGGTGAGCACCACGAGGTTCATCACGCTGCCGATGCCTGGCACGCCGAGCATGGTGAAGAAGGTGACGAACGGGCTTTCCTTGGCGGTGTAGGCGGTGTACGGCAGCAGCAGGGCGAGCAGCACCAGCGAGCCGACGTAGAAGATCGCGATGCGGGCGATCACCGAGTTGATGGCGCGCGGCATGATCTTGGCCGGGTTCTCGGTCTCGCCTGCCGCGGTGCCGACCAATTCGACGGCGGCGTAGGCGAACACCACGCCGGAGACCACGACGACCAGCGGCAGTATCCCGGTCGGGAACAACCCGCCGGTCTCGGTGATCACGCTCGGCCCGGTCGGGTGTCCCTGCACGGTGAACCGGCCGATCAGGAAGATCGTGCCGATGATCAGGAACGCACTCAGCGCGAACACCTTCACCAGCGCGGCCCAGAACTCCATCTCGCCGAACCACTTCACCGAGATCAGGTTGATGCTGAGCACCAGGACCAGCGCGATGAGCGCGAGCACCCACTGCGGGACGCTGCTGAACCCGGACCAGTAGTGGAAGTACTGGGCGATCGCGGTGGTGTCGGCGATGCCGGTCATCGACCAGTTGAGGAAGTACATCCAGCCGGCGATGAACGCGGCCTTCTCACCGAAGAACTCACGCGCATAGGAGACGAACGAACCGGACGAGGGGCGGTGCAGCACCAGTTCGCCGAGCGCACGCAAGATCAGGAACGCGAAGAAGCCGCAGACGCCGTAGACGAGGAACAGGCCGGGTCCGGCGTTGGCGAGCCTGCCGCCCGCGCCGAGGAACAGGCCGGTGCCGATGGCGCCGCCGATGGCGATCATCTGCAGCTGTCGAGGCTTGAGACTCTTGTGGTATCCCGCGTCCTCATCGCTGAGATGAGACCTGTCGCCGACCGCCGTCATGAACCGCTTCGCCCTCCACATCGAGAATTCGAGATCACGGGAACGGTACCCGGCGTACCGGATAGGTCAAACAGCAACCCTTAGGCTACAGATATCCGCAGCTCAGCGGGCGTTCAGGAAGTCATTCGGTAATTTCGCCTAAACATGGCAGGAACTGCGGCAGGAATCTGCGGCCATTGATGGAAGTTCGCTAATCGAGTCCGGCGAAGAGATCATGTTCGCGACCGTCCGACCCGATCTTGCCCCGCCGACCACGCACGAGCACGTAATGCTCCTCCGGCAGTACCGGTTGAGCAACATTGTTGGTGAGCGCGAATTCCCGGCCCGACGGCGCCACCGTGAGTTGGGTGGCATGCGCGCGCAAGGCGGCACGCTTGGCGGCCAGCACGTCGGACACGTCGATGGTGGTCGTCACCGTGTGGCTGGGGACGCATGCGAGCTCGCCGTCCGCGGGCAGCCGCCAGCCCGCGGGCAGCCGGCCGGGCAGCCCGTCGACCGTGCGCTTGGCCAGCGCGGCCGTGTGCTGACGCAGCATGTCCGCGTCGGTGACGGTCCAATAGAACTTCGGGGTGTCCCAGCCGCGGTCGGCGGCGGCATGCACTGCGGCCGCGGCGATCTGATGCGCCCGAATGTGGTCGGGATGCCCGTAGCCGCCGTTCGGGTCGTAGCCGATCACCACCTTCGGCCGCAGCTCCAGCAGCACCTTGGTCAGCGCGTCCACCGCTTCGGCGCCGGATTGCACGAACACCCTTGGCTTTTCGGCCGCAGGCGTGCCTGCCATGCCGGAATCGCGCCAGTGGCCCGCACCGCCGAGGAACCGCGGCGGCCCGGCATCGAGCGCCGCCAGCGCGCGCGTCAATTCGAGAATGCGGTAGCCGCCGAGTTGATCGGCGCGGTCGGCGGTCAACTGCGCCCACTCGTCGCCCACCACCTCACCCTCCTCGCCGAGCGTGCAGGTCACCACGGTCACCGGCACGCCGCGACGGCGGTAGTGCGCGATAGTGCCGCCCGTGGTGATGGATTCGTCGTCCGGGTGCGCATGCACCAGCAGCAGGCCGCCGGTCACGGGATCTTTCGCCACTGTCCGGCATCACCGAAGATGCCGACCTGGATGCTGCCGCTCAGCGACGCGCCGTCGACCCGAGGTCCGGCCGCCGCGACCAGGTTGTCCTGCACGATCGGCAGCACGGTGGCCAGTGCCCACAGCCTCGGCTCGGCATCGGCGAGCACCCGGCCCGGATCGATGCCGCGCAATGCCTCGTCGATCGCAGGCTGCAGACCGGGGTCGCAGAGACCGGACAGGTTGGCGGGTGCGCGCCGCACCAGGTCCGAGTTCGGTTGCGCGGTACCGGTTCCCGTGCCGAGCTCGGGCGGCGGGCAGCCGTAGCGGGACGCGAGCACCGTGGCCGGGTCCGACCCTGCCCGTTCCCAGCCGACGATCGCGTCGGTGCTGCCCTCGACCAGCTCACGCCCGTACAGCTCGTCGGCCGCGATGCTGCGCACCGTGGCATCGATTCCCGCACTGCGCAATTGGTCGGCCGCGGTGTTCGCGACCGCGATGGCGGTGGTGTCGCCGTCCACCGCGCCGATCCTAATCGACAGGGATTTACCGTTTTTCGCGATCGGCCGCGGCGTCGGCGCAGGCGAGGTCGGCGAGTTGACCGGCGGCGGCTCCGGCGCCCGGCCGTAGCCTGCCTCCGCGAGCAACGCGAACGCTTCCTCGAGAGCCAGGCGCGGCGGCGCGGTCGGCTGATAGCCCGGATCGGACGGCGAAAGGATCTGTGCGCGAACCGGATCCACCCAGCCACCGGTCTGCGCGCCGACCGTCGCGAGCAGCGCGGGATCGAGCAGGGCGAGCACCGCGCGCCGGACTCGGATATCGCTGACCGGCCCGGTGCGGCCGTTGAGCGCGAGCTGCAACGTCCGCGACTGCGGCATGATCGCGGTGCGGATCGACGGGATCGCCGCGAGCTGCGCCTGCGTGGCGACGCCGCCGTGCACCAGCGTCATCTGAGCGTCGTTGGTGCGCAACGACTCCGCCAGCTGCGCGGGCGTGCCGCCACGACGCAGCAGGATCTCGTCCGGCGCCGCGGGCGTGCCCCAGTAGCGCGCGTTGCGCTCCAGCAGGATTTCCTCCCGCCGCGGGTCGATGTTCTTGATCGAGAATTGCCCGCCGGACACCCGGATCCGCTTCACCCAGCCGTCCTGGAACCCGCCGGGCCCATCCTTGGCCAGATGCGAGGGCAGCAGGTTGGCGAACAGCTGCTGCCACGCCGGATACGGCGCGCGCATGGTCACTTTCACCAGCTTGCCGCCCTCGGCGGAGTTGATGTCGGTGATCAATCGATAGCCTGCGGAGTCGACAACCCCCGGCTGCGCGATCATCTGCTGCCACAGGAACTGGAAGTCCTCCGCCGCGATCGGTGCGCCGTCGGACCAGTTCGCTTCGTCACGGAGCTTGTAGGTGATCGTGAACGGCTCCTGCGCGGTCACCTCGGCCGACGCGATCAGCGAGGTGTCCGGCACCCAGTCGGTCGCGCCCGGCGCGGCCGGGCTCGGCACCGGCCGGAACGGACTCGGCAGCACCATCGAACCGAGCGCGGCGGTGACCGGCGACTGGTCCGACCGCAGGTGCGGGTTGAACCCGATGCCGATGGTGTCGACCGCGACGACCACCGTGCTCTTGCCCGGTTTGGCCGGTGTGGTTTTCGGGCTGTCGGTACTTTCGATGGGCGGTGGCGGGTTCGCCGTGCAACCGGCGAACACCGTCAACGACGCCGTCACGATGATCAGTACTGCGCGCCAGGTCGCGCGTCGAGATCCCTCCGAGCTCACGATGCGCACTCTACTGCGGCGACTACAGCGCGGCCCGGTCCCGAGCCTTCCGTCGCGACAGTTCGCGGCCGCGCTCGGTCGCGCCGAGAATCACCTTGCGCACCCGGACCACCTCCGGCGTGACCTCGACACACTCGTCGTCGGCACAGAACTCCATCGCGGCTTCCAGATCCAGCTGCAGCGGCTTGGCCAGCGTCTCGAACACGTCCGCGGTCGAGCTGCGCATGTTGGTCAGCTTCTTCTCGCGCGTCACGTTGATGTCGAGATCCTCGGCACGCGGGTTGATGCCGACGACCATGCCCTCGTAGGTGTCCGCGCCCGGCTCGACGAAGAACTGGCCGCGGTCGGCAAGCTGGATCATCGCGAACGGGGTCACCGAACCGGCCCGGTCCGACACCAGCGCGCCGGTGTGCCTGGCCCGGATCTCGCCCGCCCACGGCGCGTAGCCGTGCGAAACGGCATTGGCGATGCCGGTGCCTCGGGTCTCGGTGAGGAAGTCGGTACGGAAGCCGATCAGGCCACGCGACGGGACGATGAACTCCATCCGCACCCAGCCCGCGCTGTGGTTGGCCATCTGGACCATCTTGCCCTTGCGGGCGGCCAGCAGCTGGGTGACGGCGCCGAGGTACTCGTCGGGACAGTCGACGGTGAGCTCTTCGTACGGCTCGTGCACCTTGCCGTCGACCTGCTTGGTGACCACCTGCGGCTTGCCGACGGTCAGCTCGAAGCCCTCGCGGCGCATCTGCTCGACCAGGATGGCCAGCGCCAGCTCGCCACGGCCCTGGACCTCCCAGGCGTCCGGGCGGCCGATGTCGAGCACGCGCAGCGACACGTTGCCGACCAGTTCCTGATCGAGGCGCGACTTCACCATGCGGGCGGTGAGCTTGTGGCCCTGCACCCGGCCGACCAGCGGCGAGGTGTTGGTGCCGATGGTCACCGAGATGGCGGGCTCGTCGACCGTGATGCGCGGCAGCGCAACCGGATTCTCCAGATCGGCGAGCGTGTCGCCGATCATGATCTCCGGGATGCCCGCGATGGCGACGATGTCACCGGCCACCGCGACCTCGCCTGGCTGCCGCTCGACGCCGATGGTCTGCAGCAGCTCGGTGATCTTCACCTGCTTGGTGCCGTCACCGTGCATCCAGGCGACGTTCTGGCCCTTGCGCAGCTCGCCCTGGTAGATGCGGACCAGCGCGAGGCGACCGAGGAACGCGGAGGCGTCCAGGTTGGTCACGTGCGCCTGCAGCGGCGCGGCCGGGTCGCCCTTGGGCGCCGGAATGTTGTTGAGCAGCACCTCGAACAGCGCGTCGAGGTTTTCCGCGTCCGGTGCGTGCCCGTTCTCGGGACGCTCCTTGGACGCCTTGCCTTCGCGGCCGGAGGCGTAGAGCACGGGCAGGTCGAGCGCGAGCTCGGCGGCCTCGGCGGCGGAGTCGTCCAGATCGGAGGCCAGGTCGAGCAGCAGGTCGTGGCTCTCCTCGACGACCTCCTCGATCCTGGCGTCGGGACGGTCGGTCTTGTTGACGACCAGGATCACGGGCAACGACGCGGCGAGCGCCTTGCGCAGCACGAAGCGGGTCTGCGGCAGCGGGCCCTCGGAGGCGTCCACCAGCAGCACGACACCGTCGACCATGGAGAGGCCGCGTTCGACCTCGCCGCCGAAGTCGGCGTGGCCCGGCGTGTCGATCACGTTGATGACGGTCACCGAGCCGTCGGGGTGATGCCGGTGCACGGCGGTGTTCTTGGCGAGAATGGTGATGCCCTTCTCGCGCTCCAGATCACCGGAGTCCATGACCCGGTCGACGAGCTCGGCACGCTCGGCGAAGGCGCCGGATTGGCGGAGCATGGCGTCGACCAGCGTCGTCTTACCGTGGTCGACGTGGGCCACGATGGCGACGTTGCGAAAATCGCGCGCAGACGACACGCTGATTCCTCCTGCTGACTAGGTATAGGTACGGCCGACCCCTGCAAACAGGTGGAGAATAGAAATCTCACCGGGCATTGCGGCCGTATACACCCTACCCGTGATCAGGTCACCCCCAAGTTTGAGGCGTTCGACTTAGGGTATGCTAACCGACGTGGGCAAGGTCAAAGCATCCAAGGTTTCCAGCTTGAAACCCAAGAAGAAGTGCTGTCGCAAGAAGACGCGCTGCGTGAAATGCCCTGTTGTCATTATGCGGATGAAGAAGTGCGAAGCCGCAGGCATCTGCGGTAAAGACCTCAAAAAAGCACTCAAGCAGGCGCGCGCCGCCTGACGTTTTCGCACGCTACCGGCCGGCCCGACTGGGAGCCCGCACCGACCGGTGGCGGAATGACGGATATCACTCTCGGCGTAGGTGTAGAACCGGAGCTATGAGTGCTCCCCTGCTGACCGAGTCCGAACTCGCCGAGGCATTGACCGGACTTCCCGACTGGACCAGCGACGGCGACGTCCTGACCCGCACCGTCCAAGCAACCAGCTTCCTGACCGGCATCGAGCTCGTCAGGGAGGTCGCCGCGGCCGCAGAGGCCGCGAACCATCATCCCGACATCGACATCCGGTGGCGCAAGGTCACCTTCGCGCTGTCCACGCACGACTCGGGCGGGCTCACCGCACTCGACGTCGACCTGGCGCGCCAGATCGACGGATTCGCGGCCAAGCTGAGCTGACCCGGCACTACGCGGCGCGCGTGGCGCCTGCACTGGCCACGCGCGCTGCCGCCTCGTCCGGCACGGACCGGGAACGGCCCGACCAGATCACCCAGCCGAAGAAAACCAGCGCGCCGAACACGTCGACGGTGCCGAGCCATGCGAGCACGGCAGGCCTGGGAATCGTCCAGATCGAATCCTGCGCGAACGACAGCACCCACGGCACGCCGATGAGCGTGTTCACCAACCAGTAGCCCGCCATGATCTTGGCGCCACGCACCGCACGCAGCGGCCCGTACAGCAGCCACAGCACGGTCGGCAGCAGCCAAACCCAGTGGTGCGACCAGGAAATGGGCGAAACGAGCAGGCCGAAGAACTGCACCATGATCAGCGTGCCCATCCGGTCGTCCGGGCCGAGCGCGCGCCAGGCCAGGAACGCAAGCACCATGACAACGAGCACGCCCGCGATCCACCACGGCCCGGATTCCACGTCGTAGCCGAGGATTCGGCTCAGCGCACCGCGCAACGACTGGTTCCACACCGAGCCGACCGGGCCGATCCGATCGGCGTCACCGAGCAGGGTGCCGAAGTAGCGGCGCGCCTCGTGCGGCGCGACCAGGAAACTGATCCCGACCGTCGCGCCGAACACCACCGCCGACCACACCACCGCCGCCCAGCGCCGCCTGGCAACGAAATACAGCCCGCTGATCGCGGGCGTCAGCTTGATCCCCGCGACGATGCCGACCAGCCCGCCCGACACCCACCAGCGCGAGCTGCGCACCGCGAGCATCGCGCCGAGGACAAGGAAGACGTTCACTTGGCCGTAGTCCATCGTGGTGCGCACCGGCTCCATCCACAGACCCAGCGCCGTCCAGCCGATGATGGTGGCTCTGTTGCCTGGGTCGCGCGCCGCTTCTTCGCCGAGGATCAGCTCGAAAGCTATTCGCACCACGACATATAACGCGGCGATGGTGGCGAGCAGCCAGCCCACCGCGACGACGTTGAACGGCAGATAGTGCAGTGGGAAGAACAGCAGCGCGGCGAACGGCGGATAGGTGAAAGGCAGTGGGAAGTCCGGGGTCTTCTCCGCATAGGTGAAGTCGTAGAGCCGATCGGTGAGCAGTGACGCCGACCCGTCGACGTAGACGTGCAGGTCGACCACGTTGATCCCGTTCGGCGAGAACAGCATCCAGGCCAACCTGGCCAGCACGGATAGCCCGAGTGCCAGCACAGCCCATCGGAGGTGACGGTTCAAATCGCAGGCTTTCGACTCGGATGCGGTGCGTCGGCCAGGCACCCGGCAATGCGGGTTTTCGGCGACAAGAACGGACAGCTCCGATTAGATTAACCGCAGCGCGAATCCGCGCGGCTCCGCCCTCGAATGGCTGATAACATTTGCATCACCTTTCACACCAGTAACACCTGACGCGCGCTACCGTCTGATAACACTGATCGTCCGCACGACCTGCGGGACGCTGCAGCTGTACACATAGCCGCGATGTCCCTAGAGTGACCCCCGAAACGATGGCTTTTCAGCATCGGCCCAGATGTACCCGAGGTAAGGACGGCTAGACCAGTGCTTCGCACCCGAGGATCGCGGATCGCATTGTCCGCGCTCGCCATCGCGGCGAGCGCCACGCTTGCCGCGCCGACGACAGCAGTCGCCGCGCCCGCGCCCGCGCCTGCGGCGACCCCGATTTCCGTGCCCATGGTGCCCGAGGGTGTCCCGGTCGACGCCCTCGCCGCCCTTGCACCGGCCATCGTCGGCTCGATCGCCGGTCCCGCCGACATCGCAGGCGGCCCCCAGTCGGCCATCCTCGAACAGGCCCGCAATCTGCTTGCCACGCTGCCTTTGCCGCCGCAGATCAAGTCGACGCTGGAACGGATCATCACCTTCCTGGACGGCAGCGGCGGCGGTGGCCCCGAACTGCCGCAGGAAGGCCCGGTCATCGCGCAGTTCCTGTACCCGACCATCGGCAAGGGCTGCATCGGCGCGACCGCCGATTCCATCGGCACCGCACTCGCCGTCCCCGGCCCCGCGCAGCTGCCGCCGCCCGGACCGCGGCCGGGCCAGGCCGGATTCGTGTTCACCGCGCTCGGCACCAAAGCGCCGACGGCCGAACAGAACCCGCCGATGACGGTGCAGTGGATGAACCTGGATACCCGCCAAACCGGTGTCCTGCCGCTGACCGACGAAGCCAAGATCAACCCCGGCGGGCCTGCCACGCTGTCCGCGATCGCCGACACCGGTTTCGGCCGGGTCGTCGCGGTCATCTCCGGGTCGCTGACCACCAAGGCCGCCGACGCCGAACCGCGCACCTGCTCGTTCCTGCCGACCCTGGGATTCTTCACGGTCGCATGAGTTCTCGAACAAAGGCGGCGACTCCATCCCGGGTCGCCGCCTTTGTCGTCTCCGCGACATGACAGTGCGGAATCGCGGTGATGACGCGGGGAGTGTGGTAAACCGCTAAGTATGGCGACGATCGAACATTCGATACGGCCCGGCCGCTCCATCCGGAGCAGGCACTCTCATCGATCGATTCTGTCCTTCCGATCCGAGGGATCCATTCTCTCGATCGGCTCGGCCTATTCGATCCTCTCGATCGGCAGCGTCGGGTCGGTGCTGTCGATCGGCTCGGTCGGGTCCTTCGGCTCGGCCATCTCCTCGTTTTCGTTCACCAGCCTCGGATCGGCGTTCTCCGGATTGTCCCGCTGGTCGCTGTTCTCCTGGCTCGGCGATCACGAGGCCCCGGACAGCAGGCCGACCCTGCGGGTCGTGCCCGACGACGAACCCGATCTGCGGGAAACCCCGCTGAGTCACTGCCAGACCTAGCCGGTGCTCCGAATCGCGTTGCGCCTTACCACTGGCCGAAGTTCGGCTGCAGTGCGTTGTTGAGGTCGATGCCGATGCCGTCGATGCTGCGCTTGTCGATCTCGAACTGGTGCAGGTGCGCGGCGGGGTGCACGTAACCCGGTTCGGTGCCCCAATTGTGTTGCCAGTACCAGGAACCCAGTCCGGCGTCGGTGGCGAGCTGGATGGTCGGCGCGTTGGCGTACATGCCGGTGTTCTCCCTGCCGAGCACCGACTCCCAGCCGAGGATGTAGGGCATGATCATGGTGGTGAAGTCGAGTGGGGACGGGTTGTCGTCGATCGAGGCGTAGATCGGAACACCGTCGGGACCGCCTGCGGCCCTGTGTAAGTCGAGCCCGCGCTGCGCGTGCTTCTTGCCTGCTTCCATGCCGCCACGCCAGTCCGCGGTGGCCGCTTTGCCGAACTGATAGCAGGACACGATGTGCAGACCCGCCGCGTGCAGCTGGTCTACCTCGTTGGCGAGCAGCGGCTTGCCAGCCATCCATTCCGCGCCGGGGCGGCGGTCGGAGACGTAGCGGATCACGCCGAGATGCCCGGCCGCCCTGATGGCTTCGGCCGACGGGACGCCGCCCGCGTAGTCGATCAGCGTGCCGAACGCTCCGGTGGCGGACGCGGGCGCCGCCGATGCGGTCACCCCCACCGCGACGGCGGCAGCGGCATAGCCGAATAGCTCACGCCGGGACACAGAATTGGAACGCATCGCAGGACTCCTTCGCCAACCCCGACCATGGATAGCGTGCCCGGCGCACCTTCCCCAAGATTATGTGCGCGCCGGGAGCCTCGAACGTGCACTCATTTCACCATATTCACATGGGAACCGCCAGACCCACGGGGCATCCATAGTCACATCAGTCACACGGTGGCGGCGGCCGCCAGCGGATCAGCGTCCGGTGCCCGTGCCATCGATGCGGGCAGCGACGTCGATCGTCCGGCCGGAGCTGTCCGACAACTCCTTGCTCACCACCCCGGCCACCTGGGCGATGACCTGCTTCTTGATCCCGGCGAGCGCGCCGAGCGTCGCCGCACGCATGCCGTGCGCCTTGAACTCGAGCCGAATATCGTCCGCGTCGGGCGGCGGCACCTCGATGACGACGAGCAGCGGATCGGCGGCCCGCGCGGTCAACACGAGCGGCACCTCCACGTCGGCGCGGTAGCGGTTGGCCTTGAGCACGTCGACGGTGATGTCGAGGCTCACCGGCAGGGTCAGATCGAACGACCGCGGTGTGTCCGCCTTGTCGGCGAGCTGCGGCACCCGCACACTCCCGCGCACGGTGAGCGTCGCCGACTTGCGCGGCCCGGTCTTCAACGGACCGACCTCGATCGGTCGTCCCGCCATCCGCTCGACCACATCGAACACGCGATCCCGTGTCACGATGCGCGAGAAGAACTGGTGCCCGAACTCGTCGTAGCCGATCCAGTCGAACTCGGCTTGCTCCCGATGCTCCGACTTGGTGCCGTTCACCATCGCCTCGACATCGAAGACCCTGGCGCGACGCGCCTGCGGATCGGCGAGCATGCTGTTCACCCTGGCGGCGACCTCGCGCTGGACCAGACCGGCGATCGGGTCGAGCAGCATCTCCCACGCCGCATCGACGGCCTGGGCGCGCAGCACAAAACTGATGTCGCGCTGGGTGATCGGCGGGATGTCGATGACGATGAGCAGCGGGTCGGCGGTGCGCGCGTGCAGCGTCAGGTCGATCTCGACGCGGGCCTCCAGCCGCAGCTTCTTGCCGCCGAGCATGACCTTCAGCGCCAGCGACACCGGGACGGTCACGTCGAACGTGACATGCGGGCCGCTGTGCAGCACCGTCGGCGTGCCGACCTTGCCCTCGGCGACGAAGCCCGCGAGGCCTGCCGGGCCGATCGAGAACGGGCCGATCGCAATGCCCCGACCGGTCATCCCGGACACCGCGGCCTCGATGCGGTCCTTCGTCACCGCGTGGGTGACGAAGCGTTCCCCGAAATCGGCATAGTCGATCCAGGCCGGATCGCTACTCGGTTCGTCGGTCGGCTGCATCAGATTTCCGAAACCCTCATCTCTGAATGGACACCCGAGAGGGTACGCGACCGACATTGCCCGAAACTTGCACGCGGCTGAACCCGAGATCCCCGTCCTGTCGATGAGGGGGAGACAGGGCGGGGATCGGCGACGGCGCTGCCGGGCGCCGCCAGCTCCCATCGTAGGGCTATTCCCGGCCCACCAGCTCACGCATATCGGACAGCTCGACGGCAAGAATTCTCACAGTGGACCAAATCGGTCGATGTCGGCCGCCCTCGGCGACTGCTTCGCCTACGCACTCGCCACCGCCACCAAGAAACCGTTGCTGTACAAGGGCAACGACTTCGTGCACACCGACATCAGATCGGCTGTCTGACATCGGAGCTTGATTCCGGGCGGCCGTCATGCCGCCCGGAACCCCGGCCACCTGAGCCCCGAAACGGTTCCTGCGGATCGAAATCCACTCGTGCCACCGCGCCGATCGCCGCGCCGAACCGGACGAAATACCGTCCGGCCGAGCCTGATCCGCGCTGGTCTCCCCCGGACAGTCCTATCGGACAGCGGGTTCGCAAGACTTGTCACAATCGGCCGAATCCGACAATGCCGGGCACCTCGGCGAGCGCGAAGGTGTGGAGGGTGATCTGCCCGAATTCGTTGCCGCCGATGGTCGTCACCCGGCCGCCGTCGGCCCGGAGCACGATGTTGGTGTGCTGGTTGAACGGGCTGGTGTCGTCGTAGAGCAGCACGTCACCGGTGCGCGGTTGGTAGCCGCCGAACCGCACGAATCGGCCGGTGCTCGCGTAATACTCCTGCAGCGTGTACACGCCGGGAATCCGCCACGATCCCGAGTTCGGGTTGGCCAGCGGCGCACCGGCCTCGCGCATCACCCAGCTGACGAAGTCCGCGCACCACGGCTCACTGACGCCTTCCGCGTACTTTTCGCCGGCGCCCTGTGCACGAAACTCTCGCTCGGCCACCGTGACCACCGCGGTTTGGGTCGGATCGAAAGCCGACCGGTCCAGCGCGGGGAACTCGGTGGCGCGCTCGCCGGCGATCGCAGGCGCTGACCGCTCTTGCCACCAGCGGACTCCGAACACCCCGGCGAGCGCGAGCACGAGCACCAGTACCCCGACCCCAAGCCATGGACCGACCCGCCGCCGTTGCTGCGGCTCGCCGTGCGAGGTACCCGCCCGGTGATACCGCACCCCATGTGAGGTGCTCGACTTCCGATCAGCCATCGTTCCCCGCCTCATCGCGATCACAACCGTCTCCGGCCCTTGTTGACTTGGACGAACGAACCCCCGCAACGGTTCCCTCGGATCGGAACCCAGTCCCGCCACGGCATCGTCCACCACGCCGAACCGGACGAAATACCGTCCGGCCGAGCCTGATCCGCGCTAGTCTCCCCAGGACACCGGGCGACGGGGAGGTACGACCCTGGACACGCTGTGGACTTTCGTGGTGCACCGGCGGCATCAGCTGCTCATCGACTCCTATCTGCATGTGTCGGCGGTGCTGCAGTCGGTGCTCATCGCCACGCTCGTTGCGGTGCTGATCGGCATCGCGGTGCATCGCAGCCCGCTGGGCTCCTCGATCGCGACCGCGCTCGCCAGCGCCATTCTCACGGTGCCGTCTTTCGCGCTGCTCGGGCTGCTGATTCCGGTGCTCGGCCTCGGCGTCGGCCCCACCATCAGCGCAATGGTGCTCTATGCGCTGCTGCCGATCCTGCGCAACACCATCATCGGGCTGTCCTCGGTGGATCCCGCGGTCACCGACGCGGCCCGCGGGGTCGGGATGAACCGGGTCCGGGTCCTCGCGGCCATCGAACTTCCGCTGGCCTGGCCGGCGATCTTGACCGGGATGCGGGTCAGCACCCAGCTGACCATGGGCATCCTCGCCATCGCCGCCTACGCCAAGGGACCGGGGCTCGGCAACCTGATCTTCTCCGGGCTGGCGCGGCTCGGCAGCCCGAACGCGGTGCCACAGGCGCTGGTCGGCACGGTCCTGATCGTCGTGCTCGCACTGGTCCTTGACGGGATCTACGTCCTCGTCGGACGTCTCACCACCTCGAGGGGAATCCGTGACTGACACCGAAACGCGTTCCGGCAGTGGCACATCGGCGGTGTCCGGCGCGGAGATCGTGCTCGACGCCGTCACCAAACACTATCCAGGCCAACGTGATCCGGCCGTCGACCGGGTGTCGATGACCATCCCCGCAGGCGAAATCGTTGTCCTCGTCGGGCCGTCCGGCTGCGGCAAGACCACCACCATGCGGATGATCAACCGGCTGATCGAGCCGTCCTCGGGCACCATCACCATCGACGGCCGCGACGCCGCATCGATGAATCCGGACCAGCTGCGCCGCGGCATCGGCTATTCGATCCAGCAGGCCGGGCTGTTCCCGCACCTGACCGTCGCCAAGAACGTCGCGACCGTGCCGGGGCTGATCGGCTGGGATCGCAAGCGGATCGCCGAGCGCACCGACGAAATGCTCGACCTGGTCGGCCTCGATCCCGACACCTACCGTGGCCGCTACCCGCGCCAGCTCTCCGGCGGTCAGCAGCAACGCGTCGGCGTGGCCCGCGCGCTCGCCGCCGACCCGCCGGTGCTGCTGATGGACGAGCCGTTCGGCGCGGTCGACCCGATCACCCGCGGCCTGCTGCAGGACGAGTTGTTGCGGCTGCAAGGCGAATTGGGCAAGACCATCGTCTTCGTCACGCACGACTTCACCGAGGCGGTCAAGCTCGGCGACCGAATCGCGGTGCTCGGCAACCAATCCCGGATCCTGCAGTACGACACCCCAGCGGCGATCCTGGCCGAGCCCGCCGACGACACGGTCGCGGGTTTCGTCGGAGCGGGTGCCTCGCTCAAGCAGCTCACGCTCACCCGGGTGCGCGATGTCGAACTGGGGCAATGCCCGACCGCCACCGAGAACGAGCCGGTCGAGGTCTTGCGGTCGGCACTGGCCGACAAGGATTGGCCGTGGGCGCTGGTGCTCGACCAGCAGCGGCGGCCGCTGCGCTGGGTGTCGAGCGAGCATCTTGCGCACGCACAGTCATTGCGCGGCATCGGAACTCCAATCGGTGAACCGCTGTCGTTGCAGTCGACGCTGCAGGATGCGTTGGAGGCCTTGCTTTCCGACCAGACCGCGAACGCGGTGGTCACCGGTAAGCGCGGCGAGTATGCCGGACTGATCAGCATCGACACCCTGGTCGCGCACCTCTCGGCGCTGCGTGCCGAGCACGGAACCGGCCGCGCCGCAACGGATGACACGCCATGACCGCAGTCACCGAGACCGCACTCACAGCGGCGGCCGCGCCCGCCGCGCAGCGCAGGGCCGAACGCATCCGATTGTTCTTTCAGCCGGTGATCGTGCTCGCGCTCACCGCCGGTGTGCTGGTGTGGGCCTTCGCCAGAGACCTGACCGTCACCCAGCAGGCCAGCCTGAACGCGGACAACATCGCGAGCGTCACCCGGCAGCACGTGCTGATCTCGGCGACCGTCGTGCTGATCGTCATCGTGGTCGCGGTGCCGCTCGGCACCCTGCTGACCCGCCCCGGATATCGCCGCCTCGCGCCGGTTTTCGTCGGCATCGCCAATATCGGCGCGGCCGCGCCCGCCATCGGCCTCATCGTGCTCTTCTATCTCGTCACCCGCACCACGGGGTTCTGGATCGGCGTCGCACCGGTCGCGTTCTATTCGCTGCTTCCGGTGCTGCGCAACACGATCCTCGGCTACCAGGAAGTAGACAGCACCCTCATCGATGCCGGGCGCGGGCAGGGCATGTCGGCGCTGACGGTGTTGCGCCGCATCGAGTTTCCGCTCGCGGTGCCCTACATCCTCGCCGGTCTGCGCACCTCACTGGTGCTCGCGGTCGGTACCGCGACGCTGTCGTTCCTGGTGAGCGCGGGCGGTCTCGGCATCCTGATCGACACCGGCTACAAGCTGCGCGACAACGTCACGCTGGTGGTCGGCGCCGTGCTCGCCGTCGCGCTCGCGCTGCTCGTCGACTGGCTCGGCGCGCTCGCCGAACAGTTCCTCGGGCCGAGGGGGTTGAAGTGAGCCGGTGGTCGCGGGCGCTTGCGCTGGTCAGCGGGCTGATCCTGATCGCGGGGTGCGGCCTGGAATCCGGTGGCGCGGTACCGTTGCGGGTGGGGCCGGGCAGCATCGGCCCGATCCCCGAGCTCGACGGAGTGAACATCACCGTCGGGTCGAAGGACTTCACCGAGCAGAACATCCTCGGCTACCTCATCGAGTTCGCCATGTCGGCGGCGGGTGCGCAGGTGCGCGACCTCACGAACATCCAGGGCTCCAACAGTCTTCGCGACGCCCAGCTGCACGGGCAGATCGACGTCGCCTACGACTACACCGGCACCGGCTGGGTGAACTACCTCGGCAAGGAGCAACCGATCCCGGACGAGGTCGGTCAGTTCGAGGCCGTCCGCGAAGCCGATCGTGCCGCGCACGGCATGCTGTGGACCGCGATGGCGCCGATGAACAACACCTATGCGCTGGTGATGAGTTCGCGCACCCAGCAGGAGACCGGGGTGCGCACGCTGTCGGACTACGCGAAGCTGGCCAGCTCCGATCCGGGTGCCGCGGCCATCTGCGTCGGCACCGAATTCAACGTGCGCCAGGACGGATTCCCCGGCCTGACCCGCAAATACGGGATCGACGCAGGCAAGGTGCCCAAGCAGATCGTCACCGATCAGGTGGTCTATCAGGCCACCGCCGATGCCAAGCAATGCCGGTTCGGCTCGGTCGCCGCCACCGACGGGCGCATACCGGCGCTGAATCTGGTGCTGCTGCAAGATGATCAGGGCTTCTTTCCGAAATACAATGCGGCGGTGGTGATGCGGCAGTCGTTCGCCGACGCGCACCCGCAGATCGCCACCGTGCTCGCGCCGATCTCCCAGCGACTCACCAACGAGACCATCACCGAGATGAATCGGCAGGTCGACGTCGAGGGACGCGAGCCTGCCGATGTCGCCAGGGACTGGATGGTCGCCGAGGGCTTCGTCACGGCCAGGTGATGCCGGGGCATCGCCCGATGATCAGGAACCGCACCCGGCAACCTTGGGGCACAAACCTTCTCGCCGTCGACGCCGGGCAACCCGCGCCGCGGCTCAACTGACGCCACAGACACGGGCGAGGGTGCGCGGCGCCTGGCCGCACACCCTCATGGCTCAGATCCGCGGGTCGCGGCCGAGGTAGCTCAGCAGCTCGGCGACCACCGAGCCGTCGGACTTGCCCTCGACGACCGCCGCGTAGGCGCCCCACTGGCGCAGCGGCTCAACGATTTCCGCCTCCACTCCGCTGCCCGGCGCGGGATGCGCGGTGCGGGCGGCGGTGAGCAGGTGCCCGGCCAGCTCGTCGGTCAGCGGCGACGGCTGGCCGGTGGCGATCGCGATGTCCCATGCGTGCACCGCGGCGTCCAATGCGCACATCACGGCGGCGACCGGGGTGGCCAGTGCGCCGTGCGGCAGCGGGGTCGGCACGGTCTCGGTGTCGTCGGCGACCGTCGCCCACGCGGCGGCGACCTGCTCGACCGCGTCCTCGACCAGCGCCTGCGGCGCGCCGTCCAGGTGGCCGGACGGCTCGAACGGGTTGTCCGACGGGCCGTTGCCGATGCCGAGGAACGCGGCGAAGCCGAGCTGATCGCCCGCGGCGTGCTGCAGCACCTGCGTCACGTTCCATTCCGAGCACGGGGTCGGCAGCTGCCACTGGTCGTCGCGGACGCCGGCGACCACGGTCGTCAGTGCGCGGTACGAGTCGGCGAGCACGTCGCGCCACACCGGGCTGAGGGTGGCGATTGCGGAGGTGGCGGAGGTGGCGTTCATGTCAGTTCCTTTGGGTTGTTCTTGCTTCTGACATCAGCCTATGTGGCCATTAGGCTAGTTTCGTTCCTAATTTTTCGGAGGTAAAATGTGACGCCGACCACACTACGGGTGCTGCGGTTGCTTGCCCTGTTGCAGGACCGCGCACACACCGGGCGCGAGCTGGCGGAGCGGTTGTCGATCACCGACCGCACGCTGCGCCACGACATCCAACGCCTGCGCGATCTGGGCTACCCGGTGCAGGCGCAGCGGGGCGCGGTCGGCGGTTATCGGCTCGGTCGCGGCACCACCATGCCGCCGCTGTTGCTCGACGACGACGAGGCGGTGGCCGTCGCGGTGGCCGTCGGCCTGGCCGAGGACGGGGCCACCGGGATCGCCGATATCAGCGAGAACGTCAGCAGGGCGCTGGCCAAGCTCGACCAGATCCTGCCGAAACGCTTGCAGCGCAAGGTGACCGCGCTCCGTGAAGCCACCGCTATCGGACCGGCCACCACCGGATCCAGAGAACCGGACGCCCCGGTCCCCGCCGCGGTGCTGACCACGCTCGCAGGCGGTATCCGCGACGGCGCCACCGTCCTGCTCGACCAGGACGACACGGAGCGCACCGAGGAGATCGAGCCCTATCGGCTCATCAACTGGCAGCGTCGCTGGTACCTGGTCGCCTACCACCTCGAAACCCATTCCTGGAGCGCGATTCCCGTCGCCAGAATCCAGCGGGCCGGCGCGGGCAGCCGCCGCTTCGCACCCCGGGCCCTCCCCGACGAGGACCTGGTCGCCTTCGTCATGCGCCATATCGCCAGCACCGGCTGGAAGGTGAATGCCAGGGTCACCGTGTTGGCCCCGGCCGAAACCGTCATCGCCCGCATCAATCCCGCGGTGGGCGTGGTGGAAGCGGTCGACGCGAACACCTGCATCCTGCTGACCGGCGCCGACGCCATGGAGACCATCGCCATCTACCTCAGCATGCTGATGATGGATTTCCGGGTCGACGGCCCGCCGGAACTCGTCGACCACATCCGCACCATCGCCCGCCGCTACGCCGCCGCCGTGCCGCCGGAATGACAAGAAGGCCGACCCGAGCGAACTCGGGTCGGCCTCAGCGCTTTTCGGGTCAGGCGTGCCCGACCGTTGTCGCCGCGTCCGCCGCCTTGCGCATCGGGATCATGGCGGTCAGCACGATCGCCACAATGGCTGCGGCCGTCGCGATGAGGAACGTGGTGTGGAACCCGTCGCGGGACGGGAACACGTGCGGGCCGAGCTGCATGGTCATGTGTGCAAGCACCACGGCCATCACCGCCGACGAGGTGGACGTGCCGACCGAACGCATCAGCGAGTTCAGCCCGTTCGCCGCGGCGGTCTCGGTGACCGGCACCGCGCCCATGATCAGCGCGGGCATCGCCGCGTAGGCGAGGCCGACACCGGCGGCCACGATCATCGAGGCGAGCATGATCTCCCAGACGCTGTTCATCAGCACCACGGCGCACAGGTAGCCCGCCGCGATCACCGCCGAGCCGAGCGCGAGGGTGATCTTCGGGCCGCGCGCCGCCGACAGCTTCGCCGACACCGGCGAGAGCAGCATCATCACGAATCCGGTTGGCGCCAAGGCCAATCCGGCGTTGACCATGGTAAGGCCGAAGCCGTAGCCGGTCTGCTCGGGCGCCATCAGCAGCTGCGGGAAGGTCAGCGACATGCCGTACAGCGCGAAGCCGACCGCGATGGAGGCGGCGTTGGTGAACAGCACCCGCGGCCGCGCCGAGACCCGCAGGTCGACCAGCGGCGAACGCTGCCGGAGTTCGAAGGCGCCCCAGCCGAGGAACACCACCGCCGACACCGCGAACAGGATCAGCGTTTTCGCGCTGGCCCAGCCCCAGTCCGCACCCTTGGTGATCGGAATGAGCAAGGCGAGCAAGGCAATCGAGAGACCGACCGCGCCACCGAAATCGAAGCGGGCCGGGGTGCGCACCGGCGACTCCGGCACGAAGACGAAACACAGTGCGGCACAGACGACGCCGAGGCCCGCCGCGGTCCAGAACAGCACGTGCCAGTCCGCGTTCTGCGCGATCGCCGCGGCAAGCGGCAAGCCGAGCGCGCCACCGACGCCGAGCGTCGCACTCATGATCGCCATCGCCGCACCGACCTTCTCGGCGGGCAATTCGTCGCGCATGATGCTGATGCCCAACGGAATCGCACCGACAGCGGCGCCTTGCAGCGACCGCCCGACGATCTCGGGCACCAGCGAGGAGAAGCTCGCGCAGACGATCGAACCCGCGATCAGCGCGAGCAGATTGACGAACAGCACCCGGCGCTTGCCGAACATGTCGCCGAGCCTGCCGCTGATCGGCGTCGCCACCGCACCGGCGAGCAGCGTCGCGGTGACCACCCACGAGGCGTTGGACGCCGAGGTGTTCAGCAGGTCGGGCAGCGTCGGGATGATCGGGATGACCAGCGTCTGCATCAGCGACACGACGACGCCGACCATGCCGAGAGTCGCGATGAGGACGGCAGAATTGGGACGCCGTCGGTCGTCGGTTTCGGAGACGGTCGAGGACGCGTCGGCAGTTACACTCACGAATGTGCACGCTACACACGTTGTGTATGGTGCACAATTTGATATCGCCGTGATAGACACGACATAGTGAGGGTCATGTCCGATTCCGGTCTTGCCACCAACGCAGCGCTGTCCCGCCTGGTCTTCGAGCTGACCCTGCTCGCCAGGCAATTCCCCGCGTCGGTGCTGCGCCGCCCAGGCTTCCAGCTCGACCGCTCGGCCTTTCTGATTCTGACCAGGCTGGAATTCGACGCACCGCTGAGCCTGAAGGAGCTGTCCGAGGCCTTCCAGCTCGACATCTCCACGATCAACCGCCAGGTCGCCGCGATGCTCAAGCAGGGCCTGGTCGACCGCGTCCCCGATCCGGACGGCGGCATCGCCCGCAAGATCCAGGCCAGCGTCAAGGGCAACGCGGCGCTGGCCGCGGATCGCCTGCAGAGTCGCGAAGGGATCGGCGCGGTGGTCGCCGACTGGTCCGACACCGATGTCGACCAACTGAGCAGGCTGATCGCGCGGTTCAACCAGTCCGTCGAGCACATCGAGAACAACCCGTGGCCGCGCCCGCCCGAGGTCCGCTAGCGACCGAGGCGCCGACGTTCCCGACCGACTCCGCGCGGGCGGCGGCCAGCCGCCGACGCCCGTACGATTACTCCGTGAGGCTGGGTGTTGGTCTGGTCGCCGTCGCGGTGCTTGCGACGGCGGGATGTGATGTCACCGAGGCGGACGCATGGTCGGACTGGACCGTCACGGTGTACTACACCCCGGTCGAGTCGTACCACGACGGGCCGCGCGAAACGGTGCACGGCTGCTCCGATCTCGCATGCACCGATTCCGACGCCGAACTCGGCACGCTGCCAACCGATTTCATCGAGGCCGTGCGCGACGAGGGCACCGGCCGGATCACCAGCGGCGAGCACGCGGGCGCCTACCTGAACTGGTCCTACGACACCGGCTTCTGGCTCGATTCGCAGCCACGCGACGCCGCGGGCGAGGTGCTGCGGCCGTTCCAGAGCGCCGCCGCCGACGACCTCACCCCCGGACTTCGCCTGCGGCTCACCGACTGTGGCGTCCTCAACACCGCGGACCCCGACACCTGCGCCAAATTCCAGGCCGTCGAATGGTCCATCGCCGAAGGCTTCGCCCCGAGCCTCGGCGGCGCACGCCACCTCGACCTGTACATCGGCGAGGAAACCTCCGAAAACTTCACCGAGAGCCCCGATTACGTGTTCTTCCTCGGCGCCACCCTGGCGCCGTTGTCCTAGCCTGCATGCTCGGCGGTTGCCCTGACGCAGCCGTCGGCACGCCCGCAGGTTGCCCGGACGGCCGCGAGCGGGCAACGGACGGGAAGTACGACATCGGATGAACCAATCCGAAAGAATGGTCGAATACCGAAAGGTATTGAATACCAAGGGGTATTCAATACTGCAAGGTATTCTTGGGGTGCTGTCCGGGGGAAATGGCTTCCGCCCCCGAGATTCTGCCGATTTGGCCTTACATCTTTCCGGCAAATTATGTAGCGTCGCCAGTGCTGAAACTTCAAATGACAAGCGGTGGCGAAACCTTCAGATGACAAGCGGTAGCGCGGTATTCGGTATAGACGGCTGTCTGGAACGCATCATGGACATCCCCGGCGCGCACAGCGTGACCCTGGTGGACAGCGCGAGCGGACTCGCGATCGCCGCAGCGGGCAGGCACGAACTCATCGACGCCAACGAGGCCGCCGCCACCACGACGGACGTGGTCCGCGCGGTTCTGGACTGTCCGGCACTCGCGGCCGACCGCGACGGCGACGACATCGCCGAGATCATCGTCAGCGGGCCACGGGGATTCCATCTGCTGAATCTGGTGAACGGCGACTTCGACGGCAGACTTTTCGTACATGTGCTATTCGACGACACCGGCAATCTGGGGATGGCTCGATTCCAACTCCGCGCCATTCTCGCCGAATTTGCCGAGGACGGCCATGGGCGGTGAACTGGCGGTCGAACTGCGCAGGCTCGAAAAAGAAGGTCGCACGGGAGTACTTCGCATGCGCGACGGCGCATTTCATCTCACCGACGGTGCGATCGCCTCTGCCGACTGCCGCTGCACCACCGGCCTCGATCGGCTCGTCGTTGCCGCGGGCGTGGCGAATATCGATGACTGGCGCGAGGCAGAAGCCGGGCATCCCGATGGTGTGCTGGGCCGTCCCCGGCTGGAAGCCCTGGCATTGCTGTCGGTTTTCGACGCCGCCTACTTCCTGCTCGGCTCCCCCACCGACCTCGAATTCCGGCCTGCGCCGCCGCACTGGCTCGCCACGGTCTGCCACGTCACCCCGCACGCCCTTGTGCAGGAGTGTTCGCGGCGCGGCGACCCGGATTCCGGACCGTGGCCCGCCGCACTCGTCGATCGCGCGCCTGTCGTTCCCGCCCAACGGATTCGGCGCAAGCGCGTCATGCTCACCGGCGGCCAGGCCGAGGTGCTCGCCACCGCCGACACCCGGCGCAGCGTCAGCGGGATCGCCCGCGACCTCGGCCGCACCACCTACGGCTGCCTGATGGCGGTGCGAGACCTGACGACAGCGGGACTGATCGAGCCACCCCCCGTGATCGCCAGGCCCGCGATGACCGTCGACCCGGCGCGCGCCGAGCTCGTGCCGAGCCTGGCCGGGGTCGCCGAAACCGCACGGCCGCTGCGCCGTCGAGTGCGCCAGCCCGTGTCGATTCCTGTCGAGACGGACCCGATCGACCACCACCTCCTCGTCCGGCTGCGGGCAGCTTTGGAGGAGCTTGCGTGACCGCGCGGAAGAAGATGTTCGGCGAATTGATGGGAAGGTTGACCAAGGTGGCGATGTCCGAACCGGAACAGAATGCGGTGGTGCTCGCGGAGCTGAAGTTGCTGCGCGAGCGGGCTCCGCAGCTGACCGGCGTGCTAGTGGCATCCAGCGACGGGCTGCTCGTCGCGCACGATCTGCCCACCCATCTCGAGCCCACCGCGATGGCGGCGATGGCCGCGGCACAGCTATCGCTGTCGCATCGGCTGGCCACCACCGCGCACGGCGGCGGTTTCCACGAGGTCGTGGTCCGCGGCACCGCCGGTTACGTCGTGATCTACGCGGCGGGCTGGACCTCGTTGACCGTGCTCGCCGGCCCAGAAGTGAACGTCGGACGGCTCCACCTGGAGTCACGTCCGGTGGCCCGTGCCGTCGCCGAACATCTGGCGGCGATGGCGAACGACTCCGGAAAACACCGGACAACAAACACCGACCGAAAGGAACGAATATGAGCAATATGGATCTGGCGCTCAAGGACATGATGGTGATCGACGGCGCCGTCGGCGCCGCTGTCGTCGATTACAACAGCGGCATGGCGCTCGGCATGCTCAGCAGCTCAAAGGCTTTGGACCTGCAGGTGGCCGCTGCCGGCAATACCGAGGTGGTGCGGGCCAAGATGCGCACCATCGACCAGCTCGGCCTGAAGGACGAGATCGAGGACATCCTCATCACCCTGTCCGGCCAGTACCATGTGATCCGACCGATGACCGGCCGAAAATCCAAGGGCCTGTTCCTCTATCTCGCACTCGACCGCGGCCGGGCCAACCTCGCGCTGGCCAGGCACCGCCTCAAGAGTATCGAAGAAGAATTGGAGGTATAGCCATTCGCGAAGTGCGACAACGGGTTCGGCGCGGCAAGCAGCCCACCTTGCCGCGCCGGTCCACTCCGACGGCAGCGCCGCAGCCTAGGCGTCGCTGAAGATCACACCGAAACGCTCACCCAATTGGCCGAGCGCGACCGGATCACCGAAGACCAGCTCCGCGCTGTAGTCCTCGTCCACCGGTTCGACGGCGCACCACCGCGCCGAAGAGTCGACGGGAACGAGACCGAATGTGTAGGTGGCGAACACCAGTGAGGCTTCGACGTCTTCGTCGTCACCGGGATAGACGGGCCAGCTCACCCGGTTTCCGTTGCAATCGAACTCCAATGAGTCCGGGCGCAGCGCGACGTTCGTGATGGTGATCAGCCCGCGGGTGCATGCGGCGATGCGTTGTAGCTCCTCCGCGTACCAGACTTCCCTGGCGCCATCGTCCACCCGACCGATCCCCCGAAAAGCCTTGTAGTCGTAGGCATATCGGATTCCGAGCTCACCGAGCAGCCCCAGCAGCGCATCCCGATCGGAGTAACCGAAGTACTCCAGCGTCTCCTCGAAGACCTCCTCGTCCATGCGGCGTTCGGGCTCCGAGGGATCGACGAGCCCGAGCTCGACCACCGTCCTCGCCACCTCACGAACGGTGATCACTTCTGCCAACCCCATGGTGTCCTCCCACATACCGATCGGCCGTACCTGGCAGACGGTATAGAACACCTACGACAGAAACCGCGCGAAATAGCTGTTCCCAGGGCTGAATTCAGGCTGCGTTGGCGTAGACGCCGGGGGTGATGCCGTAGCAGCGGCGGAACCAGCGGATCAGGTGGGCCTGGTCGGCGAAGCCCGCTTCGGTGGCCGCCGCGGCGATCGGGCGGCCCGCGGCAATCAACCGCCGGGCGGCGCGGAGCCGGAGGATGCGCTGGTATTCGCTCGGGGCCATGCCGTAGCAGGCGCGGAAGGCGCGGTACATGGCGAACCGGCTGCAGCCTGCGACGGCGGCGAGGTCGTCCATGGACAGCGGGTCGAGGTAGCGGTCGGCGAGGGTGGCGCGGACCCGCCGTGCGATATCGGTGACCGCGCCGCCGCGGACGACGGCCGCCGAACTCACCAGCGGGCGGCGGGCGCCGCGGCGCACCATGGCGGCGACCGTCGCCGCCAACGCCTCGTCGGCGGCCAGCTCGGTGCCGGGGCCGATCAGCGTGGCGTACAGCCTGCGCACCGCCGAGGACAACAGCGGATCGGGCAGGACCGGATCGGTGAACAGCGGCAGGCCGGTCGGCCTGCCCGACTGATCGGACAGCACGTCGGTTATCAGCTCGGTGCCGAGGTGCACGATCGAATACGTGAAGCCGACGTCGGTGGCGGCGTGGCCGTCGTGCGGCTCGTCCGGGTTGAACGCCATCACCATGCCCGCCGCGCTGACCCGCGACGCACCCCGGCAGTCGAAGCCCTGCGCGCCGAACTCGGTGAGGCCGAACGAGTACGTCTCGTGGCTGTGCAGGTGATAGGCATGCCGCTCGAAGTGCGCGTGCATCACTTCGACGGGGCGGTGCGGCATCCGCCGGTACGTCACCCATTCACCCTCGGCCACTCCTTCATTCTCCCCGCACCAGCGTTCAATACCGCACAGGGGTGTCGCAGCCAGGATCGTCGGCATGCGTATCCGTTTGTTGCTTGTGCTGGTCATGGCGTTGTGGGGCAGCGCGTTCGCCTCCTCGAAGCTCGCCGTCAGCGACGTGCCGCACGAGGTCGCCGGGTTTCTCCGGTTCCTGATCGGCGCCCTCGTCCTGCTCGTCGTGCTGCGGCCACGCCGGGTGGGACTGAAGGACGCGGCCCAGATCGCCGGGATCGGACTGATCGGGGTCTTCGGCTACAACGTCCTGTTCTTCCTCGGCCTGTCCCTGGCGCCCGCCGCGGACGGGAGCGTCATCGTGCCGATGTCGAGCCCGGTCATCACCGTCGCGATCCTGGCCGCGCTCGGCCGCACCAGGCTGTCCGGCCCGCGGGCGCTCGGCCTGGCCGTCGCGGTGGCAGGCGGTGTCGTGTTCTTCATCGGTATACCGTCGTCCGACAACGGGAATCGGCTGCTCGGCGACCTCGTCTTCCTCGGCGCCGCCGCCTGCTGGTCCGGATACACCATGCTCGGGGCGCCGGTGCTCGCCCGGTTTTCCGCGCCGACCGTGACGCTCTATGCGACCGCCGCAGGCACGATCGCGCTCGGCGTGCTCGCCGCGCCCGCATTGCCGGAGGTGGCGTGGTCCACCCTCGGCCTCGAATTCTGGTGCAACCAGCTGTATCTCGGCATCCTGCCGACCGCGCTGGCGTATGTCCTCTACTACCGCGCCGTCGGCCAGGTCGGGCCGGCCACCGCGGCCACCGCCATGTTCCTGGTGCCCGCCTTCGGATTGGGCTGCGCGTGGTTGTTGCTCGGCGAAACGATCGAACCGGTGCAGATCGCCGGTGCGGCACTGATGTTCGCCGGCGCCTGGCTGAACACCCGCAAGGAAACACCCGACGAGCCCGCCGTCACCGTCGATGCTGTCGAGTTGCCGAGCAGGGCAACATAATCCGCGATCTGCTCATCGAGAACGCGGTACCGCGCTAGGCTTTCCGGCTGGGTCGGTACAACGACCGGGAGGCGTTCTCATTCATACGAAACAACCTGCGTGGTGGGACAACTATCTCGTCGCCCTGCTCGGACTGGTGCTCGCGGCCGGATTCGCGTTCGCGGCGATGGGCGCGGCCTCGGCGGGCGCCTATCCGCTGGCGATTGCGCTGGCAGTGCTGGCCGTGCCGTTCGCCATCCCCACCATCATCCAAGTTCTCGGTGAGCTGCTCATCTACCTGCTGATCCCGGTCGCCCTCGCCGGTTTCCTGCTGTTTCTCCCGGTGCTCGCGGTGAGCCCGTCGGCCAGGCAGTGGGCCATGCGGCGGTGGCGTAACCGCTGACCACGGGATTCGTGGCCCGACGAAGATCACATCGACCGCGGCCGTGCCGTCCGTAGAGTTGTCGGCAACGAGCTGTTTGCTGTGATGGTGAAGCGGAGGCCGCGGCGTGCGCGCGGCAGCTAGGCGGAGTCGTGAGTGAACCGAGGACACAGCGCGGCAGCAATGCCCGGACCTGGGACGCACGCGGGATCGCGTGGTGGGCGCCCGGTGTCGCCGTGGTGGTGGCGGGTGGGCTGCTGTTCTCGCCCTTCGGTGTCTCGCTGGTCGCGGGGCGGGTGGTCGTCGCCGTCGCGATGCTGATGCTCGCGACGTCAGCGGCGGTGCGCTGGTGGTTCGCGGGGCGGTCGGCGAAGACGGATCCGTCCGCAGACCATGCGGGACCGGCTGAGCCCGAGTCAGGTCCGCGCACACGGCGGTTGCTGAGCGTCGAGGCCGTGCTTGCCGCAGGGTTCGCCGTGGTCGGTCTTGCCGCGCTGACGATGCCGGTTTCCGTGGCGCTGGTGTGGGTCGGCGCGTGCTGGCTCGCCGTCGGGATCTGTGGCCTGCTCGCGGGGACGCGCCGCGACGACGTACTGGTGGCGTCCGCACCGCTGGCGGGCTGGCAGGTGCTTGCCGGGGTGATCCTCGCGACGCTGCCGTTCCGGACCGGACTGGATTTCACCGCGTACACGATCATTGCGCTGCTGAGCACCGGTGCGGCGATGATCGTGCGCGGGCTTCGGCTCACCACACCGCTGCCACGGGCCGGTGCGCTGCGATGGTGGCGGCCAGCGGCGGCGACCGTCCAGTTGGTCGTGCTCGCGGTGACGGTGGGCTGGTACGGGACCGTCGTCGCGCACGCCGTCGGCCAGGATGCGGAGCAGCGGCGACTGGACGCCTTCTATGCTGTGCCACAAGGTATTTCACCTGCGGCGCCGGGGACGGTCATCCGCACGTCACCCATGTCGCTGCCCGGCGTGCGCGGCACCGGGCAGCGCATCCTGTACTGGTCGCAGGACGGACGTGGTGCGCCGACGGTGTCGTCCGGGATGATCTGGACCCCGCCGGGCCCCGGCGCCAACCGGCCGATCCTGAACTTCGCACACGGCACCGTCGGCCTCGGCGCCGACTGTGCGCCGAGCCGGATATCGCGTATCGCCGATTCGATGCCGTGGCTCAACGACGCACTCGGACGCGGCTGGGTGGTCGCCGCGACCGACTACGCCGGTGCGGCAGGCACAGGCGATGGCGAGCACTATCTCGTCACGGCTGACCAGGGCCGCGACACGCTCAATGCCGCGCGCGCCGCGCGCACGCTGCCCGGCACCGGAGCAGGCGCCGACATGGTGATCTACGGCGTCTCCCAGGGCGGGCTCATCTCGCTGGCGGCCGCGGCACAGTCTCCGACCTATGCTCCCGAACTGCATCTGGTTGCCGATGCGGCGAACGCCCCGGCCTCCGACGTGGCGGGCATTCTGCGCGAGCTCCCGCCCCAACTTCTCAAAGGCTGGGCGGTCGCGCCGTTCCTCACCACCGAGTACGCGAAGGTCTATCCAGAGCTCGACCTCAATGCGCTGATCACCCCTGCGGCCGCGCTACGCAATCGGGAAATGGCCGAGGCCGCCTGCGCCGCAACACCTCCCGCTGCCATGGTGCCCCGGTTGATCGCCGCGCAGGGCATGGGTGACTACTTCAAAGGCGACCCGCTCGGTGACCCAGGGTGGCGGCGCGCCTTCGAAGCGAACCGAGCCCCGGACATGCCGGCCGGTATTCCCGTCTATCTCGCGCACGGACTCGACGACCAGCTCGTCCCACCGAAACTCACTGCGGCCCTTATCGATCGGTACTGTGCCGCGGGCACGCGAGTGACTGCCCAGTGGAATCCCGGCGTAGGCCACGACGACAAGAACGAGCAGGTCACCTCACCGCGGGTGCTGCAGTGGTTCGCCGACCACCTCGCCGATACCCCGACATCGAATAGCTGCGGGCAACCAATCCCGGTCGCCCACTAGCGATCTCGTACCGTACGACGATTGCACCTCGGCGTCGGCGGCTGGCCGTGTCAGCCGGTGTAGGGGCGTACGGCTCGAGCCGTACGAAGGGCCGACCCCCACCAGACGAGTTGGTTCAGGAGTTGATCGGCGGCAGCCGCGGGCGCGGCGGGCTCGGTGGGTTTGCCGGTGGGGTCGAAGAGTTGGGCGGCGCCGTGGAAGCTCACGGTGTCGCGAACGGTGACGGCGTGCAGTTCGGCGAACACGTGGCGGAGGTGTTCCACGGCACGTAGGCCGCCCGAAACCCCGCCATAGGAAACGAATCCGATCGGTTTGGCCTGCCACTGGGTGAAATGCCAGTCGATCGCGTTCTTCAATGGCGCCGGGTAGCTGTGGTTGTATTCGGGCGTCACCACGACGAACGCGTCGGCGGCGGCCAGCCGGGCGCCGACGGTGTCCAGTGCCCGCGCCGCTTCCGGCTCGATCTCGTGCGACATCTGCACCGGCAGCCGATCCTCGGCGAGATCGATGAGGTCGGCGGCCACGTCGGCACGCCGGTCGACGTGGTCGACGAACCATTTGGCCACGGTCGGGCCGAAACGGCCGGCCCGGGTGCTACCGACGATTACCGCGAGCTGTACCGGGTTCTCGGTCATGACAATTCCTTTCGACGCTTACAGGTGTGCAGAGCAAGCGTCGGACCTCAACAAAGGTTGAAGTCAAATCGGCGGCTACTCCTCCCGGCCGGGAACCCATCCGCGACCGACCCCGAAGGGCGTGCCGCCGAGCCGCCCGCGCTCGACCGCGATCGCGGGCCGCGGCCGATAGTCGGACGCTAGGAGGGGTTCGACCGGCCGCCCGTCGTGCACCGCCAAACACGGCGCGACGAACGCGCAGGCCGAGCAGTGCGCCGGAACTGGGTTCGGATAGACGCGGACATCGACACTGATCATGTCCAGCACTTCCGCAGCCAATTGCGCACCGGCCGACCGTATCTCGGCCGCATCCCGTCTGATGACGGTGCGCCGCAGCCCGTCTCGCTCGGTCTGGTCGATCCGTTCGGTGCTTTCCGCAGGCCTGCCACGCACGTAGGCGCGGCGCGGCGACGAGACACCTCGCCCGCCGCCGCTCGGCTCGTGCTGCGGTATGCCGCCGCGGCGTCGCTCGGCCTGCGGCATCGGCACCCCGCTCGGACTGGCGGACAGTTCGTTGTAGATCGTCCCCGCCACCTCCATGCCGTCATAGAACCGACTCCACGCCCAGCACCCGGTCACCGAATCCTCGTCAAGCAGTAGCTGTTCCGTCGGCGGGAAGGGCTCGTCGAGCACGCGATGCCTGACGATCCAGTAGCGGTCGTGCGCATCGATCGCGAGCAGGTCGATGCGCCCGGTGTAGTGGATCCCACCACCGCCAGGACCGACCAGCCCACGTTCGGGAGCGGCCGGATCCGGCACGACCGCGTCGAAGTCGGTTTCCACCCGGATCGGCGAGAAGCGATCGACCATCGGCGCCCAGCCGAAGTAGCGCTCCACGACCAAGTGGGCACGGTCGCAGATCGCCTGCCACTCGGCGTCGCCGCATCGGTCGACGCCGATCGCCGCCCGCTGACGGCCGAGCGAATCATCGAGCGCCTTACCGACCAGCGGCAATACGATCGTCGACGCCCAGTCCCACATCCCGGGGAAGTAGTAGACGGCCAGTGCATCCCGCACCGCACGATCGAGATCGAAGGTCGCAGGCCGACGCGGACGGAGGCTGCGGCGTATCGCCGCGGCGAAATCCCATTGCCGACGGCACCGTTTGAACGCGGCCCGGTCTGCGGCGCTGACCCGGTACTCCACCCTCGAATTTTACGGACCTACCACCGGTTTCGCGGCCGAACAACGGCGGCTCTCACGCGTACCGATACCGCACGATCGACACCACCGATTCCACCACCCGGTCGGTTTCGCGCCTGCTGTCCGCGAACAGCAGCCTGCCCGTCCTGCTGCAGTATTCGGCCTCAACGGCATCGAATTTGGCCTTCACCCGCGACCGGCACTTTCGAATGAGGCGCTCGACATCGCCCCCCAATTCGCCGTATCGCGCTGCGGCGAAGGTAATTCCGGATGCGCACGCCTCGAATCGCTCCGCGTTGTCGAATTCGCCTTTGGCCGCCGCCCAGGAATAGTGATCGATGGTGTCGAGGAGTTCGCGCTTGGCCTTCCTCAGCTCTCCGGTCTCGAACACGACGGCCCTCTTTCACTGTTCGACAGCCCTGTTCGCTCAGTTTCCCAGCACCACCGCCTCAGCGTCTGTCCTCCGAACGCCGTACACGGGTCTACGGATCCCGTTCGCAGCCAGCCGGATTCGGCTGAATTCGTCCTACGGCAACACCAGAACGGCGCGCACCGGACGGTGATCCGAGCCGCGCAGGTCGAGCACCCGCACGTCCCGGACGCCGATCCGGCGGTCCGCCAGCACTCGGTCCAGCGTCACCGGCGGAATCCGGTCCCCGTCATAGGGTCCCCAGGTGCCGACGAGTCCCTTCCCCACCACCTGCGCCGCATCGCGGTAGCCGGAGTCGACGAGGTCGCGCATCACGGAGTGATCGATGGTGGCATTGAAGTCGCCCGCGAGGATCCGCAGTGGTCCGTCGGGAGTCGCGCCGAGCTGGCGGCGAAAGCTCTCCCGCCACGGTTCGACCGCCGCCCTGCTCGACGGCGCCGCCGGATGCGCCGACTCGACGAACACACCGTGCTCCGGTATCTCCGCGATCGCCTGCAGGAATCCCCACGGATTGCGCCGCACCCCTGCGTCACGCAACGGCAACCGCGAGAAGACACCGGACCCGCCGACACCCGGCGCCGGATACACCACCCGGTACGGGAAGTACTTGCCGAACGACTCCGCAAACTCCGGCGTCAACTCTTGCACCGCAACAACATCTACGTCACTGGCTAGCCGCGCCAACTCGGCCACATCGGCCTTGCCCATCAGCAGATTCGCCGACATGACCCGCAGCTCTTGGCCTTTGGCACCATTCAGCGGATCACCATCCGAAATTGCGCGCGGCACAACGCAGGCCGCGAGCACGATCGCGACAAGCCCGGCAGCGATGGCTGCATACCGTTGCCGCAACAGCACATTCACCACCACCGGCACCACAGAGATCGCCGCAACCTGAGGCGTGAACGCGATCAACTGCACCATCGGGTACCAGGTATCCAGCCCAGCCACCCGCACCACTGCCCACACCACACCCGGCACCACAGCCAGCCACGCCACCACCGATTTCCACCGCACTGCCGCAGCGTAGCCGCACTCACCCAGCAGAAATGTGCCCGTTCTGTGCAGATCCTTCGCCGATTCGGTGAACGTCGTACCCCGGCCGATCAGACCGATCAGGAATCAAGAAGCGCTGGTCAGGGCGTCGTGGCTAGCGTTGGGACGGCGCACCCCGATCAGGTATCGATCGAAACCCACGGCACCGGCACTGTGCCGGTGACACCGCACCGGCTCGACGGCCCCGACCGCGAGCTGACATGGCAGCACATCACCACCGCCCAACCGCGCTACGCGAAGTACCAGAGCAAGGCCGACAAGGTCTACCCGGTAATCCGCCTCACCCCGCGCTAATCCCCCGGCGCGTCCGTGCACGCGTAGCCTGCGACCCTATCGATCCGATTCGATGCCGAGTGCGAGTTCCAGCTGACGAGCCCACCAGCGCACCGCGGCGGTCGAGTCGTCCGCCGCGGGGGCGGTGAGGCCTGCGCTGCGCCGAAACGCCGCGCCGTACGGTGCCTCGGTCGCCATCGCCTGATGCAGCGCCGCCACCGCGAGCCGCGTGTCGTCGACCGAACTGCCTTCCGGGCGAAGCCGATGCAGCGCCTCGACCACCGGATCGAGCATGCCGCTGCCGGGATCCCGCCAGCCCGCCGCGTGCATCGCCACCGCAAGTTCGCCGTACCCGCACCGATACAACTCTTCGAGCGACTCGACGAGTTCGAGCAGATCCGCGCCGCGCGCCAACCACGCCGCGAGCACCTCTCGCAACGCCGTGCGAACCTGGCGCCCGCCATGCTTGAGCAACTCGGTGAGCAACTTCTCCCGATTGCCGAAATGATGCGTGATCCCGGCATCGGTCATCCCGACCCGCGCCGCCACCGCCCGCACCTGCACCGCGGCCACCCCACCCTCGGCGAGCAACGCGGCCGCCGCATCGAGAATCAACCGGCGAGCCTCATCCGGCGACCTGCGCACTCTGGAAGTCACTATCCCACCTTACCTTGACAGGCCAAGGTCATCCTCGTAACGTACCTTGGTGTCCCAAGGTAGATCCGCCTCGGGATCAACCCCACCCCAATTCGCCACTGCCACAACCAAAAAACACCCACCGGATGGCGGTGGGTGACCGGCTCACTACTTGGAGGGGAGAGCCGGTCACCCACCCCCATGCGGGTAGCCCAGCGGGCTACCCGCGACGTCCGACTACTCGGCGCTGCGGCTGGCGAAGTCGAAGGATCCGCCGTCGATGCCCCAGGAGATGACCCGTTCGGGGTGAATTCGGATCACCGCGCGTTCCTGCGGTGGGAACGGCGGCTCCTCGTCATCGAGCGCCTCGGCCGTGCCGCGAATCTCGATGCCGCGAATCACGTAGGGCTCCAAGGAAACCTGTTGGTCGATGACGAACGACACCCGGCTGCCCGCCTCGACATTGCGATACTTTCGGCTGCCCCGCATCCGCATGCCGCCGATATCGATCGTGCCGTCGGCGTTCACCCGATAGCTGGTCGGGTTGTTCTGCACAACGCCGTCGGGCGATACCGTTGCCAGCCTGCCGATTCCGGCCTCGGCGAGGAACTGCTGCTCATTGCTGGTGAAGGTCATGTCACTCCTCAGTGATATCGGATGCATACCCGGCGATCAGCCGGAAGTTGTTGCGCCGAACGCGTATCCGCGCTCTGCGATCAGAACAGGATCAGTGCGGCGCACAGTCCGGCAAGGGCAATGAACTGCAGGGCGACCCGGTACTTCAGAATGCTGTCCCACTTGTCTTGCAGCGCACGAGCATTGGCCGGAATAATGCCGCTCTGCGCAGCAGCGGTCTGCTGAGCATTGATCGGCTTGGCGATGCGAACATAGAAGGCGAGCCAGGTCAGCAACGCCACCACCGTGACCCCCGCCGCGACAGCAGCGCCGACGTTCCCGGCCAACACCGCAATCAGCAGCGTGAGCACCGCAGTAACCACACCGCCCGCACCGACAACCGGCATGCGCCTGTCCCCGTAGTAGTGCCCCCATCCCGCACTCAAGGTCACGGCCGCATCATCCAGCTTGCGGTACACAGACCGAGTGATCACAGCCCCACAAACATCGGTGCCATAGACAACAGCATTAGCAAGAACGGCGACAACGGCAACGATCTGACCGGCGAGAACGAGCATTTCAACTTCCCTCTTCCTAGAATCTAGCATCGCTAGAAGATGAAGCAACGATAGCATCGCCCCGCTAGCCTGTCTAGCGTTGCTAGATTTCATATCGCCCCGGACTACCCTGCGCGAGTTGGCCGCCTACTGGACCGAAGAGTTCGATTGGCGCGCAAACGAAGCCGAACAACCTCAGCGCGCGACCGCCCATCCGTTGGCCGCCCCGCCGATCACTGCATGTCGAGTTCGACGAGCAGATTCAGGCAGCCAGCTCGTCCACCGCTTGCTTCGCCGAGACCACCTCGGTCATCCGGAGCGCTGAGTCACCCGCATACAAGGCTGCCCGATTCACCCACGCCGACGGCTCACCCTCGAGCGGCGCGACCGGGCTGAACAACGGCAGCTGAGGGCGTTGCAGACGCAACACCGATCCGTTCAACTTCTCCGGCGTCAGTCGCGCCAGCGGACCACTCCACGCATTGATCAGCGAGGGCGCCCGCCGCGGCGCGCCGTCCTCTCGACACCACCGCGCGGTCACGGCGTTCGGCACCACACGATGGCGGGCAGGCCATCCGAGCCCGAACACCGTGGTCTCCAAGGTGATCCGCGCATCAAGCACCCGCCGCTGGTATTCCGGGTGAGCTCCGGACTCGTCAGTCAGCAAGAACCGGGTGCCCGCCACCACCGCTGCCGCGCCGGCAGCCAACGCGGCGGCCGTGTCAGCGGCGACCGCAACCCCGCCCGCGAGCAACACGGGCCGGTCCTGAGCAATCGCGACGGCGCGCGGGAGGAACTCGAGCGCCGCAACGGTTCCCACCAGATGTCCACCAGCTTCGCGCCCCTGGGCGATCAAGCCGTCGACACCCCACTGCACAGCAGTGCGGGCTTGTTCCTCAGTTCCGACCATCGTCAGCACGAAGATCCCGGCGTCCTGCAGCTCACGCACCAACGCGCGATCGCCACCGAACGCCACCACAACAGCGTCGACCCTCGCGTCCAAACAAGCCCGAACGTGATGCCGACGCGCGAACGGCATCAGCAGATTCACCACCACAGCCCGCCCCGAGGCTTCCTCACGCACCCGCGCGATCGCGGCACGCAGTTCAACCGGAGGCATCATGCCGATGGTCCCGAGCCCTCCAGCCGCCGCAACAGCGGCAGCAAGGCGACCACCAGCAATTCCCCCACCCATGCCGGCCTGCACAACAGGCACATCCAGCCGGAGCCTGTCCAGAAAATCCACGATCCCGACTCTATGCACATCAAAACGACAGAGCACGCCTCTCCTCCTCAGTCGCTTCTCGCGGGCCAGCCAGCAAGTCGGATCAAGGGCAGCGAAGGAGCAATTGGAAGGCACTATGCAGGTCGGCCGCGTCGAAGGTCGCGAGCGCATCGTCCGACGCGGTGCGATGCCAGACGATGTAACGGGTGGCTGAATAGCTCGAGTCTCCCCACGGCTCCTGCGCGTGGACCCGCGCTAGCACCAGGTCGCATCGCAAGCATTCAAGCCATGGGATAACGAGAAGACCTGTCAGCGCAGGGTCGGTGATGCCGACCTGGGCTGGATCGACCGGTGTCGCGCGATCATCGGGGAGTAGTCGTATGGAACCCTCAGCGGTGGAATCCCTGACGCACGCGGCGATTTGGTCATGGCGGGCCAATCGTTCGCCCCACTGCTCAGCGAGAATTTCGATCTCGGCGCGTATTCGGTCGTTGATCGGAATCTGGTGTTCGAGGAGCCGTTGCATCAAGATCCACAGCCCGGCTTCTTGATGGCCGGATTCTCGGCAGTCGCGAAAGTCCTCGGCATCCTCGGCTGAGGGCAGCAGTCCGGCCAGCCGTTCCCACAGGTCGACTTCGTATGCCTCGTAACAGCTATCGCTCCCCACCGTGGTGACCCTCCTGGACACAATTCGGGCGCATGTCGCCCAGTTTGCGCCCGCTTGCCAACGATCTCACACACTCACCGGACGCGACCTGCGCGGTCCGAAGCGGGTCAGCGGAGTCCGCGGAAGGTTAACGGGCTCGCCCAGCCAGCGGACCATTGCGCCGCCGCCAGGCGGGGCCATCCATCGCCGCGCCATGCGGGCCTCCGGCGCGACTGACCCGACTCTATTCTGGACGGCCTTCCCAGCAGCGACGAATTGCGCTGTGCCGCTGTGTGCTCGAGTGGAGGGCTCGCCAGACGAGAAGCCGACGCCTATCTGCACTCGCCGAAGACCCAGCAGAAACCTGGACAACGTCGCGGCGAACAACACCGACTCGGGGCACCCGTCGAAGCCCGCACCCCGACGGGTGCCCGGTTGACCAGCGAGGTCGACATCGTGACCGTTGAAGCGGAATTCGACGGCATTGCGGAGCCGAATAAGGTCAGAGCCCAACGGCCAGGGCGAGCAGTCCGGGTTCGGAAACCTCAGCCTCGTCGGTGTTCAATATTTCTCTCTGTTCAACTAAACTGAACAGCATGACCGACCGAACGCAGCACGATGACATCGAACGCGCGTTGGCCCAGACACTGGCGCCGTACTCGATCGAGCTCTCCGTGCAGCGCTGGACATCAGACCAGACAGCCATCGTCACGGTGAGCCGTCACGGCTTCGAGGCGATCTATCGGATGGCTTGGCTACCGCATGTGACCCTGTCCGAACTAGCGCGAGTTGACCAGCTGGACCGCACGCATCGACTGCTGGTAACCGGTCCACGAATCAGCAGCCGCACCGCTGAAGCCCTTGTGGCCGCAGACATCGACTATCTCGACTACGCAGGAAATGTGCATCTGGAGTTCTTGCCGGTGCTCATAGATGTCCGAGGACGGCGCAGTCCAACCAAGGAGCCGACTCATCGCTCCACGGACGCCAACCTGTTCAGTGCTAGGCGGATGCAGGTTCTGTTCGCGCTGCTCTCCTGGCCCGACATGGTGGAGATGCCGGTTCGCCGGATTGCAGAGGCCGCTGGAACATCGGTCGGGATCGCGCAGTCGACGCTCGAGATCATGAAGGATTCCGACTACCTGGTCGGCAAATCACTACGCCGCCGCGATGAACTGATCGATCTCTGGTCCGCTGCGTTTCGGGGCGCTCTCCTGCCGAAACTTCGGCTGCTCGCTTTCCACGGAAGTATCGAGAGCTGGAGGCCCCTTCCGGGGGATCTCGTGAGTGGAGAATCTGCCGTCGGAATGATCCGGCAGCCACAGACACTCACCATCTATACCGAGCACTTCGACCTCACGGTGGCCGTCCGAAACCGCTGGCAGAAGTCCAACAACCCGAATATCGAGGTTCGCCAGAGGTTCTGGAAAGCCCCCGATGGCGCAATCCCACTCGATAAACAGGGCGCCTTCGTCACGTCTGCGGCTCCTCCGCTGCTGGTCTATGCCGATCTCCTGACCTCCAAGGAGGCACGACAAGCCGAGGTGGCGAGAACCTTGAGGAGGGATCACCTTGTTTAACCCTGGCCGTATCGGTAGCCAATCGTTCGATCTGGTCGACAGCGTTGTCGCAGCATTGGTCACGGGAACGAAGACTTACGACACCTCGATGATGGTCATCGGCGCGCAGTGTCGCGACCTGTTGCACACCGCATTCGGGCACACCGATCTACTTCGCTCCACAAGCGATGTCGACATTGCCATCGCAGTCGCCGGCGATGCCGAATACCGACGGATCATCGCGGCGCTACCCCGGTCGGGGGTCACTGATATCCGCTTTTCGATCGCAGGAATGGTAGTCGATTTGGTGCCGTTCGGCGACATCGAAGACCCTGCCGGGACAACCTATCTACCAGGCAGGAAGGAATCCATTGATGCTTTCGCGTTCCGGGAAGTCTTCACACATTCGATCGAGCTGCGACTTCCGAGCGGCTACCAGGTGCGGATTCCGACGCCGGCCGGTTATACTGGCTCTGAACTATTTGCTCTTCAGTTGAACGGGGGACACTTTGAAGAAGATAGAAACACCGAAAGATATCGTAAATATATCCAAGAGATTCTTATAGTCCTGCCCCGCTGGCCTTACGGATGCCTGCCGTTGGGCTTCGAATTGCGAATACATTTAGCAATCGACGGCGCGAGTGATCCCAGGCGGGGTGCCTGGGATCACTAACTTTGCCTGCCACCAGGATTTAGCGACCTAGACGTTAAACCTGAATTCGACTCCCTTGACATCCAATATCTGCAGCGGTGTCGACGAGCGGGCTGGCTTGCGCGGCAGAGAGGTTGGCGAGTTGGCGTAGCAGCTCGGCCCGGCGGCGCAGGGGTTCGGTGCAGCGCGTGAATTTCCAGCACTGGAAACTCAGGAATAGATTCGGGTATGGTTCGGCGCTCGACCGAATAGTAGAGTTTTAAATATTCCGGCCGGACTCCACTCGGGCCGTGAGTTCTTGTCAAGGCCGTGGAATCGGGGGCTACAGCCCGAATATCTCCATTGCAATACTTGCCCGGTTCGTCGTCGGGAAGTCAACATTTTGGAGAAGAGGTATTTCACTGTGTCTGTTTCCAAGAGGGCAAGCGTCGTGCTGACCGCGCTCGGTGCGACCGCGGCGGCTGTCGCGCTCGGCGCGCCGCGAGCGGGTGCCGTCGTTACCGGTATCGATGTCACGCCGACCGCGGCCGGGTGCTCGTATACCGTTGTCGCGCACGCTGATCCGGGAAAGGCGGTGGTGTTCTTCGACGCCGACGGGACACTCGAAGGCACTCGGGATTCCTTCCCGAAGGTCAGCCCCACAGCCGACGAGTCGGGGAACGCGACGACCACCTGGACCCCGATCAAGAAGGGCGCGCACAACATCATCGCGCAGGAATATCTGGCGGGTACGCCATCGCACACCGTGACAGTGGACACGAACACGAATCCCCGCTGTAACAGCCAGTCCTGATGACAACGGCCGGGTCCCGATAACCATCGGGCCCCGGCCGTTCATCGGAGTGCCTAATTCCCGCGTTCGCCCGAACGCCGATGGGCTACTCGTTCGTCGACGGCGCGGTTATACGTTGAAGCGGAATTCGACTACGTCGCCGTCGTGCATGACGTAGTCCTTGCCTTCCATACGGACCTTGCCTGCGGCTTTGGCGGCGGCCATGGAACCTGCTTCGACGAGGTCGGTGAAGGCGACGATTTCGGCTTTGATGAAGCCGCGTTCGAAGTCGGTGTGGATGACGCCGGCAGCCTTGGGGGCGGTGTCGCCTTGGTGGATTGTCCAGGCGCGGGACTCTTTTGGACCTGCGGTGAGGTAGGTCTGGAGACCGAGGGTGTGGAAGCCGGCACGGGCGAGGGCGTGCAGGCCCGGCTCGGTTTGGCCGATGGACTCGAGGAGTTCGAGGGCGGATTCGTCGTCGAGCTCGAGCAGTTCCGCTTCGACCTTCGCGTCGAGGAACACCGCATCCGCTGGCGCCACAGCGGCTTTCAGCTCGGCGACCTTCGCCTCGTCGGTGAGGACGGACTCGTCGGCGTTGAAGACGTAGAGGAACGGCTTGGTGGTTAGCAGCGAAAGCTCTTTGAGCAGTTCGGTATCCACCTTGTTGCCCGCGGCGAACAGGGTGGTGCCCGCGTTCAGGACCTCCTGCGCGACCTTGGCGGCGTCGGCGATCGGCTTGCGATCCTTCTTGATCTTGGCTTCCTTCTCGAACCGCGGGACCGCCTTTTCCAGGGTCTGCAGGTCGGCGAGGATCAGCTCGGTCTCGATCACCTCGATATCGGAGGCCGGGTCGACCTTGCCGTCGACGTGGATCACGTCGTCGTCGGCGAACACCCGCACCACCTGGCAGATGGCGTCGGCCTCACGGATGTTCGCGAGGAATTTGTTGCCGAGCCCGGCGCCTTCGGAGGCGCCCTTCACGATGCCCGCGATGTCGACGAACGACACGACGGCGGGCACGATGCGCTCGGAACCGAAGATCTCGGACAGCTTCTCCAGCCGCGGATCGGGCAGCGGGACCACGCCGACGTTGGGCTCGATGGTCGCGAACGGGTAGTTCGCGGCGAGCACGTCGTTCTTGGTCAACGCATTGAACAGCGTCGACTTTCCGACGTTGGGCAGGCCGACGATTCCGAGGGTGAGACTCACGAGACCAGGAGTCTACGCGGCAGACGCGGTCCCCCGACCCGCGCCTGCCCGCAGCCACCTCGATCAGGGAATCAGCACGACCTTGCCGAGGTTGCGTCGCTCGTCGATCGCCCGATGCGCCTCGGCCGCGTCCGCCAGCGCGAATTCCGCGTGCACCGCGGGCCGCAGCTGGCCGGAGGCGAAGTACTGCCAGAGCTCTTGGCGCCAATACTCGTACCGCGCAGGCTGCTCGCGCGCGATGCGCGCCATCTGGAAACCGACCACCGATTTGGCGCCGACCAGCAGGTCGTAGGCCTGAATGGTGCCGCCGCCGGAACTGTAGGCGACGAGCCTGCCGCCGGGAACGAGCGCGGCGATCGCAGGTCCGAGCAGGTCGCCGCCGACCGCGTCGAGCACGTAGTCGACCGGCTCACCCCACGACTCCTGTCCGTACTCGACCACGTCGTCCGCGCCGAGTTCCCACACGAACTGTGCCTTCGCCGGATCCGACACCGCACCGACCACCCGTGCCGCGCCGCGTACCCGCGCGAGTTGCACGGCGAGATGGCCGACACCACTGGCCGCCGCGGTGACGAGCATCGACTCACCTTCTTTGGGGTCGGCCGCGTCGAGCGCACCGAGCGCGACCAAGCCACTGCGCACCAACGCGACGGCGTCGACGGCGGACGCGCCGTCCGGGATCGGCGAGGCCATCGCCACCGAGAGCAGCGCGTAGTCCGCGTAGCCGTGGCCGAACACCAGCCCGGTGACGCGATAGCCGGGCGCGTACCCGGTGACACCGTCACCGACCGCGACCACTTCACCCGCGACCTCACCGCCGAGCGCGATCGGCGCACGCTGCTCGCGCACTTTCCGCACCACCGGAAGGGTGACCCCGATCGCGTCGACCCGGACCAGCAATTCCCCAGGCCCAGGGGTCGGCACCTCGACCGACACGACCTCGAGCACCTCAGGACCACCGCTGCGTTCGTACTGAACCCGACGCACCACACCTCCACAACTCAAAGAAGACGCAACGGTAACCACCCACCCGCACCGCCTCATAGCTGCCGACACCCAACGTGCGCCATCTCACCGATCGCCCAGCCGACGAGTGGCACATGACTGCGGCAAAACACGAGAGCGGCTCTCCGTGGTGTGCCACTCGTGCACCAGTTCAGGGGAGGAGAGGCCGGACGAGGGTGTTGGCCAGGGCGGCCGCGAGGGTGTCGGGGGCGGGCGTGGCGTCGGGTCCTGCGTCGTAGTAGCGCAGGAATGCCTGGTGGAAGCAGGCGCCGTCGAGGAGGGCGGCGACGGTGTGCACGTCGATGTCGGCGTTGACCCGGCCGAGTTCTTGTTCGGCACCGAGGTATTCGGCGATGCCCGCGATCGCGTGCCCGGGGCCCGCGCCGTGCCTGCGCATCGAATCACGGTGTGCTGCCATGCGTTGCGGCTGCGCGAGCAGGCCACCCAGCAGCGGAAGGGACTGCTGATAGAAGCTCAGAGCGCCGCGTGCGATCGCCGCGAGATTCTCTTCGACGCTCGATTGTCCTGGCACCAGCCGGTTTTCGGCTGGGCCGGGCATCCGATGCTTGAGCACGTCGAGGATCAGCTCCTCTTTGTCGCTGAAGTGTTTGTAGAGCGCAGCCTCGGAATACCCTGCGGCCTTGGCGATCTCCTTGGTGGTCGCGTGGATGACGCCGCGGGTGCGCATGATCTCCGCTGCCGCGTCGAGGATCTGGTCTCGAGTTCCCACACGCCCTCCCGGGGTTGACAGGTTAGTAAGCACTCACCATCCTAGGTTAGTAAGTACTCACCAACCTGATCGGATCGGACATGCACCTCACCGTTTTCGGCGCGACCGGCAACACCGGCAGCCGCACACTCGCCAAGGCACTCGCGGCCGGACATCAGGTCACCGCTGTGGTTCGCGGCGCACACACCCTCTCGGACCACCCCCGACTCCGCGTGATCGTCGCCGATCCGATGGACCCGGCGCAGATCACCACGGCCGTCGACGGCGCCGACGCGGTGCTCGACACCATCGGCGCCCGCGAATCCGGCCCCACCTCGGTGTGCACCGATGCCGCCATGTCGATCACCAAAGCAATGGTTTCGACCGGCGCGCGCCGCCTGGTGCTGATCAGCAACAGCGCGGGAGTCGCAGGGCCAGGCGATGATTGGTGCACCCGATACGTGGTGAAACCGCTGATCCTGCGACCACTACTGCGGCACAGCCTGACCGACATGGCGGCGGCCGAGCAGGTCGTCCGCGATTCGGCGCTGGACTGGACGATCGTGCGTGCGCCGCAACTCACCGACAACCGCGCGAAAGGCTCGTACCGAAAGGCCGTCGACCGCAACGTCACCTTCGGCATCCGCATGTCCCGCGAAGACCTCGCCACCTGCCTGCTCGACCTGGCCGCCGATCCTGCGTCCATCGGCAAGCACATCCACCTCGGCTGACCTTGCGATTGCTGGTCAGCGGGGTAGCGTGACCGGCATGGAGCCGAGCACCGAGGTGGTGACGGCGCGGCCGGCACCCATGCTCGCGGCGTTCATCGACAGCTACGTCGGCTACCGGGTGCCTGGATTGGCGGCCGGGTTGCATCGCGGCCTGCCTTCGGCGTACATGACCTTCATCATCAGCATCGGGCCGACCATCGATGTGGTCGCGCAGACGAATCCCCAGCAGTCGCCCGCGGAATACCGGTGCGTGCTCAGCGGTCTGCAGGCGAGCACGGCGCTCATCGCCCATCAGGGATATCAGGAAGGCGTCACGGTCGGGCTGACGCCGCTCGGCAGCCGGGTGCTGTTCGGCGTGCCCGCCGCGGCGCTCTGGGACACCTCGGTCGAATGCTCGGAGGTGGTCGGCCCGGTCGGTCGCGAACTGTGGGAACAGTTGCAGGAACTGGACTCATGGCCGGACCGCTTCGCCGCATGCGATCGCATCCTGACCCGCATCGCCTACCCGGATCGGCTGGTCGGTCCCGAGCTGACGATGGCATGGCGAACGCTGGTCGGCTCCGGCGGAACGCTCGCGGTCGGTCCGCTTGCCGAGGAAATCGGGTGGAGCAGACAGCATCTCGCGCGTCGGTTCAACAACGAGTTCGGGCTGAGCCCGAAGCTGGCCGCGCGGATCGCTCGCTTCGAACGCGCACGGCGGATGATCCAGCGCATTCCGTCGCACGTCTCGATCGCCCAGGTTGCGGCCGCCTGCGGCTACTACGACCAGGCCCACCTCAATCGTGACTTCGCCGAACTCGCCGGGACCAGCCCGACGGCATGGCTGGCCGCCGAGGTTCCATCCGTCCAAGACCGGGAGCGGGCCGCCGGGTGAGGCTGGAGGCATGACGAATCCAGCGACCACTGCAACCACCGCAGCCAGCGAAACCGCCGCACGCACCGCCGTCTGGCCGACGCTGACCTTCCGCGACGCCCGCGCGATGTCCACCTTTCTCGTCGAGGCCTTCGGCTTCCGGCTGACCGCGCTCTACGCCCGCGACAACGACCCGTCGATCATCGAGCACGCGGAAATGCGCTGGCCGCTCGGCGGCGGCATCATGTTCGGCAGCGCGGGCAAGAACGACAGCCCGTTCGGCGAACGTGCGACGGGCAACGACTCGGTCTATCTCGTCTGCGACGACCCCGACGCGCTGTTCGATCGCGCCAAAACCGCAGGCGCCGAGGTGATTCGCGCCCTGCGCGACGAGGACTACGGCTCGCGCGGCTTCGTAGTCCGCGATCCGGAGGGCAACCTGTGGAGCTTCGGCACCTACTGGGGCGAATAAGACTTGCGCACAAGCGCTCTCGACCGGGCTCGGCGGTTCAGCGGCCGCCGAGGCCGGACATGGCGATGCCACGGACGAAGGCGCGCTGAGCGATCGCGTAGACCACCAGCAGTGGCAGCAACAGGATCATCGCCGCGGCCATCAGGATCGGCCACTGGGTGGTGTACTGCCCCTGCAGGCGTACCAGACCCAGTGTGGCGGTGGCTATCTCGTTGCGCTGGATCATCACCAGCGGCCAGAGGAAGTCGTTCCAGACGGTGATCCAGGTGAGCACGGCGAGCACCATCAGCGCGGGTCGCGCATGCGGAAGCAGCACCCGCCAGTAGACCTGCCAGGTGGAGCAGCCGTCGAGAATGGCCGCCTCCTCCAACTCTATTGGCAGCGTGCGAAAGAACTGGCGCATGAGGTAGGTGCCGAATGCGCTGCCGAACAGGCCGGGCACGATCATCGCCCACGGCGTGTCCACCCAGCCGAAGGCCCGCATCAGCAGGAACTGCGGGATCACCGTGACGGTGAGCGGCACCATGAGGGTGGCGAGGTAGGCGACGAACAGCAGCTCGCGGCCCCGAAACTGTAAGCGCGCGAACGCATACCCAGCCAGCGAGCAGAAGAATACCTGCCCCGCGGTGACGCAGCCCGCGTAGATCGCGGTGTTGAGCAGCATCCGGCCGAGCGGCAGCAGATCGAACACCTCGCGGTAGTTGGACCACTGCGGGTGCGCAGGCAGCAGCGCTCGGTCGGCGAGCTCTCCGTCCCGCTTCAGCGACGCGGACACCGCCCACAGGATCGGCGCCAGCGCACACCACGCGATCCCGATGAGCACGGCGTAGATCCCGGCCCCATGCACGATGCGCCGCACCGTCGCTCGCTCGACGCGCCCTCGGCTCGGCGCAACCGGCAGCTCACGCGCAGGCACATCCTGATCGGTGCGCACCATCCCAACCCTCACAGCTCCACCGCATCCCGGCGAGCGAACCGCAACTGAATGAGCGTCAGCACCAACAGCATCGCGAACATCACCCAGGCGAGCGCCGAGGCATACCCCAGCTCATAGAACCCGAAGGCGTTCTGGAACAGCATGATTCCCAGCAGATAAGTGCCGGTCTCCGGCCCGCCGTTACTTCCGGTGAGCGCATACACCTGGTCGAACGCCTGCACCGAGTTGATGATGGTGATCACGAAGACGAACGAAAGCGGCCCACGGATCAACGGCACCGTGATCGCCGAAAACCGGCGCAGCGCACCGGCTCCGTCGATCTTCGCCGCTTCGTAGAGCTGCTCCGGCACCCCTTGCATCGCCGCGAGCAGGATGACCGTCGCGAACGGCACGCTCTTCCACACGGTGACGACACTCAGCGAAACCAATGCCAGTTCCGGATCGGTCAACCACGGCACCGGACCGACACCGACCCACCCGAGTGCACCGTTGAGGATCCCGTCGCCGGTGAAGATGAACCGCCACACCACCGCCATCGCCACCGTCGATGCGACCAGCGGCAGAAACGCCACCGTCCGAAAGACCCCGATACCGGCCAACTTCCGCTGCAACGCCGCCGCGATCCCCACTCCGATCACCACCGTCGGCACCAGCGTGAGCACCGTGAACACCGCGGTGTTCCGCAGCGCGATGAGAAACAACGGATCCCCGCCGAGCAGTCGCCGATAGTTGTCCAGCCCGACAAACCGCATCGGCCGGAACAGATCCCACGCCTGAAAGCTCGTATACAACGAAAACCCGAGCGGAAACACCAGGAAAACCGCCACCGCCACCACATTCGGCGCCACGAACCCCCACCCCGCCAGCTCTCGCTTCCGCGCCAGCCGCCCGCGTTCGGCGACGAGTGGCACACCATGGAGAGCTCTTCTCGCACTTTGCCGCAGCCATGTGCCACTCGTGCTCATCGGTCCTCGAGGAGGAGGTCGATGTCGGAGGTCAAGCCGGGGGTCAGGGAGGTGGCGGGGGCAGCGCCTCGGAGGACGCGGTTGGCGCCGCGTTCGAGGAGGGCGGAAACCTTGCCCCAGGCGGGGGTTATCGGGAAGGGGCGCGAGTTTTCGGGGCCTTCGGTGAAGACCGCGAGGTTACCGACGTCGCGGTGCGCTGCGGCGAAACCGGAGGAGGTCATCGCGGATTTCAGCACGGGGACGAACAGCCCGGACGCGGCGATGATCTCCTGCCCGACCGGGCCGGTGGCGAATTTGACGAATTCCCAGGCCTGTTCGATCCGTGGACTGTTCGCCGCGATGGACAGCCCGGTGCTGCCGACGGCGGTAATCCCGCCTGGCCCACCGTGCGGCCCGACCGGCAGCACCGTGACATCGAGGGAAATCCCCTGCCCCGCGAATTCCGAGTACAGCCAGTGTCCGCCGAGCACCATCGCCGCGCGGCCACCGAGGAACAGATCCTGCGCCGAAATCGACAGCCGGTCACCCACTTTCGGCGCCACCCCGTGCCGCACCGCAAGATCGGCGTAGAACTGGAACCCGGCGGCGAACCGAGGATCACCGAGGTTGGTCCTGGTCGGCGCCACCGACGGCGTGAACCACTCCGCCCCGTTGTTCATCCCGAAGCAGGCGGCCGAGTAGTACGGCACCCAAGCGTCGGCGAACCCCCAGGTGCGCCCCGGCCGGGTGAGAGTGCGGGCAGCATCGAGAAATTCGTCGAACGACCAGGCATCGCGCCACCGGGCCGGCGGTGCCAGCCCAGCCGCCGCGAACAACTCACGGGAGTAATAGAGGAACACCCCCGACCACTGCTCCGGCAGGGCGTACTGACCGCCTGCATAGGTGAATGTGTCGTACAACGCCGGATAACTGTCCTTGCGCAAGGTCTCGGCATATCCGGGTTCCCGCTCGAGCAAGCTCCGCAGATCGAGCAACACCCCACGCTCGGCCAGCCCGGCATACAGCAGCTCCCAGGCCATGATCACGTCGGGGCATTTGCCGCCCGCGCAGTAGGTGAGCAATTGCTGCTGCGGATCCGGCCCGGACATGATCGTCCGAATCCTGATGTCCGGGTGACGCTTCCGGAACTCCTCGATGATCCGCAGCCGCACCCGTGCCTCTTCCGGCCTGGCCTGGAAGAAGAAGGTCAACGCGTCGTCGGCGGATCCGCAGCCGGTCGCGGCCAGCAGCGGAGCGGCCAGCGCCGAACCGAGCAGGGTGCGACGACGAACCGGTGACACGGGCTCCTCCACAGCGCTGACAGCCAGGACATGCGGGTGGAACGTGACGCTCGGCCGACATCGCGGGACCGATCGCGGAATGTGCGAGCCAGCATGGCAGCATACGGAGAGCAACACGAGAGTGCGAGGGAACACGCCCAGTCGCACGAGCGATCAGCGGCGGCCGTGAACACCGGCTGGCCAGGTAGCTGCGTGCCGCGGGCCACCCGTACCCGTCGTGCCCGGAGCGCGTCGCGCGGATTCGTAGGACGATGCGGTTCGGTGGATGAACCGATCCGACCCACCACACCAGGCACGATTCCCGTCGCAATGTTCAGACTTCCCTAAGTCCGGCTCACACGCGCTTCAGTTCGGCTACGTTGTCAACGTTTCAGCAAGTCCAGCTCGATTTCCCGGGAGAGTAGTTCGCATGGCGACCATCGAATACCTCCGGACTGATCCCGACCTACCTCCGGTGGGCGTCGTGGATCGTTCGCCGATCACCCCAGTCAAGAAGGGCATATTCGCCGCGATCGCCCTCGTCGGCGCGCTCGCCTGGGCCGTCCTCGCCATCTCCCGTGGCGAGTCGGTCAACGCGGTATGGATCGTGGTCGCGGCCGTGTGCACCTATGTGCTGGCCTACCAGTTCTATTCCAGGCTCATCGAACACAAGATCACCAAGCCGAGGGACGACCAGGCCACGCCTGCCGAGATCCTGGAAAACGGCAAGGACTACATGCCGATGGACCGGCGGGTGCTCTTCGGGCACCACTTCGCCGCCATCGCGGGCGCAGGCCCGCTCGTCGGACCCGTCCTCGCCGCTCAGATGGGGTATCTGCCCGGCACGCTGTGGATCGTGTTCGGTGTCGTCTGCGCCGGTGCGGTGCAGGACTACCTGGTCTTGTGGGCATCGACCCGCCGCCGCGGCCGCAGCCTCGGCCAAATGGCCCGCGACGAGCTCGGTGTGGTCGGCGGCGTCGCCGCGATCATCGCCGTGCTGGTGATCATGATGATCCTGCTCGCGGTGCTCGGCATCGTCGTGGTGAACGCGCTCGCCGCGACACCGGACAAGAACGGCGTGCTGGTCGGCGGCAGCCCGTGGGGCGTGTTCTCCATCGCGATGACCATCCCGATCGCCCTGTTCATGGGCGTCTACCTACGCTACCTGCGGCCAGGCAAGGTCGGCGAGGTCTCGCTGATCGGCTTCGCGCTGCTGCTGCTCGCCATCATCTCCGGCAACTGGGTCGCCGAATCCGGTTGGGGCCAGGACTGGTTCACGCTCTCGGGCACCACCATCGCCTGGTTCCTCATCGCCTACGGCTTCGTCGCCTCGGTGCTGCCGGTGTGGCTGCTGCTCGCGCCGCGCGACTACCTGTCGACCTTCATGAAGATCGGCACCATCGTGCTGCTCGCCGTCGGCGTGCTGATCACCATGCCGGTCCTGAAGGCGCCCGCGGTCTCGGAGTTCGCCACCTCGGGCACCGGTCCCGCGTTCGCGGGCAGCCTGTTCCCGTTCCTGTTCATCACCATCGCGTGTGGCGCGCTGTCCGGCTTCCACGCGCTCGTCTCCTCGGGCACCACCCCCAAGCTGCTGGAGAAGCAGTCGCACGCCAGGATGATCGGCTACGGCGGCATGCTGATGGAGTCGTTCGTCGCGGTGATGGCGATCATCACCGCGAGCATCATCGACCAGCACCTGTACTTCGCGATGAACGCGAGCGCCGGACTCACCGGCGGCACCGCGGAGAAGGCGGCCGCCTACACCAACAGCCTTGGCCTGAGCGGAGATCCGATCACCCCGGCCGAGCTGACGCAGGCGGCCAAGGACGTCGGCGAGACCAGCATCGTCTCGCGCACCGGTGGCGCGCCGACGCTGGCCGTCGGCATGTCCGAGGTGCTGCACCGGTTCCTCGGCGGCACCGGGCTGAAGGCGTTCTGGTACCACTTCGCGATCATGTTCGAGGCGCTGTTCATCCTCACCACGATCGACGCGGGCACCCGTGTCGCGCGGTTCATGCTGTCGGATTCGCTCGGCAACCTCGGCGGGCCCGCCCGTAAGTTCAAGGATCCGTCCTGGCGGCCCGGCGCCTGGCTCTGCTCGGCGATCGTGGTCGCCGCGTGGGGGTCGGTGCTGCTGATGGGTGTCACCGATCCGCTCGGCGGCATCTACACGCTGTATCCGCTGTTCGGCATCTCCAACCAGCTGCTCGCCGCGATCGCGCTCACCGTTGTGCTGACCATCGTGATCAAGAAGGGCCTGCTCAAGTGGGCCTGGATACCGGCGATCCCGCTGGTCTGGGATCTGACCGTGACGATGACGGCGTCGTGGCAGAAGATCTTCTCCGACGACCCGAAGATCGGCTATTGGAAGTCGCACAGCCTGTACAGCGCCGCCGCCGATGCCGGAAAGGTCTTGGCGCCCGCCAAGACAGCGGACGACATGGAGAAGGTCGTGCGCAACACGTTCATCCAGGGCAGCCTGTCGATCATCTTCGCGGTGCTGGTGCTGATCGTCGCGGTCGTCGGTGCCGTCGTCTGTGTGCGGGCGTGGCGAGCGGGCGGCGGACCGAGCAGCGAGACGGAAGACGAACCGTCGAAGATCTTCGCGCCGAAGGGTTTCCTGGCCACGCCTGCCGAAAAGGAGGTGCAGCAGGAATGGGACGCCCTGATCGCTTCAGGGAAGGTGCGAGCACCGGGCGCCGCCGTGAAAGCGGGCCATTGACGATCGAGGTTGCGTCGGCGCCTGCGGTGGAGACCGCCGCGGCGCCGACGAACGACACCCCCGTGCCGACGGTCTACAACCCCGCGCCGCCGACTATCGACACCTCCTCGGTGCCGACGATCGACAACGCCGCGCCGGGGACGACCGACACCATCCCGATTCCGACGATCGACACCGCCGAGATGGGGATGATCGACCTGGAGCCGGCAATCGAAGGCGCTGTCTCGCAGGATGATCGGTCGGCCCGGCCGGTTGCCCGCGGACGATTGCGTCGAGCGAGCAGCGCCGGAGTGACTGCGTTGCGCAAGGTCGGATGGTGGTTCAACTCGATCCTCGGCGGGCAGGACTATCGGCGGTACGTCGACCATCTCGCGCGCAACCATCCCGGGTGCGAGATTCCGACGGAGCGCGAGTACTGGCGCACGCGGCATGCGGACGCGGACAACAATCCAACGAATCGCTGCTGTTGAGGCTTGGCGGGCGGCGCGATGAGGGCGCCGCTCGCCACCTTTCCTCGGTGTACCGCGCGACGATGCCTCGTGCACGGTGCATCCGATTCGGTCGGTAATGGCAGATTTCCGCTAGCAGAGCGTGCCCTTACCTGACATTGTGGTTGACGTGACGATCACGGTATTGGATTTCGAGCGGTGCTACCGCGCGGTGTCGACCAGAGATTCCCGATTCGACGGGCAATTCTTCACCGCAGTGCGGACCACCGGAATCTATTGCCGCCCATCGTGTCCGGCAATCACGCCGAAGCGCGCGAACGTGTCGTTCTTACCGACCGCGGCGGCCGCGCAACAGGCGGGCTACCGCGCGTGCCGTCGCTGCCTGCCTGACGCGGCACCCGGCTCACCTCTGTGGAACACCCGCGCAGACCTGGCCGCGCGCGCGATGCGGTTGATCGGCGATGGGGTGATCGAGCGCGGCGGTGTGCCCGCGCTTGCCGCCACTCTCGGCTACTCGCAACGACAACTGACCAGGGTGCTCACCACCGAACTCGGCGCAGGCCCGCTGGCACTGGCCCGCGCGCACCGCGCTCATACGGCGCGGCTATTGATCCAAACGACCCCAATGCCCATGTCGGACATCGCTTTCGCGGCCGGGTTCGCCAGCATTCGGCAATTCAACGACACGGTGCGCGAGGTGTTCGCGGTCAGCCCGACCACCATGCGGGCCGAAGCGCATCGAGCCAAATCCAGCTCGAACGGACGCCAGGCCCCCGCGGTCAACGGTTCGCTCAGCCTGCGGCTGCCCTATCGCGAACCACTCGACCGGGCCTGGCTGGAATGGTTCCTCTCCTCCCATGTCGCGCCGGGCATGGAGCTCTGGGAGAACCGCGCGTACACGCGCAATCTGCGCACCCCGCACGGCCATGCGACGGCCAGGCTCAGCTTCCAACGCGATCATGTGCGGGCCGAACTGGCACTGCACGACATGCGCGATCTGGCGCCGACGGTGGCGCGGCTGCGGCATCTGCTCGACCTCGACGCCGATCCGATCGGTATCGACGAGGCGCTGGGTGTGACTCCGGGACAGCGGGTTTCGGGACCCGAGCTCGCCACCCCCGACACCACCCGGCTGCCGGACGCGGGCGCGGGCTCGCCGCCGGACGCCGATACGCCGCCCGACCCGGTCGACGGCAGGCGGCCCGTGTTCACGCCGGGCATCCGCGTGCCAGGCTGCCTCGACGGACCGGAACTGTTGTTGCGCACCATGATCGGGCAGCAGATCTCGGTGTCGGCGGCGGCGACGCACACCGCGCGGCTGGTCGAGGCGCTCGGCGAGCAGGTCGACGGTCCGATCCCGCTGTTGTTTCCCACGCCCGCGGTGATCGCCGAACGCGGCGCCGAGGTGCTCACCGGTCCGACCCGACGGGTTCGCTCGATCATCGGCGCTGCCGAGGCGTTGGCCAGCGGTGAACTCGCGCTGCACCAAGGCCGCACCGCCGCCGACCTGCGGCGCGAACTCCTCGCGCTGGACGGCGTCGGCCCGTGGACGGCCGACTACGTGACGATGCGTCTGCTGGCCGACCCGGACGTGCTGCTCAGCACCGATCTGGTGGTTCGGCAGGGCGCAGCGGTGCTCGGCCTCGACCTCGCCGACACGAGCCGTTGGATGCCGTGGCGGTCGTATCTGTCCATGCACCTGTGGAAAGCGGCGCTGACCGATCGCGCCGACCGCTCCACCGCCGCAGCGGCCAAGGCCGCCTCCTCGAAAGCGAGCACCCGAACATGACCGCCACCAGCACTATTCGAGCAACCACACAGCACATCGGCACCACCACTGCCGATTTCGCGACCGTCGACACACCGATCGGGCCGTTCACCGCCGTGGTCGATGCGGACGGAGCCGTGCTCGCCGGCGGATGGACCACCGACGTGGACTACCTGTGCACCGTGGTCCATCCCGGCCTGCGCCCCGGCGAGCTGCGGCAACGGGACGACCTCGGCGCGGTGACCAGTGCGGTCATCGCCTATCACCAAGGCGATCTCACGGCGATCGATCCGATCCCGGTGCGGCAGCATTCCGGCGAATTCCTCATGCACGCTTGGGATGTGCTCCGCAAGGTGCCCGCAGGCGCGCCCATCACCTACACCGAATTCGCCGCCATCTCCGGCCGACCCGACGCCACCAGGGCCGCCGCCAACGCCTGTGCGCGCAATGCCGCGGCCCTGTTCGTCCCATGCCACCGCATCTTTCGCATCGGCGGCGCGCTCGGCGGCTTCCGCTGGGGGCTGCCGGTCAAGCGCTGGCTTCTCGATCACGAAGCGTGACGGCTTGTCGCGCAGGCGCTTCGAGGTAGCGCGCCCGACCGGCCGCGAGCCCGAGCATGCCGTTGACCACCAGCAACGCCAGTAGGCCGAGCAGCGGCAACGTCCAGGAGTCCGACACCGAGTACAGCGCGGCGGCGAGCAGCGGGCCGGTGGCGCCGATCAGGTAGCCGAGCGTCTGCGACTTCGTCGACAGGGCCGTCGCGGTGTGGTGGTCGCGGGTGCGCAGCACGAACAGCATGCTCGGCAGCGTCTGGCCCGCACCGAGGCCGACGCCGAGGATGACGAGCCACACCGGCGCCGTCGCCACCGGGGCGGCCAGAATGCCTAGCACCCCAAAGAAACACAGCGCTACCGCGACCACCAGGTGGATGCGCTGGCTTGCCCGCCTGGCCGCGAGGGGTGGTGCGGCGAAGCCGCCGAGAGCGAGGGTCAGCGCGCAGATCGACAAGTAGAAGCCCGCGGTGGTCTGACTGACACCGCGGGCGATGTAGACCGACGGCAGCCAGGCGAAGATCGTGTACAGCAGCAGCGACTGCCCGCCCAGATAGCCGGTGATGCTCCACGCCAACGGGTTTCGCAGCAGCCAGCCCCACGAGGTGTTCACAGTCGTGCGGACGTGCGGACGGTCCAGCTGCGGCACCAAGGCGACGAGGGCGCACAGCGCGGGGATCAGTGCAAGTCCGAGCGCCAGCGAGGTCGACCCGGTGCGGTGATACACCGGCACCGAAATCGCCGCGGCCACAGCGGCTCCCACGCTGACCACCAGGCCGTAGACGCCCATCATCATGCCGATGCGTGGCGCGGGGAAGCGTTTCTTCGCCAGCACCGGGGTGATGACATTGCCGACCGCGATACCCGCGCCCGCAACGATGGTGCCTGCGAAGAGGCCCCCCGTGCCGAGTGCGGGGAACACAGCACCGATCGAACGAATCACGACGCCGCACGCGAGCACCGCCATCGCCAGAAACAAGGCGCGCTCCTCGCCGAATCGGTTACGCACCAGCACCCCGAACGAGGCGAACAAGCCCATGCACAGCACGGGCAACATCGTCAGCACCGATGCGCCGACGTGGCTGAGGCCGAGTACGGGGACCAGCGGACCTGGACCGGCGAAGGACACTCTGAGGTTGAAGCTCACCAGCACGAACGCCGTCACCAGCAGCGGAAGCGAGGCCGCCCGGGTGGTCGGTGGTGGTTCGAGAGTTCGGGTCATGCCCGTCACTGTTGCGGTTGAAGCCGCCTTGAGCGCAACCGTGGAGACTAGGCGGGATAGTCCAGGTCGCTGGGATCGACTCGATTGCCGGACATGCGTTGCCGCACCACCTCGCGCATGAAATCGCAGCGGCCCGCCGGATGTGGGCTCGTGCACTTCAACGAGTGCTCCAGATGGGCCTTCCCTTCGGCGAGCCGACGCTGCTGCTCCTCGATGGCGCGGATGCGCTCCCGCATGACCACCCGTGACGGCGCCGCATCGTCGGCAAGCACCGCTTCATCGGCAAGCATGATCGCGATCTCGTCCAAACTCAGCAGGGCGAACTCCTGCCACAACTGGATCAGGCCGATGCGCAACATCTGATCGGCGTCGAACTGACGCACACCTGCTCGCCGCGCGGTGGCCTGGATCAGCCCGCGCTCCTCCCAGTACCGCAGGGTGGACACCGCCACCCCGCACCGCCGAGCCGCCTCGCTGATCCCCACCAACTCACTCATCGACCTATTCGACCTCGACCCGCCCTCGACTTCAACACCCGCCTGGGGATCGAGTGGGAACTGGTGGCGGAGGCTTCGCGAAATGCCGCCACCAGTTCCCACTCGACGATGTCCGGCGCGCCGGTGTACCCGGTGACCGGGCCGCGCGATCTTATCGACCAGGCCGCGCGGATGCCGGACGATGAGTACCGACGGTCAGGCGACGGTGGCTTCGAGGTGAGAGCCGGATCGGCCGCGGCGGACGTGCAGGCGGCTCGGGATGCGCTGACGCATCTCGTCGACGTGGCTGACGACGCCCACTACGCGGCCGCCCGCCCTGAGCTCGTCGAGCACGCCCATCACCGCGTCGAGGGTGTCCGCGTCCAGGCCGCCGAAGCCCTCGTCGATGAAGAGGGTGTCCAGCACCAGGCCGCCGGATTCGGCGGCGACGGTGTCGGCCAGGCCGAGGGCCAAAGACAGTGAAGCCATGAAGGTTTCGCCGCCGGAGAGGGTCTTGGCCGGGCGGATCGCGCCGGTGTAGTCGTCGCGGATGTCCAGGCCGAGACCGCCGCGGCGACCACGCGGGCCCGCCTTGTCGGAGTGCACGAATTCGTAACGGCCCGCCGACATTCGGCGCAGGCGCAGCGAACCCGCCTGCGCGACCTCTTCGAGGCGGGCGGCAAGCACGTAGGAGCGCAACGACATCCGGCGATTGTTCTCGCCGCGGCCCGCGACCACCTCGGCGAGCGCGGCGAGCTCATCGTGCGTCCGCTGCAACGGCGCGATCCGATCCACCGCCGCCCACAGCTGCCCGCCGAGATCCTCGAGCAAGTTCACCCGCCTGCTCGCCTCCGCATGCACGGAAACGGCGGCGTTGACCTGTGCCTGCGCGCTCACCACCTCAGCATCCAACTCAGCCAGGTCCCCGACCTCCGCAGCCCCCGCAGCCTGAATGTCCGGCTCCGCCAGCACGGCTTCGGCATGCGCGCGAGCACGATCGGCAGCCACCAGCTCCGCCTCGATCTCCGCCTGCCGCTGCGCAGTACGACTCGCGGCAGTAACCACCCGCGCGATCGCAGTCAACCGAGCCACATCGTCGCGCAGCGCACCAGCACCTGCAGCCTGTTGTGCGGTAGGCGAATTCGACGTCACGGAGGGTGCCGCAGCCGGGGCATCCACCGCCGCAACACCGTCGGCCGGTTCCACACCGGTGGGCCTCGACCCCCGCGAAGCGCAGGCCGGATCTCCCGAGCCGCTCTGCACATCAGCGGAATCCGAGACACACGTCGGGCTCGCAGCCGAATCGCCTGCCGTGACACCAGAATCGGTCGCGGCGGGCCGCGCTTCGGTGTGCGTGGCAGTTGCTGGTTGCGGTTGGTCGACGTCCTGGGCGGGGAGGAAACCGGCGGTGCGGGCCAGTGCTTCGACTCGGTCGGCGATTGTGGCGACCTGTTCGCGGGCTGCGGCGGCTTCGGCGCGGGCGTCGCGGAGGGTGGTGGCGGCGGTGATGAGGGCGGTGAGGCGGGTGCGGCGGCGGTCGATGGTTTCGTCACCGCCCGCGGCGGTGCGCAGGCGGGCGGTGAGTTCGGCGAGGCGGGTGGTGGCGGCGGCGATGTTCGCGGCGACTGCGCTTCGGCGGGAATCGGATTCGCGGAGTTCGTCGTGCAGGCGGGTCTCGTCGGTGCGCAGGCGGGTGAGTTCGGCGGTCAGGCCGTCGGCGAGGGCGGCGAGTTCCGCGGTGTCTTCGTAGCGGTCGGTGGCGGCGCGCAGGGCTGCGGCCAGCTCGACGCGGTCGGCGTCGCCGCCGCGGGCGGTCAGCGCCTCGATGTCGCGTTCCAGGCTGGAGATTCGGGCCTGCACCCGGTCGCGGGCGTCTTCGGCGGCGCGTTCGGCGGCAATAGCGGCGTCTTCAGCGTCCTTGGAGACGGCGCCCGCTGTCGGTTGGGCAGGTGACGGGTGGTCGGCGGAACCACAAACGGCACAGGGCTTGCCGTCGGCCAAACCGTCCGCGAGTTCGGCCGCCATACCAGCCAGCCTGCGCTCACGCAGGTCGAGAACGCGTTCCCTGGCATCGTTGTGCGCGGCGCGCGCCGACTCCCACTCGACCCTGGCGTGGTCCAAACCTGTTTTGCGCGAGGCGAGTTCGACCGCGGCCGCGGCGGCGGTCTGCAGGCGCTCACATTCGGCGGTCAGCGCAGGCAACGTGGCGGCCGCGCGCGTGGCTTCGTTCAGGCGAGCATCGAGGGTGGCGAGGGCACCGGGGAGTTGTTCGCGCAGCCGGGTCAGCTTCGTCACCTGAGTGTTGAGCGCCGTGTCCGCATCGCGCAGTCCGGCCAGCTCCTTGGTGAGCCGAGTGGCGGCCGTGGCGTCGGACTGGATCTCGTCCAGACCACCGATCAGCGCACTCCACTGCCGGATCGCGCCGTCGATGTCAGCGTCGTCCCTGATGGTCGGGGTGCCCGTCTCAGCGCCGCCTCGGTCGCCCGCATCAGGAAGCGCGCCTTCGATTTCGACCAGTTCGGCACCTGCGAGGTCAGCGCCGGCGGGTTCCAGCAGGCGGGCAGCCAACTTTCTTGCTGCGCTGACCGTTTCGGCATCCTGGCGGCGCATCAGCATGACGGCGGTGCGCGCTTCGTCGATGGCGGCGGCGACCGGTTCGGCGCGGCGGGCCAGGTCGAGCTCGGCTTGCAAGGCAGTGCGGTGGTCTTTGTTGGCAATGTAGTCGTCGAGTTGTGTACGCGCAGTGTCCATTCGGCGACGTAGCTCGTGCAGACGGCGCTGCTGCTCGGCGCGGGTTCGGACCTGTGCCGACTCCTGTTGGCAGCGTTCGGCTGTCGCCGCCGCGGCGGTCAGGTCGGTGCGTGCGGTGGCGAGGAGGTCCTGGGACCAGGCGACCGCATCCAAGGGGCTCGCCGTCTCCGCCCCGCTCACCCCCGCCGTGACGCCGACCTTGGCGATCAATCGGTCGATGGCCTGTTTGCGTGAGTCCAGGTCGGCGGTGGAGGCGCGGCGCTTGTCGGCCAGCCAATGTTCGGCCGTGCCGAATCGTTCAGTGTCGAAAAGCTTTTCGAGGAGCTTCTCGCGATCTTCGTTGTCCGCCCGCAAGAATCGCGCGAAATCACCCTGCGGGAGCAGCACCACCTGAAAGAACTGATCGGCGCTCATGCCGAGCAGCCGGATGATCTCGTCACCGATATCGGGGATGCGGGACAGGTTCTCGCCGCGACCGTCCAGCCAGGCCAGCGTCGCCTTGGCGGGATCGGTGCGCATGCCGGTGCCGCGCAGCTTCGGGCGTTCGAATTCGGGGATGCGGGTCAACCGCAGACGCCGCCCGCCGAGGGTCGCCTCCAACATCACCTGCGGCGGAGTCTGCTCCGCGGCGTGATCGGAGTGCAGGCGTTTACTTTCCCCGCGTGCGCCAGGCACCCGGCCGTAGAGCGCGAACGCGATCGCGTCGAGGACGGTGGTCTTACCTGCGCCGGTCTGCCCGTGCAGCAGGAACAGGCCGTCAGCACCGAGCGCGTCGAAGTCGACAACCGTGGTCTCGGCGAACGGGCCGAACGCGGTCATCTCCAGCCGGTGCAGCCTCATCGAGTGGCCGCCTGCGGCGCGACAAAGCGTCGGCTGTGCACGACTGCGTCTCGCTGACGCTCGGCCGCTCCGTGACCGAGCGATGCTCGGCTGCGTGTTCGATTCACTCGCAGGCGCTCGTTCAAGCGGACAGTTCCGTGGCCGATTCCGTCGCGGTCAGCACCCGATCCGGCTCGGCGACGGCGGCGGCGAGTGCTCGCTCCAGCCAAGCCATTTCGCTGTCGGTGGGCACACCGCGCACGTCGGTGAGGAAGCTCTGCGCTACTTCGGTGTCGCGGCGGCCGTGCACCCGTTCACGGTAGCGCAACTCCGGGTTGCCCTCCGGTCGCACCCACTCCACGTGCACCGCGTGCGGGAAGCGCTCGCGGAGCTTGCGCATCGCGTCCACCGGACGCGTCGCGTCGGTGAGCACTGCCGATACGTAGTCCTCTTGGGCCTGGGTGTGCGCCTCGTCGGCGAGCAACTCGTCGAGCGTGCCGGTGAGTCTGGTGAGCCCGCGCACCACGGGCAGGTCGCGGCGCTCGACCGAATGCAGCCCGGCGGCATCGAGATCGACGAGCCACACCGCCTTGCGATGCGAGCTCTCCGCGAACGAGTACGGCAGCGGGGACCCGCTGTAGCGCACCGACTCCGACAGCGTCTGCGGCGAATGCAGGTGACCGAGCGCGACATAGTCGATGCCGTCGAAGGCCGACATCGGCACGGTCTCCACGCCGCCGACCGAGATCGACCGCTCCGAACCCGTCGCCTCGCCGCCGACGACGAAGGCATGCGCGAGCACCACGGTGCGGGTGCACTCGCGCCGCGCGATATCGGCGCGGATCAGGCGCATCGCCGCGTCGAGGATGTCGGCGTGCGAACGCGCCTGTGGCACACCGAGTTCCGCGCGGGTGATGTCCGGCTCCAGATAGGGGATGCCGTAGAACGCCACCGGCCCGTGCGCGTCCTCCAGCAACACCGGCCGGTCGGCGTCGGCGACCGTGGTGCGCAGATACAGCCCGCCCGCGGCCGCGAAACTCGCACCGGCGCCGAGCCGCGCAGGTGAATCGTGGTTGCCCGAGGTCGCGACGATCCTGGCGCCTGCCGCGCGAATGGCCTCGAATCCCCGGTTGCACACCGCGATCGCGTCCGCACTCGGAATGGACCGGTCGTACACGTCGCCGGGCAGCACCACCACATCGACCGACGCCTCGGCCACCAGCTCCGCGATCGCGGCCAGTGCGCGCGCCTGGTCAGCAAGCAGATCGACCCCGTGGAACGTGCGCCCGATGTGCCAGTCCGACGTGTGCAGCATCCGCATGCCGCGAAACCGTAGGCGAGTGCACCGACAGAATTCAATCGAGACACTCGGTCAGCGCCAGGGATTCACGTATGCACGGCTTGACCGATGTCCTCCGGCAGCACCCGGTGGTAGCCGACACAGCGCTGGCAGATTGCCGATCGCCCCGCTTTGTCGGTGGCGTGCGGCACTATCTGCGCTATGACCGCACCGATGCTCGTCGCACTGATGCTGGTATTCGCCGCCGGGGTTGGGCTCGGCTGGCTCGGCCATGCCGCGCGCGCCGGGCATCGGGCGACGGCGGCAGAGGCGAGACTCGCGGCGGCCAGCGACAACGAGCGGTTGCTGCGGCAGTCGCTCAACGCGGCGAACGAAGATGCGGCACGCAGGCATTCGCACGCGGTCGGTGCGCTGGTCGACCCGCTTCGCGAAGCGGTCGGCGCGCTCAACCACCACATTCAGCAGGTCGAACATCATCGGATCAACGCCTATTCGAGCCTGCGCGAGCAGGTCGCGGGCATGCAGCGCACCTCGTCGCAGCTGACCAGCCAGACCAGTCAGCTCGTCGCCGCGCTGCGGGCGCCACAGATTCGCGGGCGCTGGGGCGAGATCCAATTGGAGCGAGTGGTCGAGCTGGCAGGCATGACGCGGCACTGCGATTTCGACACCCAGGTGACCCGCGCGGCCCGCGGTGACGGCTCCACCGACCGGACCGGCAACGTCCGCCCCGACCTGGTAGTGAACCTCGCGGGCGGCAGGCACATCGTGGTCGACGCGAAGGTGCCGTTCAGCGCCTACCTCGACGCCAGCACGGCCGACGACCCCGACCTGCGGGCCGAACATCTGACCAGGCATGCGAAACACCTGCGCGGACACATCGACCAACTGGCCGACAAGGCGTACTGGGCCGCCTTCGATCCGGCACCGGAATTCGTGGTGCTGTTCGTGCCGGGCGACCCGTTCCTCGACGCCGCACTGACCACCGACTCCGGTTTGCTGGAATACGCCTTCGGCCGCAACGTCATTCTCGCGACGCCGACCACCCTGATCGCGTTGCTCCGCACAGTCGCCTTCGGTTGGCGGCAGGAGGCACTGTCCCGCGATATGGCAACCGTTCAGCAATTGGGCAAGGAGCTGTACGCGCGGCTCGGCATGACAGGACGGCACCTGGATCGACTCGGCGCACAGCTCGGCAAGGCCGTCGACGCGTTCAACTACACCGTCGCCTCCGTCGAGTCACGGGTCATGGTCACCGCCCGCAAACTGCACGACCTGGAAATCGCGGAGCAAGAAGTTCCCGCGATCCACCGAGTAGACACCTGGCCGCGCGCAGTCGGCTTCGCCGACACCGATTGAGCGGACAAAGCCTGGCCGGCTCATCCGTTCCGCGAGGACGGCGAGGACGGCAAGAACGGCAAGAACGGCAAGAACGGCAAGGACGGCAAGGACGGCAAGGACGGCAAGGACGGCAAGGACGGCAAGGACGGCAAGGGTATTGGCCGACGCCGACGACTGGCCACCACCCGGGCGGTGCTCGCACCGTCAGCCGCAGGTCCGGACCGCAGGGTGCTGGAGCGGTACCACAGACCGTTCATGCGGTTCACAGAGCCCAGAACCTCTGTGAACCGTATGAACGGTCTGTGGGATCCGGAAACCGACCGCGGCGCGCGAGTAGTCACAGTGCTGCCTGCTCGGCGCGGCGGCGAGTGGCTGCAACGGCCGTGCCGTAGCGCCGCTCGGCGCGGCGACAGTTAGTGTTCATCGTGTGGCTGCTTCCCAACGAGTGCGAACCCGGGTGCCCGCGCCGCATCGTTCGATCCTGCCGACGATCCCGGGGATCCCGGTGGGCGCGGCGGTCCTGATCGCGGTTGCCTGTACGTTTCTAGGGTTCTTGATCGATGCCCACGGCGACAGTACGGACCTGACCGGTACGTTCGCCGCGCTGTACATCGCTGGATGCGTGGCAGCAGTGCTCATGGTCCGGTACCGCGGGCTGTTCACCACCATGGTGCTGCCACCGCTGCTGCTGTGCGTCGCGGTCCCGCTGGCCTACCAGCAGCTGACCGGCCGCTCGGCGGGCTCGATCGTGGAAATCCTGAGCAACCTGGCGATCCCGCTGGTGATGCGGTTCCCGACGATGATGATCGCGACCGTGCTCGTCCTGCTGATCGGCGGCGCACGCATCCTGATGCACCGCCGCAGCGAAATGGCGGAAGACGCACAAGAGTCGCGCGGCGAAAGCTGGGGCCGGACCCCCGCCAAGCGCTCCCCCGGCCGCACCCGTTCGTCGCGCGCCGAGTCGCCGCGCCGGCGCACCCGCCGTCCCAAGGACGACCCGGATGACGACCTCGATATCGACGTGGATGACGAACCCGCACGCCCGACCCGCCGCCCCGCACCCTCGGTAGCCGACGCCCCACCCCGCGTCGCCTCCCCACGCCCGCGCGAAGGTCGTCCCGCACCCCGCACCGGCGGACGCCCGGCTGCCGCCGCCCCCCGCGGCGACGCCGAACCCCCCAGAGGCGCCACTCCCCGCCGCCGCAGCGATCTCCCCCCACCCCACCCTCAGCCCAATGTCCGCTACCGCGAACGCGATTCGAGCCGCACCGAACGCCGCAGACCCGAAAACCTGTAGCCGCCCGCAGCACGCCCGCCTCGCGACCAGCGCTCTACGAACGCGACGGGCAACTGACGTCACGCTGAACCCCTTGGCGTGAGAGAAATGGCTGCAACACGCACCCGCGACACCCACCACTTCTCTCACGCCAACGCAGCCACCGTCGCGCACACCCTGCGCCGCAGCGTGATCGGGCCCTGCCTCAGCTACGTCTGCAAGCAGAAGTACTACCCGATCGACGCGTTCTACCGCTGGCTGTCGATGGTGCCCGCGTCCTGGCCGGAGAAGGTCACCCAGATCTCGAGCGGCTGCCCGGTAATCTCCAGCGTCCCATGCCAATCCCGTGGCGGAGTGCGCCACGGCCACCACCGGCTACACCGACTGAGGGCGTCGGAACCCGTTGTGCCGCAACGGCAGTCCCGCTACGGAGGAATGCGGTTGGTCGTGCATCAGCTGGGCGAGGAGTAAATCACCACGTGACTGTCACGCCTCTCCGCTGGTGCAAGGGTTCAGCGGATCGACTACGTCACCACGTGACTGTCACGCCTCCGCCGGCGCTGAGATTCAGCGGATCGAACTGGGCACCGCCACCCCACACCTCGCAGTGAGCGGCAGGTTGCCGGACCTGTGTCAGCGGCGGGTGGTGCGCAGTTCGCGGGGCAGCGCGAAGACGAGGGTTTCGTTGGCGGTGGTTACTGGCTGGACGTCGGCGAAGCCGTGTTCCTCGAGCATGTCGAGCACGCCGCGGACCAGGATGTCGGGGACCGAGGCGCCGGAGGTGATGCCGACGGTGCTGACGCCGTCGAGCCAGGCCGGGTCCACTTCGCGGGCGTAGTCGACCAGGTAGGACGCTTTGGCGCCCGCGTTGAGCGCGACCTCGACCAGCCGGACCGAGTTGGAGGAGTTGCGGGAGCCGACGACGATCACCAGGTCGCATTCGGGCGCCATCGCCTTGACCGCGACCTGACGGTTCTGGGTCGCGTAGCAGATGTCGTCGCTCGGCGGATCCTGCAGCGTCGGGAAACGCTCACGCAGGCGTCGGACGGTTTCCATCGTCTCGTCGACGCTCAACGTGGTCTGTGAGAGCCAAATCACTTTCGACTCGTCGCGCACGGTCACCTTGTCGACCGAGGCGGGGCCGTCCACCAGCTGCACGTGCTCGGGCGCCTCGCCTGCCGTGCCTTCGACTTCTTCGTGGCCTTCGTGACCGATCAGCAGGATGTCGTAGTCGTCGCGGGCGAAACGCTTCGCTTCCTGGTGCACCTTCGTCACCAGCGGGCAGGTCGCGTCGATGGTGTGCAGGTTGCGGGCGGCGGCCGATTCGTGCACCGCAGGCGAAACGCCGTGCGCCGAGAACACCACGACCGCGCCTTCCGGCACCTCGTCGGTTTCGTCGACGAAGATGACGCCCTGCGCACGCAGGGTTTCCACGACGTGCCGGTTGTGCACGATCTCTTTGCGCACGTAGATCGGTGCGCCGTGCTTCTCCAGCGACTTCTCGACGGTTTCCACGGCCCGGTCCACGCCGGCGCAGTACCCACGCGGCTCCGCTAGCAGCACGCGCTTGCCAACGGACTCGGTGGTTCCGGCACCCGCCGAGCGGGTGATTCCGACGTTCAGGGGTATGGCCGTGGACATGCCCACAGCTTACGTGCCCGCGACTGAGCGGTCAGGGCCGGAGGAGGTAGTGATGCGTCACCATGCAGGCCCGCTTGGCCGCAGTTCAGACCCAGCGTGACATCCGCAGCCCAGGCGTGGGCCGATCACCCCGGCGGCAACCCGCAATGAGAACTCGGTCCGCGGCGGCGAGGCGTTGTGCCGATGCACAGTTTCATGGTCCAGAATCGGTCCCGTGAGCCCCGACCTTTGCACAGCACGCCATTTCGGGCAGGCTAGGACCATGTTTCGACCACCGTTCCTGGCAAGGGTAGCCGCCGGTGCCGCCGTTTACGCCATTGAGGAAACTCGTCGGTTACCCACGGCCGCAATGAATTTGCCGATTACCGCCATCAGTCAGATGCTGCAGACGACCATGCATTTCCAGCAGTTCGTCACCAGTCTCGCGCTCAAGGGCGACGCGGTCTTCGACCGGTTGACCAATGCTCCGGAAGAACAGCCGGAGTGGGCAACCTTCGACGAGGACCTCGACGCGGAGCAAGCGCCGAGCAGCACGCGTGCCAGTCGCTTCGACCGGTACGACGCCGAAGAGCCCCCATCGCCCACCTTCGCCGCCCGCGAATCCCTGCCCGCCGAGGCCGCCGCCCGCGCGACCGAACGCAACGGGCACACCACCTCGGTGCGCACCATCGAGCCGGAAACCGTTGAGCCGGAACCGGAAACCCCGATCGCCGCGACGGAAGAACCCGCGCAGGAGATCGTCGCGCCGGAAGTAGCCATCCGCTACGACTACGCCGCCATGACCTTGGCCCAGCTGCGCGCCCGCCTGCGCATGCTGACCGTCGAAGACCTCACCGCACTGCTGGACTACGAGCAGCAGACCCGCGCAAGGGCGCCGTTCGTGACCATGCTGACGAACCGGATCGCCACCGTGCGGGCCCAGTGACCGAACCCCGGACCCCTTCGTCGACGGTTGGCCGGGATGCGGCCGGCCAACCGGAGTCGCCCCCGCCTACCGCGTCGAATCAGCAGGCCGCACCATCTCCCGCCGCACCGGCGAACTCCGCCGAACAGCCGTGGCCGGTCCGCTCCGTCTCCCTCAAGGTGGCGCAGTGGATCGACCGGCTCGGCAGCATCTGGGTCGAGGGCCAGATCACGCAGATCTCGCTGCGACCCGGCACCAGGACCGCGTTCCTGGTGCTGCGCGACCCGTCGGCCGACATGTCGCTCTCGGTGACCTGCGATCCCGACCTCATCCGCAAGTCCCCGATCCCGCTGCAGGAAGGCAGCCGGGTCGTGGTCTACGGCAAACTCTCCTTCTTCACCGGGCGCGGCACACTGTCGTTGCGCGTCATCGAGATTCGGCCGGTCGGCATCGGCGAGCTGCTTGCCCGCATCGAGCGGCTGAAGGCGCTGCTGGCCGCCGAGGGGCTCTTCGATCCCCGGCTCAAGCGCCCACTCCCCTTCCTGCCCAAAACAATCGGGCTCATCACCGGCCGGGCAAGCGCCGCCGAACGCGATGTGCTGACCGTGGCCAGGAACCGCTGGCCCGCAGTGCGTTTCGAGATCCGCAACACCGCGGTGCAGGGCCCGACCGCGGTGCCGCAGATGCTGGAGGCGTTGGCGCAGCTCGACCGTGACCCGGCCGTCGAGGTGATCGTGCTCGCCCGCGGCGGCGGCAGCGTCGAGGATCTACTGCCCTTCTCCGACGAGGCGCTGTGCCGCGCCATCGTCGCCGCGACCACGCCGATCGTCAGCGCGATCGGCCACGAACCCGACAACCCGCTCAGCGATCTCGTCGCCGATCTGCGCGCCGCGACCCCCACCGACGCCGCCAAGCGAGTGGTGCCCGATGCCGCCGCGGAATTGGCGGGCGTGCGCGAGATGCGTGCCCGCTCGGCCGCCGCGCTGCGCGGCTGGGTAGACCGGGAGACGCGCGCGCTGACCCAGCTGCGGTCACGTCCGGTGCTCGCCGACCCGCTGCGCGAAATCGACCGTCGCCGTGAGGAAATCGAGCGTTTGCGCGCCTCGGCCCGGCGCACTGCCGAACAGTTCCTGCGCACCGAAACCACCGCGACCCGCCATCTGCGCGAGAAGCTCACCGCGGTGGGACCGGCGGCGACGCTGGCCCGTGGCTACGCTGTCGTGCAGCGTGTCGCAGGCACCGAACGGCATGTGGTGCGCACCATCGATGACGCACCCGCAGGCAGCCAGCTACGCATCAGGGTCGCCGACGGCGCGGTGACCGCGGCCGCGCTCGGCACCCAGGCGCTGGGCAGGCAAGCAGCCGAGAACGACAACACGAACACCGAATGAGGAGGAGCTGACCTTGGCCGAAGCCGGCAAGGATGCCGAGACCGAACTGGCCGAGATCGCCACCTTCGGCTACGAGCGCGCCCGCGACGAACTGGTCAATGTCGTGAAGATGCTCGAACAGGGCGGCCTCGACCTCGATGAGTCGCTCGCGCTGTGGGAACGCGGCGAAGCGCTGGCCAACCGCTGCGAGGAACATCTGGCCGGCGCCAGGAAACGCGTCGAGGATGCCTTGTCGCGCACCGATTTAGAGGACGAGAAGTGACGATCCGCCGCGCCACCCCCGATATCCGCACCCCTGACATGCAAGGCAGCCGCGACTTCTACCGGCGGCTCGGTTTCGAAGAGGTCATGGACCTCGGCTGGGTTGTCACGATGGCTTCGCCGTCCAACCCCACCGCCCAGGTCTTGCTCTTCACCCAGGATGCGCATGATCCACAGCCGACCATGAGCGTCGAGGTCGACGATGTGGATGCCGTGCACGCCGCCATGACCGCGGCGGGCGCCGACATCGTCTACCCGATCCGCGACGAAGACTGGGGCGTCCGCCGCTTCTTCGTCCGCGACCCCAGCGGCGCCGTCGTCAACGTCGTCAGCCACCGCTAACGCGCAGTTCTGCCCAAAACCCAAGCGGCAAGCAGTATTCGGCGCCCCTACGAGGCAGCAGCGTTACTTGGCGATGGGTTGGGTGGTGGTGATGGCTTGGGCCAGGGTGGTGAAGGCTTCTTTGTTGCCTGCGCCGGTGATGAGGGCGCGGGACTGGCCGAAGTCGGCGACCCATGCGGACTCGGCGCCCGGCTCGGCGTAGACGACCCATTTCTGGCCTGCGACCTGTTCGGTGCCGCTGCCGTAGCGGGGGCCGCCGAGGACGAAGCGGGCCAGCGCCTCCTCGGTGGCATTGCTCTGGCTGAACCGCATGTAGGTGCCCTGGGTAGTGATGTAGCCGACAGTGCTGATCGGTCCGCCGCCGGTGCCGCTGATGGATTCACGACTGCCCGAATTCGGCTTCCAGTCGGCGGGCACGGCCGGGTTCCTGATCGGGAACGGGAGGGTGCGCGCGTCGGCGTTGAGCGCCGCCTTCACATCGAAGTGCGGGATCTGCCCCTGCGTCGGACCGTTTGCGGCGAAACTACATTGGCTCGCGAGGCCCGCGAAGACCACGGCGATCAACACCAGCGGGATCAGCGACCAGAACAGGTCCCGATAGTCGTTCAGGATGCGTGGCTTTTGCGGGGACACGCACTCAGTATCCACTTGCGCGGTCGGTGCTCCCGCTCGCACCCCGATCGTGAGCAGGGTGTACGGGCGTCTCACTTCGAGTGAGACAATCGTCCGGACCGGTTCGCGCGGCCAGGGACCATGCGTGAGCCGTTGGAGTTCTATCGACGCACAGGAGGCACCCCGCAATGACGGCAACCCCGACACCGAGCCGCCGCGAGGCACCGGACCGCAACCTCGCACTCGAGCTGGTCCGCGTCACCGAGGCCGGTGCGATGGCCGCAGGCCGGTGGGTCGGACGCGGCGACAAAGAGGGCGGTGACGGCGCCGCCGTCGACGCGATGCGGCAGCTGGTGAACTCCGTGTCCATGCGCGGCATCGTCGTCATCGGCGAGGGTGAGAAGGACCACGCGCCGATGCTCTACAACGGTGAATTGGTCGGTGACGGCACCGGTCCCGAGGTCGACTTCGCGGTCGACCCGGTCGACGGCACCACACTGATGTCGAAGGGGTCGCCCGGCGCCATCGCGGTGCTCGCGGTCGCGCAGCGCGGCGCCATGTTCGATCCGTCCGCGGTGTTCTACATGAGCAAGATCGCGGTCGGTCCCGATGCCGCCGACGTGATCGATATCTCCGCCCCGATCGCCGAGAACATCCGCAGGGTCGCCAAGGCGAAGAACTCGTCGAAGTCCGACCTGACCGTCTGCATCCTGGACCGGCCGCGGCACGCCGAGCTGATCCAGGAGGTCCGCGACGCGGGCGCGCGCATCCGGCTGATCTCCGACGGTGACGTCGCAGGCGCGATCGCCGCGGCCCGCCCCGATTCCGGCACCGACATCCTGGTCGGCATCGGCGGCACCCCGGAGGGCATCATCGCCGCCGCCGCGATGCGCTGTATGGGCGGCGCGCTGCAGGGCATGCTCACCCCGAAGGACGACGAGGAGCGCCAGAAGGCGATCGACGCGGGCCACGATCTGGACCGGGTGCTCACCACCGAAGACCTGGTGGCGGGCGACAACGTCTTCTTCTGCGCCACCGGCGTCACCGACGGCGACCTGCTGCGCGGCGTCCGCTACTACAGCGGCGGCGCGTCTACCCAGTCGATCGTCATGCGCTCGAAGTCCGGCACGGTCCGGATGATCGACGCCTACCACCGGCTGACCAAGCTGCGCGAGTACTCCTCGGTCGACTTCATCGGCGACGAGGACGCGGTGCCGCCACTACCCTGATCTGCCGCCCTCGACGAGGGTTCGACGACACGAAAGACGCGTGAGCCACCCGGCTCGCGCGTCTTTCGTATTCCCACCGGGGCGAGTCCCGCACTGTGCGAATCGCCTCAGGCGTGGCAGCCCCACTCGGGGCCAGTCGGGCATATGGTCGGAAACATGACGGAGGAGACGCAGTACCGCATCGAGCACGACACGATGGGTGAGGTCCGGGTGCCGGTCAACGCCCTGTGGCGGGCGCAAACCCAGCGGGCCGTTGAGAACTTTCCGATCAGCGGACGCGGCTTGGAGCGCGCGCAGATCCGGGCGCTCGGCCTGCTGAAGGCCGCCTGCGCCACGGTGAATCGGGACCTCGGCCTGCTCGATCCCGCGAAGGCCGACGCCATCATTGCCGCGGCCACCGAGATCGCCGACGGCAAACACGACGACCAGTTCCCGATCGATGTGTTCCAAACCGGCTCCGGCACCAGCTCGAACATGAACGCCAACGAGGTGATCGCCTCGATCGCGAAGGCGAACGGCGTCACCGTGCATCCGAACGACGACGTCAACATGTCGCAGTCGTCCAACGACACCTTCCCGACCGCCGTGCACCTGGCCGCCACCGAGGCGGTCATCACCGATCTCGTTCCCGCGCTGGAACATCTGCGACTTGCGCTGTTGGACAAGGCAACTCAGTGGCGGACCGTGGTGAAGTCGGGCCGCACCCATCTGATGGACGCGGTTCCGGTCACCCTCGGCCAGGAATTCGGCGGCTACACCAGGCAGATCGCCGCGAGCATCGAGCGAGTGATGGCGACCCTGCCGCGCCTCGGCGAGCTGCCCATCGGCGGCACCGCGGTCGGCAGTGGCCTCAACGCACCGGACGGTTTCGGCGCCAAGGTGGTCGCGGAGCTGGTCCGCTCGACCGGTATAGACGCGCTGCGCGAGGCGCAGGATCACTTCGAGGCGCAGGCCGCCCGCGATGGGCTGGTCGAGGCGTCCGGTGCGGTGCGCACCATCGCGGTGAGTCTCACCAAGATCGCGAACGATATTCGCTGGATGGGGTCGGGGCCGCTCACCGGACTCGGCGAACTGCAGCTGCCCGATCTGCAGCCGGGCAGCTCGATCATGCCGGGCAAGGTCAATCCGGTACTGCCAGAGGCGGTTACCCAGGTGGCGGCGCAGGTGATCGGCAACGACGCCACTGTCGCGTTCGGCGGCGCGAACGGCGCCTTCGAACTGAATGTCTACATTCCGGTGATGGCGCGCAACCTGCTGGAGTCGATTCGGTTGCTCGCCAATGTCTCCCGGTTGTTCGCCGACAAGTGTGTGCGTGGGCTGGTCGCCAACGAAGAGCATTTGCGCACTCTTGCCGAATCATCGCCTTCCATTGTGACTCCGCTGAATTCGGCAATCGGTTACGAGGAGGCCGCCGCGGTCGCGAAGGAAGCATTGAAGAACAAGAAGACAATTCGCCAGACGGTTATCGATCGTGGGCTGCTCGATGAGAAACTCACCGAGGCAGAACTCGACCGCCGTTTGGACGTTCTTTCGATGGCGAAGGTGAAAGACGGTAAGTAGCAGCCCTCTTAGGTAGAAGGTGAAACGCCACGTCGGAGCCTCTTACGAGTATTCCGACGCGGCGTTTACACGACTCTGCGCGGGCAGATCAGCTGTTGAAGATTTGCCCGCGCGGGACATCACAGGAAGATGCCGAGAGCGGCGAGGAACGAAGTCGCGCCGAGACCGAACAGTGCGACGAGGCCGCCAACGAGTGCTGTGATCATGTTTCTTTCCTTTCTTGCCTCCGCAGAAAGCGGATGTACACAGCTAATCGCAGGCAACGCGACGCGTGTTTCATCCTTTTTTTGCGAATCAAGAAAGTAATCCGGTCGGCGCCACAAATCCTTGCGCCGACCGGCGGAAATTCAGTCGCGCAGATGCGCGAGTTCGGCGCGGGCCTTCTCGCCCACCTCGCCGAGATCGGTCCTCGTGAAGACGTTCCACCGCCGCAACAGCGGCTTGAACACCAACGCATCCTCGTCGGCCCGGTTGTAGATCCCTGCCTCGGCGAGCACGTCGTCACTGTTGCGGCCGTCGGCCAGCGTCACCGACGGCACCGCGAAGTCGGCGACCCGGTCGGCGATCGCGCGCAGCGCCTGATCCGGCGCGAGGTCGAGACCGGCGGCGACGAGGTCGGCGAAGACCACAGCCTGCATCTCGTCGTCACGAGCGATCCGCTCGGCGATCGCGGTGACCATCGGATTCTCCCCGAGCGCCGCGGTGTTACGGTGCCGGATCGCGGCGGCGGTCTCTTCGAACGCGCAGGTGGCCAGCACGTCGAGCAGGTGCATACCTGGCCGGCGGAAACCGGTGGTCATGTGTGCCATCCGCATCCGCTCCAGCTCGACCGGGTCCACCGACCTGGTCGTCATGAGGTAGTTGCGGATCATGATCTCGTGCCGGTTTTCCTCGGCGGTCCACCGGCCGACCCAGCGCCACCAGGCGCCGGTGCGTAGGTACTTGCCGAGTTCGCGGTGGTACGCGGGCAGGTTGTCCGCGATCAGCACGCTGATGGTCAACGCAAGTTTGGCGACGTCGCTGAGCTCGGATTGTTCCGGCTCCCAATCAATGCCACCGAGGAATGCGAAGTTATGGCCGTCGTCCCACGGCACGTAGTCGTGCGGCTGCCACCCGTCGGCGGCGTCGATGTGACGACGCAGGACGGCTTCCACATCGAATGCGAGCGATTCGAGCAGCTCACGATCGGTCAAAAGAGTTTGCACCTAGCCAACCTAGCGGGTGAGCCCGAGATCCGGGCAGTCGTTGAATGAGACTGAACAGGCGTCCGAGACCGCGGCAGCGGGAGGGCAGCCGACGAAACCGGCTGGGTGAATGACCACAGCGGCCCCGGACACCGAACCGGCTACCTACTTCATGGTGACGGTGGTCTTGCCGTCGACCCAGGTGATGGTGCCACCGGAGAAGTCGCTCGCCTTGCCGCCCGCGATGTCCTTCTCGTCGCTGGTCGGGTAGCCGAGCTTGCCCATGGCGCCGCCGTTGTCTTCCCAAGCCTTGCGGATCTCGCCCCAGACGATGTGCGCCTCGCCGTCCTTGGCCTTGTACACGGTGCCGCCGACGAAGTCCTGGTACTTGCCGTCGTTCGGGCCGGACTCCTGGGCCTCCAGCGGGGCGCCGAGCGCGCCGGTCGGACCGCCGTTCTGCACGTACTTGTCGAAGATCGCGCCGGAGACGGTCAGGTCACCGGCCTGCGTGGCGATCTTGGTCTCTTCCGCGGCACCGGAGGCGTGCTCCTCGCCGTGCTGCATGCCTGCGGCGGAGGTTGTCACCGCCGCGGCGTTGTTGTCGTTCTTGTTGTCGTCCTTGCTGCAGCCGGCGACGATCAGTCCAGCGGCGGCGAGCAGGGCAGTGTATCCAGCCGTTCGTCGAGCGAAGTGGTGCATTTCCATCCTCTCGAAAGTGGCTACCGAGGACGTCGCCGACTCGGTGACGCCGCTGGCAGCCTAGGCCGATGTTCAGCAATGACCCGGCGAATCAACAAGTGACACGCCGGGTCATACCGAACAGCTATCGCGGGGATATTACCCGGCCACTGTGAGGTGAAACACACCACTCGGAGCTGACCCGCCCCGCCGGCTTCGCCGGCTGCCATCCCCGTTGTGGATGGTTACGCGCTCGGCCCGTACTCCTCCAGCATCTCGGTGACGAGCGCCGCGATCGGCGAACGCTCGCTACGGGTCAGCGTGATGTGCGCGAACAGCGGGTGACCCTTGAGCTTTTCGATCACCGCCGCCACGCCGTCGTGCCTGCCGACGCGCAGGTTGTCGCGCTGGGCCACGTCGTGGGTGAGCACGACCCGCGATCCGGTCCCGAGTCGGCTCAGCACCGTGAGCAGCACATTGCGCTCCAGTGACTGGGCCTCGTCGACGATCACGAACGAATCGTGCAGCGAGCGACCGCGAATGTGGGTGAGCGGCAGCACCTCCAACATGTCGCGGCTGAGCACCTCCTCCATCACCTCGCGGCTGGCCAGCCCGTCGAGCGTGTCGAAGACCGCCTGGGCCCAGGGGCCCATCTTCTCGCTCTCGCTGCCCGGCAGATAGCCGAGTTCCTGGCCGCCGACCGCGTAGAGCGGACGGAAGACCACGACCTTGCGCTGAGTTCGCCGTTCCAGCACCGCTTCCAGGCCCGCGGTCAACGCGAGCGCGGATTTGCCGGTGCCTGCCCGGCCGCCGAGCGAGACGATGCCGATGCTCTCGTCGAGCAACAGGTCCAACGCGATGCGCTGCTCGGCGGAACGGCCGTGCAGGCCGAACGCCTCGCGTTCGCGCACCAGCTGCACCCGCTTGTCCGGGGTGATCCGGCCGAGTGCGCTGGAACTACTGCCGAGCAACCGAATTCCGGTGTGGCACGGCAGTTCTCGGGCGTCGTCCAGATCGAGCACGGACTCCGAGTAGAGCTGGTCGATCTGCGCCGAGCTGACGTCGAGTTCGACCATGCCGGACCAGCCGGAGGTGACGACGTCCTGTGCGTGATACTCGTCGGCTTGCAAGCCCACCGCACTCGCTTTGACCCGTAGCGGAATGTCCTTGGACACGAGCACCACCTCGCGGCCCTCGGCCGCCAGGTTGAGTGCACACGCCAGGATTCGGGAATCATTGGTGTCGGTGCGGAATCCGACCGGAAGGACCGCGGGATCGGTGTGGTTCAGTTCCACCTGCAGCGTTCCGCCCTCGGTGCCGATCGGCACCTGCTGATCCAGCCTGCCGAACTGCAGGCGAAGATCGTCCAGGTTGCGCAGGGCTTCCCGCGCGAACCAGCCCAATTCATGGTGATGCCGTTTACCTTCGAGTTCGCTGATGACGACCAGCGGTAGGACGACGTCGTGCTCGCCGAACCGGGTGAAAGCCCAGGGATCGGACAAAAGGACCGACGTATCGATGACGAAGGTATTGGCGAGGGAATGCGAGGGGCGGGCCCCCTTCGCGGCGGTTCCGCCTTTCGCGGAACGGGATTGCGCCGAGGGAGCGGGAACGGAGCGTGCAGCAGTCACGGTGGGCTCCTTTGTGTCCGCGCGGCACCCGCACGAACGATCTCGCTGGACCGGTCCGTCCTGATGGGACCTGACGTTGCCGTCAGATGCCACGAGGGCCGGGTGCCGGCCCTCTCGAACTGATTAGCTCAGTCACGGTTCAGGACCTCCCGTACGAGCCACACCGCCGCGGCCCGCACCTCCGACGCTACCGCCGAACTACGGTTCCCCGCTCCCGCACAGGTAGGCGTGTCCGTGAATTTGTCGTAAACCTCACTCGCTGATCCCCTAGTGGCCAGGTCATAGCTGTGTAGCGGCACCGCCAACTAGAGTCGCTGCTATGGCCGGAAACGAAGACCTCGAGAAGCTGTCGTCGAAGGAACTGCACGATCGTGCGGTGAAGCTGGCGGTGCGGCACGGGGACGTGAAGTTCCTGTGGCGACTGCTCAGCTCGATCCCGGCCGCCGAGGCCGCCGCGGGCAACCTCGGCGAGAGCGAAGCCGACATCAAGTACGTGCTTCCGCTGATCGACGACTACTTCCATGCGGGCGACGGCGAGGTCGCCGAGGTGTTGCGGCCGTTCTATCTGGAGTACCTGATCGAACGGGGCTGAGCCGCGCCTACGAGTTCTGGTCCGCGGCAACGGTGATCGCGCCGGACGGGCAGACCTGCGCGGCCTCCAGCACCGCGGCGCGCGCATCGGGCCGCGGCGCGGGGTCGAGCAAGGTCACCTTGCCGTCCTCGGCATCCTGATCGAACACCGAGGCAACGAGCAGCACGCACATCCCGGCGCCGACGCAGCGGCCCCTGTCGATGGTGATATCCATCGGCTCCCCTCCTACCAGGTGACCGGAAGTGCGTGCACGCCATAGATGTCGGAGTCGTGCCGCAACGCGACCTCGTCGTCCGGGATGGCAAGGCGTAGCGTCGGGAAGCGAGTCGCCAACGCGGGGAAGGCAACTCGCATCTCGACCCGGGCCAGCTGCTGGCCGAGGCACTGGTGGACGCCGTAGCCGAAGCCGAGCTGGCCGACCGCGGTGCGGCGGACATCGAGGGTGTCCGGTTCGTCGAATCTGACCGGATCCCGATTGGCCGCCTGGATGGACAACGCGACCGACTCGCCCGCCTTGATCAGCTGGCCGTCGAGCTCGACGTCGGCGATCGCCGTCCGGGTGGTGGTGTGCGCGATGCTCAGGTAGCGCATCAGCTCCTCGACCGTCAGGTCGGCGAGATCGGGCCGGTCGCACAGGGCCGCCCACTGCTCGGGGTTGCGCAACAACGCGTATGTGCCAAGCGCGAGCATGTTCGCCGTGGTGTCCAGGCCCGCGCCGAGCAGCAGGGTGCCGAGGCCCGTGAGTTCGCCCTCGTCCAGATCACTGGCGACGAGGTCACTGAGCACGTCGTCCGTCGGCGCCGCGCGCTTGGCAACGACCAGCCCCCGCATGTACTCCGCCACTGCGGCAAAGGCCGCCATCCGCTCGTCCATAGAGACGTTCAGATCGTTGGCGGACGACGCGAACCGCTGAAAATTGTCGCGATCCACGTACGGGACGCCGAGCAGTTCACAGACCACCAATGCCGGGATCGGATACGCGAAAGCCTGGACCAGGTCGACCGGACCACCGTCGCGCGCCATCGCGTCCAGGTGCGCCGCCGTGATCTCCTCGACGTGCGCGGTGAGCTGCTGCATCCGCCGGACCGTGAACTTGCCGACCAGCAGCTTGCGGTAGCGGGTGTGCTCGGGGGCATCGAATCCGAGCATGTCCCCCGGCATCGCCTGCGGCATCGCGCCGGTATCCGCCAGCGGGTAGTGCTGCAGCTCGTAGCGCACGCTGAAACGGGGATCGGCGAGCACCGCGCGCACCGTCGCGTGACCGGTGGCGAGCCAGCCGTCGTGGCCGTCGGGAAAGCGCATCCGGACCAATGGTCGGCGCTCGCGCAAAGCGGACAGTTCCGTCGGTGGGTCGAAGGGACATCCGGAGGGGCGGGTGGTCGGCAGTTCGACAGCCTCGGACAGAGACTCGTTCATGGCGATCTCCTTGGTGAACGTGAATTTTTAGTTCACGCAAAACGCTACGTTGCGTTCACTGAAGCTTCAACGAATCTCGCCAGGTTTCCTACCAAATATGCTGCTAGATAATAGATTTGAATTGCAATGACGCTGCGCATGAATGCAAGGTGCCGAATCGTGTCGTTGCAATGAGATGCCGCTGAGCGCAATACTGGACCTCGCAGCGGAGAGGACAAAGGGAGGCGCGCATGCCCGGCGGCAGGCTGACCAAAGAGGATCGCAGGCAGATCGCCGATGGCCTGCGCGAAGGTCTCGGCTATGCCGAGATTGCCCGGCGGATGGCGCGGCCGACGTCGACGGTCAGCCGGGAAGTGAGCCGCAACGGCGGCCCGAACCGCTACCGGCCCGAGCGCGCCCACTTGGCGACCGCGCAGCGAGCGCGCAGACGCCGGACGCCCGTGCAGGCGCCGCGACCGGCCGAGGCGGACGATGCGGCGGTGCGCGAATTCAGCGAGCAGTTCATCAAACTGCTTGTCCGGACCGGGCTTCCGCGCAGCTCGGGCGCGGTGCTCGCCGAGTTGTACCTCGCCGACAGTGGCAGCCGCACCGCCGCCGACCTCGTGCAGCGGTTACAGGTGAGCGCGGCGACCGTCTCGACCGCCGTCAACCAGCTCGAAACCCAGGGACTGATCCGCCGGGAACGGCAGGCCAACAGTCGCCGTGAGCACTACATCGTCGACGAACACGCTTGGGTCCGTGCGACATTGACGAGCGCGCAGCAGGTCTACGACCTCGCTGAGATCGCCACGCGCGGAGCCGAGATGCTCGGCGTCGACACACCGGCGGGCGCCCGTGCGCGCAACACCAGCCAGTTCCTCGAATTCGTCGGCAGGGACATGATCGACTCGGTCGAGCGGTGGCGAAAGCTGCTCGCCCAGCAGGATATTCGCGACTGAGCTTCAGCGGCGCGGCAGTGCGGCGCGCACGACGCCGACGACTGTGCCGCGCAGGAAGTTCTCCCAGCTGAAGTGGTCGTGCCACAGGATGATTCGGCCGTCGCGCAGTTCGAAGGTGCCGGTCACCCAGAACGCGATGCTGACCGGACCGAACCGCAGGATGTCGGTGCGGTCGGTGAGCACGATGTCGCCGCTGGCGGCGATGTGGTGGATCTCGACCCCGAAACCGGCCCAGTCCCGCTCCAATCCGCGCAGCACGCCACCGACTCGGCGGATGCCACGCACATCCGGCAGCGAGGTGTTCTTCCAGACGATGTCCGGATGGAGCAACTCGACGGCCTCCTTGGCAGCGTCGAGCTGAAGCGCGGTGAGAAACTCCCGCACCGTCGTGATCGCGTCTTGCTGTAGCTCGAGTTCCTGGGTCATGTTCCGACGATAGGCCCTCGGGCACACCGTCCGGCAGGTCCGAACTCGTGAATATCGCGCGCAGGCAGGCCGACGCAGCACGCTCCGTCCCGCGCCGGCAGGCAGCTATGACCGCCCGCTCGCCGACGTCCGACGGGCGATCAGGACGCCGAGCCCGTCCAGCACACGGTCGATGCCGAAGTTCAGCGCGTCGTTCGGACCGCCCGATGACGGCGGAGCCTGCGCGGCCGCAGCCTCCTCGGCAAAGGCGGCACGCACAGCGGGAAAACCCTCCCCCGCCGCGGTCATCATCTCGGTGAACTGCTCGGCGAACTCGAGCGCAGGCTGCTCGCCACCGAGGGAGTGCAGCTGCTGCGCGAGGCTGCGCGCGTGGCCGTTGAGCAACACGATGGTGTCGAGTCGTTCCGAGCCGGTGAGGCCGGTGTCGGCGAGGGCAATCAGCGCGCTCTCGGTCCAGCCGAGCTCGTTGGGGCCGAAGGGACGCCTGCCCGTCGTGAGCTCGATGGCCCATGGATGCGCCATGTACTGCGCGAAAATCGTTTCGGCCCATAGCCGCAACCCGCTCCGCCAGCGTTCTTCGCTCGAATTCTGTTGCACCGCCGCGGTATCCGGCGGCGTGCCCATCGCGGCATCGAGCATCAGCGCGGTCAGCTGTTCCTTGCCTGGCACATACCGATACAGCGACATCTTGGTGAAACCGAGACGCTCGGCCAGCCGCTGCATGGACAGGTTCGTCAGCCCTTCGGCGTCGGCGATGGCGATCGCCTCGGCCACGATTCCGGCCAACGAGAGGGCGGGCTTCGGCCCGCGCTTGGGTCGCGGCTGAGTACCCCACAGCAGCTGGACGGTGGTCGGCGTCGGCATCACCAGATCCTCTCGACGAATGGCTTGACTCGAAACTGTGTCTACCATACGCTGATCTGTGTCCAACGGAAACAGAATCCGATGGACACAGATCAGATCTCAGGAGTCAGCATGCGTAACCAGTCCGTTCTCATCTCCGGCGCCAGCGTCGCGGGTCCCGCCCTCGCCTACTGGCTCGACCGCTACGGCTTCGACGTCACCGTGATCGAGCGGGCCCCCGCGCTGCGGCAAGGCGGCCAGGCCATCGACTTCAAGGGCCACACCCAATTCACCGTGCTCGAGCGGATGGGCATCCTCGACGACGTCAACGAGCGGCGCACCGGCACCACCGACACCATCTACGTCGACGACAACGGCAAGCAGCTTGCCGTCATGTCCGGCGACTTCACCGGCGGTGACGTGGAGATCCTGCGTGGCGACCTGGCCGCGATCATGTACGAGCGCACCGTCGACCGCTGCGAATACCTGTTCGGCGACTCCATCAGCGCGCTCACCGAACTCTCCGACGGGGTGTACGTCGAGTTCGAGCACGGCCAGGCCCGCACCTTCGACCTGGTCTTCGGCGCCGACGGCATCCATTCCCGGGTACGCAAACTCACCTTCGGGCCCGAAACGGACCTCGTCAAATTCCTCGGCTACTACTACTGCGTCGCGGGGGCGAGCCCGTGGAACACGGAGACGACCGGACCGCACGAACGCGTGATCGCCTACGGCCACAGCGCGCCAGGCAAAATGGCCGTCAGCGGCGGCCCGAAAGCCCAGCAGTTCTACGTGTTCGCCTCCCCCCAGCTCGACTACTCCCGCGACGACACCGACGCGCAAAAGCGCATCGTCGAGCGGGTATTCGCCGACACGAACTGGGAGGTGCCACGGATGCTCGACGAGATGGCCGACTTCGACGACTTCTACCTCGACTCCCTCAGCCAGGTCCGGCTGAAGGGCGCCTACACCAAGGGCCGCGTCGCGCTGATCGGCGACTCGGCGTGGGGAAACACCCTCGGCGGCTTCGGCACCGGGCTCGCCGTGGTCGGCGCGTATGTCCTCGCAGGCGAACTCGCGCTTGCCGACGGCGATTACGCGGTGGCGTTCGCGCGGTACAACGAGATCATGAAGGACCACGCCAAGGTCGCGGACAACAGCAACGCGGGCAAGTTCCTCGCGCCGCGGACCGCGCGTGGCATCAAGGTGCGCAACTGGTTCCTGAATTCCCGGCTGTTCACGCTGATGTTCAAGTACATCGACAAGGTGACCAACGACATCGATCTGCAGGATTACCCGACCCTGGTCGGCGCTCGCGAAGAGCACTGAAACCGTTGGCGGCACGACGGTTTCGGCCGAGACACGCTCGTTCGAAACCGACCGGTTCGCGCCGTCGATGCGGCGAATCACCGACACCGGAAAATAGGCTGTGTTTCGATGGAACCGACGCGGAGCGGGGCGCGTCTATATGGTCAGAGGGCACTCACGGAAGGGGACGGTGATGGTGGACAGCCCGTTTCCCGGGTACATCGAAGCAGCGAAGACCGGGGCGCTACAGGTGCGGATGGACCCGCAAGGGTTCGTGGATATCGATAAAGCGTGCCAGGAGTTGATCAATCAGCTCACCGGTGCCCGAACCGACGCTCGTGAACTCGCCGAGAAGGCGCACTGGGGACTCGGCGAGGACAACGCCCGTCTTTCCTCGGCGGTCGAACTCGTACAACTGTTCCGCGAGAAGGCCTTCGGTGGACCAAACAATGCCTACGCCACACTGGACGACTACATCGCGGTCGCCGAGGAGATCCGGACACTGTTCCAGACTATCTGTGACACCTACCAGCGCACCGACGCCGCCTTTGCCGCCAAGATGCGGGAGCTCCGCGTATGACGCTCGGACTCGGCGGAAAGATCACTCCGCGAATCGGTTTCGCGGCAACCGCGGCAGGACTACTACTGCTGACCGCGTGCACTGGCGAGCGCGCGTCCGGCACGCCGACCTCGCCCACCCTGTCCACCGCCCCCGGCACGCAGACCAGCGCGAACGCGCAGACCGCGTTCGACCCGTGCACCGCCCTGACGCCCACTTTCTTGACCGAGCATCAGTGGGACGGGCTCCCGCCCTCGCCCAAGCAGAACGCTGCGAGCGGGATCAGCTGGAAGGGATGCCGCTACGTCGCCAAGTCCGGGTACGGCTTCACCATCGAAACCACCAATGGGACCCTCGATCAGGTGCGCGAGAAGTTCCCCTCGGCTGCGGACGCCTCGGTCGCAGGCCGAAAAGCATTGCGCTATGAGGCAAGGCCGGATGTCCCCGGCGGCTGCACGGTCAATGTCGAGATGAAGGGCGGCTCGCTCTACATCGTGGTCGACGACCCGAGCGGCAAACACCCACGCAAGCTGGCGCCCTGCGATATCGCTACCGAAATTGCCCAATCAGTCGCACCACTGCTGCCCGCAGGCAGCTGAACAACCCCACCGGGGAGCGATCATGAGACAAACCGATGGCCGCGCGATCACCAATCCCGAGAACGCGCAAAGCTTTACGCACGCCGAGATCAAGCAGGCGGCCGACTCGATGAACCCGGACGGGCTCTCCAGCGCGTTCGATTCCTGGTCGAAGATCGCGTCAGCGGTCACCGACGCGGGTCATCAATTCGAGTCCGCCATCAAGAAGGCGGTCGAACAGCATTGGGAGGGTGCGGCGGCCGACAGTGCGGTGCGTGGCATCCGAGACTATGCGACGCGGGTCGGCGAGTTCGGCGAGACGCTGGACGCGCAGAGCACGCCACTGTCGCTCGCGGCGAGCGCGGCCTCGAAGTTCAAGGCGTCGGTGCCCGAGGTGGTCGACACCTCGACCAACCCGCGCGGGCCGGAACTGCGGAACACCGGCGAAGAGCAGGCACGCGACGAGATGACCACCCAGTACATCCAGCCGTATGGCGCCACCGCCCCGGTGATTCCGACGTTGCCGCCGCCGATCAGTCCCGCTTCGGTGCCTGCCCCCGGCGGCGACACCGGTCTGGACACCGGCACTGTGCCGGGTAAGAGCACCGACAGCGGCTCGAAGACCGGCACCGGCCAGCCGGGTACCGAAACAGGCTCGGGCACTACGGATTCCGACACCTCGACCACCGGCGAGCAGACCGAAAAGGCCGGCACCGGCACCGGCGAGCCGGAGAAGAAGTCGGAAGAGGTTACGCCACAATCGGTTACCAACGGCACGAGCACCACGCCTGCGGCAACCACTCCCGCCTCCACCACGACCACCTCACCGACAACGACCTCGACCATTCCGGCCAGTGCCTTCCCGACTGCCCTGCCGAGCACCGCGCCGTCGCCGACACCGCCGACCCTCGTCCCCGCCGCCGCGAACGGGTCGCCGAGCAGCACGAGTACGGGTGCGCCCGGTCCGAGCGGGCGCCAAGACGCCGTCGCGAACGCCAAACCCGAACCGGGCCCTGGCACTTCGCGCCCCGCACCACCGAGCACCACCCCCGGGTCGACGAGCGCTCAGCCCGCCGCCGCTGCTCCTGTCCGCACGGGTGCCCCCGGCGCGGCAGGCTACTCTGGCATGTTCCCGCCGGGTCGAGGCAGCCAGCGCGAGGACGACGACGAACACAAGTCGCCGCGATACCTGCGCACCGAGGAGCACGCGAAGGAACTGATCGGTGAGGTGAAGCCAACGGTGCCACCGGTACTCGGGGTCGACTGATGGCGCAGTGGTCGCTGTCGGCCGAACAGTTCGCCGCCGCGTGGTTCGGCACCGGCCTCGATCGGCTGCCATTTCCGTTCCGCTTTCTCAGTCGCTTCCCCGGCCTGCGCGAATATCAGGCCTACCAACAGGAATTCCGCGACGAGTTGGCCCGCGCGGAACGGCAGCCGCTGGCCCGCGCCATCACGGTGCTGGCCAGACCTGATTGGCGCATCGAACTTTTCGGCACCGACAACGCCCGCGACGGCACCGAGATGCGGGCCATCGGCTGCGCCACCCGCGGCGGCACCGGCATCGTCGCGCAGCAGACGCCCGCCCCCGACGGCGGCCGGGTGCAGCTGCGCCGCTGCCGTGCCGACCAACTCGTCGCCGAACTGGTGCGACTGCTGCCGGACGTGTCCGCAGGCACCACCGGCGAAAAGAGTTTCCTGCTCGACGACCTCAACGACGAACGCCCCGACCCGTTCGGCAACGCCCCGTCCAGCGAGGTCAAGGAGCGCTACCGCCGCTTCTGGCGCCAGTCCTGCACCGCCCGCGGCACCGCAGCGGTCCTACTCGGCCCGCGCAACGCCGAACCACTGCGCACCGGCCGACTGCGCTGGATCGACACCGCCGACGGCCGCTACCACGAGGTCCCCGCCAACCGCGCCTTGATGATCCGGCCAGGCACCAGCACCGATATCGGCCGCTACCTCGACGACGCGGTGCAGCGGGCACGGGCCAGGCTCGACGCCGGGTGAATCGCTGGGCACCTTCGACGCCGATCGCCCGGTCGCGCAGTGAGACACGCCCATGGCCGCGATGACTGGGCGGTCGGGAGCCATCGGCGAGCGGGCGACGTTCGCAGCGCTTGCCGCCGCCATGGGCATCGCATTGCCCACCAACTGATCTCGCGGACGCGGTCCGGGATCAGGTGCGCCCGCGCAATTGCCTAAGGGCGCGGCCGGGACTCGGCGCGATCAGGCATGCGCACGGATCGCGTCGATGAGTAGGAGCGCCTCCTGATAGTGCCCAACTTCGTTGGTGTGCATCGGCTGTGCGGGCGATTCCGGAAGGACTCCTTCGACCCAGCGAATATCCTCCGGTGCACAGGCGTCGTGGCCGATGCTCGCCGGATAGACGTCGACGAAGATCGCGTCGTGGACGGCAGCCCGCTCCGCCAGCAAGGCATTCAGGGCTTGGATGCCTTGGTAGTACTGCTCGGCCAGGTCCGGCGGCAACGGCACCCTCGGAAAGCAGCCGCCTGCGCGCAGTCGCTGGAACTTGCCCATCACGAAGACCGTCGCGTGCGGCGCGCGTGCCCGGATATCGTCGAGCAGCGCATCGAGTTTCGGCGCAAGCGCCGACGCGGACCAGCCGCCCGCGACATAGTCGTTGATGCCGATGTCCACCGAGACGATCGTCGCGTCCTCGGTCACCGCGTCGAGCTGCGGAATGTTCGCGGCGTCGAACAGGAGCGACTGGGCCACATACATATCGTTGATCGCCGCACCGGAGCAGCTCGCGTCCCGCAGCGTCAGACCGAGCGCCTCGGCGGTCAGGTGTGCGTAGTTGCGGTCGGAGCGGAAACAGCCGAGCGGGTCGAGCTGCCTGCCGAAGAAGGGTCCCGCCGCGCTCGACTCACCAATGGACACATAGGTTCCCGCTACCTCGGCGGTGGCCGGCGCGGTCGCATTCAGCACTGCTGCGGCAAATATCGTGACCGCGCCGACCATTCGACCTATGCGCCTATCGACCACAGGTTGCCTCCCGCTGAATCGGTCATGACCTGAGCGTTCGCTCGATACCTTCGCCGATCAGCGTGCCGATACCGGGTATCGAGAACGTCAGCGGGGCTATACAGCCCGCATTGAGCGACAGGCTAGCAAACCAAATGGCGCGACGATCGACTCCGCATATGACTCGGGCTCGCCCACCAGGTCACCTAGACCGTGATGGACGAGCCCGGCAACGAATTCGCGTGGCCGCCTGCGACTAGCCGAGCAGGCGCCAGTCCTCCAGACCCTCGTACAGCGGAACGCTCTGCGCCAGCTTGGTGACCCGGCCCCGCAGCGTTTCCACGTCGGAGGTGCCTGCCAGCGCGGTCGCGATGACGTCGGCGACCTCGGTGAATTCGGCATCGCCGAAGCCACGGGTGGCCAGCGCGGCGGTGCCGATGCGCAGGCCCGAGGTGACCATCGGGGGACGCGGGTCGAACGGAACCGCGTTGCGGTTCACCGTGATTCCGATCTCGTGCAGCAGATCCTCGCCCTGCTGGCCGTCGAGCTCGGAGTTGCGCAGGTCGACGAGCACCAGGTGCACGTCGGTGCCGCCGGTGAGCACGCTGACGCCCTTGCCGGTGACGTCGGCGGCGGTCAACCGCTCCGCGAGGATCTTCGCGCCGGACAGGGTGCGCTCCTGGCGGTCCTTGAACTCACCGCCCGCCGCGATCTTGAAGGCGACGGCCTTGGCGGCGATCGCATGCATGAGCGGTCCGCCCTGCTGGCCGGGGAACACCGCGCTGTTGAGCTTCTTGGCGAAGTCCTGCTTGGCCAGGATCAGGCCGGAGCGCGGTCCGCCGAGCGTCTTGTGCACGGTGGAGGAGACCACGTGCGCGTGCGGGACCGGCGAGGGGTGCAGGCCTGCGGCGACCAGGCCGGCGAAGTGCGCCATGTCCACCCAGAGGTAGGCGTCCACCTCGTCGGCGATCGCGCGGAACGCGGCGAAGTCCTGCTGCCGCGGGTAGGCCGACCAGCCTGCGACGATCACCTTCGGACGGGTCTCGAGCGCGATCTTGCGCACCTCGTCCATGTCGATGCGGTGGTCTTCTTTGCTCACGCCGTAGAAGTGCGTCTCGTACAGCTTGCCGGAGAAGTTCAGCCGCATGCCGTGGGTCAGGTGACCGCCGTGCGCGAGGTCGAGGCCGAGCAGCTTGTCGCCGGGGTTCATCAGCGCCATCAGCACCGCGGCGTTGGCCTGGGCGCCGGAATGCGGCTGCACGTTGGCGAATTCGGCGCCGAACAGCTCCTTGGCGCGGTCACGGGCGAGCGTCTCGACGACGTCGACGTGCTCGCAGCCGCCGTAGTAGCGACGGCCGGGATAGCCCTCGGCGTACTTGTTGGTCAGCACGCTGCCCTGTGCCTGCAGCACCGCGCGTGGCACGAAGTTCTCGGAGGCGATCATCTCGAGGGTGTCGCGTTCGCGGGCGAGCTCGCCCGCCATCGCGGCAGCCAGCTCCGGATCGAGCTCACCGAGAGACTGAGTATTGACAGAGGCCGTCGTCTGCGTCACCGCATCAGTCTATGGGCCGCCGGTGTGGTGTCCGGCACGGGGTTCATCCCACGTCTCGTAGTCGCCATCGCCTGATCGACGCCACCGTGTCGGCCCGCCACAACGTGTCACGCCTTCGGCTCCGGCGGCAGGTAGCGCGCCAACAGCACGGTCAACTGCTTCTGCGCATCGTCGAGCGGCTGCGTCGATTTCATCGCGCGCGACTGCACGATGGCGCCCTCCAGTGCGCTGAAAACGAAGCTCGCGAGCGAGCCGGCCTCCTCGGCGGGCACGCCTGCCGCGACCAGTCCCGTGCCGAGCTTGTCGTGCCATTCGGTGAACACCTCGCCCGCCGCGGCCTGGACTCCCGGCTCCGATTCGGCAAGGGCCGCACCGACGATGGGGCATCCGGTGCGAAACGCACTGGTTTCCAGGGCCGTGACCCACCAGCCGGTCATCGCGTCGAGCCAGTAGCCGGGCTGCTTGGTGGCAATGATCTTGTCGATCACCGCGCTGAGCCTGGTGCCCGCGATCCTGGTCGCGGTCTCGACCAGTTCGCTCTTTCCGGCCGGAAAGTGCTGGTACAGCGAGTTGCGCGAGGCCTTGCCCCGTTCGAGGAGTGCGGCAAGGCCCGCCGCGTGCACGCCCTGCTCGCGGACCAGTTCGATGGCGCTCTCGATCAAGCGGGTGCGTGGACCGGCGCTCATCCGAGCACCGCCGTCCGGCGCGCATCCCGCGACGCGACGCGTTCGACGTTCACGCGGCGTCCTCCTCACACGTGGTTGCGTGAACCAATCGGTTCATGCTCCAATCATGACAGATGTGGACCGATCGGTTCATCGAAAGGACGGATTTCATGTCGGAAGCCACCATCGATCTCGCCCAGTTGTCGGGCCTCGAACTGTTGCGGATCGGGATGACCAGGACGGATCGTCCACCGTTCATCGGCGACATGCTCGGCATGGAGGTGGACGAGCTCGAACACGGCAGGGTGGTCTTCGCGGTCCGGACCCGCCCCGACTTCGCCAACCCGCTCGGCACCACACACGGCGGCATCTGCGCGACGCTGCTCGATTCGGTGATGGGGTGCGCGGTGCACACCACGCTGGACGCGGGCGTCGGGTACACGACCCTGGAGCTGAAGGTCAACTACATCCGCGCCGTGCCGACCGACGGCCAGCGGCTCACCGCCACCGGCACCACCATCCACGTCGGCCGCACCACCGCGACGGCCGAGGGCCGCGTCGTCGACGAACAGGGCCGGCTGGTCGCGCACGGCACCACCACCTGCGTCATCCTCCGGGGAAACCGCTGAACCAAAGGAGTATTCGCTATGAGTGCACGCAGTACCGAAGCTGCGGTTCGCAAGTTCCGGCGTGAGCGTTTCATCGGCCGTTACTTCGCCAATCCCGCCGTCGCATTGCTGGATCGGATCGGCATTCGCTCCGCCTTCATCTCGGAACTGGAGACCATCGGCGCCAAATCCGGCCAACCACGCCGGGTTCCGGTCACCGCCTCGTTCGACGAGGACGGCGCATGGGTGATCTCCCAGCACGGCCGCCGCTCCGGCTGGGCGCGCAACATCGCCGCCGACCCGAACGTCCGGCTGCGCCAAGGAAAGCGCTGGTACACGGGAACAGCCGCGTTCGTCCCCGACGACGACGTGGTCGCGCGCGCCCGCAGCTTCGCCAAGGGCCGGGTCCCCGAATCGGCCGCGGAATGGACGATGAAGGCGCTCGAGAGCGACCCGATCTCGGTACGCATCACCTTCGCCGACGCCTGAAACCGATTGCGCCACAGCACGGCACGGGTCATGCCCCTAAAACTAGGGGCACCCCCACGGACGACAAGGTCGGGCAAAGTGACCGGTTAGTCTGATCAAGACTCTCCCGACTCACTACCCAGAGGTAACAATGTTCCTGCTCTCCCCTGTCGCAGCCAGCCCGATCGAAACCTTGCTCAAGGCGCTGCTGCAGTCCATGTGTTCCATCTCGGCAGGCCAGAACTGCCCCACCGCCTAACAAGCAGGATCGAACAGCCGGCTGATGCCTGGTGGCGCACGGCCGCCAGGCATCAGCCGCGTCGAATCGCCCCAGGGGTGAGTGGTTCGTCGAGCAGCCGCCGGAAGCGGTCGGTCCGCTCGTCGGCATCCACCGCCTGGTCCAGCCAGCCGCCGAGCAGGCGGTACCCCTCCACATACGTCGAGATATAGGCCCGCCACAGCGGCGAGGACAGAAAACGCAGCGACTGCCGCGCCCGTTCCAGGGTGGTCAGGCCCCAGGTCTGCAGGAACTCGGCGACCTCGTCCGTACTGCGCCGCCGATCGTGCAGCAGCAGCGCCGCGTCCTGACGCACGCCGAGCAGCTTCGCCGAAGCGTTCGAAAGTCGTTCCGCCCGTTCGCCGTCGAAGCGCAGTCCGAGATCGGCGTAGATCTCCTGCGCCCACCTGCCCCAGCCAGGCCCGACGATCGACCGCAGCGCCAGGTCGGCGAGGCCCTCCGCCATCAGACACTGCGGGGTGTTCACCACGAACAGCGTCTGCTCGGCCTGCCCGGCCGCGACCAGCCCGGCCTCCTTACGGCAGTGCTCGGTGTGGTGACCGGGGTAGGACTCGTGCGCGATCAGGTGCGGCAGGTGCGCCATGTGCTGTTTGAGGTCGGCGTTGATCGCGACCCGCGAGTGGAAATTGCCGAGGTAGTAGTTGAAGCCGGACCACGGCTTGTCGCCGACCACCTCGTAGATGACGTGCTCGTGATCGGGCAGCGGATAACGGTCGCGCACCAGTTCACGCAGCGCACCGGAGAACGCTTCGACACAGGCGGACAGGCGCTCCCGCGGAATCTCGTCGGCCTTGCGGTGCGCGGCCACCCGATCGACCAGCGGACCGTCGCCCGCCAGCACCTCGTCCATCTGCCGATGCGCGTCCCGGTAGTCCTCGACGTCGCCGGGGGCGATGTCCACGTCGAAGTAGGCACGCACCTCATCGACGAAACCGATGTCGTCGCCCGCGAACTTGCGACCGGAGCACTCCAGCGCCCGCAGATGCACATCCAGGAATTCGGTGCGCTCCGCGCCGAGGCCTGCCTCGGGCAGTTCGTCGCGCAGTGCGGCGGCCTTGCGGGCCAGCTGCCGCGGTTCGGGCGCCGGTGCGTCGGCGACCGCGCGGCGCAGCGCCGGATCTCCGGTGAACGCGTCGACGAACCCGTCCTCGAGCCGGTCGAATGCCAGGCCGAGCCGCAGGTACTCCGTCACGAGTGGATGCGCTTCCATCCGATCGACATTAGCCGCATGCGACCGGCGGCCGGGTGCGGCGCCGACGCCGCCTATCGACCTCGAATACCTGCCGGAATGCGGCATCATCCATCCGGTTACCACCCGGTAGAGGTACCCCGCTTTTCTCACGATGTTGACGCAGAGCAGAATTCGGTCATGCGGCGAAAGCTAGACGGTATGGGTGCGTGTTTGCCGAACTGGAGCGTCGGGTAAGTGGCACGAATGAGCGAGCCGAGCCCGTATGTGGAATTCGACCGGAAACAGTGGCGCACACTGCGTAAGTCGACTCCCCTCGTGCTCACCGAGGAAGAACTGATCGGCCTGCGCGGCCTCGGCGAACAGATTGATCTCGAAGAAGTCGCCGAGGTCTATCTGCCGCTCGCTCGCCTCATCCATCTGCAGGTGGCCGCGCGGCAACGACTGTTCGCCGCGACCGCAACCTTCCTCGGCGAGACGCACCCCGATCAGCAGGTGCCCTTCGTGATCGGCGTCGCAGGCAGCGTCGCGGTCGGGAAGTCGACCACCGCGCGTGTGCTGCAGGCGCTGCTGTCGCGCTGGGATCACCACCCGCGCGTCGACTTGGTCACCACCGACGGATTCCTCTATCCCACCGCGGAACTCACCAGGCGCGGCATCATGCATCGCAAGGGATTCCCGGAGAGCTACGACCGCCGCAAGCTGCTTCGCTTCGTCACCGAGGTGAAATCCGGTGCGCCCGAGGTGTGTGCGCCGGTGTACTCGCACATCTCCTACAACATCGTGCCGGACAAGTTCCACTGTGTGCGCCAGCCCGACATTCTCATCGTCGAGGGCCTGAACGTGCTGCAGACCGGGCCACGGCTGATGGTCTCCGACCTGTTCGACTTCTCGATCTACGTCGATGCCCGCATCGAGGACATCGAGAAGTGGTATGTGCAACGGTTTCTCGCGCTGCGCAAGACCGCGTTCGCGAACCCGAACGCGCATTTCCATCACTACGCCGGATTCACCGACGAGCAGGCGACCGTCACGGCGCAGGAGATCTGGAACAACACCAACCGCCCGAATCTGGTGGAGAATATTCTGCCGACCAGGCCACGCGCCACCCTCGTGTTACGCAAGGACGCCGACCACAGCATCAATAGGCTGCGACTGCGGAAATTGTGATCCCGCTTACAATTTCCAGGCCTCGTCGAGGCGTTTCGCCACATTGATATCGCGGGCCGCGGCAATGTGCGGTTTGCGGATCTCCTTGGCGATATAGCGGGCGATGAATCGCCGGATCTCCTGATCGACGCTGGCCACGATGCGCAGTAGTTGCCCGCGGACAGTGCCGGTGGCGACGTTGATCCTGACGTCGCTCGAGCGCGGGGTGGCGATCTCGATGACGACCCGCAGCGGTGCGGCCGCGCGCACGATCAGGTGCAGGTGGATGTGGCCGTCGACCTCGAAGCGGTGCTTGTCCAACGCCAGATCGATGAGCATGTCGACGCTCAGCGGAATCTTCAGCTGGAACGAGATGACGTCCTCGATATCGCGGTGCACCTGCGCCTGTCCGAGCAGCACCTGCGCACTCGCCTTCGCCAACCGGCCTGGGCCGACCCCGATCGGGCCGAAATCGAATGCGGCGCCGGTCAACTGGTCGAACGCGCCGAGGATGCGCTCCTCGGTGGCCGCGTATTCGAGGAACCGGCGCCCGAAGTCTTCGTAGCTGATGTAGGACACCGGCGCACGATCGTCGTCGGCCGCCGGGTCCCGGAAACCGTCGGATCGGCTGTCGAGGTCGCTCATCGGTCCGCCGATCGGGGCAGGCTCGAACGCCGCTGAGCCAGAGCCCCTTCCGGGCGGCCTGGTGCGTTGATCGGCGGCGCTAGATGCCGAATCTGCGGTGTCTGGCCGCGTAGTCGCGCAGCGCCCGCAGGAAATCCACACGCCGGAATTCCGGCCAGTACGCCTCGGTGAACCATATCTCCGAGTATGCGCTCTGCCACAGCAGGAATCCGGAGAGGCGCTGCTCACCGGAGGTGCGAATGACCAGATCAGGGTCCGGCTGGCCCGAGGTGTAGAGGTGCTGACCGATCGCGTTCACGGTGATCGACTGCACGAGATCCTCGCCGGTTTCGCCCGCAGCGATCTCCTGACGGACCAGCGAGCGCACCGCGTCGGTGATCTCCTGCCTGCCGCCGTAGCCGACGGCCACGTTCACGTGCACGCCATCGCGACCCTCGGTGCGCTCAGCCGCGGTGCGGATCCGCTTGGCGACCAGCTCGGGCAGCCCGTCCAACGATCCGACGACCCGCACGCTCCAATTCTGTTCCGGCGCCGACAGTTCCTCGACGACGTCGGTGATCACCTCGAAGAGCGTCTCGAGCTCGTCGGGATCGCGCAGCAGGTTCTCCGTCGACAGCAGATAGACGGTGACCATCTCGATGCCCTCGGCCTGACACCAGCCGACGAGTTCGGCGATCTTCACCGCGCCGACCCGATGGCCGTGGCTCACATCGGTGAAACCGTTCTCGCGGGCCCACCGTCGATTGCCATCGCACATCACCGCGACATGGCGGGGATGTTGTTTGCCGGCCAGCTGCTTGGTCAGCCGGGCCTCGTAGATGCGATACGGCAAACCCCGCACCTGAACCGGAAGCTCCACGCGGGCCACCCTACGCCTTAGCGGCGCGATCTCGGCAGCGACCGCATATCCCGGTACAGTGACGCCAGGGCCGTAACCTACGGCGCCGTAGGTTACCGGGCGGTTCAACCAGGAGGTAGCTCGTGTCCGAATCCATCGGCGTCACCGACACCGGAGTGGCGGACGGCACGCCGATCGATGCGCTCTTCAAGCCGCGGATGCGCGGCTGGATCCACACCTGGGCGGTCGGCATCGCGGCCGTCGCCGCCATCGTGCTGATCGCGAAGGCGGCCACCGTCTCGGCGACCGCGGGCTGGTCCACCCTCGTCTATGGGCTGACGGTGTGTGGGCTGTTCGGCATCAGCGCGGTCTATCACCGGGTCACCTGGCCGACTGTGCAGGCACGCATCCGGATGAAGCGGGCCGACCACTCGATGATCTTCCTGTTCATCGCGGGCAGCTACACGCCGTTCGCGTTGCTCGGCCTGCCAGGTCGCACCGGGCAGAGGCTGCTCATCGTGGTGTGGGCGGGCGCGCTGGCAGGCGTCGCGCTGAAACTGCTGTGGCCCACCGCGCCTCGCTGGGTCGGCGTGCCGCTGTATCTGTTGCTCGGCTGGGCGATCGTGCCGGTGGCCGGGCAGCTGAACACCAACATCGGCATCGCACCGCTGATCCTGCTGCTGATCGGCGGACTGTTCTACAGCGGCGGCGCGATCCTCTACGCGACCAAATGGCCGAACCCGTGGCCGACCGTGTTCGGGCATCACGAGTTCTTCCATGCCGCGACGGTGCTCGCCGCGCTGACCCACTACGTCGCGGTCTGGCTCGTCGTGTTGCGCTGACCGGCACGAACCCGTCCGGCGGCAGAGAGCCTGCGGCCGACGCGTTCGACAAGATCACCGGGAAACCGGCTTTTGCGGTCGGGCTGGTTCTAAGCTCGTTGTTCGTGTTCTACCTCGGTGCCGCCCCTAGCGCCGCGCTGTCGGCGTTGGCCATCGTGCCGATCCCATCGACGGCCATCGTGCCGATCCCATCGACCGCCCCCGCAGCGGGTTTCTTGTCGTCCCGAAGCCTGGCGACATGATCGCGCGCCTCGTCATCTGGGCGCTCAAAGCGCGTGCGGGCTTGGCTGCTGTGGTGATCACCACCAACTTCAGCGGTCTCGCGGTGATCGTGATCGAGTTGTGGCTCAGCGGCTCGCTCACCAGGCTCGGCGCCGAATGGTTGCGGTCGACGGCGGTGGTTGGCATCTATCCCGCGCTGGGCCTTGCGTTCGGGGTCGTGCTCGCCGTCCGGGACCGCAGCCAGCATTTCGGCTGGCTGGACGCCGGACGCAGACCGACCGAAGCGGAAGCGCGACAGGTGCTTCGCCTGCCGATCATCATCACCACGCGGGCGCTGGCCGTGTGGAGCATCGGCATCATCCTGGGGCCGCTGATCCTCGTCCAGCTGGCACCGAACACCGATCCGATGGTGACAGCGGCACTGTTCGCCCTCGGCGGGTTCGAATCAGTGGGGTTGACCTTCCTCATCGTCGATCGGTTGATCCGGCCGACCATCCCGGTGGTGGCCGCCGTGCTCGGGCCGACCATGCACTGGAGTTCCTCGGTCCTCGTCCGGGTCGTGGTGAGCTGGGCCGTGGCGTCCGCACTTCCGCTGCTGATGCTGATCGTGGTGCTGGCCAATCCGGTGGCCGACCCGCACGATCGGGTGCGCACCGCCATCTATCTGTCGATCGTCGGACTCGGCGTCGGTGCGCTGGCGACCGCCTTTCTGGCCCGCGCGGTGGCTTCGCCGATGCGCATGCTGCGCGCGGCGCTCGACCGGATCACCCAAGGCGATCTGGACGTGCGGGTTCCGGTCGGCAGCACCAGCGAGATCGGGCGGCTGGAGAACTCGGTCAACGAGCTGGCCGCGAATCTGTCCGAGCGGCAACGGATGCGCGATCTGTTCGGCAGGCACGTCGGCACCGAGGTGGCCGAGCGCGCGCTCGCCGGTGGCCTCGACCTCACCGGCGATGTGCGCACGGTGACCGCGTTGTTCGTCGATGTGACCGGCTCGGTCGAACTGTCCACCGGGCTGCCGCCGGAAGAGTTCGTCGCCAAGCTGAATCGGCTGCTCGCGACCGTCGTCGCGGCCACCGAGGAGAACAACGGACTGGTCAACAAGTTCGAGGGCGACGCGGCGCTGTGCATCTTCGGTGCCCCGATCGCCCTGCGCGACAACGCGACTCCCGCGCTGCGGGCGGCCCGCCGCATCCGGGACGAGGTGGTCGCCGCCGGCGAACTCGATATCGGGATCGGTGTCGCACACGGCCCGGTCTTCGCAGGCGATGTCGGCTCCGACACCCGCCTGGAATACACCGTCATCGGCGACGCCGTCAACGAGGCGGCCAGGCTCACCACCGAGGCGAAAGAGGTGCCGCGCCGAATCCTGGTGAGCGGCTCCGTCATCGAGGCCGCTGCCGCGCACGAGCGCGCGAAATGGGCTCTGTACGAAACGATCCTGCTGCGCGGTATGAAGCAGCCGACCGCGTGCTGGACCGATATCGACAAGCGTGCCGTCACAAAGACCCGGAACACCACCCGGCCCGAGGCGCCCATCGTTCACCCCGAACCGGCCATCGACCCCAGCACGATTGTCGAAGTCTCCACCACCCCAACGGAAACCGACTGACCGTCTCGCGTGAACGACGGAACCACAAAGGGTCCACACGGTTCACAGCAGTTGTAGGTGCTGTGCACCGTGTCGAACCTCTGTGGACGTCAGGGGCGTTCGAGGGCGGCGCGTAGCTCGGCAGCGGTGGCGACCGGGAGGTCGCAGACGGTGCCGCGGCAGACGTAGGCGGCGGGTTCGCCATGCAGCAGGGGGCGGTCGGCCAGGAGCGGGGCCGAGTTCGGCGGGGCCGCAAGGATCACCGTGCCACCCGGAGCGGTGGCGCGGGCGGTGGTGAGCAATTCGCTTGGCTTGCTAGGTGCTTCGGTGGCGATGGCGACCTGGAGCGGGCCGCGCAGGGCCGCCTCGGCGACCGTGAGCCACTGGCCTGCCGACCGTGGGGCGCGGGCCAGCACGACCGCGCCGCGCTGGAGGGTCTGGGCGGCCAAGGCGCGATAAGGCACGGCGTGGTCGACGTCGCCTGCGGCACCGGCGGTGAGCAGTGCCTCGGCGAGAGAGGACGCACCGGCCGGGGTGGCGCCATCGATGGGGTCGCGCGGGCGGGTGACCAAGGTTTCGGCGTCGTCGGCGGTGTCGAACCAGCTGCCGGACACAGTGGGGTCGGCGAAATGCTGAATCGCCTTGTCCAACAAGCGCTGTGCGTCGTCGAGCCAGGTACGTTCGCCGGTGGCTTGATGCAGGGCGAGCAGGCCGGTCACCAGCCAGGCGTAGTCTTCCAGCACGCCGGGCGATGATCCAGCGACGCCGTTCAGCGAGGCGCGGCGGACCCGGCCGTCGATCACGTGCTCGGACAACAGGAATCGCGCGCAGCGAGCGGCGGCGGCCACCCACTCCGGCGCATCGAATGCGGCACCTGCCTCGGCAAGAGCGGTGATGGCTATGCCGTTCCACGCGGTGACCACCTTGTCATCGCGGTCCGGCTGCGGACGGCCGTCGCGCGCTTTGCGTAGGGTGTCGCGGATTCGTTCGAGCCGAACATGGTCGTCGGGATCGGTGTACCGGGTGAGCACCGAGGTACCGTGCTCGAAGTTCCCGGCGGTAGTGACGCCGAAAACCGCTGCGGCCCAAGCGCCGTCGTCGGGACCCAGCTCGCCGATCAACTCGGCAGGCGTCCACACGTACGTCGCGCCCTCGACCCCCGGCTTACCGGGTTCGAGATGAGTGTCGGCGTCGAGAGCAGACGCGAACCCACCCTGCTCGGTGCCGAGATCGTCGAGCAAGAACTGCACGGTCTCCCGAGTGACTCGATGCGCGAGCGATTCCGGTGCACCGGCGTCGGTTTTCGTGCGCCGCGCCAAATGCGCGTAGGCACGCAGCAATTGGGCGTTGTCGTAGAGCATCTTCTCGAAATGCGGGACCACCCAGGCGGCGTCGACCGAATACCGCGCGAACCCACCCCGCAACTGGTCGTAGATGCCGCCGCGCGCCATGGCCTCCGCAGTGCGATGCACCGCCCCGAGGACGTTCGCGGCACCGGTCCGCTCCCAGCTCCGCAACAGGCCCTCCAGCAACGCCGAAGGCGGAAACTTCGGCGCGCCACCGAAACCGGCATGCTTGGGATCCTCGTCGCGCAACACCGCGGCCACCGCATGATCGAGCAGTTCCGCGGTGATCGCGAAATCCGCATCGGGCAGTCCGGCCGCCTGCGCCTGCAATGCCTCGGTCACCTGCGCCGACGCCTGGTCCACCTCGCCCCGCCGGTGCTGCCAGGTATCGGTGATCGCGGTGAGCAACTGCGTGAACGACGGCATCCCACCCCGCGGCTGCTTCGGGTAGTACGTCCCGCAGTAGAACGGCTCCCCCGCAGGCGTGAGGAAGCACGTCATCGGCCACCCGCCCTGCCCCGTCATCGCAACCGTGGCATTCATGTACACCGCATCCAGATCGGGCCGCTCCTCCCGATCCACCTTGATGCAGACAAAATTCGCATTCATCAGCTCCGCAGTCGCCGCATCCTCGAACGACTCGTGCGCCATCACATGACACCAGTGGCACGACGCGTATCCCACCGACAACAAGATCGGCACATCCCGCTCCCGCGCCTCCCCCAACGCCTCGGCAGTCCACTCCTGCCAATGCACCGGATTGCCCGCGTGCTGTCGCAGGTACGGAGAAGTCGCGTTCCCGAGCCGATTCATACCTCCACCGTCTCACACGATGACCCGCAGGCATCACCTCCGACGAGGCGACCCAGCAGACTCCGACGCAGCGCGTGCCCGCCGAAACCCCGCAGCACCTCAGCCGCCCTCGATCCGAGCCGCTGAGTCCCTCGGGATCGTGTGGTTGGCGCCGAGCCGGTAACAGGCGGCGAACTCGGCGCAGAACCGGGATGGGGCCACCGACCCCGCTCCCGAACGCCCGAGCAGCGGCATAGAACGGACGTTCCGAGGCTCTACCCCGCTCGTCCGACACACGGCCGTGACTATCGGACCCGAGTCAAGCACAGCGTCAACGGATCCGGCTTCGGATAGAGGATGGTGTCGCGCGCGGACGCGGTGATGCCGCACACGGATCGGTCGGCGCGCCCGGCGAATATTTGATTCACTTTGAAATCGACGCCCGGGCGGCAGGACGACACCTTGGCGGCGGCCAGCAAGGCATCGTCGCTGACGCAGTCGCCCTCGGCGACGTTGAGGCGCAGACACAGCGTGTAATCGTCGGGGCTGGCCTCATAGAAGCTGACGTAGTCCCGATTCGGGCAGTCCGGGCTGGCGTGGTCGACCCGTTGCGACACAGGGGTATTCGACAACAACCACCGACTCGATCGGTCCACCCGCAGTGCCACTACATAATTCGCGTCCGGATCGCCGCACTCCTTCGGCACGAGCTCCGGCCGGTAGTTGAGGCCGGACAGCTTCGCGCACTGGCCGACCTCGATCCGCGGTGGCCCGGACCACGATGCCATCACTGCAGCGGCGATACCACCGGTGACCAGAGTCAACACCGCGGCAAACAGCAAGATATGGCGCGCGAGCCTGCGACCGTCGCCGGATACGGGGTACATCGCGTCTTTGCTCCGCTTCATCTAATGCATGGTCGGCAGAGCACGTTCTTCCTCTGCATCCTCCGAAGAGGCGACATCCATCATCTGCTCGCGCACGTCATTTCCGGATCACTGTTTGTTCGAGGCCCTCCTATGCAGCCGAAAGCGCTGTCCCGGATGCGGTTTGGTGATCGGTCGAAAGAATTCGCCGGCGGGATCACGCACTGACCGAGGCGGGAGCCCTCATCGCACTGGTCAACGCGGTCCGCGCCAGATCGCGTAGCCAGATGTGCGCAGGGTCGGTGTCATAGCGCTGATGCCATGACAGGTACGCCCGGGCAGGCGGCAGGTCGAACGGGAGCGGGAGCAGGACCAGGCCGAGATCTGTGGCGACCGAACGCGTCGTGGATTCGGGGGCGGTGACGAGAAGGTCGGAGCCGCGCACGAACTCGAGCGCGGCTCGTTCGGTGGGCGCGGTCGCCACCACGCGTCGGGCGAGGTCGAGCCGTGCGAGAGCCTCGTCGAGGATGTTGCCGAGCTTTCCGCGCCGCGAGACGGTGATGTGCTCGGCCGCGGCATACCGCGCGGCGGTGACGGTCTCGACCTGGGTGAGCGGGTGCCCCCGCCGTACGACAATGACGTGCTGGGTCTCGGCCACCTCAGCGGAGCGAATCTCCGGTGCGGTCGGGCGGTCCGCGTTCGCGGCGAGGTCGACCTCGCCGCGCCGCAACTCGGGGGTGTCGATGCTCGATTCCGCGATGAAGCGCAGACGAACGCCCGGCGCCTGCTCGCGCACGGCAGCGAGCAGGGCGGGGCCGCTGAGGGCGACCAGTGCGTCGTGCCAGCGCAGCGTGAAGGTGCGCTCGAGCGTCGCCAGGTCGAGTTCACGGCTTGGCGCGAGCACACCATGGACCTGCCGCAGCAGGTCGTGCACCTGTTCCCGGACCGCGAGCGCGTAGGGCGTCGGGGTCATCGTGCGTCCAGTGCGCACCAAGATCTGATCCCCCGTCGTGCGCCGGATTCGGCCGAGGCTTCGGCTCATCGCGGGCGCGGTGACGTGGAGTCGGTCGGCCGCGCCGGCCACACTGCCTTCCTCCAGGAGAGCGTCGAGCGCGGCGAGCAGATTCAAATCCAATTGCATGAGAGTCATGCTAGCCGTGCTTTACATGCACTTGATGTTAATGATGACTGCTCCTAATGTTCGAGATGCGGGCGCAAGAAGCCACGATTTCCGCCCGATTGACCTCATACCCCTTGCTCGGATTGGAGCACCACCATGCCCGAAACGATTCGAAACACCGGTGTTGTCACAGCGGCCGCCTCGGACGCCAACCTGCTCGCACAGACCGCGATCGCCGTACGCACGGCGAGTTCGGCACTGCGGGAGCGCTTCGGCGACGTAGTCCGCTACCAGACCCGCGAAGAGCTGATGCGCGCGCTCGCCGCCAACGACGACACAGTTCTCGACATCCTGCGCCCCCGCCTCGAAGCCCTGCGCCCGGACGCCCGCTGGGTCGAGGCGGAGTTGGACGGCGGCGCTCTGCCAGCCGGCGAATGGTGGATCGTGGATCCGGTCGAAGGCAACATCAACCACCTGCACGCTCTGCCGGAGTGGGCGGTGACCGCCACCCTCGTACGCGACAACCAACCGGTGCTCACGGCGGTCCACCTGCCCCTGACCGGCGAGACCTACACCGCGCTCGCCGGCGCCGGCGCCCACCGCGACGGTAAGCCGCTGCACGTGTCGGGGACCACGGACCTCGGGCTGAGCATCGTGGCCACGAGCCAGGCCAGGCCGGACGAGGACGAGAATGTCGTGCGGCGGATCGGCTCCTCGATCACCGAGATGCTCGTCGACGCGCTCGTGGTGCGGATAGCCGTGCCCGCCACCCTGCACCTGCTGAACGTGGCCGCCGGCCGGATCGACGCCTTCTGGCAGTTCGCCGGTGCCCGCGCGGACTTGCTTCCCGGGGCGCTGCTCGTCGCCGAGGCCGGCGGACAGATCTCCGACGCCGAGGGCCGCCCTTGGACTTTGGAGAGCGACAGCTTCCTGGCCGCAGCGCCCGGCGTGCACGCCACTGCGGTCGCCACCCTCTCCCGCTGACCAGACCAGAACAGAAACCGTAAGGACTTCAGCATGAGCACTATCACCATTCTCGGCGGCGGCCGCGTCGGCGGCGGCCTGGCCACCGCCCTCACCCGGGCCGGGCACACAGTGACCGTGGCGGACCGCTCGCCGGGCGCTGCCACCGACGCGGTCCAGACAGCGCAGATCGTCATCAATGCCACGCCGGGCGCCGGCTCGCTGGAGCGGCTCGCCGCGCTGCGCGAGCAACTGCGCGGCAAGATCCTCGTCGACGTCGCCAACGCCACCGTCGACGGACCGGACGGACTGCCCGCCGATCTCCTCTACCCCGGCTCGAGCCTCGCTGAGCAACTCCAGGAGGCGCTCCCCGAGACCCACGTCGTCAAGACGCTCAACACAATGCTGCACTCGGTGATGACCGCGCCCGCCGCGCTCACCCAGACGCCGACCGCGTTCCTCTCCGGCAAAGACCCGGAGGCCAAACAGGTAGTCCGAGGGCTGCTCACGGACCTCGGCTGGCACCAAGAGTGGATCACGGACCTCGGCGGGATCGAGACCGCACGTGCCACCGAAGCCGCAATCTTGTTCGTACCCCACGTGATCCGATCCAGCGGTTTCGCGCCCTTCGCAATCTCGATCGCTCGCTGATCCACACAGACTGCATCCCCTGCCGACAGCGTCGCTGATGATGCCACCACACCATCAGCGACGCACTACCTCGACTGTTCTCGACGCGATCCAGGAGGTGCTCGCCCTCCTGCGCGCCACGGCTATCCCGCTCGACGCGCAGAGCGCCCAACTGATTCGCTGGTCAACACAGCGAGAGATGATGCCGCGGTCATGATCGCGCCTCATGCCGCGGCATCATTGCGTCAGCTATTCGGCACGCTTCTCGATCTCACGCTGCATGGCTTCAAGGAGCTCGACGGCGTCGGCTTCGTTCTCGATCTGCCGACGCCGCATATCGAACTCCTCATACCGCTCCGTGGAAATCCGCTTGGCCTCGTCGGCTGAAACGGCCTTGCGGCTGACATCGAGAATTCCCTTGGTATACGGGCGCGGGTCGACACGGGGTATCCCGATGACTGGCGGGAGTTCCATGAGGAGATCGGTCGGCCTGCACCGAGCGCATGGGTGAGTGTCGCCGTTCCGGACGCGGGCACCTCGGCGGCCCTCGATCCGAGCCAATCGGAGAGCACCTCGGCGGAAGGCTTCGCGATGGAGCTGGCGCGAATTCTGCAGGATGACATACAGATTCATCTGAGAGAGCCGTGGCCCAAAGATCGCACCAGGAGCGGTTCGTCCCTGGAACCATCCGAGACCGGTTGGCGGAGCCTGGGTGCGCAGAACTACATCGTTCCGTACGGCCAGTTGAAATGATGGCGGCCCGGAGCATTCGGCGATCGTGTCGGCGAATTGTTCTGGGTTGCCGACACGAACTACGGGGCACACTCCCCGGATCTCCGTGTCCAACCTGGCGAGGACGACACCATCGACAGTCGGGAATCTTCGTCAGGTTGCATCGCATCTCCGCAGGTAGCAACACCTTTCGAAGACTATGGTACTTCGCAACTCACATGACACCAGTGGCAGCTCGCGTACCCGATGGACAGCAGAATCGGCACATCCCTGGTGGCCGCTTCGGCCAGCGCCTCAGCGTCCTACTCCCGCCAATGCACCGGATTGTCAGCGTGCTGACGCAGATAAGGCGATGTCGCACTTGCCAATTGGTTCATACCCATCAACCCTCCTGTATTGCGCCGACACACAACACACTCCGCCCGCTCAACCTCGACCCACAAATCCGGACTTGCCAGAATGACAAACCTGTCTCGCCACCAGGCTGCGGACTCGTGCGCCATCACCTGAAGAGTAGTGCGCCATCACATGACGCGGTCGAGGAAGCCGAGGCTATTTCGTCAACCGGTAGGTGGTGCGCCGGCCCGCGCCACCTACCTGTTCAACCCACCCTGCTTGTCGCATTCCGTTGAGCGCCTTCCGGATTCCTTGTGCCGAGAGTCCTACCGTGGCTTGCAACTCGGGAACGGTAGCTGGTCCTTCGGCGAGCAGGTCGGCGATCTTCTGCTGGGTCGAGTTGAGCGTCGGCCGGTCGGTCTGGGCTGGAGTGTGACCAATAAGGTCGGCCTTGCTACCGACCTGTGGAGCGCCGGTGTAGGTTCCGGTTTTCAACACAACTGTGAATCGGATCCCGGAGTCGGCGTATTGAGCCGGAGGGAGTCCGGCGGCGTCGAGCGCCTCGGTGATGGTGGGAATTCCGGTGGCCAACGCCTCGATGACTCGCCCTCCGGACTCGGGCGACCTCAGGTATTGGCAGATCTTGACCAGCCACATGTTTCGGGCCGATGTCACCGCTTCCTTACCAAGCCGATCCAATGTGATTCCGTAGAGACCACCGGGATTGGTAACAACGAGCCGGTCCCGGCGAAGACGTACTTCGATGGCCATTCCAGCTGACCAGCTGTCGAGGTCGCGATGGAGAAGGGCGTTCGCGATCAGCTCACGGAACGCCGCCAAGGGATATGCGGGGACGTCGACAACGGTGCCATCCCGCTGTGAAACGATCGCGGTGTCGAAGGTTTGCCGAGCCCAGTCCAGAGCAGCATCCAGCATCCTTGGTATCGGACCCGAAATAGTTACCTGATTGCGTGCACGCGTCCCGGGGCGATCGGTTGCCAACGGCTCGGCAGCAGCTTGTATTACGTAGCGCGGCAGCCATTCTTGAGGGTAGATGCCAAGGGCGAGCAGTCCAGCCACAGTGGGAATTCCGTCAGCGGTCAACGCCCCGGCCCGCCGGAGCAGTTCGTCCCCGCTGAAGCGTCCCAGCCCATTTCGATCACGGTCTTGAACATTGCGTGTGAAGTCCTCGACCAGCTGGTCGTCCAGTTCCGCCCTGGTCGCACCCAGCACCGGAGCGCGATCGAACATCGGCGGATTCCGAGCCGACAGAAACGCCTGCTCCTCCAAAGCCGACATCTTGAAATCGCCATCGTAGCCACGCATGAACGCCGCACCGGTCGCACTTATTCGGCAGGGCTTCGCAGATTCGTCGCATTCGTGAACGATTGCCATCACGACCGGCTGCCCTTCCACAGTCTCGTCGGCGATCGTCAGCCGGATCGGCGGCGTGAATGCCCGAGCCTTTTTCGCCAAGCCCTGCTTCAACTCTTGCGTGTTGGTCAGCCCGACCGGTCGAAAGCCGCGGTTCTCGTCCAGGCCGAGGACTATCGTTCCGCCACCTGGTTGATTCGCCAGGGCGGACAGCGTCGAAGTAAGTGACTCCGGGAGACCGCCGGCAGCGGATTTCACCTCAACATCGGTAAAGTCACCACCGAGCGAACGGAGCGTGTCCAGAAGCTGTGCGAAAGTCCGGGCCATCGGGGAAACGCTACCTTAAACGCAACTGAAACGCAACCAAATCTGGTTGCGTTTCCTCGAATAAGATGCGCTACCTGCACAAACGCAGCTAGTAGCCTTTGCGCATCACATGACACCAGTGACAGCTCGCCTACCCGATCGACAACAGGATCGGCACATCCCGCGCCGTCGCCGCCGCCAGCGCCTCTGCGTCCCACTCCCGCCAATGCGCCGGGTTATCGGCATGACGAGCTCCACGCCCTCATCACCGCCGACCGGTAGCGCAGGAAACCACCGCCGCGCAGGCCAGCACACTGCGCGACAACGCCGGTTCGCGGTAACGAATCAGAGTGCTCGCGGGCGCTATTGGTCGAACGCGATGTGCAGGTCGTCGGACTCCGGCAGGGTTTGGCAGGCCAGGGTGAGCCCTGCGGCTAGCTCGTCGGCGATGAGGGACTCGTTCATGAGCATGCGGGTGCGGCCCTGCCGGACAGTGCAGACGCAAGTTCCGCAGGCTGATTCGCGGCAGACGTAGGGGGCGTCGAGACCATGGTCGAGGAGGACGTCCAGGAGCTTCCGGTTTCGCGGCCAGTCGAGTACGACCGTCTCTCCGTCGATGTCGACGCGCACGGTGGCGGAGTCGCCGGTCGCGCGGCGCACCGGCGCGAGTGCTGTTTTTTCGAAGGGGTTTTCGGTCAGCGAGTGGTATTTTTCCTGGTGAATATTGCGCTGCGGCAGGCCAAGCTGCGCCGCCGCGGCCGTTGCGACGTCGATGAATCCGGCGGGGCCGCAGAGGAATACATCCCTAGTCCGATACGGGACCAGCAGGTTCGCAACGCCGTCCACGGTCGGCAATCCACGACCGGATTCGAGCCAGTGCGTAACGGTCAAGCGCTCGGGGAATCGACGGGCCAGCCGCTCGAGCTCGTCGGCGAAGATGATCGAGCTCGGCTCGCGGTTGGCGTAGAGCAGCGCGACCTGCCCGGTGCCCGCCGTAAGCACCGATCGGATGATGGACATGATCGGGGTGATGCCGCTGCCCGCCGCGCACAGCAGCAGGTCGGCGTCCAGGGAGCGCGGCGTGCAGGCGCCCGCCGGTTCCAAGACGCTGATCATCGAGCCCGCGGTGATGTTGTCACACAACCAGTTCGAGGCGTATCCCCCTGGTGTGCGTTTGATGGTGACCGCGAGCCGGTCATCGCAGTGCGGACTGCTGCTCAGCGAATAGCAGCGGGCGACCGAGCCGGTGCGTTCGCTCGGCACACGCAGCGTGAGGAATTGGCCTGGCGCATAGCTGAATCGCCCGGCGAGATCCTCCGGGATGTCGAAGACGAGCGTGACGGCGTCGGCGGTCTCGGCGATGACGTCACAGATCTTCACCTGGTGCGCACGGGGATTCATACCGCCACCTCCTCGCGCGGTGCGACGGCGCCACAGAGCACATGCAGGTGCTCGGTGATCTCCTCGCGCCGCTCGTACGGCAGCTGATGACCGGAACCTGGATACTCGATCAGTCGCGCATCAGGCAGCTGCGCAGCGAGGGCCCTCGCGTAGCGCACGGGGGTGATGGTGTCGCGGGTGCCTGCCAGGATGACGGTCTCGACCGCCGCGAACCCGGCAAGGACGTGGAAACGGTTGTGCCGTAACATAGACGAGCCCATGTCGGCGACGGCCCGTGGATGCGCCTGTGCCGCCTGCCAGACAACGCGGGTGAGGTCGTGGCGGCGCGGGTTGGCGCCGAACATGCCGAACCGGTTGAGCTGCCGCAGCAGAAACAGCGGCCGGGCAGGCATTCTCGTGCGCGCGATCAGACCGGCGACCAGGGATTCGAGTGCCGGAAAGCGCAGTAGCAGTGCACGACCCGTCGCAGGCAGCTCGCCTGCCCCGGTGGCCACCATGGCGACCCCTCGGGTGCGGGACCGCACCAGCTCGGGGTGCCGTTCAGCCAACGTCATCAGCGTCATGCCGCCCATAGAGTGACCACCGAATACCACCGGCCCGCTCGGCGCGAGGTCGGTGACCACGTCAGCCAGATCATCGGCCAGCATTTCCAGACTGGCCCGCGTCCGTGCCGAAAGTCCGTGCCCGCGATGGTCGTACGCAATCACGCGTAGCGCCGGATCGGCCCGGACGAGCAGCTCGGCAACGTCCTCCCACGACCGGCTCGACAGCCCCCAGCCGTGCAGGAGCAGCACGGTGACCTTGCCGATCGGCGCGCCCCATTCGGTGATGTGCAGCCAGACCCCACCGGGTCGCGGAAACCGGTACTCGCGCCTCGCGGTCATGACCGGGCTCCGGCCGGTGTCGCCGCGGCGGGCACAGCGGTGCCCTGCGCTACGGGTTCGGTACCCAGCAAGCGCAGTGCGCGCACACCGAGCTCCTCGAGCCGCTGCGTCGTGAAGGACCGGGCGATGTTCCGGTTGATGCCGGGTGCGAGGCGCAACAGGAAGTAGCCGAGCCAAGCCTCAGCACGAACCGGTACGACGGCCAAGTCGAATCGCATGGCGCGCACCGCGGCCCGCGCAACCAGGTCGGGACTCATCGGCGAAAACGGCAGCTTGGCGGCAAATTCTTGGATCTTCTCGCTGACCTGCAATCCCCTGGCGACGAGGTCCTGGTCGATGCCGACGTAGGTGGCGTGCTTGCCGATGTCGGTGTTGATGACGCCGGGGCAGATCGCGCTGACGCCAATGCCTTTCGGCCCGAACTCCAGCCGCAAGCACTCGGTGAGCATCTTCACGCCCGCCTTCGACACCGAGTAGGCGGGAAAGGCCGGTGTCGGCGTGAATGCGGCGGCCGAGGCGATATTGACGATATGGCCCGGCATCTCGTGCTCGATCATCATCGCGCCGAACGTGCGGCAGCCGTGCACCACGCCCATCAGATTCACGCCGAGCTGCAGGTCCCAGTCCTCGGGTTCCAGGTCGACGAACGCGCCGCCGACCATGATCCCGGCATTGTTGACCAGCACATCGGGCACCCCGTGATCGGCGAGGACGTCCCTGGCGAAGGTGCGCCATGCCGCGGGGTCGGTGACGTCGAGCCGGGCCGGGCTCGCGGTGCGGCCCGCTGCCTGGATCATCGCGACGGTGGCCGAGGCGGCGTCCAGATCGATGTCGGAGACGACGACGTGTGCGCCCTTGCGCGCGAAGCGGATCGCGATGGCCCGGCCGATGCCGCTGCCCGCACCGGTCACCACGACGAGGCGAGGCTGCAGATTGTTGAGTTTCACACCGACTCCTTGGCAGTGGCGACGACCTCGGCGGCAGGCGAGGAGCCGATCGAGTAGCGGTACACATCCAGATCGAAATGCCGGTTGTGCCAGTACATTTCGCCGTGCGTGGTGGGGCGGAACGGCGAGTCGCCGTGATTGTCGATGTAGTAGGTGTTCGAACCGGCGCAGGTCGGGGTGAACAGGAAGTTCCGTTCCTGGCGCCGCAGGCAGTGCCGGAAGTACTGGTCGTGCGCTTCCTGCCGGATCTCCACGACGTCGGCGCCCCGGCGGCCCGCCTCGGCGATCGTGCGACTCAGGTGCGCCGCGGTGGCCTCGATCATCCAGATGTAGGAACCGAGCACGAACCCGTAGGGCCCGGTGATGGTGAACGCGTTCGGGAAGCCGGGAACCGACACGCCCTGATACGACTGGAAGCGATGGGCGTCCCAGAAGGCACCGAGCTCCATGCCGCCGCGCCCGCGCACCGGGAAGGGCGGGACCGCACCACGGTCCCACAGCTTGAACCCCGTCGCGCAGACCAAGACGTCGATCTCGTGCTCGACCCCGTCGACGGTGCGCACCCCGCGCTCGGTGATCCGCTCGATCGAATCGGTGACCAGGCTGACGTCGGCACGGTTGAAGGTCTTCAGATAGTCGTTCGACATCGAGGGCCGTTTGCAGCCCAATCCGTATTTCGGCGTGAGCTTTTCCCGGAGCACCGGATCGTCGACCTGGTTGCGCATCCACCGCCGCACCGGGATCTCACCGGCCTGGCGTAGCGCGGTGCCGAGCCAGGCAGGCCCGGCAAGATTCCCGCTCATCGCTACTTCGGTGGCCACGGTGCCGAGCAAGCGCGCCGCCGAGCGCAACGGCTTGTTGCTCAGCAGGGCGCGGCCGAGTGAACCCACTTCCGCGTCGTTCTTGGGGAAGACCCAGATCGGGGTGCGCTGGAAAACGGTGAGGTGCGCGGTATCGTCGACGATCGCCGGAATCAGTTGTAACGCAGTGGCACCGGTGCCGATCACCGCGACCCGCTTGCCCGCGAGCGACAGATCGTGATCCCACATCGCGGTGTGCACGAGGCTGCCCGTGAAATCGTGCAGCCCCGCGATGTCCGGCATCTTCGGGCGTTCCAGCCCGCCGACCGCCATGACGACGTAGCGCCCGGTGATCTCCTGACCGCCGTCGGTGACCAGCCGCCAGATGCTGTTGGCCTCATCGAAATTCGCGGCGACGATGGTGGTGTTCAGCCTGAGCTTCGCACGCAACCCGTACTTGTCCACCATGCCGTCGGCATAGTCGCGCAGTTCGGCGCCGGGAGCGTAGATCCGGGACCAGTCGCCGCGTTGCTCGTAGGAAAAGCTGTAGATGAACGACGGGATATCCACGGCAACACCCGGGTAGGTGTTGGCGTGCCAGGTGCCGCCGACCCGGTCCCACTTGTCCACGATCAGAAAGTCGTGAATTCCCTTTCTCTGCAATGCGATTCCGGTGCCGATCCCGCCGAACCCGGCGCCGATGACGACGACCTCGTGGTCCGGCCGTGCCTGCACCGGCACAGGGGTATTGCCGTTCTTGTTACCCATGGTCTGATCCGATCCCGGTTCCCGCGCCTGCTACTTGACTCGATCGCGCAATTGGCCATCGGTCCCGAATAATTCGAGCCGCCACTGCTCCAGGAGGGCGGTGGTGTCGATGTCGTCGGGGTGGAAGTCGCGGACCATGTAGGTGCGCAGCTCTTTCATCAACCCGCGCACCACCGGGCCACGGAACAGCTCGATCGCCTGTCTGGTCACCGTGATCGGATGCCATGCAGTGCGATCGGCGAGGATCGAGGCGATCACGGCGATGGACAGAAACGGGATAACCCCGTAATACATCACCGCCATGGCCAGGATGCGCGTCTCCTCGGACCCGTCGACGGCACGGAACACGTCGAACGCCACGGATTTGTGTTCCAGCTCCTCGAAGGCATGCCAGTCGAGCAGATGCCACACCTCGGGATCCCCCGGTATGGCCCGGATTTCCTCGTTGGACAGCACCCGCTGCGCCATGGTCGCCGTGTAGTGCTCGGCGGCGGCGGTCAACGCCAGGTGCAGGTGCCGCGGCAGCAGCCGCTCCGCGCGGATGAATGTCTTCTCCCGACGGGAATCCTTGGGGAAGTCAGCCACTTTGACGAACAGATAACCCAGCTCGATGAGCTGTTGGTTCAGCACCCGATGCTGATTGCCGTGGACCGCCTCTTGCCCGATGAATCCGGCCACCCGCTTCTTCAGCGCCGGGTCGGTGATCTCGTCCGCGAAGCGGCGCACCGAACGAATGAAGGACTCCTCGCCCGGCGGGAAGCCGCCCGACAGCAGGGCGACGAGATGGCTCAGGACGATATTGCCTTCGATGAAATGCCGCTGGATCGGCTCCGGCTGTCCGAACCGGAAGCGCATCCGCCGAACTTTCGGGTAGGCGACCGAGGTTGGCAACGACGCTGTTGGTTTACTCATGACATTCCTTGCGTGACAAGCTGATTGACGAGGCGCTGATTCCGCGACCTATTTGAGGTGATCGACGAGCGTGCCGTCGGGGCCGAAGAGCTGCTCCTGCCACCGCCGCAGCACCGCTGTGGTGTCGATGTCGTCGGGGTGGAAACCGGGCCGCAGGTATTTGGCGAGTTCGACCAGCACTCCGCGAAACACCGGACCGCGGAACAGCTCCCAGCTCTGCCTGGCCACGGCCACCGGCTGCCTGCGAGCGATCGGGTCCCGCGCGAGCGACACCAGCAGATTGCTGAAGGTGAGCGGCATCGTCAGCAAATACATCGCGAGCATCACCCCGATGCGAGTGGCCTCCGATCCGCCCACCTCGCGGTAGACATCGAAGGCCACCGACTTGTGTTCCATCTCTTCGTAGGCGTGCCAATACATCAGGTTCCAGATCTCCGGCTCCGCCGGAATCGCCTGGATCTCTTCGCTGGTCAACATCCGCTCGGCGAGCACCGCCGTGTAGTGCTCCGCCGCGGCCGTCATGGCGAGGTGGACGGTCGCGGGCAGCCGCTGCTCCAGCCGGGTCAGCCCGGCGCGGTACTCCTCGGTGTCCATCCATCGGAGAAAGTCGTAGCCGAGCGCGAACAGGCGCTCGTTGAGCTGCCGGTGCTCGAGCCCGTGCATCGCTTCCTGTCCGATGAACGCGGCCACCCGCTTCTTCAACACCGGATCGGTGATCTGGTCGGCGAACCGGCGCACCGATCGGATGAAGCTCTCCTCCCCGGCCGGGAATCCCGCCGAGAGACCTGCGACGAAATGGCTGAACACCATGTCGTTTTCGACGAAGTACTTCCCGTGCGACTCGGTCGCGCCGAAGCGGAACTTGATGCGTCTGACCTTGGGGTATGCCGCAGGTCGCCGGTCGTTGCTCGTTGCTGTTGCCATGTCCGCCACCACTCTGTCTGGGACAATTCCGCCTGGCTCTAATTTATCGACCGACGCGTCGGTCGTCAATATGAATCGGGCATGGGGAGCCGGTAAGCTACCGGAGTGACCGTTTCGGAACGTCGAGGCAGGGGCCGACCCGTCGACCCCGACCTCGTGCAACGCAGGCATGCGGACCTCGTCGAGGCCGCGACGGAGGTCTTCGCGGAAATCGGTTACACGAAGGCGGGTATCGCCGACATCACCCAGCGCGCTGGACTCGGAAAGGGCACGTTCTACCAGTATTTCGACAGTAAGAAGGACGTCTTCGACGGCGTGATCGACCAAGCCGTCAACGAGGTCAGCCTGCTGATCGTGACCGAAACCCGCACGCTCGCACACGGTTCGATCGACGATCTCGAGCAGAGCATTCGCACCGTGGCCACCCGCCTGTTCACCATGGCCGACGAACGACCGCACGCCGTGCGCATGCTCGTCGAGGGCATTCAGGACGAGGACATCAGAGCCAGGCTGCTCGGCCTGAGCGCGAATCTGGAAGCGACAGCGGCCATCACGCTGCGACACGGGGTCGACGCCGGAGCCCTCCGCGCGGATGCCGATGTCGACTTCGCCGCACACCTGCTGCTGAGCCTCGCACTCGGCGGACTGCTGCGCATCCTCCGCGGCGATCTCACCGACCCGGCCGTCCGCGCGAAGTACGTGGAATCCGCCGTCGCCACCGCGCGCACCCTGCTCGGCCCCCAATAGTCCTGGCGCCCATCATGATCGACGATTCGATGCCCACCGGCAGGCTCGACCGCGGCCGAATGCTCGGTGGCGCGGCCACTACGCACGCGATGCGCGTGGCGAAGACCCGGCTGTCGATGATCGGACGTTCCGAGCGGGCCAGGGAACTGCTGGCCGAACAAGCAACGATCCAGGCAGTCGAACACCTGGTGGCATTGCTCGGCAGCATGAAGGGCGCCGCCATGAAGATCGGGCAGACCCTGGCGCTTGCCGATCTGGAGCTGTTGCCGCAACCGCATCGCGACCGGATCCGAGCCACCCTCAGCACCCTCTGCGACCAGGCGCCCCGAGTTCCGTTCGCCTCGATGCGCAAGGTCATCGAAGCCGACCTCGGCCCGATCGCCACGCATTTCGCCGAATTCGAGGCGGAGCCGGTGGCCGCGGCATCCATCGGCCAGGTCTATCGAGCACGCCTGCACGACGGGCGCGTGGTGGCGGTGAAAGTGCAATACCCCGGGGTGGACCGTGCCGTGCGAGCGGATCTGCAGAACCTCGCCTTGTTCGCCAAGCTCTCGCGCTCGCTGCTGCCCGCGTTCACCTCGACTCCATTGATGGAAGAGATCCGGCTCGGCATCGAGAGCGAACTCGACTATCGCGCAGAGGCACTCACGCAGCACCGGGTCGCGGAGTCGTTCCGCGATCATCCCTTCATCCGCATCCCCGACAGCCTCCCCGAGCTGTCCAGCCGACGAGTCCTGGTCACCGAATACTTCGCGGGCCACTCGTTCGCACACCTGCGTGAGCTGCCCGCCGCCGAGCGAAACCGCATCGGGGAACTGGTCTTTCGCTTCTACATCGGCTCGATCTTCACCGACAACGAGTTCTGCGGCGACCCGCACCCCGGCAACATGCTGCTCGGCGACGACGGCACGCTCGCCTTCCTCGATTTCGGCCTCTACCGGCAGATGGACCCCGACCTGGTCGATTTCGAACGCCGATGCCTGCGGGCCGCGGCGGCGGGCCGTGCGGACGACCTTTTGGCCATGCTCGTCGACGGCAACGTCTTCGACCCCGCAGCCGGACTCACCGCCGCCGAATGCCTCGACTACATCAATGCCGCCGTCGACTGGTCGCTCACCGACGCCGACATCACCATCACCCCGGCACTGGCCACCGGCGCGTTCGCCGCGGCGGTCGATCCGCGCCGCACCCAGCCTGGTGTCGACGCGCTCCGCCTGCCTGCCGAGCACGCGCTCCCCCGCCGCGTCGAATTCATGGTGCTCGGCATCCTCGGCCAGCTGGGCGCCACCGCCAACTGGTACCGCATCGCACGCGAGTGGCTCGACGGCGATCCACCCGCCACCGACATCGGCCAGCGCATCGCGGACTGGCGGGGCGACCGCGCACTCCCTTAGCGACGGAATACTCGACACCGTCACCGCTCGATCATCGAAGCAACACTCATCGTCCCGATAGGCCGCCCGACATGGCCTACCTGCGGGTACTTCGCCACCGGACCTTCCGTATCTGTCGACATAAACCGTTGTGCCGCATAACTTCTGATCCCATGACCAGAGAGCGCCTTGCCGTGCCGTCCGCCGAGACACTTGCACCCCTTGCCGAAGATCTGTTCGGCGTGGTGGCGACGGCGACCCCACTGCCGGGCGAGTGCCAGGTGAATGCCAGGCTCGATGTCGATGGGCGGCCGAAATACCTGCTCAAGGTGTATGCCGCCGAAGCCGATGCACCCGAGGTCGCGCTGCAAGATGCGGTGCACGCCTACCTCGGGGCCGTGGCCGCACCGATTCCGACTGCGACGCTGCGGAACTCGGCGACCACCACGGTCGACGGCATGCCCAGGGTGGTTCATCTCCTCGACTGGGTAGACGGCCGGGTATGGGCCGAGGCCAGGCCCGCCGATACTGGGCAACTCCTCACCCTCGGCGCCACCGTCGCCCGGCTCGATGCGACGCTGGCCGGCTTCGAGCACCCCGGGCTCGACCGTCCGTATCGCTGGAATCCCTTGCACGCCACCGAGCTGACCCGGGTGCTGCCCTTGCTGACCGATCGAGACCGTCCGGTGGTCGACCACGCGTTGGCCCGGCTGGCCGAACTGCTGCCCACCCTGCGACAGCTGCCACAACAGGCAATCCACAACGACGCCAACGATTACAACGTGATCGTCGCCGACGACGGCGCCATCGCAGGCATCATCGATCTCGGCGATATCGTCCGCGCACCACGGGTGTGCGGTGTGGCGGTGGCGATGACCTACGCCCAGTTGGGTGTCGCCGACCCGCTGTCGGCCGCAGCAGCCGTGGTATCCGGGTACCACGGCGAATCTCCGCTGACCGCAACCGAACTGGCACTGCTACCCGATCTCGTCGACATCCGGCTCGCGATCAGCATCGCCAATGCTGCCGAACAGCGCGCCGCAGACCCGGGTAACGAGTATCTCGACATCAGCCAGCCGCAGATCCGGCAACTCGTCGCCGCGCTGGCAGGCTACCCACGACCACTGCTGCACGCACGGCTACGCGATGCCTGCGGGTACCGGCCCGTCGCCGTCGAACGCGCCATCGTGTCGTGGCTGCGTTCGGCGGACTGCGATCCCGCGCCGATACTGCACACGGCGCCTGCGACGGTCAGCCGGTATCGCGGGGAGCACGAAACTGGTGTGCATATCGGTGTCGACCTGTCGGGCATTGCCGGCGAACCAGTGTGCTGCCCACTCGACGGGACCGTGACCGCGGTGGACGATCAGAGCGCAACGCTGCTGCTCGAGCACCGCACCGCAGATGGAACGCCATTTTGGCTGCGCCTCAGGCATTGTGGCGCGCGAACCGTCACCGCAGGCGATCGTGTTCAGCGTGGCGACCTACTCGGTCGCATCGATGACGGCGAATCAGCTGTGCATGTGCAACTTTTCACCACACTGCTCGACCGAGCCGCGGATCTCCCGGACGCCGTGCACCCGAGCGAGGTGGATGTCTGGGAGAGCATTTCCCCGGATCCGAACCTCCTGCTACGCCTTCCGGCGATGGCGGCGGCCAGACCACACCGCACCGCGGCCGCCATCGCCGCGCGCCGCAGAGCGAACCTGTCCGGCACGTTGTCCTTGAGCTACGCCGAGCCACTGCACATCGTGGCGGGCCAAGGCGCCGAACTGATCGACGCGCACGGCAGGCGCTACCTCGACCTGGTGAACAACGTCTGCCATGTGGGGCACTGTCACCCTCGCGTGGTCGAAGCGCTATCGGCACAGGCGAACACGCTGAACACCAACACGCGATACCTGCACGCGAACATCACCGAATACGCGCGCCGTCTCGCGGCCACCTTCCCCGACCCGCTGAATACGGTGTTTCTCACCAACTCCGGCAGCGAAGCCAACGACCTCGCGCTGCGACTCGCCCGCACCGCGACAGGGCACGATCACACGCTGGTGCTGGACTGGGCATACCACGGCAACCTGAGCTCGCTCATCGAGATCAGCCCGTACAAGTTCAACCGGTCCGGTGGCAGCGGCCCCGGCGCACGGGTCCGCGTGTGCCCGGTGCCCGATCCGTACCGCGGACAGTTCGGCGCCGACGGGCCGCGATACGTGGCCGAGCTCGCCGCGCACTGCGCCGATCTGACCGGCGCGGGAACCCCGCCCGCCGCGTTCATCCACGAGTCGATGCCGGGCTGTGCCGGGCAGATCGAACTCGCCGACGGGTATCTCGCGGACGCGTACGCGACCGCGCGGGCCGGGGGCGCACTGTGCATCGCGGACGAGGTGCAGTGTGGTTTCGGCAGGGTCGGCACCCATATGTGGGCATTCGAGCGCCACGGCGTCGTTCCCGACATCGTCACCGTAGGCAAGCCGATCGGCAACGGTCACCCCATCGGCGCCGTGATCACCACCGCTCGGGTGGCACGTGAGTTCGTCACGGGCATGGAGTATTTCAACACCTTCGGCGGGAATCCGGTGTCCTGCGCGGTCGCGCTGGCCGTTCTCGACGTGGTGGAGGACGAACGACTGATGGCGCACGCGCAGCTCGTCGGTGGCAGGCTCGAGGCGATGCTGACCGCGTCCGCCGACCGGCACCCTGCGATCGGCGACGTGCGTGGCCGCGGCCTGTTCCTCGGCGTCGATCTGGTCACCGACAGGCGCAGCAAACATCCGGACCGTGCTCTCGCCAAACGCGTTGTCGAACTGGCCAAACGCGAAGGCGTACTGCTGTCGACCGACGGACCCGCGGACAACGTGCTGAAGATCAAACCTCCGCTGGTGGTGACCATGGCTCAGGCCGAGCGCGCGGCGACGGTGCTCGACAGCGCACTCACCGCCGCCGCGACGGGATGATCGCGCAGGTCGACCGATAGCCGGAAGGTTCAGCGTTCGAGGACTTTTCGGTATTGCAGCGCCCACCAGACCTCGAGGGATGCTGCGCGCCGTGGCGACCGGCGTCATGAGCAGATCACGAAGCCCATCGCGGACAAGTACGCCGACACGATAGCGCGGCTGTACGATCCGGAACTGGTCAAGCAGACGACCCCGGAAGGCACGGCCTGACACCATGATCGCACTCACCGAGCTGGCGCTGCCGCTCATCGTCGCGCCGATGACGAAGGTCTCCGGTCCCGAGCTGACCATCGCCGCCTGCCGCGGCGGCGTGATCGGCTCGTTCCCGACGCACAATGCGCACAGCACCGAGGAACTCGGCAGCTGGCTGACCCGGATCTCCGCCGCCGACCTGCGTATCCCCTTCGCCGCCAACGTGATCGCGCACCGCAGCAACGGCCGCCGCGACGAGGATGTGGCCTGCCTGATCGAGCACGGCGTCGAACTGGTGATTGCCAGCGTCGGCGCGCCAGGCCCGATCGTCGAGCCGCTGCATCGCGCCGGATGCCAGGTCTATGCCGACGTCGCCAGCCTGCGGCACGTGGATCGGGCGCTGGAATCCGGTGTGGACGGCCTTGTCCTGCTCACCGCGGGCGCGGGCGGGCAGACCGGGTGGGCCAATCCGTTCTCGTTCGTGCGGGCGGTGCGTGCGCGGTTCGACGGGCCGATCGTGCTGGCGGGCGGCATCAGCGACGGTGCGGCGCTCTGGGCGGCCAGGGTCCTCGGCGCCGACCTCGGCTACATGGGGACGAAATTCATCGCGACCACCGAAAGTCTGGCCGGCGACGAATACCGCAGTGCCCTGGTCGATGCCACGATGGACGACGTCACCACGTCGGCAAAGCTGACCGGCCTGCCCACCAATGTGCTGCGCTCCTGGCTGGAGTCGGTCGACGGCGAACAAGCGAACGGCGGGTTCGATCAGCAGCGACTACTCGATCCGCGCGACGCATGGAGCGCGGGCCACAGCGTCTCCGGAGTCACCGAAACCCGCACAGCCCCAGACCTGATCGCACAGACTCGCCAAGAGTACGAGCACGCGCGCAAGCAGACCCTCGCCATCGCGACCGACTGACCTGCGCGCTACGACTGCCCCTTCAGATCACGACCGGATCGGCGGGGTCCGGGAGCTCGACCGCGGCCATCAGGGCCGTGTGCGCGGTGTCGGCGTCGGTGGTCGACGAGATCACCTGGAGCACGATCATTTCTCCGGCGCTGCCGTGGACGTACATCGTGTTGCCGAGTTCGAACGGGTAGGCATCGAGTAGGACCGGATGGTCGTTCACTGCGATCTGCCTGGGGGCGGGCGGCCAGCTCGCCTGGTCGTAGACAACGCGTGAGACCAGCCCGAGTCGAACCGCCAAAACCGCCAGTAGGTCCGGCAATTCGGCACTGAGATCGTCGGATCGGGGCCACCAGGCGCCGTCGATGTACGCGTCCGGCCTGCCCTTCGGGCGCAGCCGCAGCCGCGGCGTGTACTCGGGCCGGACGCGATGACGCGTGGCATGCCGGTGATACAACCGCATCGGTGTCATGGTGGAACTCCTGCCCTCGACCGCCGAGCCGAGTGCCCGGTCGCGCGGTGCGTTCCTCTCAGTACACGCGTGCGCGAACAGGGTGTCAACACTGTAGGTCTACTGCCTCGTAGTACAGTGGGCAACTTCCACTGAAGGAGGCACCCGATATGGCCGACAAGCCGAACAGCCGCACCCGATCCGGCTCCGCCGACGCCGGCGACGGGAAGGGTGATGGCCCGATCACGCGAGCGGCGGTGCTGGCGGCGGCACTGCAGATCGTCGATCGGGACGGGGTCGACGGGCTGTCGATGCGGCGACTGGCCGAGGCGGTGCGGCGGGATCCGATGGTGATCTACCGACATGTGCCGAACAAAGCCGCGGTGCTGGACGGCGTGGCCGAGGTCGTCTTCGCGCAGTTGTCGGTGGATGCCACAGATTCGGATTGGATGTCCCAGTTACGTTCGGTGGCAAGAGATTTCCGGGAACTCGCGCTGACACATCCCCGAGTGGTGCCGTTGCTGGTGACCCGGCCGCTGGCGACACCGCTCGGCTTGCGCCCGAAGGCGGTGCTGCAGCCACTCGAGGATGTGCTGACGCTGCTGACGCATGCCGGTTTCTCCGGACCCGATGCGCTGCATATCTATCGCGCGCTGTTCGGGTTCCTGTACGGGCATGTGCTCAACGAACTGCAGGAGATCGTGGAGAACCCCGAGGAGACCGACGATCTGCTGCGACTCGGCCTGTACCGGCTGCCCATCGGGGAGTTCCCGCTGCTCCGTGGACTCGCACCGACACTGGCGGCCTACGACGGCGCCGCCGAACTCGAGCGCGGCCTCGACATCCTGCTCACCGGCCTCGCTGCGAACCTACCCCGCAATAACGGCGCAGATCAGCACTGAGTCTACGCCGTAATACTACGACGTAGACATACGCTGTCTTCGCGCATAGGCTGAAGGCAACCGGTTCGCGTATTCGAAACAGGCTCTCCGCAGCCGACACCGCGGAATCGGGGACTGGAAGTCAATCCATGACCAGCAGGAACAAGCTCACGGACCGACTGCGCACGGCGCGGGTCCACCTCGACAAGCACCTCGACACCGGGCAGCGCGGGCCCGTTGGCGCCGCACCGGCGCACGGGCGGAGTGCGTTGCAGCGCGCCCTAGACATGGTGCGGAACACGCTGCGGCGCTGAACCCGCACTCCGCCCCGGTGCATGTCGAATTCTCCTCGGCTTGTCCACACGGCCGGTACCGGGAGGCGGGAGAGGAACATATGGCAATCACAGAAGTCGCGGTCTACGCGCATCTGAGCCCCGCCGATGTCGAGGCGCTCGGGCGCGAGCTCGATGAGATCCGCCGCGATATCGAGGCGCGACGCGGGGCGCGAGATGCGCGATACATCCGGCGCACCATCACCTTTCAACGCATCCTCGACGCCGCGTCCCGGCTGACGATCGCCGTGAGCCGGGGCAAGCTCGGCTGGTTGCTCGGCACCGCGGGTTTGGCGACCGCGAAGAGCATCGAGAACATGGAGATCGGCCACAATGTCGGCCACGGCCAATGGGATTGGCTCAACGATCCCGAAATCCGTTCCAACACTTGGGAATGGGATATGGCAGGGCTGTCGTCGCAGTGGCGGTATTCGCACAACTTCCGTCATCACGTCTATACGAACGTGCTCGGTATGGACGAGGACATCGGCTTCGGCGTCATGCGAGTGACCCGAGACCAGCCGTGGCGGCCGCGCTTGCTGCTGCAACCGCTGCAAAACCTCTTACTGGCAGCCACTTTCGAATGGGGCATCGCCCTGCACGACTTGTACTCCGAGCAGGAGCGCGTAGCGACTCCCGCCGCGCGGACCGCCGAGACGAAGGCCTTGATCCAGAAGATCGCCCGGCAGACCGGCAAAGACTACGTCCTTGTTCCGAGCCTGAGCGGGCGCCGCTGGCGCCGCACCCTCGCCGCGAATCTGACGGCCAATATCGCGCGCAACCTCTGGGCCTACGTGGTGATCTTCTGCGGCCATTTCCCCGACGGCGCAGAGAAGTTCACGCCTGAAGCGCTGGAGCACGAAACAAAGGCGGACTGGTATCTACGACAGATGCTCGGCACCGCGAATTTCGACGCGGGCCCGGTGCTGGCCTTCCTCAGCGGCAATCTCTGCTACCAGATCGAACACCACCTGTTCCCCGACCTGCCGAGCAATCGCTATGCCGAAATCGCCGTGCGGGTCAGGGCGCTGTGCAACAAGTACAACATCCCCTACACCACCGGCCCGCTGCTGCACCAATACCTGCAGACCTTGCGCACCATCAACAAGCTCGCCATGCCCGACCATCTCCTGAGCAAGGCACCCGAAGCAGCGCCGAAGCCAGATCGCCACGGCCGCAACGGATTCTCCGCTGGAACCGACGTCAGGCGCGGACGGGGCCATGCGGCGCTGCGCACGGCAGCCGCCCTGCACCATTAGCCGACCCGGCACCGAAGGGGGTTACTGACTGGGTTGCGGCACGTCGACGTGGCAGTCGCCGACTTTCGGGTTCATGCCGAGATAGTTGAGCGGTCCGGCAAGGATGGTTACCGCGATGGTCCCGGTGCCTGCACAGTTGGTCGGTGCACTGTCGAAATAGTCCCGTTGCCCTGCGGCGACGGCACCGATGATCAGCCACACGAGCAGCAGCACCGCGACAAGGCCCGGCATTCTCGACCGGCTGATTCTGCGTGTCTGCCCGCGATTGGTTGCGAATGATCTCATTTCATACCTCCTGTAGTAGTCGACGCAGCCAAGCAGGGGGCGTCGACCCGGTTGCGCCGGCGAGACTGCCGCAGATTCAGCGAAACCTGTTGCACGCCAAGCGGCGTCGGCAATGGTTGGTCAGTCGTGCACTGTCTGCTCACGCAACATGTTCAGCGCTCTGGTCAAGGCACTGGCGACCTGCGTCGGCGAGACGCCGAACAGTTCGGCGGCGGCGATCTGGCGCTGGAATTGAGCGAACCGCAGGATCAGTACTTGGCGTTCCCGCTCGGCGAGCGCACTGCTCAAGGGTCGCGCGCTCAGTAGGTCAGCGACGAGACGGTAGTCCGATTCCGCCGCACCGAGGCTGCCCGGCGCGCAGGAATCGACATCCGTGCCGCGCTCCCCGAACGAGGAAGCGCGGGAAGCGTTGCGGGCGACCAGCGCCTGAGTGACATCGACGCGGTCGACGCCGAGCTCGTCGGCGATTTCCGTGACGGTGGGCATGTGACCGAGGCGCCGGCACAGCATATCGACGACAGGGTCGATCGTTTGCCGGATGTGCTCACGCCGCTGCGACATCCACGCCGACCAGGTGGCGCCCCGGAAGCGCAGGCGAATCTCGCCCATCATCGTGGGCACCGCGAAGGCCAGGAACGGTGTGCCACAGTCTGGTTCGAATCCGTCGACGGCAAGCACCGCCCCTGCCCGAGCACAGTGCCGGACATCGTCGACGTTCTCCGCAGGGGCGGTGAACCAGCGAGTGAGATGTTCGGCCAGCGGCAGGCATCGTTCGATCAGGTCATCCCGCAAGGCTTTTCGCCGGTGATCGGTGGGCTCCAACGCGGCGAGCTCGGCGAACAACGGCTCGAGATTGTCGTAGCAGTCGGCGCGAAGGCGACTACTCGGCGTCCTCGTGAGGGTCGATACCGATTGCTTGCTCATGGGTTCTGCCTCGAATCCGGCTAAGTCGGTGGCGGATACCCGAGCATCGACGACGGCGAACAGGGTCGACGTCGAAACCTTTCGCACGGATCTGCTGACTCTCTCCAAGTAGACACCACCGGAAAGATCATGTCAACAGTGTAGGTCTACACTATGAACCTACGGAGTTTCATCAGCTCGACCTGCACGCATAGAGATCGGGTATGACCTGGCCAGGAACCCCAACGTCATCGACATGTGCCACCAGCCAACCGCGAAACCAGACCCCGTGACCCCCTTGATCCATCTCGCCGACTCGGCGACGTCTCGATCGGACACCCCCGGTCGACCACATCTTCTCCGCCATGCCGCCGCCGGGTTCGCGTGGACGCTGATATTCGCCTACCTGCTCGCCGAACTCGTCACCGCGACCGCCTGGCCGACCGCCTACAGCTTCCGCCACGACACGATCAGCGATCTGGGGGTCACCACCTGCACCCCGAATATGTGCTCGCCGTTGCACGTGGTCATGAACGCGGCGTTCGTCGCGCTCGGACTGATCACGATCGTCGGTGCGATCGGATTCCGGGACTATATTCCGCACGGACGACGGCAGTGGTCGATTGTCGTGCTCGCCGTCATCATCGGACTCAGCACGGCGGCAACGGCCGTGTTCCCGTCCAATGACGGTGCCGTCGTGCACTTTCTGGCAGTACTTCCCGCATTCGTCTCGCGGCACATCGTACTGATCCTGCTTGCGGTCTGGCTCTGGAAGCAGCGGCGACTCGTCGCGGTGTGGTCGGCACTCTGCGCTGCGACCGGAATCACCGGCGCGGTACTGCTTGCCATCGGCCTGCAGGTCGGAATCACCGAACGTCTCGTCTTCTACCCGCTACCGGCCTGGATGGCGGTGGTCGGCGCAGCAAGTGCGTTGACACTCTTGAAAGCAGCGCTCACCCAGGTTCGGGCACCCCGGCTGTCGCACAGGAACGTTCGATGAGTTCGAGCAGTCCGTCCACCGCCGCCAGCGAGGAGCACGAATCGGCGAAGGTCAGGCCGGGAAGCTGCTCGGACCGGGCGACGAACGCGGTGTCGGCCTCCGACCAACGCACCTGGATAGCCGACAATCGGATCCACCATCGCGCGTCCTGCATGACGTTGCCCACCTCCATGTGGTCGAACACCGAATCGCCGGTGGGAATACGCCATGCGCCAGCGGCGATTTCGGTGTGGCCCATCCCAGTAGACGACAGCTCGAACGTTATGTCAACGTTGTAGACCTACAGTTGTATTCAAAAACGTAGCCCTACAACGTTGACAGCTGATACCGCGCGGCGTCTACTTGAGGTACGTCCACGTCCCAGTGGACACGAGGAAGGCCGCGACGAGGACCGATCGGCCAGTGTTCGGAATTCGGGTCGAGAGGTGCTGAATGAACGAAACGCGCGACGGGCCCCCCGTCGAAGGCTCACGAACTCACCACAGCCCACTTACTCGGGCCGCGGTCTTGGCGGCCGCGCTCGAAATCATCGACGCAGGCGGTGTCGACCGACTGTCCATGCGTCGCCTCGGCGACATGCTCGGCCGCGATCCGATGGCGCTCTACCGACACGCCGCAAACAAAGCCGCGGTACTCGACGGCGTCGCCGAGATCATGTGGGAACAGATCACCGTCGACACTGCCGATCCGGACTGGCGTCATCAACTGCGACTGATCGCGCGCGATTTCCGCCGCATCGCGGTCGACCACCCCCACATGGTTCCACTGCTGGTCACCCATCCGCTGGCCACCCCGCTCGGATTGCGCCCGGTCGGCACCCTACGGCCCTTGGAACACATCCTCAGCCTGCTCACCAAGGCGGACTTCACCGGAATCGACGCCCTGCACATCTACCGCGCGCTGTTCGGATTCCTCTACGGCCACGTCCTCACCGAACTGCAGGAAATCGTCGAACGCCCCGAGGAGCCAACCGATTTGCTGCGCCTGGGCCTGTATCGCCTACCGATCGGCGAATTTCCGATGCTCCGTAGCCTCGCCTCGGAGCTGGCCGACTACGACGGCGTCGAAGAGCTCGAACGCGGTCTCGACATCTTGCTCACCGGGCTCGCCGGCGCCCTGCCATCGCCGCCCGAATCACCATGACCATCGCCGGGCTCGCCACGCAGCCGGAAACCGGCGGTCCGCACCGCCGGTCTCTGCGTGTCGAGTCAGCGAATTTTCTCGGGGATCGAATCGAGTGCGTGTAGCACCTGCACGGCGAGTTCGTTCGCAGCGTTGTCGTCGAGCCCCGAGTGCGCCTTGACGACGTCCCTCACCCGAATCACTCGACGCTCGTACGGCGTTTGCACTGTCATTGACGTGTTTCCTATCGGTAGTAGGTGTTCTCGTGACCGGCCGGGCGGGCGCAGACGCACGCTCGATCCAGCCCACGTTCCTTCGTCGCGGCGCAGTACCGGACTCCTATCGGATCGTGCGCTTCCCACGCGTGCGGGCATGCCAGACAAGAGGATTCGCTCGATGTGGCGATCTCGGCGGGGCCGCGCACGGTCGACGGCAATTGCTTCACAAGAGAAGTCCTCATGACTTCGCGTCCGATCTCGAGGTGGTGCGCGGTCAACGGACAGAGGAGAGCAGGAGGCAAACCCCTGCCGCTCAACGACCGTAGGTTCATAGTGTAGTCCTACAATGTAGACATGGCGCTATCGAGGTGCGTACCAGCAGACTTGCACTCAACTACAAGTGAGGCCTACAGCGTAGAATGACACTGTAGAGCCCGCGAGAGGGGTGTCGATCATGACGTCACAATCAACCGAAACCAACCCAGGTCCACACGCGTCGCCCACCCACCGACTGCGGCTCGAGCTCGATGGTCGCGGTACCGGGGCTTACGACGGGTTCTGGTGGCCACACAGTCGAGACCTCGCCAGCGAGCTGCCTGGTCTGCTCACGACGCTGGTTCCCCGGCTCGGCTCGATTCATCGAGTGATCTACCACACCGATGAATGGGCCACCGCGCCAAGGAAGCTCGACTTCGCCGGGCGTCAGGTGCGGCTCGACGGCTATCGGCACATGGCCGCACGCACTCTCGAAATCCTCGGAGTCAGCGGCGCCCACCTGACCCTCCAGGTCATCACACCCCTCGCCGCGAGTGACATGACCACCGCAGAACAGCGCTGGGATTCCGAAGGCGGAGCGGGACGGCGCTCGCGTGGGTGGACCCGAGGAAGAACGGCCGCATACTGAGCCGTGCCGACCTCCGCTGCGGACACTCGGCACTGACCGGGCGGCCGGTGGACGTGCGGCGTCCACGAGCCCGCCGAAAATAGGATGCGCCGGGGGAATTCGAATGGATACAGTGCAGAGCGCGTCAAGATCGCAGACAACGGTTGATCCGCGCCCTCGGGGCGCGGGTTCAAGTCATGGCCGAGTCGGCGGGATTCGGGAGCTCGACCGGTAGAGCTGCCCGCCGCCGATCGACCCGCGGGCTCGATTGTTCCTCGGGCCTGCGGCTGTTGTGCTGCCGAACTCCGACGCGCCTGAACGCGCACCCCGTGGCGCACGCTTTTCGCGTGTGTCCGAAATGTCGTGGGCGCGCGTGAAATCGGGCCGATAAACCTACCTCTCGCCGGAAAGGGCGGAATTGCCATGCGTAAATTCACCATCGCACGTCCGAACGACGACGACGCAGCCCGAAATGTCCGAAATTGCGACGCGTCGACGTCTTCGCGCCATGCCGAGCAGCATGCACTGCACCGCAGCCACGCCGGCAGGCTCAGCTACCAGCGACCCGCATCGAACGAGCTGCTGCTCCTCGCGGCCTCGTCGGTAGTGCGGATCCGCTAGCCCGACGCGGGCCCCGCCGCTACGGGGTCCGCGCCAGCACCTCACGTCCGACGTAACCGAGCAGCCTGCGATGCGCGGGCTGCCCTTCCTCGACAACAACTTCGGCGCCGAAGATGCCCGGCGCCCTGAACTGGTCGATGCCGCCCCTGGCCTGCATGGTCGCGAGAAGTTCGCCACACAGCACGTCGTCGGCCAGATCCGCCCTGCCGATGGCGACCGCGATATCGACCCCGTGCACAACCAGCTCGGTCAGGTGCACCAGCGCCGCCATCGGCGCGGGCAACGCACCGAGCGAGATGCTCACCGTGTTGTCCAGCGCGTCTGGCCGATGCCAGGCCGCCCGATCCACCTCCGCCGCCGCCGCGTACGCGCCCTGCGGATCGCCGCCGAGCCAATCGGATTCGTGATCGGCGCCCGAATCCGTGCCGCTCAGCGCAGCCGCGAAGATGTGCATGCCGCCCACCGTATGGTTCAGCACGGCACGCACATCCCACTCCCGACACGGCGTCGGCGCGGCCAAGGAACTCTCGTCCAGGGCTGCGACGATCACGCTCGTCGCGTCGAGTGCACGGTCGATCTGTCCGATCACGTTGTCCATGAGCTTCCTTCGGTCGAACGGTCTGGCTGAATTGGTAACACAGGCGGGCGACATATGGAGGCCGTTGCGAAAGCTGCTCGACGCGAAATAGGTTGCCAGCAGTGTGCTTCTCGATGACCGATGGATAAAGCGGAGTCGCAGGCCGAATACATCTCGGTACAGTGTGCAATGCGGGCGGTACACACGCAACGTGGGTCTTTAGTAGACATGAAAACTGTTGTCTCCCCGTTGTTGTGACCGTAGGGTGCACCACACATTCTTTCTTCGGGGCAGACGATTTCGACGCCGCATTCCACCGAATGGTGTCGTGCGGCGTCGAATTCGTCACTTCGCCGAGACCAGAGCACGCCTACCGAGTCGCGGCCATTTCGTATACCCGCGGGCGGCCCCGCCTGAACTACCCGAGCACTGGGTAGTTGGCCCGAATAGTCGACTGCGGATCACGCGCTTGCTTGAGCGCGCGCAACCGGGCGAGCACCGCCTCGTCGAAGGCCGCCGCGGCCGACTCCGCCGGAGTCAGGAAGGTGTACGGCTTCAGCCCGCTGATGTGCCCGCCGATCGCGTCGACGATCTCGGCGTTCCTGGCATGGATCGCGTCGACGAGATGCGGCAGCGCCAGGCCGAGGGTGTAGAGCAGGTAGGGCTCGGCCACCGGGCCCCGCGCACCCGCCGCAGGATCAGCCTGCGCCAGCGCACCACCGAGATGGCGGATCTGGATGTCGACCAGCGGGGAAATCTGCTCGTCCACCAGAGTTTTCACGACCGCGTCGCCGAGATCGGTGAGCAGTTCACCACGCGAGATCGACGCGCTCGGGTCGGTGGGTTCGGCGGTGATGTCGCCGACGGCACTGACCGGAAGCACACCGCGCTTGTCCACGATGACATCGCCGATCGCGTCCAGACCGGCGACCAGCGCGCGGCCCGCGTCGGCCGCGCCGAGGTACGCGACATCCATCGCGACCATGGGCGGGGCGTCCGGGAACTGGAAGCGATGGAACCACACCGACAGCTCGTCCGGCGCCGCCGCGGTGATCTCCTGGAACGCCTCGAACACGGCCCTGGTCTTGCCGGCAGGCCACATCATCCGGCCGCCGTAGAACTCCGGCGCGGGGAACAACTCGAACTCCAGCGCGGTCACGACGGCGAAGTCGCCGCCGCCACCACGCAATGCCCAGAACAACTCGGGATCGTTCTCGGCGGTGACCCGCGCCTGCCCGCCCGTCGCGTCCACGATCTCGAACGCGCGCACCGCATCCGAGGCCCACCCGTACTTGCGGCTGAACCAGCCGTGCCCGCCGCCGAGTGTGTACCCGGTGACCCCGACGACCGGATTGCTACCCGCCAGACCGGTCAGCCCGTGCGCGGACGCCGCGGCCTGCACCTGCCCCCACTGCGCGCCGGCGCCCACCTTCGCGATCCGACGCTCGGCATCGATGGACACACCACCGAGCCCCTTGGTGCGCAGCAGGATCGCGTTATCGATCCCACCGGACGCACCGTGCCCGGTGGGTTGCGCCACCACAGGGACGCCTGCCCGCGCGGCGTACCGCACCACTGCGGCAACATCATCCGCGTCCGCGGCCTGCACCACCGCGGCCACCGGCTGGGTCACCGCGAGCGACCACGGACGGGCGGCCCCGTCGAACCCCTCGTCGCCAGGAAGCAGCACCCGGCCGGGCAGTGCACTACGCAGTTCTTCGAATACCATTGCCGATTCCTAACTTTCACTGCTGTCCATGATCAAAATTGGCGCGAAGCAGCGAAACACCTAAATCGACAATTCGACGTCGTGAATTCGAGCCCCTGCATGGCACCGCTTCTCGTCCGCCGGGCTCATGCGATTTTGTGGTTCGTGCCGCGACTACCCCATTGACGACACAGCACGCGAAAACGTGACAAGCAACAGCTCAGCGACCCGAGGTCAGGTCTTGTCGGCCCGGCCGCCCGGCCCGGACTCGTCGGGCCGGGTGGTGATGCCGTGCTCGGTCCCCTCGTCGGCCTCCTGGTCCGGCTCGGGATGTTCCGGCTCGAAGGTCGCAGGCAACTTCTTGATGTGTTTGTTCATCGACCGCACCAGCAGCACGGTGCCTGCCAGCAGGATCAGGATGATGACCAACCCGAGCGGCGACGCCTTGCCGAACTCGGGTCCGGTCGGGGTGCCTGGGGTCTGAGCGAGCAGTACCAGCATCACCGCTGCTCGTCTTCGATACCCGCGAACAGGTCGGTCTCCGGCAGCGCCGTGCGCACCCTGGTCTTGGCCAGCTCGAATTCCTCAGTGGGCCACAGCCGCTGCTGCATCTCCAGCGGGATGGCGAAGAACGCACCGTTCGGGTCGATCTGCGTCGCGTGCGCGCGCAGGGCATCGTCGCGCTGCGGAAAGTACTTGGCGCAGTCGATCTGGGTGGTGACCCTGGCGAACACGTCGCCACGCTCGGGAACGTACTTGCGCATCCGGTCCAGCCACTCCTGCAACGGGAACGGCTCGCCGATGCGCTCGTACTCCTCGGCGAAGACCTCCATCCGCCGCGCGGTGAACCCGTGGGTGTAGTACAGCTTCAGCGGCGTCCACGGCGCACCGGCCTCGGGGAACTGCTCGGGATCGCCCGCCGCCTCGTAGGCCGCGACCGACACCTCGTGGCACCGAATGTGATCGGGGTGCGGGTAACCGCCGAGCTCGTCGTAGGTGACGATCACGTGCGGCCGGAACTCGCGCACTACCCGGACGAGGGCCTCGGTGGACTCAGCCAACGGCACCAGGGCAAAGCTGTCTTCCGGCAACGGCGGCAGCGGGTCACCTTCCGGCAGGCCGGAATCCACGAAGCCGAGCCACTGCTGCCGCACGCCGAGCGCACGCGCCGCCGCGGCCATCTCCTCACGGCGGACCTCGTCGATCCGGTCGAGGATGCCAGGGGTGTCCATCGCGGGGTTCAGGATGCTGCCACGTTCGCCACCGGTCAGCGTGACGATGAGGACCTCGTGTCCTTCGTCGGCATAGCGTGCGGTCGTCGCGGCACCCTTGCTGGATTCGTCGTCGGGGTGGGCATGGACCGCCATGAGGCGAAGGCCACTCACGTCTCGTTCACCGTCGCTCTCGCTCGCGGGTGTCGGGTCTTCGTTCCCTATAGTTCCATTCGACCGACTTTTGTTCCGACGTACCCCCCGGGAGCGATCTTTTGACCGAGCGCGAAGAGGCGGCTACTCCGGTGACGAGCCAAAGGCCGACCGACCGGTATGGGACACGCCCGGCGGTACGCCGTCGCTGGACACCGGTCGCCCTCACCGTTGCCGTGGTGCTGCTCGGGTGTGTCGTCGCCTTCATCGGCTACCAGAAGTACGGCCCCAAGGACATCGACTCCGAGCAGCTCGGCTACACCGTCCTCGACGATTCCACGATGAGCGTCCGGATCAAGGTCACCCGCAAGGACCCGAGCAAGCCGGTGGTCTGCTTCGTCCGCGCGATGGCCCGCGACAGCGTCGAGGTCGGCAGGCGCGAGGTGCTGGTCGAGCCGTCGACCAGCGGCACGATCGAGCTGACCACGACGGTCAAGGCGTCCTCGCGCCCCGCCTCGAGCAGCATCTACGCGTGCAGCGGGCAGGTGCCCAGCTATCTTCGAGCAGGGTGATTTGCCCCTTTTGCCGTACCATTGTTCCTCGAAATTAACTCCGACCTGCATGTTTGTGATTCATGCTAAAATGGCCTGATACACGGTTCCGGGGTTCGGAGCCGTGTTTGCTGCATTGGCGGCCAGCGCTATCAGTTCCGGGTTCTCAGTTTGCCCGGAACTAAAGCCTGTCGGGGTTCGACGAACTTCCCAGGATCGCTCTAGCCGTCGACTGGTGCGTGCCCGCCCCACGGGTGGGTACTGCGGCAGTTATCAGGGAATCCCGGCCTGCCGGGAACAACTACTAGGGAGTGATCGAGATGACTGAGACGCAAGTGACTTGGCTGACCCCGGAGTCGCACGACAGGCTCAAGGGCGAACTCGATGCGCTCATCGCCAATCGTCCCGTCATCGCCGCCGAGATCAACGAACGTCGTGAAGAGGGTGACCTCAAGGAGAACGGCGGATACCACGCCGCGCGCGAGGAGCAGGGCCAGCAGGAGGCGCGCATTCGCCAGCTGCAAGAGCTGCTGAACAACGCCAAGGTCGGCGTCGCGCCGACCAAGTCCGGCGTCGCACTCCCCGGCTCGGTCGTCAAGGTCTACTACGACGGCGACGAGTCCGACACCGAGACCTTCCTCATCGCGACCCGCGAAGAGGGCCTGAACGACTCCAAGCTGGAGACCTACTCGCCTGCGTCCCCGCTCGGCGGCGCGCTCATCGACGCCAAGGTCGGCGAGACCCGCGAATACACGCTGCCCAACGGCAACACCATGAAGGTCACCCTGGTCAGCGCGGAGCCTTACCACAGCTGACGCTGCGGGCCTGGTCGCACCGCGACTCGCCCGAGCACGTCCCCTGAGACACGAGCGGCCGCACCCGGAACCCAGGTGCGGCCGCTTCGCCATCTCGGTCGGCCTCAGTCCTTCAGCGCCTGGGCGACATCGGCGAGCAGGTCGGCGGCATCCTCGATGCCGACCGAGAGCCGCACCAGATCGGCGGGCACCTCCAGCTCGGAGCCCTCGGTGGAGGCGTGCGTCATCGCGGCCGGATGCTCGATCAGCGATTCCACCCCGCCCAGCGACTCGGCAAGCGTGAAAACCTTGGTGCGCGAGCAGAACTCGCGGGCCGCGTCGGCGCCGCCGTGTAGTCGCACCGAGATCATGCCGCCGAACCGGCGCATCTGCTTGGTGGCGATCTCGTGGCCGGGGTGCTCGGGCAGGCCCGGGTAGATCACCTTGGCGATGGCCGGATGCCCGGACAGGAACTCGACCAGGGTCTCGGCGTTGTCGCAGTGCCGATCCATCCGCACGGCCAGTGTCTTGGTGCCGCGCATCGTGAGGAACGCGTCGAACGGGCCAGGCACCGCGCCCGCGCCGTTCTGCAGGAACGCGAATGCCGCGTCGAGCTCGGGATCGTTGGTGATCAGCGCGCCGCCGACGACGTCGGAGTGGCCGCCGAGGTACTTGGTGGTGGAGTGCGTCACGATGTCCGCGCCGAGCAGCAGCGGCTGCTGCAGGTACGGGGTGGCAAAGGTGTTGTCCACCACCAGCTTCGCGCCCGCGGCGTGCGCGATGTCGGCCAGCGCCGGGATATCGCCGATGCTCAGCAGCGGGTTGGTCGGCGTCTCCACCCAGACCAGCTTGGTGTTCGGCCGGATCGCCGCGCGCATCTCGTCCACGTCGAACACGTGGGCGGGCGAGTGCTCGATACCCCACTGGCTGAACACCTTGTCGATCAACCGGAAGGTGCCGCCGTAGGCGTCGTCCGGGATGACGATGTGATCACCGGGGCGCAGCGTGGCGCGGATCGCACAGTCGGTTGCGGCCATGCCCGAGGCGAAGGCCCGGCCGTAGGTGCCCGATTCGAGGGCGGCGAGGTTCGCTTCCAGCGCCGACCTGGTCGGGTTTCCGGTCCTGGCGTACTCGAAACCGCCGCGCAGACCGCCGACTCCGTCCTGGGCAAACGTCGAACTCGCGTAGATCGGTACGTTCACCGCACCGGTCTGCGGGTCTGGATCGAATCCGGCATGCACGGCACGTGTGGAGAACCCCAGCTCACTCATGAACCCCAGCCTAATTGGGAGCGATCAACCGGCAACTCCAAGCTCGGTCGCACCGGCGCGTGACGGGAAGGCCCCGTTTCACACAGTCGACAACACCGGCGGGCCCCGAAGACATACCCGACAGTGACGAAGATCTGGATCACGTCCACCAGCCGACAGGATGGATCGCCCTTCCTTCAGCCAGAAACCGATCTATTTACACAGCTAGAGGGCATGTGTCGGAAAATTCACGGCATCGAAGCCTAGTGACCCTGCTCTCAACCGCACCCGGCCCCTTTAGTCTTGACCCATGGTCACTGTGGAAGAACTGTTCGCGATCGATACCCTCCTGTCCGACGACGAGCGCGAGATCCGCGACACCGTCGCGGCCTTCGCGGCGCAACGTCTGCGCCCGCACATCGCGGACTGGTTCGAGGCGGGCACCTTCCCGGCTCGGGAGATCGCCCCGGAACTCGGCAAGGTCGGACTGCTCGGCATGCATCTGGACGGCTACGGCTGCGCGGGCATGTCGGCCACCATGTACGGCCTCGCCTGCCAGGAGCTGGAGGCGGTCGATTCCGGTGTGCGCAGCATGGTTTCGGTGCAGGGCTCGCTGGCGATGACCGCGATCCACAAGTACGGCTCGGAGGAACAGAAGCAGCAGTGGCTGCCCGAGATGGCGGCTGGCCGCGCGATCGGCTGTTTCGGGCTCACCGAACCCGACTTCGGCTCCAACCCCGGCGGCATGCGGACCAGGGCCAAGCGCGACGGCGCCGACTGGGTGCTCAACGGCTCGAAGATGTGGATCACCAACGGCTCGGTGGCCGACGTCGCGGTGGTGTGGGCGCAGACCGAGGACGAGGGCACGCAGCGGATCCGCGGCTTCCTGGTCCCGGCGGGGACGCCCGGGTTCAACGCGCGTGAGATGCACCGCAAGCTGTCGCTGCGCGCCTCGATCACCGCGGAACTCGACCTGGACGACGTCCGGCTGCCCGCCGAGGCGGTGTTGCCGGAATCACGCGGGCTCGCCTCGCCGCTGGCCTGTCTGAGCGAGGCCCGCTTCGGCATCATCTTCGGCGCCCTCGGCGCGGCCCGCGACTGCCTGGCCTCGACCATCGAATACGCGCGCACCCGTGAGGTTTTCGACAAGCCGCTGGCCGGCTACCAGCTGACCCAGGCCAAGCTGGCGGACATGGCCCTCGAATTCGGCAAGGGCCAGCTGCTCGCCCTGCACCTGGGCAGGCTGAAGGATCGCGGCGCGGTGACCCCGGAGCAGGTGAGCGCCGGAAAGTTGAACAGCACCAGGGAGGCCATCGCGATCGCCCGCGAGTGCCGCACCATCCTCGGCGCCAACGGCATCACGCTGGACTACCCGGTGCTGCGGCATGCCAACAACCTGGAGTCGGTGCTCACCTACGAGGGCACCGCCGAGGTGCACCAGCTGGTGCTCGGCCGCGCACTGACCGACGCGAACGCCTTCCGGTAACCCGGCGGGTCGGTGCGGCGGATTCGCTGCCGGTCCGGGCGGCCCGCCCGGGCCGGAGAATCCGGTTCTCCGGCAAGCCTTTTCGTGCGGCATGTTTGCTGAGCCGCACTAATACGACATATCTGACGTAGTGGAGCATCACAGTTTCATAAATACTGAGCGATTGCTAGCATGAGACATGTTTTCGCTCGGCCCGGCGTTGCTCGAAGTGTCGGCACGCAAGATATTGACCCGCCTACACAAGACGCACGGGGTGCCCGCACTGGCCGCCGCCGCCGAGCTGCCTGCGCTCTCGGCCGCCCTCGACCAGCATGCGGCGGCCGTGCGCGACATTCTCGAGCACGGTGTCGAGGACGCGGCGAAGGTCCCGGTCAGCGTGCTGCTTGCCGGATACGCCCGCGGGCTCGTCGATCAGGTGCGCGAAGCACAGGAACCCGGCAGGCAGGCGCTGACCAGCGCGGCGCCCGACGACCTCGACAGCTGGGCGAATGCTGGCTGGGCGCAGCTGCGGCTGGCGAGCGTGTGCCTGCACGCGGCGCACGTGTCTGCCTGATTTCCTGCTACCGCCGGATACCGCGTTGCCGCACAACGACTTCGATACAGTGCGTCCGCGCTCGGCCGGAACCGAGCGCGGACGCACTGTGACCTGAACCTGAGATCAGCGCGCGTCGCCGGGATCGCGGTAGCCCATGTACTCACCGGACTGCCGGTAGGATCCGCCGCCCTGCATCGCGCCCTGATCCCACTGCTGCCCGTGCTGACCACGGCTGGCCTGCTGGTCCATCCAGAGCTGTTCGCGCGAGGCATCCTCGCGGCCACGCGAGTACGCCTCCGCGTGCCCCTTGACCGCGGGCATCTCCTCCTCCAGCCCGCTCAACCAGTTCTCCCAGCGCTGCTGCATCGGCCGAATCATGCCACCGCCGATGCCGACCACCAGGACACCGCCGATGGTGGCGAGCACGGTGATGAGGATCGGCATGGTGACCGAGGTGGCAACGCCGATCTGATTCAACGCGGCGACCAGGCCGACGCCCCAGATGAACACCGCGGCAACGCGGCCGATCATCGCGCCGTAGGACAGCCCGCCGAGCATGTTGCCGACCAGGTCACGCACCGCGGACGCGATCGCGCCCGCGATCACCACGATGATGATCGCGACCGCCGCCTTCGGCAGCCACGAGACGATGCCGTCGAGCAGATCGCTCACCGGGTTCGGACCGAAGACGCCGAAGCCGAGCTGCAGCGCGATCAGCAGGATCGCGTAGTAGGCCAGCTTCGCCAGCAGATCCGAGGCGTCGTAGCGGCTGCGCGACATCATCTGCCTGAGTCCGCCACGCTCGACCAGCCGGTCGAAGCCGAGCCGGTCGAGCACCTTGTCCACGATCGTCGAGACGATCTTCGCGACGATCCAGCCGATGATCAGGATGACAAGGAATCCGGCCAGCTTGGGGACGAACGTGGCGACGGAGCTCCACGCGTCCGAGAGGCCTTGTTGGAAATCGATAGCCAAACTGGAGGTGTACATGCCCGTCCCTTCGCTATCCGATTACGCCAAGGCAGTTTGCCGAGGCGGCTTCATGGCCGGTTATACCCCGGCGACATTACTCGAACCAGCTGTTTGCAGATAATTTGCCACATCGGCGCATTCGGCGCGACATCTACCTTTTCCAGGCGCGTAGCCCGCGCCGTTCGGTTCGCCAACCTCACAACCGACCCGACGGTTTGCGGAGAAGATTGTTACGACCTGTCATCGACGTGCCATCTGTCCGACACCGACACGCCGAGACAGCTGGCGCACGCTTAGCTCCGGATCCGGCATCAGGGCAATGCCTCCCGCCCGACACCTGGAGGTGCACCATGACCCCACTGTCCGCCGACGCCGTCGGCACTACCCCGATCCCCCGCATCGCGATGCGCCGAGGAGCCCGCGATGTTCGTGCGTGATCGTGGCCATCGCCCCAGCCGTGGCGGCACGCGGCCGCTGCCTGATCAACGCGAACTGGTCGCCGCCTTCGGTGGCCAGGCAAGCGATCCGGTCACCGACCATCCGCTCATCGACTGGGCCCGCGCGCTGGCCACGTTGCACAGGCAGCGCCACCGCGATCCGCTGGGGGCCGCCGGAATAGATTGCCGCCGTGCCGAGTTGGTGGCCGCCATCGACGCGTGGGTGGCCACCAAGCTGCCGCGCCGCCGGTACACCGAGCAGCTGCGCGCCCGATCACTCGGCGCGACCGTCGATCGGATGGCCGCGGCGCACGTGCACGCCAGCCATCTCCTGCACACCGCAGAGAAGGTGTCCGACGACCGGGTGCACGCGGCGTGGTACCGGCTCGCGTCGCTCGCCGACGAATGGACGGACTTGATCGTGGATGTCTGAGAACGACCTCAGGCGACCAGTTCTGGCTGCATCATGCGGATCTGGCGCGCGGACAGCCAGCGCATGCCGCGGGTCAACAGCGGAAGCATCAGCACCATCAGGAGCAATCGCATGCTCTGCACGCAGGTGATCAGGGGAAGGTTCGCATCCATCGACTCGGCGGTCGCCAGCACCGCGTTGATGCCGCCGGGGGTCGTGGCCAGATAGATGTCGGAGAGCTCGAGATCGACGAAGGTCGCTACGGCGAAAGCCAATCCGGCGACGATCGCAGACAGGGCGACGATGGTGACCGTCATGCCGGGAATCATCCTGGCCATCTCGGTGACGACGGTCCTGGTGAACCGGGTGCCGACCTCGAAGCCGATCAGCACGAACAGCAGGTCCTTGAACAGGTTGGTCGGCGCGTATCCGTGGCTGACGCCGAGCGCGGTGAGCAGCGCGGTCACCAGCATCGGCCCGATCAGTGCCGGGCTCGGCATGTTGAGCCGCCTGCCGAGCTTGGTGCCGACGATGCACAGCATCACCGCAATGGACAGTCCGGCAACCTGATCGCCGCGACCGACGATCATCCAGTAGGGCAGATCAGGGTTGGTGACCGCGCCACCGAGAGTGACTCGCTCGGAGCTCAATCCGCTACTGCTGTTGTTCAGAAAGGCGCCGAGGGCGGGTGCGCTCACTGCGACGAGGGCGACCCGCAGGTACTGCATGAAGGCGACCTGACGCGGATCGGCGTCCATGTCGTCGGCGCAGGCCACCACGGCCGCGGATCCACCGGCCAGCAGGCCGAGCGTGGCGGTTGGCAACTCCACGTGGGCAACTCGGGCGAACACCACCGCGACCAGCAGGCTGATCACCAGCGTCATCACCGTGACCGCAAGCACCGGAATGAGCGCCAAGCCGATGCTGGACAGCAGTGAGACCTCGAGATAGCTACCCATCAGCACGCCGAGCATGGCTTGCACGCCGACCGAAACCTGGCGAGGCAGCGGGGCTGGCAGCTTCCCCATCAACGCCAGCGCGCCACCGACGACGATCGCCAGGATCATTTGGGGCGCTGGAAAATGTATCCAGTCGAGCAACTCCGCCCCGGCAAGCACCGAGGCCAGCAGAGCGACCCAACCGATCCCTTGCTTCCGAGTCATACCTGAGAATCCTTGCCCTAGCGAATGAACAGACCGTTACGACTCCGTTATCAGGGTTAACAGCTAATGTGATCCCCGACGCATGCCATCAATTCCCTGCTCAGACGCAGGATTGCCGGATCTTGTTACAACCTCGTGTCCCCGATGATTCTATCTGGAAATAATTGAGCGAATGCCCAGCTGGCGATTTGTTCACCTAGCAGCCACCTACGGACCGGACCACGCGCGAAGCCGTCACGTGTACCATTTGCCCGAACAAACCCCTATCGCGGGAGCTCGGGCACGGCCGGGCTGAGAGGGCGGACCCCACGCTTCGCCGACCGCCTGAACCTGTCCGGGTAATGCCGGCGTAGGAAGAGCGTTTCGGTCATGTCTGCCTCGACCTTGCCCACCGCCGAACGGCACGAAGCTCCGTTCACCCTCGACGAACCCGCCCCGAAAGTGCTGTCCTTCTGGGACCAGAGCGCATTCTGGGCAAATCTCGGCGTCAGCCTCATCGCCTTCTCCGGCGCATATACCGTGCTCGCGCCGAATGCCGAGGGCGCACCGCAGCTCTCGATCGCCGCGGGCATCCTCGCGATGATCGTCGGCACGGTCGCGGGCGGCGTCATGCTCGGCCTGGCCGCCGTGCCTGGCGCTAAGACGGGCAAACCGGCGATGGTGCTGCTCCGCGGCCTGTTCGGCGCGAAACTCAGCTACCTGCCAACGGTTTTGAACATCGCGCAGTTGATCGGCTGGGGCACCTTCGAGCTGATCGTCATCGGTGACGCGGCCGACGAACTGTTCGGCGGCGGCCCGCACTGGCTGTATGTCGTCGCCGCGGGCGTCCTCACCACAGTCTTGACGATCTGGCCGCTCGGCTCGGTGCGGATGCTGCGCCGGTTCGTCACCGCTGGCGTGGTGATCGCGCTGATCTGGTTCTACATCCAGTTCTTCCGCGCGGGTCTGCCCGACCTCACCGCGAATCCCGGCCCGCACGGCAGCGGTCCGTTCGGCGTCGACTGGAACCTCTTCTGGATCGCCACGGACGCGGCGCTTGCGGTGTCGATCTCCTGGGTGCCGGTGGCCGCCGACTACACCAGGCATTCGCGCAGCACCGGCTCCGCGTTCGGCGCGGCGAGCGGCGCCTACGCGCTCACCCAGATCGTCGCCTATATCCTCGGGCTGTTCGCGCTGGCGCGGGCGACCGGCGGCGGCCAGTACTCGCCCTTCCTCGCTGTCACTCTCGGCGGCCTTTTCTTCTTTGTGTTCGTGCTTCGCGAGGCCGACCAGTCGTTCGCCAACGTGTACTCCACCGCGGTCTCGATCCAGAATCTCGCGCCGCGCCTGGACCGCCGGGTCCTGTCGATAGGCCTCGGCGCGCTGATCACCGTGCTCGCGCTGCTGCTGAACATGGGCAACTACTTCGGCTTCCTCGGGCTGATCGGCTCGGTGTTCGTGCCGATGCTCGGCGTGCTCGTCGGCGACTTCTTCCTGCGGGCGAAGGGCGAGTGGAACACCGCCGCCGACGCACCGTCGCGGTGGGGCATGATCGTCGCCTGGCTCGCGGGGTTCACCGTCTATCAGCTGATCAATCCGGGTGATGCCGGCGTGTGGACCGACTTCTGGGTGAACATCCAAGAGCGCCTGCACTTCACCAAGCAGGCGTGGATGAGCGCGTCCCTCCTGTCGTTCCTCGTCGCGCTGCTGGTCGCATGGGTGGTCGGCCGGATCACCACGCAGCGCACTGCCCGCTGAGCGTGCGGATGCGACGCGACGCGACGCGACGAAGCTAGTCGGCCCCGGCCGCGAGCCTGCCGCGAAGATCGTGCTCGTCGGCTCGATCCCCGCGGAGCAGTTCGTAGAGCGCGGTGATGCTGTTGTCTCCATATCCTTGGTCCATCGCGCGGCCGAGGAGCTCGAACATCGGCCGATGCCAGGCCATGTCGACGCCGGTTTCGGTGCCGAGGGCGAGGTCGTCGTCGTTGGCCGAATGGAACAACGCGACCGAGGAGCCGAGCTTGGTGTAGTCGCGGGTGTCGATCTCCTCGGCGAGGACGGGCAGCAGGGATTCGATCATCTGCAGCCACTTGGTCGCGTGCCGCACCATCGAGCTCGCAGGCAAGCCACGCGCGGACAGCACCGCGGCGCCTTCGAAGAACCCCAGTAGCGCGGGCAGCAGGGTCGCGCCGACGGCGGCCTCGTACAGGGCAGCCAGATCGGGCTCGGGACCGAGATGCTCCAGGTCGCCGCCGAGCACCCGCAGGGTTTCGGCGTGCTCGTCGAAGAGCGCACGGCTACCGCCGAAGTACAGCAGCGTATCCGGGTTACCAACGGCCGCAGGCACATTTTTGATCGCGCCGCCCAGAAAACCGGCGTCGTGCTCTGCGGCCCATGCGGCCAGTGCCCTTGCCCCTGCCGGAGCCCCGCTGTTCACCGTGATCAGCGTGCGCCCACCGATCGCATGGCAGGCCGGCGCCAGGGTCTCGGCGGTGGCCTCGAATCCGATGAGGCAACTGATGATCAGCGGACTCGCGGCGACCGCCTCGGCGATCTCGCCGACGTGCCTGGCACCAAGCGCCACCAACGATGCCGCCTTCTCCGGGCTGCGGTTCCACACCGTGGTCGGATGCCCGGCACGGAGAAAGGCTTTCGCCAGCGCGCTGCCCATCGATCCGAGACCAACCACGGTCACCGGCGTGCGGTCGGTCATAGTCGCTCCACTCCAAGATATTTCGACGACGGTCGCCGACTACCGACTTCAGTCTTGGTGCACACCGAACGGACCGGCAAGTACGCACTTTTCCGTCCAATACCAACGCGGAGGTAAGCATCCAGGTCAGCGACGCACCGAGTCGACGTGCCGAACAGTCCTGGAGTGCACAGGCATTCGAGGGTTAGCGCGTGCCGGTGGTCAGCCAGTCACGCAGGTCGGTCAGCGCGGTGCCGCTACTGTCGGCGTCGATGTTCGCGGCCAGGTCCGCGATGGTGATGGCGGCGAGGGCCGCCCGCCACGCCGCGTCGGCGGCGGCCATGGCGCGGGCGATCGCGCAGGGCACACGGCAGCTTTTCGCGGGCAGGGCGAGCGGGCCCTGCTGGCGAATCTCGGTGCAGCGGAAGGCCGGGTCGGTGCCGTCTACCGCCTCGACCACCTCGAGGGCGGTGATGCTGTCGGCGGCACGGGTGAGCACGTAGCCGCCGGCCGGGCCGGGGACCGAGCGCACAATGTCGGCCCGGGACAGCGCCTGGAGATGTTTGGCGAGGTAGGCCGTCGGCACGCCATGCAACTCGGCCAACCGGGCGGCGGGCACCGGGTCGACCGCCTGACCGAGAGAAACACAGCAGTGCATGGCCCATTCGACGCCGTTGGACATCTTCATGCGGACAGCATATCTCGGATAGAAAATGTCCGAGACTGTGCTATAACTTGGACATTAAATGTCCGAGATTGAGGTACCCGTCATGACCACACTTCGAGACCGCCCCACACCGACCACCAAAGACCGCGCCGCCCTCGCCTTTGCAACGATGGCGTTGTTCGTCGCCGCGGCCAATCTGCGCCCCGCCATCGCCGCGGTGTCCCCGCTGGTCGATCGGATTCGCCTAGACCTCGGCTTGTCCTCTACCGGGGTCGCCCTGTTGACCACCGTCCCGACCCTGGCGATGGGTCTGTGCGCGCCCGTCGCGGCGGCGATCGGCCGCCGCTTCGGCTTGCAACGCGGCGTACTGATCGGCCTGGTGGTGGTCGCAATCGCCACTGCCGCACGCGGATTCGGCACCGCAACCTGGCTGCAGCTCAGCTGCGCCGCCGTGGTCGGCGCCGGCATCGCCGTCGCGCAGACACTGCTGCCCGCGGTGGTGAAGTCGCGGTTCGCCGAGCGCGCCGGGCTGGTCACCGGCATCTATACCGCGGGACTCGGATTGGGCGGCGCGGTCGCCGCAGGCAGCAGCGCGCCGCTAGCCGACGCGCTGGATTCCTGGCCGGGCGCGCTGGCGTCGTGGGCGGTACTCGCCGTCGCAGGCATCCTGCTGTGGTCTGCGGCGCGGTCCGCGCTGCGCCTGGACGATGTGTCGGGACCGCAGGGGCCCGCGACGAAGGGCCTGCCGTTGCGCAGCGTGACGGCATGGCGGATCACCGTGCTCGCTGCGCTCAACTCGGCGCTGTATTACTGCGAATTGGCCTGGGTCGCACCGCTGTTGCACGATGCGGCCGGATATCGCGAGGCCTACGCGGGTTTCCTGCTCACCGCCATGATCTCGATCCAGGTGGTGGCGATGCTCGCGGTTCCGGCGCTGCTCGGTGAGCACAGGGACAAGCGCGTCGGGCTCGCGCTGACCACAGTGCTGACGGCCGTCGGCTTCCTCGGGCTCGCACTGAGCCCGGCCACCGCCACCTGGCTCTGGATCGTCGCACTCGGCATCGGCCACGGCGGCCTGTTCACCCTGGTGCTCACCGTGCCGGTGTCGATGAGCCGCGATGTGGCCGAAGCCGGACGCTACAGCGCCATGGCGTTTTTCGTCGGCTACGCCGCCGCGGCGGTGGCACCCGTCCTGGTCGGCGCGCTGCGCGACGAGACAGGCGACTTCCGGCTCGCCTTCGGATTACTCGGTGGCGCAACGGTATTGCTCTTGGTGCCGATCGCAGGCATGGTCCGGCGCGACTGAGCCGCTGGCCGCCGCCCACCGAACCGAGACGGGTTCGGTGGGCGGAAAGCCAAGGGCAACAGTTAGTTCCGAATCAACGACCCAGGCTGCCGGTGCTCAAGAAGCCGAGCAGGTCATGCCTGGTGATGACGCCGACCGGCTTGCCGTCGTCGACCACCATCAGCGCGTCGGTGTCCGACAGCGCCTTGGTCGCGGAGGAGATCGGCTCGCCTGCGCCGATCAACGGGAACGACGGGCTCATGTGCTTGGCCACCGAATCCGTCAGGTGCGCACGGCCTTCGAACACCGCGGAGAGCAGATCCCGCTCGGACACGCTGCCCGCGACCTCGCCTGCCATCACCGGCGGCTCCGCGCCGACGACCGGCATCTGCGACACCCCGTACTCGCGCAGGATCTCGATCGCGTCGCGCAGCGTCTCCGACGGGTGGGTGTGCACCAGGTCGGGCAAGGCACCCGACTTGCCGCGCAACACATCCCCGACCAACGGTTCGGCACTGCCGTCGAGCCGGTCGCGCAGGAACCCGTAGGAGCTCATCCACTGGTCGTTGAAGATCTTCGACAGGTAGCCGCGGCCGCCGTCGGGCAACAGCACCACGACGACCGCGTCCGGGGCGCGCCGCGCGACCTCGATGGCCGCGACAACGGCCATGCCGCACGAGCCGCCGACCAGCAGGCCTTCCTCGCGGGCGAGGCGGCGGGTCATGTCGAACGAGTCCGCGTCGGAGACCGCGATGATCTCGTCCGGGATGGCCGGGTCGTAGGCCGAGGGCCAGAAGTCCTCGCCGACACCCTCGACCAGGTACGGCCGTCCGGTGCCGCCGGAGTACACCGAGCCCTCCGGGTCGGCGCCGATGATCTGCACCTTGCCGCCGGACACCTCTTTGAGATAGCGGCCGGTGCCGGTGATGGTCCCGCCGGTGCCGACGCCCGCGACGAAGTGGGTGACCTTGCCTTCGGTGTCGCGCCAGATCTCCGGGCCGGTCGTCTCGTAGTGGCTGTCCGGGCCGCCGGGGTTGGAGTACTGGTCCGGCTTCCACGCGCCATCGATCTCGCCGACCAGGCGATTGGAGACGCTGTAGTAGCTGGCCGGGTCTTCCGGGGCCACGGCGGTCGGGCACACGACCACCTCGGCGCCGTAGGCACGCAGCACGTTGCGCTTGTCCTCGCTGACCTTGTCCGGGCAGACGAAGACGCAGTGGTAGCCGCGCTGCTGGGCGACCAGCGCGAGCCCGACTCCGGTGTTGCCTGAGGTCGGTTCGACGATGGTGCCGCCTGGCCGCAACTGGCCGGACTTCTCGGCGGCATCGATCATTTTCACCGCGATCCGGTCCTTGGAGCTACCGCCCGGATTCAGGTATTCGATCTTGGCGGCCACCAGTCCGGCATCGGGGCCTACAACGGAGTTCAACCGGACCAGCGGCGTATTGCCGATGAGGTCCACGACATGGTCGGCGATGCGCATGGGCCCCATCGTTCCAGATGACCGCAGTGTGAGTTCGCGCACGCCACGCGGAAAACCCCAGAGCTCGACAAACAGGGGGAACTGTTCAACCTCCGTTTAGGATTCGTGAGCATGAAGCAGCCGAACATCGCCCGTGCCGGCGTTGTTCTGGCCGGCGCGGCAGTGACCGCACTGGTCGGACCTGGCGCACAGGCCAAGGCAGTGACCATCGAGTTCCCGCAGGTGCCGACGCTCGCGTATGGCGGCCTGTGCGGGACCACCATTCGCACTTGGGCCGACGTGAGCCCCGCCTGGCCTGGGCGGGCGATCCTCAACGTGCGCGCACTGCCCGTCATCGGGATCGGGCCTGGCGACTACCCGCTGGCTCCGTTGTGCGAGGTCAACACCACGGTGGCCTGGCGGAACACCACCACCGGGGCGGTGGGCCGCTACGACAACACCGTGGTGACCGGGCTCTACGGCAGCATGCAGTACGCGTTGTTCCAGGACACCGGGCCGGGCCGCATCGAGGTCACCGTCACCACCGACGCGGCGAGTATCCCGGCTTACGGCTGGTTCAACGTTCCTGCTCCTGCTGCCCCGCCTGCTTAAAGTCGGTACATTTTCTCTTGTGAGTGCACCACGCATTGGCTGGCGTACCGCCGCGGTGACCGGTGCCGCGACCGTGCTGGCCGGCTCCGGAGCGACCACGGCATGGTGGGCAGCGTCCAAACTATTGATGGCACAGGCCGGCGTCGCCCGTGGCGTGATCGGCCGCGATACCTCGAAACCCCCTGAGGCCGACGGCATCTACACCGCGGGCTGCCTCGAGCCGGAGCGGTGGCGCACCGGCAAGCACGCGGACCTGCACCTGATGATCTTCGGTGACTCCACCGCGGCCGGTGTCGGCTGCGTGGTCGCCGACGAGGTGCCCGGCGTGCGACTGGCCCGTGGCCTCGCGGTGGCCACCGGGCAACGAATCCGGTTGAGCACCAAGGCGATCTCCGGCGCCACCTCCAAGGGGTTGTCCGGTCAGGTGGATGCCATGTTCGTGGCAGGCCCGCCGCCGGACGCGGCGGTCATCCTGATCGGCGCCAACGACATCACCAAGAAGCATTCGGTGCGCGCCTCGGCCCGCAGGCTGGCCGCCGCGGTCGCGCGGCTGCACATGGCCGACGCCGTTGTCGTGGTCGGCACCTGCCCGAATCTCGGCACGGTGACCGCGATTCCGCAGCCGCTGCGCACCGTGGTGCACAACTGGAGTGTCCGGCTGGCCCGCGCGCAGACGGTGGCCACCACCGTCGCGGGCGGGCGGCCGGTCCCGATGGGCTATCTGCTCGCTCCCGAGTTCCGGGCACAGCCCGAACTGCTGTTCGCCGCCGACGGGTTCCATCCGTCGGCCGCAGGCTACGAACTCGCGGCGGCGCAACTACTTCCGGTGCTGCTGACGGCACTCGACGAGGCGACCCCCGCCGCTTCCCGGTCATCGGGGCGCGACGTAGATTCGATACGAACTCGCGAGTAACAACAACGGTTCGCACGTACCTTCCGACAAAGGAGTCCTCATGCCTGAGGCTGTCATCGTCTCGACCGCCCGCTCCCCCATCGGCCGGGCGGCCAAGGGATCACTGGTCGACATGCGGCCCGACGACCTGACCACCCAGATCGTCCGCGCGGCGCTGGACAAGGTGCCCGCCCTCGACCCGAACACGATCGATGACCTGATCCTCGGCTGCGGTTCGCCCGGCGGCGAGTCGGGTTTCAACATCGCCCGCATCGTGGCGGTCGAGCTCGGCTACGACCTGGTGCCAGGCACCACCGTGCACCGCTACTGCGCCTCGTCGTTGCAGTCGACCCGGATGGCGTTCCACGCGATCAAGGCAGGCGAGGGTGACGTCTTCATCTCCGCGGGCGTCGAGACGGTGTCGCGGTACAAGAACGGTTCCGCCGACAGCTGGCCGAACACCAAGAACACGCTCTTCGCCGACGCCGAGGCGCGCACCGCGAAGACCGCAGAGGGCGGCGCAGGCGCCTGGCACGATCCGCGCGCGGACGGCCTGCTCCCGGACGCCTACATCGCGATGGGGCAGACCGCGGAGAACGTGGCGAGCTTCACCGGCATCACCCGCGAGGAGCAGGACCGCTGGGGCGTCCGCTCGCAGAACCGGGCCGAGGAAGCGATCAAGAACGGCTTCTTCGAACGCGAGATCACCCCGGTCACGCTGCCGGACGGCTCGATCGTCGCGAAGGACGACGGCCCGCGCGCGGGCGTCACCTACGAGGCGGTCAGCCAGCTGAAGCCGGTGTTCCGCCCCGACGGCACGATCACCGCGGGCAACTGCTGTCCGCTCAACGACGGCGCCGCCGCGCTGGTCGTGATGAGCGACACCAGGGCCAAGGAGCTCGGCCTGACTCCGCTGGCTCGCATCGTGTCCACCGGCGTCTCCGGGTTGTCCCCGGAGATCATGGGCCTCGGCCCGATCGAGGCGTGCAAGCGCGCGCTCGCCTTGGCGGGCAAGTCGATCGACGACATCGACCTGGTCGAGATCAACGAGGCGTTCGCGGTGCAGGTGCTCGGCTCGGCCCGCGAGCTGAAGATCGACGAGGACAAGCTGAACGTCTCCGGCGGCGCGATCGCGCTCGGCCACCCGTTCGGCATGACCGGCGCCCGCATCACCACCACGCTGATCAACAACCTGCAGACCTACGACAAGCAGTTCGGTCTGGAGACCATGTGCGTCGGCGGCGGCCAGGGCATGGCGATGGTCATCGAGCGCTTGAGCTAGCCCGAGAAGCTGAAAAGCAACGGCCCCCTTCCTGAGTCAGGAAGGGGGCCATTAGCTTTCGGACTACTAGTCGTTGTTGAAGTAGCTCAGCAGGCGCAGGATCTCGACGTACAGCCAGACCAGGGTGACGGTCAGGCCGAGCGCGACGCCCCAGGCCGCCTTCTCCGGCGCCTGGGCGCGGATCAGCTGGTCGGCGGCGTCGAAGTCGAGCAGGAAGCTGAACGCGGCGATTGCGATGACCACCAGGCTGAAGATGATGGCGATCGGGCCGCCGTCGCGCAGGCCGAGGCCGCCGGAGATGAAGAAGCTGGCGATCAAGTTGCCGAGCGCGAGCACGAGCACGCCGATCATGGCGCCGACGATCATCCTGGTGAAGCGCGGGGTGACGCGGATCGCGCCGGTCTTGTAGACGACGAGCATGCCTGCGAAGACGCCGAAGGTGCCGAGCACCGCCTGCGCGATCATCGCGCTACCGCCGACACCACCGAACTCGATGTTGGTGAACATGAACGACAGCGCACCGACGAACAGACCCTCGAAGACCGCGTACGAGAGCACGAGGACCGGGTTGTCCATCTTGTTGGCGAAGGTCGCGATGAGCACGAGCACCAGGCCGATGAGGCCGCCGCCGATGACGAAAAGCGGTGCCAGCGAGGTGTTCGCGTTGGTCAGGCCGTAGGAGATGATCGCCGACAGCGCAAGCACGCCGAGCGTGATCGCGGTCTTGGTGACCACGTCATCGATGGTCATCGCCCGGGTGGCGGGCGCCTGCTGGTAGGGCTGCGGCTGGTACTGCTGGCCGTACTGGTTCCCGTATTGCTGTCCCAGCTGGCCCATTTGGCCCGCACCGGCGACGCCCGAACCGAAATTGGCGTAGCCACCGCCCTCTTGCCGAGGCAGGTTTCTGAAAACCGGATTCGAAGTGGTACGCACGTGCGTCCCTTTCTGGTCGTTGCCGCTGTCCGTCGAGCCTTCGCTCGATACCAACTGTCTGGTCCAACGTCTGCTGCCCGGCACAAGTTCCCACGGGGGCGTGACCAGGCGGACATTTCGGACTCTACCGTTGCGGCGCGTCGTGTAAACCACGCACGGACCGAGTGACCGTGAATTTACGGTTTCGACCCATCACGTCGGTGTGGCCGACCATGCGCTCGATGACCCCGCGATAGTTCAGATGGGAGTTGAAGACCGTCCAGAGCTCGCCGCCCGGCCGCAGCACCCGGCCGGTTTCGGCGAACATCTTGATCGCCGATCCGGTGTGCACGGCGGCGCCGACGTGGAACGGCGGATTGCACAGCACCAGGTCGGCGCTGTTGTCCGCCGCCGTCGACATCGCGTCGTCGCGGACGACGGTCACCCGGTCGGCGACCCCGTTGACGGCGACCGTCGCCTGGGCTGAGGCGACCGCGGCCGCCGATTGATCGGTGCCGAGCACCTTGATGCCCGGCCGCGCCTTGGACAGTGCGACGGCCAGTATCCCGGTGCCGCAGCCCAGATCGACGGCTTCGCGTGCGTCGGGCTTCATCCATTTCAGGTGCTGCAGCAGGAATCGGGTGCCGATGTCGAGGCGGGTGCCGGAGAATGCGGCGCCGTGCGCGACCACGTCGATGTCGAGGTCCTCGACTCGTTCACAGACCGGAAAGGGCGGATCGCCCACCGGTTTCGGCCCGCTGACCAGCAGGGTCCGCGACTTCTGTCTGCCGCGGCTCGCCCTGACCTCGGAAAACGATGCGGCGAGAACGTCGTTCATCGACTTCGTCAGGTACTTGTCCCGGCCACCCGCGAACACCACCACCTCGGGATCGGCATAGCGCGCGATGGCGTCGGCGACCTCGACGAGCCCGGCCAGCGCGCGCGGGAGCCGCAGCAACACCACGGTGGCGTCGGCAAGCAGGGCTCGACCGAGCGGGTGCGCGGTGTAGCGATCGGCGAGCCCGAGCGCCCGTGCGTTGTTGGCAAGCGCCAGCTCACCGGTCAGTAAATCCTGGTGTACCCGCAGCCCGCGCAGGTCGTGTGCCGCGATCGCGCCGATGGTCAGTGCACCGTAGGCGTCACCGATCACAGCTATCTTTCCGCTATCGGCGCTGGCGAGAGCATCGGCGGCCACATCGAGGATCAGCCGATCGGCGGCATCCACGGCGTAGAGGTTCAATGCCTCCACATCGGGATACCGCCGCAGCCGGCCGAGCACTTCCTCGATATCTGTCACCTCTCAAGTGTGCTAGATCGTTGCCCCTTCGTCACACCTGGGCCGGTCAATCGGCGATTCCGCACCTCCCCTGCGGCCAGGCGTACAGCGAAATCGCCAGCACTGCACCGGATTCGACTAATTGACGCCAGCCTTGCCGCCAGCAGGGGTCACCGCGTGCCAGACCTTACCGACGCCTTGCCCGAGCAGATCGCCAGGCTTCTGGTCCTTCGCGAAGAAGTAGACCGGCCAGCCCGCAATCGTGATTTGGCATGCGCCGTCGGCACGTTCGATGAAGCCGACGAGTTGCGGGTCGACACCCGCCGCGTACACCGCCTGATCCCGCTGCACGAGCAGCGGCGGCCAGGTGGTGGCGCACTCGCCTGCGCAGTTCGAGGCGGGCGGGTTGTTGGTGTCCTTGTCGAAGCGGTAGACCGCGCGGTCGGTCGCCGTAACGTACTGTCCGACAGCACTATTGTCGGCGATCGCGAGCTGCAGGGCATTCGTGCCGGTCGGCGCGGTTCCGCGGTAGACCTTCAGCCAGCCCTGGGTCTTGGCGGGCGCCTGGCTCTGCGGCGCGCCCGCGGGCGCAACGACCGAGGTCGCCGCCGCGGGCGCCGGGGCAGGAGCGGGGGCAGGCTTCGCGGTGCCCGAGCTTCCACAGGCACTCAGCGCACCGGCGAGAATGACCGAGGCAGCGGCGAATGGCAGCGCGGCGCGATGGAAGTGCTTGGTCGACAGCATTATTCGAGTCCTCCGGAGGGATCAATTGACGCTTGGTCGCGTCCGGTCATCAACAACAACGAGCCAGACCCATGCCCGGTTCATCCGCCATGGATGTCCATTGGCAAACATCGAGAAACCCCACAGCCCCGCAGACGTCGCGCCTCGCGAAATCCCGCATGCCGTGCCGCGCGGCGTTTACCATCAGCCCCATGCGCAACAGCATGGTGGGGATGATCACCGCTCCCGCGGCACTGCTTCTGACGGCAGCGCTGCTCAGCGGCTGTGACATCGACGGAACCAGCGCGAACAGCGTGGCGCCGGGAACGACGACCGGCACCCTCGCCGTCGAGCCGACCACCCCGCGCGATGCGCATCCCAAACGCAGCACGGCTTCCAACGGCGCGGGCCTCACGGTCACCGGCATCAGAATCGGCAGGCAGCCCGGCTTCGACCGGGTGGTCTACGACCTCGGCGGTCAGGGCACACCCGGCTGGGTCGTGCAGTACGCCGACCGGGCCGTGCAGGACGGCAGCGGCAAGGTCGTCGACGTGGCGGGCGTCTCCATCCTGGAGGTGCAGATCCTCGGCTCGGCATACCCGTTCGACAGTGCGGTGACGCCGTATGCCGGGCCGGACCCCGCGACCGATCCGAGCGCGCCGGGGATCGCGGGCGTCTATCGGACCCTCGTGTTCGAAGGCACCACCCAGTCGTTCATCGGCGTCAACGCGGATCGGCCCGGGTTCGCGGTCAGCACGCTCAGCAACCCGACCCGCTTGGTCATCGACATCTACACCGGATAGGGCGAGTACCACTAGGGGGTATTGCGAGCCGACGCTAGACTGGCCGCGTGCTCGAACAGCAGCTCCCACACAGGGTGACCCGGTTCGCCCGGGCAGTCGGTGTGTTGTTGCTGCTCGCGGGGATCGTGGCGATGCACGCGGCAGTGTTCGCGCGGCCGGATCACGAGCACAGCAGTCGGCTGCCTGCCACCGCTCATGGCACGGCCGCCGCTCAGCACGGCTCGCCAGGACAGCCCGGCGCAGTCGGCAGGCACAGCATCGGCGCACCAGACGCTACGGCCACAGCTGCCGGGCATGGGCTCGGTCAGCCGCTTGCGCACGATGCCACCCCACCGATGGCGATGTCCGCGCTCGGCTCGATGTTCCCGATGCCCGATCATGGTGCGGGAGGGGCGGATTGCGCGGGCGGCGGCTGCGCGGGCGCCCACGGCGGGATGCACGGATGCGTGTTCATCCTGTCCACGATCGCGTTGCTGTTCGGGCTGGTCCTGCTCTATCGGATGGCCCTCGATCGGCCGGGCACCGGCCTCGCGCGGCCCCGGTCTCTGCGGCGGCGGCGCGAGCGGGCACCGCCGTGGACGGTGCTCTCCCTTGCCGAATTGTCGATTCTGCGGATCTGACAGGTACCCGGCGACCGTTTCCGATGGTCGCCGCTGAGTCGTGCCTGTCCCCATCATTCGCATATCGCAAGGAGCACAACCATGTTCATCACCCGTACCCGGATCACGTCCGCCGTCACCGCGGCCGTCGCCGCCACTGCCCTGCTCGTCGCGGGCTGTAGCGACAACGACTCCGGCACGAACAACTCCATGCCGGGCATGGATCACAGCACGTCGAGCACCCCCGCATCATCGAAAGCGCCCGCGGCCCGTGGTGATTTCAACGATGCCGACGTCACCTTCCTCACGATGATGTACCCGCATCATGCGCAGGCGGTGGACATGGCGAAGCTGGTGCCGAGCCGGACCCAGAACCCGGAGCTGCGCGCACTGGCCACGAAGGTGGAGCAGGCGCAGGCACCGGAGATGCAGCAGATCACCACGCTGCTACAGAGTTTCGGCAAGCCTGCGCCGAGCGCGGGCGGCCACGGCGGTCACGACATGCCGGGAATGATGGGCACTGACCAGATGACCGCATTGCAGGCCGCGTCCGGCCCCGACTTCGATCGCCAGTGGTTGACCATGATGATCGAGCATCACACCGGTGCGGTCGCGATGGCCGAGACCGAACTCGCGGGCGGCACGAATGCCGAGTCGAAGGCGTTGGCCAAGGCCATCATCGACGGCCAGCGCGCCGAAATCGACATGATGCGAGGCATGCTCGGCCAGCGCTGATCGGATCAGTCGGCCGCACCGGGACATTCGTTGCCCCGGTGCGGCAGGCACCACTCCGGACCGACTCCCCTCCGGCCGCTCCGGTCACGCACGATGGAAGAACTTCTCCACCAGGGCGTTGAACGGCTCGCCGGTATCGGGAACCAGGTGGCCCATGCCCGGACACACCGCGCGTTCGGCGCCGGTCTGCTCGGCGATGGCGTCACACACGGCCTCGAAGGCGGGCGCGTGCCCGCCGGAGACCGACAGGATCGGGAACTGCGCCGCTCGCAGCACATGCACCGGCGGCGCTGCCTCGTCGGGCGGGCGCGCGCCTTGGAGTTGCCGCATTCCCGCGAGCAGCACCTCGGGTATCGGCTCGCCGAGCTCCACCGGAACTCCGACAAGGTCGAAGAATCCACGCAACGCCACGTCCGCGGGGACATCGACGCCTTCGATGAGCTCCCGCGTCGCCGCGGCCATGGCATCGACGTCGGGGTTACCGCGGGCGATGCCGAACAACGGTGGCTCGACAACGGTGAGCGAGCGGATGTGCTCGGGCCGGTGTGCTGCGGCGTACATCGACACGATCGCGCCGTAGGACAGCCCGACCAGATGCACGGGCCGGTCGAGCAGTTGATCGGCGACCAGCCGCGCCTCCGGCTCGAAATCCTGTCGCGCGTAGGGTGTTCCGCCGTGGCCGGGGCGGTCCGGCGCGAGCAGCGTCCACCGGTCGGTCAGCGGGCGCTGGGCGCGCCAGGCCTCGCGACCGCCGAGGATGCTGCCGTGCACCAAGACCACCGGTGGTCCGTCGCCCCACCGGTGCACATGCAGGCGGATAGCGGAATTCGTCGAGTCCACCTCGACCTCCTTCACTGACTGTCGTCACGATGCGGCTTCGGTTCCGTGGCGGTGCGTCGCCATTGACGCAGCGACTCCGGTGGCGCTGTGTCCGCCGCGGAACCGAATCACCCTGGCGCCGAACTACTTGGGCGCACCGGGGATGCACTCGGTGCGGTTGACCTCGGACAGGTGCAGGCTCGCCTTGGCGATGTCAGGTCCGATGGACTGGATGGTGGCCTGCCCCTTCGAGATCGCGCGGTAACCAGAACCGATCGTGTCGAGGTCGGCGGCGGCCTGCGCGGGCGCGATCGCCTTCACCTTGTCGAACTCATCGGCCGCCTTGCCGTATTCGGCAGGCGAGATATCCGGCTTCAAGGCCAGGTCACGGGTGCTGCGGGACAGTTCGACCACCGCGTGGCAGTAGTCACCGGCGGAGCCGGCCGCCGCCACACTGCTCGTTCCCGGCGCGCTGCTCGTGCCCGCGCTGCTGCTCTTGTCGTCGGAGCAGCCTGCGCCTGCGGCGGTGACCAGGGCGGCGAGCGCGATCGTGCAGAGAATTCGGCGATGCATGGACGTTCCTTCGAGTAGTGGCGACTTGTGCTGTCGGCAATACTTCAGCGCGGACGTCTCACCGGCCTTTCATGCACATCTCAGCTGCTCCGAGCACCGAGGCGAACCCGCGCACGCGCAGGTCGGGCTCGCATTCAGCGATCGAGGACCTGGCGGAGCACGCGCTCGAGCGCACCGGCCGGATCGGCGGGTGCGGTCGGCGACCGCCAGGCGATGACCTGGTCCGGACGCACCAGCACCGCCCCGTCGGCGGCGATACCGACCCGTCCCGGCCACTCCGGCACGCCGATCACGGTGGCCACGAGCGGGATCCGCAGCTGATCGGCGACCTGCTGCGCCGCAGGCACCCAATGGTCACCGGCCGGGCCTGCCAGCACCGCGAAGCCCGTCGCGACGAGATCGAGGGTGGATCGGCGCTCGCCGATCCAGAGGTGCGGGAGCCGGGAGCCGGGGGTGCCGTCCAGGACGCGATCGATGTCCTCGAGATCGGGCAACCGGACGTCGGGATCGATCACCGCGGTCGAGTCGTAGCGGCCGCCGAGCTGCACCACCGGCGCGGCGGCCATACCGACGGCGGTGCGGGCGGCTCCGGCCTCGGGGCTGGTATCCCAGTGCAGCCGTGGGTTGGCCACCCGCAGCAACGCTTGGCCGAGGGTGTAGTCGGCGACCGATCGACGTTCCGCCGTATAGGTCCGCAGCAGTGCGGGCCCGGCCTGGTCGTGCAGGACCGCGGCCAGCTTCCATGCAAGGTTGTGTGCGTCGGCGACACCGGTGTTCACACCGAACGCGCCCTGGGGCGGTACGGTGTGCGCCGCGTCGCCGATCAGGAAGACTCGCTCCGACTGGAACGTGTCGGCAAGTAAACCCCGTGCCCGCCAAGGCAACCGACTGAGTAGCTGCACATCCAAGGTAGGGTCGCCGACCGCGGTGCGGATCAACGCGCGGCACCGCTGCTCGGTGAAGTCGGCGGGCGACTGTCCCGCGTCCGGGTGGTAATCGGTATGGAATATCCACTCTTTCGCACCATCGACCGTCACCACCATGCCCGGCGCGTCCGGACCGGTGATGTCGCAGGTGGTGAAGTGCCGACCCTGGGTGTACGGCCGCAGGTCGGCGCGAAAGAGCATGCTGATCTTCGGATTACCCAGCGCCCCTGGACCGGTGGTGCCGATGCCCAGCGCGGTGCGTACTCCGCTGCGCGCTCCGTCGGCCGCGATCAGATAGTCCGCGCGGACCGTCGTCCCGTCGTCGAGCCGCGCGGTGATGCCGTCGGCGTCCTGCTCGAACGTCACCAACCGCGTCGAATACCGAATCGCCGCACCACGTTCCACCGCGGCGGGCGCGAGCACCGAGTCCAGCCGGTCCTGCGCGCAGACGCCGCGGATCGAGGCCGGGCTGATCTGGCCGGAGCCCCAGCCGGTCCGGATCGGCGGGGCGTCCGGGATCCCGGACAGGTCCACCGCGGCGAGCGTCGGGCCGGAGATCTTGCCGAGGCTGCCCGCCGACATGTCGACGGCCACCGCGTCTACCTCGTCCGCGAGCCCGACCTGGCGCAGGAATTCCATGGTGCGTGGGCCGAGCCCGGTGGCCCGCGGGTGAATCGACCGCGCTGCCTCCTGCTCCACTACCAGCGCGGAAACCCCGTGGTAGGCAAGGAAAACCGCGGCGCTCATGCCGACCGACCCGGCACCGGCGATCAGCACGGGAACTCTTGTCTCGGCCATGCGCGCTCCTTATGGCTACAGTGTGCTCATTACGGCTACACTGTAACCATAAGGCTGAGAACTGTGCAATGGAGGATGCGATGACCAAGACGCCGGGGCTGGTGTGGACCAAGGAGCAACGGGCACCTAGCCGCCGCGCGCCCAGCGTCGCGCGGATCGTGGACACCGCCATCGACCTGGCCGACAGCGAGGGCCTCGACGCGGTCTCCATGCGCCGAGTCGCCACCGCGCTCGCCTCGGGCACCGCATCGCTGTACCGCTACGTGGCGAGCCGGGACGATCTGGTCGATCTCATGATCGATGCGGTGCACGGCAAGAACGCACCGCCCGCGCTCACCGGGGACTGGCGCGCCGACCTCACCGCGGTCGCCGCACACCTGCGCGCGACGCTGGTCCGGCATCCGTGGCTCGGTTCCGAACTGACCGGCCGCCCGGCACTCGGCGCGAATTCCCTACGCCTGCAGGACGTGGCACTCACCGCCGCGGGCGCGCACACCCGCGACATCACGCTCGCCGCGGCCATCGTCGACACCGTGCACGCCTACGTGTTCGGCGCCGTCGCCCAGCAGCTGGCCGATGAAAGGGCCCAGCACCGAACCGGTCTCACCGAGGTCGAATGGCAGCAGGCCGTCGCGCCCTACCTTCACGAGGTGCTCGCCGGCGGCGAGTATCCCGAGTTCGGCCGCCGGGTGCGCGATGCCGTCGATCCGGACGCGGATCAGCGTTTCGAGTTCGGCCTGAACTGCGTGCTCGACGGAATCGCCGCGCGCGCAGCGGGAATCAGCTGAGCCGTGCGATCGCCGACGCTGGATCTAGTTGTAGGACTTGCCGACTCCGTCGAGAAGGCGCTCCAGGGTGTCGAAGGTGGGCGTGCTGATCACGTCGAGGACGTCAGGGGCGACCGGAATGTTGTGCTCGGCCGCCACTGTGCCGAACTGAGCGGCGTCGCCGGTGCGGAAGCCGTGTGCGGCGGCGAGCCGCTGCAAGTCGGGGTCGGTGGCCAGCAGCTTGCCGAGCCGATCCCCTGCATCGTCGAACGGCACAACGGTGTGCCGGGACAGGATGGTCGGCGACGGGTACAGCAGCGTCATGTCGGGCTTGACCTGCCCGCGCACGGTGGCCTCGACGAACTGCGCCTCGTAGATCCAGACCATCGGCGTCGGGCCCATGCCGCCGGTGAGGTAGTTCTCGAACGGGCCTTCGCTGCTGTTCTGGGTGTACCCCTGGCCGACGAAAAGCCTTGCCACCGTGGGGATGACGTTCTGCTCGGCCGAGTCGCCCTGCACGATCGCGTTGTTGTTCGCGACATAACTCGCGATGGCGAGGTACATCGCGGCGGAGTTGGAGCTGCGCGGATCGGTGGTGGAGATCAGCAAGTTCTTGTGCACCGGGTAGGCGGTGTTGTCCGGCAGGTCGTCCCACCGCGTGCGGTTGCCGACCATCGTCAGATACTTGGCCATGTCGAACGTCGGCACCGGACCGGGGCGCACCACGCCTGCCTTGGTCAGCAGGTCGAAGATCGGCGTGAATGTCGCGATCGCCATCGGCGAGGAGAACGGCGTGTATTTCGCGGTCACGTTGCGCTGCCGCTGAATTCGCTGTGCCGACTGTTCGCTGGACGGAAAGGCGAAGTCGTATTTCGCCAGGTCGATCGAGGTGGCGATCTCGCGCGACCCCGCCGGATCGACCTCGACCTTCACCCCGTTGCGCGCCAGCACCTCGGCGACCTTCGGATCCTGGAAGAACGGCAGCTTCTCGGAGCCGACCACGCCGCGCACCACCTTGACCGGGCCGACCGGCGCGGCGAGCGAAGGCGTCGGCGCAGGGCCGGGCTTGCGGATCGCGAGCGCGAGCGTCACGACGGTCACCACCACAAGCGCCGCGACCACGGCAGCGACCGCCGCGGGCGCGAAACGCTTGTTCGCGGACCAGGTTTCCCGCCGCGACTCGGGCAGACCGCCTTCCGCGGGCTCGGGCACCTGCTTCCTGAGGCGTTCATCCGTCGTCGGCCACCGGTGCGGCGGCATCGTCGTGTACGCCGGATCGGCCTGCACCGCAACCGCACCCGCCATCTCGGCCGGGCGTTCCAACTGTCGGCGCGCGGTGCGCTCCACCAGGATCGGGACGAACTGGCGCACCGGATGGCCTTGGAATCGCCTGCGGGCGGCCGCCACCGCCGCCTCGACCTGCTCCACCGAGTAAGTGCCGCTGAAGTTTTCGACCAACCGATCCGTCAGCTGACGGATCGCCTGCTCCTCCCGAACAGTGTCGGCAACCACTACATGCTCCTCGGGCATCACATCGGCCAGCATCCTGCGACGATGGCGAGCCCCGTCGCGACCGGCCAACCCTAGCCCCAACACACCCGACCGGAAACCGCTGAAAAACAGCCCAATCCGGGCACGGATCGCCATGGGGCACGCGTCCGCCGTCCGCAGCCTAAGTGTGTTGTCCCAGCTCAGAGCGCCGCGGCGGTGCCTGCCTGTGGCGAGGCCCGCACTCCCCGATACCGCAGAACCCCGAACGACCGCTCGCACACCCGTCCGCAGAATTCAAGTCGCCATCTCCCCTGCGCTACCCGCTGTTGCGCTCGTGTTTGCCCCACCACCGCGCCTACGCCGGTCGGCGCGCAGCCGCCATTCCTGGCATCGACAAACACCGGCGTACGCCGAACGCGCTATCGTCAGGCAGAGGCCGCTGCCGAAGGAGATGCTTATGCCGCGCACCGCAGTTGTCACCGGCGCTTCGTCCGGGATCGGGAAGGCGACGGCAGCCGCACTGGTCGCGCGGGGCTATCGGGTGATCGGGACGAGCCGGAAACCTGAAGGTCTCGGCGAGGACGCCCGCGCCGCCGGAGTGGAGTACCGGGCGCTCGATCTGACCGACAGCGCGTCGATCGACGCGTTCGTCGCCGGGCTCGGCGAGATCGATGTGCTGGTCAACAATGCGGGCGAAAGCCAGGCGGGTCCGCTGGCCGAGCTGCCCGCCGACGCGATCGAGCGGCTGTTCCGGCTGAATGTGCTCGGGCCGGTGGCGTTGACGCAGGCGGTGCTGCCCGGCATGCGTGAGCGCGGGTACGGGCGGGTGGTGATGGTCGGGTCGATGATCGCGAGCTTCCCGATGCCGTACCGCTCCTCCTACGCGGCGACCAAGGCGGCATTGAAGGCTTTCGCAGTGGCGGCGCGATTCGAGGAATCGCCGTTCGGCGTGTGGCTCACCACGGTCGAGCCAGGTCAGATCAATACCGGGCTGTTCGAGCGCAGGACGAAGTACCTGACCGACGGCTCGCCGCACACCGCCGACTTCACCTCGTTCATGGCCAAGTTGGATGAGCAGCAGGCGAAAGGCATTACCGCCGAACGGGTTGCGGACACCATCGTCAAGGCGATCGAGGCCGAGCGCCCCGGCCCGCTCTACGCTGTCGGCAGCAACGCCCCCGTCCTGTTCGCGGTGCGTAAGTTGTTGCCGCGCACAGTGATGGAACGACTCATTGCGCGCGCCCACGGACTGGCGCGATAACCCGTCGGGCCCAAGCCTGCTGAATCACCAATGCCGCGCGTCGCGCGCCTCCAGCCGCGCGGCATGCTCGGCCAGCACTCCCGCCGCGCCGGACGGCGGTGTTTGACGCCGCCATATCGCGCGAAACTTCCGGGACAGCACCACCGAATCCGCAACGGGCACTTCAACAAGCGTGCCGCTCGTCAGATCGGGCGCCGCGATCAGCCTGCTCAGCACCGCAGGTGCCACCGCAGCCCGTGCCGCGGCGGAGATCGCCACCGCAGAGCCCAACTCGGCGGCGGGCCTGGCCGGTTGACATTCGGCGCCGAGGATCTCCCAGACGGTGTCCCTGGTGCCGGAACCCGGCTCGCGCCAGAGCAGCGGGGTGGTCGCCAGTTCGCGCAGCGTGACCGGCGTGCGGCGGTGCGCCCACGGATGGGCCGACCCGACGACGACCACCAGTTCATCCGCGCCGAGCACCCGGCTGCCGAGGCCGGAGGGCGGGTGCGGGCCCTCCACGAATCCGATATCGGCCGCGCCGTCACGCACCAGCGCCTCGACGTGGCGGGTGTTGTCCACCTCGAGCGACACCGCCACCTCCGGACAGCTGGCCCGCAACGCGTTGAGCCACTGCGGAATCCGATGATCGGCGATCGTCTTGGACGCGGCGACCCGCAGCCGGGGCACCTCGGCGGCGTGCAGCGCGGCGACACCGGCGGTGAAGGCCTGCGCGGCCTCGAGCACCAAGCGGGCGTGCCCGACCACCGAGCGTCCGGCATCGGTCAACGCCGACCCGGTCGGGCTGCGGTCGAGCAGGCGCAACCGCAGCCGACGCTCCAGCGTGCTGATCCGCATGCTCGCGGCGGGCTGGCTGATGCCGTGCCTGCGCGCGGCCGCGCCGAGACTGCCGAGCTCCGCGACGGAGACGAGCAGATCGAGCACCTCCAGTTCAGGCGTCCCCGGCGATAGCGTCATCACACCGATTATGGTCGCGCCCAACACTGTTGGCATCCCCTCAACCGCACGGGTGCTCATCAGCGGCGCTGATGGGGTCGTCGCGAATCGGCGGCTACCCGGCCCGCGGTGCGTGCACGATCGTCTGAGAGATGACGCATCTCCGTCGATTCGGTCCCGGCCTGCTGGTGGCGGCGGCGTTGGCGACCGTAGCGACCCTGCTCGGCACCGTGCTGCCGATCGTCGGCGGGCCGGTGCTCGCCCTGTTCGGCGGTGTTGCCGTCGGTGTCGTCGGACGCCGATTCGTCGCCGACACCGGACCGCTCGGGCCGGGGCTGACGCTGACCAAGCAGCGGTTCCTCGCCGCCGCCATCGTGCTGCTCGGCCTCGGCATGCCGGTCGGTTCGGTGCTCACTGTCGGCCGGGACACCGCCGTGGTGCTGATCGGCACGCTCGTCGCAGGCGCTGTCGCCGCGGTGGTCGTCGGCAGGCTGCTCGCCCTCGATCGTGAGTCGGCGACCCTGGTCGCGGTCGGCACGACCATCTGCGGCGCCTCCGCCATCGCGGCCGCCACCGCGGTGCTCAAGCCGGATCGCCACCGGGTCGCCTACGCGCTCGCCACCATCTTCGTCTTCAATGTCGTTGCGGTTCTGGTCTATCCACCGCTCGGTCGGCTACTCGGCTTGTCACAGGAAGCATTCGGGCTCTGGGCGGGTACCGCCATCAACGACACCTCCTCGGTGCTGGCTGCCGGTGTCGTCTTCGGTCCTGCCGCAGCGCATTTCGCGGTGATCGTCAAGCTGGTCCGCAGCCTGATGATCGTCCCGCTGTGCGTCGGCTTGCACCTCGCGAAGCGCCGCAGCGCACCCGATCACGCAGCGAACACACCACTACGCCAGGTGTTTCCGCTGTTCGTCGTGCTGTTCCTCGGTGCATCCCTCATCGCCGGACTCGGCATACTGCCGGACTCACTGACCGCTCCGCTGGCCCGGCTCAGCGGATGGCTCATCGCCGCGGTCCTCGCCGCCATCGGCACCGGCCTGACCTGGCAGCAACTACGCACCGCAGGCGCCCGCCCACTGCTGTTCGGCGGCATCCTCGCCGTCGTCCTCGGCACCTCCAGTCTCGCACTCCAACTGGCCACCGGCTGGTGGTGATACCCGAAAGCCAGCAGCATTTCCCCTGAACAAGGGTACACATGAACACCGTTCAAGAAAATACTTGAACACTGTTCAAGTCTGTTGGTACGGTGGCCGCCATGACGGCTCAACAACTGGATCACTTGGCGGACAAAGCAATACGACGCGAGACCCCGACGCGTGCCGAGGCGCTCGCGGTGTTGTCCGAATCCTTCGAACTGCTCGACGTGGTCGCGGCAGGCGCCAGGGTGCGGCGTGAGTTCTTCGGGCGGCGGGTGAAGCTGAACACCATCGTGAACATGAAAAGCGGCCTGTGCCCGGAGGATTGCGGCTACTGCTCGCAGCGCCTCGGCTCCGCGTCCGAGGTGCTCAAGTACTCGTGGATCACCCCGGCCAAGGCCGCCGAGGTCGCGAACCAGGCGGTCAAGGCAGGCGCAAAGCGAGTGTGCCTGGTGGCCAGCGGCCGAGGTCCCGGCGACCAGGACATCCGGCGCATCGAAGACACGATCGCCGCGATCACCGAGGACAATCCCCAGGTCGAGGTGTGCGTCTGCCTCGGACTGCTGGCCGACGGGCAGGCCGAACGCCTCGCCGCCGCAGGCGCGCATGCCTACAGCCACAACCTGAACACCAGCGAGGCGCGCTACTCAGACATCTGCTCGACCCACACCTTCGACGATCGGGTCGACACCCTGCGCCGGGCCACAACGGCAGGCCTATCCCCCTGTTCCGGGGCGATCTTCGGCATGGGGGAATCCGACGACGACATCGTGGATCTCGCTGTCGCACTGCGCGATCTCGATCCGGACTCGGTGCCGGTGAACTTCCTGATCCCGTTCGACGGCACGCCGCTCGGCGACCGCTGGGACCTGACACCGGATCGTTGTCTGCGCATCCTCGCGCTGTTCCGCTTCTACTTTCCCGACGTGGAGGTGCGCCTGGCCGGTGGGCGCGAGATCCACCTGCGCAGCATGCAACCGCTGGCGCTGCACCTGGCCAACTCGATGTTCCTCGGCGACTACCTCACCAGCGAGGGCCAGCCCGGTGTCGACGACCGTCAAATGATCGCCGACGCAGGCTTTCTCGTCGAAGGCGTCGAGGACCAGACACTCCCGGCGGCCCGCCACGACCTGGTCGCCATCCGCCGCCGGGGCGCAGGCACCGAGCTGCCCGCGAACGCCTGAGCGCTACGGCTGGGCGAGCCGGTCGGCCTCGTCGAGGTGGTCGCGGAGGCCGAGCAGCTCCCAACGCTGCAGTGCGAGGGGGACGTTGCCTTCGCGCCAGAGGCGGTCGTGGAACTCCTGGAGGTCGAACGCGTCGCCGTGTTCGCGCACCGCGGTGGCGAGCAGGTCCTGAATCTGCAGTTTGCCGATCTGGTAGCTCAGCGCCTGGCCGGGGAAGCCGGCGAAGAAGACCGCCTCGTCCCAGGCCGTCTCGTCATCGAGCGGCACCGTGACCGCCAGCCGGTGCGCCGCGTCCTCGATGGTGAGCTCGCCGAGCGCGAGCGCGATATCGATCTCGACGCGTAAGGCCCGTAGCCGCATGGCGTTTGCCACGAAGATCGCGCTCGCCGGTGCGTCGTCGAACAGGCCTGCCTGCAGCATCAGCTCTTCGTAGTAGAAGGCGATGCCCTCGTTGGGCACCGAGTCGTAGAACCGGCGACGGGCCGGATTGTCGTGGTGCCAGCCGATCGCCACCTGCTGGGCGTGCACGCCCTCGTGCACGATCGCAGTGCGCGGGTCGACCGCGGCGGCCCGGTCGAAATACGGGAGTTCGTCGTGCGGCGGCGGGACATAGCGGGTGGCGTCGTCGTCCATTCTACTCGGCCCGGTCAGGTCGTCGGACACGCCGAGCCAGGTGAGCGGCGCGAGATAGGGCGGGAGCGGTGCGAATCGATAGTGTCGCAACGTCTTCGGCTGACTCAACAGGCCGCGTTCGGCCGCGAACTCGCGTACCTGCGCCTCGTCGGCGCTCTGGCGTTCCACCTGCTCGGGCACATCGGCGGGCAGCGGCGCCGCAGGCACATCGCGATGCCGGGTACGAAGCACGGCCTCGGTGGCGATGGCTCGATGCCATTCCTGCCGCGCCATCGCGCGCACCCGCTGTGCCGAATAGGGAAGCAGCGCAACGTGGTGCAGAAAGTAGTCGAGACCATTCGGCCCGACGGGTTCTGCATTGCCGAATGAAGGCAGTGCAGACACGAGCCAATCCCGATAAGTCGCAACGGCATCGGCGGCTACTCGGGCCACAACAGGGAGCTCGGCAGCGAATTCGTCAGGCAGGAAAGGAATCAGCGCCGTCATCGCGATATCGAGCGAACCGGCCGCTTCGTCGAGCAGCCGCACCGCGCTCTGCGCGAACGGCGCGCTCGCATGGTCGGCAAGATTCGCCCGCGCGTCGTCGAGGACGACCGGAACGTGGCGCAGCAGCGCGAGAATCGTCGCCGCCCTGGCGTCGTCGAACGGCGGCGGCACAAGCAGCGCCACGTAGATCGGGCCGAGACTCTGCTGGATATAGAACCCGGGATCGCGCTCCCAGGCCCGGATCACCTCCAGCTCCCAATGCACCTTGGCGAGCGCAACGCCGAGCAACCTGCCGTCGACCTGTTCCGCGACCGGCGCCGCGGACAGATCGAGCCCACGATGCCTGCGAGTCAGGTCGGCCAGCACGTCCCTGCGCCGCTCGATCGCCGCGGGCGACCAGTCGGGCAACCATCCGTTCGGCCGTTCCACCCTCGGCAGGTCGTCGCTGGAGTCGGGCAGGGTGGCCAACCGCCAACTCCAGAACTCATCTGCGAGTCTCACTGAACTCATGTCCGCACAATACAATTCGCGCCGGAACCGGGCGCGCCGATTTTCTGGCACGGCTCAGGTGTTAAGATCGTGGCCTAGTGGTCGATCCGCCCGTGTCGTACTCCGGCGTGGATTCCGAGCGATTCAGTGCGACACGATCAGCCAATCGAATGGCTGCAGACAGCGGCACCGTCGGCGCTGCCTCGAAGCAGAAAGGCTGACATTGTGTCAGTTCGGTCCGAAGCGAAGAGCAAGAGTACGAGCACCATCTCCTACGCCCACCTGTTACGACTGAGCGATGAGCACGGCATCTTCGAGCACGCCAAATTCACCACACCCCGGCACGAGAACGGTTACAGCCTCGACGACGTCGCTCGCGCCCTCGTCGTGGTGGTCCGCGAACCGGAACCGACGCCGGAATTGGACGCACTCGCAACGATCTACGCGCGTTTCGTCATCGACGCGCTCACCGAGGACGGCCGCTGCCACAACCGGCGCGGCGCCGATCTGAGCTGGCAGGACGAACCGGGCGTCGAAGATCACTGGGGTCGTGCGCTCTGGGCGCTCGGCTCGGTCGTCGCGCGCAAGCCGGAACTGGCCGAGCAGGCGTTGCCGCACTTCACCATCGCGGCACGGCAGCGCTCACGGTCGCGGCGCGCGATGGCCTACGCCGCGCTCGGCGCGGCCGAGGTGCGCACGGCCGATCCCGGAAACGCGGCGGCTCGCGCACTGCTGGCCGACGCCGCGACGGTGATCGGCCCGCCGACCCGCAGGCTCGACTGGCGGTGGCCGGAACCTCGGCTGCATTACGCCAATGCGGTGCTGGCCGAAGCACTTCTGGTGGCAGGTGCCGAGCCGGGACAGGGCCGCACGCACGCCGACGGGCTCGCGATGCTGCGCTGGCTCCTCGAGATCGAGACCGCGGGCGACCACCTGTCGGTCACGCCGATCGACGGCTGGGCCGCCGGCGAGCGGCGGCCGGGCTTCGATCAACAGCCCATCGAGGTCGGCGCATTGGCCGACGCCTGCGCCCGCGCCTACGACGACACCAGCGACCAACGCTGGAAGGACGCGGTGCGGATGTGCGAGGCCTGGTTCCGCGGCGCGAACGACATCTCCACACCGCTGATCGACCCGGCGAGCGGCGGCTGCTGCGACGGGTTGGAACCCACCGGGATCAACGAGAATCAAGGCGCCGAGTCGACGCTGGCGCTGCTGTCGACCCTGCAACAGGCCAACCGCCTGCGGCTGGAGGACGAGTAGTACCGCAGCCTCCCGTCTGTCCCACTCTCCCGGCTCGCTGGCCGAGCAGGCCAGGTAGCCCCGTTGCACGGTGGCGGGCGAGCCGTCCGCGCCGGCCTCCCGGCGGCGCATCGATCGGGCTCGTCCTCGAACGAACGGGAGCACACACCCGATGCGATTCCGTCCGCACGACCTAGGCGTGACAGTCCTGGCCGCCGCCTTGCTCTGCGCCGTGCCCGCCTCGGCTGCCGCCCACCCGCAGCCGGAACACACCGACCGGCCCGGCGGCACGACCACCGCCGAGGACGCCGACCCCGGGCTCGGCGTCGGCAAGAACCCGGATGGCAGCATCTCGCCTGCCGGATCGAACGACTGGTCGTGCGTCCCCACCGCCGTCCACCCGAGGCCCGTGGTGCTCGCGCACGGCACCTGGGGCAATCAGAACGACTGGGACGTGCTCGCGCCGCAGCTGAAAGCCGAAGGCTACTGCGTCTTCTCGGTGAACTACGGCCGCGACACCACGAGCGCGCTCGGCGCCCTCCGCGGTGTGTACGGGACCGGCGACATCCGGTCGTCCGCAGGCGAACTCGCGGCCTTCGTCGACCGCGTCCTCGGCGCCACCGGCGCGGCGCGGGTCGATCTCGTCGGCCACTCCCAGGGTGCGCTGATGTCGCGGCAGTACTTGCGCTTCAACGGCGGTGCGAGCAAGGTCGGGCAGCTGATCTCGCTCGTCGGCACCAACCATGGCTCCGGCTCCGCCCTCAGTGCGGTGGCCGAGCGGCTACCGCCAGGTAGCGCACCGGTTTTCGACGCCGGGCTGACGAGCATCGTTGGCGCCGCGGCCGCGCAGCAGCTCGCCGGCAGCGACTTCGTGCGCAGCGTCAATGCGGGCGGCGACACCGATCCCGGCGTCGACTACACCGTGATCGCCAGCACTCAGGACGACGCCTCCGTCCCGCCGGAGGCTACCTTCCTCGCCGCGGGGCCCGGCGCGACCGTCCACAATGTCTGGGTCCAAGACCTGTGCCCCACAGACACTTTCAAACACGACACGCTGCCGCAGTCACCCACCGTCGCCTACATCATCGAGCAGGCGCTCGACCCTGCCTTCACCGGAAACCCCTGCCCTCGACGTTGAAAGCACCTGGGCGGCAGGGCAACTGCCCTACCGCCCAGGTGCCGCGAGTCAGCGACGTTCGGCGACCAGCCGCGGATCCGGCTCGTCGTCGCCGTCCGAGACCTGCTCGCCCGACACCGTTTCCGCCATCACCGCTTCGCCGCGCGCGATCATGCCCGCCTCGTCGGAGAGCTTCAACTGCGGGATGAACAGCGCGAGCAGGAACGCGAGCACCGCGCCGGGAATCAGGTACCAGAAGCCGGGAACCAGCGCGTGCACATAGGCTCCGACGATCGCGTCGTGCAGCTGCGCAGGCAGATTCTTGACCACCGAGGGCACCAGTGCGCCGGGATCGAGCTTCGCGGCGGCCACCGCGGGACCGTTGGCGACGAACGCGTCGGTGAGTCCCTCGGTCAGCCTGCTGGTGAAGATCGAGCCGAAGATGGCGACACCGATCGCACCACCCATCTCACGGAAGTAGTTGTTCGCGCTTGTCGCCGTGCCGATCTGGTCCGGCGCCACCGCGTTCTGCACGACGAGCACGATGATCTGCATGATCAGGCCGAGGCCTGCGCCCATCACGAACAGCATGGCCGACACCACCCACATCGGGGTGTTCGCCGCGAGCTGGGTCAGCCAGAGCATCCCGACGATGATGATCAGCGCGCCGAGCGGCGGGTAGATCCGGTAGTTACCGGTCTTGGTGATCGCGGTCATCGATCCCATCAACGCGATCATCAGGCCGACCATCATCGGGATCAGCAGCAGGCCGGAGACCGAGGCCGAGGCGCCGGTGGCCATCTGCAAGTAGGTCGGAATGAACGCGAGCGCGGCGAACATGACCAGGCCGACGAGCAGGCCGATCGCGGAGGTCAGCACGAACGTCCGGTTGCGGAACAGCCACAGCGGCAGCATCGGCTCTTCGGCCCGCGCCTCCACCAGCACGAAGGTCGCCACCACGATCACCAGCGCGGCGATCATCGTCACCATCGTCGTCGACCCCCAGGCGTACTGCTTGCCGCCCCAGTCGGTGATCAGGATCAACAGCGTTGTCGCGGCGGACATCAGGACCACGCCGAGGTAGTCGGGCTTGGTCTTGGGCCGATGGCTCGGGATGCTCAGGTAGCGGAAGGCGACGACCAGCGCCGCAATACCGATCGGCACGTTGATCCAGAAGCACCAGCGCCAGCCGAGCGTGTCGGCGAAGAAGCCGCCGAGCAGCGGTCCGGCCACCGAGGTGATGCCGAACACGGCGCCCATCGGCGCCATGTACTTGCCACGATCCTTCGCGGGCACCACATCGGCGATCACGGCCTGCGCCAGGATCATCAGACCGCCGCCGCCGACACCCTGCAGGCCGCGGAAGACGATGAACTCCCAGAAGCCGGTCGACACGGCGGCGCCGACGGACGCGGCGGTGAAGACGGTGATCGCGAACAGGAAAAGCCAACGCCTGCCGAACATGTCACCGAACTTGCCGTAGATCGGCATCACGATGGTGGTGGCCAGCAGGTAGGACGTCGCGGTCCACGCCATGTGAGAGACGCCGCCGAGGTCGCCGACGATGGTCGGCATGGCGGTGCCGACGATCATCTGATCGAGGCTGGCCAGGAACATCCCCGCGATCAGCGCGCCGAAGATGAGCCAGATGCGCTTCTGGGTCAGGACAATTGGGGTGGGCGGCGAGTCAGCCGTTGTCATTTGACACCTCTCCTTGTGCTGCTGTCGTCAGGCCCTTCGAACAATTGGGCGGCCATCGCGCACTGCTCGTGCAATGCGGCGGTCAGCGATTTGGCCGAGTCACCGGTCGAGGACATCGCGGCCCGCGTGGTGAGCGTTGTCATGATTCCCGAAGCGAGCGAGGCGAATTCGGGCGTGACCGGTGCGCCCGCGCGGGCGGAGAGCAGTTCGGCGACCGCGTTCTCCTGCCGTACGCCGACGGCCATGAATGCCGTGAGCACCCGCGGCTCGGTCTTGATCAGCTCGACCACCAGCGAGATGGCTTCGCGCACTTCGGCTTCCGGCTCGAGGGTGGCGGCGAACAGCCAGGTGAGGTCCTGGATGAGGATGCCGCTCGGCCCGCCGGCGATGAACACCTCGCGGCCTTCCGGGCTGCCGATGTCCTGCACCGGGCCGACCACCGCGTCGAGCTTGGTCTCGTAGTAGTTGAAGAACGTGCGTGGCGAAACCCCGACCACCTTCGCGACGTCCTCGACGGTGGTCGCATCGAGCCCGCGCTCGACGGCAAGCCTGCGCGCGGCCATGCACAGATCGAGCGCGGTCCTGCGCTTCTTCTGGGCGCGCAGACCGAGCGGGGCCTCGTCACGGGAGGGCGATGACATGCGAAAAAATCTAGCACGAACTGCAAAATTTCAGAAAGTGCAATTTCCTGTGACGACGCTCACCGCGACTACCGGATTCCAGGCGTGTCCGGGTGCGGGCCGAAACAACCGACCACGAAGCAGCCGGGCGGCCAGTCGCCGAACGGCGCCGCGAGCGGCCTGCCGAGGCACTCCAGTTGTCCACAGCCCGGATAGGCGTACGACCCGATGCCCAGCGCGCCGAGAACGGCAGCCGGATTCGAGATCGACGGGTCGGCGATGCTGGTATCCGGGTGTGGCACATAGGGTCCGGGGTCCGGCAGCCGCGGCTCCCTGAACGCGCCGACGATGCCGCGCAGCACATCGTGGGTATAGCTCACCGTGCCATCGGGATCGGCAACACCGGTCGAGGTGATCAGCAGGCCGATGCTCGGCACGATGAAGCTGTCTTGGCGCATCATCCCCGAGATCTTCATCGCGTCCGCGGGCAGACCAGGCAGATCGATGGTGCAGCGGGATGGGTTGACGACGAAGAGGAAGCCGTAGCATTCGGCCGCCATGGTCGGCTGGGCAGCTTGGGCCAGGTAGTCGGCGGAGACGACCCGATTGCCGTGCCAGTCACCGCGATTCACGACGAGCAGGCCGAGTTTGACGTAGTCGTCGGGCGGCAGCAACAGGTGCGCGTGACCATAGGTGTTCCCGGCGCGATCACGTCCCCAGTAGTAGTCGGTGCGCTGAATACCCAACGGGGCGAACAGTTTTTGCTGCGCATAGGCCTGCACATCCATCCCGACCGCCTGCTGCACCACCGCGAGCAGCAGGTCGACGCCGCGCTGGCTGTATCGCCATTCCACCCCCTGCGGGCGGTCGATCGGGATCGCCATCGCCTGCGCCACCACGTTCGGGTCGAGTTGCGCCACCCCGGTGACGCCCTCGGCGGCCACCGCGACGCGCAGGCCCGAGGTCTCGGTGAGCAGGCTGCGGATGGTGATCGCGCGGTGCGCGGCGTCCCCGACCCCGGCAGGCAAGTAGCGATCGATCGGGTCATCGAGCCGCAGCCTGCCCTCATCGATGGCGATGCCGACAATCAGCGAGACCACACTCTTGGTGCCGCTCCACAGGTTCCACGGGACCCCGCCGGTGTGCGCATTGTTCGGACCGGCGGCGATCAGACAGTTGTTGCGGAACACCTGGATGTTGCGTCGACTCCGGTCCGCCGCCAAGGCCATCGCCGCACGCAACGCGTCGGCGTCGAGCCCCACCTCCTCAGGCGTGGCAGTCTGCGGTTGTCGTCCGTCGACGACCTCGCACTCCTTCGGCCCCAAGGGCGCGGCATGGGCAGTGCCGCCCGGCAATTCGGCTCCCATCAGCAGTGTCGCTGCCGTGATCGCGGACAGCACAGTGTTTTTCAGCGAACGACGCACGCCACTTCCCCATTTCAACCGGTTCTGGTCGGCACATCGGGCGCAGTGGTGGCCCGGTTACCGTCGGGACTGCCCCGACTTATTGGGCCAACTCTCTCAGTGGCAGGCGATCTACTAGATAGATGCGTACCTTGCTTGAGCACTCAACGTGAGATTGACGCGGGCAGTGTCACGTCAGGCATGCCGGATACTCAGGAAAATCTTATTCAAGCTGCGATGTCGGTCACTTCTCTGACGTCTCACCTGGTCGACAGCAAAAGTGCATCTCCGCGTCATCTACTATTGATCTCAGTAGATATGCAGAAAGGCAACGAGGCCATGACGCAACACCCCTCCCCCATTGAACCGACTACCACCCACCGGGCCGCACGCCACTCCGCGCGGACCAGAGCCCTCGCGCTCCTCGCGATCGCTGCGGTCGCGGGCGGCACCGTCATCGGCGCCGGAACCGCAACGGCGACAACGGCAACCGCGAGCAACCAGCCATGCCTATGGGCGGGCACCGCCTACCCGCCCGGCACGACCATCGTCGCGGGCGGCCAGAACTACCGGTGCGGCACGGACCGCGGCGCACCGTTCTGGTCGCGGGGCCGCACCGACTCAGCGTCGAGCACCGTCGCGAACCCCGGCTCCTACACCAACCCCACCGGCCTGTTCAGCGCGGGCGCGCGGCAACCAGGCACGGGCTACAACGACTATTGCGTCGGCAGCCAGCTGATCGGCGGCCACGAGGACGTCTATCAGGTGGTGACCGCCCGCAACGGCGCCGTCTTCTGGAAGGCCGCCGCCCCGATCTCCGAGTGGGCCTTCGACTCCGGCGCCACCCGGCCCGGCCCGTCCGGCCGAACCGCGAGCCTCTGCATCGACGGCAACCTCACCTGACCAGCGCGTCAGAGGCGCGCCGAAGCGTAACCGATCGCGTCGTCGAGGATGGACAGGCCGAGCGACAGCTCCCCCTCCGTTGCGGTCAGCGCAGGGGCGATGCGGAAGACACCGCCCATTCCTGGCAGCTGCACGATATTCATGTGCAGGCCAAGCTCCAGGCAGCGGCGGGTGATCAGCGCACCGAGTTCATCAGAGCCCCTTGCCGTTTCATGCAGTTGCAGACCGGCGAGCAGGCCGCGGCCGCGGATGTCGGCGACCACGTCATGCCGTTCGGCGATGTCGGTAAGCCCTTGGCGCAGTACACCACCGAGCTCGGCGGCGCGCTCGTCGAGCCGGTCTCGGATGAGTACGTCGAGCACGGTGTTGCCGACCGCGGCCACCAGCGGATCCGACACGTGTGTGGTGAAGAACAGGTAGCCACGCTCGTGCGCGGCCTGCTCGATCTCCGCGCTGGTCAGCACGGCCGCCAGCGGCAGCCCGGCGCCGAGCGTCTTGGACAGGGTGAGGATGTCGGGCACCACGCCGTCGCGTTCGAACGCGTACCAGGTTCCGGTGCGGCACAAGCCCGTTTGCGCTTCGTCGAGGATCAGCAGCATGCCGCGGTCGCGGCACTTCTGCTGGAGCGCGGCGAAGTACCCCGGCGGCGGTTCGACGACGCCACCCGAGCTCAGGATCGGCTCGACCAGGCAGGCGGCCAGGCTACCGACCGACTGGGCGTCGATCAGCTCGAACGCGAGGTCGAGCTGGCGACGCCAGTCGAAATCATCACCGGCGGTGGTGCAGTCGGGCCGGAACGCACTCGGCACCGGAATCGCGAAGTTCCCCGGCGCGGCAGGGCCGTAGCCCTTGCGACCCGCGCTGTAGGTCGCGCTCGCCGCCGCCTGCGTCATGCCGTGCCAGGAACGGGCGAAGGAAACGATCTCGTGCTTGCCGGTGACGAGCTTGGCCATGCGCAACGCGGCCTCGTTGGATTCGGCGCCGGTGGTCAGCAGCAGCACCTTCTCCAACGGCGCAGGCACCGTCGCCGCCAGCCTGCGGGCCAGATCGACCACAGGGCGGCTGAGCATGCCGCTGAACAGGTGGTCCAGCTCGCCGACCTGGCGCCGCACCGTCGCGACGATCTCCGGATGTGCGTGGCCGAGAATCGCGCTCATCTGGCCCGAGGTGAAATCCAGTATCTCCCTGCCGCTTTCGGTGTACAGGAAGCTGCCTGCGGCACGGGCGATGATCTCGGGAGTGAAGGTGCCCGCGCCCGCGTAGCGGACCAGGTGACGGTCGGCGTCGGCCCAGAAGTCCGCGGTGGACAGCGGTGCCGCAGTAGAGGAAGCCATGTCTCGACGGTAAGGCGGCCCGAGCACCGCGTCCAGGCTGGCGCAGGCGCATCCGCGACCTTGGCGACTCGGCCCTGCCGGGTATCGACGGCAATGCCCCATAACCGACGAAAATCGCCGTTCAACAGGTGTTTTGCGGTGTCCGACGCAGGTCGGAGCCGGAATGACCGGAGCCGCAACGGACTCCACCCGCGAAATACGGCGGAAATTATCATTGCCATATCCCCAGGTCAAAAAGGGTTTTCGCCATCAATAACGCAAGACGTTATCGTTTTGTTATTGTTTTAGCGTGTGTCTGAATATGTTTCGGCGGGTTTGTGTCGAATGATGGGAAATCGGATCCGGCTTGGACTGACAGCTCACCGTGATGTTCTCGAATCTATTCGAAGACTTTGGTGAAGTCCGGTTCGCCATCGGTGCGGCGTTGCGTGGCCCGCCAAGGCCTTCGATATGACCATCGGAGGACCTGATCATGGCTTCGAAGAACGACGAACCCCGAACTACCCGCTTCCTGCCGCAGCTGCTCTGGTGGGCACTTGCCGCAGGAGTTGTCCTCGTCGCCGCACTCGGCGCCCTGCTCTGCACCGCAGGAGAGGCTTCGGCACAGACGGTCACCGTCCCCGGCCTCGGCAACATCGAAGTGCCGAACGAAATCGCCATCCCCGCAGGCATTCCCGGAATGCCGGTCTCGATACCGCAGCAGGAGAGCGCGGAACCCGCAGCTCCCGCGCCGATCGAGTTCTCCGCTCCCGGAATCACCTTCGCGCTCCCAGCCCTCCCAGGCCTCGAAAAGCTCGGCCTGACAGGGCTTCCCGGCTTCAATTCACCAACACCCGTGCAGCCCAAACTCGCCCCGCACAAGTCGACCGGCGAGATGGCGGTCGACGCGGCCCGCGCCAAGCTCGGCGCAAACTACAGCGGCGGCTCGGCAGGCCCCGACGCCTTCGACTGCTCCGGCTTGGTCCAGTGGTCCTACGAGCAGGCAGGCGTCTCGGTGCCCCGCACCAGCTACGACCAGCTTGCCGCCGGAACCCCTGTCGCACAGGAGGATCTGCGCCCCGGCGACGTGGTGTCGTTCTACGGCGGCGGCCACTCCGCCATCTACGCAGGCGACGGCAAGGTCATCCACGCCTCCACCTACGGCACCGGCGTAGTCGAATCCCCCATGGCAACAATGCCCTACGCAGGCGCCTGCCGCTTTCAGGACTGACAGGAAGACGGCGGCTCCAGGTTCTCCTGTCATGCTTGCCAGGTGAATGCTGGGGAGATAGCAATCGGTTTCGCACCCGACCTGCATGTGTTCGTCGCTGCCGCACTGCGCGGCGGGCCAACCGCCGTGCGGATCGACGGGATGTCGACCCTCGGACACGTCGTCGAGTCACTCGGGGTACCGCTCACCGAGGTCGGCGCGCTGCTGGTCGACGGGCGGCCCTCGGGCCGGTCGCACATTCCGTCCGATGGCGAGGTGGTCGAGGTGCACGGCTTGGTTCGCCCGCTGAATACGACTGAGCCACTGCGCCTTCTGCTCGATATTCACCTCGGGACGTTGGCGCGGCGGCTCCGGCTACTCGGGATCGACACTGTGTACGAGAACCCCGATATCGGGGATGCCGCATTAGCCACGCGGTCGGCGACCGAGCAGCGCGTGCTGCTGTCACGCGATCGCGGACTGCTGCGCCGTCGAGAGATCTTCGCGGGCGCTTACATATACAGCCATCGCCCGGCTGAGCAGCTCGATGACGTACTGTCTCGCTTCGCACCACCGCTGGCCCCGTGGACTCGCTGTACGGCCTGCAACGGCAAGCTCGCCGACGCGGACAAAGCTGCGGTGCGCGAACAGATTCCGGATGAAACCGAGCGGACCTACGACACCTTCGCGCAGTGTGTCGACTGCGGCCAGGCCTACTGGAAGGGCGCCCATCACGCTCGCCTCAGCGCCATCGTCGACGATGCCGTTGCGCGGTTCGGTCCCGGTGGTGCTCGATGATTTTTCGATTATTCGGGATGGATGTGGAATTGACGGGCTCGTATTGAATTCACGTGGGTGACGCCCGATATTGAGGGGCGGCACAATGCGAGAGTTCAGGAGTCGAGGATGGACAGCGACGCTTCGTCGGTCAACCCGTGGCCCGGACTGACACACCGGGCACGCGAGGGTGAACTGCGGCTCGACCCGGAGGCGGCGCGCACTGCGGCGGAGTATGCCGCCGACGCGCTGTATGCGGTGCTTGCGGTCGAAGATCGGCTCAGCGACATCCGGGTACACACCGGGTTCAGCGACAACGGCCATCTGAACTCCGCGATGACGCTCGCGGCGAGGTACGACAGATCCGCGCACGACCTAGGTCGAATTCTGGTTGCGCACAAGGAAATTCTGACCGCGATGAGCGAGCACTTCGTCGTCGCGGGAAAACTGTTCCGTGATTCCGAAGAGGACGGGAAAGTCACGATCGGCCAGATCGCGTCCGGCGCGCAGCTACGTGGCGCCGCCTATCCGCCGGCGCCCGTCGCAGGCAAGAACACGCCGCCGCGGGACGCACCCAAGCCCCAACCCGTAGGCACAGATCCCATCGACGCGGAGAACCCCTACGGCCAGACGGTCAAGTGGTTCTACCTCGCAGGCGCGGGCATGCACCCCCAACCACCCACGGACACCGCGGCAACCTGGGGGTGGATGGCCGAACGACTGAACACGGCGTTCACCACGTTCGCCGACCAGCTCCAGGAGATGGAGCAGAAGGGCGCATGGACGGGTAGAGCCATCAACGCCGCCATCGACGCGGCAAATGCGTACCGCGACAACGTTGATGCCCTGTCCGGTGCGATGCGCCAGGTCGCGGGCAGCCTGAATTACGCGTCGAGCTGGCTGGCGCACACCAAGGTGGCGATGCCGACCAGCCCCCGCCCCGCCGAGCCGGGCAGCGCGGCCGAGGACAAGATCGTCAACGACGCCATCCTCGCCTGGTTGAAACACTATGAGCCGGGGCTGACAGGCTCCAGCCTCGCGATACCGATCCTGCCCGAGGCGCGAAGTACCCCGCCGGAGATACGGATTCAGCAGAGTCCGACCGAGACGACCGACCGCGACCCGAAGCCGACCTCCGAGGCCCGTGCCAACCAACGGGCGGAACCGTCACTGGACCGCCTGTTCTCCCAGGCTAATTCGCTGCTGCAGCAAGGCACCCAGCTGGCGCAGCCGCTTCTCGCCCCGAATCCGGTTCTCCCGCCGCTCCCTTCGTCCGCGCTCGACCCAGCCAAACCGAGCAAACCCACCGGCGGGATCGGCGGTCCCGGTCCAGGGCCGATGCCGCGCAGCCTCGTCCAGCAGTCGGCAAAGCTGTTCCCCCGCGCCGCGGTCGCCCCCGCCACGCCGGTGGTCTCCGCAGGCTCGGCCGGCGCAATGTCGCCGGGCATACCGGGGATGGCGCCGCCGATCGGTGGTGCAGGCTTGCTGGGCGGTCGTCCGGAACACAAGCGGGCCGAATTCCTGAGCTCGGAAGACAACATCGACGAAGCGATCGGTGGCGACCCCGTGGCGTATCACGCTGTCCTGCAGCAATGACTTGCGCGCGGACCTTCACCGACCTGGATTTCCTCGTGCTGTGGGAGGAGATGCGCCAGGATTTCCTGCCAGCGCCGCTCACCTTCACCAGCCGGACGCCGAGCTATCGCGCTTTCCTGCAGGAGAAGGCCGAGACCCGCGAACGGTTACGCCACGAGAAGGAAACACTCGGCGGACTGTTCGCGATGTTGACCGAGCCGGACATCGCGATCGAGGTGCGCGGCCACGGCGGCCGCGACCCCAGCGACCCCGCCTGCAGTATTCGAATGCTCGCGGTGCGGTCCGGTGAGCGAGGCTGCCTGGTGGTGCAGGCACCGGGGGAAACGTTGCGGCACAGCGCCGGGTTCACGGTAACCGAGTGCGGGGCACTGCATTTGGCTCGAGTGGTAGCAGCGGCCCTGCCTGCGGCTTGCGCGGGCAGGCGGTCGGACGTCGAGCTGATCGCGCCATCGGAGCACGACGAACTGGACTATCGGGTCCGCGAGTCGATCGTCCGCGCGGTGGCCGGTGGGACGACGTGGGATCGCTCGGCGGAATTCCTCGCGCATCCGGTGACGCGTCTCGGCACCATCGAGGTCGTGCAGGGCCGATCACGGTTCGGCCCGCGCGGCATCGCCCGCCACCGGCTGCACTGGCGCGATCTCGACGAGGACGGGCGCTATGTGATCGCCGATCAGTCGGCGCCGATCGCGGCGCCCGCGGATCTGCGCCAATTGACGTCGCTGATCAACATCCGGATCGCCGAGGTGGTCCGGACGATCAAAGATGAACGCGGCTGAGGGGATACCCCGTCTCAGTCGTCGCCTGCCGGTTCTTCGGTCGGCGCCTGCGCGCTCCGCAGCCGGACGACGCCGGCGTCGAGGTCGAGATCGACGCGGGGACGATGCTGCTGCCCGTCGCTGTCCTCGCTGCCCTCGTCGGCCAGCTTCTGCCCCGGAAATAGTTCGCCGATCACGCCCACGATTCCAGGGTAGCTCGTCGCTGCCAGCGCGGCATCATTGCGCCGCCGACCTGCCAATAGTTGTGGCGTGGGCCGGAATTACCCCTTTCCATAAACGCAACGCGGACGGTGGTCGACGGGGTCCGAAAAACTCGGATCGTCATCGTAGGATTCTTCGAACCATTCCACCGCTTGCGAGGAGTCCAATGCTGCTGAAGCTGTTCAGGGCGACGATTGCTGCCACGGTTCTCGCGCTCTCGGCTTCATTCGGCTATTTCTGGTGGACATTCGGAAGGCCGGACTGGATGTGGAATGGACCGGAGACCATCGCGATTTCCTGGCAGCGTTTCGCGGTCAATGGCCCCTATCCGGATTCGGAGAATCCGTGGGTCTGTCTCGCAGACAGGCAATCCATCCCGATGACCCATCTCGAGTATTGCCGGGTGGAGCCGCCGGAAGCGTCGATGGCCGTCCTGTACTGGTACGGCAGCGAGTTCTACACCTTCAACATCCAGGATCCGCTGACCTTCCCGTAGCGCCGACGCAGGCCTATAGGGTGAATCACCATGGCCGTCTATCTCGTCACCGGTGCCGCGGGCTTCATCGGCGCCAACTATGTGCACCTGCTGCTGGAGTGGGAACCCGACGCGCAGGTGATCGCGGTCGATTACCTCGGCGTCGCCGGAAATCGGGCCAACCTCGACCCGGTGCGCGACCGAATTACCTTCGAGCAGACCGATATCGCCGACTTCGAGGCGATGGACGCGCTGTATCGGCGGTATCGGCCCGACCATGTCGTGAACTTCGCGGCCGAGTCGCACAACGACCGGGCGATCCTGGCGCCGTCGGCGTTCATGCGGTCCAATGCGCTCGGTGCGCAGGTGATGGTCGAATGCAGTCGACTGCATCCGGTGCGGTCGCATCTGCACGTGTCGACGATCGAGGTGTACGGCGAGCTGCCCGCCGAGGCGCGGTGGTTCACCGAGCGGTCACCGCTGAACGCGAAGACGCCCTACAGCGCCGCGAAGGCAGCAGGTGATCAGATGGTGCGCGCCTACATGGCGACCTATCCGGACATGAACATCCGGTTGACGCACTGCGCCAACAACTTCGGGCCGTACCAGCTGCCGGAGAAGCTGATTCCCTTGGCGGTCACCAACGTCCTGCGCGGCCGCAAGATCCCGGTGTACGGGGACGGGCTGCAGTCCAGGGACTGGCTGCACGTGGCCGACCACTGCGCCGCGGTGCATCGGGTGCTGCATGCGGAACTCGATCCGATTCCGGCCGCGGCGGCGACCGATCCCGGCCTCCTGCCGATCTTCGACATCAGCGCCCGGCACGAGGTGAGCAACCTCGACATCGCCACCCTCGTGGTGACGGAACTGGGCTTGGATCCCGAGGAATGGATCGAGCACGTCCCCGACCGGCCGAACCACGACCGCCGCTACGTTATCGACCCGGTGAAGCTGGAAACCGAACTCGGTTGGCGGCCCACCCGCGAGTTCGCTCCCGAGATGGCCGCGACGGTCGCCTGGTACCGCGACCACCGCGACTGGTGGGAGGCGATTCTGGCGGACAAGGGCGAGCTGGGTATCGATTGGAGCCAGCTCCCCGCAGGCACGAGCTAGCCGCATCGCGCAGGCCCATGCGGGTTGCGGGCGCTGGTAGCTCAGCTCTCCTTGCGGAAGTAGGTGAGATCGAAGTCGTGTTCCCAGGTGCTGCCGTCGGCTGATTTCTCCCATGCGCCGGTGATCCGGCTGCCGTCTTCGTTGAACGTGCCGGTATAGCGTTGGGAGAAGCCGGGTTCCATGCGCCACATGCGCAGGACGCCGTCGTCCAGACTCATCTGGTAGGTGCGGCTGACGCCGCGGGAATCGTAGTGGTGCCTGACGAACTCCCCGTCCCCTGCGGCGCCGATGATGACGATCGTGTCCGGTGCCGCAGGGTTGTCGATGATCGAACGCTCCACCAGGAAGCGTTTGGTCTTCATCCACTCGTAGGTGGTCGTGCCGCTCCGGTCGGTGACGGCCGGGCTGCCCGGGCCGAAGAAGTCTGCCGCGAAGAAGACCTCGACTCCCCATGCACCCAGCAACGGTTCGAGGCGATCGAGCGAGACATCCCGGTCGTCGGGGATGTCCGAGGGCTGTGGGTCTTGTGCATCCGTCATCGCGATCCCTCCTGTGTGGTCCTCGTGTGAATGGACGCCGTGCATCTCGAGAAATCATCGCCCCTGATCGGATCAGCGGGGTTGCGGATACCACTCGATGCGGCCGCCTTGGAAATCTTGGGCGCGGCCACCGTTGTAGTCGTATTCGTCGCTGATCGGGTATCCGTATCGGCCGTTCTCCCAATTCTGGTTGGCCCACACATCTCTGATCGCGCCGACCACCACGCGGGCCCCGGTGCTGGACGACCAGTAGATCGAGCCGCCCTGGAAATGCTGTCCCGCCCCGTTGCCTCTGGCCACGAACTCGTCGGTGACCGGGAAGCCGAGTCGGCCGTCCTCCCACGAGAGGGTGGCCCACTTGTCGCGGATCGCGCCCCACGTGTTGTGCGCACCGGTCGCGCTCGACCAGTGGATCGTCCCACCCTCGAAGTGGTTGAACCGTCCGGGCTTTCGCGTCGGCAACTCTCTGGTGGTCGGATACCGCAATGCACCGTTCTCCCAGCCGAGCTCGCCCCATTTGGCGCGAATCGCGCCGCCGATCTGGTTGGCGTGCGCGCCGGACACCAGCGGATGCCAGTAGATCGCGCTGCCCTTCTCGAAGGCCTGCCACCGTCCGCCGCGTGCAGCATCGGACTCCGGGTTCACCGGGTTGCCGAAGAAGGTGAACCCGCCGGACTCGTCGTATTCGACCTCGATCGCGCCGCCGACGTCATAGGGCCCGATCGGCCGGGCCGCCGCGCCGAGCGGATCCAGGGTCGGAGCAATGAGCAGCGCGAGAACGGTGACGCCCCGGATCGTCCTGTTCGACCGACGCCGGTCGCGTTTCGGCTGTTTCTGATCAGATGACATGGCCTCTCCTCACACGATTTCGATCTGGTCTCGGTACATGATCGAAATACCCTCCCGCACATGACCATTCCAAGACCTGAGTACCCGAAATCGCAGGACGCACACCGGACGAGCGCGTCAGTCGTGCAGGTGCGCCAGGGTGGTGATGAGGCGGTCCGCGATGTCGGCGGGCCACTGGAAGGCGACGGTCGATGCGCGCTGGTGAGCGAGGCCGTGCAGCCCGAGCCACAGGGCGACGGCGTCGGCGGACACGTCGGAGCTGGTGGCATGGCCTGCGGCGACGCAGCCGTCGAGGAGATCACTCAGCAGCCGCAGGCTCTGCTGGCCGAGCAGGTGCATATCTGTTGCGGTCACGGCGCTTTCGCCGAGGGCAGGCATCCAGACACCGCCGAACATGGTGCGGTAGCGCTGCGGATGTTGTTGCGCGAAGTCCAGATACGCGTGGCAGACGGCGAACAGCCGCTGCCGCGGATCCGCGCCAGCATCGTCCCTCGCCGCGCGCAGCCGCTGCTCCAACTCGGCGAAAGCCTGCTGGACGAGGGCAAGCATGATGGTCGGCTGGTCGGGAAAGTGACGGTAGATCGAGGGGGCGGCGATCCCGACGCGGCGGGCGACCGACCGCAACGTGATCGCGCTTTCGTCCCCGTGCTCATCGAGTAGCTCGACGGCCGCCTGCACGATCTCGTCGCGCAGGCGCGCACCCTCGCCTCGGCGGTTGCGGGCCCTGGTCGGGGCGTCCGCGCCGGTCACAGTGTTTGCCATGCCGTTAGCTTACAGGCGAAAGCTTATCGGTGTTAGCCATTGCGGTTCATAAGGTTACATGCGTAGCCTTACAGTCGTAACCCAACGCGATCGGATTCGGAGTCCGCCATGAACACCACCCTCACCACCCACGCCACCGACGCCGGTCACCCACGGGAACTCGCGACCATCCGGGTCGGAGAAGTCGACAACCTCGCGGCCTACGTCAGCTTCGGAGCCGCCTACCTGCTCGGACACGGCGCTGCAGCCCTTTCCAAAGGCGACGATCCGTTCCTCTCCCTGCCCGGCTGGCTGCCGCTTGCCCTGCTCGGCAGCGGACTCGCCGTCGGCATCGGCTACAGCATTCGCGCCGCCAATCGTGCCAAGCGCGGCGCGAGCACGGCCGACATCCTTTCCGGCAAACTGCTCGGATTCTCTTGGGCCAGCGCCTTTGTCGCCCTCTTCCTCGCCATCACCGGCCTTGCCGCCGTGGTGGAACACCCCGACCTGCAGACCATGCTGTGGCCCGTCGGCTCCGGCCTCATCGTCGGCCTGCTCTACCTCGGCGAGGGCGCTGTGCGCCGCAACGTCCTGCACTACACCCTCGGCACCTGGCTCGCGCTGACCTCCACTGCCGCACTGTTTTTCGGCACGCCCGGACTCTTCTGGGTGCTCGCCGTCGCGGGCGGAGGCGGCTACCTCGTGGCCTCCGTGCTCGAACGCCGCCGCCTCGCGGCTGCCTGACCGAGCCCAGCCACCAGGTCGAGGCCCGTTGCGCTGCAACGGGCCTCGACTTACTTACTGGGCGGCAGCGCGAATCAGGTCGGCGGTCTCGCGGGGATGCGACACCGCGACGGCGTGCGAGCTGTCGACCTCGACGACCTTCTTGGCGCCGATGCGCTTGGCCATGGCGCGCTGCGCGTCGGGGTGGATGACGTGATCAGCGCCGGAGACGAGGTAGTACGACGGCAGCGACTTCCATGCGGGCTGACCGGTGAAGACGCCCTCGAAAGCGCCCGCCTTGACCGGCCGTTGGGTGGCAGCCATCAGTGCGGCCTGTTCGACAGGCACGTCCTGAGCGAAGGTGTCGTGGAACTTGCCGTGATCGAGGTAAAGGTCGACGCCATCCGGGATGGGGTGGGGGCACAGCGCCTTGCCGACCTCGGTGTGCGGTAGATCCGGGCCGCCCGCGGTGAGGGTGTTCTCCCCCTCGTCCGGCGCGGAGGCGGCAATGTAGACCAGGCTCTTGACATTTCCGGCCTCGCGGGCCGCCTTGCTGATGATCGATCCACCGTAGGAGTGGCCGACCAGCACGACAGGACCGGCGACATCCTTGACGATGCTGGCGACGTAGTCGGCGTCACTGTCGAGGCCGCGCAACGGGTTTGCGGCCGCGATGACCCGGTAGCCGTCCCTGGACAGATCACCGATCGCGCCGTTCCAACTGCTGGAATCGGCGAAGGCGCCGTGCACCAACACCACGGTCGGCCGCTGTCCCCCGGCCGATCCGGTGGCCGGCTGAGCCGCGGCGATACCAGGCGTCGCGGCGACCACGCCTGCGGCTGCGGCCGACGCGGCAACGAGGCCGACGCGACGACGGAAGTTGCTGGACGAGTTGGCGCTGTTCATGATGATTCTTCCTCACTGGTAGAACGACCGGTATCTCCACTTGCGAGAGGAACAGTAGACAGACCGGTCGTTCTCTGTCAAATGGGGCGACCACCTCGGATCCGGGTAGTAGAAAGACCGGTCTGATACCCTGACCGCCATGGTGTCGGAGAAAGGCATTCCCCCAGCTCAACGGCTATTGGACGCGGCGGTCCTGCTCTTCTATGCCGAAGGGATTCACGCCGTCGGCGTGGAACGGCTCATCGCCGAGGCCGGCGTCACCAAGGCCACCTTCTATCGGCACTACCGATCCAAGGACGACTTGGTGGTCGCCTATCTGGCGCACAAGGACACGACCACCCGGGCCGCGCTGCTCGGCGCTACCGCAGACCTCGAACCGCAGCAGGCGCTGCCCGCCCTCTTCGCCGCGATCGCCGCATACTCGTGCGGCCCCGGTTTCCGAGGGTGCCCCTTTATCAATGCCGCCAGCGAATACCCCGACCGCACACACCCCGTGCGGCAAGCCGTCACCGCACACCGCACCTGGCTGCGCACCACCCTGTCCGGACTACTCACCGCACTCGACCATCCCGAACCGGAATCGACTGCGCGCCAACTGGTGTACTTGCGGGACGGCATCCTGATGGCCGGCTACCTGGACAGCCCCGACGCGGTCGACGCCACCGCCAGGCACGCCCTTCGCGGAATAATCGGCGAGCACACGGTGCACAACTGACAGCGGAACGTCGAATGACACTGGTGCAAAACCGGATTCGACGTCTCATACTCCGGTGATGCCGGTGAACGGGCGCTTGTCTCTGTGCGCGACAACACGATCGGAGCCGGAACCGTCGAGCGCGACCGCTCGGATGGTGCCGCCGAGGTCCGCGACGTAGGCGATACCCGCGTCGAAATCGACAGCTAGGCCGATGGCTTCCGCGAACCCGTCGGCGAGGATCTCGGGTTGTAGCCCATGGTCACCTGATTGGGGCAGCGGTGCGCGATTGAGGGTATTGCCGTTCGGAGGTGCGCCGCGGTCGGTCCAGTACAGGTACCCGGCGATCGGATCGATCTCCAGATCGATCGGCTCGGGCAGCTGGCGCCACAGTGTCTCGATATCGGTGCGGCTCTCGGCGGTTCGGTCGGCCGGAATCGTCAGTCCGGCCCGCAGAATTCGGCCCTCGCCGGATTTGGCGCGGCCCTTCTGCGTCCAGTACAGGTGCCCGTTCGCCGAGTCGACAGCCACACCGACACAGTTGTTGGCCGGATCGTCGGCAGGGAGGTTCACGACGAGGTCGACCTTGCCTGCGCCGTCCATGCCGACCCGGCTGACCCGGCTGCCTTCCCGATCGGCGAAGTACACGTACCCGGCCGCCGGGTCGACGGTGAGCTGCTTACCGGTGGTCATCGTGCCGTCGGGCGGGACGACGACTCGGATGTCGGAGCCGTCCAGCAGGGCCGAGCGCAGCGAACCGTTCGGCTTCGAGAAGTCGTATTCCTCGCCGAGACTGGTTGGTGCACTGACCTTCTCGGGCCGCCCCATGGTGGTCCAGTAGATGCGGCCGGTGGTCGCGTCGTGCCCGACGCCGTCGGGCGCGGGCCCGGTGTCGGACACGATCGTGGTGACCGCGCCATCCGCCAGCTCGATCCGCTCGATACGACCACCGAGAAAATCCAAGGCGAGCAAGGCATTGAACATCTGAACTCCTCGATCTCGTGGTGTCAGTTGCCCGTTCGGGCCTCGGTGGCCGCCAGCGCCGCAAGCACCGCGGTGGTGCGGGTGTCCCGCTTCGCGGACAATTCGTCGTAGACGTCCTGCCCGGTGCCGTAAGTCGCCTCGATCTGCTCGATCAGCGCAGGCACCTGTGCGGGGTCCGGGTCGTGGAACTGGATCTTGCCGGTGACGGCGCCGACCCCGGCGAACAGATGCCTGGCACCGCCCGGACCGCCGCCGAGGACGTTGCCCTCGAACAGCCCGATCGTCGACCAGCGCAATCCCAATGAGTTCTGCAGGATCGTGTCCAGCTGTGCGACATCGACCACGCCCTGCTCGACCAACCATCGCGCTTCCCGGCCAAGCACCGATTGCAGCCGGTTGGCGACGAAACCTGGCAACTCCTTGCCCAGCACCACCGGAGTCCGGTCCCAGCTGCGGTAGATCGCCACCGCCCGGTCCGTGGTCGCCGCCGAAGTTCGTTCGCCGGGAACCACTTCCACCAGCGGCATCAGTTCCGGCGGGTTGAATGGATGGCCAACAACGATTTTGGCTGCTGCGGCGTCGTCGAGTTCGGCGGCGATCAGGGTGGCCGCGATCGACGAACTAGAGGTCGCCAGCACGGTGTCCGGGCCGGTGGCCGCGACGATGGTGGCGAACAGCTGCTGCTTGATCTCGAGCCGTTCCGGGCCGTTCTCCTGCACCAGGTCGGCTCCGGCGACCGCCGTCGCGAGATCGGCCGCGACGGTGACGGCTGCGTCGCCGGGGAAGTTCTTCGCGACGAGCTCCGCCAGATCCGGCCGTGGATCACTGAATACGACCGACCAGCCGTGCCTGCGGGCCAGCCGCCCCCACGACACGCCGATCACGCCTGCGCCGACGATAGCTACCTTCGACATCTTCCTGTCCTCCTGTTGATGAAGGCCCCTGCCGCACAACGGCATCCGGCAGAAGCGGAACGAGCGCGCCGAGCGGACACGTCGGTCGGCGCGCTCGCGGCCTTAATTGACCAACGCTTCGGGGGTCGTGACGAGCTGCGTGCTCCACAGCGCGCGGCGACGGGTGGCGGCCACACCGCCATAGCTCTGGGTGATCCCGACCAGGCGGGCGGCGTAGTGCGCGACCGCCGCCTCGAAGGTCATGCCGATGCCGCCGTGCAACTGAATGGATTCCTCCGCCGCGCGCTTAGCCATATCGGAGACGAACACGAAGCTGTCGTCGGCAACGGCCGGGTCGACGCCGCCTGCCTCGGTGACCGCCGTCGCCCACAGCGCGAACGACCGGGCGAGCTCGACCTCCGCGTACACATCGACCGCACGGAACACCAGCGCCTGGAACACCTTGAGCGGCGCGCCGAATTGCTTGCGCTGCTTCAGATATTCGACGGTGTCCCGCAGCGCCGACTCGGCAAGACCGATCGCCTCACCGCCCACGGCGATGCGAGCGCGGGCGAACGTGCGCGCCAACGCATCCTTCGCGGCGTCACCGACGACACCGAGTACCGTGGCGGGGGTGGCGGTGAACGTGACATCCGAGGCGTGGGTCCAATCGGTGGCCCGACCGTCGACGCGGGCGATACCCGATGCCGCCTTGTCCACCAGGTAGACACCGACCCGGCCGTTGGCGTCGACTGCGGTGACCAGCAGGACCGCGGCCTGATCGGCATGCGGCACAGGGGCTTTGACGCCGTCGAGCACCACACCGTCCTCGGTGGCGGTCGCGGTGACCGACGGGGTGCGGTCCCAGACACGGTTCGGTTCGGCGTGCGCTACGGCGAAGATGTCCGAGCCCGCGGCCAACCGCGGCAGCAGCTCGGATCGCTGCGCCTCGGTGCCGAGGTCGCCGATCAACCACGACGGCACGAAAACACCGTCGAGCAGCGGCTCCACCGCGGCGTGGCGGCCGAGCGCCTGCAGCACGACATAGGCTTCGGCCGGTCCGGCGCCGACACCGTCGTACTCCTCCGCGATGGTCAGGCCGGTCAGCCCGAGTTCGGCAAGGGCCGACCACACCGTCGCGCTCCAGCCGAGGTCACTGGTGACCGCGTGCGCCCGGAATTCGGGAGCATAGTGTTTGGCCAGCAAGGCATCGACGGTGTCGAACAGCAGTTTCTGGTCTTCGTTCGGTTCGAGATTCACGGCGATTCCTTACAGGCCCAGGATGGTCTTGGCGATGACAGTGCGCTGAATTTCGTTGGTGCCGCCGAAAATCGACACCTTGCGCAGGTTCAGGTAGTGCGAGCCCGCGACGTTGTCGGCGAGTTCGGTGTGCAGGGCGGGGTCACCGCCGTCGCGGCCGCCGACGAGCAGCGCGTCGGATCCGACCGCCTCCAAGTGCAGGGCGGCGATCTCCTGTTGCAGGCGACTGCCCTCGAGCTTCAGCATCGACGACACCGGATTGGGTTTGCCGTCGGCCGAGGAGGCAGTGACGCGCAGCTGAGTGGCTTCGAGGGCCAGCAGGCGCAAGCGGACGGTGTGCAGTTTGCTCCGGAAACCGGTCTCTTCGGTCAGCGGACCGGCGCCGAGGTCGACCGCCGCGGCCCGCTGCACCAGTTCCCCGAAGACACGCTGCGAATACCCCACCCCCGCAATGGCATTGCGCTCGTTGCCGAGCAGGAACTTGGCGTAGGACCAGCCGCGGTTCTCCTCGCCGACCAGGTTCTGCACCGGCACTCGGACGTTGTCGAAGAAGAACTCGTTGACCTCGACGCTGCCGTCGATCAGCCGGATCGGCCGCCGCTCGATACCGGGCGTCGCCATGTCGACCAGCAGGAACGAGATGCCGTGCTGCGGGCGGGCGGCCTGCGGGTCGGTGCGCGCCAGCAGGAACATCCAGTCGCCGTACTGGCCGAGGGTGGTCCAGGTCTTCTGACCGTTGACCACGTAGTGGTCGCCGTCGCGGACCGCGGTCGTCTTCAGCGACGCCAGGTCGGAGCCTGCTTCCGGCTCGGAGAACCCCTGCGACCACCAGATGTCGAGATTGGCGGTGGCGGGCAGGAATCGGGCCTTCTGCGCCTCGCTGCCGAACGCCGCGATGACGGGGCCGACCATGGAAACGTTGAACGCCAACGGAACTGGCACCGCGGAACGCTGCAGCTCGGCGGTGTAGAGATGCCGTTGCAGCGGACTCCAGTCCTTGCCGCCCCATTCCACCGGCCAGTTCGGCACGGCCAGACCGTGTTTGTTCAGGATCTGCTGTGCGGTGACGAGGTCGTCACGGGTGGCCTGACCGTGCGCCGAGCGTTCGCGGATATCGGCGGGGACCTCGTCGTAGAACACCGCGCGCAGTTCGTCGCGGAACGCCAGTTCCTCGGGAGCGAGTTCGAGTTTCATTGTGTGTATTTCCTTTGTCGTCGTCGACGGGTGCGGAGGTCTAGGCGACCGGGGCTGATTTCCGTTGCTGGAGAACGTCATCGGTGCTGGCCCCGGCCTGCTCGGCCAGTCGGCGGATGTTGACCGGAGTCAGGGAGAAGCGGGCCGGGTTGGCGACCACCTTGATCCGTCCTTCGGTGGGGTGCTCGACCTCGTCGATCAGTCCGACCTCCCGGACGTACGGGTCTTCGGGCAGGTCGTCGATGCGGACCACCCGGCCGAACGCCATGTCCAGACCGGCCAGGTACGACTCCCACTCAGCGGTCGTCCTGGACGTCGAGTGCGCGATGACCGCCTGCATGCCTTCGTAGAACGATTCGCGTTCGATGGTCGTGGAATCCCACCGCGGATCGGCCGCGAAATCCCGGCATCCCGCACCGATCAGCAGGTTGCGAATGTCGTCGTAGTTGTAGGCGCACACCGCGATCGCGCCGTCGGCGGTGCGCAGCGCGACGTGCTCACGGCTCAGACTCAGCGGGTTGCCCATCGGCGCCGTTGGCGGGACAAACATCCCACCGGCCAGGTGCTCGAGCAGGTTGACCGCGATCACCGTGTCCGCCATCGCCAACGAAATCAACTGCCCCTCACCGGTTCTCGCCTGGTAATACAGCGCGGCGAGCAGCGCGCCGAGCAGATAGAGCCCGGTGGTCTTGTCCGCGATGAAGGTGGGGAAGAACTGCACAGAGCCCGCGGCGCGGTCGTTGAGATCGACAAGACCGGTCACCGCCTGCATCACCTCGTCGTAGGCGGCCCGACGCGCCTGCGAGGACTCGGAGCTGAAGCCCTGCGCGTGGGCATACACCAGGTGCGGGCAACGCTGCTTGATCTGTTCGTAGCTCAGGCCGAGTCGTTCCAGCGCATCGCCACGCATATTGGTCAGCAGCACGTCGGCCTCGTCCATCAGGTCGAGCAACGCCGCCCGCCCGTCGGGATCCTTCAGATTCAGCGCCACACTGCGCTTGTTCCGGTTGACCTGCATATATAGCGGTCCCATTCCCGGGTTTCGGCTCTGGTTCGCCGGGGAGATGCGGGCGGTGTCGAACGGCGGCTCGATCCGGATCACGTCCGCGCCGAAGTCGCCGAGGATCTGGCCGACCATCGGGCCCATCACCACGGTGGACAGGTCGATTACCCGCACACCCTGCAGCGGCCCTGTCGCGGGTCCGCCGATGTCGATCGCGGCACTCATCATTCGTCCTTCCGTCGGTCACCTCTACGTCCTCTCCGACGTTAGATAGTTACCTGAGCTAACGGAATGACCATCTGATACGCCCCGGTATAACCAGGCCGATAACACCAGCGAAGATCTGGCTACGATGTGGCATGGAGATGCACCACCTGCGGTACTTTCTCGCCGTAGCCAGGGAGCTGAACTTCACCCGGGCCGCACGCACCTTGAACATCTCCGTGCCGCCACTCAGTCAGCGCATCCGGACGCTGGAGAAGGAACTCGGCGTATCACTTTTCGATCGCTCCACCCACCACGTCCGGCTCACCCCGGCAGGCGAGAAGCTGTTACCGATGGCCGAGACCGTGGTGGCCGAATTCGATTCCATCCCGGCACGACTCGCGTCCAAGGACGGAAAGACCGCCGTCCGCCTTGCCATTCCCGAAGTGCTCCATCCCGTTCTGGTACAGCAGATTTCACATGCCATCACCGAGCTTTCGGGCGGCTATGCCTTTTCCGTGGCCCAGATGAGCTCGGTCGACATCGACCGCGGCCTGCACAACAACAGCGTGGACATCGGGTTGTCGCACATCACCTCGCACGGGTCCGGCCTACGCACCAGAAGGGTGTCCACCGAATCGCTACACGCCCTCGTCGAAGTCACCAGATTTGCGGGCCGGACCTCGCTGCAGCTGTCCGACCTGCTCGGCCTCACCTGGATCCGCGGCCCGAAGCATTGGGAACTCGACGTCTTCGCCGAAAGTTACGAGAGGCTGCTGGACGCCGGCGTGGTCCACGACGACACGCACCGCTACAAGGACATCGGCGGCATGCTGGTAGCGCTGCGGCACAGCCACGGGTTCGCCCTGGTTCCAGCGACCTTCGCACAACGCCCCGGAATCGACACTACGGAGTTCGTCGTCCTGGCGATCGACGACCTACCCCTGCAGATGCACACCGCCCTCACCTGGCGCACCGGGGACGACCGATTCGACCAGCTCGCAACGGATTTGGCCGCACGACTCGGGGCAGGTAAGAACCCGGACAACCCGGGCTGATCCGCCTCAGCCACCGATGATCAAGCAACTGCTGGACGCGGTGGCCAGCAGAGCATTCGCAGCATCACGAATCTCGGCCTCGGCGAAGGCGATCCGCCGCCCCGGCTTGGTGACCCGGCCGACGACGCGAAGTGGCCCCGCCTCGGGACGCAGTGGCCGCAGATAGTTCACCTTCAACTCGACGGAGGTGTAGCCGACCCCGGCAGGTAGCGTGGTCTGCACGGCGCAGCCGACCGCGGTGTCCAGCAGGGCGCACGCCAGTCCGCCGTGCACCAAACCATTGGCGTTGTATGTCGATTCGTCCACCGTGCAGCTGAAGCTGATTTTCCCTGGCTCGGGATTCATCTCACTCCAGTTGGGCGCGACGAGGCTGGAAATCGGGGCAGGCGGAACTTTCCCTTCGGACATGGCGCGCAAAAACTCCAGACCCGACATGCCCTTCGCGGCCGCCGCGAGAGCCGCCGGGTCGTACCAGGTCACCGTCTTGGTCCGCGGCGATCCCCACGGATCCGTCATCGTCGAATCGGTCATGCGCAAGCCCTTCTCTGACTCCTCAGAAACCCTGCCCATCGAGACACTGGATACAAAGTGTCTCACTAGAGACATTAGACCGCCGATGTCTCATGAGCAAGAGTGGGCTGAGTCTCACGCCATGACGCCCGTCCATCACATAGAAGAGAGGGCGGCGGTGCGGAGTACGTCGCCAACTAGAAACTTCAAGTGTGCTGACAATTAACTGAAGAGTGGTATCTCTGTAGCGATGACCGCAGTGCATCCCGTCGATATGCCGTTGCCGTTCGGGCGGCAGCTGGCGTTCGGCATTCAACATGTTTTGATCATGTACACCGGCGGCATCACCCTTCCGCTGGTGTTCGGCGCGGCCATCGGGCTGGATCAGGCGACCGTCGGATTGCTGATCAGTGCCGACCTACTGGTTGCGGGGATCATCACCGTCGTGCAGAGCCTCGGGCTAGGCAAGCTGGCCGGCGTGCGGCTGCCCATCGTTTGCGGGTCGACCTTTGTCGGATTGACGCCGATGATCCTCATTGCCAAGGAGTACGGGCTGAATGCGGTCTACGGCGCCATGCTCGCGGGCGGCGTGATCGGGGTGGCGTTGGCGTGGCCGTTCGCCGCCATCGTGCGGTTCTTTCCGCCGCTGGTCACCGGAACGGTGCTGACGGTGGTCGGCATCTCACTGATCGGCGTGGCAGGCGGCCTGATCGTCGGCACCGACGCGACGGCGCCGACCTTCGCGACACCGTCGAATATCGGGCTGGCCACGGCCGTGATCGCGATCGCGGTGGGATTCCTGTGCCTCGGCCGCGGGGTGTGGTCGCAACTCGGCGTGCTGATCGCGTTGCTGATCGGCATTGTCATCGCCATCCCGATGGGGCTGGTTGCGATCGGCGATCTCGGCGACACCGCCTGGGTCGGCGTGCCGACGCCGTTCCACTTCGGCGCACCGGAGTTCCCGATCACCGCGGTGGTGTCGATGAGCATCGTGATGGCCGTGGCGTTCGCCGAGTCGACGGCCAGCATGCTTGCGGTCAGTGCGATCACCGGAAAACGGATCAGCAAGGCGGATGTCGCGCGCGGGCTGGTCGGTGACGGCTTGTCCGGTGTGCTCGGCGGCGTCTTCGTCTCGTTCATCGACACGGTCTTCAACGAGAACGTCGGGTCGCTCGCGGCCACCAGGGTGGTCAGCCGGTACGTCACCGCCACCAGCGGCGTCATCCTCGTAATGCTGGGTGTCCTACCGCGTTTCGGTGCGGTGGTGGCCGGCCTGATACCCAAGCCGGTGGTCGGCGGCGTCGGGCTGGTGCTGTTCGCGACGGTGGCCGTGGTCGGGGTCCAAACCCTGCTGCAAGCCGACCTCGCCGACCGAATCAATGCCACCATTGTGGCCACCTCGGTCGGCGTCGGCCTCGTGCCCGAAATGGCCACCGGCATGTTCAGCAAGTTCCCGACGTCCGCACAGATCTTGCTGACCAGCGGCGTAACCCTCGGCGCCGGAACGGCATTCGTGCTCAACCTGCTCTTCAATCACACCCGCATCGGCGAATATGCCCGTGCGGCCGTCACATCCGAGCCACGAGACGCGACGCGCAGGTTCCAGGGCTCGAAGTAGTACTCAGCGCTGGCCGATGGGCTGTTGCACGGCGGCCGCGAGCAGAGTGCCCGCGGTCTGCAGCCAGGTCGGCCAGCTCGCGGGATCGAGCAGCATCGAACCCTCGTCACGGATTTCGCACCCGGCGGCCACCGGGACGCCGTCGAAGCGCTCCTTCAGCCAGAGGAATTCCTGTGCCATGCCGAAGTATTCGGCCGTGATGTGCTCGCTGAAGTGGTCGCGCGTGTACCGCACGCGCGCCTCGGGATCACGGCAGTAGTAGTCGACAAGCGCGTTGACCGTGCCGACGGGGACGACCCAGTCGGGGTTGGCGTTGAACATGAACATCGGCGCCTTCGGCACCGCATGGCCCATCCGGAGCGCGTCGAAGATCTGATCCGGCACCGGGCCGTGGAACGGATCGGGAATGTCGAACATCTGCTCATAGGGCAGGAATGGGAGCACCGGGAGCGAATACAGATAGCACAGACCGGATTTGACCGAGCGCAATGCCTTCAACGGCGCACTCATGTGACGTTCGAGGTAGTCCGCCAACTCGGGATATTCCCGCTCGACACCGAATATTCCGCTGAGCAGCAGTCCGGAAGCCAAATTGCCGCTGGCCTGTAGCAGCATGGCCCTGAGGTCGGCGGGGATGCCGCCCGCGGCGACGCCGACGATGTTCAGCTCGGGGGCGTAGGACGAGTGCAGTTCCGCGGCATGGCCGGACGGGATCGCGCCGCCGGAGTACCCGGCCAACGCCGTTTTCGTCTCTGGACCGGACAAGCCGAGGGGTGCGAAGTTCTCCGCCGCGCGAATGCTGTCCAGCGTGATGCGTCCGTTGAGCGGGCCGGCGCCGAATGCCATGTCCGGCCCGTCGAAGTCGGGCATGTTCACCACCCACCCGGCGCCCAAAGCCGTGATGGGAAAAAGGAATTCGGTGCCGACGAGCAGCGAGCCGATCACCGGCGCAGGCGGCATCGCACCCTGCCGCAGCACGTAGGACGGCGCGCAGTGCCGGGGACCTTCGCTGTCCACCGCGAATTGATACGACAGCAGGTTCCACGGCTGACCGCCGTCGCCGCCACGGGGCTTCATCACCGTCGTCACGGCCGCGATCGGCCGATCCAGATGGTCGGTCGAGCGAAACGACAGCTGCCAGGCATCCACGTTGATCGGCAACACCGAGTAGAAGCCCAGGTGTACCTCCCGCGCGGCAATGATCTCCCCCGGCCGCTTCGCGGCGACCACCTCGGCGGGCGGCTGGTAGAAGCCCGGATCGTATTCTGGCGCGGCGGGCAGCACCCCGAACGGCAGCACCGGCTGCACCGGCACCGAATCCGGTTGTGCGGCAACAGGCCAAGCCACCACGGTCGACCCGATCGCGACCACGGCCAGCGCAACAACCCAGCGGGCAATCCTCGAAGCCAGATACTGCACAGCAACCTCGCATGTGTCGACGACAGGGCCAAATACCGAAGCGCACCAGCGAAAGCCACCACACCATAGCTAACTCACAGCTCAAATCAGGCACCCGCTTGCCGCATGTCGGCGTGCAGAAGTTTCAATGCCGCCCGCCGCCAGGCTTTCCACAGCTGGGGATTGATTACAATCAGTTGATCTTTCAGCACGTTGGCACTGCGATGCCAACGTGGTCGACAAGGTGACGGGCGATAAGTGAGCTGGGACGGCTGGGTGTTTCGGGCGCTGGTCGAACGCCTGAAGAACCTCGTCAAGAACATCGAGATCGTTCGGTACAACGACCATCAAGCACCGGTACGGATAATCTACGATACGGTTGCCAAGTTCGGTGAAAATGATTGGTGGGCGATGCCATCGGGCCTAGTCGACTTCAAGGCTCAACCAGGCCACACCCCAGCGATCACCCCTCGCATCAACAAGATCGTCGAACTTTCTTCTTCGCTGGTTCGCCCAAAACTCCCTCTCGCCCGACGCCGTACCGGGCGCCGCCATGCCGGACGCCGCCATACAAGAGATGGGCAGCGTGGTCGGGCGTCAGCTCGTGCCGGTGCCAGGGAAGAGCAACGTCGACCTCACAACGTGGTTCGGTCTTGTCGCCGACGAATTCTGGCAGGCGCACCAAGCGGGTACCTGGCTGGAGTAGGCACCCGCTGCAGATCCGAAACGCTCAGGTGGTCCAGCGAACGCCGTACCTGGCCGTACTTGATCGCCGTGACGGGAACGTCGCAGGGCACGACGAGCACACCACAGCCCGCCGCGCTCGCCGCCGCCGCGCCGGTCGGCGAATCCTCGATCGCGACGCACTCGTCCGGCGGCACGCCGAGCAGTTCGGCGCCGCGCTGATAGGGGTCGGGTGCCGGCTTGCCGTGCGCAACGTCGTCGCCGGTGACCGAGGCATCGAAATACTGGGTTCCGATGGCGCCCAACGCGATATCCGCCAGTTCCCGCGAAGTGTTGGTGACCAGCGCTTGGCGCAGACCTCCGGCGCGAACGGTGCGCAGCGCCGCTTGCGCGCCCGGCCGCCACGGCACCGGGTCGGCGTATCGGCCTGCCAATCGATGGCCGAGCCACGCATCAGCATCCCGGAGCGCAGGCGGGCTCGCGGCAACCCCGGACAGCTCCAGCATCGTATGCAGCACCTCGGGGACGGTCGCCCCGACCAGCCGCCCGCGGTCCGTCGCGGTCATCGTGCCGCCTCGCTCGACGACGAAGTCGTCGACGGCGTCGCACCACAGCTTCTCCGTATCCAGGATCGTTCCGTCCAGATCCCAGAGCACGGCACGCAAGTGACGCATCGCGCCCACCCGATCCTTACGCCGCGGAATCCGTCGAAGGGCCAGGCGGTTGCCGAAAGGCGAAGGCGTTGAATCGGAATGGTGCGTTGCCGTAGCCCTCGATGTGCTGGTCGACGATGGCGATATTCGTCAAACCGGCCGCGGCAAGTTCTCGGCGCATCCACCCCCGCTCGTAGTACATGTGCTCCAGTCCTCGGTAGCGGTCGGCGTATGCCTCCTCCCCACCAGCTGCCTCGATCCGGAACTGCTGTGCAGCATCGGCTTTGGCCACATCGGGCACGTCGAGAATGGCGACGCCGTGCCGCGCCTTCGCGGCCATCGCCGCGATCACGGTGCGTGCATAGTCGAGCGAGGGAAAATACAGGAACACGCCGCACGAGATGACGATGTCGGCCTGCGGCTCCGGCTCGATGTCCGCCGCGTCGGCGACCGCGAATTCGCCACGGGGCAACGCGTCGCGTGCGATGTCGACCAGGGCGGCCGACTGGTCGATGCCGCCGACCCGGCAGCCCATCTGATCGAGTCCGTACAGGAATGCCCCTGCACCACAACCGACTTCGAAGACAGAGCGGTCGGGTGTGATGGCGACCCGTGCGACGACCTCGCCGACGAAGTCGGTCCAGGCCACCGTCCCGAGCCGGCTGAACGCGCTGTCGAGACCGTCGGCCGCCATCAGCTGAGCCAGGGTGGACCCGGCCGTCCGATCAAGAGTTCGGTTGTCCCAGACCTGCTTCCAGGTGGACGATGGGTTCATCAGTAACCTTCCTTCGAGCTGGGCATGGCCGGGGCGAACACGCCGACTGGCGCGTTCCACATGGTGTGTCCGTTCGTGCCGTGCGGTTCGTGCACCTGGACTCGGGTGCACCAGTCGGCGCCGTAGAGGTTGTCCAGATACCGTCGGGCGGCCTCGTCCGGCACGCAGGACAGGCGCAGCGGACCGAAGTTCCTGCGCTCCAGCCGATCGAATTCAGCCGGTTCGAAATAGTCGTGCGGCCAGCGGAAGCGGGCCGCCGCGGTGTGGTAGACCATCTTGTCGTCGATCGTGGCCATGGGAAACAGGTGCACGAACGGATAACGGAACGGCACGGTGTCGAAGGGGTCACCGAGCGTCTCCAGCGGGCTGTCGAGCGCGAAGATCTTGAGGAAGTGCCCGGAGTCCGCGACCGCGAATCCGCGCTCGGCCAACAGATACGAGCCTGGCCCCGTGAGCATTTCGACGTCCTCGATGCGCATGGCCAAGTCGATGTCGTCATCCCATGGGATCAGACCGCCGTGCCGGAAGGCGCCGAGCAGCGTGCCGCCGAGCATCGTGTAGCGAATGCCGAGCGCAGCGAAGAGGGCGTGCGTGACGGCCCCCGCATGGTAGAGCCGGTCGATGATGTCCTGCCTGGTGTGTGGCACGTCCATGTCAAAAACCAACTGCCGCATCGAGTCCGGCGGTCGCCGTGGCCAGCACCGCTGCCAAAGACGTTGCCACCCGGTGGTTTTCCGGAGCGGTTCGGCAGGAGATGCGCACGTAGCGATCGGCATCCGGCATGGATTTGCCCGAGCAATCCTTGACCAGGATGCCGAACCGGCTCAGCATCGCTTCGGCGACCTCGCGGGCGTGCCATCCGTTGGGTAGGCGGACCAGAATGAAGTTCGCATCCGGCTCGATGACGGTGAGACCGGGCACCGCGCAGAGCTCGCGATAGAACTCGTCGCGGTCGCATCGCACCCGCTCCAGACTCGCCCGATACTCCGTGGCGAATCCGGGCAGCCTGCGCAGGAATTCCTCGGCAAGGCCGTTGATGTTCCACACCGGCAATTCCGCGCGCACCAGATCGCGGAGCTCGGTATCCGCGGTGGCCAGGTACCCCAATCGCAGGCCGCCGACGCCGTAAGCCTTGCTCATGCTCTTGATCACCGTCAGATTCGGGTGGGTGTCGAGCTCGGTCTGCACGGTGGATTCCAGCGGACAGAACTCGATGAACGACTCGTCGACCAGCAGCCGCATCTCGTGGTCGGCCAATTGTTTGGCGAGCAGGAGCAGGTCTTCCTTCGGAATCGCCCGGGAGGTCGGATTATTCGGTGACGTCAGGATCACCGCCTTCGCCTGCGCCCGCACGGCGGTGTCGACGCAGCGATCCACCTCGAACGCGAAGTCCGGCGGCGCGAGCTCGACGCGATGCCGTCGCTTGCGGGCGAACACGGCCTCGTATTCGTTGAACCCCGGCACAATCAGCACCACGTCGTCGAGCAACCTGCCGAGCACGGTGATCAGCTCGGAAGCGCCGTTGGCGACCACCAGCTGATGCTCGGGGGTGCCGGTTGCCGCCGTAAGGAGCTGCCGCAGGGGGGCCTGACCGAGTGGATAGTTGAGCAGCGACGTCTCGAGGTCGGCGGCAAGCCTGCGCAGCAATGGTTTCGGCGGAAAGTACGGATTGATCATCAGACAGTGATCGGCGACATCGAATCGCCAATAGCCGCCGTGCAGCTGCTCGAGGAACGACAATCGTTGCGCCGCTTCACTGAACGAATACTCCGCCGCGATCAGATCGCTCGTGTCATCGACCTCGCACCACCGCAGATCGGTGCAGTCGACCGCGTGCACCCCGACGGTGCCGTTTGCCGCGGTGACGGCGAGCACGGACTCGTAGAATTCGTTCTCCTGGCCGCGGTCGATGAGTTCTTCCAGCACCGGAACGAATTCGGCGCGCAGGTACTGCGCACGGAGCAGATGCACATTGATCGTCTTGAGCGCGCCGTGCGGCGCCTCGGTGCTGTCGTATGCGGTGAGGAAACGGTCGATGCGGCCGTCGGGCTTCGCGATCACGCCCGCGCCGTTCATGCCCGGCTGCCATGCGGCGACGGCCGACGCCGCCGATTCCGGCGAATCAGCAAGGCGGGTCAGGACTTCGGCGTCGAACACCACGTCGCCGTCGAGGACGAAGACATCGTCGGTCAGGTGCCGCCTGGCAAGCCACAGCGAGTACGCGTTGTTCGTCGTGTCATAGCGGTCCGCCAGGACGTATGACACCTGCATTCCCGCGAATTCGACACCGACCGCAGCGCGCACCTCGTCGGCCCGATGCCCGACCACCAGGACGGTCTCCCGGACACCGACCGAGGCCAATCGCGCAAGTGCTCGGTGGACGATTGGCACCCCATTCACCGGAGTGAGCGCCTTGGGCACCGCACCGCTGAGCCGCCGGCCGACTCCTGCTGCGAGAATTACCGCCTTGTGGACAGACATGTATTTCCTATCGCTCGCACCGCGAGTCGACGCGGCGAAGTACTGATGTCGGGCCAAGCCTCGCGTCACGATCGCGCCGCAATGGCCGCAATCGGAATGGGTTCGGGACGCTCCGCCCGGTGCCTCGTTCAGCGCACGTCAATCAGACTGAGCCTGTAGGCAAACCCGGGGCATCGGTAAACCACGCGGCTACGTAGGGATATCACCACCGGTGGTGATAGATATCCCCCCTGATCGCGGGCAGCTCGAAGCCAGCGCTCGGCTTCGATAGTGCAGTGGTGCGCACACGCCAATACCGCCTCGCAGGTCGCGAGGCGGTATTGGGGTTGGCGTGACTACCGTGCCGTGCGTGCGTAACGCGCGCGCCGCGCCCGGTCGGCGCGCCTGGGGCGCCGGTTCGACTCCTCGGCGACTTTCGGGCGCATCTCGACCGGCACCAGTTCTGCGATGTGGCCGCGGGAGTTGATCAGCAGCTTGTCGAAGATCGATGCCATTTGCGCGTCAACGGTCTTGGTCGAACTGCCGCGCCTGGCCGCGATCGCGGTGTTGGTCCAGCCCGCGGCCGCGAGCACCGCGACCTGTTGCTCGGCCGCGGTCAACCCGTGCCACTGCGCGACGGCATGGTGCTGGGTGCGGAGTCTGGTCGACGACCGATCGAGTGGCAGGTCGCCGACCGCAAGCTTGGTCACCTCGTCGAGCTCGGGCCGCAACGCGGCGCCTTCGTGTGCGGCGAGGGCAAAAGCGCGCTCGCCCAACACCGTTCGCGCGGCAGCGGCGGCCGCCTCGGTGCTGGCCGCGAAGGGATCGAGGTTGCCCTGCATGGCGGGAATCCGTTTGTGCTGTTCGGCGGCGCCGCCGAACAGCCGGGCGATGTCGGTCGCCCATTCGGTCAGCTGCCGCGAGCGTGCCGACCCTCCCCCGGTTCGGGCGTCCTCGATCAACCTGGCCAGCGCCGACATCCGGATGCGAACCCCCATCAGCGCTCCCCAGCGATCGCCGATGGCGAGATGACCGTGCAGCGCCTTGCTGCCCATCGCCAGCGCCTCGTGCGGATCGCCGTACTTGGTCAGCGCGAGCGCGAGAATGCACTGTGCCCACGACGTCGCCCACCTGGCCCCCGCCCTACTGGCGCGTTCGAGATAGGCGTTGGCGGTTTCGAGCGCTTGCTCAGGCGTGCCGAGCATCCCGGCCGCCAGCGCCTCGGCCTGCTCGCTGGTCGCCGCGCCACTGAGATCGCCTGCCGCGGTGAACTTTTCCCGCGCGCGGCGCAGGACAAGCAGCGCTCTGGGGTCATGCTGCACCAGGAACAACTCGGCGCCGCGCACGAATTCCACCCGCGCGGGCAGGCCGTGATCGCGTTCGGGGCACGCGCGCCAGTCCGCACACGCCGCCGGGTCGGGCAGACACAACGCGACGCACTCATCGAGTAGTCGCTCGGCATCCTGGTATCCGCCGCACATCAAACTGAGCCAGGCCATCAACGCTTTTGCTTCGATGTGCAGCGCGGATCCCGGCCTGGTATGCGCCGCCGTCCGCTCGATCATGGTGCGTGCCTCGCCGAGCGACCCGTTCAGCATCGGCAGCCGAAGGGTGACGATGCCGATGGCGATCTGCAGGCCTTCAGCGGCGGCTTCGGGCGTGTGCAGGCTCTCGTCGATGGCGCACCGCAAATCGGTCCTTGCGGTCTGCGCCCACCGCAGCAGCTCCTGCTCTGCGGGACCGAACCATTCAGCTTGTGCCGCAACGATTTTGTCCCGGTAATAGCGGCGGTGCCTGGCGACCAACCGCGCCCACTCGTCGGGCGCGCTGCGCGAGGCCCGCTCGCGGATCCGTTCGGTCGCGAAGACGCGGAAACTCTCCACCAGCGAATAGCGCACCGCCGTCCGCGTGCGGTGCCGCAAGACCAGGGATTGGTCGGCCAGCCGTTCGAGGAGCTCGCCGATCTCGGCTCTGGTCAGCACTTCGGGGCCGCGGTCGGCATGCTCGTCGGCACACACGGCCTCGATCGCCTCCCTGCCCGCGCCGCCGCTCTCGAGCTCGGCGCCGACAGCGTCCTCGGACTGGGTGTCGTTGCCCGCGGCGAAGACCGCGAGCCGCTCGAAAAGCAGCCGTTCCTTGGCGGTGCACAGGTTGTACGACCAGGCGATCACATCGGCGATGCGGCGATGTCGTTCCTCGGTGCCGAACCGAGGCCCGTCCGACCAGCGCAGGCGGCGGTCGCCCGATTCACCGGTCAGCTCGCCGAGCAGCATCGACAACGGCTGCCGGTGCAGCCGCGCCGCGGCCAGCCGGATATACAGCGGATTGTTGTGCACCCGGGTACAAATCGAGGTGGCGTGCTGGATCTGTTCGTGCGTGGCGATCAGGTGGCCTGCCAGCTCGGCGCGACGGCGGAACAACGCGAGCGCCTGCGCCTGCGCGAGCGGCGGGACTTCGAGAACTCGCTCATCGGACCAGCTGATCGGCTCGCGACTGGTCGCAAGGACCGTCAACCCCGGCACCGCGACCAGCAGATCGTTGATCACCTGGCCCGCCGCCGCCAGCACGTGCTCGCAGTTGTCCACCACCAGGATCGCCTGGCCGGCGCGGCCGCCCGCCGGGTCACTCAGCGTCTCGACCAGGGCATCCCAGGCGGATCGGCCGGAGCAGCCCGCATCGACGACGGCCCTGGCGAACTCCTCCTCGACGACATGTACGTCGCTGTTTCTGGCCAATCGGGCCAACCGCACCCAGTAGACCGGCACCCGGCGCGACTTCTGGTATTTCCGGACAGCTTCGTTGGCCAGACAGGTTTTGCCGATTCCGCCGGGGCCGACCAGGGTGATCAGTCGAGTGCCGTCCAGCAGGAGCGTCGCGACCGTCGCCAGTTCCCGCTCCCTGCCGTAGAAATCACGCACCGGCGCGAGGGGACGTGGCGAACCTACCGCGCGCCGACGGTGCGACGCGGTGAGCTGATGCCCGCCCTCGGGCGAAGTATGTCGGTTTCCTTTGTCCTCTGGCATTGCGAATCCTCTTGTCCGGAAAGGCCGTCCGATGCTCACCGGGCATTCCCGGGGTTGCGCCCGCCCGAGAGCAGGCCGTGGGCCGACGTCAGTGCGGTCCTGGTGACTGCGGGACCGGTGCGCCGACAACCGTGGCGGCGTCGCGGGCGGCCTCGGCCGCCGCGCGGGTGACCTCGCTGACCGCTCGCCTGTTGTAACCGAGCAGTGCGTGTTTGGCGAGTCTAAGCGCCGACCGTGGATTGGGCGGCAGGTAACCGAGCTGGGTCATCATCGTCATGTCGTCGCGAACGGCCACGTGGCTGGTGGTCTTTCCGTCGCGGAACGTGGCGAAATGCGCCTGCCGCACCCGGATTTCCCGCCCGGTCGCCGGAAACACCTTGGGCTTTTCGCCGGGTGGGTAGACGATGAAGGGTCCGGTGTGCACACCGAACATCTCGGCGAAGATACACGCACGATCGTCGGATTCGATGAAGTCGAGGATGTCCCAGCCCAGGCCGGAGAAGGCCGTGCGCAGCCAGACGCCGGTGGCCATCAGGCCGGGTACGCCGACTTCGCGACAGGCCGGGGGTTCGTCGACCGCCATGTAGTTGATGTGATCCGGTGCGATCACCTGACGGGCGAGCTCGAGGTCGCCCGTCGCGAGCATCTGGAATTCCCCCTCCATGATCTCTCGCGCATCCATCGCCGCCTCCTCCGGACTGCCAGTCTTTTGACTAGACTGCCATGCTAGTCACTATATGGCTAGTGTTGACTTATGCCCGGCGAAGTCAAACCCAGACAACGCTCCACTCGTCGTCAGCTCCAAGCGGCCGCGACGCGGTCCGACATCCTCGACGCGGCCGAGACGCTGTTTCTGGAGCGCGGCTACGCGGCGACCTCCGTCGACGCGATCGCCGGAGCGGCCAACGTCGCCCGTGCGACCGTGTTTCTTGCGTGCGGATCCAAGGTGGAGATCCTGAAATCGCTGCGGGACCTGCGGCTCGTCGGCGACGACGAACCGATTCCGATGCTCGATCGACCGTGGTTCCGCGAGGCGCTCGAAGCCACGAACCGAGACGAGGTGCTGCGGCTGCACGCGCGGAACATGCGCATCATCTGCGACCGCGAGGCAGGCATCGAACGCGTGCTCGCGGCGGCCGCCGACGCCGAGCCTGCGCTGCGGGAGCTGTACAGCGAGGCGCATCAGCAACGGGCCGCCGGGATGCGGTTGATCGTCGAGGCCGCGGCGGCCGGGGCCCCCGCGCCGATCGCGGACATCGAGTCCTTCGCCACCGCCGTGTATGCCCTGTCCGGTCCTGAGGTGTACGACCTCCTGGTACGCCGGAGCGGCTGGTCGTCCGATCATTACGAGAAATGGCTTGCGGCAACGCTTATTCAGCAGTGTGCAGACAGCGGAGCCGAATACTGCGATTGAATTGCACGGCAGGATATAAGGACAATTCTCGCGAATGACGTTGGCGGCGTAGGGGTTGCCCCAGACAAGTATTGCCAAATGGAAGAATCTTGGTAGGGTCGGTTGCGCTCCGCGCCTATGGCCGGTGCTCGTTCCAACAATCTGCGCAACCCGATCGGGCGCGGTTGCCGTGTGAGGCGGTGAATTGGTGGGCGATAGTCGGTCGGTGCTCCGATCCTGGTGGAGCGAGCGCATCGACTATCGCTGGCTGGTCGACACGATCGGGGCGCATTCGGCCTTGCGGCCGCTGAAGATCATGGTCGGCTGCGCGGGTCTCGTCATGCTGGCGATCACGATCGTCGCGCTGTGCTCCCCCGCCGGGCAGCACGGAACGGCCGGCGAGATCCAGGGCGGCATCGTCGCCACGACCGCGGTGCTGTGGACGCTGCGCTGGTGGTTGCTGCCGTGGCCTGGCGAAGCCGAATCACTGGTGCTGATCGCCATGGTCGATATCGCCATCACCGCCAACAACGTCATGGTGCAGGACCGGCTGCTCGGCGCGATGGGCAGTGCGCTGCTCGTGGTCACCGGGGGTTATGTGACCATTTTCCACGGGCCGCGGTTTCTGCTGTGGCACGTCGGCTGGTCACTGCTGTCGATCGTGGTGTTGTCGCTGATGATGGTGCTCGGCAACGGGCACGGGGCCGGCGATGTCGCGCTCGGTGTCGTTGTGGTGCTCGTGTCGTTTGTCGTCGATATTTTCGTGCTGCCGATCGTGCAGTTCTGCCATTGGGTATTGCGCCGCGACGCCCTGACCGATCCGCTGACCGGCCTGATGAATCGGCGCGGCCTTGACTACCACATGCAACGCCACGTCGACTGCTCGGATTCGCGCCGCCGCTTCTCTCGGCGGCGCGAAACGCGGGCATGCTATTTCGCGACAGTGGATCTCGACCGCTTCAAGACCGTCAACGACACCTTCGGGCACGCGGTCGGTGACGACGTCCTCGTGTCCACCGCGCAACGCCTACGCGCGACCGTCGACCCCGATGCCCTCGTCGCCCGCACCGGCGGTGAGGAGTTCGCGCTCGTCGGTCACCTGCTCGACCCCGCCGACGAGATCGGCGAACGCCTCCGCGCCGCCATCGCGACCATGCCGAATCTCCCCGTCGAGGTCACCGCAAGCGTCGGCGTCGCCCTCTGGGACGGCACCCGGATGGACCCCCAATGCACCGAACCAGCGGGCAGACACCTACTCCAACTCTCCGACGACGCCATGTACGTGGCAAAACGTCTCGGCGGCAACACCGTCATCGTCACCAGCGCCAACGAACCAGGCACCCCCACCTCCCACGGCGTCCCCACCGGCGAGTGGTGGGGCTGACCGCAGCGAGGTCGGTGGATCCGAATGGCCCCTTTGGGCGAATTGACTTGGCTCGCGGGGCCATTCGAATTTCCACAATCAGGCGAAGGGGCTCACCGTGTTCTTTGCGCCGACCAGCGCCGCGCCGTAGATCTCCAGGTTGACCTGCGGGATGAGCATGCCGTGGCGGGCGGCCACGCTGGCATCACGCCAAATGCGTTGGAGCGGACTGGCATCGGCGAAGCCGCTCGAACCGTGTGCGGTCATCAGGACTTCCAGCGCACGGTTCACGCTGCGTGCGGCTACCGCGGCGTCGGCACGGTAGCGAGCACGGAGCAGCTCGTCAGGATAGACGGCCTCGGCGGCGTGCACGTCCATGGCATCAGCGGCACGGTAGGCATGCAGTTCGGCGGTGTCCAATGCGGTGGCCGCCTCAGCAATCTGCAGCTGGAAAGCGACAGAGTCGGATTGGCGGTCGAAGCTGGTGAAGGCGATGCCCTTGTTCCCCGCACCGGCGATGACGTGGGACAGGGCAGCGCGGCCGAGCCCGAGCTGCGGGCCGACGACCATCAACACCAGCGTTGGCACCATGGCGGTGCGGAACGCCGCAGCGGCGCCGGCGTCGGTAGCGTTCGCACCCGCCACCAGCGGGCCGAGCCGCATGACGCGATGCTCAGGCACGAAGGCGTCGTCGACCACGAAACGGTTGCTGCCTGTCGCCCGCATCCCCGTCATGTGCCACTCGTCGACGATCTCGAAGTCCTCACGCGGCACCAGGAAAGCCGCAGGACCATCCTCGAGGACCGCCGACGCGATCGCCCACGACGCGTGCCAGATCCCGGAGGCATAACTCCATGCGCCACTGAGTCGGTAGCCACCGGGCACCTGGCGGACCGGGCCGCTGGGCTTCAGGGTGCCGCTGATCAAGGTATCGGGCGAACTGCCCCACACATCGTCCTGCGCCTGTTCCGGAAAATGGGCTACGCACCAGTTGTTGCCGTTCCACAGCCCGGTCAGCCAGCCGACGCTGCCGTCCATCGCGGCAACGGCAGAGGCCACCTCGAGGTGGGTGCGGAGTGAAGCCTCCCCGCCGCCATACCGTTTGGGCGCCGACACCCGGAACACACCCGCCGCCTGCATCGCAGCGACGGTCTCGTCGGACAGCCTGCGGTCCGTGTCGGCCTTGTCGGCAGCGCCGGTCAGCTGTGGCGCCAATGCACCGATGGTGGTGAGCAAGTCGGAGCTCATCGCACTCTCCTCAGGATCGGGGTGGTCGGGGCGGTCACTGCGCACCGCCGCTCTGACCATTGGTTTCGGTGACAACGAGGCCCGCGCGGAGCAATCGCTTGATCGCCCGCCCCTGCAGCGCCGACAGCGTCGGCGCCAGCTCGGACCACAGCACCGGACCGTTCGAGAGCGCGTCCCACAGTGCCTGTCCGCCATCGCGTTCCAGGCAGCGCACCTCGATCTCGGGGTCCTCGCTGGAGTAGAAGCGGTGACACGGCACCGTATCGACCAGCGGGGACGGCGCCGAATCGGTGTTGGCGATCGGATCGAGCCAATAGTGGGCGAGTCCGTCGCGTGCTTCCTGCGGGATCTCGAATGGTGGTGACATGCCCTTGAATCCGGGGATGTCGGCGGCGACGCTCGCGCGAATCCTGGTCTGTGGCGCCAGCGAAATCCGTTCCGCCGCGGCGAGTTCCACGGTGTCGGCGGCACTCACAGCTTGCAGGTAAGGCCCCTCGGTGGCCAGATCGCGTGGATCCCGGCTGCCGTTGGTCATCACGTTGAGCAGGTCGGGGACCAGCGCCGTGTTGAGCAACGCCTGGAAGGTGGCCTCGGTGGCGTTTTCCAATGTGCCGGTGCGATTTTCGCGCTGCCAGTACGTACTGGTCGGATGGGTGCGCGAGATCTCGTGGTACCACTGGTCGATGCCGAGCGCGAATGTCTCGGCCATGGCCCGCCATTCGACGTCGTAGTCGCGCCACAGGTCGCGCTTGGTCTGCTCATCGACCGAAGCATCGAAACTCTTGCGCAACACCAGCGCCGCCGCCCACGCCTGGGTCACCGCGAACGACATCCCGGACGAGAACAACGGATCCACGAAGTACGAGGCATCCCCGACCGCGAGCCAACGCTCATCGAACGACCCGAAATGGTCACTGATCCGCGAATAGTTCGTCGCCGTCAGCATTTCCGGGCGAATCGGCTCCGCATCGACGATCAGATCACGCAGCACCGGGATCGAGTGCAGTGCCTTGACGAAGATCTCCGGATCACGCAGGTTCACCCGCGATATCGTGTCCGGGTTGGTCACGATGCCGATGGACCAGACGTTCTCGCGCACCCCATCGATGTCCCGTGGGGTCGGGATGTACCAGACCCAACCGTGCTCGAAGGCTGTGCAGTAGATGGGCGACTGGTTCTTCTCCCGGAACACATTCCAGTCACCCGGAATCTGCTGCGCCGGAATGCAGTTGCGGAAGTGCGACCACACCGCGATGTTGCGGTATTCCGAGAGCCACTGCTTGTCCCGCTGCGATCCACGCGCGGCCACCGAATTCGCCCGGCCCGACGCGTCGATGAAATAGCCTGCGCGGATCGCGGTGCCGTCTTCCAGTACGACGGTCGCGTGACCTTCGCCGTACCCGAATTGGGTGATCCGGACCCCTTGGAAGACATGTGCGCCGCTGTCCTCGGCGTGATCGAGCAGAACGGTGTCGAACTCTTCCCGGTTGACGTGAATCGACCAGCGGTTCACCCCGTCGACCAGGTAGTCGGCGTGCTCGAAGAGCGAAACGAACGGTCGATCGTTGTCCCACTGGAAGATTCCGCCGAACTTCTGAATCCAGCACTGGCTGGCGAGCACCTTCTCCAGGGCTCCACTGGCTTGCAGGACCGGCACCAGGGGGTGTGCGCCGGATTCCCCGATGTGCTCACGCGGGAACACTTCCCGATCGAAGACGGCAACCCGCAGATCGGTGTCGCGGCACAGCATGGCGGCGAGGGTCGACCCGGCCGGGCCGCCGCCCATGATCACGACGTCGTACTCGGTAGCCATTTCGGTGACAGGTGTTGGCATAGTAGACCTTTCGACGAGCAGACGATCAGACGATCTGGATGCGCTGTACGTGGCGCTCGGCGGATCCGCTGAATCCGTTGCGTCCGTGTAGCAGCGCGTGGTTTTCGACGACGACGATGTCGCCGGTCTCCCAGGGGTGGGCGTAGCAGTAGCGCGGGTCGTGCAGCCGCTCGCGCAGGTCCTCCATCACCCGGACGCCGTCCTCGGGTGAAATCCCCTCGAGGGTGAGGAACAGCGGGTTGAGATACTTTGTGGGATCAAGCGGTTCGGCGTAGCGGATGGTGGTCTCACCGGTGGCCGGGTGCGTACCGAGCAGCGGCCACTTGGCCAGTCCGCCATAGTGGGCGAGCTTGTCGGTCCGATAGGTGATCGTCGTCTGCGCCCAAAGATCCTTGAGTTCTTGCGGCGCTTCGCGATACACCTCAGTGGTATCGGAGAACACGGTCTCGCCGCCCGCACCTTGTGCACTGCCTTGTACACACTGGAACAGGAAGAACCGCGGCACCTGCGCCGCGAACGCGCCGTCCCAGTGGAACGGCACGTCACCCTTGTCGAACAGATAGTTCTGCGGGTTGTCCCGGACCACCAGGTCGAGGATCGTGCCGAAGTCCCACTTCAACAGCTCCCCCGCGGCGCGGCAGTACTGCTCGAGCTCCGGCTTGTCGAGCAGACCGTAACCACGCAGCACCGTCACTTTGGTGGCGAGCACGGTCGCGAGCAGATCTTCGATCGGCAGATCGGCGAGGGTCTGCCCGGCGGCAGGCGCGGTGACAATACGGGCAAAGGGTGAGAGATCCGTCCCGTCGAGCACGGACGAATGGACGCGGTTGGTCATAGTGTTCCTCGGGTTGCGAGTACGAAATGGCTCGGCCGGCTGTTGCGCCAGATCAGGCGTGCGCCAAGGTCTTCCGCCTCGGCGCGTTTGATCAGCGTGTACTTCGTGCCGTCGTCGAGCACGACGCCGTGCCACGGGGTCAGCCAGTTGTCCGGGGTCCGCAGCAGGTGGAAGCCGATCTTGCCGCTGTGATGGGTCTGCGGATGGATGGACAGCCGCACTGCGTCGGGGAACACCCCGGCGACCAGGCCGCTCCATGCCTGACTGCGCTGGACCACTTCGTAGGCGGTCTCCTTCGACCGATTCCGCCGCTGGGTCGCGCTCAACTCCGGCATCAGTGCCGTGTTGTCCTCCACCATGAACCGGTGAATCCCGTTGAACATCCGCCGCATCGCCGGATCCGTCTTCACCGACTCACGAATCGCCTCGATGCTCGTGGCGAACTCCTCGAGCAGCCGAGCACGCCGCGCATCCCACGACAGACCCGGCATCGCATCACGCAACCCGTACAAGCCGATCGAGCCACCGCCGGTGGACCGGATCACCCGGCGCAGCTCAGCGGCATACTCGTCGACGTTCGGGTCAGGAATGCCCAGCGAGTCACTGAAGACGTGACCGTCCGAGCAGATCGTGACGATCGCGCCAGGGGCATACACCGCTGACACCTGATCGCAGAATCCCTGCAGCGACTCGATCGCCAACGTCTCAGCCATATCCGGCAGTCGCCCAAGGGTTTTGCGACGATTGCGCGACTTGGCCGGAAAGGCGGGAATCACGAAGTGCACCGGCTTGCCCGCCTCGACAAACCCGATCACCTTCTTCAGATGCGGCGCGAAACACTCGCCACAGGGCCCGACATCGCAGGCCGCGTCCGGTTCGGCGCTTCGACGCCTGGCGAAGACCAGGCGGAGTACGTCTGTGGCGACTGCCTCGGCGGCCAGGGGAAGCGGAGGTGTTATCGACTCCGACATAGGCTTGTGAACAAATTCAGAACTATTACCGACGGTTACGCTCATAACTACTTTCGATGACTTACGGTGGCACGGACCCATACGGCCGGCACAGAAAGCTGGCGGTCGCTTCTTGGCGTACCGCCCGAGTCCGTCCGAGCACCTGTGCTGGAAAGATCGCCTGGTCACCGCATATTGTTGAGCTCAATATCGGATCCACGGCGCAATCGGCTGCATACAATGTAACTATGAACACTGCGGATCCTTCCGCGGTGGCCATCAAGTATCGCGTTGCCTATTAGCGGAATCTTTGCCGCCGCTATCTGCATACGCCCGAACAGCATGCATCGAAGAATGTCGATATACGACTTGGCCGTTAAAGCACGGGAGACGATCTAAACCCCCGGGCGTGCGGCCAGAAAACGGCCCCCCAATCTCTACACGCTCAAATCGAAGAACATCATCATCGTAACTCTGTTCAATTGAGCCTGCAAGTCTGTTTCACCGACTGAACTTTGTCATATACCCGTCTCGGACACCGGGTGTAGAGTTTCACGCTCAGCGAACTCGCCGTGAAATAAAAGAACTAATTCTCCGCGATTCTATTTCGCGAATATGCCGTCGCAACGGATGGGCTGACCAGGGCAAACGAATCAGAAATATGGCAGCCGGGAAAGCATAGCGTGCCCAGAATACACAAGACCCCCATACCATGGGCATGAGGGTAATGTTCACGGCGATCACAACACTGGACGGAAAGGCCATTGTCGCCTTTTGGTCGTGGCGCGAATGTTTCGACAGAAAGTGCTGATCAAACATCGGTGGTATCGATGACATGCTTTCGGGGGCTTGGTCGACGACCAAGCCCCCGAATCGAGCGGAGCCCATATTGTTGTTGAACACCAAAGTCGACACCGCCGAAGTGCTATTCGGCGGTGTCGACGCTGACCAGGCCCGATTGCGCCTAGTGAGTTTCTGCCTTCCCTGGCTCGGCCACCGGCACTTGCGCGCTCTCGGCTTCCACAGCGACACGATCCCGATACCACGCCAGGCCACTCAGCGCGATGCCTGCCACCGTGATCGCGGCTGCCACCAGATACATCGACCGCAGCCCGCTGGTATTGATGACCTGGCCACCCATCCACCCCGCGAACGCGGCCGCCACCTGATAGGCCGACGCGTTGACCGCCAGGGCGAGAGTTGGTGCCGCACTGGCGATGCCGAGCACGCGAGCCTGCATCCCCGGTATCACCGCAAAGCCGAGTGCGCCGATGATGAACACCAGTACACCGATGATCACCGTGCTGCTGCTCGTCACCCACATGACGGCGAGCGCGACGGCCATCAGCGTGAGCAGCCCGATCTGTGAGGGCATCTTCGCCTGGTCCCACAGTCGACCGCCGACGAGGTTGCCGACCGTTGCGCCGACGCCGTACACCAGCAGCCATATCGCAATGCTGCCGCTGGAGAACCCGCTGACGTCGGTGAGCAGTGGTGCGAAGTAGGTGAACACCATCAAGATCCCCGCATTGGCGACCGCGTACACCGCAAGGGCCAATTGCAAGTCGCGATTGCGGAATGCGCGCAGCTCACTGGCGACCGACCCACCCGAGTTCGGCACGGAGGGCACCAGCTGCAGCACGAGCAGCAACCCGATCACACCCACCACTGCGATCGCCGCAAAGGTGGCACGCCAGCCGTAATGGGAACCGATGAAGGTGCCGAGGGGGGCGCCGAGAATCATTGCCACGTTCATGCCGAAGACCAGCTTCGACACCGTCGACGCCTGCTTGCCCTCCGGCGCCGTCGCGATGGCGGTGACGACCGCGTTGGCGAAGAACGTCGAGGTGATACTCGCGGCAATCACCCTGGCTACGAACAGGATTGCGTAGGACGGCGCGAGGGCCGAGACGAGGTTGCCGACGACGGCGACGGCGAGCAGCACCACCATCAAGGGTTTCCGCGGATACCGTGTGGTGAGCGCGGTCAACGTCGGCCCGCCCACGATCATTCCGATGGCGTACGCCGTGACCAGCAGACCCGCAGCCGGGATCGACACACCGAGATCGGTCGCGAGATCCGGAAGAATGCCGGCGATAACGAACTCACCGGTCGTAATTCCGAAGACGCACAAGGCAAGTGAAGCAATACTGAGCCGCATGATTCTCTTCTCTGTCAGAGCAAGGATCGGCGAACGCCACCCGATCCGTGCTACGGCGTTGACGCAGGACTGGTGTAGCTGAACTCTGCGAGGAACGACTCGGTTCCTCCTGGGCTGGACAGGGTGCGCCACATAGTGACCGGGTCGTTGAAGTTGTTGACGAAGGCTTCCGCGACCCGTTTGTCCTCGGCCGCCTTCCCGAACAGCCCGACCACATGGGGCGGCGGCGGCCCGAGGAATGCGGCGCTCCAGTCGACGACGTCGCGTGCGTGCGCCCAGAGCTGCTCGGATGTTTCCCGGCAGAATCGCTCGTCGTACGGACCTGATGCTCTGCTGATCAAGTCGGCGAGCTCGAATGCGGTGTAGGAGCCGAGATTCGCGCCCTGCGCGGTCAGCGGATCGTTTGTGATCCACGCATCGCCGATAGCGAGCGCGGACTTGCCGTCCGGCAGGCTTGCCCACCCTTGGCGGACCACCGGGGTGATGCCGCCTTGCGCAACTTCGCCCGGTCCGATGAGTGAGAACGCCTGCGTATCAATGCGTTCCCGCAGCCCAGGCGCGAATTCGCCGAGCAGCTTGAGCACATCGCGATAGAAGGCCTCGGGATCGGCGTCGGAGTCGACGTGCGAGATCGCTTCGAGTGGTCCGCCGGGGACGGCCTCGAACGCCAGCACGTCGGCCCGCCCCTGCGGGGAGTAGAAGGGCATCCGCAAGATCTCGCCGACACCGGCGAGCAGGAACAGATCCAGCGAATGCGGTGTTTCCTCGCTGATCCCGAAATACAAACCGCTGCAGAGGATCCGCTGCGGACCGTCGAACACCGATCGGGTCTCGTCCCGCGCAAACAGCTCCCGCATCGAGCGGTCGCCATTGGCGACAACCATCAGGTCGTGCCGCGCGGCCAACTCGGTGATCGGCCGTTCGCCGACCACGACATTCCCGCCCCGTTCGACAAACTTGGCGCACAGGTGTGGCAGGTAGACGCGGAAGTCGACGACGCTCGACGGCGGCCGCAGATCCGCGCTGAACGTCAGTTCGTGTGGGCCCGCTTGGATCGCCACATCCCACCTGTGCACTTGTGCGTCGGCGAAATCCCAGTCGAAGACGCCGAGTTGCGCCTCGCGCTGCTGGGTCGCGCCGAATCGTGCTGGGAAATTGCGGGGCCGCCCGGATGCGAGCTGGTCGGGATCCTGCGCGGAGTAGACGGTGACATCGATCCCCAGTTGCTGCAGCCGCAATGCGAGCTGCAACCCGGAAATCCCGGTCCCGACAATGCCAATACTGCTCATGAGATTGTTTCGCCAATCGGTGCGGGCGCCCGGAGTTCGCGAGCGAGCCAGGCCACTGTTTCGAGGGTGAATGCCGCGGCTTCGGGAGAGGCCAACGCGGAAGCCGGAATCAGCATCGGGTGTTCCATGCCTGCCTCGACGAGCTCACCTATCCGGTCGAGCACCGTCTCCCTGCTTCCGACAAGCACCTGATCGGCCACCACCTGTTCAGGAACGGCGGCCATTGCCTGCTGTACTTCATGACGAGTCAGCGCATGGGGCAACAGTTCTGTGAGTCCCCGGTACTCGGCACCGAACGGATGCACGGCACCGCGCCGTGCCCACGCATCGGCGCCCGCATGCAGAGCAAGGAAACGAATCGGGTTGGCCTGCAACAGTTCATGGGCCTGCGCATCGGTTTCGGCGACCACGATGGGCACACCGCCGGAAGCCACGATCGCGCTCGGATCCCGGCCCGCCGCCACCGCAGCCTTCCGGACGACACTCAGCCTGCGTGCGTACTCGTCCGGTGCCACGAGTTCCGATGGCAGCCAGCCATCCGCATAGCGGCCGGTCAGTGTGAGCATCCGAGATCTGTTGGCGCCGACCCACAGTCGCGGTTCTCGACCTTCGGGGGCGCGCAGGCCCATCAGTGCCTGATCCAGGGTGAAGTGGTTGCCCTCGAAGTCGTGCGGGCCCGCACCGTCCAGCAGCATCCGCATGATCTGCAGTGCCTCTTCGACCCGGTCGACCTGATGATCGTGCGGCACTCCGTACGGCTGGAGGTTTTCCAGCGCTCCCGTCCCGATCCCGAGAACTGGCGGCTGTTCGGCGAACTGCGCGAGCGTGAGCGCCGTTTGCGTCAACACCGCAGGGTGCCTGCGATGCGGGTCGGTGACACCGACGACGAGCTGCACCGGACCCGCATGCGGCGCGAAACTGCCGAGCACCGTTGCGAAGTCGAGGCACTGGTCCGGCGTGGACAGGGCGGACGCCAAGTAGGTGAAGTCGGTATCCCAGGCTTGGCTCGGAAAAGTGTTGATCAGGTGGTCGAGAACCATGAAGGCGTCGAGCCCGTGGACCTGAGCGAACTCCAACAGACCGCGCCCGGCCTCGACGGGTCCGGCTGCGTCCCACACCAACCCAACTTTGACGGTCATCGTCGGCTCCTCGCCGTCCGCGTCGCGGCGATCGACGCCGCCGCGTTCCCGGGTTGGTTAGTCCAGCCTTTCAGCGAGGTGTCTTCATCGTTTTCGGTGCGCATGCGCACCCACGGCTTGTCCAAATCGGCCATAGGCACGGCATCACCCCCAATTTCTAGCTCGATTTCCCCTCGGGCGAATACACTGGGAAATAGCTGCTTCTGCCACTACCCATCGACCGAACTACACCGACCCGGCGCACAGCAATCCCCGAGCTAGCGGATGGCCGATCGAATGGTCGCGATGGCGTGCCTTCATCTAGCGGAGCGGACTCTGCTGCTGCGCGGCGAGTCTTCAACAGCTTGCCAGTTGTGCATGCGACCAGACAATGGAGTAACGATTAGAATTCGGCGCAGTTTGATAATGTATCGGCTATGGATCAAGCTCATAATCCGCTGGCCGGCATAGACGATCCGACCGCCCATCAGCTCCGACTGCTGCTGACGCTTGCCGAGGAACTTCACTTCGGGCGCGCCGCCAGCAAGCTGCATCTCACCCAGCCTGCGCTGAGCCAGCAGATCCGCTCGCTGGAGGATCGACTCGGCGTCGAGCTGTTCCACCGGACCAGCCGCCGCGTCGAGTTGACCGCCGCGGGTCAAGCAGTGCTTGTCGCGGCCAGGAATGTCGTCGATGCCGCCGACTATCTCCGAAACATCGTGCGCCGCATGACATCAGGCAGCGAACGCCTGCGGCTGGGGGTTTGCGAGAGTTTCGCGGCAGTGCCACCCGCCCGCGGCGTCATTGCCGCGCTCACCGACCCCAATCCCGTTCCCGGCCCGGATGTTCGGGTGCTGGATCGGCTCACCGACCTGCTGTCCGCGCTCGAGTCCGGCGAGATCGACGCGGCCTTCACCCATCTGCCCGTACCGGAACACCTGCACAGCGAACCGCTGAGCATCGAACCTCGGATGGTGTGCGTCTCGAGCGACGATCCACTGGCCGGCCGCACCTCCGTATGCCTGGCGGATCTTGCCGACCATCGGGTTATCAGCTTGGTGCCGCCGACCTTCCGCGCCGGGCACGACTTCTGGGCGGCCAACCCCCGCCCCGACGGCACCCCGGTTCGCTTCGCCGCCCACCAAGGCTCCAGCTTCCAGTCCGTGCTGTCCACGGTCTCACTCGGCGGCGTGATCGTCTTCGTGCCTGCCGTCACGGCCACCCTGTATCCGCGACCAGATCTCCACTATCTCCACGTCGAGGACCTCACCGAGTGCACATTCGGCGTCGTCTGGAATCCACGCAACCCGGTCCAAGCGAAGATCACCGCGCTGCGCGCCGGCGTCAACAGCTATCGCGCTCGCAGTTCCAATGAGTACATAAGTAATTCGAAGCTCGCAGGGTGAATTCCCTGATATTCGAGTGCGTACACGATGGCGTGCGCCGAATTACTCCGAGTTAACTGTTGTCACAGCTATTCATTGGCTAGTGGCCGAACGCGTACCTGACAAGAATTGCCACGCCCCTACACAATCGCAAAAGATAATGTCCGGCAGGCGAGTGCCGGACCAGCTGGTGCGCATGAATCCCTCGTTCGAGAAATCGGCGGTGGAGCCGCGCCGTTTGCTAGTGTCGCCGGATGGGAACGGACCCGGCGGGGCGGGTCGATGCCGCTACCTCATCCAACAGTCGCCGCCACCGTGGCGAGGTGCTCGTCGTCGGCGCCTACTACGCCGATCTCGTCTTTCACGGCCTGTCCCGGCCCGTCCGGCCCGGTACCGAGGTGTTTGCTCGCGGCTTCGCACTACTGCCCGGTGGAGCGTTCACGCCCGCGATGGCGATGCGAAGACTGGGGCACAAGGTGGTCTGGTCAACCGACTTCGGCACCGATCTGTTCAGTGCGCAGGTCTTGGCGGCCGCGCGGGCAGAAGGACTGGACGACACCGGATTTCGGTTCCACACTGTGCCGGTGCGCAGCGTCACTGCGGCACTGTCCTCGCCCGAGGATCGGGCGATGGTGAGCTATCAGGACCCGATCGCGCCGTACCCGCTCGCGGCGGTGCTGCGGGAGCATCGGCCACGACTAGTGATCCTGCCGCAGCTGCTCTACGGCGAATCTGTGCTGGCCGCCGTCCAGGTCGCCCAGCTGCTCGACACCTTGGTGTTCATGGACTGTCAGGACGTTCCGTGCACGCTCGACACGCCAACGGTGCGCGAGATCCTCACTACCGTAGACATTTTCGCACCCAACGCCGACGAGGCACAGCGACTGACCGGCGCGCCGACCCTCGACGCGGCCATCGATATCCTTGCGGGCCTGGTGGATACGGTAGTCGTCAAGCGGGGCAGCGGTGGCGCCATTGCAGTCCGGCAGGGCCAACGGTGCGAGATCGACGCAATCCCGGTCGATGTCGTCGACACCACCGCCGCGGGTGACTGCTTCAATGCGGGCTTCCTGCACGCGCACCTGGCCGGACACCCGCTGCCCGACTGCCTGGCCACCGCGGTGGCCTGCGGCGCGGCGGCTACCACGGCGCTGGGATCCAGTGCCGCACCGGACTTGACGGAGCTCGCACAGTGGCTGGATCGAGTGCCGCGCGCACGCTTGGTCTGAAGTCTCTCCCGATTCGATGATGTGCCCCTGCTATTATCGGGTGGATGGCAACCGGCGAGGGTTCCAAAATAGTTGAGCCGGAAGCCAGTTCACCCGGCAATCGATGGTGCGGCACCATTGCGAGCGGTCGTGGCAAGGTCTTGGTCACCGACCTGGACGGCACCCTGCTCGGCGGCAGCGCCGCCGATCGGCTACGGCTGCGGAACACGCTGACCCGTCATCCTGAGGTGACGGTAGTCTTCGCGACCGGTCGCGGAATCGAGTCGATCCGTGAAGTGCTGCGCGATCCTCTTGTGCCGCACCCGCGGTGGATCATCGCCGATGTCGGCGCTAGCATCATCGACGGCGAAGACCTGACCCCCGTCACCGAGCTGGAGGCGGGATTACGCGCGGGCTGGCCAGGCGCCGACCGAGTCCGCGTTGCCTTGAATCAGTTTCCGGCACTGCGCTATCAGGAAGTTTCCCAGCACGGCCGCTGCTCGTTCCACCTGCCACCCGCAGCGCTGACGCGAGAACTGATCGACGCCGTCGGTGCACTGGGCTGCTCATGGCAGTACTCGGCGAACACCTACTTCGACGTGCTGCCCCGCCACGCGAACAAGGGAAACGCACTCGTCGCGCTCGCCGAAGACCAGAGCTGGCCGATGGATTCGATACTGGTCGCGGGCGACTCCGGCAATGATCGTTCGATGTTCGGCCGCGGCGCACACGGCGTGATCGTCGGCAACGCGGAACGCGCCCTGGCGGCAGAGGTACCCGCGGCGGAAGCGGCGCATCGACCGGACCAGGCCGGTGCCGCGGGCATCCTCGCGGCACTGCACGAACTCGGCTGGGTCGCAGCCGACTACCCCCTGGTGGTCGGATATCACCGCGCACCGGTCACCTGGACTCCGGAGGGCTGGCGGACGCCGACGAGTCCCAACGGCATCCTGCCCACCCTGAACAACCTGTTCACCGCGGATCTGCAGGGTGTGTGGGCGACGAGCGTGGTCATCGAGCCCAACGAATCCGTCGCGCACCTCGACGAGCACAACACCGGCCTTCCCCTCGCCTTCCTCCCGCTGAGCTCGGCCGAGTGGAGCGGCTACTTTCACAGGACCTGCAAAGAAGCACTGTGGCCGGTCCTGATGTCCCAACCGCATCGGCTGCGCTTCGACCCCACCGCCTGGGCCGCGTATCGCGCGGTCAACACCCGCTTCGCCGACCACATCAGCGTCCGGGCCGCACCGAGCGCGACCGTCTGGCTGCACGACTACAACCTGTGGCTGGTACCGGCCCGACTCCGCGAAACACGCCCCGACCTACGGATCGGCCTGTTCCACCACACACCGTTCCCGGAGCCGGATGTCTTCGCGGCACTGCCGCCCGCCGCCGAGATCCGCACCGCGCTCGGTTGTCTGGACTGGGCGGGCTTCCACACCGACGTCTTCGCCGAGCGCTTCCTCGGGTCACTCGCCGACCTCGCCGAACCACCGCGGGTGGGGGTCCATCCACTGGGTATCGACCGCGCGGCCATCGAGAAGCTGGCACGAACGAGACCGCGCGGTCGCCGAAAAACCGTTGGGCTCGTTGTGCTTTCAGTCGAACGCCTGGACTACATCAAGGCTCCGGTGCAAAAGGTCGACGCCGTCGCCGGGCTGCTCCTCCGTTATCCCGAGCTGCGCGGTGCGCTCCGATTCCGGCTGGTCTGCCCGCCACCCGAGCCGGGCATCACCGCCTACGACGCGACCCGACAGGTGCTTGAGCGACGCATCGATGAGCTCAACCGCGCCTGGGCCGTCGGCGCGTGGCAACCCATCGAATACGTCCCGCGATTCCTGAGTTTCCCCGAAGTGATCGACCACTACCTCGCCGCGGATGTGTTCTGGGTGACTTCACTGCAGGACGGCATGAACCTGACCTCGAAGGAATTCATCGCCGCCCAGACCGCGACGGGCGGTTCCGGCGTGCTCGTGCTTTCGCGGCACACCGGAGCCGCCGACCAGTTGGCAGCGGGAGCCCTACTCACCGAACCGAACTCACCCACCGACCTGGTCGACACCCTGCACCGCGCACTGACGCTGCCCGCCGTGGAACGCCGGAAACGACTGGCTCGACTCAGCGCTCTTCTCGGACACCACAATCCGGCACAGTGGGCGGCCGAGATCCTCACCGCCATCCAGCAAGGCCGGGCGACGCGGATTGTCGACCGACCGGACCGCTCCAGCATCCCGCTCGAAGCGCTACCCACCCCGAGCTGAGCCCGAGTCAGAGCCATCTTGTGCCCCCAGTCGGACTCGAACCGACACTGAATGGATTTTAAGTCCACTGCCTCTGCCAATTGGGCTATGGGGGCGCGCCTGGGACAGCGTACCGACTCGTACGGGTGTACCGGAATTCTGACCTTTCAACTTGTGCACCGTGTCGTACCAAAGTCCGGATTAATCGGGCATATGACCAAATGGCGGCGGCCGGAACCTGCGGTGAGCGGGGGTTATCGTCTGGGCGGCAGCGGGATTCGGTCGAGGTCGGCGGCGATGTGGATCGCGCCGGAGAAGTGCTTCTCGGCTTCGGCCCGATGCGCGGACAGGTCGCGGTAGCGCTGGGAGAAGTGGGTGAGGACAAGGGTTCTCGCTCCTGCTTCGGCGGCGACGCGGGCGGCTTGGCCTGCGGTGAGGTGACCGTACTCGGCGGCGAGGCCGGCGTCTGAGTCAAGGAAGGTGGCCTCGATCACGAGCATGTCGGCGTTCACGGCTAGCTCGTAGACGCCGTCGCAGAGGCGGGTGTCCATGACGAAGGCGAAGCTCTGGCCCGGGCGGTGTTCGCTGACCTCGTCGAGTGTGACTGTGCGGCCGGATACTTCGACACTGCCGAGCCGTTGCAGCTCGCTGACGATCGGACCGCTCAGCCCGAAGGTGCGCAGGCGATCCGGGAGGATGCGACGGCCGGACGGTTCGGTGAGCCGATAGCCGTAGGTGTCGATGAGATGCGAGAGACGGACGGCCGACACGGCGAACGGCGCGTCGGAGACATCGAGGACCCCGGGCTCGCCGATCGGGCGCGGACGGAGTTCGGCCTGGTGAAAGTAGGAGGTGGCGTTGACAAGTCGGTCGTAGAACTGCGCTCCGGACGCCGGGAACCACACGTCGATCGGGTGCGGCACCTTGTCGAGGCTGATCCGCTGCACCACACCGGCGAGCCCGAGGCTGTGATCGCCGTGGAAGTGCGTGATCGCGATGCGCGTGATGTCGGTGGCCGATACCCCGGCGTAGGTCATCTGCCGCTGCGTCCCCTCGCCCGGATCGAACAGCACGCCTTCGGCGTCCCAGCGCAGCAGATACCCGTTGTGGTTGCGCTGCTTGGTCGGTACCTGGCTGGCGGTACCGAGGACGACGAGTTCCCGCTGCGACACCGTGTCACGCTACCGCGCGCCGCCGGACGAACGACGCCCCCGCCGCTGGCAACCGCAGGCGGCGGGGCGTCGTCGCACGAGCTATTCCACGGGAGTGTTGCGAAGCACCGAGTGCCTACGGCTGTACGCGAAGTAGATGACGAAACCGAGCGCCATCCAGACCAGGAACCGCAGCCAGGTCTCCACGGACAGGTTCAGCATCAACCACAGGCAGGCGAGCACCGCGAGCACCGGAATCACCGGCACCAGCGGAACACGGAAGCCACGCGGCAGCTCAGGACGCGTGCGGCGCAGGATCAGCACGCCGATCGAGACGAGCACGAACGCGAACAGCGTGCCGATGTTGACCATTTCCTCGAGCGTGCCGAAGTCGACGAACCCGGCGAGCACCGCGCAGACGATGCCGACGATCACGGTGATGCGCACCGGCGTTCCGTGCTTGCCGGTGTGCGCGAGCTTCCTCGGCATCAGCCCGTCGCGCGACATCGCGAACAGGACCCTGGTCTGGCCGAGGAACATCACCATGACGACGGTGGTGAGCCCGGCGAGCGCGCCGATGGAGATGATGTTCTTCACCCAGGTGTCGCCGTGGATGGCGAAGGCCGTTGCCAGAGTGGCGTTTCCACCGGACAGCTCGGTGTAGGGCACCATGCCGGTGAGCACGAGCGACACCGCGACGTACAGGATCGTCACGATCAGCAGCGAGCCGAGAATGCCGCGCGGCACCGCCTTCTGCGGGTTCTTGGTCTCCTCCGCAGTGGTCGCGACGACGTCGAAACCGATGAACGCGAAGAACACCAGGCTGGCCGCGGCGAGCAGGCCGTACCAGCCGAAGCTGCTGTGGCCAGCACCGGTCAGGAAGGAGAACAGCGACTGCCGCAGCCCTTCGCCCTCGGCGCCTGGCTGCGACGGCGGAATGTAGGGCGTGAGGTTCTCCGACTTGAAGTAGGTGACGCCGACGATCAGCACCAGCGCGATCACGCTCAACTTGATCGCCACCGCGACCGCGGACACCCGCGAGGACACCTTGGTGCCGGTGGCGAGCAGCAGGCCGAGGATCGCGATGAGCAGCACCGCGCCCCAGTCGAAGCTCAGCGAACCGAGGTGCACCACCGGGGTCGTGCCCATCACCTCGCCGAGGTACTGGGACCAGCCCTTGGCGACCACCGAGGTGGCGAGCGCGAATTCCAGGATCAGGTCCCAGCCGATGATCCAGGCGACGAGCTCACCGAAGGTGGCGTAGGAGAACGTGTACGCGCTGCCCGCCACCGGCACCGTCGACGCGAATTCGGCGTAGCACAGCGCCGTCAGTCCGCAGGCGATCGCGGCGAAGACGAACGCGAGCGACACCGACGGCCCCGCGACGTTGCCCGCGGTGCGCGCGGTGAGGGTGAAAATGCCCGCACCGATCACCACCGCGACGCCGAAGACGGTGAGGTCCCAGGCGGTCAGGTCCTTGCGGAGCTTCGAATCCGGTTCGTCGGTGTCCTTGATCGACTGTTCGACGGATTTGGTGCGGAACAGACCGCCCCATCGAGCAGCCGCCTGCCCTGTCGCGCCGTCCGGCTTGCGGATCGCCACACGTTCTCCTCACCTCAGGTAATTCTGTCGAGCTGTCCTACGTGCCCGGCACGCAGGCTAATGCACGCCTTCCATGTGCTTGCTGATCCACGGCGAAAGTGCGGCCACGATCAGTCCGGCACAGACCGCGACGGCTCCGGTGATGCCGAAGTACGCGATTTCGTGGTCCGCGTCATAGAACCGGGCCAAGGTACCCGACATCGACGTGCCGATGCCAAGCGAGAAAAAGTACAGCGCCATCATCTGTGCCCGGAAAGCTTCCGGTGCGAGCTGGGTGGTGACCGCAAGACCGATCGGCGAGAGCAGCAGCTCCGAGATCACGAACCCGGCGAGCACGACGAAGACCAGCAGCACGGGAACCGACCGCCCACTGAACGTGGACAGCGGCATGAACAGCAGGAACGAGACGCCGACACCGATCACGCCGAGCGCGAACTTGTGCGGGGTGCTCGGGGCCCGCGAACCGAGTTTCGTCCACAGGATGGCGAAGAGCGGCGACAGCCCGATGACCCAGACCGCGGCGATCGAGCTGACCCAGCTCGACGGTGCGGTCCAGCCGAAGATGTTCCAGTCGATCCGTTCGTCGGAGTAGACCGTGAGCACCGTGAAGATCTGCTGGTACAGCGACCAGAACACCGCGTTGGCGACGAGCAACGGGATGGCGGCGCGCACCCGGCTTCGCTCGATCGGCGTCACCTTGGGGCTGCGGAGCAGCACCCAGAGGTAGATGATCACCCCAGCGGTGATGGCGCCAGTGGTCACGTCCGGCAGGTTGTCCAACGTCACCAGTCCGGTCGTCCACACCACGGCGACCGCGACGACGGCGACGCCGAGCACTGCGGCGACCTTCCCGAACTCCTCGCGCGACAACGGGTTCGGCACCTCGCGGCCGTGCGTGCCGAGGTTGCGGCGGAACACCACGTACTGCGTGAGACCGATGGCCATGCCGATGGCCGCCGCGCCGAATCCGTAGTGGAAGCCGATGTGGTCCTTCAGCAGACCGGTGAGCAGCGGCCCGATGAACGCGCCGAGGTTGATGCCGAGGTAGAACAGCGTGAACCCGCCGTCGGCGCGCGCGTCGCCCTTCGAGTACAGCGTGCCGAGCAGCGAGGAGGCGTTGGCCTTCAACGCGCCGCTACCGAGGGCGACGAGCACCAGGCCGATGGCGACGCCGGCGAAGCCGGGCACCACGGCGAGCGCGATGTGGCCTGCCACGACGACCGTGCCGCCGTAGAAGACCGTCCGTTCCATGCCGAGCAGCCGGTCGGCGATCCAGGCGCCGAGGACGGTGGACAGGTAGACCAGCCCGCCGTATGCGCCGACGATGCCGACGCCGGTGCTCTTCGCGAGCCCGAGCCCACCGTCGGTAGCCGAGTAGTAGAGATAAAAGCCCAGGATGGAGACCATCCCGTAGTACGAGAACCGCTCCCAGAGCTCGACTCCGAAGAGGTTGACCAGCCCGATCGGGTGGCCGAAGACGGTTCGTCCTGTGACCGATGACTCAGTCGTCGCTGTTTCCGACATTCTCAGACCATGCCATGCCGACGCAGATTTTTTGGCATCTACACCTGAAATCCGAATGATCGTCGACTTAAGTCCACCTTGGTCGTCGTGTCATGTCGAACGGCAATCAGTCGCACGCGGGAATCGGCCGTCGGCGCCGCAGCGAGGCGCGCGCGTTTCCACCGTCGGCTGGCGGGCATCCGACACCGGGCGGCCGACGCTGATCTTCGCGATTACAGTCGGCGACACGGACGACGAAAGCGATGCAGCGATGGATCCTGTCGAAATCACGGTGGACGCCTCGGCGGAGCAGACGTTCGCGGTCCTCGCCGACGGCTGGATGTATGCGACCTGGGTGGTCGGCGCCTCACATATCCGCGACGTCGATCCCGGCTGGCCCGCGGTCGGCACCCGCATCCATCACAGCGTCGGCACCTGGCCGCTGACCATGTCCGACACCACGAAGGTGCACGACGTCGACCCGCCTCGGATGCTCGAGCTGGAAGCCAGGCTGTGGCCGGTCGGCTCGGCCTGGATCCGTTTGGAGCTGGTCGAACTCGCGCCGCAGCGCACTCTGGTTCGTATGTCGGAGCGCGCGATCAGCGGACTGGCCACCCTGGTTCCCGACCCGGTCCAGGAACTCCTCCTGGTGCCGCGCAACAAGGAATCATTGTCCAGGCTGGCCGATTTGGTGGTCGGCAGGTCGCGAGAGGGCAAGTAGCCCGCGACCGCCGAGCAGTGTCAGCTCTCGAAAGCGAGATCGAATTCGGCGCGCGCCAGCTGGCACCGTTCGTCGAGGTCGTGCTCGTTGTCCGCCTCGATGAAGGCCAGCCCGAGATCCAATGAGTCGAGCAGCGAACGGGTCGCCGGATATGTTCGACCGGGGACGGCGTTGACCGAAACGCTCACCATGCCAGGGAGTTTCGCGATGTCGCCAGCTGTCGCGCGATACCGCGCCGACCGGGCGAGGTTGAAGAAGATGATGGCCCCGCGCCGTGCGAGGGCGTAGCTACCGCCCGCCGTGGACAGCGGCCGCTGCGCCAATCTATGTGCGACGAACTCGCATTCCCGGTGGATGTGCGAGGTACCGGTCAGCTGGAACGTCTTCAGCGGGTGACCCGCACCGTGCGCCCGTGCGCCGAAATCAATGAGCCGAGCACCGAATTCGGCGTTGTACATGACTTCCATATGACCGGACCCCACCCGGACACCGAGCGCGTCGAGCACCTCCTTGGCGTAATCACAGATGACCGATACCGGCGCCTCGTCCAGCGCCAGCCACGTGATCCGTTCGTACACAAAGCTTCCGTCATCGGACACCCGCTTGTCGTAGCGGCTCACCCCCAAGATCTCGTGGGTTCCTCCGTAAGAGAAGGTGTCGATGACGTATTCGTGCTGTGGTAACGGAAACAGCTCTTGGACAAGCGCATTCGGCCTGTCGCCGAAGAATCCGGGCCTCGTCGTGATCGCATGGACGGCCTCAGGCAGCTCCGCGGCGGCTTTGACCATCACGACACCGACCGATCCGGCGCCGATCGACGGCTTCACGACAACAGGTCCATCGGCGAGCAGATCGGCGGCGTCTTGCGCATCGATTTCTCGTCCTGCCGGAAGCGAGACCGTCCGCAGCGTCGGGATGCCGCGCGACGCGAGCTCGGCGAACATGTCGTCCTTGCACCACCGCCGCGTCGACCGGTCCGGCTCGTTCGCGGGGCAATCGGGCAGTGCTTCCCTGAGGAATTCGCAAAGGCCGATACCAGATTCCGCGCCTGCCACGACGTAGCCGACCGCGTTGTCGAGGCAGTAGCGAAGCAGCTTTTCCGGGTTGCCCTCGAAGTCGTGCTCGAAGTTGAGCGCACCGGGCGTCGCTTCCGAGCGCAGGCCTGCCACCCGTGCGCGTTCGGTATCGAGCAGCAGCACCGGAACCCCGGCTCCCGCGAGCAGCGGCTCATACAGCGCCCCCGAGCTCACCGGATCGACGACGAGTACTGAGCTATGCCGGTACCTGGACGGGTTCACGACTGGATTTCCTTCCTGTTCCTGCGAATACCGATACCGCGGCGAGCACGGCGCCGAGCACTGCCACGGCGATCCAAAAGAGAGAACGGTTGTGCAGGACACCCCATGCGCCGATGGCAGGACCGAGTGCGATGCCGAGCGACTGCGCGGCCGACAGGTAGCCCTGATATCTGGCGTTGTGCTGCGGCTTGCTGAGCGTGGCGATCGACGAGTTCGCGAGCGGAGCGAAGATCGCTTCGCCGACGGAGAACAGAACGAAGGCCGCGATGCACAGGGCCCAGCTGCCCGAGACGCCGCAGATCGCCAACCCGACGGCCGTGGCGAAAATGCCTATCCCGTAGGCATTTCCCCATTTCAGCCTCGCCGTGACCGTGCTGAGCGGGAGCTCGGCGACGATGATGACGATGGGATTGATCAGCAGGAGAATGGCATACAGGCGAGCGCCTTCGGGCAGCCGCTCGACGGACAGGGGTATGCCGCTCTGGTGCTGCGCGTAAATGGCTATGGTGACGCCGAATACGGCGATGACCGTCCAGATACGCCAGCGCTGCGAGTCCGGCTCGGCCATCGAGTCGTCAACGGCGCCATCCTCTTCGGGCTCGGCCGCGGCCCGCGCACCTGACCCGCGCAGCGTCGTCGACAACAGGACGAAGGCCACGAACGAACCCGCCGCGGACAGCAGGAACAGCAGACGGAAGTTGCCGAGCCCGAAGATGCCGGCCAACGCAGGCGCCACGACCGAACCGACATTGAGAAAGATCCGGTAGAAGGCGAACAGCGTCACCGTCGAGACCTGATCGGTCGATGCGGAGACCACCGCGGCCGACGGACCGACAAAGGATTGCGAGACGGCCACACTGATCGCCGTCACAAGGATGGACGCGACGATGTTGCCGCCGAGCATCGCAAGGATGATCAGCAAGGGCACGTTGACGAGCGAGCCGATGCTCAACACCGCGCCAGGACCCACCCGCTCGGCAATCCATCCGCCGGCCATCGCGCCGAGCACACCTGCCACACCGACGACGAGCAGCGCGAGGGTGACCACGTTCGCCGGGCGATCGAAGGACTGGAAGTAGATCGCGGAGAACAGTGCGAGAAACCCGACGGACCTGTTGATCAGTGTGGCCACCGAGATGATCCACACCTGTGCGGGCAGGTGGCGCATCGCGCTGAGATCAGCCCGCAACGCGCGTTTCCTCGGGATCGGCGTATCTGGTGGTCTCCGCCTGCATGCCGGATTCCGGGATGATGAAGTAGACGCACCCTTCGCCACCGGCGGTCGACTGGTGGACCGTCTTGGCGGGCAACACGATCCGCGCCCCGGCACCGACCCAGCTGGACCGGACCGACCGCGCGCCGTCCTCGACGGCAACGTATTCCAGCACCATCGACCCCTCCAGCACGACCAGGGTTTCGTCCACCGAATGGCTGTGCCAGGAATGCATCTTGGCGGGTTGATCGCGCTGCAACTCGATACCACCCTGGTGCGGCAGATAGCGCGACGCCGCCTCGGCGACGGTGAGGGCTTCTTCCTCGACGATCAAGGGCGAATGCATCAGAGCTCCGTTCCATTCCTGTTGAACGACACCGGACACCGGCCGAGCGAGATGGTGTCGCTACCGTCGTCCAGGTAGTACTGACGCCATTCCTGATTGGCCGAGTCACCGAAATTGCCGAGCATCTTCGTCAACGGCGCGGTGTCGTATCGCCCGATACGCCCGCGAATGACGTTGCGGGCGTTGTCACCTGTTTTCGTGTTCGGCTGGATGTCGTCGAAGACGAAACGGGGCTGGAAGGTGATGGCCACGCGCTCGAAGTTTCTACTGCGCCGATCCACGTGCAGGTCGGTATTCATCACGACGAACATGGGAACGCCGTTGAAACAGAACTCGAACCGCGCGTCATCGGTGTCGACGGCATGCGCGGCAGGCCACGGCAGCTCGTCGTGCTCCGACGTTTCACTGAGCAGGTTCCAGAATTCCTGGTAATAGCTCTCATGAGTGCGCTCCTGCGCATCCCACGACTCGAAGAACGTGACGAGCGACGTTCGTTTCCCCAGGCTTTCACAGACATTGGTGAACGAGGTGAGTGTCTCCGCGAGCTGCTTCGCATGACAACCGGTTCGGATGAACCCGTACCGGAGCGTCCGCCGGATCACGGCATCGACGCCGAAGATGCACGGGTACTTGTCGACGGGATCCAACATCCGCTGTTCGAAGGCGAGGATGGACTTCGTTTCCCACGAATCCCTCGGAAACGGCGACGAACCCGGCGGTACCAACAGGACTTCAAGAACGGTATGCATGTCGAACCAATGCTCCAGTCGGTCGATGGACAAACTATTCGACGCGAATGCGCCCCCATGTGGTGATGCCGATAGCTAACTACACTGCGCACGGGGCGGTAAGTGCGAAGTGCAGTTACCTTGCCCGACAGCACAATCAGGACATTACGGACAGTTTCGGCCGCTGCTCGAGCAGCGCCTCGTGCGCATCGAGCCAACGCTCGACGGCGCAGTGCGCGTCGGTTACCGAGGAGACCCAGTCCCGCAGGGCCACAACACCGAGTGCGGTTGCCGCATATACCTTTTTGGGCGGGCCTTTGATCGATGCTATCGAAGAATGCTCGACAAGACCTTTTCGCTCCAGCGAGTGCAGCCGCCGATACAACGCCCCCGGTTCGCCATTCATCTCTATCCCGAATACTTGGAGGCGCTCGAGCAACGCATAGCCATGGTCGGGCCGTTCCACAAGCAACATCAGTATCGAGCCGTCGATCAGGCTCGCGCCCATTGTCGGTATCATCAAAGCTGAATATTCTTTCGTCGCGCAATAACAATATCGGCAGTCTTCAGGCTGGATCCGCCATACCAGGACGCGACGAAGAGCCGGACCAACGGCACGCATGCGGGGGCGGCTCCACCATCGATACAGCAGTCGATCTAGCGAACCCCCCCATGAGCTGCGTCGTATGTGACGTCAACTACAACACCATTACTCGACGATCTGCGCAACCTAGGGACGCGGGGCTGAGCAATCTGCTCAGCCTGGAGCGGCCGCTGGTTTGCACATTGCGCACCATGTGCCGTCCCGCAGGTAGGACCGGTATCACCCGGACCTGGTCGCTGAAACGCGAAGACCGCTAGGCGATCGACAGTGCGATGCCGTCGAGGATGTCGTGCTCGGAGACGACGAGTTCGGAAATGCCCGCGCGGCGGGCCAGTTCGGCGGCCAGCACCTCGGCGATAACGGCGCCACCGCCGATCACATCGACCCGGCCGGGATGCATGGGGCCGAGGGCCGCACGCTCGTCGTGCGACATGGCGATCAGCCGATCACACACGGCTCGAAGCTGATCCAGGCTCAGGCGGGTGAGATGGACCTTGTCCGAGTCGTATTCGGGCAGATCGAGCGCAACCGCGGCCAAGGTGGTCATGGTGCCTGCCACACCGACCCAGGTGTGCGCGCCGTCGACGGGCACCGCGGCAAACGCCTCGGCCAGTCGTTGGGTGGCGAATTCCCGTGCCGCGCCGACCTGTTCGGCATCCGGCGGGTCACCGGGCAGACAGCGCTCGGTGATCCGGACGCAGCCGATGTCGGCGGAGAACGCCGCCTGCACGCCGTCGCTGTCGCCGAAGACCAGCTCGGTCGAGCCGCCGCCGAGATCGACGACGACGAAAGGCCCTTCGGCGCTGGCGAGTTCGCCGATCGCGCCGGCGAAGGACAGCCGCGCCTCCTCGTCACCGCTGATCACCTCGGCCTCCGCGCCGGGCACCACGGTGCCGAGCTCGGCGCGCGCCATGGCGAAGAAGTCTTCGCGATTGGACGCGTCGCGGGTGGCGGAGGTGGCGGTCATCCGCACCCGGACGACACCGGTCTTCTGCATCAACGCGACATAGTCGGCCAACGCCACCCTGGTGCGTTCGATCGCTTCCTGCGCAAGCGAACCGGTCGCGTCCACGCCCTGACCGAGGCGCACGATCCGCATCTCCCGATGCACGTCGACGAGCCTGCCGTCCGCGCCGACGTCGGCGATCAATAGTCGGATGGAGTTCGTCCCGCAGTCGACCGCCGCTACCCGATCACTCATTGCCTAAGCTCCATCTCCTCGATCGCCGGTCCGCTCGTACTTCGGCCAGTCGGCCGGAATCGCGGTGCCGCGCAAGCCATTGTCGGCGGCAAGCGCCACCGCCTCATCGCCGAACGGATTCACGCCTGGCCCCTTGGCCAGCGCGTGCGCAATGAGCACATGCAGGCATTTCACCCGCTCCGGCATCCCGCCGCCGGTGAAATCGGTGCCGAGCGACTCGATCTCGTCACGCTCGGCCAGATAGCTCTCGTGCGCGGCGCGGTAGGCGGCAGCCAATTCCGGGTCGCTGCTGAGCCGTTCGGTCATCTCACGCATCACCCCCGCCGACTCCTGCCTGCTCGCCTCGGCGGTGAGCCGCGGGTCGGTCAGGTAGTACAGCGTGGGGAACGGCGTGCCGTCCGGCAGTCGTGGCGCGGTCTTGACAACGGCAGGGAGCCCATCCGGGGTGCGGTACGCGACGGCGAGCACGCCGCGGGGTTCGCGGCCCAACTGCTTGGCGATGATCGCGAGATCCTGGTCGTTCGGTGTCGTCACAGCTCCACCGCGCTGCTCAGTCAATTGGGTCCTTCCGGGCCTGGCTGCGGCGCTGCGGGTGGCGGCCCCTGCGGTGCGGGGGCGGCATGACCGGCAGCGGGTTGGGGTTCGGAGATGCTGCGCCACAGCTGGGTGTACCAGGGGTCTGGCTCCCGAGACTTGGTCGCGGCAGTCGGTGCTGCGGGCGCTTCGATGCCGGGCACCTGCACGATGTAGGGGGTTTCGCCGGGCTGAACGAGGCGGAGCCGATCGCGCGCCTCGGACCGGATGTAGGCCGGATCCTGTTGCTGCGCACGACGATCCCGCAGCCGGGCCAGATCGGCCTCCAGATCGAGCCGCTGTTGGGCCAGCTGCGTCGCCTCGGCGCGCTGCGTGAAATAGGTGCGCATCGGCACGGCGAGGGTGAGGGCGAGACCGCACACCACGATCGCGAGGATCACCGCCTTGCCGGTGGACAGGCCGAGGATGGTGCGCTCGTGCTTGTCCTCGGTCCGCAACCCGACCTTGGGCTTGCCGACCTGCTGCGGCTCGGCCTTCTTGTCCTCCGACCGCCTGCGCGTGGTGCGCTTGGCGGCGGCGGGCCGTGCGGCGGTCTCCGTGTCGGAGCCCGCCTTGGGGCGCGAGCGAGCGGCCCGCGACGTGCGCCGGTCCCCACGCCCGGCCGGACTGGATCCCCGCGCACGTCGCTCCGTCATCGCGAAACCCCTCTAGCTAGTCAGCCCTCGAATGCGAAGCGCGGGAACGCGACATCCCCGGCGTAGCGCGCGGAGTCGCCGAGCGCGTCCTCGATGCGCAGCAGCTGGTTGTACTTGGCGACCCGCTCGCTGCGCGCAGGCGCACCGGTCTTGATCTGGCCGCTGCCGACCGCGACGGCGAGGTCGGCGATGGTGGTGTCCTCGGTCTCGCCGGACCGGTGGCTCATCATCGTCTTGTAGCCGTTGCGGTGCGCCAGCTCGACCGCGTCCAAAGTCTCGGTGAGCGTGCCGATCTGGTTGACCTTGACCAGCAGCGCGTTCGCCGCGCCCTTCGCGATGCCCTCTTCCAGGCGCTCCGGGTTGGTCACGAACAGGTCGTCGCCGACCAGCTGGATCTTGTCGCCGATCTGATCGGTCAGCGCGACCCAGCCGTCCCAGTCGTCCTCCGACAGCGGGTCCTCGATGGACACCAGCGGGTAGGCGGCGATCAGGTCGGCGTAGAACTGCGCCATCTCGGCGGCCGAGCGCACGCTGCCCTCGAACTTGTAACCGGAGGAGCTGTAGAACTCGGTGGCCGCGACATCGAGCGCGAGCGCGACATCGGTGCCGAGCTTGAGGCCGGTCTTGCCGATCGCCTCGCTGATCAGGTCGAGCGCCTCACGGGTGCCCGCCACATCGGGGGCGAAACCGCCCTCGTCGCCGAGGCCGGTGGACAGGCCCTTCGCCTTCAGTTCCGCCTTCAGCGCGTGGTAGACCTCGGCGCCCCAGCGCAGCGACTCCTTGAAGGTGGTCGCGCCGATCGGGGCAACCATGAACTCCTGGACATCGACGCTGGTGTCGGCGTGCGCGCCACCGTTGAGGATGTTCATCATCGGCACCGGAAGCACGTGCGCGTTCGGGCCACCGAGGTAGCGGAACAGCTCGAGACCGGAGGACTCGGCGGCGGCGCGTGCCACCGCGAGCGACACTCCGAGCAGGGCGTTCGCGCCGAGGCGGGACTTGTCCGGGGTGCCGTCGAGATCGAGCAGCACCTGATCGACGGTGCGCTGTTCGACCGCGTCCAAGCCGATCACGGCAGGCGCGATCTCGTCGAGCACACCCTCGACGGCCTTCTGTACACCCTTGCCGCCGTAGCGTTCGCCACCGTCGCGCAGTTCAACGGCTTCGTGTTCACCGGTCGATGCGCCGGAGGGCACCGCAGCCCTGGTCAGGGTGCCGTCGTCGAGCGCGATCTCGACCTCGACAGTGGGGTTTCCGCGAGAATCCAGGATCTCGCGAGCTCCGACCTGTTCGATGATTGCCACGAAAACGACACTCCTTCGGCTGCTGGCACGGTAGGTCTCATGGGCATTGCCGTGCGCTGCGAGCCTAGCGCCCGCCGACCTGGGCAGGTAACCGGCACTCCGTAGGGCCAGCTCACACGCGTCGCCCGACGCTGTAGGCCGCGGCGCGATCACGCACGGTGAGTAGGTAACTCTGCGACTGGTTGTAGGTGAGCAGCGCCCGCTGCCAGCCGTGCTCGGAGGTGAGGTCGCCGCCACTGACGCACAGGTAGCGAGCGGCGGTGAGGGCCGCGTCGTCGATGTTCTGCGGGTCGGCCACGCCGTCGCCGTTGGCGTCGACGCCCCAGCGTTTCCAGGTTTCCGGAATGAACTGCAGCGGGCCGATCGCGCGGTCGAACTCCGGATCACCGTCGAGCGCACCGCCGTCGGTGTCCTTGATCAGCGCGACGCCCGGCGTTCCGTCCAACGGGATGCCGATGATCGGCGGGCGGACGGTGCCGTCCTCGCCGACCCGCGCGCCGCGGTAGGTGCCGTGTTTGCTCTCCACGCTCGCGATGCCTGCGAGGGTGGTCCAGGCGATCCCGCAGTCCGGGCGCGACCTGGCCAGGATTGCCGCCGCGTAGCCGTAGGCCTCCAACGCGACCGGCGGAATGGCCATCCGCTCCGCCTGTTCCTCGGCCCAGCCGCGCAGTTGGACCGCGGTGCGGCCAGGCGCGTCGAGGTCGATCACCGGCAGCGGAGTGCCTGGGCCCGGCGGGATGCCCTCGGGGATCGGGGTGAGCGCACGGTCGATCCCGCAACCGGCCAGCACAACGGACACCACGACGGCGGCCACGGCGCCGGACAGTTTCGAAAGCACCCCATCCATCATCCAGATCCGGCGCGGGATGTCCGATTTCGCACGCGGATATGGCAGTCCGGAATCAGCGGAGCAGTGCGTGGGTCGCGGTGTGTGCCGGGGCGGCGAGCACCGTGTCCGTCGGGCCGGCTTCGACGATGCGGCCGTGGTCGAGGACGAGCAGGCGCGGGCAGTGCGCGGCGACCATCGTCATGTCGTGGGTGATCATCAACAGGCCCATGGCACGGTCGGCGCGAAGTCGGTCGAGGAGGGTCATGATCGAGGTTGCGGTCGCGTTGTCGAGGGCGGAGGTGATCTCGTCGCAGATCAGCACCGCAGGCTCGGCGGCGAGTGCTCTGGCCAGTGCGACGCGCTGGCGTTGCCCGCCGGACAGCTCGTGTGGGTACCGGACCGCGAGGTCCGGAGCCAATTCGACGGAGCGGAGCAGGTCGGTGATCTGTTGCGCCAGTTGCGCTCTCGGCACACCGCCGATCCGGCGCAGTGGTCGGCCGAGTGTTTGCGCGACGGTCCGGCGCGGGTTCAGCGCGGAGCGCGGATTCTGGGTGACCAACTGAATACCCTTGCTGCCCATGGCAGTTCTGCCGCCGCGAGTGATCGGCATCGAGACGCCGCGCAGCTCGAGGGTGCCGGTTGCCGCGCGGCACAAGCCCGCGATCACCCGGGCGAGCGTTGTTTTGCCCGCGCCGGACGCGCCGACCACGGCGAGCGCCTCACCTGGCGATAGCTCGAGGTCGATCGCGTGCAATACGTCACAGCCGTTGATGGCGGCGCTGATGTTTTTGGCGCACAACATGACTGAGGCGACCGATGGCATCGACGGTTCGTGCGCGGCGGCGTCTGCGCTCTTCGGGCCGCCGTCTCGACCGTCAAGAGCCGCGACTTGTCGCCGCGACGTGGTCACGCTGCCGGTCGCAGGCGTGTCCCGTGCCGAGTCCGGTTCAGCCGCATCGATTGACATGACCATCGGGTGCGCGCCGAGTTCGATGACGTTGTCGGCGATGGCGTGGACGGTGGCGGTGTCGTGGCCGGACAGGAGGATCGCCGCGCGACGTTCGGCAGCGATATCGGTGAGTAGCCGCGCGATATCGGTGCGGAGCGCACCGTGCAGACCCGCGAGCGGCTCGTCGAGGATCAACACGCCGGTGTGACGGATCAGGGCGCGCGCCAAGGCGACTCGGCGCTGCTGGCCGCCGGAGAGTTCGGCGGGCCGTCGGCGCAGCTGCTCGGCCGAGAGGCCGACCAGCTCCAGAGTGGCGACAAGGGTGTCCCGCGAGGCGTGGTCGGCGACCTCGCGGAGCAGCGCCTGCACCCGCATCAGCGGGTTGAGCGCCGAACCGGGATCTTGGCCGACGAAGGCGACGTGGGTGCGCCGGAAGCGCTGGCGGGCAGCGGGGTCCAACGCGAAGACGTCGTGGCCTGCCACCGACACCGAACCGGCCTGGCGGGTGGCGCCCTCCGGCAGGTGCCCGAGCAAGGCACGCATCAGCGTCGTCTTGCCCGACCCGGAGGCGCCGGTCAACGCCGTGATCGTGCCCGCATCGGTCCGGAAACTCGTCGGCCCGAACAACTCCTGCCCATTCGGGCCGCACACCGCCAATCCGTCCACCACGATCGGCGACGATGTCTCGCTGTCGGATTTCGGCAACGGCCCGTGCACATCGATCGTCCGGCCACTCACGAGTCCACCTCACCGATACGAGATTTCGGCCCGAACCCGGCAGGGTCCACGTGAGGCTTCCGCCGGCTTGACCACCCACGGCCGAACGCGGTGACCGCAAGGTTGACGCTGACCGCGACGATCGCGATGGCCGAGCTCGGGGCGAGGACGGCCCAGGGGTTGAGCAGCATGCCGGACGCGTTCTCGCGGACCATGACCGCCCAGTTGCTGGCGCCGAGGGTGGTGGGGAGTTGCAGGAACGATGCGGTGCTGACCAGGTAGACGGCGGCCACGAAGCGCAGGCCGAGTTGGGCGAGGATCACCTCACGCAGATTCGGGATCACTTCCCGGAAGATCAAGTGCGCCAAGGTCTCGCCGCTTGCCTGCGCGACCTCGACGTAGCCGGAGGCGGCGATGCCCGCCGCGGCGGCCGCGAAAACCCTTGCGCAGTAGGGGGCCCCGAAGAGCAGGGCGACGACGAGCAGGCCGTAGGCGCCCGCGTCCGGCCATGAGGTCAGCACCAGCAGGATGCCGAGAACGGCGGGGAGCAACATGACGAAGTCGGTGGCGCGTTCGATCAGCGTGCCGATCCTGGGACGCAGCGCGGCAAGGGCGCCGAGCACGCAGGACACCGCGGTGACCGTCACGGCGAGCACCGCGGCGAGCACGAGCAGACCCCAACCGCCGTACAGCAATTGGCTCAATACGTCGCGGCCCAACCGATCGGTGCCGAGCCACGCTGTGGCGTCGGGATCGCCGAACGGGATGCCGACAGGGGTCTCGGCCGGATGCGGAGCCAGGGCAGGGCCGAGGATCGCGAGCCCGCTCACCAGAACCGCGGGCAGCACCGTCAGCAACCGCAACCGCTTCGCCGTGGCGCGCATCATCGGTGTCCCCGCAACGACCAGGCCCGAATCCCGTCCGCGACGGCGAGCATCACCATGATCACGGCCCCGGACAGCGCCACCACCGAGGCGACCACCGACACGTCCCGGTCGGCCACCGAACCCGCGAGGACCGCACCGAGTCCCGGGTAGTTGAAGATGGTCTCCACCACCAGCGATCCGCCGAGCACCATGCCGACGGTGGTCGCGAAGCTCGCCACGATCGTCGGCAACGCGAAGGGCATGATGTGCCGCAGCATCACCGTACGGGGCGCAATGCCTTCCAGCACAGCACTTTCCACATGCGGCGCCTGGGCGGCATCGACCAGCGCGGCGCGGACCACCCTGGTATTCCAACCGACCTGCGGGATGGCCAGCGCCAGCACCGGCAACACCAGCATGTCCGGGCTCGCCGGGAAGCCGGACCGATCCGTGAGGGTGACCGCGGGCAACCAGCCGAGCGCGAGCGCGAACACCAGGATCAACAGCGTCGCGACCACGAACTCCGGCACCGCCGCGGCGATGGTCGTTGCGGGCTGCAACGACCGCAGCACGCTCCGGCGCACCGCGACCGCGCCGCGCGGAACCAGCTTGGCGGGCAACGCGAATGGCGCGATGGTGTGGCGCCCCGCCCACCACGCGCCGAGGAGCAGCGACGCGATCACGGTCACCGTCAGTGCGAGGCCGCCGAGCAACAGCGTCGGCGGGAACTTGGCGGCGAGCAGGTCGTTGATCGAGCGTCCGCGCGCGGTGTTGCCGAAATCGCCGGTGAGCACGCCGCTGATCCAACGCCAGAAGCGTTCGAGCAGTGGGCGATCCAGGCCGAGCTCGCGTTCCTTCGCCGCGATCTGATCCGGGGTGGCGTCCCGCCCCAGCACCGCCCGTGCCGTGCTGCCTGGCAGCAGGTCGACGACGACGAAGACCGTCGCAAGCAGGGCGACCAGGAGGACGACGCGCCGAAAGAGGGCACGGGCGAAGGGGATCACTCCGCCAACCAGGCTCGTTCCAGCTGCACCCTGGCGAAGCCGCCGAGCGTGGGCAGGTCGTGCACCTTGGCCGACGCGATATCGATGCCGTCGGCCATGCCCCAGACCAGGTAACCGCCGCGCTCGTGCTCGATCTGCTGCACCTCACGACAGGCTTGGGCGTACTCCGAATCGCTTTGCGCCGCCAGCGCCTTCGCGGTGGCCGCGTCGAATGCGGCGTCCTTGAAGTCGGTTTCGTTGCGGTTCGAGCCGCTGGTCAGCAACTTGGACGCGAAGAAGAGCGTGGAATCGTTGGTGCCCCAGGACACGGTGTAGAACGGCGCCTTCAACCAGGTCTGGTCGTAGAAGGCGTTCGACTCCTGGGTGAGCACGTCGAGGCGGATGCCGATCTCGGCCAGCTGAGTCGCGATGACCTTCGCCGATTCGACCTCGCCTGCCACCTCCGCCTTGGTCACCAGCGGATAACTGCGACCGGTATCGAAATTGGCTTCGCGCAGTAGCGTTTTCGCCCGCTCGATATCGCGGGTGCGCTGCGCGATGGTCTTGTCGTACTGCGGATCCGCGGTGCCGAGAATGTCGTTGGCCACCGTGCCGTAGCCCGAATGCACCTGGTTCACCAGGGCTTTGCGATCGACACCGAGCCGGACGGCGGTCCGCACCTTGACATCGGCGAACGGCCCGTCCGAGGTACGCATCGCGACGCCGAGCATGGTGTCGTCGGCCCGGCGCACCACCTGCAGATCGCCGCGTCCCTCGGCGGTCCGTCCCGCGATCGCGCCGACATTGGAGGCGAGGTCGATCTGCCCGCCGAGCACCGCGTTACCCAGCGCGGTCACGCTGTCGAACATGGTGATCTCGATCGCATCGAGCAGCGGCGCCGGACCGTGCCAGTGCTCGTTGCGCACCAGCCTTGCGTTGCCACCCTGGTACGACTCGAGCCGAAACGGGCCGGTGCCAATGGCTTTGGTGAAGTCCGTGGTGTCCTTCTTGACGGTGAACGTCATCAGCCGCAGCAGCAGCGGCAGCTGGGTGTTCGGCTCCGGCACCGCGAACACCACCCGGTTCGGCCCGTCGGCGGTGATGTCCTCCGCGGCCACCGGCATTTTCGACGCGCCGGCGACCGTGCGCAGCCTGCGCATCGACCACACGACTTCGTCGGAGGTCACCGGCGTTCCGTCGTGGAAGGTCGCGCCGTCGGCGAGAGTGAAGGTCCACCGCCGCCGCGCCGGGTCCGGCTCCCATCGAGTCGCCAAGCGCGGCGCGACATTCGGGTCGCCGCCGGGCACGGTGAGGGCGTCGTACACCAGCGAGGCGAGTAGGAAGTCGCTGTCGTTGCTGAGGTTGGCGTGCGGGTCGCGTTCGATCCGCGCGGGAGTGCCTAGCGCGCCGACCCGTAACGTGCCGCCCCTGCGCGCGGGACCCGCGGATTCGGTCCCCGTCGAACACGCGGCGACCAGCAGGATCGCCCCGACACCGACACTCGACTGCAGGAGCTGCCGCCGACTCAAACCCATTGCGCTGCCTTCTTCCTGAATGACCACCTCGCGTGCGCCGTACGCCGACCGCGATCAGGACAGGCTAGCCTAATGGGTTGCGCGGCACGCCGAGGCCGACCGCGCTTTCCTTGGTTACAGTTATGCGTTTCTGCTATTTTTCAACAATGGGATTAGGTAAGCCTTGCTTAATTAATCAACGCACGCTAGCTTCGCAGATCGACGTCACTCCTGCTCTCTCGAACGATGCGAAGAAGGGACTCCCTCGGTGAAAGGCGTTCTCTCCGAACGTAAGACGCTTCACCCGCAGGATATCGAACGTCGTGAGCTCCCCGCCGCCGCCGGGCGCGCGGTGCGTGAACTCGCACGAGAGATATCTACCACACTCGACGCAACGCTCCACGACGCGACCGCATTGGCCGCCACCCTGACCGATCCGGCCTTGATCACCCAGATCGACGCCAGGGTCGGCGAATTGCCCGCCGAGCTCCGCCACGCCATGCGCCCGCCCGCCACCGCGGCGGGCGCGACGATCGTGAGCAGGCTGCCGCTGACCGACGACGAATTCGGCCCGACCCCACCGAGTTGGCGCGAGGCCGCCGAGTGGAGCGGCACCGCGGCGCGGCGCGCGAGCTCGCTGGAATTGGACATCGCCATGATGCTGCTTGCCCGCAGCGCCGGTGAGCCGTTCGGCTGGCAGGGACAGCAGGGCGGCCGCCTGGTCAACAACATCCTGCCCTCCCCCGGCCACGAGCACGAGCAGTCCGGCGCCAGCAGCAAGACCCTGCTCAGCCCGCACAGCGAGGACGCGTTCCACCCGGCCCGCGCCAACCTGCTGATGCTCGGCTGCCTGCGCAACCCCGACTCGGTCGGCACCACGGTGTCCTCGGTACGCCGGGTCCAGCTCACCGCCGACCAGCGGCGCCTGCTCAGCACGCCGACCCTGCCGATTCTGCCCGACGTCTCGTACGGCACTGGGCACGAACGGTATTCGGCCCCGCCACTGCCGACGCTGTGGACCGCGGCAGGACCGGACGAGACCACGCTGCGCTACGACCCGGCCTACACCCCGCTCGACGACGCCGACGCCGCGTTCCGTACCGCCTACGCCACCCTCACCGCCGAGCTCGAGCGGGTCTGCATGACCGCAGCGCTTACACCGGGTGAAGTACTGCTTGTCGACAATGACGTGGCGGTGCACGGTCGAGTACCGTTCACCGCACGCTATGACGGCACCGACCGCTGGCTGAAGCGGGTGAACATCCGCTTGCCTGAACGACCGCGGCGGGCCGAAGAGGCCGACGAGAATGGTTATGGGCAACGGATCATCGCCCCGTTCCGCGCGGCAAGTACCACCGCGTTCGCGTCCGGCGGCGTCGAGCCTGCCCGAGCGGACGGACACCGGGAGCAGACGCCGGTGGCGATAGAGCGGGATACAGCACATGATCGAGGATCCGTTGAACACTCGTGACCGAAGCACCCCACTGCGGGTGTTGAGCCGCAGCGACCTGGCAGGCGTGCCGATTACGCCCGCCGACGTCGTGCGCGCAGTGGAGGACGCGTATGTGGCGTTCGCCGCGGGCGATTCGGAAAATCCGCGCAAGCTCAGCGTGGCCAATCCGGACGGCTCGTCGGTGTCCTACGCCATGCTCGGGCGCGATGGCCGCCGCAGGGTGGTGGCGATGAAGACCTCGTACAAATTCGATCCAGGCCACGACCGCGCGACGAAGCGCTACTACACCACCATCACGCTGTACGACGACAGCACCGGCGCGCCGATCGCGATGATGGACTGCGCGCGGGTCGGCGCACTGCGCACCCCCGCGGTGTCGGCGCTACTCGTCCGCGAGACGGCCCGCAGGGGCGCCGAGAGCGTGCTGCTGATCGGCACCGGAACCCAGGGCCGAAACGCGTTGCCGCACTTGCTCGCCGCGAATCCGCAGCTGCGCAAGCTGATGCTGTACGGCACCCACCCGGAGGGGTTGGCCGCGGTGCACAGCCAGCTCGCCGAGTACTACCCGCACATGCTGCTCGAGACGGTCGCAGATCCGAAGGCCGCTGCGGCCGCCGCCGATGTGGTGCTGGCGACCGCAGGGCCCGGCACCGAGGTCGCGCTCGAATCCACTGATCTCGCACCGGGTGCCACGGCGGTGCTGGTCGGCTACGGGCTCGCGCCGTCGACCCTGGTCGATGCCGACCGCGTCATCGCGACCAGCGCCGAGCAGATGGCGTTGACCGGCACCGACATGGTCGGCCCGGACGGGACGCTGCGCCGCGTCGACGCCGAACTGCCGCAGATCCTCACCCGCAGGGCGGTCGCGCGGCGCTCGGACGACGAGCGAATCTTCGTCTACAACAGCGGTCTCGTGCTCACCGATATCGCCGTGGCGCACGCGCTCGCGGAGCGGGCCATCGCGGAGGGCCGCGGCACGGAGGTGCCGCTGTGGGACTAGAAGCCGGAGCGGTCGGGGCGGCGCGCAGCACCATCGGCGCCGTTCCGCTGCCCGCACGCCTCGACGCTTGGGAGCGTCAGGCGATCGATGATCCGAACCTGCTCGGCGACATCGCCTTTGCGCTCGGTCGGCCGTTCCATGTGCTGTATCCGCCACGAGTCGGTCGCACCGTCGAGGAGTTCCGTGCCGCCTTCGCGCAGGCCGGGGTCGATGGGGTCATCTACTACGGCAAGAAGGCGAACAAGTCGCCCGCGGTGGCCAGGGCCTGCGCGGAAAGCGGTGCCGGGGTAGATGTTTCGAGCACCGGCGAACTGACGGCCGCGCTGGCAGCGGGGATCCGTGGCGCCGAGCTGATGGTGACCGGGCCCGCGAAATCGGACGACCTGCTCTGGCTCGCCACTCGACACGGCGCGCTGATCGCGGTGGACGACCTCGGCGAGCTCGAACGGCTTGCCGCACTCGGCACCGCGAGCCGGGTCATGCTCCGCGTCCTGCCCACCGCCTCGGCCAGTCGATTCGGGATGATCGACGGCGACATCGACCGAGCACTGGCCTTCCTCGCCCACGCTGACTCGATCCGGCTGGCGGGCTTCAGCTTTCATCTGTCCGGCTACGACGCGGTGGCGCGGGCCGAGTTGGCCGTCGAGCTGATCGAGCGCTGCCTGCACGCACGGACACTCGGGCTGCCTGCCGACACGGTATCGATCGGCGGCGGATTCGGCGTCGACTATGTCGAGCCGGGCGCGTGGGCCGAGTTCACCGCGCACGTCGACCGACGGTGGTTCCACTCCGGCAAGTCGTTCGAGTCCTACTACCCCTATCACTTCCCCGTGCCGGGTCCGGCCATGCTCAGCGCCGTTCTCGCGCACGACGGCCTCGCACAGCGGTTGCGCGACAACAGCATCCGGCTCGCCATCGAGCCGGGGCGCGCGCTGCTCGCGCACGCCGGGTTCACCGTCTTCCGTGTGCAGGGCAGCAAGACCAGGCACGCGCACGGCGAGCCGTACCAACTGCTCACCGTCGACGGAACGAGCCTGAGCCTGTCCGAGCAGTGGTTCGAGAGCGAGTACCTGCCCGACCCGATGCTCTGGCCTGCCGCGCCGGGTGACACCACGCCGACCTGCGTCGGCGCCGCCACCTGCCTCGACTCCGACATGCTCAGCTGGCGGCGCATCCCGCTACCCCGCGCCGCCGCGGTCGGCGACCTGCTGATCTATCCGAATACCGCCGGATACCAAATGGATTCGAACGAATCCGCCTTCCACGACCTGCCGATCCCACCCAAGGTGCTGCTGCACCTGACCCCTGCGCGCGCCCACCCGGGCTCGGCCGACCGTCACCCTCCAGGCGACCGGCTGCGCTGGACGCTCGACGGCTGAACCCACACCATCCCGACCCCGAACGAGGAGATATCCATGCCGCTCGTCACGCGCGTGACGGATCTGATCGGCCGCACGCCGCTGTTCGAACTCGCGGCCACCAGCACCGGCACCCGGCTGCTACTCAAGTTGGAACCGTTCAATCCGACCGGGGCGGCGAAGATCAGGATGGCGCGCGAGATGGTGCTCGATGCCGAGCGGCGCGGTTTGCTGACAAGTGGCGGGCATATCATCGAGTCCACATCCGGGAACACCGGACTCGGTCTCGCGGTAGTAGCTGCCGAACGTGGGTATCGCTTTACCGCAGTGGTCGATCATCACGCATGTAAGGACAAGCTGCGCGCGATGCGAGCAATGGGTGCGGAATTGGTGTTCGTCGCCGACGACGGCGACGACAACCTGGCCACCTCGGCACGAGAGGACCTCGCCGAGGCGATGGCCGCCGCGCGGCCGGACGCGTATTTCACCGAGCAGCACAACAACGACGCGAACGCGGTCGGATACTACGCCGTCGCCGAAGAATTGCTCGAAGACGTGGAGCGGGTCGACATCCTGCTGTCCTCGGTCGGCACCGGCGGTTCGCTGTTCGGCACCGCGACCCGGCTGCGCCAGCTCGGCTGCCCGCCCTACGTGATCGGTGTCGAGCCGGTCGGCTCGATCGCCTTCGGCGGCGAGGGCGGCCCGTACTGGCAGTCCGGCACCGGAACCCCGCCCGGCGCGACCATCGGCACCGCCGTGGACTACTCGCTGCTCGACGAGGGCGTCAAGGTCTCGGATGTGGCGGCCTTCGCGACCGCCCGCGCGGTCGCGAAGGAGCTCGGCCTGATGATCGGCGGGTCGGCGGGCGGCTCGGTGCACGCCGCCCTCAGCAGGCTCGAGGAATTCCCGGCAGGCTCGACCATCGTCACCATCGTCTGCGACGGCGGCGAAAAGTACCTGGACACAGTCTTCGACGACGACTGGATGCGCGAGCGCGACCTGCTCGATCCCGCGGCCGAAGACGAGGTCCGGGCAATGCTGCACCGCTATGTGCCCGCAGGCCGCCGCAGTGAGCTCGCGGAGGCCCGGTGAACCTATCGGACTACCGGGCCGACGGCCGTCGGCTCACCGCACTCGCCACGCCGATCGCGATGACCCAGCTGGCGCAGATCGCGGTGTCCACCACCAACATCGTGCTGATGGGCACACTCGGCGTGCAGCAGGTGGCCGCGGGCGGCCTCGCGATCGCGCTGTTCAACCAGATCCGCACCATGTGTGTCGGGCTGATCACCGCGAGCGGCAATCAGATTGCCACCGCGGTGAGTTCGGCGGGCAAGCGCGGCGAGTCGCCGGATCGCGAGATCAAGGACGTGCTCCGGTCGAGCTTCCTGATCGCGACCGTGGCCGGAATCCTCGGCGGCGCAGTGCTTATCGGACTCGGCTGGTCGTTGCAGTGGCTCGGGCAGGATGCCGGGGTGCTTGCCGATGCGCGGCCGCTGATGGTGGCGCTCGCCCCAGGCCTGTTGCCGTGCTTGTGGTTTCAGGTGTTGCGCCAGTACACCGTCGGCATGCAGCGGCCGCAGGCCCTGCTGTGGGTCACCCTCGGCTCGGTGCTGCTGAATCTCGTGCTCGCGCTCGGATTCATCCACGGGCGGGCCGGCCTGCCCGCGCTCGGCCTGACCGGCATCGGCGTCGCCACCTCGCTGGTCTTCCTGATCACCTTCGGGGTGTTCTTGGCGATGGTGCGCCGCGACGCGAAACTCGGTGCGACGCTGCCCCTTCGACCGTGGCCGGTGCGGAAATCGACGGTGCTCGCCGAGCTGCGCCTCGGCGGGCCGATCGCCCTCACCTACGGCTCGGAAGCGGGCATGTTCTCGGTGCTCGCCCTCGTCATGGGCAGCATCGGCCCGGCGGCGCTGGCGGCGCACAATGTGGTGTACCAGATCATCTACATCGTGTTCCAGGTCGCGATCGGGCTGTCGCACGGTGCGTCGATCCTGGTGAGCCATGCCGTCACGCGCGACGAGTACTCGCACGCGCGGGCGCTGGCGTGGCTCGCGCTGCGCCATGTCGCCGTGGTCGCCACGCTCACCGGCGCGATCTACCTGATCGCGCCGGATCTCGTGCTGCGGCCGTTCCTGAATTCGGAGGACACCAGCACCATTCAGATCGCGCACACTCTGTTGCTCGTCGGCATCGTGCTGCAGTTCTTCGACGCCGCACAGAACATCGGCACCGGGCTGCTGCGCGGACTCAAGGAAACCAATGCGGGCTTCCGCCTGTCCCTGATCGGATATTGGGGCGTCGGCCTTCCCGTCGCCCTGCTCCTCGCCTTCCCGATCGGGCTCGGCGCGGCAGGTGTCTGGTGGGGCCTGACCGCAGGCCTGGCCACCACCGCCACCCTCATGCTCCGGCGCTACTTCGCGCTGCTGGACACCAGGGAGCGCGACCGGCCACAGCTCATCCCCGAAGCACCTGAATCACTGAGCAGCCCAAGCTGATCGGAGTAACGAGCCCTGTGCGCACCGCGGTGCGCACAGGGCTCGTGGTGTACCCGCTCAGATGTTGACGCCGTAGTCGCGGGCGATGCCCGCGAGGCCGGAGGCATAGCCCTGGCCGATGGCGCGGAACTTCCATTCGTTGTTGTGGCGGTAGAGCTCACCGAAGACCATCGCGGTCTCGGTGGAGGCGTCTTCGGTCAGGTCGTAGCGGGCCAGCTCCACCCCGGTGGCCGCGTCGACGACGCGGATGAACGCGTTGCGGATCTGTCCGAACGACTGGCTGCGGGCGTCGGCGTCGTGGATGGACACCGGGAAGAAGATGTTGGTGATGGTGGGCGGGGTGGCGGTCAGGTCGACGTTGATCACTTCGTCGTCGCCCTCGCCTGCGCCGGTCAGGTTGTCGCCGGTGTGCTCGATCGAGCCCTCGGGCGAACGCAGGTTGTTGTAGAAAATGAAATGCTGGTCCGACAACACCTTCAGGTTCGGACCGGTGGCCAACGCACTCGCGTCGAGATCGTAGTCGGCACCCGTGGTGGTGCGCACGTCCCAGCCGAGACCGACCGCAACCTTACTGAGGTTGGCTGCCTGCTTCGACAGCGAAACATTCCCGCCTTTGGCCAATGTGACGCTCATACCAGAAATCCCTTTCACGCGGCCCATTCGCGCCGCCTTCGATTCCGATTATCGTCGCGGATCCGCAGAACTGTTCTGCCGGTTCAATTCTGGTTCTCGGCCCACGCCCGCAGCGTAGTCACCCTGCCCTCCAGCGCGTGGAGTTCGCTCGCGTCGAGCACGGTGCGCTGGATGCCCTTGTCCACCGCGAACGCGGACTGGCGATGGTCGTCGATGGCCTCGACATCGATGCGCACCGCGACATAGTCGGCGGCGCCGGGCATCTCCTCGGCGACCACCCGCGCGACGCCACGCGCGCACAGCGCGACATTGCCGCCACCCAGGATGAGCAACGCCACCTGTGGCCGCTCCCGCAGCCGGGCCAGCGACCCGCGATCGAACTTGAGGCTGAGCAGAATGCGTCGATCGCCCGCGCGCACCGGCCAGGACACCGGGATGGCATGCGGGGCCGGATCGGTGGTGACCAAGACGGCGATCGTCTCCAGCGGCCATTCCGGCAACACGTCCAACTCGGGGTGATCGGCATGATCCGTCGAGTGGTCTTGACGTTGCGCGGGGCTTGCTCCGGGGGCCATCTTCGTCACCTCATGGATCGTCGCGCACGGCGGGCTGTGCCGCGCTCGACTCCAGTCTAAAGTGCTGGGCCACTTGTCCGCTGGCGCTGTCCCCCAAGTTCGAACTGCTCTCAGCGGACTATCAGGCCGAGGTGAGGGTAGGCATACGCAACTCCGACGCCCATTCGCGCGCCATGTCTTTCGGCCGAATTTCCGTCGACGCGTCGTGCCGCGCGTGCACACCGAATTGGGTCGCGCCCCGCTCCGCGAGCTTCTCCGCGGCGATCTCGCCGCCCCGGTTGAAGGTGTCTCCGTAGATGCTGTCGCCGAGGCCGAAGACTGCGAAATGCAGACCGGTCAGATCTGGCGCGGCGGCATCGAGCGCATCGAAGAAGGGCTCGGCACCGGTCGGCAGTTCGCCGTCGCCGTAGGTGGAGCACACGATGAGGTGGACGTCGCGCACATCGAGATCTTCGACGGCGAATTCGGCCATGTCGTAGACCGACACGTCGTGCGACGCGAGCACGTCGGCGATGCTGTCTGCGACGGTCTCGGCCGTGCCCAATTCGGATCCGAACAGAATGACGACGCGCACAGCGGTACGCTCCCTTCCTTCCAGGCGGTCAACATTGGTGAGGCTACCCTAATTAAGCTGCCGACGGTGCGCTACTCGTCGTCGACTTCGCCGACCGGACATGATGACGGTCACCCCACCGAACGGCCGCCGACCTCGGCTCGAGCACTGGGCCAGGCACGAACTGCGGCTGTTCCCAGCAGGACTCGCCGACACCGCGCCGCAAGAACAGTGCGAGAGGCAGCGGAACGGCAGCGGGTGAGACGGAGTGTCCCGATTGACGAAATGTCACCGTGGATGCATCATTCGTACAGCTCCCATTGTTGTCTGGGACATCTTTCTTCCCGCCGGCCGATGACTGTCCGGCCCAGCGTGCTGTCTCCCGTGCGCACGCTCGGTCGTCTCACCGCGCACGGATCCAGCACTTCCCTGCAACGCGTCTGCGTTCTGCCGTGAGTGAGGTGAAAACGAAATGGTTTACCGCTCGTCTGGATACCGCGCGATCAATTCGTTCCTGCGCTACGGCATCGTCCCCCATTTCTGAATCCGACCGCGCCTGGGCGCGGTGGTCTGCCTGCCGACGTCACGACGTCGGCGGTGACACCGCTCGGCTCCGGCGCGGTGCCTAGGAGTTGGGACCCAATGGTGCACGGACGAAGGTGGAGTACAGCTGATGATGGACATGGGAGCGCTGAACCCGGGGACAGTGGACATGGTGACCCGCCCGGTGGCGGGCAATCTGGCGGTGTCGGCCGCGATGAGCGCGGATCTCGGCTATCTGCGCTCCGAACTGGCGGCGGCGGAGGTGCCGTTCCTGCTGGTCCGCGATCGCGGGCAGCGACTGGTGCTCGCCGCCGACGCGGCGCATCAGCAGATGGTGCGCCGGGTGACGGCGGCCGCGGTGGCCGCCGGATTCGCGTGTGATGAAGTGCAGCACAACGTTTTCCGGCTCGGACGCGACAACGATCCGGCCCATCACGTCGATCTGGAACTGTGGCAGTACCACGGCGACACGGTCGAATGCCCGCGCCCGAATGCGTTGACCCGCACCATGTTCGACCTCGCGGATGTCGAACAGACCCAGGTGCTGCTTTTCGAGCGCGCGTGGCCGACCCTGGTCGACATGTTCGCGGCCCAGGCCACCGACGTGAACTTCGACATCGACCTGGTGTTCTCCTGGGTGGACGGCTCAGACCCGGAGTTCCGTGCCCGGCGCGCAGGCATGCTCGCGCAGGTCGTCGTTGGGGAAGGTGACGACGCCGACGCCAGGATCCGGCAGATCGACGAACTCAAATACGCACTGCGGTCGGTGTACAAGAACGCGCCGTGGATCCGGCGGATCTTCATCGCCACCGACTCCGCGACGCCGGACTGGCTCGCCGAGCATCCCAAGGTGACGATCGTCCGTGCGCTGGAACACTTTTCGGACACCAGCGGGCTGCCGACGTTCAATTCCCATGCGGTGGAGAGCCAGTTGCAGCACATCGAAGGGCTCAGCGAGCACTTCCTGTACTCCAACGACGACATGTTCTTCGCCAGGCCGGTGCGTCCGTCGATGTTCTTCACCGCGGGCGGGGTGAGCCGGTTCATCGAGGCGGACACCAGGATCGGGCCCGGCCGGAACAACGAGCGCCGCAGCGGCTTCGAGAACGCCGCACGGGTGAATCGGGAACTGCTGGCCGCGCGGTTCGGGCACATCATCACCAGGCATCTCGAACACACGCCGGTTCCGTTGCGCCGCAGCGTCCTACTGGAGATGGAGGAGGAGTTCGCCGCCGATTTCGCGCGGACGCGGACCAGCAGGTTCCGGGCCGCCACCGATATCTCGGTGACCAACTCGCTCTATCACTACTACGCGCTGCTCACCGGGCGCGCGGTGCCGCAGGAGAAGGCGAAGATGCGCTACGTCGACACGACGAGCCGTAAGGGGCTCGCGCTACTCGACGGGATCGCGCGGCGACGCAAGTTCCACTTCTTCTGCCTGAACGACGGGAGTTTCCCGGAGATCTCCGAGGCCGAGCGCGTGCGGGCGGTGTCGGCGTTCCTGTCGAACTACTTCCCCGACCCGGCTCCGTGGGAGCGGCTCAGCGCACCGCCTCGTCATCCGATTCCGGAGTCGTCGCCCGGCGCTGCATGACATGCGGGATGCGGGCGGCGGGCGGGATCACGATCCCCTCCTCCGCCAGCGTCCGGCGCGCCTGCGCCGCGGTCGACGGAGAACCGACGGTCGGGCCACGGTCGATCGGCACCACCGAATGCACCACGGTGTCCGGGTAGATGTGCACGTAGTTGAAGGCTTGGGCGCCGTCGCGGCCGCGCAAACCGCCTTGCTCGACGCCGAGGTCCTGGCTGTAGCAGGTCGCCGAGGCCACCGAGACCGGGATGCCTGCGAAGGTCGCGCTGGTCGAGAAGTGCAGATGGCCTGCCAGGATGGCGCGGACGTCGCTGCCGTCGAGCACGTCGGCGAGCCTGCGCTGGTCCCGCAGTTCGACCGTGACGGCAAGGTCGAGCACGCACGGCACCGGCGGGTGGTGCATGGCGAGGATGGTGCCGAACGGGGCGGGTTCGGCGAGCACCGAACGCAGCCAGGCGAGTTGCTCGTCGGTGATCTCGCCGTAGTGGTGGCCGGGCACCGAGGTGTCGAGGGCGATGATGCGCAGGCCGTCGATCAGGTGCACCCGGTCCAGCGGGGCGGTCGAGGAGCGCTCGCCGAGGAGCCTGCGGCGCAGCGTGCCGCGGTCGTCGTGGTTTCCGGCGACCCACACGATGGGCGCTGGCAAACTTCTCGCGAATGGCTCGATCAGCTTCTTGAGCTTGTCGTACGCGCCGGGCTCACCCTTGTCGGTGAGATCGCCGGTGAAGACGATCGCCGTCGGCGTGATCCGGCTTGCCGCAGCCTGCTCGAGCAGCTGACATAATCGCTGGTCGGCATCGACGTCGCCGTATAGATCGCCGTCGTCGGCGATTAGATGTGTGTCACTGAAGTGGAACAACACATGATCCGGTCGCGGGTACTCCGCGACTCTGCTGATGTGCACCGGACCGAACGTCCTCCCCGGCGGTTTGCCCGCCATTGGCTTCGGGTTCCACCGCCAGGATAGCGAAGGCCTACCGACAGGTTTCCCGTCAGACGGTGACAACATGCTTGCGAGAAGGTGAGGTTTCCGTGTCGATGCGGGACACGTGTCCGGTTCAGGCGGTGTGCCGGCGGCCCAGCGCGTCGGCGGCGCGGAGGGCGTCGAGGGTGATGTCGGCGTCCACGTCGAAGGGTTCGTTGTGGATGGTTTCGCCGGGGGCGGTGGCGCGGATTGCGATGGCGGAGAGAGTGGTGGGGGCGGGATCTGGGAGGCCGAGGGCGGCGAGGGTGGTCGGGAGGCCGACCTCGGTGCAGAAGTCGAGCACCGTGGTGATCTCGGCCGACGGGGCGCCTTCGAGCACCAATTGGGTCAGCACGCCGAAGGCGACCTTTTCGCCGTGCAGGAACGGGTGGGTTTGCGGGGCGGCGGTGAGGCCGTTGTGGATGGCGTGGGCGGCGGCCAGGCCGGAGGATTCGAAGCCGAGGCCGGAGAGCAACGTGTTGGCTTCGACGATGCGTTCCAGGGCGGGGGTGACGGCGCGCTCGCGGACCGCGGCCAGCGCCTGGGGACCGTCGGCCAGCAGGGTGTGGTAGCAGAGCTCGGCCAGCGCGGTGGCGCTGCGGGTGGATGCACCGCCGCGCATGTTCCGAACATGCGCCTTCGTGCACGTGCGGGCCTCGAACCAGGTGGCGAGGGCATCGCCCATACCGGCGGCGAGCAGCCGGGGTGGGGCCTGGACGATCACGGAGGTGTCGACGAGAACAAGGGCCGGATTGCGCCGGACCAGTTGATAGGCGTCGACTTCGCCTGCGGCGGTGTAGATCACAGAGAGCGCGCTGCACGGCGCGTCGCTGGATGCGGTGGTCGGGCAGCTGATCATCGGGAGATCGAGGTCGTCGGCGACCGCGCGGGCCGCGTCGAGGACCTTGCCGCCGCCCGCGCCGAGCACGGCCGTGCACCCGCTGTCCTGCACGGCCGCGATGATGGCGGCAATCTCTGCCCTGGTGCACTCGCCACCCGAACTATGCACGGAATAGGCGATTTTCGCGTCCTTGAGCGACCGCTCCCACACCTCGGCCAGCAAGCGTTGCGCGCTGCCGCCCGCAACGATCTGCACCGGACCGTCGAGCCCGAGCCGCTTCAGCTCCGCCCCGAGCTGCTCGGTCGCGTTCCGCCCCTGCACGTAATGACCCGGTGAAGAAAACACGCTCAGCATCCGACACCTCCCGATCTCGGCCCGCCGCAAGCCATGTCGCCTCCGCGCACAGCACCGCAACCGGCCACCGACGTTCCTACCGACCCCAACGTACCCACCCGGTCACTCGTGGCGGCTGCGACGCGGCAGTGGCGCGCAGAACCTTGCCGTGTCGACAGTCAGACCCGCAGGTGCCGTCAGGCGGTGGGAGTCCAGTACTTGCGCCAGTCGTCGGCGGCCAACGGAAGCCGTGCGCCACGGTCGGCTTCGGCGGCGTCCTCGGCAGCGCGGATGGTGGCGGCGAAGGCAAGAGTGGCTTTGCGGAGGCGTTCTTCGGCGCTGTCGGGTGCGCCGAGGTGGACAACGCGGAGATCGGCGGGGATCAGGTCATCGGGGAGGCCTGCCCTGGTGCTGCGGTCGCGAATCTTCTCGGCGAGGGCGAGGGCGGGTTGGGCCATGGCGATGCCGTCAAGGCAGGACCGGCGGGACTTCTCCGCGGATTTGCTTTCCTCCCAAGCCCTTTCCTGGGCGGTGATCTTCTCGGCAAGGGTGGTACCCGAGGCGAACTGGTCGTCGCGCAGGATGGGACTGCGGTTGACGAGCTTCTCGACCAGGGCTGCAGCGACGTCATCGACGGTGAATTCGCCTGCGGCCTGGGCAATTCGGGAGTGGAAGAGGACTTGGAGCAGCAGGTCGCCGAGTTCTTCCTTGATGACGTCGGTGTCGTTGTGCTGGATGGCGTCGAGGAGTTCGTAGGTCTCCTCGAGCAGGTAGGGGCGCAGCGAGTCATGGGTTTGGGTCACTTCCCAGCCGCCGAAGTGCCAGAGCCGATCCATCACCTCGACCGCGCCGGTCAAACCCGCTGCCACCACGGCGGTATCGGAGGGCGGCTCGTCGCGTCGAGCCGCCTGGCTGGCGGCGTGCCGAGCGGCCCTGAGGACAGCCTCGTCGCGGTTACCACTCATCCTGCACCTCGCTGGCGCTCGGCTCCGGCGTCAGTGCCGGGGCAGCTGTCTTCGTTGGTCGCGCACTACGCTCACCCATGCCCGCACCCGCAGGCCGTGGTCGTCGCTCGCGCACTCATCGGGCCGCCGAAACCTCGGTCGCGGTGGTGAGATCGACTGCACCCTGCGCCTTTCCGTCCAACGCGAGCAGCAGGTCGGCGACGAACTGCAGCAGCACGACGTCGCGCACCCGGTCCGCGCCGACGCTGTCCTCGACCCTCGGCAGCGGCAGCGAGATGACGCCGCTGGCGGCGCGATACCCCGCGCTCGGGTAGATGCGCTTGAGGCGCAGCTGCTTGGAGTCGGGCAGGTGCAGCGGCGACACCTTGAGGGTGGTTCCGGTGACCGCGATTTCGGTGACCTCGTATTCGCGGGCGAGCAGCCGCAGCTTCGCGACCGAGACCAGCCGGCCGACCTCGATCGGCAGCGGCCCGTACCGGTCGATGAGCTCCTCGACCACCGAGGCCAGGGTCGAATCGTCTTGGGCGGAGGCGAGTTTGCGGTACGCCTCCAGCCGGAGCCGATCGCTGGCGATGTAGTCGGGCGGGATGTGCGCGTCGACCGGCAGATCGATGCGCACCTCCTTCGGCTCTTCGGTGGTGATCGGCCTGCCGTCGGCGGCCGCGCGATACGCCTCGACGGCCTCGCCGACCAAGCGGACGTAGAGATCGAAGCCGACGCCTGCGACGTGGCCGGACTGCTCGGCGCCGAGCACGTTACCGGCGCCACGGATTTCGAGGTCCTTCATCGCCACCGCCATGCCCGCGCCGAGATCGGAGTTCTGCGCAATGGTGGCCAGCCGGTCGTAGGCGGTCTCGGTGAGCGGCTTCTCCGGCGGGTACAGGAAGTAGGCGTAGCCGCGTTCTCTGCTGCGCCCCACCCGCCCGCGCAGCTGGTGCAGCTGCGAAAGACCAAGCGCGTCAGCACGTTCCACGATCAGCGTGTTCGCGTTGGAGATGTCGAGGCCGGTCTCGATGATGGTGGTGCAGACGAGCACGTCGAATTCGCGCTCCCAGAAGCCTTCCACGGTGGATTCGAGGGTGTCCTCGTTCATCTGACCGTGCGCGACGGCGATCCGCGCCTCCGGAACAAGATCGCGAATCCGCCTGGCCGCCTTGTCGATCGAGGACACCCGGTTGTGCACGTAGAAGATCTGGCCGTCGCGCAGCAGCTCACGCCGGATGGCGGCGGTGACCTGCTTGTCGTTGTAGGCGCCGACGTAGGTGAGCACCGGGTGCCGCTCCTCGGGCGGGGTGAGGATGGTCGACATCTCGCGGATGCCTGCCAGGCTCATCTCCAGTGTGCGCGGGATCGGCGTCGCGGACATGGTCAGCACGTCGACGTGGGTGCGCAGCGCCTTGATGTGTTCCTTGTGCTCGACGCCGAAGCGCTGCTCCTCGTCGACAACGACGAGACCGAGGTCCTTCCAGCGCACGCCGGTCTGCAACAGCCGGTGCGTGCCGACCACGATGTCGACGCTGCCGTCGGCCATCCCCTCCTGCACCTGCCTGGCATCGGCCGGGTCGGTGAACCGGGACAGGCCCTTCACGGTGATCGGGAAGCCCGCGACGCGTTCGGTGAAGGTCTGCAGATGTTGTTGTGCGAGCAGGGTTGTCGGCACCAGCACGACGACCTGCTTGCCGTCCTGCACCGCCTTGAACGCGGCGCGCACCGCGATCTCGGTCTTGCCGTAGCCGACGTCGCCACACACCACCCGGTCCATCGGCACCGGCTTCTCCATGTCGGATTTGACCTCGGCGATGGCGGTCATCTGATCGACGGTCTCGGTGAACGCGAACGCGTCCTCCATCTCCTGCTGCCACGGCGTGTCCGGACCGAAGGCATGGCCCGGGGCCGCCTGGCGCGCGGCGTACAGCTGCACCAGCTCGCCCGCGATCTCACGAACGGCCTTGCGCGCCTTGCGTTTCGTGTTGGCCCAGTCGGAGCCGCCGAGCTTGGACAGGCTCGGCATCTCGCCGCCGACATAGCGGGACAGCTGATCGAGCGACTCCATCGGCACGAAAAGCCGGTCGCCTGGCTGCCCACGCTTGCCTGGCGCGTATTCGATGACGAGGTATTCCCGGCGCGCGCCGCCGACGGTGCGCTCGATCATCTCGACGAAGCGCCCGATGCCGTGCTGGTCGTGCACCACCATGTCGCCCGCGTTCAACGCGAGCGGGTCGACCTGGTTGCGACGTTTGGCGGGCAGCCGCTTGCCCTCGCCCGGCGCGGTGACCCGGTTGCCGGTGAGGTCGGATTCGGCGACGATCACCAGCCCGGCGTCGTCGAACACCAGGCCGTCGTGCAGCGAACCGCACAGCACGCCGACGACACCGGTGGCCGGTTCGGCCCCGGTCTCCAGCGCGGTGGCTGGCACCTCGGCGTCGGCCAGTCGTTCCAGAATGCGTTGTGCCGTACCGTGTCCGGCGACGACGACCACGGCGCGGCCGCCGGTGGCCACGTGCGCGCGCAGCGAGGCGAAGATCGTCGCGACCAGCTCGTCGGAACCGCGCGCGGTCGGCCCGGCCAGCACCGGAAGCACCACCTCGCTGGGGGCGCCCGAGGTGAGCGGGCTCAGCGTCCACCACGGCAGGCCTTGCTGATTCGCGCTCTCGTGCACGACGGGCAGCGCTCGATAGCCCGACGCGGCCAGGTCGAGGCCGTGCGCACCGAGCGGTGCCGCCGCCCCGAACGAGGCTGCGGTCCAGGACGCCTCCAGGAACTCCTCGCCGGTGCGCACCAAATCGGCGGCGCGCGTACGGATCTTCTCCGGATCGCACAGCAGCACATGGGTGCCCTCGGGCAGCACCTCGGTGAGCAGGCGCAGCTCGCCGGGTTGCAACACCGGAAGCAGGGCCTCCATGCCGTCCACCGGAACGCCGTTGGCCAGCTTCTCCAGCATCTCGACCAGGGCGGCATCGGCCGCGTTGTCGAGCGCGACCTCGGCGGCGCGCTCACGCACGGCCGAGGTGAGCAGCAGCTCGCGACACGGCGGCGCGACAACCACCTCGACCGACACCTCGCTCAGCGAGCGCTGATCGGCGACGGCGAACGGCCGCAATTCGGTGACCTCGTCACCCCAGAATTCCACGCGCACCGGATGATCGGCGGTCGGCGGGAACAGGTCGAGGATGCCGCCGCGCACCGCGAACTCGCCGCGCTTGCCGACCATGTCAACTCGGCTGTAGGCGAATTCGACCAGCCGCGTGAGTAATTCGTCGAAGTCGAACTCGGCGCCGACGCGCAGCACGATCGGCTCGATATCGCCGAGCCCGCCCGCCATCGGCTGCATCAGCGAACGCACGGTGGTCACGACCACCCGTAGCGGCTCGGGAAACACCGAGTCTTCGGGATGCGCCAGCCTGCGCAGAACTTCGAGCCTGCGCCCGACCGTGTCCGCGCCCGGCGACAACCGTTCGTGCGGCAGCGTTTCCCAGGACGGGAACTGCGCGACCGCCGCGCCGAGTATCTCCTCCAGCTCGACGGTCAGATCGTCGGCTTCCCTGCCCGTCGCGGTGACCACGACGAGCGGCTGCTTCGCGGCGATCGTCGCGGCAACGAACGGCCGCACCGCGGACGGTCCGACCAGCTCGACCGACGTCTTCCCGACCAGGTCGGCGACGGTCCGCAAGGCGGCGTCGGCACCGGCGACCGCCGCCAGTCCCGCCAGCGGTGGACGAAGGGTCGACATGAACAACTCCTGAGCTCAAGCGGCTGATTCGAGCGGCAGGCCGAGTCTAGTTCGTGCCGCCGACAACCCGAGCTTGGGCTGTGCCGACTGCTACGGCACGTAGCGGCGTAAGCGTCGCGCGGCGAACTCGCGGAAGTACGCGAGCTTCTCCTCGGGAACGATCGAGGGCAGCAGGAAGTACCAGACGCGTTCCATCCTGGTCGCCATCTGATCGATCGACTCGGTGCCGACGGCGATGATGTGCACGCCCGCGGTCATCTCCTGCAGCAGCATGCCGATCACGTCGGCATCCAGCTCCGGCTGCAAATCGCCCTGGGCGATGGCTCTTTCGGAGAGAACGCGGTAGGTGTCGCCCCAGGTCTTCGCGATGTTGTCGCCTTGGGCGCCGCGATAGTCACCGATCTGGTGGGTCAGCTTGAGCATCGCGCCGACCATCGGATCGTTCATCGATAGGTCGGCCACCACATAGGTGATCCCGATACACGCTTCCAGCGCGGGCACCCGAGGGTCGAAGAAGCCCTGACACGAGCTGACCAACCGCTCGTTGCCCTGGTCGACGACCGCGCGCGCCAGCTCTTCCTTCGAACCGAAGTGAAAGTACAAGGCGCCCTTGGTCACATTGGACTGCGCGATGATCTCGCTCAGACTCGCGTTCGCGTAACCCAAGCGCAGAAAGACATCGGCAGCGCCCGCAAGAACGGAGTCGCGGGTGATCTCCGCGCGCGCTTGCCTAGCCATCAGATCCGCCTGTCATCCTAAAAACCAGCCATCCTGAAGTAGACCGACATCACGAAGTAGACCGACTTACCGCCCGAACAGCACCCAAAGGATGGGTGAACCGTACCACCAGGTGCCCGTCCGGCAGCCAATTCGAGCATTCGACCGGACCCACTTCGCAATTCGCTGGTTAACACGCTGAGTCACTCCCCCGTACCGGCGCGCCACTCCGAGCTGAGTTGCGGGTCGGCTTCCAGATGACTCAGCCCGTTCCAGCACAGATTCACCAAATGGGCCGCGACAACCTCTTTCGACGGCTTTCGCTCGTCCAACCACCAGGTGGCCGCGGTCGCCACCTGCCCGACCAACGCCTGGGCGTAGAGCGTGGTGAGGCTGGTGTCGAAGCCGCGGCGCTCGAAATCTCCGGCAAGGATGTGCGCTACCTGGTTCGTTGCCTCGTTGAGCAGGCTCGAGTAGCGCCCCTCCGCGGCGGCGGCAGGCTGATCGCGGACCAGAATTCGAAACCCGTCGGTCCGTTCCTCGATGTAGGTCAGCAGCGCGAGCGCAACCTGTTCGAGCCGAATCCTGGAGCGATTCTGGGTGAGCGAGGACACGATCATGTCGAGCAACATCGACATCTCACGGTCGACCACGACCGCGTACAACCCCTCTTTGCCGCCGAAGTGTTCGTACACCACAGGTTTGGAGACCTGGGCCCGCTGGGCAATCTCTTCGATCGAGGTGGCGTCATAGCCACGCTCGGCGAACAGCGCGCGACCGATCTCGATCAGCTGTTGCCGTCGCTGCGTCCCGGTCATCCGCGGACGGGAAACCCGGGCCGGTTCACTCGCTGACAACGCCCTCCCGCCTCCCTTCGCTAGGACCATCCGGTCCCCTAACTGTTCCAGACACCCACACAGAACGCCCCGTCAACCCCGGGCGAGCCGTCAAACATCTACCAACCACATCCAGTGAGCACGCAAAACACAGTCCGCCACCCCCCGGTTCCCACTCGAACTTCTCTCTTCTTTCTCTCTTCTCTTCCCCACCCGACAACTGATCTCGCACGAACATGGGTAACTCACCGGGCACGGGCTAACCCACCCTCCACCCGACCGCCGGCCCGGTGACCTAACTCTCGACCACCCCACGACCGGCAAAAATCGCGGAGAGGCGGGACAGTGTGCGAGGATCTGTCCCGTGCCGTTTGGCACAGCGGCGGGTGATCCCGATCCGCCGGTGTGGCAATCCGCCGTGGTGTAATGGCAGCACCTCTGATTTTGGTTCAGATAGTTCAGGTTCGAGTCCTGGCGGCGGAGCTCGGCAGCACGATGACTATCGTTGGCCCGCACATCTGCGCCCAGCACAGTAGAGCCCCAGACGATGACAGGCAGCCGAGGGAGATCCATGCCACAGCAGACCGCCGTCGTCGTTCTCGCAGCAGGTGCCGGGACACGAATGCGGTCGAAGACCCCCAAGGTGCTGCATTCGCTGGCCGGCCGGAGCATGCTCGCGCACGCGCTGCATGCGGCAAACGAGATCGACCCCACCTATCTGATCACCGTGATCGGGCACGACCGCGAACAGGTCGGCGCCGCGGTCGACGCGGTCGCCGACGACCTCGGTCGCGAGATCGCCTCCGTCGTTCAAGAGGAGCAGCTCGGCACCGGCCATGCGGTGCAGTGTGCGCTGGCCGCCTTGCCGGTCGGATTCACCGGCGACCTGCTCGTCACCACCTCCGATGTGCCGCTGCTCGACGGGCACACCCTGTCCGCGCTGCTCGACGAGCATCGCAGCTACCCCGAACGTTCCGCGGTCACCGTGCTGACCTTCGTGCCCGACGACCCGAACGGCTACGGCCGGATCATCCGGGACGCCGAGGGCCACGTAGTCGGGATCGTCGAGCACGCCGACGCCACGCCTGCCCAGGCGGCGATCACCGAGGTCAACTCGGGTGTGTACGCGTTCGACGCGGCCGTGCTGCGCACCATGATCAGCCGACTGTCCACGGCAAACGCTCAGCACGAGCTATATCTGACCGACGTGCTGCGGCTGGCCCACGAGGCCGGACACCCGGTGCACGGCGCGCGGCTCGTCGATGCCGCCAAGGTCACCGGCGTCAACGACCGGGTCCAGTTGGCCAGTGCGACGAGCAGGCTCAACCGCTACATCCTCGAACGGCACATGCGCGCGGGCGTCACCATCATCGACCCGGCATCGACCTGGGTGGACGCGAGCGTGCGGATCAGCAGGGACGCGGTGATCCGTCCCGGCGTTCAGCTGCTCGGCGACACCGTGATCGGCGAGGACGCCGAGATCGGGCCGGACAGCACACTCACCGATGTGGTCGTCGGCGACGGCGCCAAGGTGGTGCGCACGCACGGCGAGGGCGCGATGATCGGGCCTGGCGCGAGCATCGGCCCCTACAGCTACCTGCGGCCAGGCACCATTGTCGGCAATTCCGGCAAGCTCGGCGCCTTCGTCGAAACGAAGAATGCCTCGATCGGCGCGCACTCCAAAGTGCCGCATCTGACCTATGTCGGCGACGCGACAATCGGCGAGTACAGCAACATCGGCGCTTCGAGTGTTTTCGTGAATTACGACGGAGTGGCCAAACACCACACCACTGTCGGCTCGCACGTCCGCACCGGCAGCGACACCATGTTCGTCGCACCTGTCACGGTGGGTGACGGCGCGTATACGGCGGCGGGTACTGTACTGCGCAGAAGCGTTCCGCCGGGAGCGCTCGCGATTACCGGCGGTCCGCAGAAGAACATTGAGGGCTGGGTGCAGCGACACCGTCCAGGGACGGCCGCGGCGCGCGCGGCGGCGGAAGCCATCGCGGCCAAGGAATTGTCGGGGCAGGCAATCGAGCAAAAGGATGGCAAACAGTAGTGACCGCGTCATGGATCGACAACCAGAAGAACCTGATGCTCTTCTCGGGACGCGCTCATCCTGAGCTGGCCGAGCAGGTAGCCAAGGAACTCGACGTCCACGTCACGCCGCAGACCGCGCGCGATTTCGCCAACGGCGAGATCTTCGTCCGGTTCGAGGAGTCGGTCCGCGGCTCCGATGCGTTCGTGCTGCAGAGTTTCCCCGCGCCGCTGAACCAGTGGTTGATGGAGCAGCTCATCATGATCGACGCGCTCAAGCGCGGTTCGGCGAAGCGGATCACCGCCGTGCTGCCGTTCTACCCGTACGCCCGCCAGGACAAGAAGCACCGCGGCCGCGAGCCGATCTCGGCCCGCCTGGTCGCCGACCTGCTCAAGACCGCTGGCGCGGACCGCATCATCACCGTCGACCTGCACACCGATCAGATCCAGGGCTTCTTCGACGGCCCCGTCGATCACATGCACGCGCAGCTGCAGCTCGCCGAGTACGTCCGCACCAACTACTCCCTCGACAACATCACCGTCGTGTCCCCCGACTCCGGCCGCGTGCGCGTCGCCGAGAAGTGGGCCGACTCGCTCGGCGGTTCGCCGCTCGCGTTCATCCACAAGACCCGTGATCCGCTGGTGCCCAACCAGGTCAAGTCGAACCGCGTGGTCGGTGAGGTCGAGGGCCGCACCTGCATCCTGATCGACGACATGATCGACACCGGTGGCACCATCGCAGGCGCCGTCAAGGTGCTCAAGGACGCGGGCGCGGGCGATGTCGTCATCGCCGCAACGCACGGCGTGCTGAGCGACCCGGCCGCGGAACGGCTCGCCTCCTGCGGCGCCAAGGAGGTCGTGGTCACCAACACGCTGCCGATCACCGAAGAGAAGAAGTTCCCGCAGCTGACGGTGCTCTCGATCGCGCCGCTGCTGGCCCGCACCATTCGTGAGGTCTTCGAAAACGGCTCGGTCACCGGCCTTTTCAACGGCAACGCGTAGGTATACAGGCACGAAACAGCGGCACGGGCTTCGGCCCTTGCCGCTTTTTCTTTGCCTCGGTTCCGTTAGATGTGGCAGTGCGCGGGGATACTGAGAGGTATGGACCGTGAACCGTTGGACACTGATCTAGGCGACGACGAGCAGGCCGACGAGATCCGCGCATACGAGCGCAATATCGAGGATCCGCCGGATGACCTGCGGATTCGGTATCACGAGAACGACGATGACGGCAGGCTCGGGATCGGTGACGAGCTGGCCCAGGAATGGACTCCGCGCGGTCAGCGTGCCGAGGACGCGGAGGACGACGAGCGGCCCGCCGAAGTGGCGGCCATGGAGATCGTCGACGATTCGGATCTTTGAGCCGCGCCGCCTAGCGCAATCCGCTATAACCGCTTGCGCGGCGTGGTACCCATAACGGGAGCATTCGGACATTGTTCGTCCGTTGACCACCCGTGGACGACGCGAATGCAGAGCTGCACAGAGGTGGCGACCCCGACGATCCGAGGGAGGGCGCGATGAGTACGCCGCACGATCCGAAGTCCACCGGCGGTGCACCGGAACCTGCGGACGCGGAGTCCGCGGCGTCGTCGGGCGCCTCCCTGCGGAAGGAACCCGCGGCGCCGCCGAGCGACGCAGGCGCGGCGCCTTCCCTCTCGAAAGATGGTGGCGCGGCCGAACCTTCGAGTCAGCCCGCCACACCGTCGCCCGCGCAAGCCGGTGCATGGTGGGAGCCGACCGATGCACCTCCTGGACCGCTGGGCGGAGAGGCGCAACCGTGGGATTCCGGATCAGCCGCCGGCAACCAGCCGGGCGGGCATCCCGCGAGTGGCCAACAACAGTGGGGCACACCGCAACCCGCACCGCCTAGCGGCCAGCAGTGGGGCGCGCAACAGCAGTCCCCCTACCCGCCCTTCCCTGGCGGCAACCAGCCGCAGGATGCGACCCCACCCCAGTATCCGCAGGGCGGAATCTACAACTACCCCGGCTACGGCGAGCAGCAAAACCCGCCACCAGGTCAATACGGGGTGTACCCGCAACAGCCCTACCAGCCGTACGTCAACCCACCCCACCCGTCCGGTTCCCAGGTGTACTCGATCATCGGCTTCGTCTGCGGCATGATCGCGATCCTGTTCTGCCCCATCCTCTTCGGCCCCGCAGGCATCATCCTCGGCGTCATCGGCCACCGAAAGGGCGAACCACTCGGCAAATGGGCCGCGATCATCGCAGCCGTCTGCATGGTCCTAGGCCTCATCGTGGGGTTCCTCATCTTCAACGGAGACCTGACCACGTAAACGACGAAACCCTCTGGTCGATGTCCAATTGAACTAGACATTTCTGCCCCACAGTGTCGACTTGAACTCCACATCGCAACATGGCGAGTTCTTCAGCGAAACCCGCCTACCGCGATGGAACGTCCGACTATCCGATAGAGGTCAGAGCTTGCGTATGCTGAAGCAGCGATCACAGGGACGAATGGAGGAGTCCGATGGCATCGGCTACTGACGATCACGGGCGGTACGCGAAGCCTGTCGTCATCCCGGAGAACCTGCACCTGTTGGTCGGCCCGGTTGATGGCACCGTCAGCCTTCCCCATCACCTCGACTGGTCGGGTAACGCCCACTACGATCTCGAACGACCTGGCCGGATCGTCGATCTGTATCGCGCGGTCATCAACGAGGCTGCCAGCCAAGCGGACCTCCATACGTACCTCAACGAATCGGTCCTGAAACGCCTCTGGTCTTATATTTGGCTGCCTGCGCAGACAAGACGAGCCTGGGAGAGTCGGTTTCCCGAGTTGGCTCAGCTCAGCCGTCTGGCTTCGGCCTAGCGGCGGCCAGTGGAACCACGTCATCGTCGCCTCGCCGAGATCGCACTCGCTGTCGCAGGTGACCAAGGATTCGCACTCGCCGGTGGCTATGCCGTCCGCGCGCACGGGATGGGCGACCGCCCAAGCGGCGATGTCGATCTGTTCACCGATTGGCACCGACGCGCAGACTTCGCCGGGTTCCACACCTTCAACGGAGACCTGACCACGTAAATTGCTTTCTATGCGCGAGGCACAGTCATGACTGCGTTCAGTGGGTTCCCGCTCGCGGGCCTGGATTTCTATGAAGACTTGGAAGCGGACAACTCGAAGGCGTTTTGGAATGCGCACAAGGAGGTCTATGAGTCGGCGGTGCGGGGGCCGATGGTTGCGCTGACCGCTGGCCTCGAGGCGGATTTTGGGCCGGCCAAGATCTTTCGGCCCTATCGGGACGTGCGGTTCTCCAAGGACAAGGTGCCGTATAAGACGGCCCAAGGGGCGGTGGTGCGTGCGGCGGAGGGGGTCGGGTGGTATGTGCAGATCGGGGCGGCGGGGCTGTTCATCGGGGGCGGGTTCTATCAAGGGTCGCCTGCGCAGATCGCGCAGTTGCGCGCCACCATCGCCGACGATGTGCGCGGGCCTGAGCTCGAGGCGATCCTCGCGAAGCTCACCAAGGCGGGCTACACCATCGACGGGGAGAAGCTGAAGACCAAGCCCAAGGGGTACGAGGCCGACCATCCGCGGATCGACCTGCTGCGGCACAAATCCCTGCGCTGCGGCAAGGAGATCGGCGCCCCGACGTGGCTGGATACGCCGCGGACGGCCAAGGAAGTGCGTGCCGCCTGGGAGACGATGCGGCCGTTGATCGAATGGCTGGCCGCAGTGGTCAGCGGCTCCGGGGCGCTCGGCGCCAGCCGCTAGCGGCGCGAGCGGCGGCAAGGCCTTCGACACCGGCCCCACCCGCACGGACGGGCGTCGTCCAGCCGCCGCGGTTATGCTCCCCTGGATCCGAGAGCTCGAGAGAAAGGCGTCGTCGTGTTGGGGGTGGGCCAGACATTCGCCGACTATCTGATCGAAGATGTGCTCGGCCAAGGTGGGATGGGCACCGTCTATCGGGCCAGGCACCCGCGTCTCCCGCGACTGGTCGCGCTCAAGTTGCTGCACCGCGCCGTGTCCCAGGACGAGGAACTGCGGCGGCGGTTCGTGCAGGAAGCCAATGTGGTCGCCCGCCTGGAGCATCCGGGCGTCGTCGGCATCTACGACCGGGGCACCCACGACGGGCATCTGTGGATCTCCATGCAGTACATCGCGGGCACCGACGCCGCACGGCTCGAGCACCGCACGGCCGCACCAGGGCACGTCGTGCAGATCATCGCCGACACCGCCGATGCTCTCGATTACGCGCACAGCCAGGGCGTCTTGCATCGCGATATCAAACCGGCGAACATCCTGCTGGCCCCGTCACACTCGGGTCGGGCACCCCGTGCCGTGCTCACCGACTTCGGCATCGCACGATTGCTCGAGTCCGATACGAAGCTGACCGCTACCGGAACGTTCACCGCCACGCTCGCCTACGCCTCACCTGAACAGCTCTCCGGCGAGCCGATCGATCATCGTGCCGACCAATACTCGCTCGCGTGCACGCTGTACACCCTGCTGGCTGGGCAAACGCCGTTCCCCTCGACCAACCCGGGCCAGATCATCACCGGACATCTCGCGAAGCCGGTGCCCCGGCTCAGCGACAGCCGACCCGATCTACCGCCGCCGCTCGACGACGTGATCGCCCGCGCGATGGCCAAGCAACGCCAGGACAGGTTCACCACCTGTAGCGAATTCGCCGCAGCCGCAACATCAGCCCTGCACGGCCAACGCGTCGCGCTCGGCGCTCGGCTTGCGCCGACGGCATTGAACTCTCGACCGGCTCCGGCCCCGCAGCCGACACCGCAGCCCGCTCCGGCGCGGCGGGCCGCCCCGCCCGTACCGACCGCACAACCGAATCCGACGAAACGCGACGGCTCACCCGTACCCACCGCACATCCGAATCCGACGAAACGCGACGGCTCACCCGTATCCACCGCACAACCGAATCCGACGAAACGCGACGGCTCACCCGTATCCACCGCGCAACCGAATCCGGCCGGACGCAGCGGCTCGTCCGTATCCACCGGACAACCGAATCCGGTGCAGCGCAGCGGCTCGCCCGTGTCCACCGCACAACCGGACCCTGCGCAGCGCGGCGGCCCGTCCTATCAGCCCATGCGACCGGTCGTGACACGACCACCTTCGGGCCGCGCGGCCAAAACCGGCGCCTTCCTCGCCGCGATCCTCAGCCTGTTCGCCGCGTACCGCGCCCTCACCGCGCTACGCGAGATCGCCACCTGGCGTAGGTATGTCGGATCGTTCGACCTCACCAGCGAACTGGTCTTCATCGCGGTGATCGCCGCCGCGCTGGCCCTGCTGCTGTTCACCGGATCCGTCGCGCTGTTCGCCCGACGCCCCTTCGGCAGGCTTGCCATCGCTTTCAGCACCGGCCTCCTGTCACTGGCCGCCCTCGGAGCCACGGCTCGGCACATCGTCGATTTCGGCCTGCGCGACCAGGATTACTACGCCTTCTACGCAGCAGTACTGATCCTCTCGCTGATCACCTTCGCGATCGTGGTCTCCCCCGCCACCGCCCGCTGGCTCGCCCAGCGCCGCTCCGGACGCCGATAACCACCGGCTCGGAGATACGTGCCGCGAGGACCGGTCGGGCACGATTATGATCCCCGGGCATAGGGGAGTCGAGAGGAAGGCGTTCTCGTGGTGGGGGTGGGTCAGACATTCGCCGAGTATCTGATCGAAGACGTGCTCGGCCAGGGCGGGATGGGCACCGTCTATCGGGCCAGGCACCCGCGTCTCCCCCGATCGGTCGCACTGAAACTGCTGCACCGCGCCGTGTCCCAGGACGAGGAACTGCGGCAGCGTTTCATCCGAGAAGCCAATGTCGTTGCCCGCCTGGAACATCCAGGGATCGTCGGGATATACGATCGCGGCACCCAGGACGGTCACCTGTGGATCTCCATGCAGTACATCGCCGGCACCGACGCGACACGACTCGACCACCGCTCGACTGCACCGGCACACGTCGTGCAGATCATCGCCGACACCGCCGACGCCCTCGACTACGCGCACAGCCAGGGCGTCCTGCACCGCGACATCAAACCAGCCAACATCCTTCTCGCCCCAGCACACTCGGGTCGGGCACCCCGCGCCGTGCTCACCGACTTCGGCATCGCTCGACTGCTCGGATCCGACACCAAACTGACCGCCACCGGAACCTTCACCGCCACCCTCGCCTACGCCTCACCCGAACAACTCTCCGGCGAACCGATCGACCACCGCGCCGACCAATACTCCCTCGCCTGCACGCTCTACACCCTGCTGGCCGGACAAACGCCATTCCCCTCGACCAACCCCGGCCAGGTCATCACCGGACATCTCACCAAACCCGTCCCACGGCTGAGCGAAAGCCGACCCGATCTACCGCCACCGCTCGACGACGTGATCGCCCGCGCGATGGCCAAGCAACGCCAGGACAGGTTCCCCAGCTGTGGCGAATTCGCCGCAGCCGCAACATCAGCCCTGCACGGCCAGCCCGCACTCGGCTCGCGACTGGCACCGACGGTGCTCAACTCGCCACCAGCACCGAGCCCGCCGCCGGCACCCGATCCGTGGCGTCGTGTCTCGCCGACCCGGCACAACCCGCAGCCAGATCGACGCACCGGCGATTCGATGTACCTGGAACCGATGTCCCCGGTCTCGCTGGCCCCTTCCCTGCCGCCGAGGGGCCGTGGCGCGAAATTCGCCGCCGTCCTGTCGCTGCTACTCGGCTTGATCGCCGTGATCCCCACCGTAACTGCGGTTTTCGGGCTGATAGTTGGGCACGGGCAGGCCTTCGACGACACCATCGGGCTGATCACGGGCGGGTTGATTTCAGCGTCGCTCGCGGTCCTGTTCATCGGCGGGTCCATCGCCCTGTTCGCCCGAAAGCGCCTCGGACGGTGGGCACTAGCGCTCGGTTCCGGAATCGTCTCGTTCGGCGCGGTCGCCCTTGTCGCCCAAGGCCTGGTCAGCACTGACCAGGCCATCCTGGCGATCGCCACCCCGGTGGCGTTGGTGTCCTTGACCGTGCTGTGGAATATGTTCTCGCCCTCGACAATCCGCTGGCTGGAACACGGACGTTCCGAACGCCGGTAGCGCCGCTCAGCTACGCGCCGCGAGAACGAGCGCGAATCGGTTGTCGGGGTCGGTCCATACCTGCTCGGTCTCGAAGCCTGCGGCAGCCAGCTCCGCGGCCAGGCCGTCGACGCGGAATTTGGCCGAGATCTCGGTGCGCAGCTGCTCGCCGCGGGCGAACTGCACGGTGAGATCCAGGTCGCGCACCGAAACGGTCATGTCTTCGGTGGCCGCCAACCGCATCTCGATCCATTCCTGCTCGGCGTCCCACAGCGCGATGTGCTCGAACTTCTCCGGTGCGAAGTCTGCGTTGAGGCGGGAGTTCAACACGTGCAGCACATTTCGGTTGAACTCGGCGGTGACGCCTGCCGCGTCGTCGTAGGCGGGGACGAGAACAGCAGGGTCGATGACCAGTCCTGCGCCGAGCAGTAGTTGCTCGCCGGGTTCGAGCACGTCGTAAATGCTGCCGAGGAATTCGGCGCGCTCGGCCGGAATCAGGTTGCCGATGGTACCGCCGAGGAAGGCGATCATCCTGCGGCCGCCACCGGGCAGGTTGTGCAGGGTATCGGTGAAGTCACTGACCACACCGTGCACGGCGAGCCCGGGGAATTCGGCCGCGATCTCGTCGGCCGCGGCACGCAGCGCCGAAGACGAGACATCCTGGGGCACATAGGTCTTCAGCGGCCCCTCGGCGGTCAGCGCGGTGAGCAGCAGCCGCGTCTTGGCCGCGGAGCCCGCGCCGAGCTCGACGAGCACCTCGGCCTGGGCGACCCTGGCGATCTCGCCCACCACCCGCTCCAGCAGTGCGCGTTCGGTACGCGTCGGGTAGTACTCGGGGAGCTCGGTGATCTGCTCGAACAACTCACTGCCGCGCGCGTCGTAGAACCACTTGGGCGGCAGCCACTTCGGCTCCGCGGTGAGGCCGAGCCTGGCGTCCGCGCGCAGTGCCGAGGTGAGGTCGTCGTCGGATAGGTGGATCTCCAGCGTGGGTGCGGTCATAGCGATGGGCCTTTCGTGCCGTTGGTCAAGGGGTCGATGGTGAGCCGCCCGGGGCGGGCGGTCACCAGACTGCGGTCGGGAATCGACTGCCACTGCGGATCGTCGTCGTAGGGTTCGGAGGCGAGCACGGCGACGGTGTCGGTGACCAGGGCGGACAGCGAGTGGTACACCGTTGTCGCCCACAGGGTTTCGCCGTCGCCGAGCAGGAGGTTCAGTCGCGCCGTCGGCGCGTGCCCGAGCACGGTGGCCGCCAGCAGGGCGAGGGCCGCCGCGGGCGATTCGAGGAAGCCGCCCGGCTCGACGCCTGCCAGCAACTGCCGCAACAACACCCAGAGCGTCGCGGCGTCGGTGGGTGCCTCCGCGTCGAGCAGCCGGATGGTCTCCAGCAGCCTGGTCGCGCCGAACTGGGTAGCGGCGGTGTCCAAGTCGGACGACACCGCGGACAGCACCGGTCGCCAATTCGGCACCACCCCGTTGTGGCTGAACGCCCAGCGGTCGGCGGTGAACGGCGCGCACGCGGCCCGCTCGATCGGCATGCCGACGGTGGCGGATCGGATCGAGCCGAGCACCGCGGTCGAATGCAGTTGCGGCAGTACCTCTTCCACCGCTGGGTCGGTCCAGATCGGCGCGGCGTTGCGGTAACGGCTGGCTACCCCGGCACGCCACCAGGCCACCCCGAACCCGTCGGCATTGATGGTGCCGCCGCCGCGCATGTCCTTCGGCGCCCACGCCTGGGTGCGCAGCGCGTGTGTGCCGGTCGTGAGCAGGTCACCGACGCCGACGGCCGGGCCGAGGTACCCGAGATGCCTGCACATCAGCCCTCCCCCTCGACCAGATCCCTGGCGAGCCGGAAGCCGGCGAAGATCTGCCGCCGGATCGGGTGATCCCAGTTGCGGAAGGTGCTGCGGCAGGCGACCGGATCGGTGCCGAAGGAGCCGCCGCGCAGCACGCGATAATCGCCACCGAAGAAGACCTCGGAGTACTCCCGGTAGGGGAAGGCACGGAAACCCGGGTACGGCTCGAAACCCGAAGCCGTCCACTCCCATACGTCGCCGATGAGCTGATGCACACCCGCAGGCGTCGCGCCCGCTGGATAGGCGCCGACGTCGGCCGGTTCCAGATGGCGCTGACCGAGATTCGCGGTGGTGTCGTCGGGTTCTGTTTCGCCCCACGGGAATCGGCGCACCGCGCCGGTGGCGGGGTCGTGCGTGGCGGCCTTCTCCCATTCGGCCTCGGTGGGCAACCGCTTGCCCGCCCAGTTCGCGTAGGCCTCGGCCTCGAACCAGCAGACGTGCACCACCGGCTGATTGGGGCGTAGCGGTGTCAGAACGCCGAAGACACGACGCCACCAATGACCTGCCGAATCGCGCTCCCAGAACTGCGGAGCGACCAGGCCTGCCTCCTGCCGATGCGCCCAGCCGCGGGTAGACCACAGCTCGGGGCGGTCGTAGCCGCCGTCATCGAGGAAGGCCAGGTACTGCGCATTGGTCACCGGTGCGGCGTCGATCGCGAAGCCGGGCAACCGCACGCGGTGTGCGGTGCGCTCGTTGTCGAGCGCCCACGGGTCGGTGCTGGTGCCCATGGTGAATTCGCCTGCGGGAATGACGACTTCACCGGTGACGGGCGCGGCGACGGTCGGCACGGCGAGCCCGGTCAGCACCGGCGCGCCGGTGCGCAGCTGATGGGTGGCCAGCATGGTCTCGTCGTGTTGCTGTTCGTGCTGGGCGATCATGCCGAAGGCGAAGCCGCCGTCGATCAACGGCGATCCGCGTAACGCACTGTGGTCGAGCACATCCCAGACCTTGTCGCGCACGGTGCCGACGTAGCCACGCGCCTGGGTCGGGTCGAGCAGCGGCAGGGTCGGGCGATTCGCGCGCGCATGCTTGAACGCGTCGTACAGCTCGTCGATGTCGGCACGGATCGGTTCCCGGCCGCCGACGTCGCGGACCAGCCACAGCTCTTCCTGATTGCCGATATGCGCGAGATCCCAGACCAGTGGGCTCATCAGCCGCGAATGCTGCGCGGTCAGTTCGGCTTCGTCCATGCCGTCGGTGAGGGTGAGGGTGCGCTGCCGCGCCCGTGTGAGCACGGCGGCGATCTGGTCGCGTAGGCGCTCGGTCGCGGAGTTGTCGGTGGCAGGCGAATGAATGGTCACGATAGGTCTCCGGTGGTAGTGCTTATCGGCTGCGGCCGTGGCACATCGTCCGATGCCAGGCCATGCCGAATCGGTGCGGCAGCATGCTGCTGATGTCCTCGGCCGAGCGGCCGACGACGGTGGTCGGCGCTGCGCCGACCTTTGCCTTTCACGAAGTGACTCCGGAACCGCCCGTCCCGTGCGCACCGGATTCCGCGGTGGGAATCCGGCCGTTGCGACATCGCTCGGCGGCGGCGTCGATCTCGCGCGCGGCGTCCGTGCCGCGCGCATTGGCAGCGGCCAGCCCGAGCAAATCGACGGCCACGGCACGAATGTCCAAGTCGGCCAGGCCGTATCGCGCGGCGTCGAGCCAGTGCCCGGCCAGCGGTGCGGCCAGGGCGGTCGCCTCGGCGATCACGGCACGGCTGGACAGCAGCGCGTCGAGGACATGGATGGGCACGGTCCAGCTGTCGCCGGGCTGGGCGTCGAGGTAGCGGACCTCCAGATACCCGGACGCACGCACCGGCGGGAACAGCGTGGTCAGGTGATAGTCGAGATCATGGCGATCGGGCCTGCGGCCCACCTCGTCGTCCAATGCGCCGGACAGCCAGTCGGCGAAGGTCGCCCCCGGCGGCGGCGACCAACTGAGGTCAGGCCCCGCGCCGTTGCCGTTGCCGGGATGCCCCTCGGTGTCGTCGGGTCTTCGGACGCACAGCAGCGGCACGTCGAGCGCCCACCGGCTGTAGCCGAGGATCGGATCCGGCCAATCCAGCAGCGGCGGGCGGGTCCTGGCGTTGTCGAGCCGCAGCCAGGCCCGCATCCGCTGGGAGGCCCATGCACCCGGCGGTGCGCTGTGCAGCACGGGCGAACAGGCGAAGGCGGCGAGCAGGGCCGGTCCCATGGCGTAGAGCGCGGTCCAGCGAGCGGTGACCTCGGCGCGATCAGCGCCCGCATCGACGCTGACCTGGGTCGCGGCGGTATTGCACATCATCAGCTTGCCGTAGGGGCCGATGCCGCCGAAGCTCTGTTCCATGGCGCGGTAGCGCGGCAACTGGAGCAGGCGTTCGGGGTGGCGGTCCGCGTCGGCGGCAGCGGAAACCATGCGGATGGATCGGGATTCGAGAAGGTCCCGCAGATGGCGGGCGTCGTCGCGGAGCGAGGAAGTCAGCTGCGCGGCATCAGCGAACGGTGCGCTGGATAGTTCGATTTGACCGCCGGGTTCGATGGTGACCCGGCTGCCCCCTGGCAACGCTAGCGCCGGAGAATCGGGGGCGATGGACCGTGGTGCGTAGGGTCCGAGGGCATCCGCAAGAGCAGTCAGCTGCGGACGCGGGGCGGCCGAGGGGCCTGACGCCGGACACTCACCCTGCACGGTGAGCCACTCGAGCTCGGCGCCGATCAGCGTGGGTGGGCCCTGCTTGAAGCAGACACCGCCGATATACGCCTCGGCGGCGGCCCGCGACCCTAGGTCTCCGTCGTGGATAACGCGACTGACCAGCTCTGAATGTTCCAGCGTGACCGCCATACCAACCTCCACCTGCTGTGCGAGCAACCGTGGCACCTGGTTGCCGTGGGTTCGTGTCCGCCGTGGTTCTTGTCCGCCGTTGTTCCGTTATCGCGGTGTTGCCGTCCCGTGTCCGGCACACAGCGATTCATCCAGAGTAGCGAGACCGACCGACAAGAAATCGACAAGAAGCGATCCCGGCCGTCCGGATAGGGTCGGAACCATGCTGGATCACGATCGTGTGCGAGCCGATACCCCCGGATGCGCACCGGGTACCGAACCGGGACTGGTGTTCCTCGACAGCGCCGGCTCATCGCTGCCCCCTCGGGTGGTTCTCGACACCACCGTCGGCCATCTGCGCAGGGAGGCCGAGGTCGGCGGCTACCGCGCCGCGAACGAACGCCTCGCCGATCTCGCCGCGGTGAAGACCTCGATCGGCACGCTGATCAATGCGGCGCCGACCAGTATCGCGCTGAGCGACAGCGCATCTCGGTCGTGGGCCGACTTCTTCTACGCGATCCCGCTCGCCGAGGGCGATCGCATTCTCATCTCCGAAGCCGACTACGCGAGCAACGCCATCGGGGCACTGCAGCGCGCCCGCGCCACCGGGGCCACGGTGGAGACGATCCCGAGCGACGGCAACGGACAGCTCGATCTCGACGCGTTGACCGCGCTGGTCGACGAACGGGTCAAGGTGGTGTCGGTGCTGCACGCACCCACCAACGGCGGCCTGGTGAACCCGGCCGCGGAAGCCACCCGGATCGCGCATTCGGTGGGTGCGCTGGTGTTGCTGGACGCCTGTCAGTCGACCGGACAACTCCCGATCGACGTGGCCGAACTCGACGTCGACGCGCTCTCGGCGACCGGACGCAAGTGGTTGCGCGGCCCGCGCGGCACCGGATTCCTTTACGTCCGGCCGGAATTGGCGGCATCGATGGAACCGCAGCGGCTCGATCTGCACAGCGGGGCATGGACCGGCCCCGACGAGTACCGGCTCGCACCGGATGCCAGTCGCTTCGAGTTCTGGGAGCACGATGTGGCCGGGCGACTCGGGCTCGGCGCCGCCGTCGACTATCTGCTCGAGCTCGGCCCCGACAATGTCTACGCCGCCGTCGCCGCCCGCGCCGAGCACCTGCGCACGCGCTTGCCGGAGGTCGACGGGGTGACCGTGCGCGATCTCGGCGTCCGGCGCAGCGGCATCGTGTCGTTCACGGTGGCAGGCATGGACTCCGTCGAGGTGCGCGATCGACTTGCCGCACAAGACATCACGGTGACCGTGAGTCACGCGGGCTCGACCTTGCTAGACATGACCTGGCGTGGACTGGCCTCCGTGGTGCGTGCCTCGCCGCACTGTTTCGTGAGCTTCGAGGAACTGGATCGTTTTGTCGCCGCGGTGGCCGCATTGCGTTGACCACGAGGCCGACTCCGTCGCGCTACCGTCGCAGGGAACCGAATCCGTTCAGGCCAAGTGCAATTCGAGTTCGCGGTCGACCAGTGCGCGGATGTCTACCGATGGACCGATCAGGTGCAGGCTGCGATTCGCGTACAGCGTTGCGATGCCGTGCATGCTCGTCCACAGCGCGAACGCGCGGAACTCGGGATCAGGCACGCCGGGATGCGCCGCGGCGACCAGGGTCGCGAAGCGGCCGAACAGCGGCACCGTGGTCGCCCGCAGATTCTCGCCGGAGCCCTCGAGCAGGTCGTGCCGGAACATCAGGCCGAACATCTCCGGCCGCAGCCTGGCGAACTCGACGTACTCGATGCTCATGCGCGCCAAGCGATCCCGCGGGTTCGTCGCCTCGATCGCGGCGAACCGGTCGATCAGATCGGCGAACCCGCGCGCCGCGACGGCGGCGAGCAGCGCACGATGCGTCGGGAAGTGCCGCCGCGGCGCCCCATGGGAGACGCCGGCGGCCCGCGTGATCGCGCGAAGTCCCAATTGCGCCGCGCCGACCTCTTCGAGTAGCTCGACACCCGCGTCGACCAGCCGCTCCCTGAGCGGCTCACGCTGATCCATGCAGACATTGTCTACGGCTGCCATCCGAACTCCCTCGCCGGGTGTAGACACTGTCTACTCTCCTGCGGTAGACAGTGTCTACACATTCACTCCGGGAGGTCTCACGTGTGGTACTGGCTCTTCAAGTACGTGCTGGTCGGCCCAGCACTTCGGCTGCTCGGCAGGCCGGACATCGAAGGGCTCGACCAGGTTCCGCGCACCGGACCGGTGATCATCGCGGCCAACCATCTCGCGTTCATCGACTCGCTGTACCTGTGCCTGGTGCTGCCGCGGCGGGTCACCTTCCTGGCCAAGCAGGAGTACTTCACCGGCACCGGCCTGCGCGGGCGCTGCCAGCGGTGGTTCTACACGGTGTCCGGCCAGGTGCCGGTCGACCGGACCGGCGGTAGCGCCGCGGCCGACGCACTCGCCGCCGCCACCCGGATCCTCGAATCCGGCGGCATCTGGGCCATCCATCCCGAGGGCACCCGCTCCCCGGACGGGCGCATCTACCGCGGCCGCACCGGCACGCTGCGCGTCGCGCTCGCGACCGGCGCCCCGCTGATCCCGGTCGCCATCTCCGGCACCGACCACGTCAATCCGCGCGGTAAACGACTGCTGCGCTTCGGCAAGGTCCGCATCAGCTTCGGCGCCCCGCGCTACTACCTGCCCGTCGAGGCCGACCCTCGTGTCGTTGCCAGGACCGCAACCGATGAGCTCATGCGCGAGCTGGCCACCCGCACTGGCCGCCACTACGTCGACCATTACGCCGCCACTTTCCGCGGCTAGAAAAGGCACATTCCGCCCGCTCTGTCCGGTTTTCCGCGACACTCCAGCAAACCAAGACACGCGGGAAAGGGGTTAACGCCACGCCGGAATGGCGGGATAGTTGGTTGCAGGTCGGCAGGCGACCGACAGCAACGTGATGAGGGAGTCGACGTTGAGCAGGTTCACCGACGAGATGTATGCGACGGCGCAGGCGTCGACCCGGGGGTTGGTGACCGGCGAACCAGCCGCACCGCTGCGCCAGACGTGGGGGGAGATCCATCGGATCGCGCGCAAGATGGCGGGCGGCCTCGCCGCGGCGGGCATCGGGCACGGTGATGCCGTCGGCGTGCTCGCAGGCATGCCGGTCGATATCGCGCCCGCCTGCCAGGCCATCTGGATGCGCGGCGCGTCGATCACCATGCTGCACCAGCCGACCCCGCGCACCGACCTGGTGGTCTGGGCCCGCGACACCGAGGCCGTGCTGACCATGATCGAGGCGCGCGCGGTGGTGCTCGGCGCCCCGTTCGAGGCGGCCGAGCCGTTGCTGCGCGAGCGCGGCATCACCGTGGTGCGCATCGACCAGCTGCGCGACGGCACCGACACCGATCCGGTGCCGACCACCGAGGACGATATCGCCTTGCAGCAGTTGACCTCCGGATCGACCGGGTCACCCAAGGCGGTGCGGATCACGCACGGCAACTTCTTCGTCAACGCCTACGCCATGTTCGACCGGGTGAAGTTCCAGCTCGACGACGACGTGATGATCAGCTGGCTGCCGCTGTTCCACGACATGGGCATGGTCGGATTCCTCAGCGTCCCCATGCAAATCGGCGCCGAGGTGGTGTGCGTGACGCCGCTGGACTTCCTGATGCGCCCGCTGCTGTGGGCCGACCTGATCGACAAGTATCGCGGCACCGTCACCGCCGCACCGAATTTCGCGTACTCGCTGCTGGCCCGCAGGCTGAAGCAGGCCGACGACGGCGCGTTCGACCTCAGCAGCGTCCGCTACATGTGGAACGGCGCGGAGCCGGTCGACCCGGACACGATGGAGGCGCTTGCACAGGCAGGCAAGCGCTTCGGGCTCAACCCGATGGCGCTGACACCGGTCTACGGCATGGCCGAAACCACACTGGCCGTGTCGATTCCGGATCCCGGCCGGGGTCAGGTGCTCGACGTGATCGACGCCGACCTGCTCGACGCGCTCGGCAAGGCCGTTCCGGTGCCCGACGAACACGGGCACCCGGGCAACATCCGCAGGCTGCCGACGCTCGGCTATCTGGTCGACCATCTGGAGGGCCGGGTCGTCGACGCGGAGCGCCAGACGCTGCCGACCCGCTCCGTCGGCCTCATCGAATTACGGGGCCCGGCAGTCACTTCCGGCTATGTCACGGTCGAAGGGTTCCGTCCGGCGCAGGACGCCGCGGGCTGGATCGACACCGGCGACATCGGGTACTTCACCGAGGAGGGCCTGATCGTGGTGTGCGGCCGGATCAAGGACGTGATCATCATGGGCGGCCGCAACATCTACCCCACCGACATCGAACGCGCGGCTACCCGAGTGAAGGGCGTGCGGCCCGGCAATGCGGTGGCCGTGCGCCTGGACGCCGGGCAGAAGCGGGAAAGTTTCGCCGTTGTGGTGGAGAGCAACGACCATCAGAACCCCGAGGAGGTCAAGCGCATCGAGCGCGAGATCGTGCACGCGGTGTTCTCCGAGGTCGGCGCCAGGCCACGCACCGTCGCCATTCTCGGCCCCGGCGCACTGCCCAAGACCTCCTCCGGCAAGCTGCGCCGCGCGGCCACCGCCATCCACCTGCGCTGAAGGACCGCGGCGATGAATTCGCGCCGCGGGCATCGTCTGTACTGATATCCGCGAGAAGGAGATCAGTGATGCCCGAGCTCGAACCCGTTGCCGTCCTCAACCCGGATTTCAGCACCGCAGGCGCCACCGCGCCCCGTTGGTCCTCGGTCGCCGAGGTGCTGGCCACCTCGGAGATGTTCTGGCTGTCCACCACTCGGCGCGACGGCAGGCCGCACGTGACGCCGCTGCCCGCGGTCTGGCACGACGGCAGCCTGCACATCTGCACCGGCGACAAGGAACAGAAGTCGGTGAACCTGGCCGCCGAACCGCGGTGTGTGCTCAGCACCGGCACCAACACGATGAACGCAGGCCTCGACGTGGTGCTGGAGGGCACGGTCGCCCGCATTACCGATCCGGCGACGCTGCATGAGCTGTCCGCGCTGTGGAAAGCCAAGCTGGACTGGGACTTCGCCGTGGTCGACGGCGGTTTCCACGACGGAAGGGGCGGCACCGCGCTGGTGTTCGCGATCGCCCCGGAAAAGGTGCTCGCCTTCAGCAAGGGCGAGCCGTTCAGCCAAACCCGTTACCGCTTCAGCTGACTGGCCGACTCGACATCGAGAAACGGTGCCTGCGTGGCGAATTCGCCACGTCAGCGGTCAATGCACTTGGTTCTGCGCGGTTTCCAGACCGACACGCAGCAGGAGTTCCACCGCGTCGGCGGCCTGCTCGACGATCACCGGCACCTCTTTGCGCTCCGGCGCCGCGAACGGCTTGAGCACATAGTCGGCGGGATCCTGTCGACCAGGCGGGCGGCCGATGCCGATCCTGGTCCGCAGATAGTCCTTCGTGGTGAGGGCGCTCGACACCGAGCGGAGCCCGTTGTGCCCGCCTTCGCCGCCGCCGCGCTTGAGCTTGATCTCGCCGAATGGAAGATCGAGCTCGTCGTGCACGACGATCACCTCGGTCGGCGGCACAGAGAAGAACTTCGCGAGCGCGGCGACCGGGCGGCCGGACAGGTTCATGAAGGACCGCGGCTTGGCGATCAGCACCTGACGGCCGTCGAGCCGGGCCTGCAGCAGGTCGGCGCCGGACTTCTTGTGCACGGTAAAACGGCCGCCGACGCGCTCCGCGAGCACGTCGGCGACCAGAAACCCCACGTTGTGCCGGGTCCGCTCGTATTCGGCGCCTGGATTACCCAGTCCGACAACGAGCGCGGGCCCGGTGGATTCGGTCATCGAGATGAACCGATTCCGTAGTTCTTACTCGGCGCTCTCGGCGGCAGCCTCTTCCGCCTCGGCGGACGACTGCGGCGCGGCGATCACGTTGACGATCAGCGTCTCGGCGTCGATGTTCAGCGTGACGCCCTTCGGCAGCGGCAGCGAACCGGCGTTGATCTGAGTGCCCGCCTCGACGCCCTCGACCGAGACCTCGATGGACTCGGGGATGTTCATCGCGTCGGACTCGATGGAGATGGTGGTGACGTCCTGGGTGACCAGGGTGCCGGAGGCCGCGTCGCCGGTGATGATGATGTTGACGTCGGCGGTGACCTTCTCACCCTTCTTGATGATGAGCAGGTCGGCGTGCTCGATGTAGCGGCGAATCGGGTGCACCACAACGGATTTGGTCAGCGCGAGCTGCTTCTTGCCGTCGATGACGAGGTTGAGCACCGCGTTGGTGCCGTGCTCGCGCAGGATGGCGGAGAAGGCCTGGGCGTTGACCGACAGGTGCTGCGGGTCGGCCTGGTGGCCGTACAGGACGGCGGGAACGTTGCCGGCCCGACGGGTACGGCGGGCGGCACCCTTACCGAACTCGGTGCGGACGGCGGCTTCGAGAAGGTTGGCGTCGGACATGACTGGATCTACTCCCTACGGCTGTTCCGGGCTGTCAACAGTGCGCCAGGGACTGTTATCCGCCCTGGCTAGGTTGGTCTACTCGTCGGGCGAAGAACAAACGAGGACGGCCGGAAGCCGAGCCGCGTCGATCACGGTGAACGCAAATCTGGTCTGCGGTCACCCTCGCCGAGACAACCCGGACACTGTACCGCAAGGGTTATGCGCAGATGGAATCGGGTGGTCAGAGTAGGTCGTGTCGCGGCCATATCGATCCAGTAGATTAGAGCGGTTGCCGATCGGACGTCTGTGAAAGGTTGTTCTGTTGACCGCCTCCCCTGAGGGACTGCCCGCCGAGGTTTCCCGACGGCGTACGTTCGCGGTGATCTCGCACCCCGACGCCGGCAAGTCGACGCTCACCGAGGCGCTCGCGCTGCACGCCAGGATGATCTCCGAGGCGGGCGCCATCCACGGCAAGGCCGGGCGCCGCTCGACCGTCTCGGACTGGATGGAGATGGAGAAGGCGCGCGGCATCTCGGTCAGTTCGACCGCGCTGCAGTTCAATTACCGCGCCGAGGGCTCCGACATCGACAACGTGATCAACCTCGTCGACACGCCCGGCCACTCCGATTTCTCCGAGGACACCTACCGGGTGCTCACCGCCGTCGACGCCGCGGTGATGCTGATCGACGCCGCGAAGGGCCTGGAGCCGCAGACGCTCAAGCTCTTCCAGGTCTGCAGGCATCGCGGCATCCCGGTGATCACCGTGATCAACAAGTGGGACCGGCCAGGCCAGGCGCCGCTGGAACTGCTCGACGAGATCAACGAGCGAATCGGACTCACCCCGACGCCGCTATTTCTCCCGGTCGGCATCGCGGGCGACTTCCGCGGGCTGCTTCGCCGCGGCGACGAGGGCGCCGCGCTCGAATACATCCACTTCACCCGCACCGCGGGCGGCGCGACCATCGCGCCGGAGGAGTCGCTGACCCCGGCCGAAGCCGAGGCGCGCGAGGGCGAGGCGTGGACGACCGCGGCCGAGGAGAGCGAGCTGCTCTCCGCGACCGGGCAGGACCACGATCAGGAACTGTTCCTCGCCGGGCAGACCTCTCCGGTCATCTATGCCTCGGCGATGCTGAATTTCGGTGTGCGGCAGCTGCTGGAGACGCTGGTGGCGCTGGCGCCCGCGCCCGGCGCGCGCGACGACGTGAGCGGTAAGCCGCGCACGACCACCGAGCCGTTCAGCGCGGTGGTGTTCAAGGTGCAGGCAGGCATGGACGCCGCGCACCGGGACCGGCTGGCGTTCATGCGGATCGTGTCCGGCGAGTTCGAGCGCGGCATGGTGGTGACGCACGCGCAGACCGGCCGCCCGTTCGCGACGAAATACGCGCTGACGGTGTTCGGCAGGGAACGCAACACCGTCGACACCGCCTACCCCGGCGACGTGGTCGGCCTGGTCAACGCGACGGCACTGGCCCCTGGCCACACACTGTTCGTGGACAAGAAGGTGGAGTTCCCGCCGATCCCGTCCTTCGCGCCGGAGCACTTCGCCGTGCTGCGCGCCGAAAGCGCAGGCAAATACAAGCAGTTCCGCAAGGCCATCGACCAGCTCGATTCCGAAGGCGTTGTCCAGGTGCTGCGCAACGACATTCGCGGCGACGCCTCGCCGGTGCTCGCGGCCGTCGGCCCGATGCAGTTCGAGGTGGTCACCGCGCGCATGCTGACCGAGTTCAACGTCGAGACCAGGATGGAGAACCTGGCCTACACGCTGGCGCGGCGCACCGACACCGCCTCGGCCGACGAGCTCGGCAGGCAGCGCGGCGTCGAGGTGTTCCTGCGCAGTGACGGGGTGCTACTCGCGTTGTTCAGCGACAAATGGCGGCTGCAGTACATCGAGAAGGAATTCCCGAAGCTGACGCTCGAGCCCTTGGTCGCGACGGCGGACTGAGAGCTGAGCGTCAGCGCCGGAGGAGGTAGCGCAGCGTCACCACGTAGGCGTAGCGAAGCCCTCCATCGGCGCTAGCTTCACCCCGCTTCCGGTTCGCGTCGCATCGGCGGCGCGCCCGGGTCGCGTTCGATGGTTGACATGCCGTCCTCGCGGGCGATGAGCCCCCAGCGACTCGAGGTGAGCCGCAAGCTCGGCAGATCGCTGAGCGAGAGCACGACTTCATAGGTGCGTTCGTAACCGGTGTGCGAAATTCGCCATTGCCCGTCGTCGCAGCGCACATATTCGTCGGAGTAAAAGGCCGCGCCGCGCAGCAGCATGTTGTGGCCGGGGATGAGCACGGTGTCGGCGAGGTACCAGGTGCCGATCGCGGTGTCGCCGTCGACGTCGATCTCGGGATGGTCGCAGCGGTGCTCGGTGATGACGTGCGGGCCGAGGGTGTTGCGCATGAACGCGAGAAACGCGTCGCGCGATTCGAACTGGAGGTACTCGCTGTAGGTGGCGGTCGCCTCGGGAATCATGGTGTCGGCGAACTCATCCCAAGACTTGGTGTCCAAGCTGCGGAGGTAGCGGAACTTCAATCTGCTTATCGCGGTGATGTCATCGAGTCTGCGGTCGTCGACGGGCGCTCCCCGGGTCCGTCGCTCCTGCGCACCGATCTCGATCCCCGGTTCGCCTGGTGGTGCCGAGGTACTTCGCTCTGTTGCCACGTCGTCGTGCCGCTGTTGCTCCGGCCCACCACCCGCGCTCGGGTCGCCGCGGCCCTGCCCGCCGGTTCCCTGATTCATCCCTCAACAATCCCATCCAAAGCCCGATGGCTACACCAATTACGAGATTTGTACCCTCCGTGTCTGCTACCCAAGGCACGGCGACGGCGGCCCCCCGTTGTTTTACGGTGTCACTGTTCACGGGACATTCCGACGTCGATCAACTACGGACGGGGCAAACCAACGACGCCGCGGCGCGGCGGCGAACGCGATCAGTTTCCGATGGTGAAGCAGGTACGGCAGAAATCTTCACCGAACTCGGTGAGGCGCAGCGATTTGCGCACAATTTTCGGTGCGCGGCCCGCCTTCTTCAGTGCCGCCTCGACCACCGGCTGCACCTCGAGCACCATGTATCGGCTCAGCACCACCGGGTCGTCGGAGATCAGCGTGAGCCCGAGCCGGTTGAGGTTGATCAGATAGGGGCGCGACCGGTCCGGGTAGCGCACGCCCGCCTGCTCGGGCACCGAGGTCAGATCACCCTGCACCAGTTCGGATCCGATGCCGAGCGGCCGGTTGGTCCGCACATCGACCGAGGGCTGCGCGCCGTTCTGCGCCATGAAGCGCAGGATGCGCGCCTCGTCGGGGGCGAGCTCGTCGAGAATCCGGTCGTAGGCCGGATGCACGTCTTCGGTGAAATACACGTCGGCGGAGCGAGCGAGCAGCGCGTCGCCGCGCCTGCGTAGCTCGTCGGTGCTCGCCGAGCGCAGATAGGAGCCGACGGCGAGGGCCTGCTGCTGGCCGCCGTGGTTGTTCGCCGGACCGTTCGGCGTCGGCACATAGCTCACGATCTCGCGGACCGAGCCCTCGGTGACGCCGAGCGCGCTACGGGCTATGGAGCGCAACGCATTTCCGGTCCGCTCCGCGATATCGGCCGACGACTCGCCGTCCAGCGCGGCCTGGGTGATCTCCTTGGTGACCTCGAACGTGGTGCCGACCGCCCACTGCCCGCCCCGCACCACGGTGCCCGCCGCGAGCCCCGCCGCGCGGAAGACGCCGCGAATCAGCCGCGCCTCATTGCTGATCTGCCGTTGTTCGACATCCGCGCTGCGCTCCACGGAGCGGGAACCGGCTCGGGTGATGTCCTGTCCGGTCCTGTCGTCTGCCACGTCATACTCCGATATCGCCAGGTGAACGAATCCGCCCCACAGATTACTGCCCCCTGTGTCGCTGGTCATTGTCGCCGCCGGGCTCCGGCGATGCGGCATTGCAGACAAACACTGTGACCGATATCTCCGCATGCGGGACTGTGGGTCCGCGCACTCGAGGTGGACCCAGTTCCTCTGATCACAATAGAGTCCCGATGCCGACGGGGTGCTACTTTGAGGTGCCGGTGAGGCGGCGGTCACCGGTGTGTCGGCAGGAGGGTGTCGTGTTAGAGAGTGTGTTCGGAATCCACCCGACAATCCTGCTAGAGCTTCTGACAATCCCACTATTCACGGGGATCATCGGCTACATCACCAACTGGACCGGCGTGCTCATGCTGTTCCGGCCGATCGCGTTCCACGGTTTCCGGCTACCCGGATTGAAGGCGCTGTACCCGTTCCTGCCCAAACGAATTCAAGTGCTCCCGCTGCTCAGCTACGACGGGCGATTCGGCTGGCAGGGCATCGTGCCGTCGCGTGCGGACAAGATGGCAAGCATCGCGGTGGACAAGGGCCTGGCCAAACTCGGTAGCGTCGCCGATTTTTATCGCGAACTGGAGCCGGACAAGCTCGCCGAACATCTCGCCAGCATCGCCGACGCACAGATCCAGGACATCGTCGAAGAAATTCTCAAACGGGAACACCCGCAGCTCTGGTACAACCTGCCGACCCAAGTGCGCGAGATGGTGCACGCGAGGGTCAGGCAGCAACTTCCGGATATTTTGCGCGAGCTGACAGATGAATTGGGCGCGAATATTGATCAACTGCTCGACGTGAAGCAGATGGTCATTCGTTACTTCCAGGCAAGGCCGCAACTGCTCAACACACTGTTCCAAGTGCTCGGTGCGAAAGAGTTGCGATTCATGATCAACTTCGGCTTCTGGTTCGGCGCGCCGATGGGCGCCGTACTGGTAGCGATCCTGCATCTCACCGGCTGGTCGACGCTGGTGGTGCTGCCGATCGGCGGCGTGGTCATCGGCTGGACCGTCAACTGGGTCGGCATCAACATGATCTTCGCGCCCGCCTACCCGAAGTGGTGGTGCCCGTGGCGGCGCGGCCTGCTGATCAAGCGCCAATCCGAAATCACCGACGGGTATGCCGAATTGGTGTCCAGCCAGGTGATGACGGTGGCCAACATCGGCGACGAGCTGCTCAACGGCCCGCGCTCGGACCGCACCATGCAGATGCTGGAGGACACCCTGCGCCCGGCCGCCGACCGCGCGCTCGGGCCTGCCAGGCCCGCCGTGAAGTTCATGCTCGGCAGCCGCGAGTACGACTCGCTGCAGTCGACGCTGACCACCGAGGCGATGGCCATCGCCCCCATCGCCTTCGCCGACCCCGAGTTCAACGTCCGCCAGGGCAGGCAGATCAACCAGTACATCGCCAGGCAGATGGCGGCGCTGAAGCCGCCGGACTTCGTCGACATGCTGCGCTCAGCCATCAAGCAGGACGAGTGGCTGCTTTTTCTCCATGGCGGCGTGTTGGGGCTGTTCGCCGGATACGCTCATATCCTGATTTTCGGAACGGGAGTGGCGACCACATGGCTGTAGCGAAATCCGACCCTGGCGACGATGCCGGGGCCGCCGGGCATCCTCCCGAGGCCGTCGCGCCGTCGACGGAGCTCGCCCGACGGCCGGACAGCGAGGTCGCACGGATCGACGAATCACCTTCGCGGGTGCCGGTTCCCATTGCGACCGTGCGCGCGGCCACCGGCGTGGCCAGGGTCGCATGGAGCGCGTTCACCGGCGTGACGGCGTGGAGCCTCGGCACCGCGGTGGGGGTCACCTCGACCGTCGTCGCGCGCAGCATTCAAGGGGTGTCGCCGCGAGAAGTGCTGGCGGAGGCCGAATCCGAGGTGCGCGATCGGATGCGCCAGGCGCTCGGACTGCCCGAAGTCCCGAATGAGCCTGCCGCGCATGCCGTTCCCACGCTGCGCGAGCAGGGCGCCGCGCTGCTGCGGTGGTCGCCGAGCACGAACGACGAGGACGAGAACCATCCGGCGTTCGCGGGCATGCTCGCCGAGCTGACGCCGGACGAGGCACGAGTGCTGCGCTTCCTGCATCTGGACGGCCCGCAGCCCTCGATCGACATCCGCACCGGACGGCCGCGCGCGCTCGGCGCCGAACGCCTCGGGTCCATGCTGACGCTGGTCGGCGAGCAGGCCGGGCTGCGCTTCCCGAACCGGATCCAGCAGTACCTGACCAACCTGCGCAGGCTCGGCCTGATCGAGCACGAGCGGGAGCCCGTCGGCAACCCGCAGCGGTATCAGCTGCTGGAGGCGCAGACCACGGTGCGAGAGTTGTTGAAGCGCTCCGGTTTCGGCACCAAGGTCATCTACCGCAGCGTGGCGCTGACCGGTTTCGGCACCGACTTCGTGCGCACCTGCCTGCCGGTGGCGATCCAAGACGACCGCGCGGCAGGGCATTAACGCACCTTCCGCGAATCCGCACTCTCTCCGTGGATCCGCACCCGTTCCGGACTGCTGGAACCGGTGCGGATCGACAGAAGGGGTGCGAACTACGCGCCGTCCGCGAGTTCCATCCACCGTTCTTCGGCCGCTTCCTTGTCCGCGACGACCTGCTTCAGCTCGGCATTGAGGGTGACGAGCTTGTCCGGGTCCGTGGCCGCGGCGGCCAGTGCGTCGTGCAGCTTGCGCTCGCGATCGTCGAACTTCTCGATGGCGCGTTCCAGCCTGGACAGTTCCTTGCGGGCGGCGCGCTGTGCGGCCGCATCGGTCACCGGCGCGGACTTGGCGTCCGCGGCGCCTGCGCGGGCCGGGGTAGCGGCGAGCGTCGCGCGCTTCTTCAGGTATTCATCGATGCCACCGGGCAGATTGGTGAGCTTGCCGTCGCCGAACAGCGCCCAGGTCGTATCGCAGATGCGCTCGATCAGGTAGCGGTCGTGGCTGATGACGACCAGCGTGCCCGCCCAGTTGTCGAGCAGGTCCTCCAGCTGCTGCAGGGTGTCGATGTCCAGGTCGTTGGTCGGCTCGTCGAGCAGCAGCACGTTCGGTTCGGCCATCAGGATGCGGGTCAGCTGCAGCCTGCGCCGCTCGCCACCGGACAGATCGCCGACCGGGGTGCGCTGGCGGGCCGGCGTGAAGCCGAGCCGTTCGGCCAATTGACCGGCGGAGATCTCCTTGTCGCCGAGCATGATTCGCTGCGCGATCTGTTGCACCGCCTCCAGCACACGCATATCGGTCGGCAGGTCGTCGAGTTCCTGCCGCAGCCAACCGATCTGCACCGTCTGGCCCTGAATGCGCTTGCCGACAGCCGGTTCCGCGTCGCCGGCCAGCGTGCGCAGCAGCGTCGTCTTGCCGGAACCGTTCACGCCGACCAGACCGACCCGCTCCCCCGGCGCGAGCCGCCAAGTCAGGTCGCGCACCAGCTCCCGGCCGTCCGGGGTGGTCAGCGTGGTGTCCTCGAGCTCGATGACGACGCGCCCCAGGCGCTTTCGCGCGAACGCGGCCAGCGAGACGCTGTCGCGCGGCGGCGGCACGTCGGCGATCAGCGCCTCGGCCGCCTCCACCCGGTAGCGCGGTTTGGAGGTGCGAGCCTTCGCGCCGCGGCGCAACCAGGCCAGTTCCTTACGCGCCAGGTTGGCGCGCCGCGCCTCGGAGGCATCGGCCTGCCGTGCCCGTTCGGCGCGGGCGAAAATCCAGTCGCCGTAACCGCCCTCGTAGCTTTCCACCTTGCCGCCGACGACCTCCCAGGTGTTGGTGGCGACGGTGTCGAGGAACCAGCGATCGTGGGTCACCACGACGAGCGCGCTGCGCCTGCCGAGCAGATGCGCGGCGAGCCACTGCACGCCCTCGACGTCGAGATGGTTGGTCGGCTCGTCGAGGACGAGCAGGTCGAGATCGCGAACCAGCGCGGCGGCCAAGGCAACTCGGCGGCGCTCGCCACCGGAGAGGTTGTCGATCGAGGTCTCCAGGCCGAGCCCGGCGATGCCGATGCCCTCCATCACCGAGCGGATGCGCGGGTTGGCGGCCCATTCGTGTTCGGCGACATCGTCGGGTCCACCCGTCGCACGACCGCTCCCGATGTCGTCGGCCAGACCGGCGAGCACCACCGAGCCGACGGTCGAACCAGGGGGCAGCACACCGCGTTGCGTCACCACGGCCAGGCGCAGACCACCGACTCGGCTGACCCGTCCGCTGTCCGGCGGCTCCAGTCCGGTGAGCACCTCGAGCAGGGTGGTCTTGCCACCACCGTTCAGACCGACCACCCCAATGCGCTCGCCAGCGTGCACGCCGAGCGAGACGTCGTCCAGTAGCGGGGTGATCCCGAAGCTCTTGGAGACTTGTTCGAGGTTGATCAGGTTGGACATAGAACCTTCCGGTCTAGCGGTGATGGGCCAGCTGCCTGCCCCTGGCAAGCGTACTGAGCCGTCGCTCGCACACCCTCGCCCCTCTCCTCTTGCGGAACGAACGGCGTTCGTCTACAGTCGAGTCAACGAACGACGTTCGTTACGAACATAGTTAGTCAGACAGGCGCTCCCCGGAACCACAGCCGCAGAATGGGAGCCCCACCTCGACCTACCGAGGTGTGCGAGGGCGGCACGAATCCGTCTTTCTCCCTGGAGGTTCTCATGCACGTCGGCCTTGGCCTGCCCATCTCCGATTCCACCCGGCTGCTCGACTGGGCCCGTCGCGCCGATGCAGGCCCGTTCAGCACGCTCGGCCTGCTCGACCGGCTCGTCTACGACAACCCCGAACCACTCGTCGCGCTCGCGCTGCTCGCCGGCGCAACAACCCGCATCACGCTGCAAACCGAGGTGCTGATCGCGCCGCTGCGCGAACCGACCCTGCTCGCCAAACAAGCCGCGACACTGGACCGCATGTCCGGTGGGCGCTTCGTGCTCGGCCTCGGCGTCGGCGGCCGCGCGGACGATCACCTCGCCTCCGGCACCGATCTCCGCACCCGAGGACGTCGACTCGACGAACAGCTCGCTGTGATGCGCCGCGTTTGGTCCGGTGCGCCGTACAGCGCCGAGTGCGGCCCGATCGGGCCCGCTCCACTGCGCGCAGAAGGTCCCGAGTTGCTCTTCGGCGGCTTCCAGCCTGCCGCCCTCGAACGGGTAGGCCGTTGGGGCGGAGGCTTTCTCGCGGCCGCCGCACCCTCATGGGCCGCAGGCCTTTTCGACACCGTCCGCCGCTCATGGACCGACAACGGCCGCGCCGGACAGCCACGCATCGTGGCCCAGGTCAACGTCGCGCTCGGCAGCCGAGAGCTGATCGAGGACGCCCGCGCCTCGATGGGCGGCTACTACGAGTTCAGCGGTCGCGCCGACTACATGCTCGACGGGATGCTCACCACTCCCGACGAGATCCGTGCTGCCATCAAGCAGTTCGATGATCTCGGGGCCGACGAGGTGATGCTGTACTGCTACGGCCGCGACGCCGACCAGGTCGATCGCCTGGCCGACGTGGTCGCCTGAATCACGAAAGAGCCACCCGCGGTGCCACCCTTGCGGCACGGCAATGCCGACACTCAGCGCTTGCCAGGGGTTTCGCTACTGAGGATGCGGGCGCCGGGAACCGGGCCGCTGGCGGTCCGAACGCTCCGACACACCCCGGCCCCCGCGAGTTCCGCAGCCACCGATACCGCGGATTCCTCACTCTCGCAGAGGAATGCACAGGTGGGACCGGAGCCGGAGACCAGACCGGCCAGCGCGCCCGCATTGACACCGGCACGCAGCGTCCGGCGCAGCCCCGGCTCCAGCGACAACGCCGCCGCCTGCAGGTCGTTACCCAGCAGCGGCGCAAGCTGTTTCGGGTCACCGAAGGCCAACGCCTGCATCAACTGTTGCGGCTCACCGAGCTTTGGCGGCGTGCCGTGCGCGCGCAGCCGGTCGAGCTCGGCGAAGACCGCGGGCGTGGACAGACCGCCCTTGGCCAACGCGAGCACCCAGTAGAAGGTGTTGCGGGACAACACCGGAAGCAACCGCTCGCCCCGTCCGGTGCCGAGCGCCGTACCGCCGTGCAGCGCGAACGGCACATCGCTGCCGAGTTCGGCGGCAATGGCGGCGAGTTCGTCGCGACTGAGGCCCAAGTCCCAGAGTTCGTTGAGTCCGACGAGCGCCGCGGCGGCATCGGCGCTGCCACCCGCCATCCCGCCCGCCACCGGAATGCCTTTGGCGATGGCGATTTCCACCAGCGGCGCCCTGCCCGCCAGATGCGCGAGCCGGACGGCCGCCTTCCACACCAGGTTGGTGCGGTCGGTCGGCACCGCGGCGGCGCCTTCGCCGGAGACCCGCACCGTCATCGAGGCGGCGGGGGTGATCTCCAGATCGTCGCTGAGCGACAGCGCCTGGAAGACCGTTGTCAGGTCGTGAAAGCCATCGGCACGCAGGTCACCGACTCCGAGATGGAGGTTCACCTTGGACGGTGCCCGCACGGTGATCGGGCTCGGCACAACTGACAGCACGGTGCCCAAGCCTAACCGGTGGGTCCGACGGACGCGCGCCGCTGCCTCGGCCTTTCCAAGCGGCAGCAATCATCCGGTCACAGCAACGCGCCGCCGGTCGCGTCGATCCATTGGCCGGTGACCCAGCGGCCGTCTTCCGACGCGAGAAATCCGACGACATCGGCGACCTCGGCGGGTTGGGCGAGCCGCCGCAGCGGGGACATCGCCGTGACGGCCGCCACCATGTCCGGGTCGTTCAGGAAGGACGCGTTCATATCGGTGTCGACGATGCCCGGCGCGACGGCGTTCACCGTGATGCCGCGCACCCCGACCTCTTTGGCAAGCACGTTGGTCATCGCGTTGATCGCGCCCTTGGTCATCGTGTACGCGATGAGTTCCGGCATATGCGCTCCGTGAGTGAGGCCGGTGGAGATGTTGATGATCCGGCCGCCGTCGCGGAGTCGGTCGAGCCCGAACTTGGTGACGAAGAACGGCGCCTTGGTGTTGACCGCGAAGACCCGGTCGAACGCGGCCTCGTCGGTGCCAGCGATCGGTTCCCGGACGCCGTCGATGCCCGCGTTGTTGACGATGATGTCGACGCCGTCGGCGTGCGCGTCGAAGGCAGCCCACAGCGTCGCGGCGTCGTCGGGCACACCCAGTTCGGTGCGAATCGCGAAGGCCGCGCCGCCCGCGGCCTCGATGGCGGCGACGGTGTCCTTGGCCGCCTCCTCGTTCCCGTTGTAGTGGACCGCAACCCGCGCCCCATCCCGTCCGAGCCGTTCGGCGATGCCACGGCCGATGCCACGGCTGCCACCGGTCACCAATGCGGTCTTGCCTGCCAGTGCGCTCATCGTGCGCTCCTTTCTCTAGCGATCACTACAGAACGGACAGTAGCATATTCTCTAGCGCTCGCTATAAAATAGAAAAATGGGGACGACAACCCGCGGCAGGCCGCGCTCCTTCGACCGGGATGCCGCGCTGGACAAGGCCACCCGGCTGTTCTGGGCGCGCGGCTACGAGGCCACCTCCATCGGCGACCTGACCGCGGCGATGGGCATCGGCGCACCGAGCCTCTACGCGGCCTTCGGCGACAAGGCCACGCTGTTCAACGAGGTGGTGCAGTCCTACGGCGCGCGCTACGGCCTGTTCATCCCGCGCGCGCTCGCCGAAGAGCCGACGGCCGAGGCGGCCATGCGACGGGCAATGCGGGAGGCGGCCACCGAATACACCCGGCCCGACTGGCCGCACGGCTGCCTGGTGATCAGCGCGGGCATCAACACCACAAGCGCAACGATCGCGGAGTCACTACGGGCGATGCGCAACGCGAACATCGGGATGTTCACGGCGCGAATCCAGGCCGATATCGACGCGGGCATCCTGCCCGCCGAACTCGACGCGGCCGTCATGGCGCGCTACATCGGGACTGTGCTGCAAGGGATGTCGCAGGCGTCGAGGGACGGCGCGACCCGAGCAGAACTGGAGAAGGTTGCCGAGTTGGCCATGCACGGCTGGGGCCGAGTGGACTAGCAGCCGAGGCACCGGCGACACAACGCGGGAAAATGGCACTGCGGTATGACCGAGAACAGCGGGGCACCGTGCGACGATCGCCCGGTGATAGATCACTGGCAGCATCCCACCGGATCATCATCCCCGGACACCACCTCCGACTCGACGCGACCGACGGCCCGCGTCTTCTGGACGATCATCGTGACCTTCGTGCTGGCGACCATGCTGTGCACGGTGGCCATGCTTGCGGCGCAATCGCTTTCGGGTATCGATCCGGCCGCGTTGACGCTGACCCAGTTCGGCCCCGCACTCGGTGCGCTGGCCACCTGGCTCAGCTGGCGCAAGGTCATTGCGCCACTACTGCCCGCGCCTGCGCCGCTGCCGAAGGTGCGCGCGAATCTCGGCTCCCTGGTGGCGGTCTGCGTTCTGCTCGGCCTGCTTGTCGCCGCGGCCATGACGCTGACGGGGCACGACCTGGTCGGCCCCGCCGCGGTGGGCGGGGTGCCGTTCGCGGTGTTCGTCGCGGTGCAACTGCTCGGCGCGACCGGCGAGGAGATCGGGTGGCGCGGATTCATGCAGCCGCTGCTGGAATCGCGGGTGCGCCGCTACACCGCGATCATCGTGACCGGCGCGGTCTGGGCGCTGTGGCATGTGCCGTCGTACAGCCACGGGCTGGTGACCGGGGTGTCGTTCTTCGTCGCCGCGGTGGCGTTCGCGGTGATCCTCGGCACGCTCACCATCGGCAGCTACTGGCAGCGGGTCGCGGTCGCCGCGGTGGGACACTGGTTGATCAATGTCGGGCTCTATCTGAGCGTGGGCGACGCGACACTCGGCAGGCCGCAGGTCGTGTTCATGGCGCTCGCAGCGGTTTTCGTCGCCGGAGGCGTCGTCGCCGTGCGCGAGTGGCGTCGGCGATGAACCCTTGCGCACAATACCCAGTGGGGGTATGTTCATTCGTGTCGGGGTACCCCCGGCCCGTATGATGAGAATGAGCGAAGGAGTCGACAGATGCCCAGTTCCACCTACACCGTCACGGGGATGACCTGCGGGCACTGCGTGAGCTCCGTCAAGACGGAGATCGGCAAGATCGACGGCGTCACCAGCGTCGACGTGGATCTCGCCAGCGGCGCGGTCCGGGTCGACAGCACCGCGCCGATCACCGATTCCGCCATTGCCGCCGCCGTCGACGAGGCAGGCTACGAGGTCGCCGTCTGATGCAGGACCGGCTGAAGTTCGCCGCCTTCGGCGGTGCGCTTGTCGTGCTGTTCGGTGTCGCGCTCGGCATCGGCGCCCTGGTCGGCACACCCGCCGGGCCGACATCGACCAGCAAGCAGGCCGCGACCGGGTTGTCGGACACGCAATCCGGCTACACCCTCACCGACCTGACCGCGCCGACGGAGCCGAATCAAGCCGGTACCCTGCGCTTTCGGATCACCGGACCGGACGGTGCGCCGGTGGTCCGCTTTCGCACGCAGCACGACAAGAAGCTGCATCTGATCGCCGTCCGCTCCGACGGCACCCAGTATCGGCACACACATCCGACGATGGACGCGGCAGGCGTCTGGTCGATCGAGTGGACCTGGGCGCAGCCGGGCACCTACCGGGTGTTCGCCGACTTCATGTCGGACGCCGACGGGATCGCAGCGGTGCTCAGCCGCACCGCCACCGTAGCGGGAACGGTTGAGCTGCAACCACTTCCGCCGCCAGCACGCACCGCGTCGGTGGACGGATACCAGGTGACCGCGGCGGGCGCGCTGACCACCGCGGGGAGCGAGTTGCGCTTCACCATCAGCCGCGACGGCGTTCCCGTCACCGATCTCGAGCCCTACCTCGGCGCCTTCACACATCTGGTTGCGTTGCGCGCCAACGACCTCGCCTATCTGCACGTCCATCCGGAGGGCGAGATCGGCCGCACGCCCGCCGGACCCGACGTGGCATTCCATGCGCAGGCCCCGAGTGCGGGCGCTTATCGGTTGTATCTAGACTTCTCGCACGGCGGCGCGGTGCACACCGCGGAGTTCACTATGGAAACACCCGCGGTTGAATCATCCACAGGCTCATCCACATCCGGTGACCTGCCCCAGCACGGTGGTGGCCACTGACGAGCGGACCGCCGAGCCGCGCAGGAGCAATCGATGGATCGCCGAACCGACCTGCGCCTGCCGTCGCACTACCGCCGTTGAACGTGACCCGGCGAACGACTAGCGCCACACCGAGCACGCGGCGCGCCACTTGAAGGCAAAGACACGTTATCCACAACTGTGTAATCCCTTCCGCCCCAACGCAAACTGACCAGTCCGCAGTTCGCCGGCGACCCGACCCGCGCGCCCGTGACAGCCTGACCACTGCAGTCGACCCGGCCAGCGGGATCGCCTCCAGCATGATGTTCAGACCGGTTCGAGCAGCGCTGTGAGCTTGGCGGCATGTCCGGCGGCGTCGAATTCGAAGTGCAGATAATGGCCGTTCACCGCGTACCTGTCGAAGTTCGGCCCGCTGCGCTCCGGCTTCCCCAGCAGGGCCGCCACTTCGGTGCGGGTTGCCGTGGGTGAGAGGCCTTCCACCAGATCGTGTGGGCGCGGATACAGCCCGTAGGCCTGGTCTGCGCTGTCCGGCTGGGTCCGCACCATCGCAGAGACGAGCACGTCGTTTTCGAAAAGCAGGTCCGTCCCCGCTGGGTGGAAGACGTAATACTTCGACTGCACCTCGTCCCAGTCGAACTCGGCGATCTCCATCCTCGGACCGACGAGTGCGATTGCGGCGAGAATGCGGTCGTCCCCTTGCCGAAGCCCGAGAACCTCCAGCATTACCGCAATCTCGCCTCGGACGACGGTCATATTTCTACTCCGACTCAGCTCGTGCGGCAGATCATCAGTTCAAGCATGCGATCGAACTATCAGCCAGCAGTTCAGGATTGGGCGGCCAGTCGGACGAAGGCTGCGGTGTCGAGGGTTTCGCCGCGGGCGGTGGGGGCGATGCCTGCCGCGACGAGGCGGCGTTCGGCCTCGGCGGGCGAGCCTGCCCAGCCGGCGAGTGCGGCGCGGAGGGTTTTGCGACGTTGGGCGAAGGCGGCGTCGATGACGTCGAAGACGCGGCGGCGGTGCTCGGCGTCCATCGGCCACGGCGGTTCGGCGTAGCGGTCGATGCGGACCAGGCCGGACTCGACGCGCGGAACCGGCCAGAAGACCTGGGTGCCGACGGCCCCCGCACGGCGGACGGTGCCGAAGAAGCCCGCCTTGACGCTGGGCACGCCGTAGATACGGCCGCCGGGTTCGGCGGCGAGCCGGTCCGCGACCTCGGCCTGGACCATCACCAAAGAGACGGCGATGCTCGGCAATTCGGCAAGGAGGTGCAGCAGCACCGGGACCGCGACGTTGTACGGCAGGTTTGCGACCAAGGCGGTCGGCTGCGCGGGGATATCCGCGGCGGCGACACGCAGCGCGTCGGCCTCGACCACCGTCAACCGGTCGGCCAGTTCCGGCGCTCGATCGGCGACCGTCACCGGAAGGTGCCGCGCGAGTACCGGATCGATCTCGACCGCCACGACCGAGTCGACCACGTCGAGCAACGCCAACGTGAGTGAGCCGAGCCCCGGTCCGACCTCGAGCACCACATCGTCGCGGCCGACCCCGGCCGCGGTGACGATCCGGCGCACCGTGTTCGCGTCGTGCACGAAGTTCTGTCCGAGCTGCTTGGTCGGCCGCACGCCGAGCCGCTCGGCCAGCACCCGCACCTCGGCGGGCCCGAGCAACGCAGCACTACCGCGCGCGGCAACTTCAGGTTCGGACACCTGAAGAACCTATCAACCCGCACCACCCGGCCCCGACCGCAGCCACGCCCTCACGCCTACCACCAGCAACCCGACAGTGCCGACGCCCCGGGCTGAGACCCGAGACCCGCACTCCTTCTGTCGATCCGCACTCGTTCTGGGCACCCAGAGCGGGTGCGGACCCGCAGAAGGGGTGCGGACTTGGAGGTGGTGCTAGGGGGTCGCTTTGACGCGGGCGAGGAAGGTGTCGAGGGCCGTGTGCATGGCGGGGTTGAGTTCGGTGTGCTTGCCGGTGCCGGGGACCACCTCGAGGTCAGCGCCGTTGGCAGCCAGTTGGGCGGCGAGGGTGCCGTGCAAGGGGCTGGGGACCGTGGTGTCGGTGACGTTGAGCAGCAGCAGGATTGGGGCGTTGTAGCCGGAGGTGGGGACGGTGAGGTACTCGGTGACGGCGGAACGCAGGGGTTCGGCGTCCAGGGGTTGGGCGAGTACATCGCCGACACTCAGGCCGCGCACCTGGTCGAGGATGCCGTCGAGGCAGAGCGCACCGACGGCGTCGACGACGGTGCGGCCGCGGGGCGTGAGGTACTGGTCGACGTCGATGTCGGGGCGGGCGGCGCGCAGGCCTGCCAGGATGCTGACGAAGAAGCTCATCGCGTTGTCGGCGCCCTGGATGGCAGGCGTGCCGGGGCCCGCGATCGGGAGCAGCTTCTCGACATCGGACTCGGGGTCGATCGCGACGGTGCCGCGGAAGTCGAGGTCCGGCGCGTAGGTGGCTTGGAGGTGGCCGGTGCCGAGTGCGGCTTGGCCGCCCTGCGAGACGCCGAGCACCGCCCAGGTGCGCGAGAGTTCGGGGCGGGTCGCACGGGCGGCACGCAGCAGATCGATGGTGGCGGTCGCCTCGCTCGCGATCTCCAGATAGGGGTGCGGCCCGGTGTCGAAGCGGCCGAGGCCGAGGTAGTCGGGGGCGACGACCGCGAAGCCCTGCCCGACCAGTCGCTGGATGAAGCGTTCCTCACGCACGCGAACCTGTTGGTACGGATGGCGATCCGGATCGGACTGTCCGCCGCAGCCAGCACCGAGGCCGCTGGTGCCGTGGTCGTAGGCGATGATCGGCCAGCCGGCGGCAGGCGGCGGGCCCGGCGGGACGAACAGTGCGCCGCTGGCTCGCCGCGGCGTGCCGTCGGACCCGCGCATCCAGTATTCGAGCACCGAGGCGTCCGAGGCGCCGCGCCAGCCGTCCGGTTTGCCATCGACCGCGATCACCGTCCCCGGCGCTTCCGCCTGTGCGGGAGCGACATTCGCGAACAGCACGGCGCTCGCGGACACCACGGACACCACCAGCGCCCGCAGGCACACCGGACCTACCCTCATCAGAACAACCTCACTGACCCGACTGACACACCACCACAAACCTGGACGATCGTACAGATCGGCGGAATGTTGCCAGCACCCCGTAACCAGCCGGCCAACCGCAGGCAACACCGAGGAATCGGGTACGCCGCCATCCGGTTTCACGCCTGTGTAGCCGCGCTCAACATGTTTGACCGGGCACGATGCCACTCAGCAGAATTTCCCCGATGTCAGATATCGCCCCCGTCGACGCGCTCCTCGTCGTAGATGTGCAATCCGCCTTCTTCGAAGGCCAGGAAGCGATCCCGTACGCGGACGCGGTCAAGATCCAGATCGCCGCGCTGATCGCCCGCGCGCGGCTGACGGGTGCGTTCGTCGCCCACCTGCAGAACGACGGCGAGCAAGGCGCCGTCGACGAGCCGGGGACCGACGGCTGGCAATTGCTGTTGCCGGTCCAGCCCGGCCCGCGAGAAGCAGTGGTGCGCAAGGCAACCGACGACGGCTTCGACGGCACCGAATTGAACTCGCTACTGGTCGAGCGTGGCGTGCACGCGCTGGCGATCGGCGGTGCGCAGTCGGAGATGTGTGTGCTCGCCACCGCCCGCACCGCGCTCGACCACGGTTATCGCGTGGTCCTACCGCACGACGCGCACGGCACCTACGACATTCCACCGGCCCCGGGCGACACCGAAGGCGTTCCGGCCAAGCAGGCTTCGCGGGTGGCCGAATGGGCACTCGGCGACGAGGTCGAGGTCATCGCGCACGCGAAGGAGGTGGAGTTCCGTGCCATCGATCCAGGAGTCAGCTGAGCCCGAGTCGACTAGTACACGCAGGCCAGGCACCCCAGCCCTGCCGCGCCCTTGTCACCTCGGCGATCGCGATCTGCTCTTCGCGAGTGGCCAGGTCGGCGCGGGGCGCGTACTTCAGACCGCCCTGGCGCTCCCAGGTGCTCTGGTCGAATTGGATGCCGCCGTAGTACCCGTTGCCGTTGTTGATGGCCCAGTTGCCGGTGGATTCACAGCGGGCCAGCGCATCCCAGATCGCGCCGTCGCGCACCGGCGGCACCTCGGTGCCCGGCTTGGCGCCCCTGCGCACGGTTTTCGGCGCCGCGGTCACCGTCACCGTCGAGCCGATCGGCTTGCGATCCACTTCCTGTCCGTTGACCATGGTGACCGCGAAGGTCACGTCCTGAACGCCGGGCGCGCCTTGGCTTTCCACCACCGAGCGGCTCATGTTCATGGTCGGGTCTTCGATCACCTGCTCGGGCGGGTCGAGCGGCATTGTCTCCATGCGGTTCTCGATCCGCTTGCGGGTCACCGTGATGCGCAGGCCGTCGGTCAGCGCAGTGGTCGCGGCGGGCTCGACGGAGTCCTGCTGGATCAGCGGAACACCTGCCACGGCAAGGAATTCCCCGACCGTCGGCGCCGCGAGCCTGACATCGACGAACCCACCGATGCCGTCGAGCAATGACACCGACTTGGGCGAGGCGACCTGCAGCGCGGCACCTTCGAGCGGCAGTTTCTCGTCGCGGGCAGGCGATACGTACATCTCTTTGGGCATGCTCAATTGCTCGAGCGCCTCGCCCGCGGTCAGGCCGGTGGTCCACACCTTGCGCGCCTGGCCGTCGACCATGAGCTGAACCTCGCGCGCCCGGTTGAGGGTGATGGTCGCGCCGTCGCCGATCCGCGCGGCGAGCGCGGGGGCGACCCGGTCCCGCTCGGTGACGGCGAACCCGGCGGCGCGCAGCACGCCGCGCACATCGGGCGACATCGTCGTCTCGAACAGGCGCTCACCGTCGACGACGACGGTCACCGTCTTGCGATTCACAATCGCCAGCCCGGCGCCGACGATCAGCGTCATCAACAGCATCGCCACCGCGATATACAGCAGCGGCGAGCGAGACTGGTTGATTCTCGTCATCGGCCACAGCATCGCGGAGCGATCCCTCGAGGGGCGGCGGTCGGGTAACGGATGGGCCATGGTCACAGTACGATAACGAGGGGGTTAGGGGTCGACAACCATCAAGTGCGTCAACTGCGGGATTCAATATCACAGACAGATATCGCCGCCGCAGGTTAATCACGAAACGTGCAGACAATAGTGATGTAGGACACACCACACATATCCAGGCCCCTTACGGGTACGCAAAAGGCCGGAAAACGACAAACGTCGTCCAGCCGTACCCGTCGTTCAGATGCCGTAGACGCGGCGCGCGTTGGCCGTGGTGATCTTCGCCAATTCGGCAGGATCCTGTTCCCGTAATTCCGCGAGCGCGCGCACCGTGTACGGCAGGCAGTACGGTTCGTTGGGCGCGCCACGGAACGGATGCGGCGTCAGATACGGTGCGTCCGTTTCGACCAGAATGAGCTCGTCGGGCACCACCTTGGCGGCCTCCCGCAACTCGTGCGCATTCTTGAAACTCACCGTGCCGGAGAAACTCAGCACATAGCCTTCTGCCACGCACGACAGCGCCATATTGGTGTCGGACGAGAAGCAATGGAAGATCACCGTCGGCGGTGCGCCCTCGTCCAGCAGCACCGTCAGCAAATCGTGGTCGGCCTCGCGATTGTGGATCATCAACGGCTTGCCGACCCGCTTCGCCAGGTCGATATGCCAACGGAAGCCTTCGATCTGGGTCTCGACATCGGCGCAACCGTCGAGCTTGCCCGGCCAGTAGTAGTCGAGGCCGGTCTCGCCGATCGCCACCACCCTCGGGTCCGCCGCGAGGCGCTCCAGCTCGCTCTTGGCCGCATCGTCGAGCGCGTTCGCCCGCGTCGGATGCAGTGCGACAGCGGCATACACCCGCGGGTCGGCGTTGGCGGCCTGCACCGCCCACTGCGCGGCGGTCAGGTCATCGGCAACCGTGACCACCTGGCCGACGCCGACCGAGGCAGCGCGGTCCACGATCACGGCCGTCGACGCCGCATCGCTCGCGCCGCAGGCATCGAGGTGGGTGTGCGCGTCGACGAGCGGCGCGAGCGGCTCAGGAAGCTCGGGCGCAGGACGCGTCGCCTTCACCGCCAACCCCCGGTCGCGACCTCGGGATCCGCAGCGGGGATATTCACGTGAGCGCAGGAAAGCACGCGCATTACAGTAGACGCACCATGAGCGAGCGAAGCGAGCGATCCATCAACACAGCTGCGCATGCAGTCATGCCGGAACCGAGCGCAAGCGAGGTGCAGGCATGAGTGCAGCTGAGCGTCCCGCCTTCTATATCAGCACGGCCATCGCCTATCCGAACGGTGCGCCGCATATCGGGCATGCGTACGAGTACATCTCGGCCGACGCCATCGCCCGCTTCAAGCGGCTCGACGGGTACGACGTCTTCTTCATGACCGGCACCGACGAGCACGGTCAGAAGATGCAGCAGGCGGCCGTCGCCGCGGGCGTCCCGGTCGAGGAGCTCGCCGCGCGCAACTCGGACGTGTTCGAGGCGATGGACAAGACGCTCGACATCTCCTTCGACCGGTTCATCCGCACCACCGACGCAGACCATCAGGTCTCCAGCGTCGCGATCTGGGAGCGGATGCTGGCCAACGGAGACATCTACCTCGGCAACTACTCGGGCTGGTACTCGGTGCGCGACGAGGCCTTCTACACCGACGAGGAGACCACGCTGCTCGAGGACGGCAGCCGGATCTCCACCGAGTCGAAGACGCCGGTCACCTGGACCGAGGAGTCGAACTTCTTCTTCAAGCTGTCGGCTTACCAGGACAAGCTGCTCGCGCTGTACGAGGAGCATCCCGAATTCATTGCGCCCGCAACGCGTCGCAACGAGATCGTCAGCTACGTCAAGGCCGGATTGAAGGATCTGTCGGTCTCGCGCACCACGTTCGACTGGGGTGTGCCGGTGCCGGGCCACCCCGATCACGTGATGTACGTCTGGGTTGACGCGCTCACCAACTACATCACCGGCGTCGGCTTCCCTGACACGGAATCCGCGGCGTTCCAACGGTTCTGGCCCGCCGACGTACACATCATCGGCAAGGACATCACCCGGTTCCACACGGTGTACTGGCCGGCGTTCCTGCTGTCCGCCGGCGTCGAACTGCCGAAACGCGTTTTCGTGCACGGGTTCCTGTACAACAAGGGCGAGAAGATGTCCAAGTCGGTCGGCAACGTGGTCGACCCGCTCGAGCTCGTCGAGACCTACGGCCTCGACGCGGTGCGCTTCTTCCTGCTGCGCGAGATCTCCTACGGCCAGGACGGCAGCTACAGCCACGACGCGATCGTTGGCCGGATCAACAGCGACCTGGCCAACGAGTTCGGCAACCTCGTACAGCGCAGCACCAAGATGGTGGCGCGCGACTGCGGGGCCGTGGTGCCGACACCTGGCGCGTTCACCGACGACGACCGCAAGCTGCTCGATTCGGCGAACGGCCTGCTCGCCCGCTGCCGCGCCGAATACGACGCTCAGCAAATGCATCTCGCGCTGGAGGCGATCTGGCTGGTGCTCGGCGAGACGAACCGGTACTTCTCCGCGCAGGCGCCGTGGACGCTGGCCAAGTCCGGCACGCCGGAGGATCTGGCCCGCGAGGCGACGGTGCTGTACGTGACGCTCGAGGTGTTGCGCATCGTCGCGATCCTGGTGCAGCCGGTGATGCCGGGTTCGGCGGCCAAGATCCTCGATCAGCTCGGCCAGCAGGAGCGCACGTTCGCCGCGATCGCGACGCCGATCGAACCAGGCGTGCCGCTGCCCGCGCCGGAGCCGGTGTACCCCAAGTACGTCGAGCCGAAGGACTGACACCTTACGACGTATCGGCCCGCGCGGATATCCCTGCGAGAAGTAGCTCTCGCAATCTGGATTCCACTGCGGCACAGACACATTCAGCGCGCCATTGATGGCGGCGCACCTCGGGCGTCCCAGCATCGGTGGTCGATGCCGGGACGCCGATGGCGATGAGGAGGGCGCGTCAGACGCGCTCGTCACATCGCCGTTCGCGTTCTGTCAGTCCGCGGCGGTGCCCCGGTGTGCCTGCTCGATCAGGTCAGTCACCGCATCGGGATGGCTGATCATGACCGCATGTGCGGAATCGACCTCGCTGATCTCGGCCCCGGCGCGGGTGGCCATGAACAGCGCCAGGCTCGGCGCGATGGCGTGATCTTTGGTCGCGATCAGCGCCCACGACGGGACGGTTTTCCATCCGGCCGCCGTGGCCGGTTCCCCGAATGCCTCGGCGGCAACCGGGCGCTGCGCAATCGCCATGAACGCGGCGGTGGCGGCGTCGACATCGGCGGCGAACGCGGTCGCGAACGCGGCGTGGTCCAGCCACACCTCGGTGCCGGTGGAGCCGTCGGGGCGGGTGTACTGGAACACCTGCTGCGGCAGCGGCGGCACCGACGCGTCGGCATGCGCCTCGAGTAGTCCACCCAATGCTTCTCCCTCGTCGGGGACGAAAGCCGCTACGTAGACAAGGGCTTTCACCTCGGCGACGGCGGGCGCGGCGTTGGTGATGACCGCACCGGCGTACGAGTGTCCGACCAGGATCTTCGGTCCCGCGATACCTGCCAGCAGGCCATGCAGGTAGGCGCTGTCATAGGCAAGGCCGCGCAAGGGGTTGGGGACCGCGACGACCGGAAAGCCGTGCCGGTGCAGCCGCGCCGCGACGGCCGCCCAGCCCGAGGCGTCGGCGAACGCGCCGTGGACCAGTACCACCGTTGGCTTGGGCTGCCCGTCGTCGGCACGCTCGGTGTGCTTGCTCATGAATTTCTTCTCCTTCTCTGCTGGATCATTTGGGCGAGGTTGGCGATGAGGAACTCGCGGAGTTCGGCGATCTGCGCGGGTGGGTGAAACCGGGGGGAAAATGCGAGCTCGATGCTGCACCGCCCGGCGAAGGTGGACACGAAATAGCCGACCCAGCTGACCGGTTCGGAGGTGGCGAAGCCGCGGAAGTCGACGATCTCCATCCCCGGCGGAACGAGCAGGTCGGGAACTACGCCCCAGTTGGTGATGAAGTTCCCGACACCTTTGCGCGCACCGCCGCGCACGGCCACCGACGCCGCGGCCAGCATGACCGCGAGCGCGTCCCCGCGGTCGATGCTGCCGGTGATCTGAGCCTTGGTGGCCATGGCGAGCGCACCCAGGTCGTCGCCGGGCGCACACGCGGTCACGGTGGGCGCGAATCCCAGGGCGTTGGTGACCTCGTCGGGGCGGGCCGCAGGCCGCAGATGCGGGCGCAGGTCGACGAGATGGAACATGATCATCGGCAGTTGGTCACCCGCACAGGCCGATTCGGCGATCGTCGCACGTTCGGCGCGAATGATCGCCGCAGCGAGCATGGCGTGCAACGTCGTCCCCGACGCTCGCGCATGCGCGAGCATGGCGTCGGTGTCGTGCTGCGACAGGGTGATCCGCTCTCCCGGCACCGAGCCGAACCCCGTGTCGTCACCTGATTCGGTGGCCGCGATGCTGTGCACCGAACCCGCAGCGGTTCCAGAGAGTTCGGGCATGGCCGCGCCTCGTATGCGGTACGCCTCCTCGAGGCTGTGCGGGTGCACCGACGCCGAGTCGGGAAACGCCGCGGTCCCGGCGAGCGCGGCGGCAGTGCGCCAGAAGTGCGCGAGCAGCGTGAATCCCAGAGTGGCATCGTTGATCGCATGGCTCACCCGCAGGGCGACCGCGGTCGTCTCGCCCTCGGGCACGATCGTGAGCGCGGCGAGGGTGCGTGCAGGGTCCAGCGGCGTGAGGCCATGAGCGAGCCAGTCGGCGATCGGTCCACGTGCGATGTCGGTGACCGCCGCACCGGGGCCTGCGCCGGGGACACGTAACCCGGCCACGCCATCAGCGAGTTCAATCGTGCCGCGCAGCATCGGATACTTACGGCACAACACCTCGAAGGCCGTGCTCAGCAACGCGGTATCGATCTCGCCTGCACACATGGCCACGTAGTTGACCGTGAGCTTGCGTGGCACAAACCCGTGATCAATTAGTCCAAGGCGGTAGGTCGAGCCGCTGCTCGCGACTGCCGAAATACCGCTCACGCGAGGCCGAGCAGCGCGAGGTTGCTTGCGCGCGCCCGCAGCTCTTGCGCGGGATCGGGCACCAGCCGCCGGGTCCGCATATCCAGGAGTCCGCTGACACTGCTCACCTCGGCCACCAGGGTGCCATCCGGCTTGCGCAGCTCGTGCTCGACTCGGTGGGTCTTGCCAGGCCCCCACACAAACGCACACGAGACATCGACATCGTCCTCGGCACGCAGCTCGGCATGGTGGCGCAGGGTGGTCTCGAGATTGATCGGCCCGAACCCGTCGGCGAGCAGCCGCTGCGGCGACAGCCCCGCCGCCTGGCCGCAGGCGAACCGGGCATGCTCGGCGTATTGCAGATACACCGTGGAGGCGAGATGGTGATTGGTGTCGAGTTCGTAACTGCGGACGGTGAATCGCATCGTGAACGGCGCGACACTCATGGCGGCTTCTGACACGGGAGCTCCTGGTACTCGGGGTTGCTGACGGATCACCAGCCTGTCGTCGTGGCGAGACCGGCACCAAGACAGTGCTGACACTGGTGTCGCCACCACCTGGCACCAGGCGCCGAGTGCCCCGATGATGGGTGCGTGACCACCGCCGCTTCCCCTCGCCGAACCGAAATCGCGTCGTTCCTGCGCAGCCGCCGCGACCGCATCACGCCCCGCGAGGTAGGCATGGCACCCGGATTGCGACGCAAGACACCGGGTTTGCGGCGCGAGGAGGTCGCGCAGCTGGCCGGGGTCTCGGTCACCTGGTACACGTGGCTCGAGCAGGGGCGGCCGATCAACGTCAGCGGTCAGGTCCTCGACGCCATCGCCCGCACGCTGCGCCTGAACGCCGCCGAACGCAACCACCTCTACCGCCTGGCCGAGGTTTCGGTTCCCGAGGTCGCCACCAGCGCCGATACCATCACGCCAACGGTGGCATCGATACTCGATGCCATCACCGACTTTCCCGCCGCAGCGCTCAACACCCGTTGGGACCTACTCGGCTGGAACGCCGCGACCGCGGCGGTGTGGCCGCGGCTCACCGCGCCCGACAGCTCGCGTAACGTCTTGTGGGAGATGTTCGTCACCCGAGAATGCTGCCGATGCTTCGTCAACCGTGACATCGGGCTGCCGCACATGGTCGCCTCGTTCCGCGCGGATTTCGCCACCCATCTCGACGACCCGGCCTGGACCGACCTGATCCGCGGACTGGCCACCGCGAGTCCGGAATTCACCAGCATGTGGGCCAACCACGACGTCGCCGCACCACCCGGCCAGACCATGACCTACCACCACGCCGCGGTCGGCGAACTCTCGTTCTCGCTGACGAGGATGAACCTGGCCGCTACGCCCGAGACCTTCATCACCGTGTGGACCCCGGTCGACGAGGCGAGCCGCCGCCGCATGGACTGGCTGCTGGCCAACCCGGACGCGCCCTCGCTCGATCACACCCACTGAGAGCGACGCCGGATCACCTCCCATCGCGAATTACGTTAGGCGCGAACCTGTTTGACGATCAGCCCGTGGAACGGCGGCTGGTCGTCGCATCGGCAGGTCCGTTGGCACAAATCACCTTCGTCGCATCCCGCGCGTAAACCGGTGTCCCGCAGCCGGATAATGCTTGGTTACGGACGCTCACGATCGGGAGGTACGTGATGGACCGAGACCAGGCACCGGGGGCGGCGCGCACCAGCTTCGCCGACCGGCATCGGGCAGCACGCGACGCCGTCCTCGTCTCGCAGCGCGGACGACTCATCGAGGCGATGGTCGAATGTGTCGACAGGAAGGGGTATTCCGACACCACCCTCACCGATATCGTGGCCAGCGCCCGGGTTTCGCGCAGCACCTTCTACGAACACTTCGCCAACAAGGAGGAGTGCTTCATCGAGGCGGTGCACACCGGCGTCGACATCGTCGCCACCCGGATCGCCGAAGAGCTCACGCAGCTCGACGCGGATGCCGACGCCAGGGCCAAGATCGAGTCGATCGTGGTCACGTTCTGCCGCACCGTCGCCACCGAACCGGATTTCGCCAGGCTCGTCCTCGTCGAATCGTTCAAGGTCAATCAGTCGGCGGTCGGCTACCGCGACCTGGCCGTCGACCGATTCGCGGAGTTGTACCGGCTCTTCTATGACCAAGCGCGGCAGGCGAATCCGGCGCTGCCCGCGGTGCCGGACGAGTTGATCGCCCTCATCCCGGACGCGATCGGCGAACGGACCCGCCGAGTGATCGTGTCCGACGGGCCCGCCCATGTCCCCGACCTGGCGCCGCTGTTCATCCAGTTCGTCACCGCGACATTAGGACTGACCGTGCTCGCCGGGCCAGAAAAGAGCTGAAGCTCCCCGGCTCTACGGCCTCCTGGCGTCTGAGCCGCACCCCTTTTGAGTTCCCGCACACGATTTCGCATGCCAGATCGTGTGCGCGAAGACAGAAAGTGTGCGGGAAGGCAAAGGGTGTGCGGGGCGGGGGGCCTACTTCCAGCGGGTGAGCAGTCGCTGGATCTCGGCGGTCAACGCGCGCTGTAGGAAGGGGCCGAAGCTGATTCGGGCCACTCCCTGCGCGGCGAGCTCCGCCTTGTCGGACTTGTCCGGCAGGCCGACCATGCTGATGGGCAGCGACAATTCGCTGGTCAGGCGGCGCACCACGGCGTCGCCCCTGGCGCCGGCGGGGAAAAGCACGTCCGCGCCCGCCGCGGCGGCGAGCCGCAGGCGCTCGATGGCGCGATCGGTCCGGTCGGCCTCGTCGCCGTCTTCCCGGATGAACAGGTCGGTCCTGGCGTTCACCACCACGTGCACCCCGGCCGCGTCGGCGAACTGGCGCAAGCCGTGCACCAGGTCGGCGTGCTCCTGCGGTGCGCGCAGGCGCTTGCCCTCGCTGTGCACCGTGTCCTCGATATTGAGGCCGACCGCGCCCGCCTCCAGCAGCCCCTCGATCAGCTGCGCGGGCTCGAGGCCATAGCCGGACTCGATGTCGACCGACACCGGAACGTCGACCGCGTCGGTGATCTGCTTGATCCTGGTGAGCGACTCGGCAAAGGTCATGCCTTCACCGTCGCCACGCCCGATCGAATCGGCGACCGGATGACTGCCAACGGTCAGCGCCGCGAAGCCCGAATCCACCACGACTTTCGCCGACCAGGCGTCCCACACGGTCGGCAGCACAACGGGATCACCGGGTTGGTGCAGTGCGAGGAACGCCTTGGCCTTGCTCTCCAGAGAAGTCATGGGTTCAATCATGCCGCGTTCGGTGTGGGCCGCACCATGACTATGGACACGGACTGTCCTCACCTGGGCTGCGGTCACGCACCGCCGGGTCGCGCTTCAAGCGGCCGGGCTCAACCGGATGACGGTGCCCGCAAAACTCGTGACGTAGAGCGAGCGCGGATCCCAGCCGTCGCCCGCGCCGAAGCGGGCCGACGTGGGAAACGAAATGTCCTCGGCGACGGTGCAGGAGCGGCCGGACTCCGGGTCGACGCGGACGATCCGGCCCGCGACGTTCAAGGCGAGATAGACGTTGCCGTCGGGCCCGACGGTCAGATCGTCGGCCGCGTTGAGCGGGCCGTACCCGGGCACCGTGATGCGGACGGGCGCGGCATCGGGTCGATCCAGGTCGAGCACGGCGAGCGCGCTGACCGGTTCGAAGGTGGTCGAGACGAACAACTTTCGCCGATTCGGATCGTAGGCGAGGCCATTGGTCGAGGTCAGGTCCGTGGCCAGCGGAGTGAGCGCGCCGTCCGCGGCGACCCTGGTCAACGTGGTCGGCGTGCCGACATCGCGGCTCACCACGAAGCCACCGTCCGGCAGCACCGCAAGCCCGTTGGGCGCGACGAGACCACGCGCCACGGTGGAGACGGTGCCCCGATCCAGATCGAGTGCCTGAATGACTCCGTCCGCGCGACCGGCCACACCGCTGATCAACGAGCCGCCGTTGGTGAAGTACGCCGTGCCACCCGCCACCACGATGCCGCCGGGAGACCCCGCGGACGCCAACACTTCTCGGGACCCGTCGGCCCGGATGCGCCGCAGCGCACCGTCGGTGCCGGACGCGGGCACCTCCGACAACAGCAACCCGCCGCGCCCGTCGAACGCCAGGTTCTCCAGTACGCCGAGCCCAGACGACACAGTCGACGCGGTCCAGTGCCCGCACTGGTCGGTGCCGCCAGGCTCGGCCGCGCCGACCCCGGCACCCGTCGCCATCGCGAGCACAGCACTGAGCGCGAGCACACCGCGAGCCGCGACCCGGCGCACAGTCATCGACATTCCTCCCCGTCGGGCCGGCCGTACGGTCGGCACCGCTGCCAACTTAACGGCCGATCGACGCGAAAACGGCGGAAACTCAACGCTTTGTGCAAATGCCAGAATCCCGCCAGCGATCTTCTCGACGCGCCCGAGATCTGCTATCTCGTCGGCAGCCGGATGGCCGACGGTCGCTGCGGTTACCGCCCGGCGCGCGGCCCGATCACGCCTCGCCGTCGCGCCGCGCGACCAGCACGGCGTCGTATAACTCGTTGCGCGAGGCGCCGTTGGCGGTGGCCACCTGTGCGCAGGCGTCCTTGAGCCGCACGCCCGTCGCGGTCAGCGCCTCGACCTCGTCGACCAGATCCGCCGGGTCGGCGGAGCGGGGTTGCGCCCCTTCGAGAACCACGGTGATCTCGCCGCGGGCGCCGTCGACGGCCCACGCGGCGAGTTCGGCCAGCGTGCCGCGAACGACCTCCTCGTAGGTCTTGGTGAGCTCACGGCAGACCGCCGCGCGCCGATCCGGACCGAGCACCGTGACGGCGTCGGCCAGACAATCGGCGAGGCGGTGCGGCGCCTCGAAGAACACGCAGGCGCGCGGCTCGGTGGCCAACGTGCGCAACCACTCTCGCCGCTGCCCGGATTTGCGCGGCGCGAAGCCGTCGAAGCAGAACCGCTCCACCGGAAGCGCGGACAGCGCAAGCGCCGTGGTGACCGCCGAGGGGCCAGGCAGGCAGGTCACCGGCAGCGAGCGCGCCGCGCAGGACGCGACCAGCCGGTATCCGGGATCGCTGACCGATGGCATGCCTGCGTCGGTCACCAGCAGCACCGTGCGCCCCGCCTCGATCTCGCCGAGCAGCGCCGGGATTCGCGCGGTCTCCACGTGGTCGTAGAAACTCACGACCCGTCCGGTGATCTCCACCCCGAGCGCCTTGGCCAGCGACTTGGTGCGGCGGGTGTCTTCGGCCGCGACCACGTCGGCCGACCCGAGCGCGTCGCGCAGCCGCTGCGACGCGTCACCGATGTCGCCCATCGGCGTCGCCGCCAGCACCAGCCTGCCAGGCCCTGGCTCACCCGTCGCCTCGTCCGCCACCGCACTCCCGTCTCGACCACACCGGCACCCGCCGGACCATGGCAGCCTAGCGAGCCGCACCGACCGTACCGCCGTCGCACGGTTCGATATGTGATCGTGACAACGCGGGAGTCGGCCGCGTGCTATGTGATTCGTACTGTGTCGGGCTCACCGCTGCGGGACCTCGCGCCGCGCACAGCATACGATCGGGGCGTGACACAGGTGACCGACCAGCGCGCGACCGCTCCCTTCGGGGCCGTGCCCTCCTGGTCGAGCCCCGCGCCGCTGCGGCCAGCGCCCGACTTCGGGCCGACCGACACCCTGCGCGGCTGGGTGGTCACCGCGTTCCTCACGGCGATCGCGGCAGTGACGCGGTTCATCATGCTCAGCTATCCGACCGACGCGGGCACCCCGGTGTTCGACGAGAAGCATTACGCGCCGCAGGGCTGGCAGATGCTCACCGGCGGCGGGGTGGAGGACAACCCCGGCTACGGGCTGGTGGTGCATCCGCCGATCGGCAAGCAGCTCATCGCGATCGGCGAGGCGATGTTCGGCTACAACGGCTGGGGCTGGCGGTTCGCCTCGGCGGTGGCGGGCACGCTGCTCGTGCTGCTGGTGATCAGGATCGTGCGGCGGCTGGCGCGCTCCACCCTGATCGGCGCGATCGCGGGCGTCTTACTGATCGCCGATGGGCTCACCTTCGTCTCCTCGCGCATCGGCATGCTCGACATCTTTCTCGCGTTGTTCGTCACCGCCGCCTTCGGTTGTTTGATCGTCGACCGGGACGAGGTCCGCGCCCGCATGGCGAAGGTCGACGCGGAGGGCCGGATCGGCACGAGCCCATGGGGCCCGCGGCTCGGCGTGCGGTGGTGGCGCTTCGGCGCAGGCGTGCTGCTCGGACTGGCCTGCGGAACCAAATGGTCCGGCGTGTATTTCATCGTCGCCTTCGGCCTGCTCAGCGTCTGCTTCGATGTGGCGGCGCGGCGCGCCTACGGGGTGCGCAGGCCGTGGTTCGGCACCGCGCTCCGCGATATCGGGCCCGCACTGTATGCCTTGGTGCTGATACCGATCGGGGTGTATCTCGCCTCGTACTGGGCCTGGTTCGCCAGTGAGACCGGCGTCGATCGGTACATGGCCGGAAATCCGTCCGCGCCGACCGAGCCGATCGGCACCGGCGGATTCTGGTCGCATATCGTGCCCGACGCGATGCGGTCGCTGTGGTATTTCAACGCACGGGCGCTGGAATTCCATGAGGGCCTGACCAATTCGGCGGGCAATCACCATCCGTGGGAATCGAAGCCGTGGACCTGGCCGATGGGCCTGCGGCCGATGCTCTACTACTACGCCGACAACGGCGTCAGCGGTTGCGGGCAGACCCAGTGCGTGAAGGCCGTCATGTTGATCGGCACGCCCGCGATCTGGTGGCTCGCGTTCCCGTTGCTCGCGTGGATGCTGTGGCGCAGCGTGGTCCGCCGGGACTGGCGCTACATCGCGGTGCTCGTCGGCTACGGCGCGGCGCTGCTGCCTTGGTTCCTGACCCTCGATCGGCAGATGTACTACTTCTACGCGGTGGCGCTCGCGCCGTTCCTGGTGATGGGGATGGCACTGGCGCTCGGCGATGTGCTCGGGCCGACCCGGCGAGTCCCGGTGCCGCGCAGTCCCGTCGGGACCTACCTACCCGTGGCGCCCGACGAACGACATGCCCTTGGACTGCTAGCGGTCTGTCTCTATCTCGGCTTGGTGATCGCCAACTTCATCTGGCTGTGGCCCATTCTCACCGCGCTGCCGATCACACCGGGCAACTGGCACGACCATCTGTGGCTGCCGAGCTGGCGTTGACGCTCCCGCTGACCGGCCTGCCGCGCGCTCAACTATCCAGCGCCGCTTTCACATAGCGCAGCGCCGCCTCGTCGTCCAGGCCGAGCCGCCGCACGGTGGCGACGTAGGCGGTGGCGGCGCGGCCCGCGACATCGCGGGTCGGGTCACCGGAGGAGGCAATGAAAGACCCTTGCCTGCCCCGGGTTTCGACCACCCCGTCCGTTTCCAGCTCCCGATAGGCGCGGGCCACCGTGTTCGGCGCGAGCCCGAGTTGCGCGGCAAGGGCACGGACCGTGGGGATTTTGGTGCCCGCGGTCAGCTCGCCGGAGCGCACCTGGGCGATGATCCCCATGCGTAGTTGTTCGTAGGGCGGCACGGCCGACTCGTGCGACACGGTGATGTTGAACATGGTTCGCTCCTATGCCTCACTCACGCCCCGCCTGCGCCCCAACGTCTTACCGGTGATCCCGCGAAAGCGGACAGGACAGGCAGCGGGGTCCGCCTCTGCCGGAACCCAATTCGGAGCCCGGAATCCGCAGCACCTCGATGCCCGCGTCCTCCAGTCGCGCGTTGGTCATCTCGTTGCGTTCATAGGCCGCGACCACGCCCGGCGCCAGTGCGAGCGTGTTGTTTCCGTCGTCCCACTGTTCGCGCTCGGCGGTGACACCGTCGAGTCCGGTGTCGATGACCCGCAGCTTGTCGATGCCCATGGCCTTGGCTGCGGCGACCAGGAACGGATCGGGTCCGCTCATCGAGACCCGGCCTGCGCCGTTGCGCCCGCCGTAATCGTCTTCGCGCTGAATGGTGAACGCGCACAAGGAGTCACGCACCGCCGGATACATCACCAGCGCGTCGGTGTCGACCATCGTGCACACGGTGTCCAGGTGCATGGTCGCCCGGCTCTGCGCGATCGGGATGACCAGCACGGTGTGCGCGAGATCGTCGTCGAACAGGCTGCGCGCCAACGCTTCCGCGCCCGCCGGCGAGGTGCGCTCGCCGACACCGACCGCGACGACGCCCGGCGCGAGCAGCAGCACGTCGCCGCCTTCGATGGGCGCGGTGTGCGATTCATAGGCACGGCGGACCCCGAGGAACCGGGGATGGAACGCGTAGATCAGATCGGTGAGCGAGGTCTCCCTGGCCCTGGCGGGCAGCGCCAGCGAGGTGATCGCGACGCGCGGGCCGATCCAGAACGAGGAGTCCCTGGTGAACAGCAGGTTGGGCAGCGGATCGATGACGAAGTCGGCACCGTGATGCATCCGGCGCACCAGCGAGGTGGCATCCGGCCCGAACGGCAGCTCGTCGAAGGTCATCCCCGCCATCAGGATGTTGGCCAGGTCCCTGGCGCGCACGCCGCGCAGGAACGCGGCGAGCTGGTCGGCCAGGGTGTGACCGAGCCTGCGCGCGTCGACGGCCGCGGAGATGCCCTGGATGCGGGCGGCGCCGCTGACCGCGAGGGTCTCCGCGAGCAGATCGGCGAGCAGCAGCACCTCGACGCCGCGCTCGCGCAGCACGCCCGCGAAGGCGTCGTGTTCCTGCTGGGCTCGTTCCACCCAGGGGATGCCGTCGAACAGCAGCTGGTCGTTGTTGCGTGGGGTGAGCCTGCGCAGCTCGTCGCCCGGCCGGTGCAGCAGCACCGTGCGCAGCGTGCCGACCTCGGAGGTCACCGTCAACTGCACGCCCGGACTGTCGGGATCTAGCCCGTCCGCGTCCGAATCCTCTCCGTGCCGCGCGGGCACAGCGTCTGCTCCCATGCTCAGACCGTAGTTCGCCGCGGCCTCGAGAGCACGCAATTCTTCCCTTCGTTGCGGTGTTGCTGCGCACACGGGCGGATCCGGGGACGAGTAGGGGGCTCGGGGACATTGACATACCGTTGTCCCGATTCCTCCCCCAGGTCGCCCTAACCTCAAGTATTGTTTAGGCGAATGGAGGAGCGTGAATGTCGACAGCCGATTGGCGAGCGAAGGAGCTGACCCCCGGGCAGCTTTCCGAGCGTAGCGGAGTAGCCGTTTCCGCGTTGCACTTCTACGAACGCGAAGGCCTGATCAGCAGCCGCCGGACCAGCGGAAATCAGCGCAGATACGCGCGAGAAACGCTGCGGCGGGTCGCCTTTATCCGCATCTCCCAACGAGTCGGCATCCCGCTCAGCGAAATTCGCGACGCACTCGATCAATTGCCGGAAGGCCGCAATCCCACCCGCCGCGACTGGGAGACACTGTCCACCAACTGGCGCGCCGACCTCGACGACCGCATCACCCAGCTGATCCGGTTGCGCGACAACCTGACCGGCTGCATCGGCTGCGGCTGCCTCTCGCTCGGCAGCTGCAAGCTCGTCAACGAACACGACCGGCTCGGCACCGAGGGACCCGGCGCACGCGTGCTCGACGTGCAGCTCAATTGCGCTGCGAAGCCAGCAATCGGGTGAACCGGACGCTGGCCTGGCGCATCACGATTTCGTAGGGCAGCGCGAACTTACGCGCCCACCAGTAGCCGAACCGGATGTCGAACGAGGTGTAGATCAGGAACCGGTTGCGCGCCATACCGCGCAGGATCGCGGTGGCCACATGCTCCGGCGCAACGGCGTGCCTGGTGAACGATTTGATCGCACGCTGGATCTTCGGCGACTCCCGGTCAACGCCGACCAGTTCGACCGTGTGCACCAGCGGCGTGTCCACCGCGCCGGGGACCACCAGGTGCACCGAGATGTCGTGCTGGTCCAGGTCGAAGCGCAGCACCTCGGAGACGCCGCGGATGCCGTATTTGCCCGCGCTATAGGCCGCGTGCCACGGCAGCGCCAGCAGGCCGGCCGCCGAGGACACGTTGACCAGTGCGCCGCCCTTGCCCGCACGCACCATGGGCGGCACGAAGTTCTCGATGACGTGGATCGGGCCCATCAGGTTGACGTCGACCATGCGCCGCCAGTGCTTGTGCTCCAGGTTCTCCACCGTGCCCCACGCCGAGGTGCCCGCCACGTTCATCACGATGTCGAGGCTGCCGTGCTCGGTGTGCACCTTCTCCGCGAACGCGGTGACGGCGTCGTAATCGGTGATGTCGAAGGCCTCGGCGACGAGCACGACACCGCCTGCGCCGCGAATGTCGGCCACCGTCGCGTCCAGCCCCGTCGCGTCGATATCGGTGAGCACCAGCTCTGCGCCCGCCGCGCCCGCGGCCTGCGCGGTAGCCCGGCCTATTCCGCTGGCCGCCCCCGTGATCAGCACCTTCGCGTCCCGCACGGTCCTGCGGCCGCGTCGCCAACTACCTCGCACTACGCATCCCATCTCGAATTGCTCGAATCGGTTCCTCGCAGGGTACTCGAGGCAGGCACTAGCGGCCCAGCACGTCGAGCATTCCGGCCACCGCCCGCGGCCAGGTGTACTGCTCGGCCCTGCTGCGTGCGGCCTTCCTGCGCCCGGCCGTCGGCATGGCCAGCACGTCGGTGACGGCCTGCGCGAAGGCGGAGCCGCGGTCGGCGGCGACCGCGCCGCACTCAGCGGTCACGATGTCGGCGAGCGCCGAGGATCGGCTCGCCACCACCGGCGTGCCCGCAGCGAGCGCTTCCAGCGCCGCGAGGCCGAAGGTCTCGTGCGGGCCGGGCGCCAGGGAAACATCCGCGGTGGCAAGCAGTTTCGCGACCATCGCGCGTTCGGAGATGAAGCCGGTGAAATGCACGGCGGACTGCCCGTCGGCCAGTGGCGGCAATGCCCGTGCCCGGCGTTCCAGCGCCTCGCGGCGCGGGCCGTCACCGGCGACGACCAGGCGAACCTCGGTGCCCGCCCTGCGCAATGCGCCCACCGCGTCGATGCTGCGGTCCACCCGCTTCTCCACCGAAAGCCTGCCGCAGTGCACCAGCAGCGGATGGCCCTGCGCACCGAGGTCGGCGCGCAGCCTGCCGTCGCGCCTGCGTGGGCTGAACAGTTCGAGATCGACGCCGAGCGGCACCAGCTCGGCGTTCGCCGCGCCGATGCGCAGGAATTCCTCGCGGGCGAATTCGGTGGTGCAGACCACGATGTCGTAGTCGGCGGCGGTCCGGCCGTTGGCCACATCGGCGCAGCGGCGTGCGGCCTGGCGTGGCATGAACTGGCCGAGCAGCCGGTCTAGGCGTTCGTGCGAGATCATCACCCCTGCCACGTCGCGCTTGCGCGCCCAGCGACCGAATCCGCGCAGCGTCAACCGATCCGAGACCTCGAGCACGTCGGGGCGCAGGCCGGCCAGCACGTCGGCGACCCGCCGCGGATCGGCCGCGCGATAGCCGCCGGTCCACGGAATGGCCAAGGCGGGCAACGTGACCCGGACGACGCCGGTGGACAGCAGCTCTTCGGATCGGCGCGCGCCAGGCACAATGAGCACCACTTCGTGCCCGGCCGCCACATATCCCTCACCGAGATGATGCAAGGCAGTGCGCAACCCACCCGAACGCGGGCCGTAGAAGTTCGCAAGCTGAACTATGCGCACCTCGCCGATGGTGCAGCCAGTCGGGTTATCTTCGGGACCACTGCGCCGAACGGCGCATGAACAGCCGTGAAAGACCCGGCGAAACCGGTTTGTCCGTATTCTTCAGCCGGTCGGTTCGGCCCAGACCCGAAGCAGCCCGTGCCCACTTTCAGCGACCAACACCGGCCGCAATTCGACACGCACCGGAATCCACCCCGAGTCGGTGAATCGCACCCGCAGGCGCAGCTGGACGGCAGCGCCGTCGCGCCGCGTACGGACCTGGCCGGTGTCCGTGCGAATCTCGCGCGCACTCGCGGCGCCGTCGCTGTCGACCGCGGTGCCTGCCAGATCCGCACAGGCGGCGCGGAAGTCCTCGATATCGTCCGGGTGCACGGTCGGCCGCTCCACCGCCCAGCGGTCCAACGGCGGGGCAGGGATGCGGGTCCACTCGTAGATCAGACCGGTGCTCAGCCAGACGAAGCCGACGCCGTCGTCGGCGCGCTGGGCGACGGCGCGGAGCATGGTCATGTCGACATCGGGTCGAGCCGATGCGGCGTCGGTGCACTCGTGCATCAACGCCCGCACCCGGCGGGCCACCGGGTCGGCCCTGGTCACCATCTGGAAGCTGCGGACGACGTCGTCGTCGCCGATCATGTCGACGGCGCTCTGGTGGCGGCCGTCGAGCTTGCCGACCATATCGAAGTAGTCGAGCCGTCCGTCGAACCGCACCATCCGGCCGAACGCCTCGGGCGGTGTCCGGATCACCCGCACCTCCTGCGGCGCCCTTACGAAGATCAACTCCTCCAAACCCGGTCCGTGGTGGGCCAATTCGGTGTCGGCGACCCAGTCCCATGCCGCAACGCGCGGTCGCGGCGCCGGGTGCACGCCGACCGGCCCCACCCACACCTGGACCCCGTGCACCTCGCCGAACGCGCACCGCACGGGCACACCGGCGATCGCGAATCCGTTCTCGCAGTTGCTGATCGGCTCGGCCGTCGCGACGCAGCGCCGCACCACTTCCTCGATCCATTGTGGTGCGGCCGCATGCAATTCCCGGCGCGGCCGTAACAGACTCACCCAGTCCTTGACCCGAGCACCGTCGGCGACCAGCGTCGGCACCGAGGGCGAACCATCAGCAGCCCGCTCCAGCGTTTCGATCAGTAGCCAATCATGTTCGGACAGTGGGCTTTCCGACGCATGATCGCCGGTCATATGCCGGCCGTACCCCGACTCGCACGCGGTAGATCGAGATCGAGCGGGATGCGCCCCACCGCCAGATGCGCTTCCACCTCATCGGCGGGCATCGGCCGCGCGATCAAAAAGCCCTGTGCCCGATAGCAACCGAGACCGACCAGGGTGCGCGCGGCCACCGCCGTCTCGACGCCCTCGCCGACCACCCCGAGGCCGAACGAACCGGCAAGGCCGATAATGGATTTCACGATCGCGAGGTCGTCGGTGCTCGCACCGAGCCGCTGCACGAAACCGCGGTCGATCTTCACCGCGTCGACCGGAAGCGCCTTGAGGTGCGACAGCGAGCTGTAGCCGGTGCCGAAATCGTCGATCGCGATCTGCACACCCATCCGCTTGAGCCCGCGCAGCGTGACCTGGGTGCGCGCCAGGTCCTGCACGACGACGTGCTCGGTGATCTCCAGGCAGATCGAGCTGCCGTCGATGCCGAACAACCGCAGGATGTCCTCGATCCGCTCCACGAAATCGAGGCTGACCAACTGCACCGGCGAAACATTGATCCGCATCACGACATTCGCCGCGAGCCCGCGCCTGCGCCACTCGGCGAACTGCGCGCAGGCCGACCTGATCACCCAGCGGCCGAGCTCGCCTGCCAGGTTGGTCGCCTCGGCCACGGTGACGAACGCCGCGGGCGGCAGCAGGCCTCGGGTCGGGTGCAGCCAGCGGACCAGCGCCTCCAGCGCGACGATCCGGCCGGTGCGCAGGTCGACCTCCGGCTGATAGTGCAGCAGCAACGACCCGTCGGACACCGCGCCGCGCAGGTTGAGCTCCACATCGTCCTGCAGCTCGAACTGGGCCCGCATCGCGTCGGTGAACACCGCGACGCCGTTGCCGCCGCCCGACTTCGCCGAGAGCAGTGCGTGATCGGCCCTGCGCAGCACGTCGGCCACGGTGGTCTCGCCGGGAATGCCGACGGCGACACCGATGCTCGCGGCCCGGCTCACCGACTCACCGCCGACGGTGACCCGGCGCCCGATGAGCTGCTGAATCCTGGTGCCCTCCTCCTCGGCGGCCACCGCGTCCATCGGCTTGGCGGGCACGATGACGAATTCGTCGCCACCGAGGCGCGCGATCATGTCGTCGGGATCGAGATGCTCACGCAGGCGCGAGGACAGCGTGCGGATGAAGTTGTCGCCCGCGGTGTGCCCGAGGAAGTCGTTGAGCGCCTTGAGCCGATCCAGGTCGAGGAAGAACGCCGCCACCGGGCCTGGGCTGCCCGGCCGGAGTCGTTCCTCCATGTGCTCGAGCAAGGCGCGCCGGTTCGCGAGCCCGGTCAGGTCGTCGTGCAGCGCGATGTAGCGCAGCCGCTCCTCGGCGACCACCCGTGCCTGCAGCTGCGCGAACAGCGCGGCAATGGCCTTGAGCACGTTGAGCTCGCGGGTGCTCCATTCCCGGTCGCCGGTCTTGATGAAGCCGAGCACGCCGGTGGACTCGCCGCGCGAGAGCAGCGGCACCGCGGCGGTGGTGACCACCGGGATGCCGGAGGCCCGGCGCATCGTCTCCTGATAATCGGCGAACTCGGGAGTCGGGCGGGCGATCATCGGCTCGGTCGCGTGCTCGAACGCGCGGAACACCGGGTCGGCGCCCTCGAAGTAGACGACCTCGAGCGGATCCGGATCGGGCACCTGCGGCCGATGCGGCCACTCGGCGATCAGCACCGACGCCCGGCGTTCCCGGTCGGTGTGGCGCACGTAGCTGAAGTCGACGTCGAAGTATTCGACCAGCTGGGCAAGGACCCGCTCGGTCGTCTCGGCCATGTTCGTGGCGTCGACGCCCATCAGCTCGGAGGCGACCTGAGTCACCAATGAGTCGAGCGTCCGCCGAGGCACCTTGTCTCCGATCACGCTATCCACGGGTGTCCACGCCCGGCATCGGACGCCGCCTGCCACCGGGCCACCGATTCCCAACCCGGGCAGCGGCCGAATCGCTCAGGCATAGCACCAACGCCATGGTCTCATGCTCGGGTTCTCCGAGCAGGTCCGAGAAACGAAGCGACGCCAGTCTATCCAGGGGATCCGCGAAAGTCGGTGCCGCTGCGCTGGGGAGTCGCGCTTTTCGGCTGCTGTCATCACCCATCCGTCACCCCACCGCTCCGGGGTCGGTCGCCTGCACTGCGCGTGCGTGCTTCGTCGGCCCGAATCGGCGAGCCGTGCAATCCATCGGCAATTGGCCGATGTCTGCGATTATCCCACCAGACCGGACCGGCCCGGTAGCGATCATGGGAATCGGCGCAGGGTGGGAAATGACCTGCAACCGCGCCGCCGCGGCGACCAGCAACCCGTAGCGGCGCGGCCGCGGTGCGCGAGGCACCCATGGCCTGACCGTCCCGAAGCCGCAGCCTTCCGCCGGGGAATTCTCTCGGGACGACTGCGATCGCCTCGACAGCCATACTGTTCCTACTCCGTTGCTCCGCATGCCAGCGCGGTGGTCGATCCGGGGTCGGCATCCCCGTCCGAAACCCTGCTTCCGGACGACTTTGCCTAGGGCAGTATCCGTCATCCAGCAGGAATTGACCAGACGTCTGGTTAATCTTCCGAAAACTGGAGACATCTCTACAAATCCCTCCTGGTCAGAACCCTTCTTACGGTTCAACCAGATAACCAGGAGACCGGTTGGTTCTAGTGCAGCTAACCAACAGCAAGCTATACGAGGATGGAGATGAACAGCTCGACCGTGTCCGGACCCTGCCAGATCTCGATCTCTTCACGATAGGCACGGGTGATCTCCGCCGAGGCCGTCGCGTCGTCGACCTGGGCCCATACATCCTCGACCGGATCGTGGTAGTCCCCGTTCGGCGCGAAGCGCGCGTAGACACCCTTCGGCACCCGCACCAGCACGTCACCGATCGGCACCGCCTCCGGCTCGCGGTACTCGAAACAGACCACGGCGTTGTAGTTGCCTGCCGGGTCGGGCACGTACACCGTGAACATCGGCCGATCCGCGCCCTTCCGGTCGCGCAGCCGGTCCTTCAGGAACTCGATCAGGTCGCTGTTGCTGACCTTGAAACTCGGGCGCACCCGCGGGACCACCAGGCCGCCGTAGATCGCCTCGTTGCGCACCGCGATCGCATAACTCATCGGGCGTCGACCGCCAGGTACAGCTCGATCTTGTAGGCGTGCGGATAACACTCGAAGTCGCCGGTGTAGGTCCGCTTGATCTGGTTGTGCTCCTCGGCGTACGCGATCTGGGTCCAGAGGTCGGTCATCACCTGCGGGAAGTTACCGACCGAGGCGAATCTCGCATAGGTGCCGCGCGGCAGCCTGGCCACCAGATGGCCGCGGGTGACATTGCCGAAGGACGCGCACTGATAGCCGACGATCTGGGTGTTGTAGGTGCCGAGCTCGCCGGTGTAGTCGGTGTAGGCGCTGGCCAGCGGGCCACCGAGCTCCTGATGTAAGACGGCGGCCCACGCGGCCTCCAGGTCGTGGTCACGCAGTTCTCCGAGCGCACGCTTCGGGCTGCGCACCGGCAACCCGGCAACCCACGTTTCGTCCCGCTCGACGATGTCAAACTGCATGGAAAACTCTTTCGAGGTGAATCCGGGGGCGAAGCCCGCATCCGGTCGGTCAGAAAGGCCATGCTATCAAGCAGGGCGGGGTGGCAACGATCACATGTCCCGGTCGTTATCCCGACTCAGGACGTGCATTGAACTGGACGAATGACCTATCTAGCGGCGCCGTCGCTGTGGTCGAATGGATCTCGTGTGCCGCACCATTGCCGAGCTCGACGCAGCCGTCGCGGACTGCTTCGCGTGCGAGCGACTGGTGGCCTGGCGCGAGCAGGTCGCGCGGGACAAGCGCGCCGCCTTTCGCGACGAAACCTATTGGGGACGGGCGGTTCCCGGATTCGGCCCGGACGACGCCCGACTGCTGATCGTCGGGTTGGCTCCTGCCGCACACGGCGCCAACCGGACCGGCCGGATGTTCACCGGCGACCGCAGCGGTGACGTGCTCTACGCGGCGCTGCACGCCGTCGGCCTCGCCAGCCAACCGACCGCCGTGCACGCCGACGACGGCCTGCGCCTGTTCGGCGTCCGCATCACCGCCCCCGTGCACTGCGCACCGCCGGACAACAAGCCGACTCCCGACGAACGCGACCGCTGCCGCCACTGGCTCAGCACCGAACTCGCCCTACTCGCCCCAACCCTGCGCGCCGTCGTCGTCCTCGGCGCCTTCGGCTGGCAAGCCCTGCTCCCCGTCCTCGCCGAAGCAGGCTGGACCATCCCCCGCCCCCGCCCGAAGTTCACCCACGGCGCCCACGTCGAACTCGCCCCCATCAGCCCCGACCGATCCCCACTACACCTATTCGGCTGCTACCACGTAAGCCAACAAAACACCTTCACCGGCAAACTAACCCCCGCGATGGTCGAAGCGGTGCTCGCCGAAGCCGCTAGCGCCGCAGACCTTCCCGTGCATCCGGACCCCATCGATCGAATCCGGTGAACCCATAACTCGCGAGGTATAGCGATCCCGATACTCGCGCGGTGGCCGAGATGATCGGCCAGGCAGGCCAGGCGTGCGCTATTCCTTGATGAGCTCGATCTCTGCGACATCGTCTGCGGTGGGCTTGCCTTTGAAGGCTTCGCGACTGGCGGCAACGGCGGCGTTTTCCGCCTTCGCAGCGGCATTGGCTGCCGCTACGTCGTCAGGCGCCGCCGAACTACTGCGAGCAGTTCGGAACGCAGTGCCCGCCGCCTTGTAAGCCACCTCCGCAGACTGCGATGACTTCCTCGAGGAGGCAACCGAGCGGAATGCTGCCTTCGCAGCATCGGTTGCCGCGAGCGTTGCATCGGCGACGTTGGTGGCTTCCCCGGCGGCTTTGGCAGCGTCATCGGCATCTCTGAGGTGATCGAGGTCGCGGTTCTCCAACTTCGGTGCCGCTTTGGCGCGGGCGGCGGCGCTGCGAGCACGGGCTTGTGCCTGCGCGATCAGCGCCTTCGTCCCCTCGTCGTCCGGGGCGGCACGGTGGGCGATGTGGCGGAAAGGTTGGGCGTGCACCGGGGCAGCGACGGCAACGCCACTCAAAGACATCACAGCGCAAGCGGTGAGGAGGAAGGTGGATCGCAAAACGCGCATGTGCCCTCCAGAGCCGATCAGGATTGTGCCGGACAAGCGAGCGTTGACGCTTCCACGTGCTGATTCGCAACCGAACGCGGTGACGATGCCGTGCTGGGAACCCAAGCGACACTATCGGATGTTCGACCAGGTCCACGCCACGCCACGCCATACCTTTCGAGAAATCAGCCAACAGCGCACTCACACCGAAGAATGCACGCCGACGCTGGACGCCGCAGGGATCGGGGGTCAGAGGAAGGCTTTGCGGTAGGACTGGGGGGTGACGCCGGTGGTTTTGCGGAAGGCCTTGCGTAGGGCGGCTACTGAGGCGAAGCCGGCTTGGTGGGCGATGTTTTCCATTGTGGCGTCGGTCTTTTCGAGCAACTCCTGGGACTTGCGCACACGGACGGTCTGCAACCATTCGTTGGGCGTCATCCTGACCTGCTCGTTGAAACGCCGGATCAGCGTGCGCTGACTCACGCCTGCGCGAGCGGCCAAGTCCGACACGGTGATCCGGGTGCCGAGCACGGATTCGGCCCACTCCAGTGTGGGATTGATCGACTTCTGGTCGGCCTCGGATCGCGGGCGATCCGCGATGAACTGCGCCTGGCCGCCGTCGCGGGTCAACGGCATCACCGAAAGTCGTGCGGTCTCGGCCGCCACTGCCGACCCGTAGTCCCTGCGCACCATGTGCAGGCACAGGTCCAATCCGGCGGCCGCACCCGCTGAGGTGAGCACACTTTCGTTGTCCACGTACAACACCGCGGGATCCACCCGGACCCGCGGATAGTCCGAAGCCAGCTCGGCCGCCGCCATCCAATGCGTGGTGACCCGCATGCCGTCGAGCAATCCGACCGACGCAAGGGTGAACGCGCCCAAGCAGATCGAGGCCACCCGTGCGCCGCGCTCGTGGGCGCGGCGCAGGGCGGCCCGCAGTCGTGGTGACGGCGCCGAACGATAGCTGAGTGAGCCGGGAACGATGATCGTGTCCGCCTCGTCGAGGAATTCGATGCCCCGCACCGCGGAGATCGCGAAAAACCTCGACGAGACATCGGAACTCTCGCCACAGACACGAACGTCGTACCCCGCGGTGCCATCCTCCAGCCTGGCCCGACCGAAGATTTCGATCGGGACCGAGAGGTCGAACGGTATGACGTCGTCGACCGCTAGAACCGCCACTGACCTCATAGGAACTACCCTTGCTCTCCCCCTTGGCCGAGCCCCGCCCCAATTTCGGCATCCCCCACCGGGTTATCGGGCTGGGCGTTGGTGTCGTTAATCACCAGGCCCGCGCGGAGCAATCGTTTGAGCGCACGGCCCTGCAACACCGACAGTGTCGGCGCCAGCTCCGCCCAGCGCACCGGACCGTTCGACAGCGCGGCCCACAGTTCCTGTCCACCGTCGCGTTCCAGACAGCGCACCTCGATCTCGGAGTCCTCGCTGGAGTAGAAGCGGTGACACGGCACCGCGTCGGCGAGCGGCTCCGGCGCCGAATCGGCGTTGGCGATCGGGTCGAGCCAGTATCGGCCCAGTCCGTCACGCACCTCCTGTGGCACCTCGAACGGTGGGGACATGCCTTTGAAGCCGGGCATGTCCGCACCGAGCCCGGACCTGATCCGTGTCTGCGGCGCCAGCGAAATCCAGTCGTCCGCACCGAGTTCCACCGCGTCGGCCGCGGTGAGCGCGGTGAGATAAGGACCCTCGGTCGCCAAATCACGGGGATCGCGAGTGCCGTTGGTCATCACGTTGAGCAGGTCGGGGACCAGCGCCGTGTTGAGCAACGCCTGGAAGGTGCCTTCGGTGGCGTTGCCGAGTGCGGTACCACGCTTTTGACCCTGCCAGTACATGCTGTCGGGGTGGGTGCGCGAGATCTCGTGGTACCACTGGTCGATGCTGAGCGCCCAGGTCTCTGCCATGCCGCGCCATTCGACGTCGTAGTCGCGCCACAGATCTCGCTTGGTCTGCTCATCGACCGAAGCATCGAAACTCTTGCGCAACACCAGCGCCGCCGCCCACGCCTGGGTCACCGCGAACGACATCCCGGACGAGAACAACGGATCCACGAAGTACGAGGCATCCCCGACCGCGAGCCAACGCTCGTCGAACGACCCGAAATGGTCACTGATCCGCGAATAGTTCGTCGCCGTCAGCATTTCCGGGCGGATCGGCTCCGCATCGACGATCAGATCACGCAGCACCGGGATCGAGTGGATTGTCTTGCGGAAGATCTCCGGATCGCGCAGATCCACCCTCGCCAGCGAGTCCGGGTTGGTCACGATGCCGATGGACCAGACGTTCTCGCGCACCCCATCGATCAGCCGCGGTGTCGGGATGTACCAGACCCAACCGTGCTCGAAGGCAACGGCGTAGATGGGCGATAGGTTGTTCTCCCGGAACATGTTCCACTCGCCGGCGGCGTGCTGTGCCGGGATGCAGTTGCGGAAGTGTGACCACACCGCGACGTTGCGGTACTCCGAGAGCCACTGCTTGTCCCGCTGCGATCCGCGCGCGGCCACCGAATTCGCCCGGCCCGACGCGTCCACGAAGTACCCGGCACGCAGCTCCGTGCCGTCCTCCAGCACGACGGTCGTATACCCGTCGCCAGGAAAGAATTTCGTGATCCGAACGCCCTGGAAGACGTGCGCACCGCTGTCCTCGGCGTGATCGAGCAGGACGGTGTCGAACTCCTCCCGGTTGACATGGATCGACCAGCGATAGATCCCGTCGACCAGGTAGTCGGCATGTTCGAAGAACGACACGAACGGACGATCGTTGTCCCACTGGTAGATTCCGCCGTACTTCTGGATCCAGCATTGACTGGCGAGCACCTTCTCCAGGGCTCCGCTGGCTTGCAGCACCGGCACCAGTGGGTGTGCGCCGGATTCGCCGATGTGTTCGCGCGGGAACACTTCTCGGTCGATGACGGCGACGCGCAGATCGCTCTCCCGGCACAGTATCGCCGCGAGGGTCGATCCGGCGGGTCCGCCGCCCATGATCACCACGTCGTATTCGGTAGCTATTTCGGCGATGGGTGTTGGCATGTCACGTGCCTTTCGACGCTCAGACGATCTGGATTCGCTGCACGTGGCGCTCAGCGGATCCGCTGAATCCGTTGCGTCCGTGTAGCAAAGCATGGTTTTCGACGACGACGATGTCGCCGGTCTCCCAGGGGTGGGCATAGCAATAGCGCGGGTCGTGCAGCCGCTCGCGCAGGTCCTCCATCACTCGCACCCCGTCCTCCGGGGAAATCCCCTCCAAGGTGAGAAAGAGCGGGTTGAGATACTTTGCGGGATCAAGAGGTTCGGCGTAACGAATCGTCGTCTCGCCCGTCGCCGGGTGCGTACCGAGCAGCGGCCACTTCGCCAACCCGCCGTAGTGCGCCAGCTTGTCGGTCCGGTAGGTGATCGTCGTGCGCGCCCACAGCTCCTCGAGCTCTTGCGGCGCTTCGCGATACACCTGGGTCGTATCGGAGAACACCGTCTCCCCACCCGCGCCCGGCGCACTACCCTGCACACACTGGAACAAGAAGAACCGCGGCACCTGCGCCGCGAACGCGCCGTCCCAGTGGAACGGCACATCGCCCTTGTCGAACAGATAGTTCTGCGGGTTGTCCCGGACCACCAGGTCGAGGATCGTGCCGAAGTCCCACTCCAACAACTCGCCCGCGGCGCGGCAATACCGTTCCAGCTCTGGCTTATTCAGCAGGCCGTAGCCACGTAACACGGTCACCTTGGTGGCGAGCACGGTCGCAAGCAGATCCTCGATCGGCAGATCGGCCAGGGATTGTCCGGGGGATTCGGCGGTCACGATCCGGGCGAACGGCTCCAGATCGATGCCGTCCAGCGGAGCCGGGCGGACGCTGCTAGTCATGATGCTCCTCGAGGTGCGGTGACGAAATGGCTCGGGCGGCTGTTCCGCCAAACCAGGCGTGCGCCAAGGCCTTCCGCCTCGGCCCGTTTGATCAGCGTGTACTTCGTGCCGTCGTCGAGCACGACGCCGTGCCACGGAGTCAGCCAGTTGTCCTGCGTGCGCAAGAGATGAAAGCCGATCTTGTCGCTGTGATGGGTCTGCGGATGGATCGACAACCGCACCGCGTCGGGGAACACACCAGCGACCAGCCTGCTCCACGCCTGACTACGCTGCACCACTTCGTAGGCGGTCTCCTTCGACCGATTCCGCCGCTGGGTCGCGCTCAACTCCGGCATCAGTGCCGTGTTGTCCTCCACCATGAACCGGTGAATCCCGTTGAACATCCGCCGCATCGCCGGATCCGTCTTCACCGACTCACGAATCGCCTCGATGCTCGTGGCGAACTCCTCGAGCAGCCGAGCACGCCGCGCATCCCACGACAGACCCGGCATCGCATCACGCAACCCGTACAGGCCGATCGAGCCGCCACCGGTGGACCGGATCACCCGGCGCAGCTCAGCGGCATACTCGTCGACATGCGGATCCGGGATCTCCAGTGAGTCGCTGAAGACATGACCGTCGGAACAGATGGTCACGATCGCACCGGGTGCATAGACTGCGGAGACCTGATCACAGAACCCCTGCAGCGATTCGATCGCCAACGTCTCAGCCATATCCGGCAGTCGCCCAAGGGTTTTGCGACGATTGCGCGACTTGGCCGGAAAGGCGGGAATCACGAAGTGCACCGGCTTGCCCGCCTCGACAAAGCCGATCACCTTCTTCAGATGCGGCGCGAAACACTCATCACAGGCGATGACGTCGCAGACCGTATCCGGTTCGGCGCACCGACGCCTGGCGAAGACCACGCGAAGTACGGCTGTGGCGACTGCCTCGGCGGCCACCGGAATCGGAGGCGCCGTCGGCTCCGATAGATGTCTATGTACGAATTCAGAATTACTACCGACGGTTGTGCTCATAACTACCTTTCGGTGACTTATGACAGCACGGACGGATACGGCCGGAACAGTGAGTAGACGGTTCGCCGCATGGCATACCGCCCGTGTCCGTCCGAGCACCTGTACTGAAAATATCGCCTGGTCACCGCATGTCGTTGACATCGATATTCGGATCCAAGCTGACATCGGCTGCATTCAATTTGATAATGAAGGACGCGGACCCCTCCGCCTCCATTCATCGAGCATCGCGCTGCCTATTGAGCGATTCATTGTCGCCCAGCTCCACAGTCGCCTGAACAGCATGCACCGAAGAATTGTCGATCTATGACTTCGGCCAGCTGACCGCGGCACATCATCTGCACCCGCGTGCGGCCGGAAAAACGGCCCCCCAATCTCTACACGCCGATCGTTAACAACGTAATCATCGTAACTCTGTTCGAGTGACCCTGCAAGCAAGTTTCAGTGCGCATAGCAGCAATTTGCAATACTCGGAGATCTGGCTTGCATAACGGATCTCCGAGTTCGCTCATGGTGAACACATCGTGAAAAATAGGAACTAATCTCCCGCGATCTGCGTTTGCGGAACGCCGCGATCGGCAGATGCACCGGCTGAGACAGCCGCGGGCTTGCGCTTCGGTTTAGGCCTCGCCAGGTGACGCATCGCCGGCGATTCCACGAAGCTGTGCAGCGCCCACGCCATCAGGATGTTCAAGACGAACAGCGCGAAGATCACGAGCACCGCGATCGGCGCACTGAATGTCACGTCACCCATTTGGTGCCTGACGTAGAACAGTGCGACCCCCTGACATATGTAGAAGGCGAACGAGATATCGCCGAGCCAGACGACGAATCTGCTGGACAGGAACCGCGACCTGCCCTCGATGTCCGACACTGCGGCCGACCCGATCAGCAGGGCCAGCGGGATGGCGGTGGCCAGGAAGAACCCGACGACGAAGGGGGTGTACATGGCGACCAGGTACCCGGCGAGGCAGCCGAGCAGGCAGGCCCAGATCGGCAGCCGGATCCAGCGACCCTCCGCGACGATGCGCGCGACGAAGACACCGAGGAAGAACTCGAACAGCCGCGCGGGCGGGAACAGGTAGCCGAACCACAGTTGCAGCACCGGGATGGGCGTCAACTCGGATTTCGCCGAGCCGGGAATCAGGTACACATTCGCCAGTTCGATCAGGCCCATGCCGAGCACCATTACCGCAGCGCCGTACCAGAGATACTTTGCCGGAATCTTGAGTATCAGCGGAACGACGAACGGGAACAATACATAGAACAAGAACTCACAGGACAGCGTCCACGACGGCGTATTGACACCTGCGTTGATGTAGTTCTGCGGGAACCACGCGTGCACCAGGAAGAGATTCGGCAGCCACGCCTTCCACGGCGTGATCGCCGCGGCGAACAACACCATGCAGATGACCCACAGGGTCAGGTGATTGGGAAAGATCTTCACGACCCGCCGCCTGATGAACAGCAGCCCGCTCGATCCCTCCTTCCACGACCAGGTCAACACGAATCCGCTGAGAATAAAGAAGAAGGAAACTCCGAGGAACCCAAGCTTGCCGACAACGACCGCGCTGTCGTGCGCGAGATCGGGGTCCGCGAAGAAATTGACCGGATGAAAGGGCGGTATGGGCGAGTTCGGCAACATCGAGTGGAAGATGAATACCGAGAGTGCCGCGAAGAACCGGAGCCCGGTCAGCGACGGCAGCCGTGGCCGATTGTCTACGTCCACTGCACTACTTCCCCTCTTAGCAAAACAAGAACACAGCTCAGCCGAGGCCGAGTACGAACGGGAATTCCGGTTGTCCACCGAGCAGGAAAGCGCCGGTGGACTGGATCACGGCGTCGTGCGCGATGATGTGCGTCGCCATGGTGTTGATATCGCGCTGCCAGATATCGAGCGGATTCGGCTTGTAGATCGAATCGGTGCCGACCAGCTCACACAGGCGCGCGATGATCCGGCGGGCGGCGCGGAACGCATGCGTTCTGGCGAGCGCGGTGCTGATGCGGGCGTCGGGCGACAGGTTCGCGAAGCGCTCCTCGTCGAGCGAATCCCACAGCGTGTCAATGGTTTCCACCACCGCGCTGCGCGCGACGATGTACTCCATCTCGCATTCTCCGAGGATGTACTGGGCGCGATAGTTGTCCGCCCACTTCTGCCCGGTCGCGGCGATGACCTTGCCCGCGGCGATATCGCGCACATAGTCGAGCGCGGCGCGTGCCATGCCGAGCGGAACACCGGGCATGATGCGGGCCAGCGCCTCCGGCTCGGCCAATTTGCCCGTGCCGCTTTTCCGTTCGCCGAAATCGAACGAATGATGCTCGGGGACAAAGAGATTCTCGACCGCGTAATCGTTGCTGCCGCTCCCGCGCAGACCCGTGGTGTCCCAGGTGTCGAACACCTCGACCTGATCGCGGCGCATGAAGAAGATCCGGACCACCGGTCGGCCCGCCGGGGTGAGGTCCATGTTTCCGTCGGTGAGCACGAAGGCGCCGCCGATGACCAGATCCGCGTGGGTGATCGCACTGCCGAACTTCCAGCGTCCGGTCAGCCGATAGCCGCCAGGCACCCGCTCGGCCCGACCCGCGGGAAAGATGAGTCCCGCGGTGACCAGGTCGAGCGAGGGTATGAGCTCTGCGACCGCCTGCTCGTTCAGGTAGCCCGCGTAGATGCCGGTGGCCGCGCCGATCATCGCGCACCAGCCGGTCGCGGTGTCGCCGTAGGACAACGCCTCGACGATCTCCAGCTGCGCCAACGAGGTCAGCCCCGGACCGCCGTGGTCGGCGCTGAAACACATGCGGTAGATGCCGAGCGAGCGCAACAGTTCGACGATATCGTCGGGAATGCGCCTGGCCGTGTCGATTTCGCTGCGGCGTTCGGCCAGCTTTGGCGCTACGGACCGGGCAGCGGCCAGCAGTTCGGTGCCCGATAACGTGTCTTTGTTCACCGTCGTGTTCCTAACTCTGTTGCAGCAGTTGGGCGATCGCCGAGGTCGTCTGTTCCGGCCCGAGCGCCGTGTAGCCGCCATCGGCGGCCCATTCCGCGCCGGTCACGAAACTCGCTTTCGGCGAGGCGAGAAAGGCGACAACCTCGCCGATCTCGCCGGCGTCGGCCGCACGGCCGAGCATGTGGAAGCCGGCGGCGACGGCATCGGTGCGCGCCCGGTCGCCGCCGGTGATGTCGTGCATCACCCGCGACCAGGTCCAACCCGGCGACACGCTGTTCACCCGCACCCCGTCCGCCGCGTACGCCAGGGCGAGACTGCGGGTGAGCTGGGCGATTCCGGACTTGCTCACCGGATACTGGAGCCTGCCGTGCTGGGCGACGTGCCCGCTCGGCGAGGTGAAGTTCACGATGGCGCCGCCCGATTCCTTCAAATACGCTCGCGCGCCATGGCACATCAGCGCCGTGCCGACGATATTCGTATTCAGTACGTCGAGCCACTGGGCGCGCACGTCGGTCGTCTCGTCGTCGCCGTAGAGGCAGGCGATATTCACCACAGCGTCTATCCGACCGGTAGTCCCGGCGGCGTGCGCAATAAATTTCTCGATGGATTCATCGTTCCGAATGTCGAGCGGGATGAACACCGCCCGGTCTCCTAATTCGGCCGCCGCGCGTCGACCGCCGTCCTCGTCGATATCACCGAGGACAATGTCTGCGGAATAGTTCGCGAATACTCGCGCCACTTCGGTGCCGATAATCGTTGCGGCGCCGGTGATCAGAACCGTCTTACCTTCGAACAACTAGTGCCTCCCCTCACTGGGGCAACTCGAGCCTAGGTTCGAAGTATGTTCGGTCAGACCGGCCTCTGACCAGCGCGATCCACGACAGGGAGGTACAACTTTCCGCCAGCACGGCTGACCGGATTCGCGATGTTGTGCCGAGAGTCACAGGGAACTCGCCGCGGTCAGAGTCGCACGTTATCGTGGTACCCGGGGAGTCGGGAGTCTAACCGGGAATCTGCGACGGACAGGTCAACTCGGTCGGCTCCGACGGAGGACACGGGCGGCCACAAGCATGCCCTTTTCGAACGGAGCGAACGTTGCCGAGTAACCAAATCGTCTTCCTGCTACTGGATCTGGTGCTCATCGCAGCCGCAGCACGCGTGTTGGGCCGGGTCGCGGAGCGCCTCGGCCAACCTGCGGTGATCGGAGAAATCGCGGCCGGAATTATCGCCGGGCCCACAATTCTGGGGGCACACCTCTCCGGAATGGTCTTTCCACAAGACATCCGGTCCTACCTGAGCGCGTTCGCGAATGTCGGCGTGATGATCTTCATGTTCCTGGCCGGGCTGGAGATCGACCGCGGCTCGTTCAACGGCAACCGCCGCGTGATCGGCGCGGTGTCGCTGTCCGCCTACGTCGTCCCGTTCGTGCTCGGCTGCATTGTCGCGGTGGCCGTGCTGTCCAGGCACGAACGCGACAACCAGTTGAGCTTCGCCCTTTTCATCGGCTGCGCGCTCGCGGTCACCGCGTTCCCGGTGCTGGCCCGCATCCTGCACGATCGTGGCCTGATGGGCAGCAGGATCGGGCAGCTCAGCTTGGCCAGCGCGGCCATCGACGATATTTTGGCGTGGACCGTGCTCGCCATCGTCATCGGCGTCGCGCGACCCGGCGCGGGCCAGCAGTGGCGACTGCTGCTGTTCGTGCCGCTGGTCGCGGCCATGTGGTGGATCGCGCGGCCGCTGCTCGCCCGCATCGGGCGGTCGACGGCGCCGACCACCGTCAATACGATGATCTTCCTTGCGGTTTCGGGCGCGCTGCTGTGGGGCGCGGCCACCGAGTGGATCGGCCTGCACCTGATCTTCGGCGCCTTCCTGTTCGGCGTCATCTTCCCGCGCGGCCACCGTCCCGCCGTGGAATCCGGTGCGCAACTGCTGAGTTCGGTCTTCCTGCCCGCCTTCTTCGTGATCGCGGGGCTGCAGGTCGACCTCAGCTCGATCGACCGCGCAGGCATCGGCGAGATGCTCGCGATCCTGCTTGCCGCACTGCTCGGCAAGCTCGGCGGCACCTATCTGGCCGCGCGCGCCACCGGTATCGAGCGCAAGGAAGCCGGAGCGCTGGCCAGCCTCATGAACACCAGGGGGCTGACCGAACTCATCATCCTCAACGTCGGTTTGACGATCGGGCTCATCGGCGGGCAGCTGTATTCGATGCTGGTGGTGATGGCATTGGTGACCACCGCGATGACCTCGCCGTTGCTGCGGTTGTTCGGGGTGACCGGGCAGGTGCGCCAGTTCCCCGTGCAGGCCGCCGAGCCGACCAAGGTCGCGTCATGAGTCGCGGGCCACTGGAAACCCTTCGCGCGCAACAGACTCCGACCAGGGTGCCGATTCCCGCCGCCTTCGTCGACGTCGACGAAACCCTGGTCCGCGACATCACCTTCCTGTCCCTGTTCGCCTTCGACGCCGAGCGCTTTCCCGAGGTCGACGGTCCTGGAACAATCCGCGAGTTCTTCGCGCTGCGGGAACAAGGCATGAGCCGCAGCGAATCCCACCGGTGGTTCTATCGGTTGTGGGCCGGTCGCGAGGTTGCCGAGGTGCATCGGGTCGGCCGCGCCTGGTGCACCGCACGCATCGCCACCGCGGGATTCTTCAATCCTGCTGTGCGCCAACGCATCCAGCAGCTCGCCAGTTCCGGGACCCGGATCGTGCTCGTCTCCGGCTCGTTCGACGCCGCACTGCGCCCACTCGCCACCCTGCTGCGCACCGACGCGGTGTTGTGCACCGTGCTGGAAGTCCACAATGGCTTCTACACAGGCGAAGTCGTCGAGACGATGGTCGGCGCCGACAAGTCCGCCGCGTTGCGCCGCTACGCCGCACAAACCGGTATCGATCTGTCGGCCTGCGCAGCCTTCGGTGACCACCACTCCGACATCGCCATGTTCGACCTCGTCGGCCACCCGGTCATCGTCGGCAACGCAGACCGCGCGCTGGACGACTACCCCGCGGACCGACTGCCGGGCTGAGGCGGGTGGCCTCGGCGTGGCCGAACCGCAGGAAAATAATCGGCGCCTCGGAGGGCCGGGGCCGGAATTTCCGTGTGGCACACTCGACGTCACTATGAACGTCCTGACCACCGGTGCTCCTGGACGGCTGCCGCGGGGTCCGCACCGCTTGAGCCGCGACGAGGTGACCACCTCGCAGCGCGAGCGGCTGTGCATCGCCGCGCTGGAGGCGATCGCCGAGCTCGGGTACGGCCCGACGACGCTGGCCGATATCGTCGGCCGGGCCAAGGTGGCCAGGCGCACGTTCTACACCCTGTTCGACAGCAAGGAAGAGTGCTTCACCGCCGCCTTCGATCTCGCGGTCGACGTGGTGGCGCGCGAACTGGATCGCGTCGTCGCCGAGTCCGGCGCACGCGCGTTCGGCGATCTGGTGCGCACGACGCTGATCGCGTACCTGGACTTCTTGGCGGCCGAGCCCGCCGCGGCCCGCGCGCTGCACATCGAAACCCTGGCTGCCGGACCGGGCCTCATCGCGCACCGGGCCAAGATGCACCGGCTGTTCGCCTACCGCATGCTCGCCGCGGCCCGCATCGGCGTGCGCAACGGCGAGCTCGCGGCCGTGCCCGACCTGCGCCTGGTCGACGTGCTGATCGGCGGCATCGACGACCGGGTGCGGGCCGTGCTGATCGAGTCAGGTCCGCAGGCGCTGCCCGAGCTGGCCGACCCACTCAATCGAGCGGCCCTGGCACTGCTGGGATCCGGCGCCTGAGCGCTCACCACCCGGCGCCCGCGGCGACCGGAATATTCACCCAGCTTGGCTGATTCGGGTCGAGCTGCAGATGCTGCGGCTTGAGTTCGCTCTCGTTCAGCAACGGGCGCAACGGAATACTGCTCGGGAAGTTGCCCGCGAACACGTCGATGCGCAGCCGATGACCGGGTTGCAGCACGCCGTCGGTGGCGAACAGGCCGATGTCGATGACGGTCGGCTGCCCTGGCACGATCGGCTGCCTGGTCTCCAGCGTCAGCGGCGGGTAGGGGTCGGTGTAATCACCATTCGGCGAGCGGGTGGATTTGGCCTCGTTCACCGCGCGCAGCGACGCGGTGCGCTGCCCGGTGCTCCACACCGTCGAACGACCATCCGGCGCAACGTCATTGACGGTCACCGTCCAGTAGCCGTCGGTGGCGTCTAACACCGTGTTGAGGTGAACGGCGATCGGCCCCGACACCTGGGTCGGCCGGTCGACCGGCGCGCTGGTGAAGGTCAGCGCGTTCGTCTCACTGATGCGCGCGTCTTTCGCGCAGGCGTCGAACGCGGACAGGATGCCTGCGGTGCCCTGTGCCGCGTCGCGGGAGCACAGGGTGGACAGGCCGGGCGCCACCGTGACGCGCGCAGGCCCACCAGGCGTGGTGACGAGGCTGCCGTCGTACCCGCTGCCCGGCGCGGTGCCCGACGAGGCTGCGTCGAAATACATACGGCGGTAATCCATTCCGGGGCGCGGGAAGGACGGGGCGGTGGTCCAGCCGCCGCCCTGCTGCCACAGGTGCACCTGCTCGTAGCCGTCGATGCCGTTGTCGATGTCCTTGAGCCACTTGTCGAACCAGGCCCGTTGCAGCACGTCCAACGACGGCGGCGCACCGGGAACGCCGAGGCCCGAGCCGGTGCTGACGTGGTAGGTATCGCCCATCACCAGCTTCTTCTGACCCGCAGGCACATTCACCGCGTTGTAGACCCGCGGCGAGGAGTAGGTGAAGATGTCGTGCCAGCCGCCGTAGATGAAGGTCGGCACCTCGATCCGCTCCGGATTGCCGATGAACGCGGTGCGCACCGGGCTTTGTTCGTCGAGGAGGGTCCGCATCTCCGGCTTGATCTGTTCGATGCTCGGGGTCGCCAAGGCCTCAATGACGAGATTGAAGAAGGTGAACGGATCGCGCACCCGGTCGGCGAGCCAGACCCAGTCGAACTTGCCGTTCAGGATGGACATCAGGTCGGGCAGCAGCTTGGTGGCGTTCACCGCGAGCAGCCACTCCGGGATGAACCCGATGCCGAGTGCGCCGCCGGGCGCCGCGACATCGCGAATCAGGTCGCTGCCAGGCACAATCGGGAAGATCGCGCGCAGCGCGGCCGGCTTGCGTTCGGCAGTCTGCAGCTGGTTGATCGCCGAGTAGGAGATGCCGCTCATCCCGATCTTGCCGTTGGACCACGGCTGCGCGGCGGCCCAATCCACCACTTCCGCGCCGTCCTGCTGCTCGCGATCACCGAACACCTGCCAGGTGCCCTGTGAGAAGCCTGTCCCGCGCACATCGACGACCACCTGGGTGTAGCCGCTCTGCACCAGGTTGCGATCGACGGCGAAAGTCCTTGCCGCGCCGCCGGGCAGCGCGTGCATCAGGTCACTGATGCCGCCCATGCCGAAGGCGGACAGGTCGATGCTGCTCAGTATTCGCATCAGCGGCTCGGCGAGGCCGGGCACCGCCATGGTCGAATCTGCGATGTTGCCAATGAGTTTCGTGTAGGGCGTGAGGTTGACGATCGTCGGCATCGGCGCGGCAACCGGTTGCCCGGTGGCGTCGGCGGGTCGATACACGTTGCCCTTCAGCACGGTGCCGTCGCTCATCGTGATCGGCACGTCCCAGTCGATGAAGACTCTCGGAAACTGCTGTTGGCCTTGATGAGTCGCGATGAGCTGCGCGTCGAGGGGATCGGCGGCTGCGGTCTGCCCCGACGCCACGAGCACGCCCGAGAACAGCGCGAACGCGGTCACGGCGGCAGCAAGAGCTCGAATCGGACGTCGGCGTCTGAGCATTCTTCGCGCACCCTCCCACAGTGGGGAACTGCCTCGTTCCCCTTAACGAGGCGTTACAGTAACGCGCGTCACGCTTAATGCACAACAGTGACCACTGCCACAGTTACTCGGGAGTACGCCCGCGAGTGCGCTCGATTCAGTTGGCCGGGAAGTGGTTTGCGAGAAATGTGCCGAATACCTGTTTGGACATCTGGGTGCCCCAATCACCCCAGGTGAAATCGTAGATGTGTTCGCCGTACGGCACGGCGAGCAGCTGACCTTCGACGCCGACCCGGCGCAGCCGCTCCATCAGCTCGACCGAACCCCGGTACGGCGCAACATGATCGCGGGTGCCGTGCATGACCAGCGTCGGCGGCACATTGGGGCGAATGTAGGTGATCGGGGACGCCGCCTTGTATCGATCGGGCACCTGATCCGGGCTGCCGCCGGTGTAATCCGCAAGGAAGGTACGCATTCGGCCCGGCAGCCCGGAGTCACGCCACGCCTCCGCCAGATCGGGCATCGGATAGAACGCCGCGACCGCCTTGACGGCGGTGTCGTCGACCGCGCAGCTCGGCAGCACGCGATCGTCGGCATAGGCGCCCATCAGCGCGAGGTTGCCGCCCGCCGAGCCGCCCGCGATCATCACCCGCGCCGGGTCGACGCCGTACTTCGCCGCCTGCTGCTTGACCCAGCCGACGGCACACTTCACATCGGCGGGCGCCTGATCCCAGCGCGGTGGCGGCGTCGTCCGGTAGTCGATCGCGAAGACGGCATAACCCTTGTCGGTCAACCACTTATGCCACAGCGGCGCCTCACCGCGGTCGCCGTTGGCCCAGCCGCCGCCGTGCACCCAGACCACCGCGGGCCGTGGGCGATCCGCTGCCGCCGCGGGCAGCTTCACATCGAGCAGCAGATCCTGACCGTCGACGGTGTTGTACACGGTGCTCAGCGCCTCGACGGGCGCACCGACGTTCCGCTCTCCGGCGACATAGTCACCGAACGACAGCTTCGCCTCGTTGCGGATCGCCGTCCCCCACGACGCGGCCAACGGCAGACCGGCGGTGAGCACGCCGAGCAGGCACACCAGCCCCGCGACGGCCGCCGTCCGGCGCACCCCGACGCGCCCCTTCGGCGCGAACGCGATCAGCGCCAACACGAATCCGCTGAGCCCAACGGGGACCAGGTACAGGCCGAAGTCGCTCACCACGTGCGTCAACACCACGAACGGTGCGGGCACCCGCACCACCATGATCACGTAAATGAACAGCGCCATCACCGCGGCGAGCACCGCCGCCGCAGCCGCACACAGCCAGCGAATGACCATGTACCCCATTAACCCACGATCACCCCCGCTCGCACCGACGGCTCGCCGACCGAAACCCAGCAGGTCAGGGCTGGTGGCTAACTTCGCGTATTCGGAGCCGACGCCGCGAGGGATCGGTACCGTCCGACCTTCGGCCATGATCGTGCGGCAAGCAGCTCGGCCCGCGCCGAAAGCAGGTGTCGCGCCACGATTTTGCATGGTCACAGACCTACGCTGAATGGATCGACACCAAACTATCCCGCAGCGCATTCCTGCGCGGCGCTCTCGGCATCGGCGCGGCAAGCCTGGCGTTCGGCGGTGCCGCGCACCGCGGCATCGCGCATGCCGAGCCGTCGCCGCTAACATCCAGCCGCGCTGCGGCAGGCGTGGATTGGGGCGGTTTGGAGCGGCGACTGGGCAGGCCGGTCACCCTCGCGAGCGACCCGGACTACGCGACGGCGAAGCAGCTCTTCAACACCCGATTCGACAGCACGGCGCCGACGGCCGTCGTGCGGGTCACCTCGGCGACGGAGGTCGCGACCGCGGTCGCGTTCGCCGCCGAGCACGACGTCGTGCTGGCAGCACGCGCGGGCGGTCACTCCTACGTGGGCGCCTCGGCGGCCACCGGCGCAATGATCATCGATCTGCGCGGATTGACCGGGCTGACCTACCGCGACGGCACGGCGGTGGTGGCGCCGGGGCTGACGCTGCACCAGGTGTACCGCGAGCTCGACAAGCACGGGCAGACCATTCCCACGGGCATGTGCCCGATGGTCGGCGTCGCCGGGCTCACCCTCGGCGGCGGTCTCGGGTTCGAGGCCCGCAGGTACGGGCTGACCTGCGATCGGCTGGTCGCGGCGACGATGGTGTTGCCGGACGGCACGACGACCGAGGTGTCGCCGACCTGCCGCCCCGAGCTGTTCTGGGCCGTTCGCGGCGGCGGGTCCCACGTCGGCGTCGTCACCTCGCTCACCTTTCGCACCTGCCCGGCGACGCCGAAAGACGTTGTGGAACTGACCTTTCCGGGCGATCTGGCGGCTCAGGTGATCGCCGGATGGGCGAACTGGCTGCGCACCGCGGGCCGCGACCAGTGGGCCGATGTCAGCGTGGACGCCGACGGCCACGGCGGGCTGAGCTGCTGGCTCCAGCTGGTCAGCCCGGCCAGGGACGGCGTGCGCGCGGCCGTCGAGCTGATGACTCACACGGCGAAACCACTGAATGTCGAATATCGGTCCCTCAGCCACCTGGACGCGGTCGCCCATCTCGCAGGCGGCACCCCACCGCGCGCCGCGTTCACCTGCGGCTCCGACGTCATCACCGAACTCACGGCGGACACCATCGCCGCGATCGTGGAGGCGGTCACCAGTCATTCGCGCGCGGGCGGCACCGGGTGGGTCCAGATCAACGCGCTCGACGGCGCCGTCCGCGACACCGGCCCGACCGAGACCGCCTTCCCGTGGCGCGCGCATGCCGCCCTCGTGGAATGGGGCAACTACCAACCGATTCCGCACGAACGCGCCGCCGAGTGGATCGCCGAAGCACACAGTCTGGTCGCGTCCGCCTCGGCGGGGGCCTACATCAACTACCTCGAATCAGGTGACCCACTCGAGCGCTATTACGCCCACAACTACGCGCAATTCGCCGCGATCCGCCGTGCGGTGGATCCGGCGAACCGCATCCACACGGCGCTCACTCCTTGACGAGGATGGTGCGCACGTAGAGCAGCTGGAAGCCGAGGCGTTGCACGTTCTGCTGCGACTTCGAGCCGGGCAGGACGGTGACGGTCGCGAGGTCGCAGCCCGCCGCCGCGGCCGTGGCGAGCCGATGCGCCAGCAAGGAGGCTTGAATGCCGCGGCGGCGGAACGCCGGTAGCGTCGCCGCGCCGCAGAGTTGGGCGATGCCCTCGTGCAGGCGCAGGCTGGCCGCGCCCGCCGCGACACCGGCTACCTGTGCGATCAACCGGCTGAAGCCGGTGGTCGCGGCGAGATCGCCCATCGCGTGCTCGAGCGATTCGCGCGGGAATTCCTCGCTGGATGGCACGCCCTGGGTATCGGGAGTGGCGAAGCCGTCGATGCAGACCTGCAACCAGGTGTCGAATTGCTCGGGCGTCGCGGGGCCGATCTCGACGCCATGCGCCGAGGCTGCCTGTCTGCCCGGCGCCAGCCGCAGGCCGAGCACGTTCTCGAAGCCGACGAGCACATAGCCGCGGCGGGTGAGGCGTTCGACCACGGCCGGGTCGGCGAGGGTGGACACCTCGAACTGCACCGCAGCGTCGCGGTCCGCGAATTCCTGCTCCACCGCGTCCAATTCCTGGTCGCTGAATTCGCCGGCCATGCCGACACCGACGACCTTGTCGAACGGCGAACCAGGCCCTGCCCACACCGCGAGCCCACTGCCCAGCGGCCGGGTGAGTACCGGCAGCTGCGGGTCCCGCGCGGCGGCCGCGCGCGCCCCCTCCTCGATCAGCGATCTTTCGGCACGCTCGACCCGCGCCGAAAGGTCGGTCCCAGCAAAAAGATTCGGTTCAGTCGGCATGCGTGCATTCCTACCAGGGGCAGGACCGCCGCGGCGACAGCATTTCCGGACACCGCTGCACCGCCCGCGCGCCACGATTGTTCGACGACGGAAAATTCATGGTTCAACGGTGGCAAACCGGGTACTCGGAATCGCCGTCGAATGACCGTAACCCGCACTATGGCGTCGATGCCAAAATGACTCCTTCTTCGTGTAGCGACACCGGCGCTGAGCGGCAAAGATGTTGGTGTTCTACACGATTCATCCCACGAGGAGCCCCTTCAGTGTCCCAAACCAATCTCGACCTCGTCACCCAGGTGTACCAGGCATTCGGTGAACTCGATTTCACAGTTATCGAGCGACTCTTCGATCCGGAAATCGAGATAAAACAGGCCGAACAATTGCCATGGGGTGGGCGACATGTCGGATACGAGGGCGCTACCACCTACTTCACCACGATGCTCGCTCACGTGGAACCCAACACCGTCCCGGAAAGCATCTTCGCCGCGGGCGACGACGTCATCATGATGGGCCGCGGCGTCGGCAAGACCAAGGACGGTGTCGCCTTCGACGTCGCGCAGATCCATGTCTGGCACCTGCGTGACGGCCGCGTGGCCGGCTTCGACAACTACCTCGACACCCCCGCCATGCTCGCCGCACTCGGCGCATCCCAGTAAATAGATCGCTACCCCTGATCGACACTTGGGCCGGGACTTACCAGTCCCGGCCCAAGGCTTTTTCTTAGCTGCGGTTAGGCGGTCAGCTGGTCCGAGTACTGGTGGAAGTGCAAGTGCTCGGCACAATCGAGGAGGAGGCCGATGGAATTCGCGGAGAGATCCTGTGCGGTGTTGAGCAGGGTACGCAGCGCGGGTTCGGTCAGCCTTGCGATGATTGTGGTGTCGGCGGGATGGGCGGCAGTGGCGAGGTGGGATGCGGTGGATGCGTTGTCGGGCATGGTGTTTCCTTCCTAGCGAGGATCGCGCAGCCACGCATCGATCGAGCGATGACGCGATCCCTTTCAGAACCGGGCCGATCGGGGGTGGCTCGGCCGGGCTGAACACGTACCCGGCGAACCGTATGTGCAATCGGACAACTGCCGCGTCGCCGTGAGGTCTGATTTCCGCACCGCCAACTGGCTGGTGCAACCATGGCTGTGTAGCGGGACGGTAACTACAGTATTGTTCCCAGGCATGATTCGAGTCATCGTGATCGACGACGAGGCGCTCGTCCGGTCCGGATTCGAGCTGATTCTCGGACAGGATGCCGATATCGACGTGGTCGCCACCGCCGACGGCGTCACGGCATTGGCGCAAATCGACCGCCACCACCCCGATGTCGTCCTGCTCGACATTCGGATGCCCCACGTCGACGGCCTGACCATTTTGCGCGAGGTGGTGACGCGCGCGAATCCGCCCGTTGTCGCCATGCTGACCACGTTCGACGCCGATGAATACGTCCTGCAGGCGCTCACGCTCGGCGCCGCCGGATTCCTGCTCAAGGACACCAATCCCCGTCAACTCGTGACGCTGGTGAAAAGCCTGGCCGCGGGCGGCGTGGTGCTGTCGCCGACGCTGACCCGATCGGTGATCCGTGGGTTCTCGGCCGCCGAGGCGGTCTCCTCGGCCGTCGAGGCGGTCGCCAAGCTGTCCGAACGCGAGCAGACGGTGCTGCGGCATGTCGCCGCCGGGCGATCCAATCGCGAGATCGCCGGGCTGATCCGGCACAGCACCGGGACGGTCAAGGACGATATGAGCGCGATCCTGGCCAAACTCGGCGTCGGCACCAGAGTCGAGGCGGCACTGATCGCCCAACAGGCCGGGCTGGTCGACGGACCACAGACATGACAACACCGTGGTATCGGGTGCTGTTGTATCTCCTCCCGATACCACTGTCCGTGCTGGACGTCTGGCTGGTGCCGCAGATGCCGACCTCGCTGCCCGAGCATCTGTCGGCCGCATTCGGTGTGGTCGCCCTGCTCTGGCGGCGGCGGTTTCCGGTGCTGACCTTCCTGTGCACCATCCCGGCCGCGTGGCATTCGCTGCTCATCCCCTCGGTCGCGATCTACACGGTTGGCAGGCACAGCAAGCGCAGCCTGACCGTCGTGGTGTGCACGGTCATCTTGGCGGTCGTCTTCATCGTCGTGCGGTATTCCGTTGCCTGGGAAAATATTCCGCTCGACATGTTTACCGTCATCATCATCACCCGGGTCCTGTCCGCGATCGCGCCAGCGGTGCTCGGCAGGCTGCTTCGTTCCCGAGTCGCGTTGCAGGACAAGATCGCCGAGCTGACCGAGGCGCGTGAAGAAGGCGACGCCCTGCGCATCCAATCCGCGCTCGCGCGCGACCGCGCCGAGCTCGCGTCCGAGATGCACGACGTGGTGTCACATCAGGTCAGCATGATCGCCATCCAGGCGGGTGCGCTCGAGGTGAGCAGTCCCGACCCGAAAACCGTTGTGGTGGCGGAGACGATCAGGGAGCTCAGCGCCAAAACCCTGGACGAACTACGGCATATGGTGACCGTCCTGCGCGCCTCCGGAACCAACGGTGGTGCGCTCACGCCGCAGCCCACCGTCGCGGATCTGCCGAAACTGTTGCACGACAGCGGTATCGATGTGGCGCTGATCGGCGCCATGCCCGACGATCTCGGTGCGGCCACCCAGCGGGCGATCTACCGCACCGTCCAGGAAGCACTCACCAACGTCCGCAAGCACGCGCCGGGTGCCGCGGTGACCGTGACGCTCACGGCCGACACGAGCGATGTCACGGTCATCGTGCACAACACCGCGGGTCAACACACCCCGATGACGCTGCCGAGCGCCGGGCACGGGCTGCGTGGGCTGACCGAGCGCGCCGAACTGCTCGACGGGACGCTGCGCACCCACCACGAGGCCGATGGTGGCTTCCGGCTGGAACTTCGGATACCTCGCTCCGCCGATGCGCGACCGTGATCAGCAGACCTGGCCGAGTCGACGGCTTCGGACAGAGGTCGAAAGTGCGCTCCTGAACGAGGCTTTGGTGATCGATGAAAAATTCGCCAGGACGGCCCTGCACTGCTAACTTGCGGCCGTGGACCTCTTCTCACGCTCATGGACAGCGTTGCGCACCGCGGTCACCGAACTCCCCGATCACGACTTCGCCATGCCATCCGGCTGCACCGGCTGGCTCGTCCGGGACCTGGTGTGCCACCTGATCATCGACGCCCAAGACGTCCTGATCACCCTTGTCACGCCCGCCGATTCGGCACCGACCCGCAACGCGGTGACCTACTGGAACATCTCCGACACCCCACCCACCGGCGCTGACCCCCTCGACGCGCTGATCGTCCGGCTCGCCGCCGCCTACCAGGAACCGGGCCTGCTGAAGTTCCATCTCGACGACGTCGGCTCCGCCGCGGGCCGCGCCGCCACCCTCGTCGACCCGACCATCCACGTCAGCACCTGCGACCAGGTCCTCACCGCAGGCGACTACCTCTCCGCCTACGTCCTCGAATGGACACTGCACCACCTCGACCTCATCGCCCATCTCCCCGAACTCGCCGACCCACCCGCCGAATCCCTCGCCCGCTCGCGCGACATGCTCGAACAAATCGCCGGATCCCCCTTCCCCGCAACGATGTCCGACAAGGACGCCCTCCTCGTCGGCACCGGCCGCCGCATCCCCACTGACGCCGAAAAACTTGCCATGACCGACTTCCCCACGACCCTCCCCCTAATCCTCGGCTGACCCCAATCACCCCACAACGCACGGATAGCGGGAAGGGGTCGGCGGCCCCTACGGACGCCGACCCCTTCGATCATGCCTTCATCGCTCGAGCAGCCCCGCTGGTCGCCGAAGGCGCACTGCGCTGATCTCGACCACGATGGTCGACCGAGTCACTGTGCGCGCTTGCGCCAGAACTCGCGCAACACGGATCCGATTCGCGCCAGCGCGGCCTGGTCGGTCATCCGCCAGTGCGTCGCAGGCACCGGGTGATCGTGGACCGTGCCCGCCACTGCGCTCGACCACGTCGCAGCTCCTGCGGTGGCGGCAGGAGCCTCCTCGGTCGCGGTGAAGTACACGAGGTCGCCGCGGAACTTCGCGGCCTGGTACCCGTCCGTCAACGCGGCCATGTCGACGTTCGCCTGCATGAACCAGGCAATCCGCTCGGCGCCGAGCGAGCCGAACGGCTCCGGCAGACCAGCAAGCTGGGTGGCGATTGCCGAGACATCCGAATTCTCGTCGAGTGCCAGCTCGACCATGTTGTCGCCGAACAGACCACCCAGCAACTCCTGCAGCGGCATTGCGCCTGCCTCGGCGTCCGCGTCGCCAGGCACCCGCTCCGCATGGAGATAGCTGTCCATCATCGCCAGCAGGGCCACCTGCTCGCCCTCGTCCTGCAACTGCACAGCCATGGCGTGCGCGAGCACACCGCCGAGCGACCAGCCGAGCAGGTGGTAGGGGCCGGTCGGCTGCACCGACCGGATCTCCTTGACATAGATCCGCGCCCACTCCTCGACCGACTCCGGCAAGGACGAGGCGTCGGTTGCCTGAAGGGCAGGCGATTGCAGTCCATAGATCGGACGATCCGCGTCCAGGTGCGCGGCCAAGCCCGCAAACGACCACGCGATGCCGCCGAAGGGATGCACGCAGAACAGTGGTTCCGCCGAGCCGGCGGAACGCAGCGGCAGCAGTACGTCGAAGGCAGCGTCCAAATCGAGTTGACCGGACCGGCGCTGCGTCAGCTGGGCGGCCAGCTCGCCCGGCGTCGGTGCGGTGAACAACCACACCAACGGAACGGTCTCCTGCAGTTCGGCGCCGAGCCGCGCCGCCGCACGGACGGCCAGCAGTGAGTTGCCGCCGAGTTCGAAGAACGAGTCGTCCAGACCAACCTGCTGCACGCCGAGCAGATCCGCGAACACCTCCGCAACGATCTGCTGCACCGGGGTCACCGGCGCACGGAACTCCCGTGCTTCGAACACCGGCTCCGGCAACGCCTTTCGATCGAGCTTGCCCGAGCTGGTGAGCGGAAGCTCCGCCAGCACAACCGTCGCCGCAGGCACCATGTACGACGGCAACCGTTCGCCACCGAACCGGGCCAGCTCCGCCGAGTCAACCGAAACACCCGACACGGCAACCACATACGCCACCAGCTGCTGACTGATCGCGGTCTCGACCACCAGCGCCACCGCCTGCGACACCGCAGGATGCTCCAGCAGCACCGCCTCGATCTCGCCCAGCTCGATCCGCTGACCGCGCAACTTCACCTGGAAATCAGAACGACCGACATACTCCAATGCACCAGAAGCGTGCCAACGCACCACGTCACCGGTCCGGTACATGCGCTCACCCACCGCACCGAACGGATCAGCAACAAACCGATCCGCCGTCAAATCCACTCGACCCTGATACCCGCGCGCCACCTGGGCACCGGCGAGATACAACTCACCACGCACCCCGACCGGCACCGGACGCAACGCCGAATCCAGCACATACGCCCGCGAATTCCATACCGGAGCACCGATCGGCACCGAACCAGGTATCGCCTCGCCTACCTGCCATGAGGTAGCAGTGATGGTGAATTCGGTAGGACCGTAGGTGTTGTACACCTTCGCATCCGAAATCTCACGGAAAGCGCTGACCGTCGCGGGCGTCAACACCTCACCACCAGCGAAAACCCATCGCAGCGAACGACATTCATCGGCCGAAGCCTCCGCTGCGAATACCGTGAGCAGCGAAGGAACCATCTCCATCGCGGTCACCCCGTACCGCCCGATCAATTCGGCCTGATACCGCGGATCACGGTAGCCCTCGTGCGTGGTGACGACGATGCTCGCACCAACCATCAACGGAGCAAACATCTCCCACACCGACGGATCGAACGTGAACGGCGTCCGCTGCAACAGCACATCGGACTCATCCAGCCCGAGCTCGCCGACCATCCACGCCAGCTGATTGACCAACGCCGCATGGCTCACCGCCACGCCCTTCGGACGACCGGTCGAACCCGAGGTGTAGATCACGTAAGCCGTGTTGTCCGCCCGCACCGGCGCCAACCGATCCGCATCGGTCACCGGCGCATCGGAGAGACCGGACACCGCCATGGTGTCGATCTGCAGCTGACGCACCGACTTCGGCAACGCCAGCTCGGCACCGGACGTGGTCAGCACGCAGGCCGGGCGCGCGGTGTCGAGGATATGCGCGATGCGTTCGGCAGGATGATCCGGATCGACCGGCACATACGCGCCACCGGCAGCCAATACCGCGTAGACCGCGACCAGCGTGTCGACCGACCGGCGAATACCGACCGCCACCAATGTCTCGGGACCGACGCCGAGGTCGATCAGCTTGCGCGCCAACCGGTTCACCCGCGCAGCGAACTCCCCATAGGACAGCGTCACGCAGTGACTCGATGGGGGGTGGTGGTCGGGCGACGGGTGGGCCAGTCTCGTCGGCCCATCACCCGAATCGAAGACGAGGGCGACAGCATCCGGTCGCCACCGCGCCTGCGCCTGGAACCGATCCAACACGCTCACCAGATCGGGCACCGCATGCGCGGTCTCGTTCCAACCCCGCACCACCAACGACCGCTCGACATCATCGACCAGATCGATGTCACGCACCCGCCGCTGCGCATCACCCGCAATCGACGCCAACACCCGCACATAGCGATCGGCGAAACCCGCAATCGTCGCCGCATCGAACAAGTCAGTGGCATACGAGAACTCAGCGACCATGCCACCGCCGACCGCGCCGGATTCCTTGACGGTCAGCGACAGGTCGACGTCCTCGGCCGGGTTCTCGAGTTCGGCCCCCGAAACCCGCAGCCCCGGCAGCTCGAATGCCCCCGCGGGGACCGACAGCATCACCTGGAACAACGGGTTCCGGTTCAGCGCGCGCTCCGGAGCAAGCAGGTCGGCCAAACGCTCGAACGGAATATCGGCGTGCGCGAACGCCTGCAGATCGGCGTCGCGAGTGGCGGCAAGCAACTCGGTGATGGTCAACTCGCCACTGATCCGCGTACGCAGCACCAGAGTGTTGCTGAGCAGGCCGACCCGATCATCGAGCGCGGCCGCAGCACGCTCGGCCACCGGGGTACCGATAGCGATGTCATCCGTGCTGGACAGCCCGGCCAATAGAACCGCGAGCGCAGCATGCACGACCGTGAACAACGAGCCCTGCTCCCTGGCAACCTCCTGCAACCGCTGGTGCAAATCCGCCGCGATCGAGAACACCATCCGATCGCTGCCGAGCGATCGGGCCGTCGTGCGTGGCCGGTCCACCGGCAGGCCGAGCTCCTGCGGAATGTCGGCCAAAACCGCACGCCAGTACCGGGTTTGGGTGATCGGGTCGTTCCGTCCGGCCGCCAGCTGACGGATGGTCTCGCCGAGAGTGCGCTGCGGTGCGGCGACGAATTCCGCGATCAAGGTGCGCAACCAGTCGGTCAGTGCCGTTGCCGTGTCCTCGGCGACGGCGTCGCGCCGGTAGGCGAGTTGCACCTTCAGCTGGTCGTCGAGCAGCACACTCACTGAGACCGGGTAGTGGGTGGACTCGGTCACCTCCATGCTCTTGATCGTCAAACCGTCGATCGAGCCGTGGGCCTGCCGCAGTCCCTCGGTGTCGACCGGATAGGACTCATAGGCCACCAGCGAGTCGAACAATGCGCCGGAGCCTGCGGCACGGTGAATATCGGCCAAACCGAGGTAATGGTGATCGAGCAGTGCCGACTGCTCAGTCAGCAGCCCGGTCAGCAGCTCGAGCACCGTCGCGTCCGGATCGCAACGCACCCACACCGGGATGGTGTTGACGAACATGCCGATCATCTCGCCGACACCGTCGAGTTGGGGCGGTCGGCCCGAGACCACGGCACCGAACACCGCGTCCTCGCGACCAAGGCATGCGGCGACCAACACACCCCACGCGGCCTGCACGACCGTGTTGACCGTGATACCGGCACCGGCGGCGAACGCGGTCAACCCGGCGGTGTCGGCGGGCGAGAGAGCGAAGGCACAGTTGCCGACCTCGTCGACCGGAACTTCTGGTCCGACAAGCGCAGGCGCAAGCAGCGCAGGCCGCACTCCGGCAAGCGTCGATCCCCAGACTCGGGCCGAGGCCTGGTGGTCTTGGCGCGAAAGCCACGCCAGATAGTCGCGATACGGGCGCACCCGCGGCAGCACCGACGAATCCCCATGCGTCGCATAGAGAATCATCATCTCTTTGAACAACAACGGTGTCGACCAGCCATCGAGCAGGATGTGATGCTCGGTCATCGACAGGTAGGAGCGTCCGGACTCGGTGCGGTACACCGTGAATCGCAGCAGCGGCGCCACCGCGGGATCGAACCCGCGCCGCTGCTCGGCGCTCAGCAACGCGGGCAGTTCGGCATCGGATACTCCGGAGACGACCTGCCACGGCACCTGAACACCGTCGGCGATCACCTGCACCGGCGTGCCGTCGGCCGCCGCGACGAACGCGGCGCGCAGGTTCGCGTGCCGCGTCAGCACCGCCTGTGCCGCACGATGCAGCCGCTCCACATCCAACTCACCGGCCAGCTCCATGACCATCTGCGGGACATAGGCATCCGAATCCGCCATCGATGCCATGAGGAACAACATGCCGAACTGCAACGGCGACAACGGCAACACATCGACCAGGCCGGGATACTCGCGACGCCACGTATCCAACTCGGCTTGGGACACCGCAACGAGCGGCACATCCGACGGGGTCAGACCACCGGCGGCGGGATGAGTGGCATGCTCGGCGAGCGCGGTCAGCGCGGCGACCCACTCCTGAGCCAGCTCCCGCACGTCGGCTTCGTCGAGAATCTGACCGGCGAATTGGAACGACACATCCATGCGCGGGCCCGCGTCGGTGTCGACCACCGCCGCGTTGATGTCGACGACCATGTCGGCGGGCAGCGCCGGGTCGAAATCGGCGTTGAGTGCACCGAGTTCACCGGTGGGCAGGAACCCGGCATCGGTCAGGCCCTCGGGTATCTTGCCCGCCGAAACCCGACCCAGGTAGTTGAACCCGATCTGCCCGAGCACACCCGCCAGCTCTGGTGCGGCGTCCGGATTCAGATAGCGCAGCATCCCGAAGCCGACACCGCGCTGCGGAATGGCAAGCAACTGCTCCTTCACCGACCGCAGTGCCGTCGCGGTCACGTCCGCATCGACGAGCACCGCGTCCGCGTCGATGCCGGTCAGATCGACCGCGACCGGGAACGTACTGGTGAACCAGCCGATCGTGCGAGTCAGATCGGCGCCGGGCAGCACGCCCTCTTCCCGGCCATGGCCTTCGAGCCGAATCCGGGTGACCGGCGCGTCGACGCCACGACGAGCACGCCACCTGCGCACCGCAATGGCCAACGCGGCCAACAATCCATCGTTGACACCGCCGCGATACCGCGCGGGCAGCTCGGTCAGCACCGCATCGGTGACCGCCACCGGCACCTCGACACCGACGGCCCGCACCGTGGCATAGGTATCGATCGCCCGATCGAGGCCACGCGCACCGAGCAGCGGATCCGGCGCGGCGAGCACCTGCCGCCAGTAGGCCAGCTCATCGGCGGAATCGGCCGTCGTAGCCACGTCGGCCAAGCCATGTGCCCAACGGCGGAACGAGGTGCCCACCGCGGGCAGGTCGACCTGTTGACCGGCGGCGTACTGCGACCAGGCCACCACCAGGTCCGGGATCAGGATCCGCCAGGACACCCCGTCGATGACGAGGTGGTGGGCAACGACGATCAGCGCGTCGCGGGCGCCGTTGCGGCGCACCCAGGCGAAGCCGAGCATCCGGCCGGCGATCGGATCCACCATCTCGAGAGCGGAATCCATTGCCGCAGTGGCAATCCCGTGCCGTTCGGCATCGTCCGCATCGGCGGGCACCTCGACCTCGACGACCAGCGGATCGACATCGACCGAACCCTTGGGGAAGGTCTCTAGTCGCCACTGCCCCTCGGCCTGCGCTACCCGGGATCGCAACATGTCGTGCTGATCGAGCACCGCGGTCAGGACGGTCAGCAGACCGGCGCGGTCGATGCCGTCGGGCAGCGCGAGCACCATATTCTGAGTGAATCGGTTGTACACGCCGCCTGCGAGGGAGCTGGCCAGGATCGGGGTCAGCGGGATCTCGCCGACGCCGGCGCCTGCCAGCTCGGTCAGCTGCACCGTCGCGGCTTCGCCGAGTACCGCGACCTCCGCCAGTCCGGCAATAGTTTTGCGCTCGAACACATCTCGCGGAGTGAACACCAATCCGGCCGCCTTGGCCCGCGACACCAGCTGGATCGACATGATGCTGTCGCCGCCGAGGGCGAAGAACGAATCGTCGGCTCCCACGCACGCCACCCCGAGCAGCTGCGCGACCAGCTCCGCGAGCTGCGATTCCACCGGGCCGGCCGGGTCGCGCGACACCGTCGGCGCGACCACCGGGTCCGGCAACGCTTTACGGTCGAGCTTGCCGTTCACGGTGAGCGGCAACGCATCCAGCAACACGAACGCCTGCGGCACCATGTAGGACGGCAACCGTTCGCCACCGAACCGGGCCAGCTCCGCCGAGTCAACCGAAACACCCGACACGGCAACCACATACGCCACCAGCTGCTGACTGATCGCGGTCTCGACCACCAGCGCCACCGCCTGCGACACCGCAGGATGCTCCAGCAGCACCGCCTCGATCTCGCCGAGCTCGATCCGCTGGCCGCGCAACTTCACCTGGAAGTCGGTGCGACCCAAGTACTCCAGCTCACCCGCTGGCAGCCAGCGCACCAGATCACCGGTGCGGTACATCCGTGCACCCGCAGCGCCGAACGGATCAGCCACAAACCGATCCGCAGTAAGATCCGCGCGGCCCACATACCCGCGCGCCAACTGCGCACCGGCCAAATACAACTCACCACGCACCCCGACCGGCACCGGCCGCAACGCCGCGTCCAGCACATACACGCGCGTGTTGAACACCGCACGACCGATCGGCACCGACACGCTGTCGACATCGATCACCTCGTGATAAGTGACATCGACCGCAGCCTCGGTCGGGCCGTACAGGTTATGCACCCTGGCACCGGTCAACTCCCGCAACCGCTGCGCAGTCGGCGCGGGAAGCGCCTCGCCCGAAGCAAACACCTGCCGAAGCGAACCACACTGCACCGCAGCAAGTTCGGCCACGAATACCGCCATCATCGACGGCACGAAGTGCACAGTCGTCACCTGCTCGGCCTCGATCACCTCGGCCAAGTAGGCCGGATCACGATGTCCTTCGGGCCTCGCAACCACCAGACGCGCACCGATCTGCAACGGCCAGAAGAACTCCCACACCGACACATCGAAAGTCGCCGGGGTCTTCTGCAACACCACGTCCTCGGACGTGAGCCCGTACTCGGCCTGCATCCACACCAGACGGTTGACAATCGCAGCATGCGACACCGCAACGCCCTTGGGCCGACCCGTCGAACCCGACGTGAAAATCACATACGCCGTATTCGAAGACCGCACCGGCGCAACCCGATCCGCATCGGTCACCGGTGCCGCCGAATATCCGGACACATCAAGGGTATCCAGATCGACGGACTCGAAACCGTCGTGCACCGCCGCGAATTCAGCACCGGTGGTCAGCACACACACCGGCCGCGCGGTGTCGAGAATATGAGCGATGCGTTCGGCCGGATGGTCCGGATCCAGCGGCAGATAGCCGCCACCAGCCAGACTGACCGCATACATGCCGACCACCAGCTCCAGCGACCGGCGCAGCCCGAGCCCGACCAGCTTGTCCGGCCCCACACCCAACGAAATCAAATGCCGAGCAAGACGATTGGCGCGCGCCGCGAACTCGGCATACGACAGGGACTCGCCCTCGAAGGTCACCGCCACGGCGTCCGGCGTCCGCGCCACCTGCGCCTGGAACATCGACACCAGGGTGGACGCCGAATCCACCGGCGACACCGCACCGGTGCCCGCCCACAACACCCGACCGCGCTCAGCATCATCGAGCAGATCAATCTCGCGCACCCGCCGCTGCGCATCCCCCGCAATCGACGCCAACACCCGCACATACCGATCGGCGAGATCCGTCACCGTCGCCGCGTCGAACAGGTCAGTGGCATAAGAGAACTCAGCGAACATGCCACCGTCCGCCGTGCCGGATTCCTTGATGGTCAACGACAAGTCGAACTTCTCGGTGACCATCGCCATATCGACGCCGGAGACCCGCAACCCCGGCAGTTCGAATTCACCCTCCGGCAAGTTCTGGAACGACAGCATCACCTGGAACAACGGGTTCCGGTTCAGCGCGCGCTCCGGAGCAAGCAGGTCGACCAAACGCTCGAACGGAATATCAGCATGCGCGAACGCCTGCAGATCGGTATCCCGAACAGCGGCCAGTAAGTCGGCGACGGTCAGCTCGCCACCGACCTGCGTGCGCAACACCAAAGTATTGACAAACATGCCGACCAGATCATCGAGCGCCGCCTCGCCACGCCCAGCCACCGGCGTGCCGATCGCAATATCCTCGGTGCCCGACATGCCGGCCAGCAATACCGCCAACGCAGCATGCATGACCATGAACAGCGAGCCCTGCTGCTCCCTGGCGACCTCTTGCAGCCGCTGGTGCAGATCCGCCTCGATCCGGAACTCGACCTGAGCACCGGCGAACGATTGGGCGGCCCCGCGCGGACGATCGAACGGCAGCGCCAGCTCGTCCGGCGCCCCGGCCAACGCCGTCCGCCAGAACTCGGCCTGAGCCGAAATCACGCTCTGCGGATCATCTTCCGAGCCCAGCACACTGCGCTGCCACATACTGAAATCGGCGTATTGCACCGGCAACGGTGCCCACGTGGGAGCCGTTCCTGCCGATGCGGCGACATAGGCGGTCATCAGATCACGGGTCAGCACACCAAGCGACCAGCCGTCGCCGGCGATGTGGTGTACCACACATACCAGCACATGCTCGGTCGCACCGATCCGCAACGCGCGCAACCGTATCGGTGGCGCCACGGTCACATCGAATGCCTCGGCAACGGTGTCGACGACCTGCCCACGCAGCTGCTCGTGGTCCGCCGCCACCACCACAAGCTCCGGCACCGCCCGCGGATCATCCATGGGAAGCACCACTTGACGGCCCTCGCCGTCGAGCGCGGGGTAGCGGGTGCGCAGGACTTCGTGTCGCTCGACCAGCGCACGCACCGCGGCACGCAAAGCGTCCAGATCCAGCTCACCGGTCAACCGCACCGCCATCGGGATGTTGTCCACCACGCTGTCGGGATCGAACCGATTCAGGAACCACATCCGCTGCTGGGCATAGGACAACGGAATACGGTCAGGCCGCGGCATCGGCCGCAACTGCTGAGCCGCGTCCGCACCGGCCAACCCGGCATGCCGCTGCACCTGTTCGGCAAGCCCGGCCACGGTGGGTGTCTCGAACACCAGGTGCAGCGGTATCCGGATGTCCAAGGCGGCACCCAGCCGAGCCGCAATCCGGGTAGCGATCAACGAGTTGCCGCCGAGCTCGAAGAAGTCGTCGTCGGCGCCGACTCGGTCGAGTCCGAGTACCGCACCGAAGATCTCGGCGACGGTCTCCTCGGCTCGGGTCGCAGGCGCCCTGAATTCCCGTGCCGCGAAAACAGGTTCGGGCAGCGCGGCCCGATCGACCTTGCCGACCGGGGTCAGCGGAATCTCCTCGAGCACCGTGATCGAGGCCGGAACCATGTAGGCAGGCAACGACTTCGAGACAAAATCGGCAAGCGCGGACGGCTCGAGGGTAGCTCCGGGACGCCCGAGCACATACGACACCAACGCGGTCGTCCCCGAGGGCAGCGCACGACCGAGCGTGACCGCGAACGCGACATCCGGATGCGCCGACAGCGCGCTGTCGACCTCCCCCAGCTCGATCCGCAGACCACGGATCTTCACCTGGAAGTCCGCACGACCCAAGTGCTCGAGCGTGCCGTCCTCGCCGCGGCGCACCAGATCACCGGTGCGATACATCCGCGCGCCGGACAAACCCAGCTCCGCCGCAAACGGGTTGGCCACAAAGCGTTCCGCGGTCAAACCCGGTCGCCCCAAATACCCTTGCGCCAGACCTGATCCCGCAATGTACAACTCACCGGCCACCCTGGGCGGCGCCATCCGCAGTCGCGAATCCAGAATGAGCGCACGGGTGCCCTCGGTCACCGGCCCCACCGTCACCGGCGCACCCGCAGCCACCGGGCCGGTCGTGACGATCACCGTTGTCTCGGTCGGCCCGTAGGCGTTGAACACCACCCGATCGGCCGTGGTCCACCGATCGACCAGCACGGGGCTCAAGGTGTCGCCTGCGCAGACAACAGCCTGTAGATCGGAATACTCGTCCAGCGGCACCGATTCCAGCGCACCGGGCGTGATCGTCAGATGCGTGACGCGCTCCCGCTTCAGCAACGCCGCCAATTCCTCGCCACCGAATACCGTCGGCGGCACGATCACCAACGTCGCACCGACGGAGAAGGTGTGCAGGAACTCCAGAATCGAGAAATCGAAACTGGGTGAACTCAGATGGGTCACCCGCGACGCTGCCGAAATGCCATACCTGGCACCGGCCGCCGCCACCCGCGCCATGCCATCGCTGGTGACCACCACCGCTTTCGGTCGCCCCGTCGAGCCCGAGGTGTAGATCAGGTAGGCCGGATGCCGCGCGGTCAACGGCCGAACCCGATCGCCGTACCAGAACGGATGCGTCGGCCGAGCGCCCACTCGCTGCACCACTGCCGGATCGTCCAATACCAGCCACTCGATGCCCTCGCCCAACCCCGGCCGGTGCACCGAGGTGGTCAGCCCGAGCACCGCCGCCGAATCGGCAAGCATGAACTCGATCCGATCCTGCGGATACAACGGATCCACCGGCACGAACGCCGCACCCGTCCGCGCAACCGCCCACACCGCGAGCACCGACTCGATACTGCGGGCAATCGCGATCGCGACGATATCCCCTGGACCGACACCACGATCGATCAACTCGCGCGCCAACTGTGCTGAACGCTCATCCAGCTGGCCGTAGGTGAGTTCGCGATCCTCGAATCGCAACGCCACCCGATCAGCGGCCGATTCCGCCGCCGCAGTCAATACATCACCGAACGGCGAAGCCACCGACCCACGACGACGACCTGAGCGTCCATCACGACGCACGTTCATTCACGATCCTCACTCTCCGGACGGCACCGTCCGGAACATCAGCGCGGCAACCACGAACAGCGGCACCGCAAGTCGATCCACCAGGTTGGTAACCCGATTTTGTTGCGTTCCAGGATGTTTCCCGTCACCGCTGGGGTGACGCTCTATTCGGCGACGATACGCAACCCGTCATCGACGGCCTCCTCCTCATTTCCGTCTCCTGCGCCGACAAACCAGTGACTGACCTCGCCATCGGCACGATCGGACACCGGGTCGCCGGTGGGCAACACCGACAGCGCGCCGACGGTGGCGGCAGCCAGGAATTCGGCGAGCGCCGCACTGCCCGATGCCGCTGTCGTGTATGTCACGGACTCGTAGTCGATCCCGTGCTCCGCGCACAGCGCCCGTGCTCGGGCCAGCGCCTGGGTCTGCGTGAGGACCGTCGACGAGTCGCCTGCCGGAAGCACGAAGGCAGGCTGGTCCTCCTGCAGCGGCCGGATCCGCTCGGCGTCGGACACCGGGTGCGGCGCTGCGGCGGCCACTTCCGCACGCACCGCAGGTTCCGCCAGGGCAAGCCACCTCGGCGACCCGTCCGCCCGCTCCGCCGCGATCGTGAAATCGACACCGGCGGAGTGCATTTCGTCAGCGGACAGACCGTCGGCGAACACGGCCGCCGCACCGGTCTTCTGGACCGCCCACAGCGCGACCACCTGCTCGACCGAATGCGGCAGCGCCACGGCGACGATGTCGCCGGAGCCGACGTTCCGGCCGATCAACACCCGTGCCAGCTGCGACGACTGGGAATCCAGCGCCGAGAACGGGACTTCGGTGTCACCGATGAGCAGCGCCGCCGCGAAGGGGTCCGCTCCGGCGGCGGCACGGAGCGCCGCCGCCACCGTGCGCGGGCCGACGCCGGGCGCGGCTTCGGCATGACCAGCCGAGGTGGCGCCGGATTCATCGAGCAGCGCGGCCCGCTCAGCGGCATCGAAGATATCGATGTCGACGACGGGGTCTGCGGGGTCGCCGAGCAGTGCCTCCAGCACGCGGTGCATGCGCGCGGCGAGCACCGGGATCTCGTCGGCGGTGAACCACCCGTCCCGGTAGGTCCAGGTCAATTCCATCGTCGATTCGACGGTGACCATCAGCGTCAACGGGTAGTTGGTTGTGACGTCGGTCATGCCGATGCCGGTGACCGACATGCCGTCGATGGATTTGGCGGCGGCGATCGCCTCCTTGTCCACCGGATAGGACTCGAACACCAGCAGGGTGTCGAATTGTGCTCCGGCACCGGCGATCTGCTGAATATCGGTCAAGCCGACGTAGTGGTGCTCCAACAGCTCGGCCTGCTCGCCCTGCAGACCGCGCAGGTACGCACCGACCGTGCGGTGTTCGTCGACACGAACCCGGACCGGCACCGTGTTGATGAACAGACCGACCATCGACTCCACGCCGGGCAGATCGGCGGGGCGACCGGAAACGGTGGCGCCGAACACCACGTCCGAGCGACCGGTCATCCGCCCGAGCACGAGGCCCCACGCCGCCTGAACCAGCGTGTTCACCGTAACGCCGAGTGCCGCAGCCTGTTTGGCGATCCGGCTGGTGTCATCGGCGTCGAACGCGGTGATCAGCGTGCCCGCCTCGCCGCTGTCGACCCCGCGCAGCTGCGGCGCCAACTGGGTCGGCTCCGACACCCCGGCGAGCGCGTTCCGCCAGACCTGCACCGACTCCTGCTTGTTCCGTTCGGCCAGCCAGGACAGGAAGGCCCGGTACGGCGTCACCGCAGGCAGTGCGGCGGCGTCACCGTGCACGGCGTACAGCACCAGCAGGTCCCGCATCAACAGCGGCAACGACCAGCCGTCGAGCAGGATGTGGTGGGTCGTGACCGCCAGCTGCCATGCCCCCGTTGCGGGGGTGACCGCTCCGTCGGCCGCCGCGGGCAGCTCCACGACCGCACCGGCGCCGACCAGGTCGGTGCGATACAGCGTGAAGCGGATCAGCGGTGCCGCCGTCATGTCGAAATTGGTCGCGCGCTCCTCGGTCACCAGGCGCCGCAGTTCCCCGCGCCGCTGGTCCTGCGGGAGCGCGGTCAGGTCGACCTCGTGCCAGGCCACCTCGACCTGGTCCTGGATCACCTGGACCGGTTGGCCGATCGCATCGATGACGAAGGCCGCCCGCAGGTTCGGGTAGCGGTCGAGGATGCCGCGAGCCGCCGCCCGCAACCGTGCGACATCCAGCGCGCCTTCGAGGTCGATGCCAGCATGCATGGTGTAGCCGTCGACCGACGAGCGGTTGCTCGTCGCCTCGACCAGCAGACCGGACTGCAGCGGCGTCAGCGGCCACACCTCTGTCAGCGCCGGGTATTCGCGTTCCCAGGTTTCGATATCGGCCTGCCCGACCGACACCAGCGGCAGATCCGATGGCGTGCGGCCGCCCGCGTCCGGCTGCCCGGCGTGGGTGGCCAACGCGGTGAGCGCGGCAACCCACAGCTCGGTGAGTTCGTGCACCCGCGCGTGGGTCAGCAGACCACTCGGGTAGGCGAACGAGGTGCGTAGTCGTGGCCCCTCCGCACCGTCGGTGACGCTCACGGTGATATCGACCGTCGCGTTGGCCGACCTGCTCGGATCGAGATCGGTGTCCGGCAGGCCGAGTTCGGCCGCGGGCACCCAGTCCATCGGCGCGGACTGATCGGAGAAGTCACCGGTCAGCGCGGCGCCCGCGGGCTGGTGACCCGCGTAGCAGAACCTGATCTGACCGGGGACGTCGTGCCCGAGCTCAACTGCGGTGTCCCCGTTCAGGTATCGCAGCAAGCCATAGCCGAGACCCGCGCCGGGCACCGCGAGCAGTTGCTCCTTCATGGATTTCACGATGCCGCCGAGGACCGTTTCGCCCGCGAACGCCGCGGTGAGGTCGGTGCCCGCCAGATCCAAGCGCGCCGGGAATTCGCTGGTGAACCAGCCGACGGTGCGCGAAAGATCAGCACCGGCAACACTGTTCGCGGCTCGACCGTCGTGCACGACCCGCACCAGCGCCGCACCGCCTGCCGCGTCGCCGCGCCAGCGGGACACCGCCAGTGCGAGCGCCGCAAGCAGACCGTCGGTCTCGGCTCCCCGGTACAACTCCGGAATCGCGGTCAGCACCGCCTCGGTCACGCCCGCGGACACGCTCACCTCCACCCGCTCCACCGTGGCGATGGTGTCCACCGTCGGATCGAATGCGCGCGCGCCGAGCTGCGGATCGGGCGTCGCCGAAACCTCTTGCCAGAACGGCAGTTCGGCAATGCGAGCCGGGTCGTGTGCGGCCTCGGTGAGCGCGTGCGCCCAGCGGCGCATCGAGGTGCCGACGGCAGGCAAGGCGACCGGCTGCCCTGCCGTCAACTGCGACCACGCCACCGCCAGGTCGGCGAGCACGATGCGCAAGGACGCATCGTCGCCGACGCAGCGATGTCCGACCAGCAGCAGCGCATCCGGCTGAGCATCGCCGAACGCGAACCACAGGAACTGGGTCATCACCGCGTTCGCCGGATCGAGACGATCGAGGGCAGCGTCGTATTCGGCCCGTGCCAGCTGCGACAAACCGACGGCGCCGATGTCCTCCGGCACGTCGACCCGATGCACGAGGGCGTCGATGTCGATCGTGCCGCGTGCCAGCGTTTCGAAGACCACCCCATCCGTGCCGTGACGCAGGCGTGCGCGCAGCGCATCGTGGTGATCGACAACGGCGCCGATCATCGCGACCAAGGTCGTCCTGTCGATGTCGTCGGGTAGTCGCAACGCGATCGACCTCGCGAATCGCCGCAGCGACGGGTCAGCGGCCACCGCCGCCAGCACCTGCGGCGACAACGGGATCTCGCCGATCCCGGCACCGGGCAACTCCGCAAGCAGCCGCTGCGCGGTGCTCTCACTCATGGTGGCGACCGCGGCCAGCGCGGAGACACTCCGCCGATCGAACACGTCGCGCGGGGTGAACCGCACACCGCGCTCCTTGGCCCGGGACACCAGCTGAATGGTCCGGATGGAATCACCGCCGAGGCCGAAGAAGTCGTCGTCGGCACCGACTCGCTCGACACCGAGCACCTCCGCCACCACCGCCGCCACGATCGCCTCCACCGGCGTCGACGGCGCCCGGAACACGGCGACCTCGAATTCCGGCTCGGGCAGCGCCCGGCGGTCCAGCTTGCCGTTCGCGTTCAGCGGCAACGCTGCCAGGACCACGAACGCCGACGGCATCATGTACGACGGCAGCGTCTCGGCCAGCGCCGACTTCACCTGTGCCACATCGAGTTCAGCCGCGGCGGGCACCAGGTAGGCCACCAGCCGATCACCGGCGCGCTCGTCCTGCTTGGCCACCACGGCGACCTGCCCGACCAACGGAAGTGCGAGCAATGCCGCTTCGATCTCGCCGAGCTCGATCCGGAAACCACGGATCTTCACCTGGAAGTCGGTGCGACCGCGGTACTCCAGCTCACCGGAAGCGTTCCACGCCGCCAGGTCACCGGTGCGATACATGCGCTCGCCCGCCTCGAACGGATCGGCCACGAACCGATCCGCGGTCAAATCCGCACGACCGAAGTAGCCGCGCGCCAACTGCGCACCCGCCAGATACAACTCACCCGACACACCCACCGGCACCGGCCGCAGCCTGGCGTCGAGGACATAGACCCGCGAATTCCATTCCGGCGCACCGATCGACACCGCCGCCTGATCGGCATCGGTGACCCGGTGATTGGTGATCGACACCGCAGCTTCGGTCGGGCCGTACAGGTTGTACAGCTCGGCGGTGTTGCCGAGACGGAACCGCTGCGCGACCGCGGCGGGCAGCGCCTCACCGATCGCGAGCACCCGCCGCAGCGAAGGACTCAGTGCGCCACCGGATTCCGTGAGCAGCGCGTCGAGCATGGACGGGACCACATGCAGCGTGGTCACTCCCGTGGCGCGCATCAGCTCGTTCAGGTAGGCCGGGTCGCGATGCCCGTCCGGCGCGGCGATCACCAAGCGGCCGCCACTGACGGCCGCGGTCCAGAACTCCCACACCGAGAGATCGAACGTGGCCGCCGTCTTCAGCAGCACCGCGTCCTCGGGTCCGAGACCGAATTCCGCTGTCTTCCACAGCAACTGATTCACCACCGCGCCGTGCGGCAGCGCAACGCCCTTCGGACGGCCCGTCGAACCGGACGTGAAGATCACGTACGCCGTGTTGGCCGCACTGAACTCGCGGACCAGCTCGGCCGGTGCGAGGGCGTGGCCGGACAGGCCGGACAGGTCCAGGTCGTCGAGGCTCACCCACTCGGGCGCCGCACTAGACGACTGCTCGTCCGCCGCGGGCCGGGCCGCGAGCACCGCAGCCGTGGTCAACACGCACGACGGCGCGGCGGTCGCCAGGATGTAGTCCAAGCGGTCGGCCGGTTGCGACGGGTCGAGCGGCACATAGGCCGCGCCGGTCCGCGCTACCGCGTACATGGCGACCACCAGATCCACCGAGCGGTGGATGGCCAAGGCCACCCGATCCTCCGCGCCGATGCCGCGAGCGATCAGGTAGCGCGACAACCGATTGACTCGGGCATCGAGGTCGGCATAAGACAGGCTCGCGTAGGCCAGGACCTGCTGCGCCGCACCGATACCCGCCTCGTCCGCCACGATCGCGACCGCGTCCGGGTCGGCCGCCACGGTCGCATCCAGCAGCGAGACCAGCGTCGCCGCACCGTGCAGCACGTGCTCGGTGTTGTTCCAGCCGCACACGATCTGCTTGCTCTCGGCCGCGTCGAGCAGCTCGATATCGCCGATGCGCACCGACTCGTCGGCCAGCACCGCGTCGAGCACCCTGACGAAGCGGTCCGCGAAGCCCTGCACCGTGACCTCGTCGAAAAGGTCGATGGCATAACCGAATTCGACGAGGAGCTCAGCCGTCGTGCCGTCCTCCGCGTAATGATCGCTGAGGGTGACGTGCAGATCGGTCTTGGCCAGCTGGGTGTCGAAGCCGACCGGTCGCACCGACATGCCAGGCAGTTCGAAGCTGGTGTCGGCCAGATTCTGGAAGGTCAGACCCACCTGGAACAACGGGTTGCGCGCGGTGGAGCGCTCCGGGTTGAGCACTTCGACCAGACGCTCGAACGGCACGTCGGCGTTGCCGAAGGCCTCCAGGTCCCGCTCCCGCACCTCGGCCAGGAAGTCGGCGAACGAGACGCCGCCGTCGACTCGGGTGCGGAACACGAGCGTGTTGACGAACATGCCGATCAAGTTGTCGAGCGCGCGCTCGCCGCGACCGGCGATCGGCGTGCCGACGGCGATGTCGTCGGTGTTCGAGGTCCGCGCCAGCAGCACCGCCAACGCCGCGTGCGCCACCATGAACAACGACGCGTTGTGTGCTCGCGCCAACTCGTGCAAGCGAGCGTGGCGCTGCGCGTCGATCTCGAAACGGACCGCCTTGCCCTGGAACGACTGGGCAGGCGGACGCGGCCGATCCGTCGGCAGCTCCAACTGGTCGGGCAGACCGTCGAGGGTCCGCTGCCAGTAGGCGATCTGCTGGGCGGCAAGCGATTCCGGATCGTCCTCGGAGCCGAGCACCGCGTGTTGCCACACCGCATAGTCGGCGTACTGCACCGGCAGCGGCGCCCACTGCGGCGCCTCGCCGTGCATCCGCGCCACATAGGCGGCCATCACGTCGCGCGCCAGCGGACCGAGCGAGAAACCATCGGCCGAAACGTGGTGCACGGTCAACGCGAGCACATGATCAGCCGTGCCCGCCACCTTGAACAACGCCACCGCCAGCGGCACCTCGGTGGTCACGTCGAAGGTGGTCAACGCGAATTCGATGACCTTGCCGACCAATTCGGCCTCGCTGACCTCGACCGGCGCCAACCTCCGCTGGGCCGCCGCGACCGGCAGGATCACCTGATGCGGGCCGTCCGCCGTCTGCGGGTAGATCGTCCGCAGCACTTCGTGCCGCACCACCAGATCGCCGATCGCCTGCTCCAGCGCGACCACATCGAGGGTGCCGGACAGGCGCACGGCCAGCGGGATGTTGTCCACCGCGGACGTGGTCGTGTCGAACTGGTTGAGGAACCAGTAGCGCCGCTGTGCCGAGGACAGCGGAATCCGTTCCGGCCGTTCGCCCGCGACCAACGCAGGCCGGGCCCGGCCGGCTCCGGCACTCTGCTCCAGCCTGGCCGCCAGCGCGATCACACTGGAGGCCTCGAACAGATCGCGCACCGACAACTGCCGGTCGAGCACCGTGCCGAGTCGCGCGGTCATCTGGGTGGCGATCAACGAGTTGCCGCCGAGCGCGAAGAAGTCGTCGTCCACGCCGACCCGCTCGACACCGAGCACCTCGGCGAACGCATCCGCGACGATTTCTTCCATCGCCGTAGACGGTGCCCGGAAGACCTTCGCCTCGAACACCGGCGCGGGCAACGCCTTCCGATCCAACTTGCCCGAAGGATTGAGCGGGAACGCGTCGAGCACCAGCACCTGCGCGGGCACCATGTAGCCCGGCAGCCGCTTGCCGAGCCCCGCGCGCACCTGCTCGGCGTCGATCGACGAGCCCGGCACCGCAACGACGTAGCCCACCAGCTGTTCGCCGGTGCGCTCGTCGCGGTGCACGGTCACGACCGCCTGGGCCACCTCGTCCACCGCGGTCAGCGCCGACTCGATTTCGCCGAGCTCGATCCGCAGACCACGCAGCTTCACCTGGAAGTCGGTGCGGCCGAGGAACGCAAGCTCACCACTACCGGTCCAGGCGACCAGGTCACCGGTCCGATACATCCGCGCACCCTCGGCACCGAATGGGTTGGCCACGAACCGATCCGCGGTCAGATCGGGCCGCCCGACATAGCCGCGCGCCAACTGCGTGCCCGCCAGGTACAACTCACCGGGGACGCCGATCGGCACCGGGTGTAGTCGCGAATCCAGCACGTACAGCTGGGTGTTCCACACCGGTGCGCCGATCGGGACCACGCCGGTCACGTCGTCGCCGACGGGGCCGTGGGTGGCGTGCACCGTTGCTTCGGTCGGTCCGTACAGATTGTGCAACGCAGCCGCGCTGATCTGCCGGATCGCGGCGACCGTCGTCGCCGTCAATGCTTCACCCGCCATCAGCAGCACCCGCAGCGAGGTCAGCCCGTCCGCGGCGGCGCTGCCTGCGAAGACCGACAGCATGGACGGCACGAACGAGGTCATCGTGACGCGCTCGGCCGCGATGATGTCGGCCAGATACTGCGGATCGCGATGTCCGTCCGGCGCGGCGACCACTTGGCGCGCGCCACTCACCAACGGGGCGAACAGTTCCCAGACCGACACGTCGAACGTGGCCGGGGTCTTGAACAGCACCACATCGTCGACGCCGATGCCGTATTCGCCGGCAATCCACCGGATTTGGTTCACCACGGCGGCGTGCGGCACGGCAACGCCCTTCGGGCGGCCGGTCGAACCCGAGGTGAAAATGACGTACGCGACGTTGTGCGGCCGCAACGGGCTGCGCCGATCGGCGTCGGTGATCGGCGCCTCGACCGCGGCATCCGACGCGGCCACCCGGAATTCGCCCATCTCGACGATCGGTATGCCCGCCGGGATCTCCACCTCGACGCCCTCGCCGGTCAACACGACCGCCGGGTGCGCGTCCGCCAGCACGCTGGCGATGCGCTCACGGGGATGCGTCGGGTCGATCGGAACATATCCGGCACCGGACCGGAGCACCGCGAGCAGCGCAACCACCAGATCCAGTGAGCGCGGCATGACCACCGCGACCAACGTCTCCGGCGCCGCACCGGCGGCGATCAGGGCGCGCGCCACTCGATTCACCCGCCGACTCAGGTCGTCGTAGCTGATCGTTTCGGCGCCGAAGGTCACCGCGGCACGGTCGCCGTTGGTGGCGACCGCGGCATCGAACAGGTCCGACAGCGTCACCTGATCCGCGAAATGCCCTGTGCCACTGTCGATTCCCGCGTCGCTCCGCTCCAGCGCTGCGGTGTCGATGCCCGACACCCAGTGTCGCGTGACGTTGGCGCGCTCGACCGCACCGAGCAGATCGATGTCACCGACCACGACGTCCGGATCCGCCACTACTCGCCGCAGGATCCGCACGATCCGCTCGGCCAGCACCGCCACCGTCGCCACGTCGAACAGATCGGTGGCGTAGTTCCATGCCAACGCCAGGCCGCCGTCCAAGGATTCGGCGACGGACAACGCGAGATCGAACTTCGCTGTCCCCGGATCGAAGTCGACCGCGGCGAGCTCCAAGCCGGGCAACTCCACCCGTGCGGTGTCACCGGCACCGGTGGCCTCGAAGGTCAGCGCCACCTGGAACAGCGGGTGCCGCGCCTGCGAGCGTTCCGGGCTGAGCACCTCGACCAGGCGCTCGAACGGGACGTCGGCATGGGCGAACGCCGCGAGGTCGGTGTCCTTGGCCTGCGCGAGCAGGTCCGTGAACGGCGCGCTCGGATCCACTGTCGTCCGCAGCACCAGGGTGTTGACGAACATGCCGATCAGATCGTCCAGCTCGGCCTCGCCGCGACCGGCGACCGGAGTGCCGATCGCGATGTCGTCGCTGTTGGACAACCGGCCGAGCAGCACCGCCAACGCGGCGTGCAGCACCATGAACGAGCTGGCGCCGTGTTCCCGGGCCAGGTCCGTCAACTGCTGTTGCAGCTCGGCCTCGACCGGGAATTGGTACACACCACCCCGGTTGGACGCCACGACCGGACGCGGCCGGTCGGTGGGCAGGTCGAGCTGCCCCGGCAGTCCGGCCAGTGTCGCCGTCCAGTAGGCGGTCTGCTCGGCGAGCAGCGACTCCGGATCGTCCTCGGCGCCAAGCGTTTCGCGCTGCCACAGCGCGTAATCGGCGTACTGCACCGGCAGCGGCGCCCAGCTGGGCGCCTCGCCACGCGAGCGGGCGACGTAGGCAGCCACCACATCCCGCGCCAGTGGGCGCATGGACCACCCGTCACTGCTGATGTGGTGCACGACGACGACAAGCACGTGCTCGTTCGCCGCGATGCGCAACAGCTCGGCGCGCACCGGAACACCTGCGGTGACATCGAATCCAGCCAGCACGACCGCCGCAATGTGGTCGTGCAGATCCGCCGCGGCGACCGCGATCGGTGCCAGCGCCGGAGCTCCCGCGCCGACCGGCAGGATCACCTGCACGCCTTGACCGTCGGCGGTCTCCGGGTAGTACGTGCGCAGCACCTCGTGCCGGTCGACCACGTCGCCAACAGCCTGCTGCAGCGCGTCGACGTCGAGGTCGCCGGTCAACCGGATCGCCATCGGGATGTTGTTGACCGCGCTTGCCGTGTCGAACCGGTTGAGGAACCACATGCGTTGCTGCGCCAGCGACAACGGGATCTTCTCCGGTCGCGCGACGGCTACCAGGGCTCGGCGCCGGCCTGCCCCGGCGTGGGTCGCCAGTCGTGCGGCCAGCGCGCCGACCGTTGGTGCCTCGAACAGCATGCGGACCGGGATGGTGGTGTCCAGTGCGGCACCGAGTCTGGCGATGACTTGGGTGGCGATCAGTGAGTTGCCGCCGAGTTCGAAGAAGTCGTCGTCGAGACCGATTTCGGCGCCCTCGCCGTGGATGCCGAGCACGTCGGCGAAGGTGGCGGCCACGGTCGCGTCGATCGCGGTGACCGGTTTGCGGAACACCCGGGTCGTGGGTGCCGGGCTGGGCAGTGCCCGCCGGTCGAGCTTTCCGGAGGCGTTGAGCGGGAACGCATCCAGGATCACGAAGACCGCGGGGATCATGTAGGCGGGTAGCGCGAGCGCCAGTTCCGCACGCACGTCGTCGATGTCGATGGCGTGTTCGCCTGCGGCGACGAGGTAGCCGACCAGCTGATCGCCGAGCCGCTCGTCAGAGCGCACGACGACGACCGACTGGGCGACCGCGTCGAGGGCGACGAGCGCGGCTTCGATCTCGCCGAGCTCGATCCGCAGACCGCGCAGCTTGACCTGGAAGTCGGTGCGGCCCAAATATTCCAGCTCACCGGTACCGGAGTTGTCGGTCGCGGCGATCCAGCGCACCAGGTCGCCGGTGCGGTACATCCGCTCGCCCGGTGTGAAGGGGTTCGCGACGAACCGATCCGCACTCAGGTCGGGCCGCTCCACATAACCGCGCGCCAACTGCGCACCGGCCAGGTAGAGCTCACCGGCCACCCCGGCGGGAACCGGACGCAGTCGGGCGTCGAGCACATACACCTGAGTGTTGAAGACCGGCGCACCGATCGGCACCGACACGGTGTCGGCGTCGATCACCTCGTGATAGGTGACGTCGACCGCGGCTTCGGTCGGGCCGTAGAGGTTGTGCAGCCTGGCCCCGGTCAGTGCCCGCAGCTGCTGCGCGGTCGGCGCGGGCAGCGCCTCACCGGAGGCGAACACCTGCCGCAGCGAAGTGCTGGGCTTACCCGGCCCGTCGGCTCCGCTTCCTGCCGACCCCCAGCGCGCGACGTCAGGTTCGGCGACGAAGACCGCCATCATGGCGGGCACGAAGTGTGCGGTGGTGACCTGCTCGGCCTCGATCACCTGCGCCAGGTAGGCCGGGTCGCGGTGCCCGTCGGGCTTGGCGACAACCAGGCGCGCGCCGATCTGCAAGGGCCAGAAGAACTCCCACACCGACACATCGAAAGTCGCCGGGGTTTTCTGCAGCACCACGTCCTCGGCGGTGAGACCGTAGGCGGCCTGCATCCAGATCAGGCGGTTCACGATGGCCGCGTGCGAGACCGCGACACCCTTCGGGCGACCCGTCGAGCCCGACGTGAAGATCACGTACGCGGTGTTCGAAGGCCGCACTGGGGCACGGCGTTCCGTGTCGGTGACCGGGGTGATCGCGTAGGTGGACAGCTCGAGCAGATCGATCCGCACCTGCGCGGTGTCGATCGGCAGATCACTGCCACTGGTGAGCACGCACACCGGATCGGCGGTCTCGAGCACGTAGGCGGTGCGCTCGGCCGGGTGATCCGGATCCAGCGGCACATAGCCACCACCGGCCGCGAGCACCGCGTACATGCCGACCACCAGATCGATCGAACGCGCCATGCCGAGCGCGACAAGCGATTCCGCGCCGACGCCGTGCTCGATGAGCCAGCGGGCCAGCGGGCGGACCCGATCGGCCAGTTCGGCGTAGGACAGACTTGTCCCCTCGAAGGTGAGCGCGATGGCATCCGGGGTCGCGGCGACCTGCGCCTCGAACAGCGAAATCAGTGTCCCCGCAGCATCACCGGAGGGCACCGCGATCGTAGCGGCGGTGTCGTTCCAGTCCCGCAGCAGCACTGCGGCCTCGGTGACATCGAGTAGCGGCAGATCCCCGACCGGCCGATCGGGCATGGCGGTGATCGCCTTGAGGATCCTGGTGAACCGGCGCACCACCTCGGTGATGGTGGCGGCGTCGAACAGGTCGGTGGCGTAGATGAACTCGGCATCGATCCGGCCCTGCGCGCCGGGCTCTTCGGCAAGTACCAGTTGCAGGTCGAATTTCGCGGTGTCACTGGGCAGATCGACGGCGCTGACGGTCAGCTCCGACAGTTCCAGTGCGGTCTGGCCGAGGTTCTGCAGCGTCAGCATCACCTGGAACAGCGGGTTACGCGCCTGCGAGCGGGCCGGGTTGATGATCTCGACCAGCCGCTCGAACGGCAGGTCCGCGTGCCCGAATGCGGCGATATCGCTGGTCCGTACCGCCGCCAGCAGTTCGCTGAAGCTGGCACCACCGTCGACCTCGGTGCGCAGCACCAGCGTGTTGACGAACATGCCGACCAGTTCATCGAGCGCACGCTCACCGCGACCGGCGACCGGAGTGCCGATCGCGATGTCGGACTCACCACTCAACCGCGCCAGCAGCACCGCGAGTGCGGCGTGCACGACCATGAACAGGGTCGCGCCTTGGGCCTGTGCCAGCTCCGTCAGCCCGGCGTGCACGTCGGCGTCGATCTCGAACCGCACCCGTGCGCCGCGTCCGGAGGCGACCGCGGGACGTGGCCGGTCCGAGGGCAGATCCAGCTGCTCAGGCAGCCCGGCCAACGTGTGACGCCAGAACGAAATCTGCTGGGAGATCACCGATTCCGGGTCGTCCTCACGGCCGAGTACCTGGCGCTGCCACAACGCGAAGTCCGCGTACTGCACCGCCAGCGGCATCCACCCGGGCTCACCACCCTCCACGCGGGCCGCGTACGCGATCATCACATCCCGGGTCAACGGGCCCATCGAGAAACCGTCGCCCGCGATGTGATGCACCACAAGCGCGAGCACATGCTCGGTGGGGCTGACCTCGAACAGGCTGGCCCGCAACGGCACCTCAGTGGTGACGTCGAAACCACGCAACACCAGCTCCGAAAGCCGCTGCGGCAGTTCAGCCTCGGTGACCTCGACCGGGGAAAGATCGGGAATGACCTTGGCGGTCGCCACGATCTCCTGATGCGCGGTCCCGTCCACCTCGGGGTAGCGGGTGCGCAGCGACTCGTGGCGGGCCAAAACGTCAGCCACCGCGATCTGCAACGCTTGCCGGTCCAGCAGGCCCGACAACCGCACGGCCACTGGGATGTTGTCCACGAACGATTCCGGATCGAACCGGTTGAGGAACCACATCCGCTGCTGCGCCAACGACAGCGGCACCAACGGCGGACGCTCTTGCGCCACCAGCGGCGCGCGCACACCCGCTCCGGTACCGGCATCGGCCAACGCGGCCAACGCGGCCACGGTCGAGGCCTCGAAGATCTCCCTGACACCGACAGGGGTGTCCAGTGCTGCCGAGAGCCGGGCCGCGACCTGCGTCGCGATCAACGAGTTACCGCCGAGGGCGAAGAAATCGTCATCCAGACCCGCTCGGTCGACACCGAGTACCTCGGAGAAGACACCGGACACGATCTGCTCGGCGGCAGTGACCGGTGCGCGGAAAGCCGCGGCCTCGAGCACCGGCGCGGGCAGCGCCTTACGATCCAGCTTGCCGTTGACCGTCAGCGGCAGCGCGGTGAGCACCATCAGCACCGACGGAATCATGTAGGCGGGCAACGTTTCCGACAGTCGCGCACGCAACTGCTCGGTGTCGAGCACACCCTCGGCGGCACCGTCGACCGGCACTACGTAGCCGACCAGCTGATCGCTGACCCGGCCCTCGGAGCGGACCACGGCCGCGGCCTGCCCGACCTGCTCGAGCGCGAGCAACGCGGCCTCGATCTCGCCGAGCTCGATACGGAAACCACGGACCTTCACCTGATCATCAGCGCGACCGAGGTGTTCCAACTCCCCCATCTCGTTCCAGCGCGCCAAGTCACCGGAGCGATACAGCCTGCTGCCCGGTGCGCCGAACGGATTGGCGACGAACCGCGCCGCCATCAGATCCACCCGGCCCAGGTAGCCGTCGCTCACTTGCGGTCCGGCGACATACATTTCGCCGGGAACACCGACCGGTACCGGGTGCAGGCGGGTGTCGAGCACATAGACCGACAGGCCCGCGATCGCCCGCCCGATCACCGAACCGGTTGCCGCGGCGACCGTTTCGGCGTCGAGCACACGGTGGGTCACGTGCACCGTCGTCTCGGTGATGCCATACATGTTCACCAGACGCGGCCCGCCCGCACCAGCCATACCGTCACCGTGCCGGGCGATCCAGTCCCCGAGCCGACGCAGATCCAGTGCCTCACCACCGAACACCACATACCGCAACGCCAACGACGCCGAGGCGCCCGCGATACGGTCGGCCTCGATCAGCTGGTAGAACGCCGAGGGGGTCTGGTTGAGCACCGTGACCCGCTCACGGTGCAGCAACTCGAGGAACTGCTCGGGCGAACGCGACACGAAATAGTCCACGACCACCGAGGTGCCGCCGTAGAGCAGCGCACCCCAGAGCTCCCACACCGAGAAATCGAACGCACTCGAGTGGAACAACGTCCACACATCATCAGGTCCGAAACCGAACTCGCGATCGGTGTTGGCGAACAGCGACACCACATTTCGGTGCGACACAACGACGCCCTTCGGGCGGCCGGTCGACCCGGAGGTGTAGATCACGTACGCCGTGTTCGCCGCACGCAGCGGCGCGATCCGATCGGCGTCGGTGATCGGTCCCTCGCCCGCATCGACCAGATCGCCGGTCTCCACACCGAAGCCGTCCATCGACACGACAGTGAGATCACCGAGCAGTTCGATATCGGCGCTGCCGTCGACGATCACGCTGGCCGGAGCGGCGTCCGACAGCACGTAGGCGATGCGGTCAGCAGGGTAGGACGGGTCGATCGGCACGTATCCGGCGCCGGACTTGACCACCGCGAGCAGTGCCACCACCAGATCCAGCGAGCGCGGCAGCAGCACCGCGACCAGCTGACCCGGGCCAGCGCCCTTGGCGATCAGCTTGCGCGCCAACTGATTCGCACGCTGATCGAGCTGCGCGTAGGTCAATTCATCATCGCCGAACCGCACCGCGACCCTGTCGCCGTGTACCACTACCGCCGCATCGACCAGCGTCGACAGTGTGGTGGTCGGCTCGGCGAACAGACCGGTGCCGCCGTCGGTTCCGGAGGAGACCCAGTGCTCCACGACATTCGCGCGCTCGGCCGCGCCGAGCAGCTCGATGTCCCCGACGGGTGCATCGGGCTCGGCGGCGAGCGCGGTCAAGGCAAGCAACAGCCGCTCGGCGACCCGAGCGACGCGGGGCTTACCCGCCCCGTCGGCTCCGCCTCCTGCCATCCCCGCGTCCACATCGAACAGGTCGCTGAGGTAGCTGGCTCGAATACGCAAGCGCGAATCCAGCGACGCGATCAGCGTCAGCGGATAGTGCGTGGCGTCAGCAACCTCCAGGCCGACCACCGCCATCCCGTCGATGTCGGCGGCTTGGGCCTGGATGCCTTCGGCGTCAACCGGATACGACTCGAACACCATCAGCGTGTCGAACAGGCCACCGACACCGGTGGCGGTCTGGATCTCGGTCAGGCCGATGTGATGGTGGTCGAGCAGATCGGCCTGCTCGCCCTGGATGCGGGTGAGCAGTGCGCGTGCGGGCTCGGCGGGATCGAAGGCCACCCGCACCGGCACGGTGTTGATGAACAGGCCGACCATGTTCTCCACACCGTTGAGCTCGGCGGGGCGGCCGGAAACGGTGGTGCCGAACACGACGTCGTCGCGGCCGGTCGACCGGCCGAGCACCAGACCCCATGCCGCTTGCAGCACCGTGTTCACGGTGACGCCGAGTTCCGCGGCGAGCGCGGTGATGCTCGCGGTCGCGGCCTCGTCCAGCTCGAAGCGGTACTCGCCCGACAGTGTCGTGATCTCCCGACCGGTCTGCGGCCTGGCCAGCAGTGTCGGCTCCGAAACCCCTTGCAGTGCACGGGTCCACGCGGCCAAGGACACGGTGTTGTCCTGCTGGGCCACCCAGTCCAGGAAATACCGGTAAGACCGGACCGGCGGCAGCCCAGCGGCATCGGCGTTGGTGGCGTACAGCACCAGCAGATCCCGCATGAGCAACGGCATCGACCAGCCATCGAGCACGATGTGATGATTCGACACCACCAACGACCACTCGGCAGCACCGACCTGGATCAGCGTGAACCGGATCAGCGGCGGCGCGGTCAAATCGAACCGCTGCAAGCGATCAGCCTCGACCAGGTCGCTCGCGTCGCCGGTCGATCGGCGATCGAGCTCGGCCCAGGCCACCTGGACACCGTCGAGCACCAACTGCACCGGGTTGCCGTACGCGTCACTGACGAACGCGGTACGCAGGTTGTCGTACCGATCGACCAACGCCTGCGCCGCAGACCGCAACCGGGTCGCGGACACCCGCCCGGTCAGGGTCAGCACTGCCTGCGAGGTGTACACATCCACCGAGGAAGCGGCCAGTTGTGCGTGGAAAAGCAGACCGGATTGCAGCGGCGACAACGACCACGCATCGGTGAGCGCGGGGAAGCGCTGCTCCCAGTCGTCGATATCGGCTTGCGTGCTGGACACCAGCGGGAAGTCCGACGGGGTGTAACCACCCGCGTCCACCGTATCCGCATGCCGCGCAACAGCTTCCAGTGCTCGCACCCAGAGCGCACCGAATTCGCGCACTCGGTCGGCATCGAGAAGTGTTGTGGGATAGGCAATCCTGGCGCTCAGTCGGCCGTCGGCCACACCCGCGTTGATGTCCAGCGGTGCCATCGCGGGCAGATCCGCATCGCCGGCGCCCGTCAGGTCGGCGAGTTCGGGCGCGGGGAGCCACCCGAATCCACGCAGCGCTTCCGGCACCGCGCTCTCGGCGAATTGACCGAGGTAGTTGAAGCTGATCTGGCCCGGCATCTGGTCAGGCAACGACCCGGCGGTCTCCGCGTTCAGATAGCGCAACAGTCCGTAGCCGACACCACGATCGGGCACGGCAAGCAACTGTTCCTTGACCGCCTTGATAGCACGGCCCATTTCAGTGCCGCCCGCCAGCGCGGCATCGAGGTCGATGCCCGCCAGATCGAACCGCACCGGGAAGATCGCGGTGAACCAGCCGACGGTGCGCGACAGATCGGCACCAGGCACCACCGCTTCTTCACGGCCGTGACCCTCCAACCGGATCAGCGTCGAGGGGTGGTGCTCAGGGGACGGGTGCGCCAGCGCGGAACCCTCCTGGATCCCGAGCTGAGTACGCCATGCCGCGACCGCCACCGTCAAAGCAGTGAGCAAGCCGTCGTTGACACCGCCGTGGAACAGTGCGGGAACCGTGGTCAGCAGGGACTGAGTGACCTCCGCCGACACCTCGACCCGAACGGTCTCGACCGTCGCGGCGACATCGACGGCCGGGTCGAACGCCCGCGCGGACAACAACGGGTCCGGCCCGTCGACCACACCGCGCCAGAACTCCAGCTCCCCTGCACGATCGGCGGCCGCCTGCTCGAGTGCGTGTGCCCAAGTGCGCATGCTCGTCACCGGGGCTTCCAGCTGCGGGCGCTGGCCCACGGCGAGCTGGCCCCAGGCAGCGACGAAGTCCGGCACCAGGACACGCCAGGACACGCCATCCACCACCAGGTGATGCGCGACCACGATCAGGTACCCGGTCCGATCTTCGGCACTGGCCGTGGTGACCGGCTCCAGCCACACGAACCGGATCACCACGCCCGCTTCCGGATCCAACCGATCCAAGGTGGCATCCAATGCCGCCGAAGCGATCTCGACCAGCTCCGCGTCGGACGTGGCGGCATCGAATTCGAGGTGATCGATCAGCGCGTCCACCTCGACCGTGCCGGGTGCGGCGGTCGCCACGCGCCAGCCGTCATCCGCATGCCCGCCGAGCGTGGCGGTCGGTGCGGACAGCCGTGCGCGCAGCACGTCGTGCCGATCGAGCACGGCCTCGACCGTCGCCGCGATGCCCGCCCGGTCGATACCGGCCGGAAGACTGAGCGACACTGCCTGATGGAACCGGCGGAAGGAACCGGGGCGTGCCACCATGAAATGTTCGACCGGGGTCAACGGCCGCACACCGACACCACCGCCGGGCAGTTCGGCCAGTACCGGTACCGAGTCCGACTGTGCTCCTGCGGTTTCCGCGACAACTGCCAGGCCCGCGACGGTGCGCTGCTCGAACACATCACGCGCGGAGAACAACACGCCGCGCGCCTTGGCACGCGATACCAGCTGGATCGAGACGATCGAATCACCGCCGAGGGCGAAGAACGAGTCATCGACACCGACCCGCTCGGCACCGAGTACCTCGGCGAACAGTTCGGCGATGAGCTGCTCGACTGGGTTGCGTGGTGCCCGGTAGGCCACCTCGGTGGTGAACACCGGCTCGGGCAACGCACGACGATCCAACTTGCCGTTGGCGTTGAGCGGCAACTCGTCGAGCACCATGAGCACCGAAGGCACCATGTGCGACTGCAGCCGACCCGCCAGATACGCGCGCAACGCGGCCACGTCCACCACTTGCTGTGCGGCGGGGACGAGGTAGCTGACGAGCTGGTCGGTGCCTGCGTGCGCGTGCACGATGACCACGGCCTGTTTCACCGATTCGTGTGCGGTGAGCGCGGATTCGATCTCACCGAGCTCGATGCGCATGCCGCGCAGCTTCACCTGGAAGTCGGTACGACCCAGATAGGTGATCGCACCATCAGAACCACGACGCACCAGATCACCGGTCCGGTACATGCGCGCGCCGTCGTCACCGTAGGGGGCGGCGACGAACCGGTCCGCGGTCAGCTCCGGGCGTCCGGCATAGCCACGCGCGAGCTGATCACCCGCCAGGTACAGCTCACCCGCGACACCGATCGGCACCGGATGCAACCGTGCGTCGAGTACATAGGCTTGCGCGTTCCACACCGGCTTACCGATCGGAACTGCACCGACAACCCCGGCCGCGGGCGCATGCGTGGCGTGCACGGTGAATTCCGTTGGGCCGTACAGGTTGTACAGCACCGCCGAACTCACCCGCCCGAACGCCGCCGCGGTGTCAGAGGTGAACGCCTCACCAGCCACCAGCACCGCACGCAACGACGACAACGCCGCACCTTCGACCGCACCCGCGAACACCGCCAGCATCGACGGCACGAACGAGGTCATGGTGACCTGCTCCTCGGCGATCACCGTGGCCAGATACTGCGGATCACGATGACCATCCGGCGCGGCCACCACCACACGACCACCAACGACCAACGGGCCGAACAACTCCCACACCGACACATCGAAAGTCACCGGCGTCTTGAACAGGACGATGTCCGCGGCGTCGATGCCGTATTCGCCGGTAATCCACCGGATCTGGTTCACCACCGCCGAGTGCGGCACCAGCACACCCTTCGGCCTACCGGTCGAGCCCGAGGTGAAGATCGCATACGCCGGGTTCGACGGACGCAACGGCGCACACCGATCAGCGTCGGTCAACGGTGTTTGCGGGTAGGCCGACAGGTCGAGCGTGTCCACGACGAGCACGGACTCGCGCGGCGGCAACGCTCCGGCAGCCGCCGACGTGGTCAGCACACACGCCGGATCCGCCGTGGCCAGCACGTATTCGATCCGTTCGGCAGGCTGTTCCAGATCCAGCGGCACATACCCACCGCCTGCCTCGAGGACCGCGTAGATCGCGACCAGCAAATCCAGCGACCTGGGAATACCTACGGCGACAAGGGTTTCCGGACCGACACCCGCCTGCACCAGTCGATGCGCCAACTGATGCACCTTGGCCGCGAACTCGCGATAGGTGAGGGTCTCGCCCGCCACCGGATCAATGACGGCAACCGCGTCCGGAGTGCGTGTCACCTGATCGGCGAACAACTCCACCACAGTCGCGCCAGGACCCAGCTCACGCCAGGACTCGTTCCAGCCGAACAGCTCACGCGCGGTCTCGGCGGCATCCAGCAGCGGAATATCACCGACAGTGATCTCGGCATCAGCAGCAACCGCGGTCAACACCCGAGTCCATTGCCGCAGCATCGCCTCCGCGGTCGACTCATCGAACAGGTCAGTGGCGTAGGTCAAGGTGACCGACATGCCCGCGGACCGGAACGCCGCGTCCTCGGCCGGGATTTCCGACAGCGTGAACTGCAGATCGAAACGCGAGGTCGAGGACTCGACCTCGAGCTCGGAGACGGCCAGCCCCGGCAGTTCCAAGGTGGCACGGTCCAGGTTCTGGAACGCAAGCATCACCTGGAACAGCGGGTTACGGGCCTGCGACCGCTCCGGTGCCAGCAACTCGACCAGCCGCTCGAACGGCACATCCGCGTGACCGAACGCCTCGAGATCATCATGCCGGGCGCGTGCCAGCAACGCGCTGAACGGCTCCGCGAGACCGAGTTGAGTGCGCAGCACCAGAGTGTTGACGAACATGCCGACCAGGTCATCGAGCGCGGCCTCGCCACGTCCCGCGACCGGCGTACCGACCGTGACATCAGCGGCACCGGCCAGCCGGCCGAGCAGCACCGCCAACGCGGCGTGGGTGACCATGAACAGCGAAACACCTTGCGCGCGAGCGAGACCCTCGAGCGCGGCGATCAACTCAACCGGCAACGTCGCCGTCACCGTCGCGCCGCGATACGACGCGATCGCAGGCCGCGGCCGATCAGTCGGCAGCGTCAGTTCCTCGGGGCTGCCCGCCATGGCTTGCTGCCAGTAGGCAACCTGCTTGGCCAGCAACGACTCCGGATCATCCTCCGCGCCGAGGACCTCGCGCTGCCACACCGCGAAATCGGCGTACTGCACCGGCAACGGCGCCCACTCCGGCGCCGCACCCTGAGTACGCGCGACATAGGCGGTCATCACGTCCCGGGCCAGCGGACGCATAGAGAAACCGTCCGCGGCAATGTGATGCACCACCACGACGAGGACATGCTGCATCGCAGAGCGATTCGATGAGGGGTGGCGGTCGGGCGACGGGTGGGCCTCATCGGCCCGTACCTGGAACAGCCTGGCCCGCACCGGCACTCGCTCGGCCACATCGAAACCAGCGTCGACGAAGTCGGTGGCCGCGACGAGCAGCTCATTTTCCGCGATCGGATAGGCGGGCAACTCGACGGCGAGCTGCTCGGCCGGAACAACAACCTGCACCGGGGTGCCGCCGTGCTCGGGATAGCGGGTGCGCAACGACTCGTGCCTGCGCACCACATCCACCAACGCCGATTCCAGTGCGGCGGTATCGAGTTCACCCGTCAACCGGATCGCCAACGGCAGATTGTAAGCCGAGGACGACTTGTCGAACTGGTTCAGGAACCACATGCGCTGCTGCGCGAACGACAACGGCACCAGCTCGCCCGCCGCGCGCGACCGCGCCACCAAGCGCGCACGAGCGCCCTGACCGGTGTGCGACTCCAGCCGCGCGGCCAGCGCCTCCACCGTCGAGGCGTCGAAGAGGACACGCACCCCGATCTGGGTGGACAGCGCCGCGCCGAGCCGAGCCACCACCTGCGTAGCGACCAGGGAGTTACCACCCAGCCCGAAGAAGTCGTCGTCCAGACCGACCCGGTCGACACCGAGCACGTCGGCGAAGATGCCTGCCACAACTTCTTCAGTCGGCGTCACCGGCGCGCGGAACCCGCGCGCCTCGAACACCGGCTCCGGCAACGCCTTCCGGTCCAGCTTGCCCGAGGCGTTGAGCGGGAACGCGGCCAGCACCACGAAGGCCGACGGAATCATGTACGCGGGCAACAGCGCCGCCAACCTGCCGCGCAACGCGGCAATGTCGATCTCCGCGTCAGCGGCAACCAGGTAAGCGACCAGTTGCGCGCCGGTGCGCTCGTCCTCACGCACCACCACGACGGACTGCGCGACCGACTCCTGGGCGATGAGCGCGGACTCGATGTCGCCGAGTTCGATACGCAGACCGCGCACCTTCACCTGGAAGTCGGTGCGCCCCAAGTACTCCAGCTCACCAGTGGCACCGGATTCCTCGCCCGCCGGGGCGATCCAGCGCACGAGGTCACCGGTGCGATACATCCGCGCACCGTCCGCGAACGGGTTGGCCACGAACCGATCCGAGGTCAACTCAGGCTGCCGCACATAACCGCGCGCCAACTGCTCACCCGCCAAATACAACTCACCCGGCACACCCGGCGCGACCGGATGCAAGCGCGAATCCAGCACATAGACCTGGGTGTTGAACACCGGCCGACCGATCGGCACCGACACCGTGTCAGCATCGACGACCTCGCGGAACGTCACGTCGACCGCAGCCTCGGTCGGGCCGTACAGGTTGTGCAACAACGCACCGGTCAACTCACGCAACCGCTGCGCGGTCGGTGCGGGCAACGCCTCACCGGAGGCGAAAACATTACGCAGGCTTGCGCATTCGCCGATCCGGAGATCAGCAACGAACACCGCGAGCATCGACGGCACGAAGTGCGCCGTCGTGATGCCCTCGGCCATGATGAGCTGTGCCAGGTAGGCCGGATCACGATGTCCGTCCGGCTTGGCGACCACGAGCCGCGCGCCGACCTGCAACGGCCAGAAGAACTCCCACACCGAGACGTCGAAGGTGGCAGGCGTCTTCTGCAACACCACATCACTTGCCGTCAGCCCGTATTGGGCGTGCATCCACACCAGCCGGTTCACGATCGCCGCGTGCGATACCGCGACCCCCTTCGGGCGGCCGGTCGAACCGGAGGTGTAAATGACATAGGCCGTGTTCTCCGGCCGCAATGGCGCCAACCGATCCACATCGGTCAACGCAGCGTCGGAGAACTCGGCGAGATCCAGCGTGTCGATCTCCACCCGCCGCACCGTCTCCGGCAGCTCGAGCTCATCCCACGACGTAGTCAGCACACACACCGGCGCCGCGGTATCGAGCACATGCGCGATCCGCTCGACCGGATGATCCGGATCAATCGGCACATACGCACCACCGGCAGCGACCACCGCATACATCGCCACGACCAACTCGGCCGAACGCCGCATACCAAGCGCAACAAGCGATTCCGGACCAACACCGGCCGCGATCAACCACCGCGCAAGCCGTCGCGACTGATCGGCGAACTCGGCATAGGACAGACTCGTCCCCTCGAAGCTCACCGCGATCGCATCCGGCGTCCGCTCCACCTGCGCCTCGAACAACGAGACCAGAGTCGCCGGATCGATCGTGTACCCGGTGGCATTCCACCGGTGCAGCACCAGCGACCGCTCATCGTCCTCGAGCAGATCGATATCACCGATCGCGATATCGGCGTCGGCGACCACCGCCGCCAGCACCCGGTCGAAGCGTCGCGCGAAAGCGGCGATGGTGGAGCGGTCGAACAGATCCTCCGAATAGGAGAACGCAGCCGACATCCCCGCGGGTTCACCCGCGGCGTCCGTCGTTTCCTGCACCATCAGCTGCAGGTCGAACTTCGCCAGACCGGCGTCGTATTCCACGCCACGCGCTGTGAGCCCTGGCAGTTCCAGGCTGGTCTGCTGCAGGTTCTGGAACGACAGCATCACCTGGAACAGCGGGTGCCGAGCCTGCGAGCGCGCCGGGTTGAGCACCTCGACGAGGCGTTCGAACGGCACATCGGCATGCGCGAACGCCTGCAAGTCGGTATCACGAACTCCGGCAAGCAGATCCGCGATGGTGTGCTCGCCACGGACCTGGGTGCGCAGCACCAAGGTGTTGACGAACATGCCGACCAGATCGTCGAGCGCGGCCTCACCACGCCCGGCGACCGGCGTGCCGATCGCGACGTCGTCGGTACCCGACAACCGCCCGAGCAACACCGCGAGCGCGCTGTGCACGACCATGAACAACGACGCGTTGTGCGCACGACCGACCTCGACAAGGCGACGCTGGGTGTCGGCCGAGATCGTGAACGGGTAGGTGCTGCCGCGGTAGCTGGCCACCGCGGGACGCCGCCGGTCCGACGGCAACGCCAGCTCGTCAGGCAGCTCCGCCAATTGCCCGGTCCAGTACCGGATCTGGCTCGAGATCAACGACTCCGGATCGTCTTCCGCACCGAGCACCGCGCGCTGCCAGAGCGCGTAGTCGGCGTACTGCACGGCCAACGGCTGCCAGCCGGGTTCGCCGCCCGCGACGCGGGCGGTGTAGGCGACCATCACGTCCCTGGTCAGCGGTCCCATCGAGAAACCGTCGGCACTGATGTGATGCGCCACCAGCGCGAGCACATGCTCGGTGGGGCTGAGCTCGAACAGCTCGACCCGCAACGGCACCTCGGTGGTGACGTCGAAGGCGGACAGCACCAGCTCGATAAGGCGCTGCGGCAGTTCGCTTTCGGAGACAACAGCCGCCGTCAGCTCGCGGGTGCCGCGGCCGATGGGCGCGATCTCCTGGTACGGCTGCCCGTCCAGCTCGGGGTAAAGGGTGCGCAGTGATTCGTGCCGGTCGATGACATCGCGGACCGCGATCTGCAACGCAACCACGTCCAGCTCACCCGAGAGCCGGATAGCGACCGGGATGTTGTTGACCGCCGACTCGACGTCTGCACTACCGGCGGAGAACCGGTTGAGGAACCACATCCGCTGCTGCGCCAACGACAACGGCACCCGATCGGGACGCTCCTGCGCAACCAGCTCACGGCGCGCTCCGTCGCCGACATGAGATTCGACCCGAGCCGCCAGTCCGGCCACCGTCGACGCCTCGAACAGCATCCGCACCGGCACCGAAGTATCCAGCGCGCTACCCAACCGCGACGCCACCTGGGTCGCGATCAGCGAGTTGCCGCCGAGGGTGAAGAAATCATCATCGACGCCAACACGTTCGACGCCGAGTACCTCGCTGAACACCTGCGCGACGATCTCTTCGATCGGCGTCGACGGCGCACGGAACTGCCGCACCTCGAACACCGGCGCAGGCAACGCCCGACGATCCAACTTCCCCGTCGGCGTCAACGGAACCCGATCGATCACGATGATCGACGACGGCACCATGTAGTTGGGCAGACGCCGTCCCAGATCAGCGGACAACTCCGCGACATCCACCGAATGTCCTGGCACGAGAACGATATACGACACCAGCATCGTCACACCGGTGCTACCGGTATGACCAACGGTCACCGCGAAATCCACGCTCGGATGCGTGGTCAACGCCGCGTCGATCTCCCCGAGTTCGATGCGGAAACCACGCACCTTCACCTGGAAGTCCGAACGACCCACGTACTCGACCGCACCATCGGCAGTCCAGCGCACCACGTCACCGGTGCGATACATCCGCACGCCATCGGCGAACGGGTTCGCCACGAACCGATCAGCGGTCAAGCCGGCACGGTCGAGGTAACCGCGCGCCAACTGAATGCCCGACACATACAGTTCGCCTGCCACGCCCACCGGCACCGGCTGCAACCGCGAATCCAGCACCAATGCCTGCATACCGCGAACCGGACCACCCACGGTCACTCGATCACCCGGCGACAGCGCGTCACTGATATTGCTCGCGATGGTCGACTCGGTCGGACCGTACGCGTTGAAGAACCGCCGTCCGCCCGCGCTCGCCGGATCACCGACGGCAGCGAACTTCGCGATCAGATCGGCCGAAACCGCTTCACCACCGGCGATCACGACCTGCAAACCGGCCAACGCCGCCGGATCCATCGACGCCAGCACCGACGGCGTCAACATCACGTGCGTGACCCGCTCGCCGCGGATCAAATCGGCCAGCTCGGCGCCGCCGTACATCCCCGGCGGCACCACGACCAGCGCGCCGCCGCCACCGACCGCGAGCAGGAACTCCAGGATCGAGGCATCGAAGCTCGGCGAAGCGAAATGCAGTGCCCGAGTGGAACTATCGAGCCCATACCGCTCATTCTGCTCGGCGCGGAAGTTGGCAAGACCGGCGTGCGTGACCACCACGCCCTTGGGCAAGCCTGTCGTGCCGGAGGTGTAGATCACGTATGCCGGATGCTGCGGCAGCAACGGCCGCAGGCGCGCCGAATCCGTTACCGCTGCATCGGAATACGAGTCCAGATCCAGCTCGTCGAGCACCAGCCAGTCCACCGAATCCGGCAGCTGCCCCCGCACCGACGACACCGTCACACCAACCCGGGCACCCGAATCAGACAGCATGTACTCAATACGACCGCTAGGCAGATCAGCAGCAATCGGCAAGAACGCCGCGCCGGACTTCGAGATCGCCCACGTTGCCAAGTACGACAACTCCGAGCGCGGCACCGTCAACGCAACGACATCCTCGGCACCGACACCGCGCTCAATAAGCAACCGCGCCAAACGATTCGAGCGAGAATCCACCTCGCCATACGACAGCGTCGCGAAGCGACTCGATGAGGGGTGGTGGTCGGGCGACGGGTGGGCCAGACTTGTCCCTTCGAACACCACCGCAGGCGCGAGCGGAGCGCCAGAAGCGACCTCCGCCAACAACTCCGGCAACGTCCGCGCAGGCGCAGCAGCGGGTCCACTACGCGCAATCAATTCCGCGCGTTCATCCCCACTCAGAATATCGATGGCGCCCACCGCCACGGACGCGTCGTCGGCGACGGTCTCGAGGACGCGCACCCATCGCTCGGCAATACCGGCAACGGTCGACTCGTCGAACAGATCCGTGGCGTATGTCAAGTCCAAAGTCCAACCGCCGCTGGCGGCTTCGAGCAGGGTGAACTGCAGATCGAACTTCGCCAGCGCGACGTCGAGCTCCTCGGCGCGTACCGCAAGGCCGTCCAGCTCCAGGGTGGGCATTTCCATGTTCTGCACTGCGAGCACCACCTGGAACAGCGGATGCCGCGCCTGCGAACGAGCCGGATTCAACACCTCCACCAGCCGCTCGAACGGCACATCCGCGTGTCCGAACGCCGCGAGATCCGTTTCCCGCACCCGACCGAGGAACTCGGCGAACGGCTCGTCGCCCGCGATCCGCGACCGCAGCACCAACGTGTTGGCGAACATGCCGACCAGATCATCGAGCGCCTGCATGCCACGACCCGCCACCGGGGTACCGATCGCCACATCATCGGAGCCGGACAACTGCGCCAACAACACCGCCAACGCGCCATGCAGCACCATGAACACCGACGCATTGTGCTGACGGCTCAACACGACCAGACGTTGCTGAATGTCAGCAGAGATTTCCGCCGTCACTCGACCGCCGCGGGAACTCGCCACCGGCGGCCGCACCCGATCCACCGGCAACACCAATTCATCGGGCACGTCGGCCAATTCGTCGGCCCAATAGCGAATCTGCTGAGCGATCAACGACTCCGGATCGTCCTCCGAGCCCAACACCTCGCGCTGCCACACCGCGTAATCGGCGTACTGCACCGGCAGCGGCGCCCAGCCCGGCGCCGCGCCCTTGGTGCGCGCGGTGTAGGCGAGCATGACGTCGCGGGCCAGCGGCGCCAAAGACCAACCGTCAGCGGCGATATGGTGCACCACCAGGGCAAGCACGTGCTCCGACGGGCTGAGCCGGAACAGCCGTGCATGCACCGGCGCCTCGGTGGCGACATCGAAACCGGTGGCTGCCAACGTGATCAGCTGCCCCATCAGGGTGGCTTCGGTGACCTGCAGCACGTCCAGATCCGGCACGACCCCGCTCGCGTCGAGCACAACCTGCGCGGGCTCGGCGTCGGTATCGGGGAAGACGGTACGCAGCGACTCGTGTCGCTCGATCACGTCACCGATGGCGGCCTGCAGCGCGGCGACGTCCAGGTCACCGGTCAACCGGATACCGACCGGCAAGTTGTAGATCGCCGAGTCGGTGTCCAGGCGGTTGAGGATCCACATGCGTCGTTGCGCGAACGACAGCGGTATCTGCTCGCCTGCCGCCCGCGGCCGCGCCACCAACCGGGCACGCGCGCTCTGACCGATGTGCGATGCCAGCCGCGCGGCCAACGTCTCCACCGTCGAGGCATCGAACAGCGCCCGCACCGACACATCCACGTCCAACGCCGCACCCAGCCGTGCGGTCACTCGCGTCGCGATCAACGAGTTGCCGCCGAGGGCGAAGAAATCGTCGTCGAGGCCGACCCGGTCCACACCGAGCACGTCGGCGAAGACGCCTGCCACCACTTCTTCGGTCGGCGTCGCGGGCGCACGGAACGCACGCACCTCGAACACCGGCGCAGGCAACGCCTTTCGATCCAACTTGCCGGACGTGTTGAGCGGGAACTCCGCCAACACCACCATCGCCGCGGGCACCATGTACGACGGCAACCGCTCGCCGCCGAACCGCACCAGCTCCGCCGAATCAACCGACAACCCAGGCGCGGCAACCACATACGCCACCAGCTGCTGACCGGTCGCGGTATCGACCACCAGCACCGCCGCCTGCGACACCGCAGGATGCGCGAGCAGCACCGTCTCGATCTCACCGAGCTCGATCCGCTGACCGCGGAACTTCACCTGGAAGTCGGTACGTCCGATGTACTCCAGCGAGCCGGCCGCGTTCCAGCGCACCAGGTCTCCGGTCCGATACATCCGCTCGCCGTCGGCACCGAACGGGTTGGCGACAAACCGGTCGGACGTAAGATCCGGCCGACCGCGGTACTCGCGGGCCAGCTGCCGCCCGGCCAGATACAACTCGCCGTGCACGCCCACCGGCACCGGCCGCAGCCGCGCGTCCAGCACATACATTTCGACGTTCCACTCCGGCACGCCGATCGGCACCGTTGCCGTGTCGGCGGCGGTCACCTCCCACGAGGACACCGAGACCGCCGCCTCGGTCGGACCGTACAGGTTGTGCAGACCCGCCGAGCTGATGGCACGGAATCCGGCGGCGGTCTCCGGCGGCAACGCCTCGCCGATCACGAACACCGCACGCAGTGAGGCACATTGCGGCGCGGTCGCGTGCGCGGCGAACACCGTCAGCATCGACGGCACGAAGTCGGTGACGGTCACGCCGTGGCGCTCGATCATCTCCGCCACATACAACGGATCCCGATGCCCGTCGGGCGAGGCGATGACCAGTTTCGCGCCGACCATCAGCGGCAAGAAGTAGCCCCACAGCGACACATCGAAGGTCGTCGCGGTCTTCTGCAGATACACGTCATCCGAGGCCAACCAGTACTCGTCGAGCATCCACAGCTGCTGATTCACGATCGCGTGGTGGGTCACCGCGACGCCCTTGGGCCTGCCCGTCGAGCCGGAGGTATAGATGACGTACGCCGCGTTCTCCGGCCGCAGCAGCGACAACCGATCCGCGTCGGTCACCGGAGCATCGGAGAAGTCGGACACGTCCACGGTGTCGATCACCACCCGGCGCACCGCCTCCGGCAACGCCAGCGCATCCCCGGAGGTGGTCAGCGCGCACACCGGCGCCGCGGACTCCAGGATGTAGGCGTTGCGCTCGGCCGGATGATCCGGATCGAGCGGCACGTACGCGCCACCGGCCTTCAGCACCGCGTGCATGCCGATCACCAAATCCAGCGACCGCCGCATACCAAGCGCCACAAGAGATTCCGGACCGACACCATCGGCGATCAGGAACCGAGCCAGCTGGTTGACTCGTGCGCCGAACTCCGCGTACGTGAGCGTCTCGCCCTCGAATTCCAGCGCGACACTGTTCGGCGACAACGGAATCTGCGCATCCAGCAGCATGGGCAGAGTCGCGGGCGCGAGCTTGTACCCGGTGGCATTCCACCGGCGCAGCACCAGCGTCCGCTCGTCGTCCTCGAGCAGATCGATATCGCCGATCGCGATATCGGCATCGGCGACCACGGCCGCCAGCACCCGATCGAAGCGCCTGGCGAAATCGGCGATAGTGGACCGGTCGAACAGATCCTCCGAATAGGAGAACGCCGCCGACATCCCCGCGGGCGCACCCGCGGCATCCGACACTTCCTGCATCGTCAATTGCAGATCGAACTTCGCCAGGCCTGGCTCGTAATCCAGACCACGGACCGTCAACCCGGGCAGTTCGAAGGTGCTGTCCGGCAAATTCTGGAACGCCAACATCACCTGGAACAACGGGTGCCGGGCCTGCGAGCGCGCCGGGTTGAGCACCTCGACGAGGCGCTCGAACGGCACATCGGCGTGCGCGAACGCATGCAAGTCGGTATCCCGAACAGCGGCAAGCAGTTCGGCGATGGTGCGCGCACCGCTGACGTTCGTGCGCAACACCAAAGTGTTGACGAACATGCCGACCAGATCGTCGAGCGCGGCCTCACCACGCCCGGCAGCAGGCGTGCCGATCGCGATGTCGTCGGCGCCGGACAACCGCGCGAGCAATATCGCCAGCGCGCTGTGCATGACCATGAACAACGACGCATTGTGCTTGCGACCGATCTCGACCAGGCCGCGCTGGGTCTCGGCCGAGATCACGAACGGATAGCTACCACCGCGGTAGCTGGCCACCGCGGGACGCCGCCGGTCCGACGGCAACGCCAGCTCGTCGGGCAGCTCGGCCAATTGTCCGGTCCAGTACCGGATCTGGCTCGAGATCAACGACTCCGGATCGTCCTCCGAACCCAACACCTCACGCTGCCACAACGCGTAATCCGCGTACTGCACCGGCAGCTCGGTCCACGCCGGGTATTCCCAGAGCGCGCGCGCGGCGTACGCGACCATGATGTCGCGCGCCAGTGGCGTCATGGACCAGCCGTCGGCACTGATGTGGTGCACCACCATGCCGAGCACGTATTCGGATTCGTTGATCTCGAACAGCCGCGCGTGCAGCGGCACTTCGCTGGTGACGTCGAAGGCCAGGGACGCCAGCTCGATCAAATGCTCGAGCAAGGTGGCCTCGGTGACCGGGACCGGTGTCAGGTCCGGAACGATCTGTGCCGCATCCAGAATCACCTGCACCGGACCGGAAGCGGTGTCGGGGAATACCGTGCGCAGCGATTCGTGGCGGTCGATCACATCAATGACAGCAATCTGCAACGCGGCCACGTCCAGCTCACCCGAGAGCCGGATAGCGACCGGGATGTTGTTGACCGCCGACTCGGCGTCTGCACTACCGGCGGAGAACCGGTTGAGGAACCACATCCGCTGCTGCGCCAACGACAACGGCACCCGATCGGGACGCTCCTGCGCCACCAACTCCGGACGCGCCCCATCCCCCGCATGCGACTCGATCCGCGTCGCCAACGCCACCACCGTCGACGCGTCGAACAACATCCGCACCGGCACCGAGGTATCCAGCGCAGCACCCAACCGCGACGCCACCTGAGTAGCAATCAGCGAATTACCGCCAAGGGCGAAGAAATCATCATCCACACCAACACGTTCGACGCCGAGTACCTCGCTGAACACCTGCGCGACGATCTCTTCGATCGGCGTCGACGGCGCACGGAACTGCCGCACCTCGAACACCGGCGCAGGCAACGCCCGACGATCCAACTTCCCCGTCGCAGTCAACGGCACCTGATCAATCACCACCACCGACGACGGCACCATGTAACTCGGCAAACGCCGAGCCAGCGCTGCGGTCAATTCGGCAACGTCAACGGACCACCCCGGTACCCCCACCACATACGACACCAAGACCGTCCCACCGGCTGGCCCCGTATGTCCCACTGTGACAGCGAAATCCACACTCTCATCCGCAGTCAGCGCCGCATCGATCTCGCCGAGTTCGATGCGGAAACCGCGCACCTTCACCTGGAAATCGGAACGACCGACATACTCGACCGCACCATCAGCAGCCCAGCGCACCACGTCACCAGTGCGGTACATGCGCTCGTCGACCGCGAACGGGTTGGCGACGAACCGCTCAGCGGTCAAACCAGCCCGTGCGTGATAACCACGCGCCAACTGCACACCCGACACGTACAACTCACCAGCGACACCCACCGGCACCGGACGCAACCGCGAATCCAACACCAGCGCTTGCATACCCCGGATCGGACCACCGATGGTCACCCGATCACCCGGCCGCAAGGCACCGCTGATGTTGCTGGCAATAGTCGCCTCGGTCGGACCATACGCATTGAAGAATCGACGCCCACCCGCCGAGAACTTCGCAAGCAGATCAGCCGAAACCGCCTCGCCGCCAGCGATGACCACCCGCAAGCCCGCCAACGACGCCGGATCCATCGACGCCAACACCGACGGCGTCAACATCGCGTGTGTCACCCGCTCGGCACGAATCAGATCAGCAAGCTCCGCACCGCCGTAAACCCCTGGCGGCACCACAATCAGAGCGCCGCCCCCGCCGACCGCGAGCAGGAACTCCAAAATCGACGCATCGAAACTCGGTGAAGCGAAATGCAGTGCCCGAGTAGAACTATCGAGCCCATACCGCTCGTTCTGCTCAACCCGGAAGTTCGCCAGACCAGCGTGGGTCAGCACTACACCCTTCGGCTGCCCTGTGGTGCCGGACGTGTAGATCACATACACCGGATGCTCCGCCGACAACGGCCGCACACGATCCGAATCCGTCACTACCGCATCCGAATACCCGCCCAGATCCAACTCGTCGAGGACCAGCCAGTCCACCGAATCCGGCAACTGCCCCCGCACCGACGACACCGTCACACCGACCCGGGCACCCGAATCCGCGAGCATGTACTCGATTCGATCGCTCGGCAGATCCGCGGCAATCGGCAAGAACGCCGCACCCGACTTCGACACACCCCACGTCGCCAAGTACGACAACTCCGAGCGCGGCACCGTCAACGCAACGACATCCTCAGCGCCGACACCGCGCTCGATCAGCAACCGCGCCAAACGATTCGAGCGAGAGTCCACCTCGCCATACGACAGCGTCGCGAAGCGACTCGATGAGGGGTGGTGGTCGGGCGACGGGTGGGCCAGACTTGTCCCCTCGAACACCACAGCAGGCGCGAGCGGATCACTGGAAGCCACTTCAGCCAACAACTCCGGCAACGTCCGCGCAGGCGCAGCGAACAGCCCGACGCGCGTAATCAGGCCGGCGTGCTCGTCGGCGTCGAGGATGCCGATATCGTCCACCGGGATCGCGGCATCGGCGGCGACCGTCTCCAAGACCCGCAGCCATCGCCGCATGATCCGTGTCGCGGTCGTTTCGTCGAACAGATCGGTGGCGTAGGTCAGCGTGAGCGACATTCCGCCGGCGGCCGAGTCGACAGCGGGATTCTCCGATACCGCGAACTGCAGATCGAATTGCGCGACATCGACAGGCAATTCCTCGGCGCGGACCGTCAGACCGTCCAACTCGACGGTCACCCGGTCGAAGTCCTGCACCGACAGCATCACCTGGAACAGCGGATGCCTGGACTGCGACCGGCGCGGGTTGAGCACCTCGACGAGCCGCTCGAACGGCACCTGCGCGTGCGCGAACGCCGACAGGTCGGAGTCCCTTGTGCTGGAAAGGAATTCAGCGAACGACTCGGTCCCGTCGACCTGTGTCCGGAGCACAAGCGTGTTGACGAACATGCCGATCAGATCGTCCAGCGCCGCCTCGCCGCGACCCGCCACGGTGGCGCCCACTGCGATATCGGTGGTACCCGACAACCGGGCCAGCAACACCGCGAGCGCACTGTGCAGCACCATGAACATCGACGCACCCTGCGCCCGGCACACACCGAGCAGGCTGGCATGCAGGTCTGCCGGAATCTCGCCGAAGACCCGCCCGCCCTGGAAGCTCTGCACCGGCGGCCGCGGCCGGTCGGTGGGCAGCTCGAGCTGGTCGGGCAGCTCCGCCAGCGCCGAACGCCAGTACGCGATCTCACGGGCAGCGGTCGACTCGGGATCCTGCTCGGACCCGAGCAGCTCGCGCTGCCACAGCGTGTAGTCCCGGTACTGCACCGGCAGCGGTGTCCAACTCGGTTCCTGCCCAACGGCCCTGACCAGGTATGCCTGCGCCATGTCCCTGGCCAGCGGCCCGAAGGAGAATCCGTCGACGGCGATATGGTGCAGCACGACCGCGACCACAAGCTCCTGGCCACCGGCGATCTCCCAGAGCCGGACCCGGATCGGCACCTCGCGAGTCACGTCGAAGCCGTTGCGCGCGAAATCCAGCAACTGGCCGGGCAACTCGGCTTCGTCGGTACGGCGGACCTCGATGCCGAGATCGATCTCCGACATCGGCAGCACATGCTGATAGCCGCCCCCACCGGACTGGGGAAAGACCGTACGCAGCGATTCCTGCCGCTCGAGCACGTCGGCGAGGGCCACACCGAACGCATCGATGTCGGCCTCGCCGCGCACCCGGACCGCGAAGGGCACGTTGTAGGCAGGCGTGGTCGGATCGAACTGGTTGAGGAACCACATGCGCTGTTGTGCCGGTGACAGCGGAACCTGTTCCGGCAGTTCCCGAGCCACCAGCGGCGCCGCTGCGGCAGGCGCAGCCGTCGCGAGCCGCGCGGCGATACCCGCCACGGTCGGCGCCTCGAACAGCACGCGCACCCCGAGCCGGACGCCGAACGCCGCGGACACCCGCGCCATCACCTGCGTGGCGACCAGGGAGTTGCCACCGAGCTCGAAGAAGTTGTCGTCGATACCGACCAGATCCTGGGACAGCACCTCGGCGAACACGCCTGCGACGATCTCCTCGGAGTTGTCGCGCGGGGGCCGATAGTCGGCGGTCCTGGCCGTGAACACCGGTTGCGGCAGCGCCTGGCGATCCAGTTTCCCGGATGCGTTGAGCGGGAAGGTATCCAGCACCATGATCGAGGCAGGCACCATGTAGGCCGACAGCTGCGTACCGGCGAATCGGGTCGTCTCCACCGGATCGACCACGGATCCCGGCGCGGGCACGACGTAGGCGACCAGTTGCTGCCCGGTGGCGGTGTCGGCGACTAGCACCACGGCTTGACCGATCGCCGGGTGGGCGAGGAGCACGGACTCGATCTCACCGAGTTCGATGCGCTGGCCGCGGAACTTGACCTGGAAGTCGGTGCGGCCCACGTATTCCAGCACGCCGACCGGCTCGGTGCCGACCGGCTGCATTCCGGCACTCGGGTGCGGTGCGGCACCGGCGGGACGCTCGACCCAGCGAACGAGGTCACCGGTGCGATACATGCGCTGCCCCGGCTGAAATGGGTTGGCGACGAACCGATCCGAGGTCAGATCGGGGCGGGCGTAGTAGCTGCGGGCCAATTGCCGTCCACCCAGATACAACTCGCCCTCGGCGCCGATCGCGACCGGACGCAGCCGCGAATCCAGCACGTAGACTTCGACATTCCATTCCGGCACGCCGATCGGCATACTGGCCGTGTCGATGTCGGTGTCGGTGACCTCCCAGTAGGTCACCGACACCGCGGCCTCGGTTGGGCCGTACAAGTTGTGCAGCTCGGCGCCGGTGCGGGTCCGGAAGGTGGCGACGGTCTGTGGCGGCAAGGCCTCACCGATCACGAAAACCGCACGCAGCGTGGCACATTGCTCGGTCGTCGCCTGCGCGGCGAACACGGTGAGCATCGAAGGCACGAAGTCGGTGACGGTGACCGAGTTGCGCTGCATCACCTCCGCGACATACAGCGGGTCACGATGCCCGTCCTGACTGGCCAACACCAGTTTGGCGCCAACGAGCAGCGGTAGGTAGTAGCCCCACACCGACAGGTCGAAGGTGGCCGCCGACTTCTGCAGGTAGACGTCATCAGCGGTGAACCGGTACTCGTTCAGCATCCACAGTTGCTGGTTGACGACGGCGTGGTGGGTGACCGCCACACCCTTCGGCCGCCCGGTGGAACCGGAGGTGAAGATGACGTAGGCGGTGTTCGACGGCCGCAGCGGCGCACGCCGATCCGCATCGGTCACCGGCGCATCGGAGTACGACGACAGATCGATGCCATCGAGGTCGTCGCGCCGCATCGCCGCCGGCAACTCCAGCCGGTACTGAGACAGGCTGAGCACCAGCACCGGTGTGCTGGTTTCCAGCACGTACGCGGTGCGCTCGGCAGGATGGTCCGGGTCGATCGGCACGTAAGCGCCACCGGCGCGCAAGATCGCCTGCATCGCGACGACGAGCTCGAGCGATCGCGGGATAGCCAGTCCGACAAGCGATTCCGGTCCGACGCCGGCGGCGATCAAGTGGCGGGCAAGCCGATTGGCGCTGGCGCCCAGTTCGGCGTAGGTGAGGGTGTCGCCCTCGAAGTCGACGGCGATCCGGTTCGCGGCAGCGGCCACCTGGCCGTCGAGCAGCGCGGTCAGCGTGACGTCGGGCACCTCGTGCGCAGTGTCGTTCCACCGCACCAGAGTTCGGTCGAACTCGTCCCTGGTGGCGATCGGCAGCGCCCACGCGGGCTGCGCACCGTCGGCGGCCAGGAACCGGTCGAAGAATTCCAGGAAGCGCGCGTGGTGGCGGCGGGTCTCGTCGTCGGTGTAGTTGTCCGGGTTGGTCTGCAAATCGATGTGGGTACGCGCACCGCCCTGCGAGCGGTAGAAGTTGATCGCCAGATCGGCGACCGCGCCCGTCGCCAGCACATGCATGTGACCGGTGGCCGGTCCGAGCACGACCTCGTCGTGGAACAGCATGATGTTGACCAGCGGTCCGAAGAACCCCGCGTCGATGTGGGCCGTTCCGGATTCGCCTGCCGCGACCCGGCGAATATCCTCGTGCCGGTACCGCTGATGGCGCAGCGCGCCGGACACCGCGACGGTGACCTGCTTCAGCAACTCGGCGACGCTCGTCTCGGGACGCACTGTCAGCCGCAGCGGCACGATGTTGGAGGCCACACCGCCTGCTCGGCGCATCCCCACCGTGGTGCGGGCCGTCACCGGCAGGCTGAGGGTCACATCCTCGTTGCCGGTCCACTGCGCCAGGTAGGCCGCTGTTGCCGCGATCAGCAGCGCCGCAGGCGTCGAATCATGCCGGGTGCCTGCCGTTTCCAGCAGTTGGTCCTGGTCCGGCGACAGCGCAGCATTGCATGTCTGCAGGAGCAGCCCTGCCGACACGGACCGGGTGGACAGGCTGTTGCCCGACCCTTCGAGTCCGGCGATCTGCGCCAGCCAATACTGCTCATCGGTCTGGAACCGCCTGCTCTCGCGGTAGTCGATTTCGGCCTGCACCAGTTCGGGCAGGCCCGCAGGCTGGGACGCTGGCGCCTCGGTACCGGTGATCGCCGCGGTGTACAGCTCGCTGATGCGTTTGACGAAGGTGCCCGCACTGAATCCGTCGAGGACGATGTGGTGCGCGCGCAGGTACCAGAACCAGCGGTCCGGTGCCAGCTGCAGGGTGGCGATCCTGATCAAACGGTCGGTCAACAGGTCGAGCGGGCGGCCGTACTCGGCCCGCATCCACGCCTGCGCCGCCGCCTCGGGGTCGGCCTCGTCGCGTAGATCGAGGTAGAGCACGTCGTCACTGTCGGGGATGGTCTGGTCGATGTACTGCATCGGCTCACCGTCCCGTTCGGTGATCGCCAGGAAGCCCGAGCCAAGCTCGTGCGACGCGTCGATGCACGCCTGGCGCAGCGCCTTGCGATCCAGATCGCCGCGCAGTTCGACGTACTGGGCGATGTTGATCGGCGTCCGCGGGTCCAGGTGCTGGGCATACCAGATGCCGAGCTGCGCAGGCGATAGCGGGAAGAGAGCTTCCGCCGAACGCGGCGCACCGACCACGTTCTCCCGCTTGCCGCTACCCTCGAAATCCACCCGATCCACCCTTACCCTCACATCTGCAGCGCTCAGTGAGCGCGGTCAACGGTTCTTGCCAGTATTCGGACGTGCGGCGCACGCCGACATATGTGTCAACATAAGTTCAGCCTGCGGTTCAGCACGGTCGCCAGCGAGGCGGCCCCCTCCGCACCGAGGTTTTCGTCGATGTATGGCTTGGTGAACACTCCGGGAATCCCACAGCCGCAACCTGCCGCGGCACGCCTGCCCGGCGACACCGGAACTCCGAGATGAGGACCACGGTCGCCTGCCTCGCGCGAGCGGACACGGCCCCCCTTTCGATCACAGCGTCCAGGTACAAGTACAAATAGGTAGGATGTCTCAGCGGCCAGGGTGATTACATCGCCGCACAGGGTGAGGTACGGATGCGCGCGCGCAGTCCCCGCTCCCGCGACGGCCGAAGCCATCAGCACTGGTCAGCGCCGTTGCCGCGAACGCGACAAGCCGGGCATCACCGACGGCGACGCGGCCGCCGCAGACAAATCACCTCGCCGGGGTGACGACGTCACACCAAATCGCGGGGGTCAGTGTACCAATAAACAGGGACAGGGTCGGTTTACAACCCATGGGCAGACCCCACGTTGACAAACCGACTCGGCTGACGCTGACCCGGTCGGTGAACCCCCGGGTCCCCGACCGCCGCTCCCGGTCAGGGCTGAATGAGCTCGTAGGAGGTGCTTCGGCCGCCGGAGTTCGAACGTTGCAGGACACCGAGTTCGACGAGCTCGTTGATGTCGCGCAGCGCGGAGTCTTGCGAGGACTTTGTGATGATCGCCCACTTCCGGGTGGTGAGATTGCCGTGGAATCCGTCGAGGAGGCGGTTGAGCATGGCGATCTGGCGGGCGTTCATGGGCGTCTGCACCCAACGTCGCCAGAACCGGGCCTTGGTCAGGACAGCGTCGACTGTGCCATCGGCGTGATCGATCGCCCGCTGCAAGGCGGCGAGAAACCACAGCAGCCATTCGGTCACATCGAGCGTGCCCTTCTGGGTGCGCTCCAGAATCGCGTAGTAGGCGTTGCGATCTCGCTGGATCTGTGCCGAAAGGCTGTAGAAGCGAAGCGAACTGTGGTCGGCGCGCGCCAACCACAGGTCGCCGAGCGCGCGTGCGATGCGTCCGTTGCCATCGTCGAAGGGATGCACGGTCACGAACCACAGATGTGCCAGACCGGCTTTCACGATCGGCGGTTCGGTCGCGTCGCGATTGAACCAGTCCAGGAACCGCGCCATTTCGGTATCGAGCCGGGTGGCGGGCGGGGCTTCGAAATGCACGCGCTGGTGACCGTAGCCTCCGGAGACCACCTCCATCGGACCGGTTTCATCGGTGCGCCATCCGCCGACGCGCACACGTGAGATGCCGGAATGTCCCGTGGGAAAGAGTCCGGCATGCCAGCCGAAGAGCCGATCGGCGGTCATCGGCGTGTCGTGATGGACCGTCGCGTCGCCTTATTCGCCGCAGAATCTGCGGTGAATAGAGTGGTCATTCTCCGCATCGACCCACGTCGTGCTGCCCTCAGGGGTTCAGGGGAGATCGGTGAGGTGGGCGTTTTGGGCTTGGGCGGTGACGTGGAGGCCGGCGGGGGTTGGTTGGATGGCGGTCAGGCGAGCCCCTAGGGGGAGGCGTTGGAGGGGGATGGTGAAGGTGAGAGATTGGCGGAGTAGGGCGAGGGGGATGGTTAGGCCGCCGGTTGCGGGTTGGGCGGAGATCGGGGTGACCTCGATGCCGTTGTCGGTGGGAGCGACGGTGACGATGACTGCGGCGGGGATGGGGATGCCTTCTACCGAGAAGGTGCCGGTGATGCGGAGGCCGTCGGGGGCGTAGGAGATCGAGTCGACTTCGGTGGGGGCGAAACCGCGGACGGTGTCGTAGGGGACGACCGCCGTGGCGGTGGCGGTCGCGGCGACGAGGTTCGAGGTGCGGTTGTTGAGGATGTCGGTGAGCGGGGCGGAGACGTCGGTCATAGTGACGTTGAGGTCGGTGACGGTGAGGCCCTGGCCGGTCCATGTGTCGGCGTGGACGCGGACGTCGCGATAGGTGCCGTCGACGGCTTGGGTCAGGAAGGGGAAGCCGCCGATGTCGACGCGTGGCTCGTTCGGGAGGTGGTATTCGGCGGCGATTTTGCGGCCGATCTCGTTCTGCGCCATGGCGACTGCGATTCGGTCCCCTGCGAGCAGGGCGATCACCAGCACGATGATCAGTATCAGCAGTCCGCGCATGCGCTCACTCGTTCGTCCATCCCACCATCATGCTGTGCATCCCGAGCGGCCGCCGGGGAGCCTGAGTCGATCTCATCGAGCGGCGCCCCCACCGGCGCCGGGAGGAACCCGATCTCGATGAAGTAGTCGAAGTAGCGGCTCAGGATTGCCTCATCGACCGGCGCGAGGGTGAATGCCGGCTCGCTGCCCTGCTCAGCGGCGGTATCGGGTTCGCCACCGGGTGCCGCGTAATTGCCGATGAGTGCTGCCGCCCGGAGCAGGGCATCGTCACCGACCGCAAACGCCGTCTCGGCGGCATCGGCAACTGCCTCGGCGAATTGCCCCGGCTCGACCACGGTGACAGGGAAACCGCGCCGCCGGGCCTGCGCCGCGACCGCCTGCCAGATCCCCTCGCTCGAACCGGTCAGGTAGTGAATGTTGCTCGGCGCGTGCGGATCCCGCGAGAACCGAACGAGCTCGGCGGCGGCGTAGTCGACCGGCGCCATCGGCAGGTCGACGGCACCGAATTCCGGCCACACGCCGAGCACCACCATCGCCCGGATCATCGTCGTCACCGCGTCGTCGATCGGGCCAGCGCCAGTGCGGGAATCGCCGGTGAGCTGGCCTGGCCGATAGATGGTTGCGGGCAGGCCACGGTCGATACCGGTCAGCACCAACTGTTCAGCGACCCATTTGCTGAGTGTGTAACCTCCCAGACCGGCCGGAACGCGGTCGTCGCCCGGCATCCCGTCAACCACGGACGCTGTGGACACATAGTGGACAGGTTTGACCCGCGCGGTGCTCGCCAACCTCAGCACCTCTGTCGTGCCGGCGACATTCGCGGCGCGCATCCGGGAATACGGTTCGAGATGGTTGACCTGGGCACCGTTGTGATAGATCACGTCGATCCGCTCGGCCAACTCGGCGAACCGGGCCGGTTCGACACCGAGTAGCGGGCGGGCCAAATCACCTGTGACAGCGACGATCCGGTGCCGATGAGCAGCGACATCGACCCGATACTGTTGCGCGACAGCGTCGATACGCGCCGCCGCGGCACCATCGTCGGCCGCGCGAACCAAGCAGTAGACGGTGGCCGTCGACCGTTCCAGCAACTCGCGCAGCAAGAAGATTCCGAGAAAGCCGGTGGCGCCGGTGAGCAGTATCGCTTCCGGCTCTCCCTGATGCGGTGCGGCGCAATTTTCAACGCTGATAGCGGGATCGAGCACCGCGTCGGCGGCCGGGTCGGCCGCGTCGGCAACGTCGGACCCGTCGCGCAACGCCGTGGCCAGCGCGGCAACGTTGGAGTGCCCGAACAGCATTCGTACCGATACCGGCGTGCCGAGCGCGGCGGTCAAACCCGCGCAGGCCCGGATACCCGACAACGAGTTTCCGCCCAAGGCAAAGAAGTCGTCGTCCAATCCGACCTGCTCGGCGCCGAGTACGTCGGCGAAGACCATGGCGATGGCCTGCTCCTCCGGGGTGCCGGGGGCACGGTACTCGCGCGCGACGATAGGCGGAGCAGGCAACGCCGTCCGGTCCAGTTTGCCGTTGACCGTGACCGGAAGCGCATCCAGCATCACCCACGCCGACGGCAGCATGTGCGCAGGCAACCGCCGCGCCAGCGCCGCTCGCAGCTCATCGATGACGATCTCGGAGCCGGGCACGGCTACCAGATAAGCAACCAGCTGATCACCCAACCGCTCATCGGCCCGAACCACCACAACCGCTTGCGCCACCGATTCGACGGAAACGAGCGCGGACTCGATCTCCCCCAGCTCGATACGCAGACCACGCAGCTTCACCTGAAAGTCGATGCGGCCCAAGTAATCCAGCGTGCACCCGGCGACGGATTCCGGCCCATGCGCAGGGACCCACCGGACGAGGTCTCCGGTCCGATACAACCGCGAACCAGGCTCGCCCCACGGGTTGGCGACAAACCGCTCAGACGTCAGACCGGCACGATCGTGGTAGCCACGCGCCATCGCCGCACCGGCCAGATACAGCTCACCTGCCACTCCGGCAGGCACCGGATTGAGCCGGGAATCCACCACGAACGCCGTCACACCGGGCAGCGGCGGACCGATCGTCACCGGTTGACCCGCAACAAGTTCCGTATAGGTGGCACCGATCGTCAGCTCAGTCGGCCCGTAGCTGTTCACATAGCGCCTACCCGGCTGCCAGACCGACACCAGCTCCGCGGTCGCGGCGTCACCGCCGGTCGTCACGACTTCCAACCGCTCGAGGCCCGCCGGGTCGATGGTGCTCAACACCGCGGGCGTGATGATCGTGTGCGTCACCTGCTCGCTGCGCATCAGCTCGGCCAGCTCGTGCCCACCGAGCAGCGACGGCGGCACCACCACCGACGTGGCCCCATTGGCGAAGGCGCACAACAACTCCTCCACCGATTGATCGAAGCTCGGCGAACAGACATGCAGCACCCGATGCTGTGGCTCGATCCGGTTCATGCCGGTCGAGTACTCGATCAGCGGAGCCAAACCGGCATGGGTGGTGACGACGCCTTTGGGCAGACCCGTCGAACCAGAGGTATAGATCAGATACGCGGGATGCGCCACGGACAACCGCCTGATCCGATCGGCAGCACCGACCGGAGCCGCGGACGCCGCGGCACACCGCTGCTGCGTCAGCGCATCGTCGAGCACCAACCACGCCACGTCGCCAGGTAGCTCATCGACCAACTCCGCCGCGGTCACACCGATCACCGCATCTGAATCAACCACTATGTGCCGCAACCGATCCACCGGATAATTCGGATCGACCGGCACATATGCCGCACCCGACTTGGCCACCGCCCAGATCGCCGCGATCATCTCATAGGACCGCGGCAATGCAAGTGCCACATACGATTCCGGGCCGATCCCCTGCCCGATCAATACTCGCGCCAACCGCGACGAATACTCATCGAGTTCCCGATAGGTGACCGACCGGCCACGATCGCGCACCGCGACCCGATCCGCGCCGAACGCCATGCCGCGCAACAGCAGATCCGGCAGCAACACGACATCCGCGGGCGCACCGCCAGCCATCTGCGTGAGCTGCCTGCGCTCGTCCTCGGCCAACAGCAGCAGATCGCCGACCGCCGACTCCGGTTGGTCGACCATCGCCGACAACAACCGCGTGAATCGCTCGGCGAACCCTTGCACGGTGGCTTCGTCGAACAGATCACGCGAGAACGACAAGACGCCGACCATGCCGGCAGCTCCGTCGCCGGCCGCACGGATCGTCAGCGACAGATCGAACTGCTCGGTGCCCGCCTCGTAATCGACCGCGCCGATCCGCAACCCGGGCAACTCGAAATCGGCATCCGGCAGATTCTGGAACGACAACATCACCTGGAACAGCGGATGGCGCGCCATCGACCGCGCCGGATTCAACAGCTCCACCAGGCGTTCGAACGGAACGTCGGCGTGCGCGAACGCGGCAAGATCCACTTCCTTGGTGCGCGCCACCAATTCGGTGAAACCGAGCTCACCAGGCACCTGGGTCCGCAGCACCAGCGTGTTGACGAACATGCCGATCACATCATCGAGTTCGGCCTCGCCGCGACCCGATATCGCGGTACCGATCGAGATGTCGTCGGTGCCGGACATGCGCGCCAGGAACACCGCCAGCGCGGCATGGACCACCATGAACAGCGTCGCGTTCTCCGCACGCGCGATGGCCAGCAAGCCCTCGTGCACCTCGGGCTCGACCTGGAAGACCACGTGCCCGCCGGCCGAGGACTGCACCAGAGGCCGCGGTCGATCTGCCGGTAGCCTCAATTCATCCGGCGCACCGGCCAATGCCGCCCGCCAGAACCGCATCTGCTCCGAGAGCACACTGTCCGGATCATCCTCGGACCCTAGTACCTTTCGCTGCCACAGGCTGAAGTCCGCGTACTGCACCGGCAACGGCGCCCATGCCGGAGCCTCGCCCGCCAATCGTGACGCGTACGCCGCCATCACGTCGCGAGTCAGCGGACCGATCGACCACCCGTCGGCGGCAATATGATGCGCGACCACCACCAGGACATACTCGGCGACTTCGGAAGTCACGTCAGCGGCGGCGACTTCGAAGAGCGCTGCACGCAGCGGTACTTCGGTGGTCACGTCGAAGCCAGCCGATATCATTTCGGTGATTCGCGCCGGAAGTACTTCGACGGCAACCGATTCCGAGACGAAGTTCAGCGCCGCTTCCGTCACCGGCAGAATCACCTGCACCGGATCCGCCTCGGTCTGCGGATAGATCGTGCGCAAAACCTCATGGCGGGCAACCACATCGACTACCGCCGACCGCAAAGCGGCAACATTGAGCTCACCGGTCAACCGCAGTGCGGCCGGAATGTTGTAAGCCGCAGAAGCGGGATCGAACCGATTGAGGAACCACATCCGCTGCTGAGCCAACGACAACGGAACACGCTCCGGCCGTGCACCTGCCACCAACGCCACCCGGCCCGACCGCGCATGCTGTTCGACCCACGCAGCCAATGCCGCAACCGTCGAAGCCTCGAACACCGCACGCACCGCAACACGCACACCCAACGCAGCACCCAATCGTGCAGTCAACTGGGTGGCAACGAGCGAGTTGCCGCCGAGTTCGAAGAAGTCGTCGTCGAGCCCGACCCGCTCTACACTGAGCAGGTCGGCGAACACGCCGGCCACGGCCTCCTGCAGGGGAGTCTCCGGCGCACGGTACTCACGCACCTGGAACACCGGATCGGGCAACGCCTTCCGATCCAGCTTGCCCGAAGCGTTGAGCGGCAACTCCGCCAGCATCACCAATGCCGACGGCACCATGTAGGGCGGCAACCGACGGCCCAGCGCCGCCCGCACCGCCTCGACATCAGCCTGGTCGGCCCCAACCAGGTAACCGACCAGCTGATCGCCCGCCGCCGTCGTCACGACCTGCGCTACCGCCTGGCGCGCGGTCGAGCACGCAAGCAGCGCGGCCTCGATCTCACCCAATTCGATCCGCTGACCACGGAACTTCACCTGGAAGTCGGTACGACCGACATACTCCAGAACACCAGAAGCGTGCCAGCGCACCAGGTCACCGGTGCGATACATCCGCTCGCCGGCCGCACCGAACGGATCAGCGACAAACCGATCAGCGGTCAAATCCACCCGGCCCTGATAACCACGCGCCAGCTGTGTCCCCGCGAGGTACAACTCGCCACGCACCCCGACCGGTACCGGCCGCAACGCCGAATCCAACACATACGCCCGCGAATTCCATACGGGAGCACCGATCGGCAACGACACGGGCAGCACCTCGCCAACTCGCCACGCGGTCGCAGTGATGGTGAACTCGGTGGGGCCGTAGCCGTTGTACACCGCCGCATCCGACACCTGACGGAAAGCAGCAACCGTCGCAGGCGACAACACCTCACCACCGGCGAAAACTACCCGTAGCGAACGGTATTCGGCAGGTGACGGCGCAGCGGCGAAGACCGCGAGCAAGGACGGGACCACTTCCAGCACGGTCACTCCGTGCCGCTCGATGACCTCGGCTTGATACGCCGGATCGCGATAGCCGTCGTGCGTGATCATGACGGTACTTCCGCCGACCATCAAGGGGCCGAACATCTCCCACACCGACGGATCGAAGGTGAACGGCGTCCGCTGCAACATCACATCGGTCTCGTCCAACCCGAGCACATCGACCATCCAGCCCATCTGATTGACCAGCCCTGCATGGCTGACGGCCACGCCCTTCGGACGACCAGTCGAACCGGAGGTGTACAGCACATAGGCGGTATTGCCCGCACGCAACACCCCGCGCCGCTCGCCTGCCGCCACCGGCGCACCGGAATGTCGCGCCAGGTCCACTTCGTCGACGTAGCGCACCGGCAAGACACCGGCAGATCCCACACCGACGCCACCCGACGCACTCTCGTCACGGCGGGTGGTCAGCACACACACCGGCTTCGCACCGGCCAGCACATACTCGATCCGCTCGGCGGGATGCTCCGGATCCACCGGCACATAACCACCACCAGCGGTAAGCACCGCAAAGACCGCGACAAGCATGTCGACCGAGCGGCGAATACCGACCGCAACCAAAACCTCTGGGCCGACACCGATCTCGATCAGCTCGCGCGCCAACCGGTTCACTCTCGCGGAAAACTCCGCATAAGTGAGTGTCTGCCGGGCCAGCGCCTCGGCACCCGGATCGAAGACAACCGCAACGGCATCCGGGCGCGCCAGCACGTGGGCCTCGAACCAATCCAGCACACTCACCGAGTCGGGCGCCACGTGCGCGGTCTGATTCCATTCGCGCAACACCACCGCCCGCTCGGCATCGTCGAGCAGATCGATATCACGCACCCGTCGCTGCGGATGCTTCGCGATGGCCGTCAACACCCGCAGATAGCGATCAGCGAAACCGGCAACTGTCGCGGCGTCGAACAAATCAGTGGCATAAGAGAATTCGACGGAGAGACCGACCGCACCCGGCTCGCCGCCAACACCGACGGCCTCGCCGATGGTCAGCGACAGGTCGAACTTCTCGGTGACCTTCGCGAATTCGACTCCGGAGATCCGCAGCCCCGGCAGCTCGAACCCACCCTCGGGCAGGTTCCGCACCGTCAACATCACCTGGAACAACGGGTTGCGGTTCAGCGAGCGCTCCGGAGCGAGGAGATCGACCAGACGCTCGAACGGAATATCACTGTGCGCGAACGCCTGCAGATCGCTGTCACGGGTAGCGGCGAGTAACTCGGCGATGGTCAGCTCACCACGAATCCGCGTGCGCAGCACCAGCGTATTGACGAACATGCCGATCACATCATCGAGTTCGGCCTCGCCACGTCCGGCCACCGGAGTGCCGATGGAGATGTCGTCGGTGCCGGACATGCGCGCCAAGAACACCGCCAGCGCGGCATGGACCACCATGAACAGCGTCGCGTTCTCCGCACGCGCGATAGCCTGCAAGCCCTGATACACCTCAGGCCCGACCTCGAACCGCACCTGCCCGCCGATCGAGGACGGCACCGCAGGCCGCGGCCGATCCACCGGCAGCGTCAATTCATCCGGCGCACCGGCCAATGTTGCCCGCCAGAACCGCGCCTGCTCCGAGAGCACACTGTCCGGATCATCCTCGGACCCGAGCGCTTTTCGCTGCCACAGGCTGAAGTCCGCGTACTGCATCGGCAACGGCGCCCACAAAGGTGCCTCGCCCGCGCAGCGGGCAACGTAGGCGGTCATCACATCACGAGTCAGCGGGCCACCCGACCAACCGTCGGCGGCAATATGATGCGCGACCACCACAAGGACGTACTCAGCGCCTTCGGAAGTCACGGTCGCCGCGTCGGCGCCGACAACGTCGAAGAGGGCTGCACGCAGCGGCACCTCGGTGGTGACATCGAAGCCAGCCGACACGATTTCCGCGATCCGCACCGGAAGCTCATCGACGGCAACCGATTCCGAGACGAAGTCCAGCACCGTTTCCGACGCCGGCAGAATCACCTGCACCGGATCCGACTCGGTCTGCGGATAGATCGTGCGCAAAACCTCATGGCGGGCAACCACATCGGCCACAGCCGACCGCAAAGCGGCAACATCGAGCTCACCGATCAACCGCAGTGCCACCGGAATGTTGTAAGCCGCCGAAGCCGGATCGAACCGATTCAGAAACCACATCCGCTGCTGAGCCAACGACAACGGAACACGCTCCGGCCGCGGACCAGCCACCAACGCCACCCGGCCCGACCGCGCATACTGTTGGACCCACGCAGCCAGCGCGGCAACCGTCGAAGCCTCGAACACCGCACGCACCGCAACACGCACATCCAACGCGGCGCCGATCCGCGCGGTAACCCGCGTCGCGACCAACGAGTTGCCGCCGAGTTCGAAGAAATCATCATCCAACCCGACCCGCTCCACGCCGAGCAGGTCCGCGAACACACTGGCCACGGCCTCCTGCACGGGTGTTTCCGGCGCGCGGTACTCACGCACCTGGAACACCGGATCCGGCAACGCCTTCCGATCCAGCTTGCCCGAGGCGTTGAGCGGCAACTCCGCCAACATCACCCATGCCGACGGCACCATATAGCCAGGCAGCCGCTCGGCCGTGAACTTTGCCAGCTCCGCGGCGTCGACCGAAAGATCCGACACCGCAACCACATACGCCACCAACTGCGGACCGGTGGCGCCGTCGACCACCGACACGACCGCTTGACCGACCGCCGGATGCGCGAGTAGTGCAGCCTCGATCTCACCGAGCTCGATGCGTTGACCACGTAACTTCACCTGGAAATCGCTGCGACCGACGTACTCCAGAACACCAGAGGCATTCCAGCGCACCAAGTCACCGGTCCGATACATCCGCGCACCGGCCGCGCCGAACGGATCAGCGACAAACCGCTCAGCGGTCAGATCCACTCGCCCTTGGTAACCGCGCGCCAACTGTGCACCGGTCAAATACAACTCACCACGCACGCCGACCGGCACCGGTCGCAACGACGCATCCAACACATACGCCCGGCAATTCCACACCGGTGTGCCGATCGGCACCGAACCGGACGCCACCTCATCCACCCGCCACAAGCTCGCGGTAATGGTGAACTCAGTAGGGCCGTACGAGTTGCACACCACGGCATCGGACACCTGACCGAAGGCCGTAACCAAGGAAGGTGGCAACACCTCACCGCCAACGAAAACCAGGCGCAGCGAACGGCATTCCTCGGGTGATGCCGACGCGGCGAACACCGAAAGCAGCGACGGCACGAACGAGGTCACCGTTACCCCGTACCGCTCGATCACCTCGGCCAGATACCGCGGATCACGGTGACCATCGTGCGCGGCAATAATCGTGCGCGCTCCGATCATCAACGGGAAGAACAGCTCTCGAACCGAGGGATCGAAGGTGAACGGCGTCTTGTGCAACACGACGTCGGTACTGTCCAACCCGAGTGCACTGATCAGCCAACCCAACTGGTTGACCAGGGCGGCGTGGCTGACCGCGACACCCTTGGGGCGGCCCGTCGAGCCCGACGTGAACATCACATACGCCGTGTTCGAAGCACGCAACGGCGCCAACCGATCCGCATCCGTCACCGCGGCATCGGAATAGCCGGACCTGTCCAGCGTGTCGATCTCCAGCCGACGCACCGTCTCCGGCAACGCCAACTCATCACCTGACGTGGTCAATACACACACCGGCGACGCGGTGTCGAGAATATGGGCGATCCGCTCGCCGGGATGATCCGGATCAACCGGCACATAGGCACCACCGGCGGTCAGCACCGCGTACACCGCGACCAGCATGTCCACCGAGCGACGAATTCCGACCGCAACCAAAACCTCTGGGCCGACGCCGATCTCGATCAGCCCGCGCGCCAGCCGATTCACCCGCGCGGCGAACTCCCCGTAAGAGAGCGTCACGCGCTCCAGCGCCGCACCCTCTCCCGGATCCGACACCAACGCAACAGCATCCGGCCGCGACCCCACATGCGCCTCGAACCGGTCCAGCACCGTGACCATCTTCCGCAGCGCATGCGCAGTCCGGTTCCAGTCCCGCACCATCATCGCTCGCTCACGGTCATCGAGCAGATCGATGTCACGCACCCGTCGCCGCGGATCGCCCACCAACGACTCCAACACCCGCACGTACCGCTCAGCGAGCCCGGCCACCGTCGCGCCGTCGAACAGATCAGTGGCATAAGAGAACTCAGCCGACAGGCCGCCACCACCCGACTCACCGAGGGTCAGCGACAGGTCGAACTTCTCGGTGACCTTCTCGAATTCGACACCCGAGGCCCGCAGCCCCGGCAGCTCGAACGTGCGCTCGGGCAGGTTCTGGAACGACAACATCACCTGGAACAACGGGTTCCGGTTCAGCGAACGATCCGGAGCGAGCAGATCGACCAGCCGCTCGAACGGAATATCGGCATGCGCGAAGGCGTGCAGATCGGTGTCACGGGTCGCAGCCAACAAGTCCGCGACTGTCAGCTCACCACGAACCTGCGTACGCAGCACCAACGTGTTGACGAACATGCCGATCAGATCGTCGAGCGCGGCCTCACCGCGCCCGGCCACCGGAGTGCCGATCGCGATGTCATCGGTACCCGACACACCCGCCAACAACACCGCAAGCCCCGCGTGCAACACCATGAACAGCGAGCCATGATGTTCGCGGGCCACGACTTGCAGCCGCTCGTGCAGCTCCGCTCCGATCGAGAACCGCACGTGCGCACCGGAGAACGACCGGGTGGCCGGGCGCGGCCGATCGAACGGCAGCGGCAACTCGTCCGGCACACCGGCCAAGGACGAACGCCAATACTGCGCCTGAGCCGAAATCACGCTCCGCGCATCATCTTCCGAGCCGAGCACGCTGCGCTGCCACATACTGAAATCCGCGTACTGGACCGGCAACGGCGACCACACAGGTACCTCGCCTGCGGCGCGCGCGGCGTAGGCGAGCATCAGATCGCGCGCCAACGGGCCCAGAGACCAACCGTCACCGGCGATGTGATGCACCACGCACACCAGCACATGCTCGGTCTCGCTCACCCGCAACACCCGCAGCCGCAGCGGCGGCGCCGCGGTCACATCGAACGCCGTGGCAAAAGTCTCCACGATCAACCCGCGAACCGGCTCCAGATCCACGGAGGTGACCACAGACTCCGATCCCGCCCTCGGATCGTCGTCAGCAGCCACTACCCCGAGCTCTGGTGTTGCCCGCGGATCGTCGGCGGCGAGCACCACCTGATAGCCCTCGCCGTCGTGGGAAGGATAGATGGTGCGCAATACCTCGTGCCGCTCCACCACATCGCCCACCGCAGCACGCAACGCGTCCAGATCCAGCGCACCGGACAACCGGACGGCCATCGGGATGTTGTCCACGACGCTCTCGGGATCGAACCGATTGAGGAACCACATCCGTTGCTGGGCGTACGACAACGGAATCCGCTCCGGCCGCGGCATCGGCCGCAACGGCAACACCCCGTCACCTCCGGCCAACCAGGCGTGCCGCTCCACCTGTTCAGCCAACCCGGCCACGCTGCTCGACTCGAACACCAGGTGCAGCGGAATCCGAGTACCGAGCGCGGCACCCAACCGTGCCGCAACCTGGGTTGCCAGCAACGAGTTGCCGCCGAGCGCGAAGAAGTCGTCGTCCGCACCGACCGGCTGACCCTCGTCCGGCCGCAGCACTGCCGCGAAAACCTCGGCCACGATCTCCTCGGTCCGCGTGGCAGGCGCTCGGAACTCCCGCGCCGTGAACACCGGCTCGGGTAATCGAGCCCGATCCACCTTGCCGACCGGGGTGAGCGGCAGCTCGTCGAGCACCATGATCGACGCCGGAATCATGTACGCAGGCACCGACTTCGACAGGAACTGCGCCAGTTCGGACGGCTCGAGAGTGACGCCGGGACACGCGAGCACGTACGACACCAACGCGAGGGCGCCCGAAGGCAACGCACGACCCACGGTGACCGCGAACGCCACATCAGCATGCGCGGACAGAGCGCTGTCGATCTCACCCAGTTCGATCCGCAACCCACGGATCTTCACCTGAAAATCGGCCCGACCCAAATGCTCCAACTGGCCGCCGTCGGTGCGGCGCACCAGATCACCGGTGCGATACATGCGCGCCCCGGACACACCGAGTTCGGCCGCGAACGGATTGGCAACGAACCGTTCCGCGGTCAACCCGGACCGCCCCGAATACCCTTGCGCCAAGCCAGATCCCGCGATATACAGCTCGCCGGCCATCCCACGCGGCACCATCCGCATCCGCGAATCCAGAACGAGCAGACGGGAGCCCTCGGTATCCCGGCCAAGGGTGACGGACGCACCCGCCGTCATCGGCCCGGTGGTGACGATCACCGTCGTCTCGGTGGGACCATAGGCGTTGAACACCACCCGGTCGGCCGTGGTCCACCGCTGCACCAGCGCGGGGTTCAAGGTGTCACCCGCGCAGATCACGGTCCGGAGCTCCGGAAACGCCTCCAGCGGAACCGACTCCAGTGCACCGGGGGTGATCGTCAGATGGGTGATCCGCTCCTGCTTCAGCAGCGCCGCCAGCTCATCGCCGCCGAAGACCGTCGGCGACACGACAACCAGCGTGGCGCCCGCCGCGAAGGTGTGCACGAACTCCAGGATCGAAAAGTCGAAGCTGGGCGAGCTCAGGTGCGTCACGCGCGACGTTGCCGTAATGCCGTACTGCGCACTGGCCACCCGAGCAATACCCTCGCTGGTGACCACCACCGCTTTCGGTCGTCCGGTGGAACCGGAGGTGTAGATGAGGTAGGCCGGGTGCTGCGCGGTCAACGGCCGAACCCGGTCGCCGTACCAGAACTCGTGCCTCGGCTGCGCCGAAACCTGTTGCAGCACAGCCGGATCATCCAATACCAGCCACTCGACATCGTCCCCGAGCCCAGACCTGTGCGCCGAGGTGGTGAGCCCGAGCACCGACCCGGAATCGGCCAGCATGAACTCGATCCGGTCGCGCGGATACACCGGGTCGACGGGCACGAAGGCCGCGCCGGTCCGAGCGACCGCCCACACCGCAAGCACCGACTCGATACTGCGGGCAATCGCGATCGCCACCATGTCACCGGGACCGAGACCACGAGCGATCAACTCACGAGCCAACTGCGCCGAACGCTCATCGAGCTGCCGGTAGGTGAGCTCACGATCCTGAAACCGCACCGCCACCCGCTCGGCAGCCGACTCCCCCGCCCCAGTCAACACATCGCCGAACAACGGAACAACCGCCTTACGACGACGACCAGAGCGCACCTCTCGACGCGCGTTCATGCCAAACCCTCACTTTTCGAACCACACGTCACGAACAACGGACGCACCACCCCCATGCCGACCACAGCGGAAGGACGGGACGAGCCACGCTCAGGTCGTATAGCCTGGCTGTCCCTAGACCACCTAAACGCCGGAAATGTGGCCCACTCCGGCCCATCGCACCAGAGTTTCGCTAGTCTTCCCAGGTCTGAGGGCCGCAGGCGGACCGTTCACCTCGAAAGTCATCCCATGTCCGTCTAGACCATCGGACAAAGTTCACAAAAAGTTACGCCCGCGATGACGCCAGCGACTCCGTCAGCACCGATCCGATCCGCGCCAGGGCGGCCTGGTCGCTCATCCGCCAATGCGTCACCGGAACCGGGTAATCGTGCACCGTGCCGTCCACCGCGCCCGCCCAGGTAGCGGCCCCCGCCAGACCGGCTGGAGCGGTCTCGGTCGCGGTGAAGTACACGACATCACCATGGAACTTCGCGGCCTGATACCCGACCGTCAACGCCGTCATCTCGACGTTCGCCTGCACGAACCGGGTAATCCGCTCGACGCCGAGCGAGGCGAACGGCTCCGGCAAACCGGCCAGCTGTTCGGCGATGGCCGACACGTCTGACGTCTCGTCGAGTTGCAGCTCGACCGCGTTGCCGCCGAGCAGGCCACCGAGCAGTTCCTGGAGCGGGAAGGCGCCGACCGCGGTGTTCTCGTCGATCGTCACTCGCTCCGCCTGCAGGTGGCTGTCCATCATCGCCAGCAGGGCGACCTGTTCGCCCTCTTCCTGCAGCTGAACAGCCATGGCATGGGCGAGCACACCGCCGAGCGACCAGCCGAGCAGGTGGTACGGGCCCGTGGGCTGCACCGATCGAATTTCCTTGACGTAGCGCTGCGCCCACTCGTCGATCGACTCCGGCAAGGACGACGGATCCGAGAGTGCAGGCGACTGCAACCCGTAGATCGGACGATCGTCGAGGTGCGCGGCCAATCCGGCGAACGACCAGGCGATGCCACCGAAGGGATGCACACAGAACAGTGGCGCCCCCGCACCGGAAGTACGCAGCGGCAGGAGGACATCGAAGGCAGCGTCCAGGTCGACCCGGCCCGATCGGCGGTTCTCCAGTGCCTCCGCCAGCTCGCCCGGCGTCGGTGCGGTGAACAACCACACCATCGGAACCTTTTCCCGCAGTTCGGCACCCAGACGGGCCGCCGCGCGGGCGGCCAGCAGCGAGTTGCCACCGAGTTCGAAGAACGAGTCGTCCAGACCCACCCGCTCGACCTCGAGCAGTTCCGCGAACACACCGGCCACGGTCTCCTGCACCGGCGTCTCCGGCGCGCGGTACTCGCGCACCTTGAAGACCGGTGCGGGCAAGGCATTCCGATCCAGCTTGCCCGAGCTGTTGAGCGGAAGCTCCGCAAGCACCACCGCCGCCGCGGGCACCATGTAGGCAGGCAACCGCTCCGCGGCGAACTTGGTCAGCTCTGCCGCTTCAACTGAAAGATCCGGCACCGCAACTACATACGCCACCAGCTGCTGACCGGTCGCGCTGTCGGCCACCAGCACGACCGCCTGGCTGACCGCCGGATGTGCGAGCAACACGGTCTCGATCTCGCCCAGCTCGATACGCTGACCACGCAGCTTCACCTGGAAGTCACTGCGACCGATGTACTCCAGCGCGCCAGCGGTATTCCAGCGCACCAGGTCACCGGTGCGGTACATCCGCGCACCGTCGCCACCGAACGGATCGGCGACGAAGCGATCAGCGGTCAGATCCACTCGGCCTTGGTAACCACGTGCCAACTGCGTTCCGGCCAGATACAACTCGCCGCGCACGCCGATCGGAACCGGTCGCAACTCCGAATCCAGTACGTACGCCTGAGAGTTCCACACCGGACCACCGATCGGCACCACCGAACTCGACGCCGTCTCGTCCGCCAGCCAGGAGGTGGCGATGATGGTGAATTCGGTAGGTCCGTACGTGTTGTACACCGCCGCATCCGACACCTTGCGGAACGCGGTCACGGTCGCGGGCGGCAGTACCTCGCCACCCGGGAAAACCGCACGCAGCGAACGGCATTCGGCGGGCGAGGAGGTGGTGGCAAGCACCGAGAGCAGCGAGGGGACCACATCGAGCACGGTCACGCCGTGCCGCTCGATCAGTTCCGCCTGCTGCCTCGGGTCACGGTGGCTGTCGTGGCCGCCGATGATCAGACGCGCGCCCGTCATCAGCGGTGTGAACATCTCCCATACCGACGGGTCGAAGGTGAACGCCGTCTTCTGCAGCATCACATCGGTCTCGGCGAAACCGAATTCGCCGATCATCCAACTCATCTGGTTGACCAACGCGGCGTGGCTGACCGCGACGCCCTTCGGACGACCGGTCGAACCGGAGGTGTAGATGACGTAGGCCGTGTTGTCCGACCGCAACGGCGCCAGCCGATCCGCATCCGTCACTACAGCATCGGAGAAGCCGGACACATCCACGGTGTCGATCTCCAGCCGCTGCACCGTCTCCGGCAACGCCAGCTCATCGCGGGACGTGGTCAACACACACGCCGGCGCCGCGGTATCGAGAATATGGGCGATGCGCTCGGCCGGATGATCCGGATCGATCGGCACGTACGCGCCACCGGCAGCCAGCACCGCGTAGACCGCAGCCACGGTATCGACCGAACGACGGATGCCGACCGCGACCAAAACCTCGGGACCGACCCCGGCCTCGATCAGCTTGCGCGCCAACCGGTTCACCCGCGCGGAGAACTCCGCGTACGTAAACTCCAGCGCCGCACCGTCTCCTGGATCCGACACCACCGCAAGCGCATCCGGCCGCGACCGCACGGTGTCCTCGAACCGGTCCAGTACGCTCACCAGCTCCGGCACCACGTGCGCAGTCGAGTTCCACTGCCGCAGCACCATTGCCCGCTCGGCGTCGTCGAGCAGCTCGATGTCGGACACCCGCCGCTGCGGATCCGCCGCGATCGACTCCAGCACCCGCAGATAGCGGTCCGCGAAACCCGCCACCGTCTCCGCGTCGAAGATGTCGGTCGCGTAGTTGAAGCCGATGACCAGCTCACCGAGCGTGCGGTCTGCGTGCACGATCGGCTCGACGCCGATCGTCAAGTCGACCTTCGCCGCCACCTCGGCCTCCTGCACACCCGCGATGGTCAGCCCGGGCAGCTCCAGCTGAGCGGACTCGGTGTTCTCGAAGGCCAGCAGCACCTGGAACAGCGGATTCTGATTGCGCCCACGATCGGGCGCGACCTCGTCCACGATTCGTTCGAACGGGATGTCGGCATTGTCGAAGGCGGCCAGGTCGGTCTCCCGAACCTGATCGACCAGCGTGGCGAAGTCGAGCGCGCCATCCACCTCGGTACGCAAGGTCAGCGTGTTGACGAACATGCCGACCAGATCGTCGAGCGCACGTTCGCCGCGGCCCGCGACCGGCGTGCCGATCGCCACGTCGGTGCGGCCGGACAACCGGGCGAGCAGCACCGCGAGTGTGGCGTGCACGACCATGAACAGCGTGGCATTTCGTTCCCGCGCAAGGTGTTCCAGCGCTCGGTGCACCTCCGCGGGCACCGTGAGCATGGACACCGCGCCGCGGTGGGATGCCGTCGGCGGATGCGGGCGATCCTGCGGCAGCCCAGGCAGCGCGGTCAACCCGGCCAACTGACCGCGCCAGTAGGCCAATTGGCTTGCGGCCAGCGAATTTTCGTCGTTCTCCGCGCCGAGCACCTGTCGCTGCCACAGCGCATAGTCGGCATACTGGATTTCCAGCGGGGCCCAGGCGGGGGCGCTGCCGGTGCTGCGCGCGAAATAGGCCGTCATGAGGTCCCGCGCCAGCGGTGCCTTCGATGACCCGTCGCTCGCAATGTGGTGCACCACCATCGCGAACAGGTACTCCTGGTCACCACCAGGCTCGGCGGCACCGAGGGTGAACAGCACCGCACGCATCGGAACCTGCTGTGTCACATCGAATCCGAGCGACATCACGGCGAGGGCGTCGGTCAGCGGGTCGGCGGTCGCCCGCACCTCGAGCCCGCTGGGCAGCACCTCTGCCGCCGAAAGAATCTGCTGATAGGGCAGTCCGGTGGCGCCGTCGGTCGGGTACCTGGTGCGCAGCGACTCGTGCCGCTCCAGCACGTCACCGACGGCCGCGCGCAGCGCCGCCACATCCAAGGTGCCGGTAAGCCGTAGCGCCAGTGGGATATTGAACGCGGTCGAGGCGGGATCGAGCTGGTTCAGCGTCCACATCATCTGCTGAGCCAGCGACAGCGGTATCTGGTCCGGCCGTTCCTGGGCGACGAGCTTCGGTCGCGCGTTCGCGATGGCGTCCGACTCGAGGCGTTCGGCCAGCGCGGCGACGGTGGATGCCTCGAACAGCACCCGCACCGCCACTCGACCCTCGATGGCCTCGCCGATGCGCGCCGCCACCCGGGTGGCCAACAGCGAATTGCCGCCGAGGGCGAAGAAGTCGTCGTCGAGCCCGACCCGCTCGACGCCGAGCAGATCGGCGAACACAGCAGCCACGATCTCCTGCACCAGCGTCACCGGCGCACGGAACTCCCGCGCCTCGAACACCGGCGCGGGCAAGGCCTTTCGATCCAGCTTGCCGGAGGCATTGAGCGGGAAGTCCGCCAGCACCAGCAGGGCCGATGGCACCATGTACGACGGCAGCTGACGGCTCAGCGCCGTTCGCACCGCATCCACGTCCTCGGTGCCGACCAGGTAACCGACCAGCTGATCGCCTGCCACCGTCGCCACGACCTGCACCACGGCCTGCCGCACGCCGGGGCAGCCGAGCAACGCGGTCTCGATCTCACCGAGCTCGATGCGCTGGCCGCGGAACTTGACCTGGAAATCGCTGCGGCCGAGGTACTCCAGCACCCCGGCGGTGTTCCAGCGCACCAGGTCACCGGTGCGGTACATCCGTTCACCTGCTGCGCCGAACGGATTCGCGACGAACCGGTCGGCGGTCAGATCGACCCGGCTGTGGTAGCCACGGGCCAGCTGCACGCCTGCCATGTACAGTTCGCCGCGCACGCCGACCGGCACCGGCCGCAACGCCGAATCCAGCACGTACGCCTGCGAATTCCACACCGGGCTACCGATCGGCACCGACGCCGACTCGGTGTCTCCCACCAGTCCCAGGCTCGAGTTGATGGTGAATTCGGTAGGGCCGTACGAGTTGTACAACGCCGCATCCGAGATCTGCCGGAACGCGGCGACCGTCGCGGGCGGCAATACCTCACCACCGGCGAAAACGGTTCGCAGGGAACGGTTTTCATCATACGAGGCGGTAGTGGTGAAGACCGAGAGCAGGGAAGGCACGAACGAGGTGTCGGTGACCTCGTGCCGTTGGATGAGCTCGGACAGATACTTCGGGTCGCGATGTCCGTCGTGGGCGGCGACAATCATGCGGGCGCCGACCATCAAGGGGGCGAAAATCTCCCGGACCGATGGGTCGAACGTGAACGGGGTCTTGTGCAGCACGACGGAGGTCTCGTCGAGCCCGACGATGTCGGTCAGCCAGCTCATCTGGTTGACCAGCGCAGCATGCGTGACGGCCACACCCTTCGGCTTGCCGGTGGAACCGGAGGTGTAGAGCACATAGGCGGTATTGCCCGCGCGCAGCACCCCACGCCGCTCACCGACGGCGAGCGGCGCACCGGAATGCCGTGCCAGGTCCAGCTCGTCGATGTACAGCATCGGCAATTCGCTGGCAGATCCCACACCTGCACCGCCGGAGGCGATTTCGTCACGGCGGGTGGTCAGCACACACGCGGGCGCGGCACCGGCCAGCACGTAGTCGATCCGCTCGGCCGGATGATCCGGATCGACCGGCACGTACGCACCACCGGCGGTCAGCACCGCATAGATCGCGACCAGCATGTCCACCGAACGGCGAATACCGACCGCAACCAAAACCTCTGGGCCGACGCCGATCTCGATCAGTTCGCGGGCCAACCGGTTCACCCGCGTGGCGAACTCCGCGTAGGTGACGGGCTGCGGCGCGGCACCGTTGTCGGGATCGAACACCAGCGCAACAGCATCCGGCCGCGACCGCACCTGGTCCTCGAACCGCTCCAGCACCGAAACCAGCTCAGGCACCGCGTGCGCGGTCTGGTTCCAGTCCCGCAGCACCACTGCGCGCTCGGCGTCATCGAGCAGATCGATGTCGCCGACCCGCCGCTGTGGATCCGCCGCGATCGACTCCAGCACCCGCACATAGCGATCGACGAAGCCCGACACCGTCGCCTCGTCGAACAAGTCAGTGGCATAACCGAATTCGGCCAGCAAACCGGCAGGCCCACCGTCGGTGTCCGCGGCGGCTTCGCCGATGGTCAGCGTCAGGTCGAATTTCACGGTCGGGTTGTCGAGTCCGACGCCGGAGACCTGCAACCCCGGCAGTTCGAGGGTTGTCTCGGCCAGGTTCTGCAACGACAGCGACACCTGGAACAACGGATTGCGGCTGGCAGTGCGCTCGGGGGCGAGCAGGTCGACCAGTCGCTCGAACGGAATATCGGCGTGCGCGAACGCCTGCAAGTCGGTGTCCCGAGTCGCCGCCAGCAACTCGGCGACGGTGCGTTCGGCGCGGATCTGCGTGCGCAACACCAGCGTATTGACGAACATGCCGATCAGATCGTCGAGCGCGGCCTCACCACGCCCGGCCACCGGGGTGCCGATCGCGATGTCGTCGGTGCCGGACAGCCCGGCCAGCGTCACTGCCAGCCCGGCGTGCAGCACCATGAACAGCGAGCCCTGCTGCTCCTTGGCCACCTGCTGCAACCGCTGGTGCAGCTCGGCCCCGATCGAGAACGCCACGCGGGCACCGGAAAACGATCGGATAGCCGGCCGCGGCCGGTCGAACGGCAGCGGCAACTCGTCCGGCATACCGGCCAAGGTCGTACGCCAGTATTGAGCTTGGGCCGAAATACGGCTCTGCGGATCATCTTCCGAGCCGAGCACAGTGCGCTGCCAGATGCTGAAATCGGCGTATTGGACCGGCAGCGGCGCAAGGACGGGGGCCTCGCCCGCCGCGCGTACGGCGTAGGCGGTCATCAGATCGCGCGCCAGAGGCCCGAGCGACCAACCATCACCGGCGATGTGGTGCACCACGCACACCAGCACGTGGTCGGTCTCGCTGATCTGCAAGGCCCGCAGCCGAACTGGTGGCGCCGCGGTGACATCGAATCCCACAGCGACGGTCTCGATGACCAACTCTCGGATCCGCTCGGGATCCGCTGCCACAGTGGCAAATTCAGGTAGCACCCGCGGATCGTCGAGCGGGAGGACCACTTGGTAGCCCGCACCGTCGGCCGCGGGGTAGATGGTGCGCAACACTTCGTGTCGCTCGACCAGATCACGGACTGCGGCACGCAAGGCATCCAGATCCAGTGCACCGGTCAACCGCACCGCCATCGGGATGTTGTCCACCACGCTGTCGGGGTTGAACTGGTTCAGGAACCACATCCGCTGCTGGGCATAGGACAACGGAACGCGCTCCGGCCGCGGCATCGGCTGCAACGGCAAGTCGACGTCCTCACCAGCGGATCCGCCCAACTGGTCCACCTGCTCAGCCAACGCGGTCACGCTGCTCGACTCGAACACCAGATGCAGCGGGACCCGAGTGCCGAGCGCGGCACCGAGCCGGGCCGCCACCTGGGTGGCGAGCAGCGAGTTGCCGCCGAGCTCGAAGAAGTCGTCGTCGGCGCCGACCGGCTCGTCCTCGTCCGGCCGCAGCACGCCCGCGAAAACCTCGGCCACGATCTTCTCGGCCCGGGTCACCGGTGCCCGGAACTCCCTGGTGGCGAAGACGGGTTCGGGCAGTGCCGCCCGATCCAGCTTGCCGACCGGGGTCAGCGGGATCTCGTCGAGCACCGTGATCGCGGCCGGAACCATGTAGGCGGGCAACGAATTCGAGACGAACGTCGCCAGCTCCGACGGATCGGGGGTGGCTCCTGGACGCGCCGTCACATACGACACCAACGCGGTCGCGCCCGAGGACAGCTCCCTGCCGAGGGTGACCGCGAAGTCGACGTCCGGATGCGCGGACAAGGCGCTATCGATTTCGCCGAGCTCGATGCGCAGACCACGGATCTTGACCTGGAAATCCGAGCGACCCAGGAATTCCAGTTCACCGTCGTCGTTCCAGCGCACCAGGTCGCCGGTGCGGTACATCCGTACCCCGGACAGTCCGAGCTCGGCGGCGAACGGATTGGCCACGAAACGCCCGGCGCTCAATGCCGGACGCCCCAGGTACCCCTGCGCCAAACCCACTCCGCCCAAATACAATTCACCGGCCACCCCACGCGGCACCATCCGCAGCCGCGAATCCAGGATGAGCGGAGTGGATCCCTCGGTGACCCGGCCCAGGGTTACCGGAGCGCCCGGCGTCATCGGACCGGTCGCGAGGAAGACCGTCGTCTCGGTCGGGCCGTAGGCGTTGAACACCACCCGATGGTCCGCGGTCCACCGATCCACCAGCCTGGGGTTCAAGGTGTCCGCACCGCAGACCACAACCGCCAGATCGGGGTACTCACCCGCGGGCACCGACTCCAGTGCACCCGGCGTGATCAACAAGTGGGTGACGCGCTCCTTCTCCAGCAACGCACCGAGTGCCTCCCCACCGAAGTCGGTCGGCGGCACGACCACTACCGTCGAACCGGCCACGAAGGCGGGCAGAAACTCCATGATCGAAAAGTCGAAACTCGGCGAACTCAGGTGCGCCACGCGAGAATCCGCAGTCATCCCCCACTGCGCGGCACTCGCCACCACCCTGGCGAAACCTTCGCTGTTGTTCACCACGGCCTTCGGCCGACCGGTGGAACCCGAGGTGTAGACGAAATAGGCCGGATGCTGCACGGTCAACGGCCGGACGCGATCGCCGTACCAGAACGGGTGCGTCGGCTGCGCAGCCACGCGTGCCAGCACAGCCGGGTCGTCCAATTCCAGCCACTCGATGCCCTCGCCCAACCCCGCACGGTGCGACGACACGGTCAGCCCGAGCACCGAGCCGGAATCGGCAAGCATGAACTCGATCCGGTCCTTCGGATACAACGGATCGACGGGAACGAACGCCGCACCGGTCCTGGCGACTGCCCACACCGCGAGCACCGACTCGAGGCTGCGCGCAATCGCGATCGCGACGATATCCCCAGGACCGAGCCCGCGACCGATCAATTCCCGTGCCAACTGTGCCGAACGCTCGTCGAACTCCCGGTAGGTGAGCTCACGATCTTCGAACCGAATCGCCACCCGATCCGCGGCCGTCTTCACCGCTGACGTCAGCAAATCCACGAACAGCGGAACCGACGACGCCCGACGACGACCGGAGCGCCCTTCCCGACGCACGTTCATTCGACATCCTCACTGTCCGGACGGCATCCATCCGGACCTTCGGAGCGACCACCACGCATCCGCACCGACCGCAGCGCCGCCGCAGGCCGATCCACCGCACGGGTGGCAGCCCGTTTTCGTTTCGTTCAGCCGTCTAAGCGGCACAGGCGCGATGACTGCCTGCCACAGTCATCGCGCCCGAGTCCATCAGTCCATCCTGTGCGGCACGCCGCAAGGATGAGTCATTTCGCCGGCAATCCCATGCTCTTCGCGAGCATCGGCCAGGAGCCACGGAAGGTGTCGTCCCAGTACGACCAGCGATGCGTCCCGATCGGGTAGAAGTCGTACGCGGCCGGGATATTGAGCGAATCGAGCTTGTTCTTCAAATTGTGCGTGCACGCGTTGACGGCCGCTTCGATCACCGAGCCGACGCCGAGATTGGTCAAGCCGTCGAAGCCTGGCGAATCCTCCTGGTACCACTGCAAATCCGCAGGCACAGGGAGGCCGCTACCGCTGGAGATGAACAGTTCGGTGCCGCGCAACTTCTCCGCGTTGATCACCGGGTCGTTGGCCGCCCACATCGGGCTGTCGGCGGGGCCGTACATGTTGTCCACATTTCCGCCTGCCCACGTTTCGGTGGCCAGCTTGAGGTACTGCCTGCCGACCGGGTCGGCGATCTGCGCGCAACCGCTGTAGGCGGCGACGCCCTTCCACAGACCGGGCTTGGCCTCGGCCAGTTGCAACACGGAGGTGCCGGAGGTCGAAACCCCGGCCAGCGAGTTGAGGCCGGTGGACTGCAGCGTCTTGTCCAGCAGCGGCGGCAGTTCCTCGGTGAAGAAGGTCTTCCACTTGTTCACACCGAGCTTCGGATCCGGCTTGATCCAGTCGGTGTAGTAGCTGCCTTTACCGCCGATCGGCTGGATGACATTGACCTGCTTGTCGGTCAGCCACTGCAGCACACTGGTCTGGTCTTTCCAGCTTGCGGAGCTCAAACCGGCATCGAGCCCGCTCAGCAGGTACAGGTTCGGCGCAGGCTTGGATTCGTCGACCGGACGCTGCACGTCGACGGTGATCTCACTGCCCATCGCCACCGAGTACACCTTCAGGTGCCAGGTGCGCCCGTCTTTGACGACGGAGGTAACGGCAGGCGTCTTGTCTGGCTCCGCCACGCCGGTGCCAGCGAACGCCGTGACGGACACCATCGCGGCAAGCGCGGCCACCATGGTGCGGCGCAGGTTGACCCTGTTTAGTACGGAACGCTTCATCGAACAGTCGACTCCCTTAGTTGGCTGCGGCCGGGCCCGCCCACGATTGTCCGGCCCGCCGTGTCCATCGCTCCAGCGTCGAACTTCGCTACAGCTTCCGCGACCGGCCGGTGTGATTTCGTCACCGCTGAGGGTGACCGTACTAGGTGGTGACGATGCGCACCGCGTCATCGACGACCACCTCCTCGTGCTCGTCGACCGCCGTGACGAACCAGTGGGTGACCTCGCCACCGGCGAGATCAGCCGCCTTGTCGCCGGTCGGCAGCACCGAGAGGGCGCCGACGGTGGCGGCCGCCAGGAATTCGGCGAACGCCGCTGGCCCTGCTGCCGCCGTGGTGTAGGTCACCGCCTCGTAGTCGATCTCGTTCTCCGCACACAGCGCCCGCGCGCGGTCGAGCGCTTGGGCCTGGGTGAAGACCGTCGACGAGTCGGCCGTCGCGAGCACGAAGGCCGGGTGGTCCTGGTCAAGCGGGCGGACCCGCTCGGCATCGGACACCGGATGCGCCGCCGCGGCGGCCACCTCCTTCTGCAGCGCGGGCTCCGCGAGGGCAATCTCGCGGGCCGATCCGTCGATCGGCTCCGCCGTGACGGTCACCTCGGCGCCGACCGCGAGGATGTCTCCCACGGCCAGTCCGTCGGCGAACAACGCTGCGGCACCCGCCTTTTGCACCGCCCACAGCGCGACAACCTGCTCGACCGAATGCGGCAGCGCCACGGCGACGGTGTCGCCGGGGCCGACGTCACGGCCGATCAGCACCCGCGCCAATTGCGAGGACTGCGAATCCAACTCGGAGTACAGCACCTCGCTGTCACCGACGAGCAACGCCGCGGCGAAGGGGTCCGCCCCGGCGACCGAATCGAGCACGTCGGCAACTGTACGCGGGCCCGCGTCGGGCGACGCCGCCGCATAGCCGGTAGGCAACGCGGATTCGGTTGCGGCGGAGCCGGATTCGGTGAGCAGGGCGGCACGCTCCCCAGCATCGAGAATATCGATGTCGGCGACGGACGCCGCCGGGTCACCCAGCAGCGCCGCCAACACCCGCTGCATGCGCGCGGCCAATGTCGCCACCTCGTCGGCGGTGAACCAGCTGTTCCAGTAGGTCCAGGCCAATTCCGTGGTCGACTCCGCACTCACCACCAGCGCCAGCGGGTAGTTGGTCGCGGTGTCGGCGACGCCGATGCCGGTGATCGACATGCCGTCGATCGCGTTGGCCGCGGCGATCGCCGCCTTGTCCACCGGGTACGACTCGAACACCAGCAGGGTGTCGAATTGTGCTCCGGCACCGACGATCTGCTGAATATCGGTCAAGCCGACGTAGTGGTGCTCCAGCAGATCGGCCTGCTCGCCCTGCAGACCGCGCAGGTAGTCGCCGACCGTCCCGTTGTCGTCGACGCGGACGCGCACCGGCAGCGTGTTGATGAACAGACCGACCATGGACTCCACGCCGGCCAGTTCGGCGGGGCGACCGGACACCGTGGCGCCGAAGACCACGTCCGAGCGACCGGTCATGCGGCCGAGCACCAGGCCCCACGCCGCCTGGAACAGCGTGTTCACCGTGACGCCGAGCGCGGCGGCCCGCTTGGTGATCCTGCTGGTTTCCTCGGCGTCGAGCTCGGTGACCAGCTTGCCGACCCCGTCGCCCCCGGCCGTGCGCTGCTGCCGCGCCAGCTGGGTCGGCTCGCCGACACCGGCCATGGCCTGCTGCCAGACCTGCAACGACGCCTGCTGGTCCCGCCCGTCGATCCAGGAAAGGAAGTCGCGATACGGCGTCACCGCAGGCAACGCACCAACGTTGCCGTGCACGGCGTACAGCACCAGCAGGTCCCGCATCAGCAGCGGCATCGACCAGCCGTCGAGCAGGATGTGGTGGGTCGTCACCGCCAGCTGCCAGGCGCCTGCGCCCTCGTCCGCGTTGACCCGGTACAGGGTGAACCGGATCAGCGGCGCCGTGGACATGTCGAAGCGGGTCTCGCGCTCCACCGTCACCAGACGCTGCAACTCCGCGAGCCGCTCATCCGCCGGCAGTGTCGTCAAATCGACTTCGCGCCAAGCGACTTCGGCCCGCGCCTGGATCACCTGGACCGGTTGGCCGGTCGAATCGGCGACGAAGGCGGCCCGCAGGTTCGCGTAACGGTCCAGGATGCCCTGGGCCGCCACCCGCAACCGCGCGGCGTCGACCGTGCCGTCGAGGTCGACGACCGCATGCAAGGTGTAGCCGTCGATCTCCGAGCGGTTGTTCATCGCGTCGAACAGCAGGCCGGACTGCAGCGGCGACAGCGGCCACACCTCGTCCAGCCCCGGGTACTGGCGTTCCCACACCTCGATGTCGGACTGCCCGACCGAGACCAGCGGCAGATCCGACGGCGTGCGGCCGCCCGCGCCCGGCTGGTTCGCATGCGAAGCCAGCGCGGTGAGCGCGGCCACCCACAGCTCGGCGAGCTCCTGCACCCGCGCGCGGGTGAGCAGGCCTGCCGGGTAGGCGAACGAGGTGCGCAGGCGCGGCCCCTCCACCCCGTCGGTGACGCTCGCGTTGATGTCGACCGTCGCGGCCGCGGGCAGGCTCGGGTCCCGGTCGGTGCCGGGCAGCCCGAGTTCGGCCACCGGCAGCCAGCCCATCTCGTCGGGCTGACCGGAGAAATCGCCGGTCAGCGAGGCATCGGTGGGCAGGTGACCCGCGTAGCAGAACCTGATCTGACCCGCGATCCCGGATCCGACGCCGCCGAGCTCGCCCGCGGTGTCCGCGTTCAGGTAGCGCAGCTGGCCGTAGCCGAGGCCTGCGCCCGGCACCGCGAGCAGCTGCTCCTTCATGGATTTCACGATGCCGCCGAGCACGTTTCCGCCCGTGAACGCCTCGGTGAGGTCGGCGCCGGACAGGTCCAACCGCACCGGGGATTCACCGGCGAACCAGCCGACGGTGCGCGAAAGGTCGGCGCCGGCAACGCTGTTCGCCGCCCGGCCGGTGTTCGCGAACCGGACGAGCGCCGCGCCGCCCTCGGCGTCGCCGCGCCAGCGCGACACCGCGAGCGCGAGCGCCGACAGCAGGCTGTCGGTGGCCTCGCCCCGGTACAACTGCGGGATCGCGGTGAGCACTGCCTCGGTCACGCCCGCGGGCACGCTCACCTCCAGCCGTTCGACGGTGGCCGCAGTGTCGTGCGCCGGATCGAACGCCCTTGCGCCGAGCAGCGGATCGGGCGTAGCCGAAACCCGCTGCCAGAACGGCAGTTCGGCGACGCGAGTCGGCTCGTGCGCGGACTCGGCCAGCGCGTGCGCCCAGCGCCGCATCGAGGTGCCGGTGGCGGGCAGGACCACGGGGCGCCCGACCGCGAGCAGCGACCAGGCCGCCGTCAGGTCCTCGAGCACGATGTGCCACGACGCGTCGTCGACCACGAACTGGTGGCCGACCACCAGCAGCACGTCCGGCTGTGCACCGTCGGCCGCGAACCAGATGAACTGGGTCAGCACCCCGTTCGCCGGATCGAGACGATCCAGCGCCGCGTCGTATTCGGCCCGCGCCAGCTGCGACAACCCGGCGGCGCCGATGCCGCCGGGCACCTCGACCCGATGCACGATGGCATCGACATCGACCGCACCGCGCCCTCGGGTCTCGAAGACCAGGCCCGCGTCGTCGGTGTGCCGCAACCGGGCCCGCAGCGCATCGTGGTGATCGACGACAGCGCCGATCATGCCGACCAGGGTCGGCCGGTCGATGCTGTCGGGCAGCCGCAGCGCCATCGAGCTCGCGAACCGCGGCACCGAGGTGCCGCCTGCCAGCGCCGCCGCCATCGACGGCGACAACGGGATCTCGCCGACACCGCCGCCGGGCAGTTCCGGCAGCCAGTGCTGTTCGGCAGCCTCGATCACCGTGGCGACCTCGGCAAGCGCGGCAACGCTTCGCCGCCCGAACACATCACGTGGCGTGAACCGCACACCGCGTTCCTTGGCCCGCGACACCAGCTGAATCGTCTGGATCGAGTCACCGCCGAGCGCGAAGAAGTCGTCGTCCGCGCTGACCCGCTCGATGCCGAGCACCTCGGCGACGACCTCGGCGACGATCTGCTCGATCAGTGTCGACGGCGCCCGGTAGGCGGCCGTCTCGAATTCCGGTGCGGGCAACGCCTTGCGGTCCAGCTTGCCGTTCGCGTTACGCGGCAGCTGATCGAGCACCACGAACGCGGCGGGGATCATGTACGACGGCAGCGTCTCGGCCAGCGCCGACTTCACCTGTGCCACCTCGAGTTCAGCCGCGGCGGGCACCAGGTAGGCCACCAGCCGATCGCCGGCCCGCTCGTCCGCCATGGCGAGGACCGCCACCTGTGCGATCGCCGGAAGGGCGAGCAACGCGGCCTCGATCTCGCCGAGCTCGATCCGGAAACCACGGATCTTCACCTGGAAGTCGGTGCGACCGCGGTACTCCAGCTCACCGGAAGCGTTCCACGCCGCCAGGTCACCGGTGCGATACATGCGCTCGCCCGCCTCGAACGGATCGGCCACGAACCGATCCGCGGTCAAATCCGTACGACCGAAGTAGCCGCGCGCCAACTGCGCACCCGCCAGATACAACTCACCCGACACACCCACCGGCACCGGCCGCAGCCTGGCGTCGAGGACATAGACCCGCGAATTCCATTCCGGCGCACCGATCGACACCGACGTCTGGTCGGCATCGGTGACCCGATGATTGGTGATCGACACCGCCGCTTCGGTCGGGCCGTACAGGTTGTACAGCTCGGCAGTGTTGCCACGACGGAACCGCTGTGCCACCGCAGCGGGCAGCGCCTCACCGATGGCAAGCACCCGGCGCAGCGAAGAGCTCAGGACACCGTCGGACTCGATGAGCAGCGCGTCGAGCATGGACGGAACCACATGCAATGTGGTCACGTCCGTGGCACGCATCAGCTCGTTCAAGTACGCCGGATCGCGATGCCCCTCCGGCGCGGCGATCACCAAGCGGCCGCCACTGGCGGCCGCGGTCCAGAACTCCCACACCGAGAGATCGAACGTGGCCGCCGTCTTCAGCAGCACCGCGTCCTCGGGTCCGAGACCGAATTCCGCTGTCTTCCACAGCAACTGATTCACCACCGCGCCGTGCGGCACCGCGACACCCTTCGGACGGCCCGTCGAACCGGACGTGAAGATCACGTACGCCGTGTTGGCCGCACCGAACTCGCGAACCAACTCGGCCGGAGCCAGGGCGTGGCCGCGCACGCCGGACAGGTCGAGCTCGTCGAGGGCAACCCAGTCGTTGTCCGGCTGCGACTCGCGCACCGCCGTCGTGGTCAACACGCACGACGGCGCGGCGGTCGCGAGGATGTAGTCCAGGCGATCGGCCGGTTGCGTCGGATCCAGCGGCACGTAGGCCGCGCCGATGCGCGACACCGCGTACATGGCGACGACCAGATCCACCGAGCGACCGATGGCAAGGGCCACCCGTTCCTCCGCGCCGATGCCGCGGGTGAGCAGGTAGCGGGCCAGGCGGTTCACCTCGACGTCGAGCTCGGCATAGGTGAGAACCCGGTGTCCCGCACCGGTTTCCGTCTCGACCACCAGGTCGGCCAGGATCGCGATCGCGTCCGGGTTCGCGGCCACCGTCGCGTCCAGCAGCGACACCAGCGTCGCCGTGCCGTCCACGGCGCGCCCGGTGTCGTTCCAGCCCCGCAGGATCTGGTCGCGTTCGGCGACGTCGAGCAGGTCGATATCGCCGACCCGCACCGAGCCGTCGGCCACCACCGCGTCGAGCACCCGCAGGAAGCGGTCCGCGAACCCCTGCACCGTGACGTCGTCGAACAGGTCTACGGCGTAACCGAATTCGGCGACCACCTCGGCGGGCGTGCCGTCGTCCTCGTAGTGATCGCTGATCGTCACCTGCAGATCGGTCTTGGCCAGCTGCGTGTCGAAGCTGACCGTGCTCACCGCCAGCCCGGGCAGCTCGAAGGCCGTCTCGGACAGGTTCTGGAACGAAAGACCCACCTGGAACAGCGGATTGCGCGCGGTGGACCGCACCGGGTTGAGCACCTCGACCAGGCGCTCGAACGGCACGTCGGCGTTGGCGAACGCCTCGAGGTCCCGATCTCGCACGTCGGCAAGCAATTCGGCGAAGGAGGCGCCGCCCTCGACCTGCGTGCGGAACACCAGCGTGTTGACGAACATGCCGATCATGTCGTCGAGCTCCCGCTCACCGCGCCCGGCGATCGGCGTGCCGACCGCGATGTCCTCGGTACCCGACAACCGCGCGAGCAGGATCGCCAACGCCGCATGCACCACCATGAACAGCGACGCGTTGTGTGCCCGCGCCAGCTCGTGCAGGCGCGCGTGCCGCTCCGGCTCGATCTCGAAGCGGACCGACTTGCCCCGGAACGACTGCGACTGCGGCCGCGAACGGTCCGTGGGCAGCTCCAGCTGATCCGGCAGCCCGGCCAGCGCGCGCTTCCAGTAGGAAACCTGCTGCGTCGCCAGCGAATCCGGATCGTCCTCGCTACCGAGCACCGCACGCTGCCACAACGCGTAGTCGGCGTACTGCACCGGCAACGCCGCCCACTGCGGCGCCTCGCCTGCCACCCGCGCCACATAGGCCGCCATCACGTCGCGCGCCAGCGGGCCGAGCGAGAAACCGTCGGCCGAGATGTGGTGCACGGTGAACGCCAGCACATGGTCGGTCGTGCCGACCACCTGGAACAGCGCCATCGCCAACGGCACCTCGGTGGTGACGTCGAAGGTGGTCAACGCGAATTCGATGACCTTGCCGACCAATTCGGCCTCGGTCACCGCCACCGGCGTCAACCGCCATGCGCTGCCGCCGAACGGCAGGATCACCTGGTGCGCGCCGTCCACCGTCTGCGGGTAGATCGTGCGCAGCGACTCGTGCCGAGCGAGCAGATCGCCGATCGCCCGTTCCAGCGCAGCCACGTCCAGCGTGCCCGACAACCGCACCGCCAGCGGGATGTTGTCCACCGCGGAGTAGGTCGTGTCGAACTGGTTGAGGAACCAGTAGCGCTGCTGGGCAGGCGAGAGCGGAATCCGTTCCGGCCGCACCCCTGCCACCAGTCGCGGCCTGGCCCGGCCTGCGCCGCCCTGTTCGAGCCTGGCCGACAGCGCGGCCACCGTGGCGGCCTCGAACAGATCACGCACCGACAGCTGCCGGTCGAGCGCGGCGCTCAACCGCGCAGTGACCTGCGTTGCCACCAGTGAGTTACCGCCGAGCGCGAAGAAGTCGTCGTCGAGACCGACCCGGCCGACCCCGAGCACATCGGCGAACGTGCCTGCCACGATCTCCTCGATCGGGGTGGTCGCCGCCCGGAACGTCTTGGCCTCGAACACCGGCGCGGGCAGCGCCTTGCGGTCGAGCTTGCCGTTGGTGGTGAGCGGGAAAGCGTCGAGGACAACCAACGCCGACGGCACCATGTACACCGGCAACGCCTGAGTCAGCTCGTTGCGCACAGCCTCGACATCGATGGTGTGGCCCTCGGCCGCGATCAGGTAACCGACGATTTGATCGCCGAGATGGTCGTCGGCGCGGACGAGCACCACGGCCTGCGCGATGGCGTCCTCGGCGGTGAGCGCGGCCTCGATCTCGCCGAGCTCGATCCGGAAACCGCGCACCTTCACCTGATCATCGGCGCGGCCGAGGTATTCCAGTTCGCCTGCGCGGTTCCAGCGCGCCACGTCGCCGGAGCGGTACAGCCGCTCCCCCGACCCGAACGGGCTCGCCACGAACCTGGCCGCCGACAGATCCGCGCGACCGAGATAGCCGCGCGCCAACTGCGTTCCCGCGACATACATTTCGCCTGCCACGCCGACCGGCGCCGGGTGCAGCCGCTCGTCGAGCACGTACACGCGCAGCCCGGCGATGGCGGCGCCGATCACCGAAGCTGTAGTGGCAGCGATGGTTTCCGCGTCGATGACCCGGTGCGAGACGTGCACCGTCGTCTCGGTGATGCCGTACATGTTGACCAGTCGTGGCGACTGATCACCGTGCCGCTCCACCCAATCGGCCAGGCGTCGCAGTTCGAGTGCTTCACCGCCGAAGATGACGTACCGCAGCGCCAGTGCCTCCGGCGCGGCGTCCGCGTCCTCGGGCGTTGCCATCCGATCGGCGTCGACCAGCTGATAGAACGCCGACGGCGTCTGGTTCAGCACCGTCACCCGCTCCCGGCGCAGCAGTTCCAGGAACTCCTGCGGGGTGCGCGAGGTGTAGTAGTCGACGACCACCAGGGTGCTGCCGTAGAGCAGCGGGCCCCACAGCTCCCACACCGAGAAGTCGAACGCGAACGAATGGAACAGCGTCCACACGTCGTCCGGGCCGAAACCGAACTCCCGATCGGTGTTCGCCAACAGCCGCAACACATTCCGGTGCGGCACCGCGACACCCTTGGGGCGCCCGGTCGATCCGGAGGTGTAGATCACGTAGGCGATGTTGTCCGCGGTCAGCGGCGCGCGCCGCTCGGCCGCGGTGATCGAACCTTCGGCGGCATCCGTTGCGGCCGTATCGAATTCGCCCATCTCGAGGATCGGCAGATCCGCGGGGATGGTCACCTCGACCTCGTCGTCCAGCAGGACGACGGCCGGTTGTGCGTCCGCGAGCACGTAGGCGATGCGCTCGGGCGGGTACGTCGGGTCGATCGGCACGTAGCCCGCGCCCGACTTGATCACCGCGAGCAGCGCGACGACCAGCTCCGCCGACCGCGGCAGCACGACCGCGACCAGCGTCTCCGGGCCGGCACCGGCCGCGATCAGCGCCCTGGCTACCCGGTTCACTCGTCGATCGAGCTCGGCGTAGCTGAGTGCGTCGGGGCCGAACTTGACCGCCGTGCGGTCGCCGTGTGCGGCGACCACAGCATCGAACAGATCGGGCAGCGTCGCGTCCGAATCCGCGAAAAGGCCTGTGCCCTCGTCGATTCCCGACGACACCCAGTGTTGCGTGACATCGACGCGCTCGGCTACATCGAGCAGGTCGATGTCACCGACCACCACGTCCGGATCCGCGACAACGCGCCGCAGGATCCGCACCAGGCGCTCGGCGAACGCCGCCACCGTCGGTGCGTCGAACAAGTCGGTCGCGTAGTTCCACGCCAGCTCGAGGCCGCCGTCCGCGGCTTCGCCGACGGCGAGCTGCAGGTCGAACTTCGCCATCGCCGGATCGAAATCGACCGCGGCGAGATCGAGACCTGGCAGCGACACCCGTGCGGCATCGGCGGCGCCGGTCGCCTCGAAGGTCAGCGCCACCTGGAACAACGGGTGATGCGCCAGCGACCGCTCCGGGCTGAGCACCTCGACCAGACGCTCGAACGGGACATCGGCATTGGCGTACGCGGCCAGGTCGGTGTCCTTGGTGTCCGCGAGCAGGCTGGTGAACGGCGCGCTCGAGTCGAGTGCGGTCCGCAGCACCAGGGTGTTGACGAACATGCCGATCAGATCGTCCAGCTCGGCCTCGCCGCGACCGGCGACCGGAGTGCCGATCGCGATGTCGCCGCTACCGGACAACCGGCCGAGCAAGACGGCCAACGCGGCGTGCACGACCATGAACAGGCTGGCGCCGTTCGCACGGGCGAGCTCCGCCAACTGCTGTTGCAGCTCGGCCTCGACCGAGAACGGGTGCATGGCACCGCGATTCGAGGCGACGGCGGGACGCGGGCGGTCGGCGGGCAGGTCGATCTGCATGGGCAGATCGATCAGCCGCGCCGTCCAGTACGCGGTCTGCTTGGCGATCAACGATTCCGGATCGTCCTCGGCGCCAAGCGTTTCCCGCTGCCACAGCGCGTAATCGGCGTACTGCACCGGCAGCGGCGCCCAGGCGGGTGCCGCACCGGCCGCGCGGGCGATGTATGCGGACATCACGTCGCGGGCCAGCGGCCGCATGGACCACCCGTCGCCGCTGATGTGGTGCACGACGACAACGAGCACGTGGTCGTTGGACGCGATGCGCAACAGCTCGGCCCGCACCGGAACGTCGGTGGTGACATCGAATCCGGTCAGCACCACCTCGGCGATGCGCTCGTGCAGTTCCGCCGCGGTGACCGCGGCAGGTTCCAGCGCGGGGGCTACCGCGTCGGCGGGCATGATCACCTGCACGCCTTGACCCTCAGCGGTCTCCGGGTAGACGGTGCGCAGGATTTCATGACGGTCGATCACATCGCGCACCGCCTGCCGCAGCGCGTCGACGTCCAGGTCACCGGTCAACCGAATCGCCAACGGCAGGTTGTTGACCGCGCTCGCCGTGTCGAACCGGTTGAGGAACCACATGCGCTGCTGTGCCAGCGACAGCGGGATCTGCTTCGGTCGCGGACCGGCCGTCAAGGCCCTGCGACCGCCGGTCCCGACCTCCGTCGAGATCCGCGCGGCCAGCGCACCCACCGTCGGCGCATCGAACAGCGTGCGCACCGGGATCCGGGTGTCCAACGCCGCGCCGAGCCTGGCGATCACCTGGGTCGCGACCAGCGAATTGCCACCGAGTGCGAAGAAGTCGTCGTCCAGACCGACTTCCGTTCCGTCCCCATGGATTCCGAGCACGTCGGCGAAGGTGTCGGCGACGATCGCCTCGATCGTCGTGGTCGGCTTGCGGAACACTCGTGCCGTCGGCGCCGGGCTCGGCAGCGCGCGGCGGTCGAGCTTGCCGGACGCGTTGAGCGGGAACGCATCCAGGATCACATAGACCGAGGGGACCATGTAGGCGGGCAACGCGAGCGCCAAATCCGCACGCACGTCATCGATATCGATGGCGTGTTCGCCGGCCGCGACGAGGTAGCCGACCAGCTGATCACCGAGCCGCTCATCCGAGCGCACCACCACGACCGACTGCGCGACCGAATCCAGTGCGACCAGCGCGGCCTCGATCTCACCGAGCTCGATCCGCAGACCACGCAACTTCACCTGGAAGTCGGTGCGGCCCAAATACTCCAGCTCACCGGTACCCGTCGTGTTGACCCAGCGGACCAGGTCGCCGGTGCGATACATCCGCTCGCCCGGTGTGAAGGGGTTGGCCACGAACCGATCCGCACTCAGGTCGGGCCGCTCCACATAGCCACGCGCCAGCTGCGCACCGGCCAGGTAGAGCTCACCGGCGACCCCGACCGGCACCGGCCGGAGCCGGGCGTCGAGCACATACACCTGGGTGTTGAAGACCGGAGCACCAATCGGCACCGACACGATGTCGGCATCGACCACCTCGTGGAAGGTGACATCCACCGCGGCCTCGGTCGGGCCATACAGGTTGTGCAGCCTGGCCCCGGTCAGTTCCCGCAGCTTCTGCGCGGTCGGTGCGGGCAGCGCCTCACCGGAGGCAAACACCTGTCGCAGCGAAATGCTGTGCTGAACAACCCCGTCGGCTTCGCCTCCTGCCGTCACGGAGCGTGCCGCAGCCAGTTCGGCCACGAACACCGCCATCATGCTCGGCACGAAGTGCGCGGTGGTGACCTGCTCGGCCTCGATCACCTCGGCCAAGTAAGCCGGGTCACGATGCCCGTCGGGCCTGGCGACCACCAGACGCGCACCAACCTGCAACGGCCAGAAGAACTCCCACACCGACACATCGAACGTGGCAGGCGTCTTCTGCAACACCACATCCTCAGCGGTGAGACCGTAGGCAGCCTGCATCCACACCAGGCGATTCACGATCGCCGCATGCGAGACCGCCACACCCTTGGGCCGACCGGTCGAACCCGAGGTAAAGATCACATACGCCGTGTTTTCCGGGCGCACCGGCGTACGGCGATCCGCGTCGGTGATCGGGGTGACCGTATACGTGGACAGCTCGAGCAGATCGATGCGCACCTGAGCGGTATCGATCGGCAGATCAGCGCCACTGGTCAGCACACACACCGGATCCGCCGTCTCGAGCACATAGGCGGTGCGCTCGGCCGGATGATCCGGATCCAACGGCAGATAGCCACCGCCCGCGGCCAGCACCGCATACATGCCGACCACCAGATCGATCGAACGCTGCATACCCAGCGCCACAAGCGATTCCGCACCGACACCATGCTCGATGAGCCAGCGAGCCAACGGGCGAACCCGATCGGCCAGTTCGGCGTAGGACAAACTTGTCCCCTCGAACGTGACCGCGATGGCATCCGGTGTCGCGGCGACCTGCGCCTCGAACAACGAAATCAATGTCCCCGCAGCATCACCCAACGGCACCTCGATCGGGTAACCGGTGTCGTTCCAATCCCGCAGCAGCACCGCATGCTCGGTGACATCGAGCAACGGCAGATCACCGACCGGCCGATCCGGCGTAGCCACGATCGCCTTCAGCACCCGAGTGAACCGATGGACGACGTCGGTGATGGTCTCGGCGTCGAACAGGTCGGTGGCGTAGATGAACTCGGCATCGATCCGGCCCTGCGCGCCGGGCTCTTCGGCGAGCACCAGCTGCAAGTCGAACTTCGCGGTGTCACTGGGCAGATCGACGGCGCTGACGGTCAACTCCGACAGTTCGAGCGCGGTCTGGCCGAGGTTCTGCAGCGTCAGCATCACCTGGAACAACGGGTTACGCGCCTGCGAACGGGCCGGGTTGATGATCTCCACCAGCCGCTCGAACGGCAGGTCCGCGTGCCCGAACGCGGCGATATCGCTGGCCCGCACCGCAGCCAGCAGCTCGCTGAAGCTGGCACCACCGTCGACCTCGGTGCGCAACACCAGCGTGTTGACGAACATACCCACCAGATCATCGAGGGCGCGTTCACCACGACCCGCGACCGGGGTGCCGATCGCGATGTCGGATTCGCCGCTCAGCCGTGCGAGCAGCACCGCGAGTGCGGCGTGCACGACCATGAACAGGGTCGCGCCTTGCGCCTGCGCCAGCTCGGCCAGGCCGGCGTGGATGTCGGCGTCGATCTCGAACCGCACCCGCGCGCCGCGTCCGGACGCGACCGCTGGACGTGGCCGATCCGAGGGCAGATCCAGCTGCTCAGGCAGCCCTGCCAGGGTCTGCCGCCAGAACGAAACCTGCTGGGCGATCACCGATTCCGGGTCGTCCTCACGGCCGAGCACCCGACGCTGCCAGAGCGCGAAGTCGGCGTACTGGACCGTGAGCGGCGCCCACGCTGGCTCGCCGCCTGCCACGCGTGCCGCATAGGCGATCATCACGTCCCTGGTCAGCGGTCCCATCGAGAAACCGTCGCCCGCGATGTGGTGCACCACCAGGGCAAGTACGTGTTCGGTGGGGCTGACCTCGAACAGCCTTGCCCGCAACGGCACCTGCGCAGTGACATCGAAACCACGCAGCACCAGCTCCGAAAGCCGCTGCGGCAGTTCAGCCTCAGCCACCTCGACCGGGGACAGATCAGGAATGACCTTGGCGGTCGCCACGATCTCCTGATGCGCGGTCCCGTCCACCTCGGGGTAGCGGGTGCGCAGTGATTCGTGGCGGGCCAGGACGTCGGCCACCGCGATCTGCAGCGCTTGCCGGTCGAGCAGGCCCGAAAGCCGCACGGCCACCGGGATGTTGTCCACGAACGATTCCGGATCGAACCGGTTCAAGAACCACATCCGCTGCTGCGCCAGCGACAACGGCACCAGCGGCGGGCGCTCCTGCGGCACCAGTGCCGGGCGCACACCTGCCCCGGCACCGGCGTCGGCCCGCGCGGCAAGCGCGGCCACGGTGGAGGCCTCGAAGATCTCCCTGACCCCGATGTGGGTGTCCAGCGCCGCGGACAGCCTGGCTGCCACCTGGGTGGCGATCAGCGAGTTGCCACCAAGTGCGAAGAAATCGTCATCCAAGCCTGCCCGCTCGACACCGAGCACCTCAGCGAAGACACCGGACACGATCTGCTCGGCAGCGGTCACGGGCGCACGGAAGGCCGCGGCCTCGAGCACCGGCGCGGGCAGCGCTTTCCGGTCCAGCTTCCCGTTGACGGTCAACGGCAGCGCGGTGAGCACCATCAGCACCGACGGAATCATGTAGGACGGCAACATCTCCGACAACCGTGCTCGCAGCTGCTCGATATCGACCGCTTCGACCGCACCATCGACCGGCACCACGTAGCCGACCAGCTGATCGCTCACCCGGTTGTCCGAGCGCACAATGACCGCGGCCTGCGCCACCTCGTCCAGCGCCAGCAGCGCGGCCTCGATCTCGCCGAGCTCGATGCGGAAACCGCGGACTTTCACCTGATCGTCGGCGCGGCCGAGGTGTTCCAGCTCGCCTTGCTCGTTCCAGCGCCCCAGGTCGCCGGAACGGTACAGCCTGCTGCCCGGCTCGCCGAACGGATTGGCGACGAACCGCGCCGCCATCAGGTCCAGGCGCCCCAGATAGCCGTCGGTCACTTGCGGCCCGGCCACATACATTTCGCCCGGGACGCCGATCGGCACCGGATGCAGGCGGGTGTCGAGCACGTAGACCGACAAGCCCGCGATCGCCCGCCCGATCACCGAACCGGTTGCCGCAGCGACCGTTTCGACGTCGAGCACGCGATGCGTCACATGCACGGTGGTCTCGGTGATGCCGTACATGTTGACCAGGCGCGGCCCGGTCGCGCCGGGCGATCCGTCGCCGTGGCGGGCCATCCAGTCGCTGAGGCGACGCAGGTCGAGGGCCTCACCACCGAATACCACGTATCGCAATGCCAAAGGTGTTGCGATACTGGCGTTCCGGTCGGCTTCCACCAGTTGATAGAACGCCGACGGGGTCTGGTTGAGCACCGTCACCCGCTCGCGATGCAGCAGCTCGAGGAACTGCTCGGGCGAACGCGACACGAAATAGTCCACCACCACCGAAGTACCGCCGTACAACAGCGCGCCCCAGAGTTCCCAGACGGAGAAGTCGAAGGCACTGGAGTGGAACAACGTCCACACATCCTCAGGCCCGAAACCGAACTCGCGATCGGTGTTGGCGAACAGCGACACCACATTCCGATGCGACACAACAACACCCTTCGGACGGCCCGTCGACCCCGAGGTGTAGATCACGTAAGCGGTATTCCCGGCACGCAGCGGCGCGATCCGATCGGCATCGGTGATCGAGCCCTCGCCCGCATCCACCAGATCACCGGTCTCCACACCGAAACCATCCATCGACACGACCGTCAAACCGTCGAGCAGCGCGGTGTCCACGCTGCCGTCGACGATCACACTCGACGGCGCGGCGTCCGAGAGCACGTAGGTGATGCGATCCGCAGGATAGGACGGATCGATCGGCACATAACCCGCACCGGACTTCACCACCGCGAGCAGTGCCACCACCAGATCCAGCGATCGCGGCAGCAGCACCGCGACCAGCTGACCCGGGCCCGCACCCTTGGCGATCAGCTTGCGCGCCAACTGATTTGCACGCTGATCGAGCTGCGCATAGGTCAAGCCGTCGTCGCCGAACCGCACCGCGACCCGGTCGCCGTGCGCCGCCACCGCCGCATCGACCAGCGACGACAGCGTGGTGGTCGGCTCAGCGAACAGACCCGTGCCGCCATCACTGCCGGACGACACCCAGTGCTCCAGCACATTCGAACGCTCAGTCGCACCGAGCAGGTCGATGTCCCCAACGGGCGCGTCCGATGCCGCGGCGAGCGCGGTCAAGACCCGAACGAGCCGCTCGGCGACCCTGGCCACGCTGTCCGCATCGAACAGATCGCTGAGGTAGCTGGCCCGCACCCGCAGCTGCGAATCCAGCGAGGCGATCAGTGTCAGCGGATAGTGGGTGGCGTCGGCGACCTCGAGGCCGGCGACTGCCATGCCGTCGATGTCGGCGGCTTGGGCCCGGATCCCTTCGGCGTCAACCGGATACGACTCGAACACCATCAACGTGTCGAACAGACCACCCACACCAGTCGCGGTCTGGATCTCGGTCAAGCCGATGTGATGGTGGTCCAACAGATCAGCCTGCTCACCCTGCAAGCGCGCGAGCAACGCCCGCGCAGGCTCCGCCGGATCGAAGGCCACCCGCACCGGCACGGTGTTGATGAACAAACCGACCATGTTCTCCACACCGTTCAACTCAGCCGGACGGCCAGAAACGGTGGTACCGAACACAACCTCCTGCTGGCCGGTCGACCGGCCCAGCACCAGACCCCACGCCGCCTGCAGCACCGTATTCACGGTGACACCCAGCTCCGCGGCCAGCGCGGTGACGCCGCCGGTTACGGCCTCGTCCAGCTCGAACCGGTACTCGTCGGACAGCGTGGTGATCTCACGCCCGGTGTGCGGATTCGCCAGCAGCGTCGGCTCCGAAACACCTTGCAGTGCACGGGTCCACGCCTCTAGCGAGGCGGCACGATCCTGCTGCGCCACCCAATCCAGGAAGTACCGGTAGGACCGCACCGGAGGCAGTCCGGCGGCATCGGCGTTAGTGGCGTACAGCACCAGCAGATCGCGCATGAGCAACGGCATCGACCAGCCGTCGAGCAGGATGTGATGGTTCGACACCACCAACGACCACTCGGCCGCGCCGACCTGGATCAGCGTGAACCGGATCAACGGCGGTGCGGTCAGGTCGAACCGCTGCAAGCGATCGGCCTCGATCAGGTCGTCCGCTTCACCGGTCGACCGGCGATCAATTTCGGACCAGGCCACCTGGACGCCGTCGAGGACCAGCTGCACCGGGTTGCCGTGCGCGTCGGTGACGAACGCGGTGCGCAGGTTGTCGTACCGATCGACCAGCGCCTGTGCGGCCGACCGCAGTCTGGTCGCGGACAGCCGCCCGGTCAGGGTCAGCACTGCCTGCGAGGTGTACACGTCCACCGAGGTCGCGGCGAGTTGTGCGTGGAAGAGTAGACCTGCCTGCAGCGGCGACAACGACCACGCGTCGGTGAGTGCGGGGAATTGCCGCTCCCAGGTGTCGATATCGGCCTGTGTGCTGCGTACGAGCGGGAAGTCCGACGGCGTGTAACCACCCGCATCGACCGTATCCGCATGCCGCGCAACCGCTTCCAGCGCTCGCACGAACAGTCCGGCGAATTCGGCAACCTGCTCGGCATCGAACAGCGTTGTCGGATAAGTGATCCTGGCACCGAGCCGGTCGTTGTCGACACCCGCGTTGATGTCCAGCGGCGCCATCGCAGGCATATCCGCGTCATCCGCGCCGACCAGGTCCGCGAGTTCGGGCGCGGGCAGCCAGCCGAAGCCACGCAGCGCCTCCGGCACCGCGCTCTCGGCGAACCGGCCGAGGTAGTTGAAGCTGATCTGCCCCGGCATCCGGTCTGGCAGCGATGTCGCGGTGTCCGCGTTCACATAGCGCAACAGTCCGTAGCCGACACCACGATCGGGCACGGCAAGCAACTGTTCCTTGACCGCCTTGATAGCACGGCCCATCTCGGCACCGCCCGCCAGCGCGGCATCGATGTCGATGCCCGCCAGGTCGAATCGCACGGGGAAGATCGCGGTGAACCAACCGACGGTGCGCGACAGATCGGCGCCGGGCACCACTGCTTCTTCGCGGCCGTGGCCCTCGAGGCGGATCAGCGCGGAATCCTCGGCGATACCCAACTGGTTACGCCACGACGCGACCGCCACCGCCAATGCGGTCAGCAGGCCATCGTTGACACCGCCGTGGAACAGCGCGGGAACCGTGGTCAACAGGGACTGAGTGACTTCCGCCGACACCTCGACTCGAACCGTGTCGACCACGCCCGCCACGTCGATGGCCGGGTCGAATGCCCGCGCAGACAGCAACGGGTCCGGCCCGTCGACCACACCGCGCCAGAACTCCAGGTCCCCGGCCCGGTCGACGGCCGCCTGCTCGAGTGCATGCGCCCAGGTGCGCATGCTCGTCACCGGTGCCGCCAGCTGCGGGTGCTGCCCGGCAGTCAGCTGGCCCCACGCCGCGACGAAGTCCGGCACCAGCACACGCCAGGACACGCCATCCACCACCAGGTGATGCGCGACCACGATCAAGTACCCGGCCCGATCCGTGGCACCGGCTTCGCCGTCCGCCGCGGTGACCGGTTCCAGCCACACGAACCGGATCACCACGCCCGCTTCCGGATCCAACCGATCCAGGGTGGCATCCAATGCCGCAGCGGCGATCTCGACCAGCTCGGCGTCGGATGTGTCGGCGTCGAATCCGGTGTGGTCGATCAGCGCGTCCACCTCGACCACGCCGGCCGCCGCAGTCTCAACGCTCCACGCGGAACCCTCGTGTCGAACGAGCTGCGCGCGCAGCATGTCGTGCCGATCAATGACCGCCGCGACCGTCGCCGCGATCCCCGCCCGATCGATACCGACGGGCAGGCCCAGCGACACCGCCTGATGGAACCGGCGGTAGGAACCCGGGCGCGCCACCATGAAGTGTTCCACCGGGGTCAGCGGCCTGGTGCCGACGCCGCCACCCGGCAGTTCCTGAAGTACCGGCACCGAGTCCGTCTGTGCCGCAGCGGTTTCCGCGACGACAGCCAAACCGGCGACGGTGCGCTGCTCGAATACGTCACGCGCCGAGAACAGCACACCACGCGCTTTCGCACGCGACACCAGCTGAATCGACACGATCGAATCACCGCCGAGCGCGAAGAACGAATCATCGACACCCACCCGCTCCGAACCGAGCACCTCGGCAAACAGTTCAGCGATCAGCTGCTCGACCGGATTACGCGGCGCGCGATAGGCCGTCTCGGTGCTGAACACCGGCTCCGGCAACGCACGACGATCCAACTTGCCGTTCGCATTCAACGGCAGCTCATCCAGCACCATCAGCACCGAAGGCACCATGTGCGACTGCAAGCGACCCGCCAGATACGCACGCAGCGCGGCGATATCCACCACCTGCTCGGCGGCCGGGACGACATAGCTGACGAGCTGGTCGGTACCCGCGTGCGCGACCACGACGACAACAGCTTGCTTCACCGATTCGTGTGCGGTGAGCGCGGATTCGATCTCACCGAGCTCGATCCGCATACCGCGCAGCTTCACCTGGAAATCGGTACGACCCAGATAAGTGATCGCACCATCGAGACCGCGGCGCACCAAGTCGCCAGTGCGGTACATCCGCGCACCCTGGTCGCCGTACGGGGCGGCCACGAACCGGTCCGCGGTCAAATCGGCACGACCGAGATAACCACGCGCCAGCTGGTCACCGGCCAGGTACAGCTCACCAGCGACACCGATCGGCACCGGGTGCAACCGCGCATCCAGCACATACGCTTGCGCGTTCCACACCGGCTTACCGATCGGAACCGCGCCGACAACCCCGGCCGCGGGCGCATGCGTGGCATGCACGGTGAACTCCGTCGGGCCATACAGGTTGTACAGCACGGCAGAACTCACCCGGCCGAACGCGGCGGCGGTGTCGGAGGTGAACGCCTCACCAGCCACCAGCACCGCCCGCAGCGACGACAACGCCGCACCTTCGACCGCGCCTGCGAAGACCGCGAGCATCGACGGCACGAACGAGGTCATGGTGACCTGCTGCTCGGCGATCACCGTGGCCAGGTACTGCGGATCACGATGACCGTCCGGCGCTGCAACCACCACACGACCACCAACGACCAACGGGCCGAACAACTCCCACACCGACACATCGAAAGTCACCGGCGTCTTGAACAGGACGATGTCCGCGGCGTCGATGCCGTATTCGCCGGTAATCCACCGGATCTGGTTCACCACCGCCGAGTGCGGCACCAGCACACCCTTCGGCCTACCGGTCGAGCCCGAGGTGAAGATCGCATACGCCGGGTGCGACGGACGCAACGGCGCACGCCGATCCGCATCGGTCAGCGGCGTCGCCGGGTACGCCGACACATCGAGCGTGTCCACGACGAGCACGGACTCGCGCGGCGGCAACGCTCCGGCAGCCGCCGAGGTGGTCAGCACACACGCCGGATTCGCTGTCGCCAGCACGTATTCGATCCGTTCGGCAGGCTGTTCCAGATCCAGCGGCACATACCCACCGCCTGCCTCGAGGACCGCGTAGATCGCGACCAACAGGTCAAGCGACCTAGGAATGCCTACTGCGACAAGAACTTCCGGGCCGACACCCGCCTCGACCAAACGGTGCGCCAAACGGTGCACCCGGCGTGCAAGATCGGCATAGGACAGACTTGTCCCCTCGTAGGTCACCGCGATCGCGTCCGGGGTCCGTTCCACCTGATCGGCGAACACTTCCACCAGGGTGGCGCCCTGACCCAGCTCACGCCGCGATTCGTTCCAGCCCACCAGTTCTCGCGCCGTCTCTGCGGCATCGAGCAGCGGAATATCACCGACGGTCACCTCGGCGTCGGCGGCGACGGCGGTCAGCACCCGGGTCCACTGGCGCAGCATCGCTTCGGCGGTGGACTCGTCGAAAAGGTCGGTGGCATAGGTCAAGGTGACCGCCATGCCAGCGGACCGGACGGCGGCGGCATCCTCGGCTGGGACTTCCGAGAGGGTGAACTGCAGGTCGAAGCGCGAGGTCGAGGTCTCGACTTCCAGCTCCGAGACAGCCAATCCGGGCAGCTCCAGGTTGGCGCGGTCCAGGTTCTGGAACGCGAGCATCACCTGGAACAGAGGGTTACGCGCCTGCGAGCGTTCCGGCGCCAGCAACTCGACCAGCCGCTCGAACGGCACATCAGCATGGCCGAATGCCTCGAGATCCTGGTGGCGTGCGTGCGCGAGCAGTGTGCTGAACGACTCGGCGAGTTCGAGCTTGGTGCGCAGCACCAGGGTGTTGACGAACATGCCGACCAGATCGTCAAGTGCGGCCTCACCACGCCCCGCGACCGGCGTACCGACCGCGACATCATCGGTGCCCGCCAGACGGCCGAGCAGCACCGCCAAAGCAGCGTGCGTCACCATGAACAACGACACGCCCTGTGCGCGGGCGACACCCTCGAGTGCGCTGATCAGTTCGACCGGCAATGTGGTCGTCACGGTGGCACCGCGGTACGAGGCGATCGCGGGACGCGGCCGGTCGGTCGGCAGCGTGAGTTCCTCGGGGCTGCCCGCCATGGCCTGCTGCCAATAGGCAACCTGCTTGGCCAGCAACGATTCCGGATCGTCCTCGGTGCCGAGCACCTCGCGCTGCCACACCGCGAAGTCGGCGTACTGGACCGGCAACGGCACCCACTCCGGCGCCGCACCCTGAGTACGCGCGACATAGGCGGTCATCACATCACGCGCCAGCGGACGCATCGAGAAACCGTCAGCGGCAATGTGATGCACGACAACGACCAGCACGTGCTGATCGGCCTGCATTTGGAACAGCCTGGCTCGCACCGGCACTCGCTCGGCCACGTCGAAACCGCTGTCGACAAAGTCGGTCGCCGCAGCAACCAGCTGGTCCTCCGAGATCGGATAGACGGGCAGTTCAACGGCGAGTTGCTCGGCCGACTGCACGACCTGCACCGGGGTGCCGCCGTGCTCGGGGTAGCGGGTGCGCAGCGACTCGTGCCTGCGCACCACGTCGAACAGCGCCGATTCCAGTGCGGCGGTGTCGAGTTCGCCCGTCAGACGGATCGCTAGCGGCAGATTGTAAGCAGAGGACGACTTGTCGAACTGGTTGAGGAACCACATGCGCTGTTGCGCGAACGACAGCGGCACCAGCTCATCCGCCGACCGCGCCCGCGGCACCAACCGCGCACGCGCGCCCTGACCGGTGTGCGATTCGAGCCGGGTGGCCAACGCCTCCACGGTGGAGGCATCGAACAACGCCCGCAACGGCACCTCGGCGTCCAGCGCCACACCGAGCCGCGCGGTCACCCGCGTCGCGATGAGCGAATTGCCGCCGAGCGAGAAGAAATCGTCATCGAGGCCGACCCGGTCGACACCGAGCAGGTCGGCGAACACACCGGCGACGATCTCCTGCACCGGCGTCACCGGCGCGCGGAACCCGCGCACCTCGAACACTGGCTGCGGCAACGCTTTCCGATCCAGCTTGCCCGAGGCGTTGAGCGGGAACGCGGCCAAGGTCACGAAGGCCGATGGGACCATGTAGCTCGGCAGCAGCGCCGCCAGCGTCGCCCGCAGTGCGTCGGTGTCGATCTCCGCATCGGCGGCGACCAGGTAGGCGACCAGCTGCGCGCCGGTGCGCTCGTCCTCACGCACCACCACCACCGCTTGGGCGACCGACTCCTGGGCAATGAGCGCGGATTCGATGTCGCCGAGCTCGATGCGCAGACCACGCACCTTCACCTGGAAGTCGGTGCGGCCCAAGTACTCCAGCTCACCAGTGGCGCCCGAATCCTCGCCGACCGGAGCAAGCCAGCGGACCAGGTCGCCGGTGCGGTACATCCGCTCACCGTCGGCGAACGGGTTGGCCACGAACCGATCCGAAGTCAGCTCCGGCTGCCGCACGTAGCCGCGCGCCAGCTGCTCACCGGCCAGATACAACTCGCCGGGCACGCCTGGCGCGACCGGGTGCAGCCGCGCGTCGAGCACATACACCTGGGTGTTGAACACCGGACGACCGATCGGCACCACCACCGTGTCCGCGTCGACGACCTCGTGGAAGGTCACGTCGACCGCGGCCTCGGTCGGCCCGTACAGGTTGTGCAACAACGCACCGGTCAACTCACGCAACCGCTGCGCGGTCGGCGCGGGCAACGCCTCACCAGAAGCGAAAACATTACGCAGACCGCCACATTCACCGACCCGCAGATCAGCAACGAACACCGCCAGCATCGACGGCACGAAATGCGCCGTCGTGACACCCTCGTCCGTGATCAACCGCGCCAGATAAGCCGGATCACGATGACCATCCGGGGTGGCGACCACCAGCCGCGCACCAACCTGCAACGGCCAGAAGAACTCCCACACCGACACATCGAAGGTGGCAGGCGTCTTCTGCAACACCACATCACCGGCGGTCAAACCGTACTGGGCATGCATCCACACCAACCGGTTCACGATCGCCGCATGCGATACCGCAACGCCTTTGGGGCGACCGGTCGAGCCGGAGGTGTAGATGACGTAGGCCGTGTTATCGGGGCGCAACGGCGCGAGCCGGTCCGTATCCGTCACCGGAGCATCGGAGAACCCCGACACATCCAGGGTGTCGATCTCCACCCGACGCACCGACTCCGGCAACACCAACCCGTCACCGGAGGTGGTCAACACACACACCGGTGCCGCAGTATCGAGAACGTGAGCGATGCGCTCGACCGGATGATCCGGATCGACCGGCACATACCCACCACCGGAAACCACCACCGCATACATCGCCACAACCAGCTCAGTCGAACGCCGCATACCCAGCGCGACAAGCGATTCCGGACCCACACCTTCGGCGATCAACCAGCGCGCGAGGCGCCGCGCCTGCACCGCGAACTCCGCATAGGACAGACTCGTCCCCTCGAAGGTGACCGCGACCGCATCCGGCGTCCGCTCCACCTGCGCCTCGAACAACGACACCAACGTCGCCGGATCAATCATGTACTCAGTGGCATTCCACCGATGCAGCACCAGCGATCGTTCCTCGGCACCCAGCAGGTCGATATCACCCACCGCTACCTCGGCATCGGCGACCACAGCCGCCAGCACCCGATCCAACCGCCGCGCAAACTCGGCGATCGTGGCTCGATCGAACAAATCCGTCGAGTACGAGAACGCAGCCGACATTCCCGCGGGTTCACCCGCAGCGTCCGTCGTTTCCTGCACCATCAGCTGCAGGTCGAACTTCGCCAGGTCGTCCTCGTATTCGAGGCCGTGCACCGTGAGGCCCGGCAGTTCCAGGCTGGTCTGCTGCAGGTTCTGGAAGGAGAGCATCACCTGGAACAACGGATGACGCGCCTGCGAACGCGTCGGATTCAACACCTCCACCAAACGCTCAAAAGGCACA